>JARGPB010000017.1 GCA_029212905.1 Thalassovita sp.
CTGGAAAAGCCCCGTCGCCTTCGAACGCAAGGTGGCTTAAACGAGCACCCGGGGCGGCATAAATACGTGACAGGTCCAATCTGATTACCACGCCAGACTACGTCGTGATCAAAACAGCCGACGAGTTCACGGACAAAACGACTGCCATCAACGAGATGTGGCAAACCGATTTCACCTACTTCAAAATCATTGGCTGGGGCTGGTTTTATCTCCGCACGATCCTGGATGACTACAGTCGTTACATCATTGGTTGGCAACTTTGCACGAACATGCGGACGGAGGATGTGACCGCGACGATTGAGTTGGCTCTGGCGGCATCAGGGTGCGACCATGCCGTCGTTCGCCACATGCCACGTCTGCTCAGTGATAACGGGTCTTGTTACATCTCCGGTGATTTGGCCGAATGGCTGGAAGATCACAAAATGGATCACGTTCGCGGTGCACCGTTTCACCCGCAAACCCAGGGCAAGATCGAGCGTTGGCATCACACAATGAAGAACCGGGTTTTACTGGAAAACGACTCTCTACCCGGTGACTTCGAACGCCAGATCGGGGCCTTCGTCGATTACTACAACAACGAACGCTACCACGAGAGCCTGAACAACGTCACACCAGCCGACGTCTACTGCCGACGCGACAAAGCCATCCTGAGAGAAAGGCAAAAGATCAAGAAACAGACAATCCGACAACGCCGCTTGCAACATCAAAAACAAGCCGCATAATCAATCACACAAACGAGCCAGAGCCTTCAAAGCTCAAACCGCTCTGATGTCCCATTTTATATGACCACGGACAATGTCGAACCCCCAGCACCAAGCTGTCATGGCTTCTTGGAACGGCTGAGTGAAGTCGTCTGCGGCTGCCAGGTTCTTTGCGACATATTCGCGCCACGTGTGGCCTTGCGCTACTCCAGCCCCGCGAGAAACAAGTCTTTGTCAAAAATGCTCATGCTGGTTTGCTCCCTTGTGCTACGACCGGGCGATCAATCACCGCCAGCGTCATACGTGAAATGCACACCAGCTTATCCTGGTGATTGGTGATCCGGATTTCCCAGACATGACTGCGTCGCCCCAGATGAACCGGACGCGCGACACCCGTAACCCATCCTGTGCTCATTGGGCGGATATGGTTTGCGTTGATTTCCTGCCCGACGCAGCTGGATTTCGCCGGATCCACAACAAAGCTGCCCGCCCAAGAGGCCAACGTTTCTGCCAAAGCCACCGAAACGCCGCCATGCAGAATACCGCCCGGCTGTTTCGTACGGTGATCCACTGGCATCCGCCCCTTAAGGTAATCCGGGCCGGCCTCCAATATTTCGATCCCCAGATGTCCGTTGGCGCAGCTCTGCCCCATCTTGTTCATCATCTCGATGGAAACGGGTACGCTCCAGATGGTATTTTGCATTTGTGCCTCTCCTGATTTTCTTAAGGAAAGGCGTATGCACAGGCAGGGTCAAGCGCTTGTGCCAGAACCCTACGTCATCACGAAAAAGGGGCCCCAACACGGGACCCCCTGTAGATTGCTTTTGATGGGCTTAGCGCGGCAAAGTCTCGGGCGAGACAACCCCGTCCAACCCGGTCGAGCCATACAGCCATTCGACGTTATCATACCAATCGTTCGGAGTTTTAGCCCGCATGATCGCGTTGCGCAGCTCAGCATGGGCCCCGGCGGGGTGATAGATATGCTGGCCGATTTCCCGAGATTGCAACTGAATACGCGCGGTCCGCATGGTGCGCATCCCCTGATAGGTCTGTAGTGTTTTCTCGATATCGGTGGAATTATCCCCCATCAGATGCGCCAGAGCGACGGCATCCTCCATCGCCATACAGGCCCCCTGAGCGAAATATTGCAGCTGCGGGTGGGCCGCATCGCCCAACAGCGCCACACGCCCATCGATCCAGTTCGAGACCGGCTCGCGATCGCACAGGACCCAGAGCTTCCAATCCTTGCCCTTTTCGATGATCTGACGCGCAATCGGGTTCACGTGTTCAAACCCGCGGGCAACCTCTTCGTTGGTGACGGGCAGGCCGGCAACGGGTTCAGCAGCGTCATTGTGATAGGTCACAACCAGGTTAAAGACCTTCCAGCCGGACAGCGGGTAGTGCACGATGTGACACTTGGGGCCGGCCCACAGGGTGGCGGCGTTCCAACGCAGATCCTCGGGCATCTGTTCGGTCGGAATGACCGAACGATAGGTGGTATGCCCCGACACACGCGGCGCGCCATCGCCCACCACACGCTTGCGGATGTTCGACCACAGGCCGTCTGCGCCAATCAGGGCCTTGCCGGTCACGCGCTCGCCATTGTGCAGGATCGCGGTGACGCTGCTGCCGTCCTGTTCGTAGTCTTCGACGGCCGCCGAAGTCCGCAGGTCAACCAGATCGTGTTCCAGACAGGCACGCAGGAACACGCCATGCAGATCACCCCGGTGAACAACGGCATAGGGGTTTTTGAACCGGGCGCGGAACTCGTCATCCAACGGAATGCGGGTGATTTCATCGCCGGAAATGGCGTCCATCAAGCGCAGGTTGTCGATGTAGACCGCCATCGAGCGGGCGGCGTCGCCCACCCCAAGATAGTCAAACGCATGGAAAGCGTTCGGACCCAGCTGAATGCCTGCGCCGATTTCGCCCAGCTCGGGTGCCTTTTCCAGCACCAGCGATTTGATGCCCTTTTGGGCCAAGCCAATGGCTGTTGCCAAGCCGCCAATGCCGCCACCGGCAATAAGAATACGATCTTCACTCATGGTACGTCTCCTCCGTTCGGGGCCAGCCCTTGGCTGCACCCCGTCCATGAAATTCCGTTAATGGGAGCCCGATTACTCGGGGTCGCCGATGGTCAGCTCGATCGGGTCCAGCCCGTCCACGCCGCCGGTGATTTTGTCACCTGCCACAACAGGACCAACACCCGCCGGCGTCCCCGTCATGATCACGTCACCGGGCACCAGATGGTAGTATTTCGACAGATCGGCCACGATTTCCTGAACGTTGTGGATCAGATCCTTCAGCTGGGCCTCTTGCTTGGTCTCGCCGTTGACTTCCAGGTGGATGCGCTGTTCGGCCAGATCGCCCAGGTCGGCGGCCTTGGTCAGCGGCGCAAAAACGGCCGAGCCTTCGACGTCCTTGCCCAGATCCCAGGGGCGCTGTTTCGCGCGGGCGGCCAGTTGCAGGTCGCGGCGGGTCATGTCCAGGCCGCAGCCATAGGCATAGATTTTATCCGCCGCTTCGGCCACGGGAACGCGGAAGGCGGGCTTGCCAATCACCAGCACCAGTTCCATCTCATAGTGAAAATTCTCGGTGCCCGGCGGATAGGGCATGGTTTCGCCGCTGGCCAAATTCGCCGAGGGCGATTTGGTGAAGTAGAACGGCGCTTCGCGGTCCACTTCGACGCCCATTTCTGCGGCATGGGCGGCATAGTTGCGGCCCACACAAAAGATACGGTTGATCGGGTATTGAGCGTCCTCGCCCTTGACGGGGATGGACTGAATTTCGGGGGTCTCGAACAGGTAGCTGCTCATCGTGCGCGTTCCTCGTAGTAGCCAAGTTTCTCTTGTAGCGGGCGGTCATGTACCCGGACCAGGAAGGCTTCTTCGCTGGCCTCGTGTGTGATTTCCGCAAAAACGGGGGCCGAGAAGGTATCTTTGGGACCCCACTCGAATACCTCGCCATCAATGGTGGTTTTGCCACGTCCCTTGACCACATGGAAGGCAGCCGAGGACGATTGCAGCGGCGGGGTGGATTTGGCGCCAGCCGGGATCATCATCGCGGTGAATCCCATCGTTGGCAGCACGTCGGCGCCTGTTTCCGGGTTCACATAGTCCAGCTCGGCGATGCCGTCGTCCGAATATTTGACGACCTCGCGCAGGGCCTGCTCGGTGCGGGGCCAGGGGTAGCGGACCATGGGGTATTTCCGCGCGCCACCGCCCAGTTTGCGGCTGGGGACCAGACCCGAGGACAGGTATTCCACCTGGCTGGCATCGGGACGGTTGCGTTGGGCCTGTAGTGGGCCCTCGGTCGCATAGGACCCTTCAAGATAGTAAAACAGCGGCAGATCCAAAGCGTCCAGCCAGACGACGGGTTCGGTGCCGTCATGGCCGTGGTCGTGCCAGTCGCCGCCCGGCGTCAGGACCAGATCGCCCTCTTCCATTGGCAAACGCTCGCCATCGACAACGGTGAAACCTCCCTTGCCTTCGACAATGATCCGCACAGCCGAGGGTGTATGCACGTGGGCCGGCGCAGTTTCGCCCGGCAGCAACAACTGCATCCCCAGATAGATCGAGGCGGTCGCCTGCATCGCCCCTGCCCCGCGGCCCGGATCCGACAAAACCAGAACGCGGCGCTCGGCTTTCTCAACCGGGGTCAGTTCGCCTGCGCGGTGCAGCAGCGGGCGCAGGTTTTCATAGTTCCAATACCCCGCCCGCGTGGTTGGGTTCGGCTTTCCATGCGGCAACACGTTGCGCATCATCGGCCACAACGGAGCAACACCCGCCTCAGTCATCGCATCGCGATAGTCCTGCGGTAGTTCTTCTAGAGTTCCAAGCTGTTCAGCCATGATTTTCCTCCCAATCGGTCAACACGGTGATTCCAAAATTTATGTAAGTGTACTTATCATTAGTACACTCGTCAATCATTTCTCACCATGCTATGTTCACAGCCATCCACAACGGACCGTCTAGCAAACCCGAGGAGCGCATCATGAACGAGCTTTACAACATGGCTGGCCACATGATCCGGCGGCTGCACCAGATATCTTCGTCCGTATTTGCCCAGAAGATGAAAGAAGCCGAGCTGGACCTGACCCCGGTACAATTCGGAGCACTGTCGGCGCTGCATTCCAATCCAGACGTGGATCAGGCGACGCTTGCGGGGCTGATCGCACATGACCGTGTGACGATGGGGGCCGTTCTGGATAGGCTACAAAATAAGGGGCTGATCGAACGCAAGGTCAGCCCCAAGGATCGCCGCGCCCGCATTCTTAGCCTTACACCGCTAGGCCAAGAGGTACTGAAGACCACCACCCCCATCGTCTGGGCGCTTCAGGACGAGATCCTGACCGGCCTTAGCGCAGAGGAAAAAGCCGAACTGCTGCGCCTGATGCGCAAAGCAGCCGAGGCCGGGAATGCCCGCAGCCGCGCGCCTCTTCTGGTGCCACAAGACCGGTAAACCTTGCAGAAAATCTGCCGCAGCGCCGCATTCTTCTGGAAAATACCGTGGATACACCTTATGAAGCACCCCCATGCCATAGCTGGAGGATAGCTGGTTGCTCGATCTTACGACGGTTCGCGCCGATTTGGCCGAACACTATGATCTCGCTCCGTCCATGGAGCTGGCCGAGGCCACTCAGGACATCTACGCCCGCATGGACCGGGTGGTAACGCCCGCCGATTGGGCCATTTATGCACCCTATGTGGTTGCCATCAACGCGCTCAAGAAAAAGCGCGGCGCGGTGATCCTGGCGCATAACTATATGACGCCTGAAATCTATCACGGTATTTCCGACTTTGTGGGCGACAGCCTGCAACTGGCCATCAAGGCCACCGAGGTCGAGGCAGACGTCATCGTCCAGTGTGGCGTGCATTTCATGGCCGAAACCTCGAAGATCCTGAACCCGTCGAAAACCGTGCTGATCCCAGACATGGAAGCAGGCTGTAGCCTGGCTGAATCCATCACCGCCGAGGGCATCGCCCAGATGCGCGCCAAATATCCTGGCGCACCGGTCGTCACCTATGTGAACACCACAGCCGAGGTGAAGGCCGCCTCGGACATCTGCTGTACCTCGTCCAATGCCGCGCAGATCGTTGCTGCCCTGCCCGAAGACACGATCATCATGACACCCGATCAGTATCTGGCGCAGAACATCGCCGCTCAGGTCCCGGAAAAGAACGTGGTCTGGTGGGAAGGCTCGTGCATCGTGCATGAACAATACACCGCGCAAGATCTGAAAGATTTCCGCGAGTGGAACCCCGATACCCGCATCATTGCCCACCCCGAATGCCCCCCCGACGTGGTGGCCGAGGCGGATTTCTCGGGCTCGACCAGCGGGATCATCAAATACGTCACGGACGAAAAGCCCGAAAAGGCGATGTTGGTGACAGAGTGTTCGATGGCCTCGAATATCTCGGATGAACTGCCCGAGGTGGATTTCGTCGGCCCGTGCAACATGTGCCCCTTCATGAAGAAGATCACGCTGGAGAAAGTCCTTTACGCCCTTCACACAATGAGCGGCCAGGTCGAAGTTGACGAACAGGTGGCCGAAAAAGCCAAGCTGGCTGTTCAGCGGATGATTGATCTGTCCCGCGAGTTGGGCATCTAAGGAAATCCACCCATGGAAGTGGTCAACACGGATCGCGTCATCATTGTCGGCGCCGGAATGGGCGCGCTCTATGCCGCGCTGGATTTGGCACCGGCACCTGTGGTTATGATCTCGCCCGAGAAACTGGGCGAAGGGGCCTCTTCTGCCTGGGCGCAGGGCGGCGTTGCCGCCGCTATGGCCAGCAAAGACAGTCCCGAGTCCCACGCCACAGACACGGTGAACGCGGGGGCCGGTACCGTCGACAACGCCGTTGCAACCCTTGTGACCTCCGAGGCCCGCGACCATATCCTGGGTCTGACCAAGATGGGCACGCCCTTTGATCGCGACGAAAACGGCGGATATGTGCTGTCGCGCGAGGCGGCGCACAGCTTTGCCCGCGTCGTACGTGTCAAAGGCGATCAGGCGGGTGCCGAAATCATGAAAGCGCTGATCGCGCAGGTTGTCGAAACCCCCTCGGTTCAGGTACTCGAAGGCGTTATGGCCTCTGCACTTGAGGTACAGGACGGCACGGTCACCGGCGTGCAGATCGAAACCTCTGGCGATGATCGCTCGCAGCCCATCATGCTGCGTGGTCCTGCTGTTTTGCTGGCGGGTGGCGGATCGGGTGGTCTGTTCAAACTGACGACAAACCCGCCGCGTATCCGTGGCCAGGTGATCGGCATGGCCGCCCGCGCTGGTGCCCTGATCGGCGATCCTGAGTTTGTGCAATTCCACCCCACCGCCATCGACATGGGCGAAGACCCTGCCCCCCTGGCCACCGAGGCCCTGCGCGGCGAGGGCGCAATCCTGATCAATCGCGACGGCACGCGCTTTATGCTGGACGAACACCCCGACGCCGAACTGGCGCCCCGTGATATCGTCGCCCGCGCGATCTATGCGCAGACGCAGGCGGGCAACCGCCCCATGTTGGATACGCGTGATGCGCTGGGGGACAAAATTCTGACCCAGTTCCCCGCCGTGGCCGAGGCCTGCGCGCGCGCAGGCATCAATCCTGCACAGGAACCGATCCCCGTGGCCGCAGCTGCGCATTACCATATGGGCGGAGTTTCCACCGACACCGAGGGCCGCGCGAACCTGGGCCATGTGTGGGTCTGCGGCGAGGCCTCCTCGACCGGCCTGCACGGTGCGAATCGACTGGCCTCGAACGGACTGTTAGAGGCGTTGGTCTATGCGCATCATTGTGCCGAGGGCATCCGCGCGTCGCTGACCGACACCACTCAGGCCGCGCGTCTAGACTTGCACTTCACCCCCGGCGGCCCAACCCCGCCTGTGGGGGCCATCGACACCCTGCGCCGTTGCATGACGGATAACGTGGGTGTTGTGCGCGACGCCCAAGGTCTGCGCAAAGCCCTGCAAGTGATTGCGCAGCTGGAACATGATAACCCCGAATGCCTGTGTTTCCTGAACATGACGGCCACCGCGACACTGATCGCTGCCGCCGCTCTTGCACGCGAGGAATCACGTGGTGCCCATTGCCGCAGCGACTTCCCTGACAGCAAGGCGCAGGCCGTTCGGACTCAAATCACCCTGGACCAGGCGCTGGAGATCCGCGCCGCAGCCGTGAAAGCTGACCAATGACCCAATTCTCCCCCCTGCCCGACCTGATCCTGGAACCCATGGTCCGCAACGCACTAATCGAGGATCTGGGACAGTATGGTGACATCACCACCCGCACAGTAATCCCCGCAGGCACCACCTACTCCGCCCGGATCAACGCCCGCGAGCCCGGCATTGTCTCGGGGATGCAGATCGCCCGGATCGCCTTTCATCTGGTCGATCCCGCATTAGAGATCACAACCCTTCTGGCCGACGGCAGCCCCTGCAAACCCGGCGACACCCTGATGGAAATCAAGGGCAGCGCGGCCTCGATCCTGTCGGGGGAACGCGTGGCGCTGAATTTTGCCGGGCGCTTGACCGGGATCGCCACCATGACCGCTGGCTTTGTTGCGGAAACCAAGGGCACGAACACCCGTATCACCTGCACGCGCAAAACCACGCCTGGCCTGCGGATCGTTGAGAAACAAGCCGTCCTGCACGGCGGGGGCTTCAACCACCGGATTTCCCTGTCCGACGCGATCCTGATCAAGGACAACCACATCGCCGCAGCCGGGGGCATCACCGCTGTTCTTGAAGCGACCAAAGCCAATGCCTCGCACATGGTGAGCGTCGAGATCGAGGTCGACACGCTGGAACAGCTTGCCGAAGCGCTGAAAACCGGCGGCGCGGACGTTTGCCTGCTGGACAACATGGACACGCCAACGCTGAAGAAGGCCGTGCAAATGGTGGACGGCGCGCTGGTGCTCGAAGCATCGGGCAATATGCGTCTGGACCGCATCGCCGAGGTGTCTGCAACCGGGGTGGATTATATTTCGTCCGGGGCGCTGACCCATTCGGTCCGCACGCTGGACCTTGGCCTGGACTTCTAGGCCCAAACCGCCCATTTATTAGGCACCCAAAAAGAAAATGCCGCATTGCAGCGCAATTTTCGCCTAACATCCCTTTGAGCGCCGCTTCTTGCTGAGTATCCCGAAGCAAGAAACACTCGGGAACCAGCCAAAGTGCCAAGCCGCCTCTCTATCATCGTGGTCGAAAAAGACCGCGACCGCGCCATGCAAATCGTCGATAGCCTAAACAGCTCAGGGGATTACGATATATCCGTAATCGCCGAGGAATCTGGCCTGTCCCGCCGGATCGCACAGCGCGACCCGGATGTGGTGCTGATCGACATGACCGATCCCTCACGCGATGCGCTTGAGGAGCTCGCGCTGGCCTCGGGGCCGATGGACCGTCCTGTGGCGATGTTCGTGGACCGGTCAGATGATGCCCTAACCAAAGCGGCAATCGAGGCGGGCCTGTCTGCCTATGTTGTGGATGGGATGCGCGCCGACCGGATCAAGCCAATTCTGGATGCGGCCATCACCCGGTTCCACATGTTCCAGCGGATGCGTACCGAACTGGAGGCGACCAAGCTGGCGCTGGAAGAGCGCAAAACCCTGGATCGCGCCAAGGGCATCCTGATGAAGGCCCGCGGTGTGTCCGAGGACGAGGCCTATGCCCTGTTGCGCAAGACGGCGATGGACCAAGGCAAGAAGATGATCGACGTGGCACAGTCCCTGGTCACCGCAGCGGGGTTGCTGTCATGACATTGACCCTGACGGCCGGATACATCTCGCTGGTGGATGCCGCCCCGCTGATTATTGCACGTGAACTGGGGTTTGCCGAAGAAGAAGGCCTGAACCTGGACCTGCGCAAGGCCCCCAGTTGGGCCACCCTGCGCGATTTGCTTGCGCTGGGGCAAATCGAGGCCGCGCATATGCTGGCTCCGACCCCTGTCGCCATGGCGCTGGGACTGGGGGGAATGACGACGCGGCTGGATGCCCTGTCGGTGATGTCGGTGAATGGCAACGTGATCGGGGTCTCGAAGGCCCTGGCCTCCAAACTGCGCGACACCGGATATGGTTTCGATTTCAAATCCGCCGAAAAGGCTGGTCGCGCCTTGATTTCTACAGGTCAGAAGCTGCGGATCGGGGTGCCTTTTCCGTTCTCGATGCACGCTGAATTGCTGTACTATTGGCTGAACTCTCTGGGGTTGCCCGCCCCGCAAGCGCTGGATATCCGCACCGTCCCGCCCCCCCTGATGGCGCAGGCCATTGCCGCAGATGAAATTGACGCGTTCTGTGTCGGCGAGCCGTGGGGCTCGATCGCGGTAGAGAATGAAGTGGGCGAATTGCTGTTGCCTGGTTCGGCGATCTGGGGGTTTGCCCCGGAAAAAGTGCTGGCTGTGCGCCATGACTGGGCCGAGGCCGACCCCGATCTGACGGGCCGCCTGATGCGCGCCGTCTGGCGAGCGGGCCGCTGGCTGGGCACCCAAGGTGCCCGCACCACCGCCGCTGAAATCCTGTCACGCGAAGAATACGTCGCCGTTCCCCCCGAGATCATCGACCGTGCCCTGACGGGCCGCATGGTGATCTCTGCCCGCGGCGGCGAACGCGAAACCCCGAACTTCCTGGAATTCTATCATGGGGCAGCGACATTCCCATGGAAAAGCCAGGCCGCATGGATCGGGGCGCAGCTTGCGTCGCGGATGGGATTGGATCGGGCGCAGGCGATGCAGACCGCACGCAGTGTGTTTCGCTCGGATCTGTACCGGCAACACCTGGCGAAAACCTCGGCTGAAATGCCCGGCGCATCCGAGAAAATAGAAGGCTCTCTGTCTGAGGAAACCGCTGTGCCGTCGGAAACTGGCAGGCTGTTTTTACAGAGCAACGCGTTTTTTGATGGCCAGATTTTTGACCCCACTTCGACCACGTGAACAAAAAATAGGCAAATTCGCAGCACCAACGCCGCGATGCAGCAAATTCACCGGAAAACACGTCTCTCCTACTTGCTGCATTGCGCGAATCCCCCTCAACATGGGACACAAGACTGAACAAGGGCGTTCCGTCTTACGAAATTCCCCGATGATCCGGGTATCCCTGAGCAAAGCCGCTCGACCCTCTGCTAGCGCAGAGTGTGTCAGCGGCTTTTTTGTTGTTCCGCCTGTCGGAGCCCATGAACAAGGACAGACATAATGAAACGTATCGCCTCTATCCTCGCAGCCACGACCATGCTGGTCACACCGGCAGCTGCTGAAATGCTGGACGTCGAAAAGGACGAACTGAAGTTCGGCTTTATCAAACTGACCGACATGGCCCCCCTGGCTGTGGCCTATGAGAAGGGCTATTTCGAGGACGAAGGCCTGTTCGTGACCCTGGAAGCACAAGCCAACTGGAAGGTCCTGCTGGACGGCGTGATCGGCGGCACCCTGGACGGCGCGCATATGCTGGCCGGTCAGCCCCTGGCCGCGACCATCGGCTTCGGCACCGAGGCGCATATCATTACCCCCTTCTCGATGGACCTGAACGGCAACGGCATCACCGTATCGAATGAAATCTGGGCCCAGATGAAGGAACACATTCCTCATGACGCAGACGGCAAGCCGATCCACCCGATCAGCGCCGCCGCCCTGAAGCCCGTCGTCGAAAAATACAAGGACGAGGGCAAGCCCTTCAATATGGGCATGGTGTTCCCCGTATCGACCCACAACTACGAACTGCGCTACTGGCTGGCCGCTGGTGGTCTGGAGCCGGGTTTCTACAGCCCCGAAAACGTGACCGGCCAGATCGGCGCTGACGTGCTGCTGTCCGTGACGCCTCCGCCGCAGATGCCCGCCACGATGGAGGCAGGCACGATCTATGGCTACTGCGTGGGCGAGCCGTGGAACCAGGCCGCTGTGTTCAAAGGCATCGGCGTTCCGGTGATCACCGACTATGAACTGTGGAAAAACAACCCAGAAAAAGTGTTCGGTCTGTCGGCAGAATTCCAGCAGGAAAATCCGCAAACCACACTGGCCATCACCAAGGCCCTGATCCGCGCCGCCATCTGGCTGGATGAAAACGACAACGCCAACCGCGAAGAAGCCGTGGAAATCTTGAGCCGCTCGGAATACGTGGGCGCGGATGCCGAAGTGATCGCAAACTCGATGACTGGTACGTTCGAATACGAAAAAGGCGACAAGCGCGACGTCCCCGATTTCAACGTGTTCTTCCGCTATAACGCCACCTACCCGTTCTACTCGGATGCGGTGTGGTATCTGACACAGATGCGCCGCTGGGGTCAGATTTCGGACGCCAAACCTGACAGCTGGTACGACGAAGTCGCCAAGTCGGTCTACAAGCCGGAAATCTATCTGACAGCCGCGAAAATGCTGGTCGAAGAAGGTCTGGCAAACGAGGCGGACTTCCCTTGGGACAGCGACGGCTACAAGGCGCCGACCCCTGCTGCGGACGTGATCGACGGCATTGGGTATGACGGCAAAACTCCGAACGCTTATCTGGACAGCCTGCCGATCGGCCTGAAGGGCGCTCAGATCGTCGACGGCAACGAAGTCAAGGGCTAAGGCCCTCGGGCCGGGCGGCTCGCTCCCCTTACGCCCGGCCCACATTCAAACGTGAACCCGCAGGATCAGATACATGACCGCCATTGACCCCCACACCCTGTCCGAGGCTGACAAAGCCGCCGAAAAGGAAGCGCGCCGTTCGAGAATGTTCACGCGCATCAACAAATTGGACGCCTGGTTCAAAGTGCTGGGCCTTGCCTGGATCACCCCGATCCTAAAGGCAATCGCCGGGGATAACCCCAAGGCTCAAGGCAAGGAAATCTGGCAATTGCTGGGGGTTCCTGTGCTGGCAATCCTGGCCTTCTTGATGCTGTGGGGCATTATGGCTCCGAAGGTACAGACATCCCTGGGCGCGATCCCCGGCCCCGCCGCCGTCTGGGAACAAGTGATCAATCTGCACCAAGATCACCTGAACGAAAAAGAAAAAGAGGCCGCATTTTACGAACGGCAGGATGTGCGCAACGACAAGCTGATCGCCGCAGGCAAGGCCGACAAGGTCAAGCACCGCGACTATACCGGCAAACCCACCTATTACATGCAGATCTGGACCTCGATCAAAACCGTGTTCTTTGGCTTCTTGGTCGCGACGGCCGTCGCTGTGCCTGTTGGCATCGCTGCGGGCCTGTCCAAGACTGCGAACGCCGCCGTGAACCCCATTGTGCAGATTTTCAAACCTGTCTCGCCGCTGGCCTGGCTGCCGATCGTGACCATGATCGTGTCCGCCACCGTGTCCAGCAATGACGGCATGTTCTCGAAATCCTTCTTGATCTCGGCCATCACGGTGACGCTGTGTTCGCTGTGGCCGACGCTGATCAACACCTCGCTGGGGGTTGCCTCGATCGACAAGGATCTGGTCGCCGTGTCCAAGGTGTTGAAAATGAACACCTATACCAAGATCACCAAGCTGGTGCTGCCCTCGGCCCTGCCGCTGATTTTCACCGGGCTGCGTCTGTCCCTGGGCGTGGGCTGGATGGTGCTGATCGCCGCTGAAATGCTGGCGCAGAACCCCGGTCTGGGCAAATTCGTCTGGGACGAGTTCCAGAACGGTAGCTCTCAGTCGCTGGCCAAGATCATGGTTGCCGTGTTCACCATCGGCATCATCGGCTTCTTGCTGGATCGCGTAATGTACGCCCTTCAGTCGCTGTTTACCTTCTCGAATAATCGGTGATCAAAATGGCTGTCATCTCTTTCAAGAACGTCTCGAAAAGCTTCGGTCAGGGCACCAATGCCCAGCACGTCCTGAAAAACATCAACCTGGATGTCGAAGAGGGTGAATTCCTGGTGTTGCTGGGCTTCTCTGGCTCGGGCAAGACCACGCTGATCAACCTTATGGCGGGGCTGGAAAGCCCCTCCAAAGGCGAAGTCACCTATCTGGACAAACCCATCACCGGCCCAGGACGGGAACGAGGGGTGATTTTCCAGAACTACTCGTTGATGCCGTGGCTGACGGTGAACGGCAACGTCGGCCTGGCGGTCGACACGGTATTTCCTGGCCTGTCCAAAGCGGAAAAGGCCGAAAAAGTCGCCCATTACGTCAAAATGGTGGGGCTGCCCCACGCCGCAACCCGCCGTCCTGCGGAATTGTCGGGCGGAATGCGCCAGCGGGTAAACGTCGCCCGCGCCCTGGCCATGAACCCCGAAGTCCTGCTGCTGGACGAACCGCTGTCCGCGCTGGATGCACTGACCCGCGCCAATCTGGCGGATGAGATCGAACACATCTGGGAAGCCGACAAGAAGACCTGCGTCCTGATCACCAATGACGTGGACGAGGCGATCATCCTGGCAGACCGCATCATACCGCTGAACCCCGATGGAACGTTGGGCGACGCGTTCAAAGTGGACATCCCCCGCCCCCGTGACCGGATGGAAATGAACCACCACGACGGGTTCAAGACACTGCGTGCCGAAGTGACCAATTACCTGATGGACGTGGGCATCGAGGCCAAGGCCGAAGGCACCCGCCTGTTACCAGACGTTCAGCCGATCCACGCCCCCAGCACGCCCGATGCAGATCTGCCGACCGCCGTCACCGACGCGCAGAAGGGCATGATCGACCGGAATTTCCTGGATTTCTCGCAGCTGCACAAGGTCTATCCGACCCCCAAAGGCCCGCTGACCGTGGTCGAAGATTTCAATCTGAAGATGAACCGGGGCGAGTTCATCTCGTTGATCGGGCACTCGGGCTGCGGCAAATCCACCGTGTTGACGATGGCAGCTGGGCTGAATGACATCTCAAAGGGCGCGATCAAACTGGACGGTCGCCACGTCGAAGGAGCCGATCCCGAGCGCGCCGTGGTGTTCCAGTCGCCGAACCTGTTCCCCTGGCTGACCGCGCGGGAAAACTGCGCCATCGGGGTGGACAAAGTGTACCCCAAAGCCAGCACAGCCGAGCGTCAGGACGTGGTGGAATATTACCTGGAACGCGTGGGCATGGCCGACGCCATGGACCGCCCCGCTCATTCGATGTCAAACGGCATGAAGCAACGGGTCGGCATTGCCCGCGCCTTTGCCTTGTCGCCGAAATTGCTGCTGCTGGACGAACCCTTTGGGATGCTGGACAGCCTGACCCGCTGGGAGTTGCAAGAGGTCCTGATGGAAGTCTGGGACCGCACCAAAGTCACCGCCGTCTGTGTCACCCATGACGTGGACGAGGCGATCCTGCTGGCCGACCGCGTGGTCATGATGACCAACGGGCCTCAGGCGACCATCGGTAAAATCGTCGACGTGGATTTGCCGCGCCCGCGCTCTCGCAAGGCACTGTTGGAACACCCGGACTACTATAACTATCGCCAGGAAGTACTTGATTTCCTTGAAGAATATGAACACGGCGCAAAACCCAAAGCCCAAGCCAAACCCAAAGCCTTCGCAGCGGAGTAAGCCCATGGAAGACGTTCAGATCCAACTTGTTCAAGACAGTTTCGCCAAGGTCGCACCGATCAAGGCGCAAGCCGCCGAGATCTTTTACGCCCGTCTTTTCGATATCGCCCCCGAGGTGAAACCCTATTTCAAAGGCAACATGAGCGATCAGGGCATGAAGCTGATGACCACGCTGGGTGTCGTCGTAAACGGGCTGCGTGATTTGGAAAAAATCGTCCCCGTGGCGCAGCAACTGGCGGTCAAACACGTGGACTATGGCGTGCGGCCGCAGGACTATGGCTCGGTCGGAGAGGCGCTGATCTACACGCTGGAAACCGGCCTGGGAGATGCCTTTACCCCAGAGGTGAAAACCGCCTGGGGCGCGGCCTACACGACCCTGTCCAGCGTCATGATTGATGCTGCATATCCGGCGGCGGCAGAATGAATATGGCACCGAAACTTGTCGTGATTGGTGCGGGCATGGCCTCTGGGCGGGCGTTGGAGCACCTGATTGAAACCAACCCAAGCGCTTATGATATAACGCTTTTTAACGCCGAGCCGCGCGGGAACTATAACAGGCTGATGCTGTCCCCGGTACTGGCCGGCGAAAAAACCTACGAGGAAATCGTCACCCATGATGCCGATTGGTACGCGTCGCATGGGGTCACCTGCCGCTTTGGCGAAAAAGTGCTGAAAATCGACCGCGCCCGCAAAGTCGTCATCGGTGAACAGGGCGAGGTCGCCTATGACAAACTGCTGATCGCCACGGGCTCGACCCCGTTCATGATCCCGCTGCCGGGCCACGATCTGAAAGGCGTCATCGCCTATCGCGATCTGGAGGACACCGAGCGGATGATCAACCTGGGTCTGACCCCCGGCGCCAAGGCCGTTGTGATCGGCGGCGGGCTATTGGGACTGGAGGCTGCGGCAGGTATGCAGGCGCGCGGCGTGGACGTCACGGTGGTGCATATCATGGACCACCTGATGGAGCGCCAACTGGATCCCGCGGCGGGCTTTCTGTTGCGTAAGGCCCTGACAGACCGAGGAATTTCGGTGATGTGCAGCGCCAACTCTGAGGAGATCCTGGGCGAGGACGGCCATGTCACCGGGTTGAAGCTGGCAGATGGGACCACCCTGCCCTGCGAATTGTTGGTGATGGCCGTCGGCATTCGTCCGGCAACGGCGCTGGCAACGGCGGCCGAGTTGACAGTTGGTCGCGGAATTGTTGTGAATGATCAAATGGTTACGTCTGACGCGGATGTATTGGCCTTGGGCGAGTGCGTCGAACATAACGGCGCGCTGTTCGGACTGGTGGCGCCCTTGTACGATCAGGCAGCCGTCGTCGCAAAGACCTTGCTGGGTCAGGACGCGCGATTTGTCAGCAAAGAAGTGTCCACAAAACTGAAGGTCACAGGCTGTGATCTGTTCAGCGCAGGCGACTTTGCCACGGGCGACGACCGCGAGGACATCACCCTGCATGATCCCTCGACCGGATCATATAAGAGGCTGATTTTGAAAGATAATACCATCATCGGAGCCGTCATGTACGGCGACACATCCGACGGGGGCTGGGTCTATAACCTGATCCGCGACGGCGCCGATATCAGCCCGATACGCGAGACGCTGATCTTTGGGCCCGACTATCAGGGGGGGCCCCCCGCGGACCCCATGGAGGCCGTTGCAGCCTGACCGGATAATCCGAAGCTGCAACGGCGAAACACACAGAATTGCCCAGCCCTGTGGGGCTGGGCCAGACCACCGCCCAAGGGGAAAGAATGATGCAAAACGTACAATTTGTACCGCAGTTTGGTACAAAATCCCCCAACTGCAAAACGGCCTGCCCCTATTGCGGCGTGGGCTGCGGTGTCATCGCCAGCCCGGACGGCAAGGGTGGCGTCAAAATCAAGGGCGACCCCGAGCATCCGGCAAACCTGGGGCGGCTGTGCTCGAAGGGCTCGGCGCTGGGGGAAACCACCTGGCTGGAGGACCGGCTGCTGTCCCCTTGGGTTCAGGGGGCGCCCGCAGATTGGGACACGGCGCTGGACCTGGTGGCCGAAAAATTCAAATCCACCATCGCAGAGCACGGCCCCGACAGCGTGGCGTTCTATGTCTCGGGGCAATTGCTGACCGAGGACTACTATGTCGCCAACAAGCTGATGAAGGGGTTCATCGGCTCGGCCAATATCGACACGAATTCGCGGCTGTGCATGGCGTCCAGCGTGGCGGGGCATAAACGCGCCTTTGGCACCGATACGGTCCCCGGCCAATACACCGATCTGGAAGAGGCCGACCTGATCGTGCTGACCGGATCAAACCTGGCGTGGTGCCACCCGGTTTTGTACCAGCGCATCGTGGCCGCGAAAAAGGCACGCCCGCAGATGAAGGTGGTGAATATCGACCCGCGGCGGACGGCGACCTCGGATATTGCGGATCTGCATCTGGCGATCGCACCGGGCGGCGACGCGGCCCTGTTCAACCGGCTGCTGGTGGAAATTCAGGAACAAGGCGCCGTGGATTCCGCATTCGTGGGCCAGCATATCGAGGGCTTTGACGACGCGCTGGATGCAGCCAGCAGCTGCGATAGCAGCGTCACAGGGCTGAGCGAGGCCGAGCTGCGCAAGTTCTGCAACATGTGGATCGGCACCGAGAAAGTCGTGACGGTGTATTCTCAGGGGGTGAACCAGTCCAGCGCCGGATCGGACAAGGTGAACGCGATCCTGAACTGCCATCTGGCGACGGGACGGATTGGTCAGCCGGGCATGGGGCCGTTTTCTGTCACCGGCCAGCCCAACGCCATGGGCGGGCGCGAGGTTGGCGGGCTGGCGAATATGCTGGCGTGCCATCTGGATCTGGAAAACGCGCAGCATCGCTCGGCGGTGAAAACATTCTGGAACGCACCGCAGATGCCCGAAGCCGCAGGGCTGAAGGCCGTGGACATGTTCAACGCCGTGGGCACCGGCCAGATCAAGGCGATCTGGGTGATCTGCACCAACCCTGCGGTGTCGATGCCCGATGCCGACGCGGTCAAATCCGCGCTGGAGGGCTGTGATTTCGTCGTGGTCAGCGACCTGACGGCGGACACGGACACGGCCAAGCTGGCGCATGTGGTCCTGCCCGCGACGGGCTGGGGCGAAAAGGACGGCACGGTCACGAATTCGGAACGCTGTATCTCGCGGCAGCGGGGGTTCTTGCAGGCGCCAGGACAGGCGCGCCACGATTGGGACATCCTGGCCGATGTGGGCCGCCGGATGGGCTGGCACGCGGCATTCGATTACGCCTCGCCCGCCGAGATTTTCCGCGAATACGCCGCCCTGTCGGGGATCGCGGGGCAACTGGGGCGGGACTTTGATATTTCCGGGCTCAGCACCGTGGCCGACATTGATTTCGACGATTTGGACCCCGTCTACTGGCCCGTCACCCCCGCGCGTTCCGGCGGGCGGTTCTTTGGTGACGGGCAGTTTTTTACCCCCACCGGCAAGGGACGGATGCTGCCGATCCATTTCCGCGCGCCGTTGTCGACCCCGTCCGCGGCCTATCCGTTCCGGCTGAACACAGGGCGGGTGCGCGACCACTGGCACACGATGACACGCACCGCCAAATCCCCGCGCCTGTCGCAACACCTGGGCGAGCCCTTTCTGGAAATCCACCCCACAGATGCCGCGCGTCTGGATGTGAACCCGGCCGATATTGTCCAGGTCCGCAGCCCGCAGGGCACGGGGCTGTTGCGGGCACTGATCACCGATCGCGTCGCGCCGGGACAGGTGTTCGCGCCGATGCATTGGACCGCGCAATATGCCTCGGCTGGGCGGGTGGACACGCTGGTCGCGGCGCATACGGACCCGGTATCGGGACAGCCGGAATCCAAGGCCTCGGTCGTGCAGATCGAACGGTTCGACGCCAAATGGTACGGGTTCGCCGTCTCGATAAGCGAACCAAACGCCGACACGGAATACTGGGCGCAGGCCCGCGCCACCACCGGCTGGCGGATCGAGCTGGCCTCGGCCACGGCGCCCGACGACTGGGAAAGCTACGCGCGCAAATTGCTGAACGCGCCCGACGCGCAGGCGCTGACGATGCTGGACCCGGCCAAGGGCAGCGCGCGCATTGCATTGGTGCAGGATGGCCGTCTGGTGGGCGCGCTGTTCGCCGCTGCCGACCCCGTCCAGGTCGCGCGCAACCACATGGCGCATATGCTGGGCGGAGATCCAAGCGGCGCGCTGGCCGGACGCCCCGGTGCAGACCGCCCCGACCCCGGCGCGATCCTGTGCGCCTGTTTCGACGTGGGCGTAAACACGATTCTGGCCGCCATCGCCGAACAAAAACTGGTCAGCGTCGAACAGATCGGTGCCGCGCTGAACGCGGGCACGAATTGCGGATCATGCAAGCCTGAACTGGCCGCTCTGCTGGCCAGCACCCGCCTGCAAGAGGCCGCGGAATGACCCGGCACCCCGCCGTGGGGCGGCTATCGCTGGTGGGCGCGGGTCCGGGGGCGGCGGATCTGCTGACCCTGCGGGCGCTGAACCGGCTGCAACAGGCGGATGTGGTGTTCTATGACCGGCTGGTTGACCCCGAGGTCGTCGCGATGGCCAACCCTCAGGCCGAGCGCATCTATGTGGGCAAATCGCTGGGCACGCCTGATTGGCCTCAGGACCGGATCAACGCAGTCATCGTCAGCGCGGCCCTGCAAGGGCAACGGGTGGTGCGGCTGAAATCCGGTGATCCGTCCGTCTTTGGCCGCGCGACAGAGGAACTGAACGCCGCCCAGACCCATGGAATCCCTGCGGAAATCATCCCTGGCATTACTGCTGCCAGCGCTGCGGCCTCGGCCCTGAAACGCCCCCTGACCGAGCGGGGCGAAACCGATCGTGTGACCTTTGCCACCGGGCAATGCCGCCCCGGAGACCCCGCGCCAAACTGGGCCGAGATGGCGTCAGAAGGGTCAACCTTGGTGCTGTACATGGCGGTCAGCAAGGTGGATCAGGTGCAGGCCAACCTGCTGAACGCGGGCATCCCCGCACAATGCGAGGTCGAGATCGTGGCCGCGGCGACGAAAACCGACCAGCGGATCGCACGTTGCACATTGGCGGGGCTGGCGCGCACCGTCCGGGACCAGAAAATCGCCAACCCGGCCGTGCTGGTGATCCGCCATTCCAAACAGATCGCGGCACAGCAATCGACGCCTCTCGCGCTTGTGAGACCCTAAGGGCATCTCGGCCATGGTCTGCGCCCCGCAAAGCCGTTACATTCCCGGAACTGAATAGTTCCGAAGGCGCCGCCATGCAGACCCAGATCCCCCTGACCCGCGACCTTGTGCTGATTGGCGGCGGGCATACACATGCTTTGGTATTGCTGAAATGGGGAATGCGACCGCTGCCGGGGACGCGCGTGACGGTGATCAACCCCGGCCCGGCGGCGCCCTATTCGGGGATGCTTCCGGGGCATATCGCCGGGCACTATACGCGCGAAGAGCTGGAGATCGACCTGGTTCGTCTGGCGCGTTTCGCGGGGGCGCGGGTGATACTGGGGCGCGCCGTCGGACTGGATGCGCAGGCGAAAACCGTGACGCTGGAGGATGGGCGCGTGGTGGCCTATGACGTGGCCTCGGTTGATGTGGGGATCACCTCCGAGCTGCCTCGGCTGCCGGGTTTCGCCCAGCACGCGACCCCCGCTAAACCGCTGGATGTCTACGCCGAAACCTGGGCCGCATATCTGGCGCATGCACGGGACATTGGCAGGGCCGATCCGGTCGCCGTTATCGGCGCGGGCGTGGCCGGAGTCGAGCTGGCGATGGCCATGGCCTATGCGCTGAAACAGGCGACGGGACAGGCGCAGGTGACGCTGATCGAGGCCTCGGACACGATCCTGTCCGCCGATGCCAAACCGCGCGAGCATCTTAAAGCATCACTTGAGGATAATGGCGTAACAATCAGAACTAATGCATTTATTTCTGAAATTACCCCAGAGGGCCCGCGCCTGGAAACCGGGAAAATCCTGCCCGCCGGGCTGACCATTGGTGTCACGGGTGCCGTGCCTCAGCCGTGGCTGCGCGACACGGGGCTGCCGCTGACGGATGGGTTCATCGACGTAGGGCCGACCTTGCAGGTACAGGGGCACGAAGACCTGTTTGCTGTGGGTGATTGCGCGCATCTGACCCATGCGCCACGCCCCAAGGCTGGGGTCTACGCGGTGCGCGAGGCTCCGGTGTTGTTTGATAACCTGCGTGGACGGCTGATCGGACATGATTTACGGCCATTCCACCCGCAAAAAGACTATCTGAAGCTGATCTCGCTGGGGCGCCGCGCGGCGCTGGCGGAAAAATGGGGGCGCATCTGGCAAGGGCCGTGGCTGTGGCGGCTAAAAAACCGGATCGACCAGAAATTCATGAATATGTTCCGCGAGTTACCGGACATGGCTCATCCAGAATTACCACCCGTTTTAACCCAGGGCGTGACCAATGAACTGGGCGACGGACAGCCAATTTGCGGTGGCTGCGGGTCCAAGGTGGGCGCTGGCACGCTGTCGGCAACCCTGGCCGATCTGCCCGAACGGCAGCGCGCGGATGTGCTGACCGGACGCGGAGATGACGCGGCCGTCCTGCAAATTGGCAATCAAAAACAGGTGGTTACAACCGATCACCTGAAGTCATTTACCGAGGATCCGGCGCTGATGGCGCGGATCACAGCGGTGCATGCGCTGGGGGATATCTGGTCGATGGGCGCGCAGCCGCAAGCGGTGCTGGCGACCGTCATCCTGCCGCGCATGTCCGAGGCGCTTCAGGCGCGCACGATGGCTGAAATCATGGGCGCGGCGAACGCTGTTTTCGCAACAACCGGGGCCGAGATCGTTGGAGGACATTCAACCCAAGGCACTGAAATGACGATAGGTTTCACCATCACAGGGCTGGTCGATCACGCCATTACTCAGGCAGGCGCGCAACCCGACGACGTGCTGATCCTGACCCGACCGCTGGGCACCGGGGTGCTGCTGGCCGCAGAAATGCAGGCCAAGGCCAACGGCCGCCATGTGGCGAAAATGCTGGCGGCGATGGCGGAGCCTCAACAGAAGTCAGCCGAAATCCTGGCCGATGCGCACGCGATGACGGACGTCACCGGGTTCGGGCTGGCAGGGCATTTGCAGGCGATGTGCCGGGCCTCGGGCCTGGGTGCAAAGATCGATCTTGGCGATCTTCCGGTCTATGATGGCGCATTGGAGATGTCTGAAAAAGGCGTAAGATCAACGATATACGCGTCGAACCTAATGCATGCACCGGTGACAACCGCGACCGGCCCAAAGGCGGCACTGTTGCACGATCCGCAGACCGCGGGCGGATTGCTGGCGGCGGTTTCAGCACAGGACGCCCCACAGATCATGGCGCAGCTGCACGCGCAGGGCATCCGCGCAGTCCAGATCGGACGGATGATCGAAGGGCCGCCGGTGATCTGCTGCCGTTAACCGCCTGATAAGACCTGGACGATACGTTGGGCAGCATCTTGCAAGTGAGATTCGTCCAACGCGGGCAAATCCACCACCTCTAGCGGCGCGCTCGCGCGGCGCGAGGAACGACGATAGCCCGGATCATAGTGCTGGGCGACAAGTTGCGCGGCGAGGGTCTGGAACTGTCGCGCCTGCGCCATCTGTTGCCATTGGGCCGCCTGTGCATGCCCGTGGAAGCGCGCCAGTATGCCCAAAGAGGTATGCAGCGCCTCGGGGTCAGAGAGGAGATCGGCGTAGGTGTCGACCAGATAGCGGGCGCGGGCCTCGAGCGGGGCCGTGACGCGAATATGATCGGCGCGCAGCATCGCCTGCCACAGCATGGGCGGGATCATCCGCGCGCCAATTTTATAGCTTTCGGCCTCGATGAACACCGGGCGCGTCGGGTCCATCGCGACCAGGGCCATGGCGACGCGCGACTCGAACCGCTTTTGCGATGGTTGTCCGCCGGGCACCCCGCCCAGCAAAGAGCCGCGATGCTGCGCCAAGGCCTCGAGATCCAGCACTTGCTGGCCCTGGGCCGACAGATGGGCCAGCAACCGGGTTTTCGCCGTTCCGGTCCCGCCATCCAACAGCACCACCCGCAGCGCCAGGGGCGTTTCATACATGGCCTGAACCACAAGACGGCGATAGGCCTTGTACCCCCCGTCGATCAGCCCAACCCGCCAGCCGATCTGCGCCAGGATCGAGGCAAAAGACCCCGACCGCTGCCCGCCGCGCCAACAATAGACCAGCGGACGCCAACCGCCGGGACGATCGGCCAAGGGCCCCTGAAGGTGGGCGGCGGCGTTCCGCGCCACCAGCGCCGCGCCAAGCTTGCGGGCGACAAAGGGCTCTTGCTGGACATAGATGGTGCCGACCTCGGCGCGCTCGGCATCGGACAGAACCGGCAGAGAGATCGCTCCGGGGATGTGATCCTCGGCGTATTCACTGGGCGCGCGCACGTCGATGATGTCGTCGAACGGCAAAGAGGCCAGCGCGCTGAGCGAGGAGAGCGTGTGTTTCATGGCGCCGTTCTATCGCAGCCCGCCGCCCGGTGCCAGAGCCGCGCCAAACGCTGATTTTGCAGGCAAAGGGCGGGGATGACGTCGCGGGGCGCAGAAAATTTAACCCGACAAAAAGACTCGGGTTGACTAATCCGACTCTTTTCATCAGTTATATCTCATGTCCAGCCAGCCGCGCCTGCGGTCAGCCCGATCCAACTGATCACTTTAGGGATGTCCGAAATGAGAAACGCGCGACCTTCGCTGGCCGGACAGCCCCCGCTTTGCAGCGGCCCGGCCGAAGATAGATATACTTTGCACCAGATCCTGACCGAGGCGGGCCTGTCCGCCGCAATCTGTCTGGACTGGTTCTGGGACCGGCTTGAAAACCCGGAGGCGACCCGATGACCAACATGCGATTGAACCGCGATGGCGCGGTCTCGGTGCCCGATTCGATTCCCACCCATCACGCCGAGGACCTGACCAGCGGCGGCACCCAGGCACGCATCGTGCTGGGCGATCAGGTCTATAGCCTGCGCATCACCCGTGCGGGCAAGCTGATCCTGACGAAATAACCCCTTCTCTGACGACCAACAAAGGCACGACACCATGAAACGCATCTTTCTGACTTCGACGGCCCTGGCACTGAGCCTGAGCGCGACATCCAGCCTGGCCGAGGCCCCGCAGGCAAACGCCGTGCTGGACACCTATGCCGACATCGCAGCCGCCAAATACGAGGACAGCCTGATCACCGCACAGGCCCTGCAGGCCGCCGTCGAGGTGCTGATCGCCGCTCCTTCGGAGGCGGCGTTGCTGGCGGCGCGGACGGCCTGGTTGGCGGCGCGCGCGCCCTATCAGCAGACCGAGGTTTACCGGTTCGGCAATGCCATCGTGGATGACTGGGAGGGCAAGGTGAACGCCTGGCCGCTGGACGAGGGGTTGATCGACTATGTGGACGCGGGCAGCTATGTCGGCCCGTCGGACGAAAACGAATATGCCTCGTTGAACGTGGTGGCGACGCCCAAGTTCGAACTGGGCGGGCAGATGGTGGATGCCACACAGATCACGCCGACCTTGCTGGAAACGGCCCTGCAAGAGGCAGACGGCATCGAATCCAACGTGGCGACGGGCTATCACGCGATTGAATTCCTGCTGTGGGGGCAGGATTTGCACGGCCATGACGTCGGCGCAGGTGAACGCCCCTGGACGGATTACGCAACCGGAGACGCCTGCACTGGTGGCCATTGCGACCGGCGCGGCGACTATCTGAAGGCCGCGACGGATCTTCTGGTCAGCGATTTGGAATGGATGACCGCGCAATGGCAAGAGGGCGGCGCCGCGCGGGCCGAACTGATGCAGGATGGCTCGGCCGGGCTGAGCGCGATGCTGACCGGCATGGGCAGCCTGTCCTACGGCGAACAGGCCGGCGAACGGATGCGTCTGGGCCTGCTGCTGAACGACCCCGAGGAAGAGCACGACTGTTTCTCGGATAACACGCACAACAGCCACTACTATGACGGCAAGGGCATCCAGAACGTGTATCTGGGCAGCTATACCCGGGTGGATGGCTCGGTTGTGAGCGGGGCATCGCTGGCGGATCTGGTCGCGGCCAAGGACCCGGCGCTGAACGTGGAAATGACCGCACGCCTGGACGAAACGATGCAGGCTTTGGGCGCACTGAAGGCTGCGGCGGACGGTGGCTTTGCCTATGATCAGATGCTGGAGCGCGGCAATGAAAAAGGCGAGGCGCTGATCATGGGCGGCGTTAACGGCCTGATCGCGCAGACAAAATCAATCGAGCGGATCGTGACAACCCTGGGTCTGAACCAGCTGGAGATCGAAGGATCCGACAGCCTGGATGCACCGAATGCGGTGTTCCAGTAACCTCGGGGTATCATGACACAGTACAGGCACATCATGCGTCCTGCTGGGCTGGCTGCGCTTTGCGTGGCCAGTCTGGTTTTTAACGTAGCGCAAGCAGACAGCCCCCGCCCCGAGGCTGCCCGGATCGCCGCCGCGATGGAAATGACCCCCGGCGAGCAGAACCCCTATGAGGGCAATCCCGGCGGCAAGGCCACGCTGCGCGGAGGCTTTGCGCCCGAACGGGCCTTTGCGATGCCCTTGCCGGGGCTGGATGACGCCCGCGCGATGGATTTCGTGCTGGGCGAGGCAATGTTTCAGAAATTCTGGGTGCAGTCGCCCTCGTCCACGCGGGCCTCGGACGGGTTGGGGCCGCTGTATAACGCGCGATCCTGTGCGATGTGCCATCCGGGCAACGGGCGCGGCGCGGCCCCGCAGGGCGACGGCCCCCTGCCGGTATCGCTGTTGATACGATTGTCCGTGCCCGGCGGCGATAGCCACGGGATCAAAGACTATCTGGCCACCCTGCCCGACCCGGAATTCGGCGGTCAGGTCCAGACCGATGCGATCACCGGCGCATCCCCCGAAGGACAGCCCAGCGTCCGGTATCAAGAGCAAATCGTGGATGGGGTCGCCCTGCGCCGCCCCGACTATGATCCGGGGATGGCTCTGTCCGATGCGACGATGCTGAGCCCGCGACTGGCGCCTGCTTTGTTGGGGATGGGGCTGATTGATGCGATCCGCCCCGAGGATATTCTGGCCCTGGCCGATCCCGATGATGCTGATGGCGACGGAATTTCGGGGCGCGCCAATATCGTGCCCTCGCGCGATACGGGCCAACCGACACTGGGACGCTATGGCTGGAAGGCGGGGAACGCGACGCTGCGCGATCAGGTGGCGGATGCGTTTGCGCATGATATCGGGATTTCCTCGCCCTTGTTTCCAGAGCCCTGGGGGGATTGCACCGCCGCGCAGGACGCGTGCCACACCGCCCCGCATGGCGACAGGGACGCGCGCGAATTCGAGCTGGACGCCACCGGGCTGGACCTGACCACGGCCTATGTGGCCGGGCTGGCCGTGCCCCAGCGCCGCGCGCCGCAGGCCGTGATCGAAGGGCGCGATCTGTTCATGGATCTGGGCTGTGCGGCCTGTCATCAGCCCGCGTTTGTCACAGAGCGCCGTGCGGACGATCCGCTGCGCAGTTTTCAGATGATCTGGCCCTATTCGGATTTCCTGTTGCACGATATGGGGCCGGACCTGGCCGATCACCGTCCCGAACACCGCGCAACAGGTCGTGAGTGGCGCACCCCGCCGCTTTGGGGTATGGGAAGGACCAAACAGGTCTCGGGAACGGAATATTTCCTGCATGACGGCCGGGCGCGCTCGATCCGCGAGGCGATCTGGTGGCATGGAGGAGAGGCTCTGCCTGCCCGAAACCGTTTTCGTCAACTGGATGCAACCGACCGGGACGCCCTGATCGCATTTCTGGAAAGTCTTTGAATGTTCAAGCCCTTGCTGACCGCCGCTGTGATCGCCCTGCCCTGTGCGGCCACCGCAGACACCGCCCCAACCGAAGCCGAACAGGCCATCCAGATCCAGATCCTGCCGGGATTCGCGGCGCTGTCAGATTCGGCCGCGCGGATGGCCAATCTGGCCGCGGAAACCTGCGACCCGACGGATGCGGCGCTGCAATCGGCCTGGGGCGCGGCCTTTGACGACTGGATCCAGATCAGCCACCTGCGGTTTGGCCCCACCGAAACCGAAAGCCGCGCCTTTGCGCTGGCCTATTGGCCCGACAGCCGGGGCACAACGCCGAAAACCCTGAGCAAGCTGTTCGCCGAACAGGACCCGATCATCACGACGCCGGGGGGGATGGCCTCGGTTTCGATCGCGGCGCGGGGGTTTTACGCGCTGGAATACGTGATGTTCGACGACAGGTTCCAGACGGACGCAGGATATGGCTGCGCGTTGACGCGCGCATTGACCGCCGATGTCGCCGCCACCACCAGCGCGATCGAGCGTGACTGGCGCGACAGCTATGCGGCCCTGATGCTGACACCGGGCAGCGAATATTCGCCCTATCACACCAGCGACGAGGTCAAACAAGAGCTGTTCAAGGCGCTGGCCACGGGGTTGCAGTTTACCTCGGACACGCGTCTGGGGCGGCCGCTGGGGACGTTTGACAAACCACGCCCGAAACGCGCCGAGGCGCACCGCTCGGGCCGGTCCCAGCGCCATGTGGAGCTGTCGATTGCCGCGCTGCGCGAGCTGGCGCTGATCCTGTCCGCAGGCGACGACGCATTGGTCGCGGATGTGACCCAGGCCTTTGACGCGGCGCTGACGCAGGCCCGCGCACTGGAGGATCCGGTCTTTGCCGGGGTCGAGGACCCGCAAAAACGGCTGAAGCTGGAGATCCTGAAACAATCGCTGGATCTGATCCGCGAACAGCAACTGGCCAACATCGGCAAGAAACTGGGCGTAGCCGCAGGGTTTAACGCCCTGGACGGGGACTGAGGCCATGACAACGCGGCGCGGATTTCTGGCGGGATTGATGGCCAGCGGGTTGGCCTCGGGCGCAAGCTGGGCGGATGTGGGCGCGCCTCGGTTTATCTCGGCGGCGCGCGCGGGGGATGGATACCGGCTGATCGGGCTGGGGGCGCAGGGACAGACGGTGTTTTCCATCCCGATGCCCGGACGCGGCCACGCCGCAGCCGCCCACCCAGAGCGCGCCGAAGTGGTGGCCTTTGCCCGCCGCCCCGGCACATTTGCGCAGGTGATTGATTGCCGCAACGGCGACATACTGGCCAAGCTACACAGCCCCGAGGGGCGGCATTTCTATGGGCACGGGGTGTTTTCGTCCGATGGGCGGCTGATGTTCACCCCCGAGAATGACTATGAGAACGGGCGCGGTGTGATCGGCGTCTGGGACCGGGCGCGCGGATACAAACGCGTGGATGAATTTAGCTCGGGCGGGGTGGGTCCGCATGACATGCTGCGCCTGCCGGGGACGGATCAGTTCGTGGTGGCCAATGGCGGCATCGACACCCATCCCGAAAGCGGGCGCACGGCGCTGAACCTGCCGACAATGCGGGCCAATCTGGCGTTGATTGATGACACTGGCGCGCTGCTGGAACTGACCGAGCTGACACCTGATCTGCGGCTGAACTCGATCCGGCATATGGCGATCCGACAGGACGGCCAGCTGGCCTTTGCGATGCAATGGCAGGGCAACCCGACGGACCATCCGCCGCTGGTCGGGCTGTACCGGCCCGGTCAGGGCACGGCGCCGATCCTGGGTCAGGCGCCCGCAGATCTGCACCACAGACTGAAGGGCTATGCCGGGTCCATCGCGTTTTCAGGGGACGGTGCGCAGGTGGCGATTTCCTCGCCGCGCGGGGGGATGATCCATGTGTTTGACACCCAGACCGGCGCATTCGCCTGGCACGTCACCGAAGAGGACGTTTGCGGGCTGAACCACACCAGCACAGGGTTTCTGGCCACGGCGGGCACGGGCCGGATCATCCGGTTCAACAACGCCCAGCCCACGGTTTTGCAGGCAGGGACAATCGCCTGGGACAACCACTTGGTCGCGGTCTGATCCCAGGCAGAGCCGGTCTGAACGCCCTGTTTACGCCAGTGACGGCAACCACAGCACGATCCACGGGAACGCAATCAGCAAGCCGATCGTCACCGCGTCGGCCACAAAGAACGGCGTCACACCACGGAACACGTCCTGAACGCTGATGTCGTCACGCACACCGGCCACAACGAAACAGTTCAGCCCGATGGGCGGCGTGATCAGGCAGAACTCGGCCATTTTGACCACCAGAATGCCGAACCAGATCGCACACATCGGCCCGGACATGCCAAAGGCGCTGTCGGCGGCGGCAACGGATTCGCCTCCGTTCAGGGCCATGACGGCGGGATAAACCACAGGCAGCGTCAGCAGCAGCATCCCGATCGCATCCATGAACATCCCCAGCACGGCATAGGCCAGCAGGATGAAAATCAGCGTCAGCATCGGCGATTGATCCAACGAGGTGATCCAATCGGAAAACGCGTGCGGCAGATCCGCAAAACCCAGGAACCGCACATAGATCAGCACGCCCCAGATGATGGTGAAAATCATCGCCGACAGTTTCGCGGTTTCCAGCAGCGCATCCTTAAGCTGCTCCCAGCGCATCCCGCGATAGAGCGCCATCAGGAAGACCACAAAGGCCCCCAGCGCGCCGCCCTCGGTTGGGGTGCCCCAGGCGTCTCCGCCGAAGGGGTTGTAGATAAAGAAGATGATGATCAGCACCACAAAGAAGATCGGAAAGGCCGGCGGCAACGCGGCCAAGCGCTGTTTCCAGGTGAAGCCTTTGACCGGGGGGCCGAAATTGGGGATCAGCAGCGCCATGCCGATGATCAGACCGGCATAGATAACGGCCGAAAACGCACCGGGGATAAAGCCCGCCAGCAGCAGCTTGCCCACGTCTTGTTCAACGATGATCGCATAGATCACCAGGATCGCGGACGGCGGGATCAGGCTGGCCAGCGTGCCGCCTGCGGCGACGACCCCCGCCGCAAAGCGTTTGTCATAGCCGATTTTCAGCATTTCAGGGATGGCGATACGGGCGAACACAGCCGCCGTCGCAACCGAGGCCCCGGACACAGCCGCAAACCCGGCGGTGGCGAAAACGGTAGACACGGCCAACCCGCCCGGCAACCAACCGACCCAGCGTTTGGCGGCCTCGAACAGGGCCTTGGTCAGACCCGCGTAATAGGCCAGGTACCCGATCAGGATAAAGGTCGGGATCAGGCTGAGCGCCTGGCTGGACACCTTGGAATGGGGCACTTGGCCCGCAGTTTTCACCGCGATTGTCGCGGCTTTCAAAAAGCGGCTGGGGTCATAGCCGAACTTGTTCCAGAAAATCCACACCAGCCCGATCATCCCGGCCAGACCGGCGGCAAAGGCCACGCGCATCCCCAGAACAACTGTCAGCAGCATGAAGCCCGAGACCCAAAGGCCAATATCAATCGGTTCCATCAGGCGTCTCCTCGGTCGGTCGGGCTGTCAACGTGCTGTGCCTCGGCGGCGGCCTGAGCGGCAGCGGACATGACCAGCGGCACGGCAACGGGTTCGGACAGGCCCAGCACCAGCGCGCGGCCATAGCCCCAGATCTGCAAGGACATCCGCAGGCACAGAACCGAAAACGCCACTGGCGCCAACAGCTTGGCCGGCCAGATCGGAATGCCAATGTCAATCGAGCTGTCGCGGCTCCAGAGTGGGGCGTTCATGTCAAAGCTGCGCAGGAAATGTTCCCAGCTGCCCCAGACCAGCAACATCATCAGGATCAGGGTGATCAGGGCGGTCAGCAGCTCGGCGCTCCAGAGGAGCCGCCCGTTCAGGCGGCCAACCAGAATATCCATGCGGATGTGGCCGCCGTCGCGCTGCGTATAGGCGACGCCCATAAAGGCAATCAGCGGCATCACCTGTTCGATCCAATCCACATAGCCCGGCAAGGGCGCGTTAAACAGGTTGCGCCCGCCCACGGACACCACCGCCAGCACCATCAGCGAAAACACCGCTAACCCGCTGACCAACGCCAGGATTTTCTCGATCTTGTGAAGTCTCTGATCCAGACGGCTCAGGGTCGAGCCGTCCTCGAGCACAGCCGCAGAACCTGCCATGCCACCCCCCTATGATTGCGCCCCTTTGGGGCTGTTCTTGGTGCCCAAAACGGGCAGACCCGCCCGATGGCACAGGGCCGCCGGACGGGTTTTGATGTCTTGTGACTTACTTGCGGACGTCAGCCAGGGTGTTGATCACAGTGTCATACAGACCCTGCGCGTCGATCCCCTGAGCAGTCATATCCGCCAGCCATTTTTCCCGGATCGGATCGGCCGCCGCGGCGCGGAACTTGGCCAGCTCGTCCTCGGAGATCATGACCTTGGCCACGTTCTTTTCGGCCAGAACGGTGTCCCATTTGGTCAGCAGCTGACCGTAGTTTTCCAGATAATGGGTCAGCGCCTCGTCGATCGAGCTGTCCAGGGCCTCGCGGTGGGCGGCGGGCAGCGCGTCATAGGCATCGGTGTTAACCACAACCGGACAGTTCACGGTGCCGGGGTTCAGGTTGGCCGACCACCAAGTCGCCTGGTCAATGGTGCGATAGGCGAAATGCGCGTGCTGAGCAAAGGCCACAGTGTCCACGACGCCGCTTTCCATGGCGTTATAGGCCTCGGTTGCGGTGACGGATGTGGGCACGGCGCCGATGGTTTTGAACGCCTGGCCAATCCCGCCAGTGGCGCGGACGCGCATGCCGTTCATCTTGGCCAGCGTATCGCGAGGCTCGCCTGTGCCAACGATGTTATATTGCGGCATCGGCGACGGCATCAGCAGCTTGGCGTTCCAGCGCGCCAGGTCCTTGGCGGCAGCCGGGTGCGCATAGACGGCACGGGCCACGGCGACCTCTTCTTCCAGCGTGTTCACGCCCAGAAAGGGCAGTTCCAGCACGGTGATGGTGGGGTTCTTATCGCGGTGATAGCCCGCGCAGAACTGCGCCATCTCAAACGCGCCGATGGAAATCCCATCCAGGTTTTCTTTGTTTTTCGACAGGCCGCCGTAGCTGATATTCAGCGTGAATTCGCCGTTGGTTTTCTCGGCGACCAGCTCGGCCAGTTTTTCAACGTGCTCGGTAAAGGCGCGGCGTTTGCCCCATACTGAAACGTTCCATTCATCGGCCATTGCCTCGGTGGCAAAGCCAAGTGCAAGAGCCGCAACGGTGGCCTTGGTCATCAGGTTTTTCATGATAGTCCTCCCAGAGTGCGGCCCATTTCTGACCGCTGACAGGGGGACGCTAGTACAAGGGACCGGCGGTGCCAAGCCTTTCGTGCAAAATAGGATTTCGCATACCGGAAAGTGGGTAGGAACCCCGTGGGATTACGGTACTCGTCCGCAACCTCACGGGGTTTTGCCATAGAATCAGGTGCTTGCGGCCAGAAGTTGTGCGTTGCCACCCGCAGCAGTGGTGTCGATGCAGATGTGGCGCTCCAATCGGCAGCGCGCTGCCAGATCGGTTCCGGTGCTCAGCCCGACCAGCGCGCCATCCCGCACGGCCAACGCCCGACGGACCGACGCCAGATCGGCATCCTCAGACCACAAAGCGACCAGCGCGACAGGGTCCAGATGCTCCAACGCCCCTCGCGGCAAAAACCCGTCCAGCCCCAAGGCAGGCGGCACACCAGGCGCGATGGCCAGCGCGGGACAGCCATTATCGCGGGCGATGCGCACCTGCTGAATGGCGTCCTCGGCGGTGGGACCAAGGCACAGAACGATGCCGCGCCCAAAGACCGACAGCCGGTTCGATTCGCCCGTGGGGCCAGGCAGATCCGTGGCCGACAGGCGCTCGGGCAGCTGAGAGGCAAGACGCTCCAGCACGGTCTGGACCTCGGCGACCTTGACGGTGGGGGCGGCGGGGGCCTCATGGGCAATCCGCTGTGTCTGCGCAAAGCGCGGCAGGTAGGCCGGGCCGCCGGCCTTGGGCCCCGTGCCAGAAAGGCCCTCGCCGCCAAAGGGTTGCGAGCCAACGATGGCGCCGATCTGGTTCCGATTCACATAGAGGTTGCCGACACGAATCCGGCTTGCGACTTGCTCGACCCGGTTATCAATCCGCGTGTGCAGCCCAAAGGTCAGGCCAAAGCCAGTCGCATTCACCGCATCCACAACGGCGTCAATCTGCGTGGCGTTGAACGTGGCGACATGCAGCACCGGGCCGAAGATCTCGCGTTGCATCTGGTGGATGCCATCCACGCGAATCACGGTGGGGGCAATGAAATGCCCGGTGGTGGGCGCGTCCATCTGTTTCAGAACATCCCCACGGTCGCGGGCGGCCTGAATATAGGCGGCAAAATCGGCCTGCGCGCGGGCGTCGATGACCGGGCCAATGTCGGTGGCATGGTCCCAGGGATCGCCCAGGGACTGCTCGTCCATCGCACCATAGAGCATCTGAAGCAGGCTGTCTGCGATGTCTTCCTGCACATAGAGGCAGCGCAGGGCCGAGCAACGCTGACCGGCCGACTGAAAGGCCGAGGCCACGATGTCGCGCACGGCCTGTTCAGGCAGGGCGGTGCTGTCGACGATCATCGCGTTCAACCCGCCTGTCTCGGCGATCAGAACGGCATCCGAGGGCGTGCCGGTGGCCATGCTGGTCTGGATACGCTGCGCGGTGGCGGTCGAGCCGGTGAAACACACACCGTTGATGTCTGCACTGCCGGTCAGGACGGGCCCCAAGGCGCCCCCCTGCCCCGGCAAAAGCTGCAACGCCGACACAGGCACACCGGCCTGATGCAGCAGTTGAATGGCGCGGTGCGCGATCAGGCTGGTGGACTCGGCCGGTTTGGCCAGCACAGCATTGCCCGCCGCCAACGCGGCCCCGATCTGCCCCGAGAAAATCGCCAGAGGGAAGTTCCACGGCGAAATGCAGGTAAAGACGCCCTTGGCCGGGGCGGTCAGGTGGTCGGCCTGCGCCGCATAGTAGCGCAGGAAATCGACGGCCTCGCGCAGCTCGGCGATGGCGTCATTGGGGGTTTTGCCTGCCTCGCGGGCCAGAAGGGCAAAAAACTCGCCGAAATGGGCCTCGTAGAGATCCGCGGCGGCGTTCAGCGCGGCGGCACGGGTGGCTGTGGGGGCGTCCCAGGGCTGTGCATCCGACAGAGCCTGTGCGGCGTGGTCGGACGTGGCCTCGGTGACGTGACCCACGGTGTCGGCGGGTCGCGCCGGGTTCACCACCGAGCGCACCGGGCCGTCCAGCGCCGGCGTCACGGTCAGCGGGCCAGCCTGCCAGGTGGCATCGGCAAAGGGCGCGCGGGCGGTCTGGATCGCGGCCAGATCACGGGTGTCGTGCAGGTCCCAGCCCTTGGCATTGCCGCGCTCGGGCGCGAACAGATCCGCAGAGGCCACAACGCCGGGCGCAGGGGCATCCCCCAGCGCATCAAGCGCATCAAACGGGTCGGCAACGACGGTTTCCGCAGGGACCTCGGGGTCCACGATCTGGTTCACAAAGGACGAGTTCGCGCCGTTTTCCAGCAAGCGCCGCACCAGATAGGCCAGCAGATCGCGATGCGCCCCGACGGGGGCATAGATCCGGCAGCGGGTGCTGTTATCGTGTTTTACCAGATCATGCAGCGCCTCGCCCATGCCATGCAGGCGCTGGAATTCAAAGGGCTGCCCGTTGGCCATCTGCAACACCGCCGCAACGGTATGCGCGTTATGCGTGGCAAATTGCGGATAGATCCGGTCGGTCATGCCCAGCAGCTGCGCAGCACAGCAGACATAGGCCACATCCGTCGCCTGTTTGCGGGTGTAAACCGGGAAGCTGTCCAGCCCCTCGACCTGAGTGCGCTTGATTTCAGTGTCCCAATAGGCGCCTTTGACCAGACGAACCATGATCTTGCGGTCCAGGGTCTGCGCCAGCGCATACAGCCAGTCCACCATCCACGAGGCGCGCTTGCCATAGGCCTGCACCACCACGCCGAACCCGTCCCAACCGGCCAGACGCGGATCGGACAGAACGGCCTGAATCACGTCCAAAGACAGATCCAGACGGTCGGCCTCTTCTGCGTCGATGTTCAGGCCCATGCCGGCCTCTTTGGCGGCCAGCGCCAGGTCCAGCGTCGCGACGGTCAGTTCCGCCAGAACGCGCTCGTGTTGACCCACCTCATAGCGCGGATGCAGCGCCGACAGCTTGATCGAAATACCGGGGTTGTCGCGGATGTCCTGCGCCGTGCACTGGCTGGCCAGACGCCGGATCGCATCCAGATAGGCCGCGTGATATTTCACGGCATCGCGGGCGGTCAGCGCCGCCTCGCCCAGCATGTCATACGAGAACGTATACCCCTGTTTCGCACGGGCACGGCCCCGCTGGATGGCCTCGTCAATGTCCTGACCCAGCACGAATTGCGCGCCCAGCTCCTTCATCGCACGCGCCACAGCCGAGCGGATCACCGGCTCGCCCAGGCGTTTAATCGCGCCGTGCAGCGTGGTGGCGATACCGGGGGTTTCGTCCTCTTTCAGCACCTTACCCGTCAGCATCAGCGCCCAGGTCGAGGCATTCACCAAGGACGACGAGGACCGCCCCAGATGCGCGCCCCATTCAGACGGGGCGATCTTATCCTCGATCAGTTCATCAATCGTTTCGCGGTCAGGCACACGCAGCAGTGCCTCGGCCAGACACATCAGCGCAATGCCCTCTTTGGTCGACAGGCCGTATTCAGACAGGAAGACCTCCATCAAACCGATATTCTTGGAGCGGCGAATGCGGTTCACCAGCAACGTCGCCTGCGCAAAGGCCGACTGACGGGCCGAACTTGCAGGCCCGTGGCGCGCGCGCAGGTCCGACAGGACGACGGCTTCGGGACGATGGTGCACCTTGCTAATTTCGCGGCGCAAAGGGGCCAGGTCGGCAGACGGAACAACAGTCATATCGGTCATCTCACGCTCACATTTCAATGGATAGGCCCAACATATCAGCCAGCGCTCAGCCTGTTTTCCTGTAAACTTGCGTACGACAGTCCGTTTGGCTTATCTTTGGGGAAAACAAGGGCCGATAGAATGGATTTACACATACCCAAAGACGAACTGGACCGTATCGACCGAAAAATCCTCTCGATTCTGTCGTCGGATGGGCGACTGCCAGTCACAGAACTGGCGCGCCAGGTCGGGCTGTCGAAAAGCCCCTGCCAGGTGCGGCTGAAACGGCTCCAGGACGAGGGCTATATCCAAGGCTTCCGCGCCATCCTGAATGCCAGCAAACTGGGCCTGGAACACGTCGCCTTTGCCGAAGTCAAGCTAACCGATACCACGGAACGCGCCCTCAGCGCCTTCAATCAGGCGGTGATGTCCGTCCCGGAAATCGAGCAATGCCACATGATCGCGGGATCATTCGACTATCTGCTGAAAATCCGCACCAGTAGCATCGAAAGCTACCGCCGCGTCCTGGGAGAGGTCATCTCATCCCTGCCCCATGTGGGCGCCACCTCGACCCATGTCTCGATGCAATCGGTCAAAGACGAGGCGTTCTAAGCGCCCGCCCCCAGCGCCGCGCCTGTGTAGCCCGTTGTGCAGTGAGTATTTTCAGCAAGATGAAACAAGGGGCGCGCGCCCCAAAACCGCGCGCGCGCTTCATTCCGGCAAGCGACAAAGTCGGAGAATATCCGAGCCTGTTTTCATCTTGCCAAAAATACTCAAAATTCCGACCTAGAAGGCTTTGAAGGTCAATGTAGTGAGCGAGCGCTCGATCCCGGAGATATCCAGCAAGTGGTCGTTGATGAATTTTCCAACGTCCTGATCCTCGGGGATGTAGAGCTTCATCAGCAGGTCATAATCGCCGCTGGTAGAATACAGTTCGGAATGGATTTCGCGCAGGACGATGTCCTCGGCCACGCGATAGGTGGTGCCCGGTTTGCAGCGGATTTGGACAAATACGCAGGTTGTCATGTCGCCCTCTTTGATGTTTGCGGCAGGCTGGCATGTCGCGCATCGCGCCGCAATGGTCAATTCTCTCGGTCTTCGATTTCTTCCGAGAAGGTTTTCTGGGCTTCGATGGTTTCCATCACGGTCTTGGATTTGGTGCGGCGGGCGGTGACATCGTCCAGCACCAATTGGTTGATCGCGCACCACATGGGGTAGCTGACCCAGCCGTGGTGCTCTTTTAGCGCGGTGTCCAGGGCGCGGACGTTCCAGAAGGGGCTGCGCGATGAGGCCACCGAGATGCGGTTTTTCTGACCTGGCAGCCACAACGAGTGCCGCCACTGGATCGAGGCGGGGTTATGGTCGCGGGCGACATTGGGCACGGCCTTGAAGGTTTCGTCCAGCCCGTAGTCCCAGTAGCCGTCGGTGCTGCGGCCGCGTTTCTGAGCGTTCTGGGCCGCCTTGAGCGCGCGGGCCTCATACAGCCAGCCAGAGGCATCGCTGCACCATGTGGCATCGGGGATCATGCTGTCGGCATAGGTGGCCTTCTTGCCCGAGCCCTGATTCACGCTGAATTCATGCGAGGCGCCCACGGGCGGGCCGGTCAGAATTTCGCGCGGGTACAGCAGGTTTGCGGCGTCTTCTGGGGTGGGGATGGCTACGGTGCTGGGGCTATGGCTGTAGCGCGGGGTCAGGTGGCCGACGGCTTTGCGGTTCTCGCGGCCATCATAGCGGGCGGCCCAGCGCGACAGCGGGAACAGCGTGCCGGTGGCGAAATCGCTGCGGGGGATGCGGGCGCGGGTTTCGATAAAGTGCCATTTGGCCGTCGAGGTCATCGAGATATAGATCGGGCGCTGGTTTTGCGGGAACATGGTTTGCCAGCGCAGCAGGTTCCGCCTGAAGCTGTTGTTCGGGTAATCCGTGCCGACAGCAACCTGGTTTTGATCGTCGCTCAGGTCGGCGCGCTGGCGCATCCTGCGCTGGATCGAGGTCCAGTTGGCGGCCTCGGATGCGGGGTTCAGCAGGACGACCAGATCCCCCAGAAGCGGCGGCATCGCACGCGCGTTATCCGCGCCGGACGTCGGCAAAGAGTGCCTGTCGATGGCTTTGGTCGCGCGATCCTCCATCACGGACGCCAGGATATTGCCGCCCAGAGAATGGCCGATCACCAGCATCTTGTCGGCCTTGGGGTTGCCCGGCGACAGGGACAGCGGCTGTTGGATCGTGGCCAGCACCTGGGACATGGTCGATTCAGGGCCCTTGGCCAGCGCATCGCTTTTGTCTTTGCGATCCCAGATCGTCGGAAAGGCCCCAAGACCAAAGGGATTCATACCCCCATCCGCGCCCAGCGCGGGTTCAGCAAAGGAGCGGCCGCGCCAGGACAGGTAGACGCCCGTCAGCGAGGCGTTGCAATAGGCCCCAGAGTCGATACAGCGCGAATTCAGCGCGGCGCGGGTATAGCCCAACACCATGCGGAATTTCTGAATGTCCCCGTCGCGGATCCCCGCGTCATGCCGCCAGCCGTGAACAAAGGTCACAACGACATTTTGCTGACCGGCCTTGTCCTTGTCGCGCAGGGCGGTGTGCAGGGTTCGCAGCTGATCGGGGGCATGTTCACGCCCATTGTCACGGATTTCCACAAAGGCCAGGTCATAGCGATCCGGCTCGGACAGGGTATGGCCTGCGGCCTGTGCCAGCGTGGCCCAACCGGCGGGAATGTCCTGGGGATCAGGCTGCGGCAGCTTGTGGCCCTGATAGGCACAGCGCACCTGAGACCGGAACCGTTTGCGCCCTTCTGCATTGCGCGCGCCCAGATCAATGTCGCCTTGCTGACACGCGGGATCCGTCAGGGGAAGCACCCGGTAATGGTCATCGACCTGTGTGCAGCCAGACAAGGCAGCGCCAGAAACCGTCAGCCATCCCCAAATCAACGCTTGGCGCAAAGAAATCGTCATGAAAATACCCTGAAAAAACGAATGCGGACTTGAAATTCCCGCAAATGTAGCACGCAGCCCTGCAACAACCAAGGAATATGCCCTGCTTTGCCATCTTGGAAAGGGGCACTGCCCGGCCTATAACACCCGCGACAGACTTGGAGAGCGACATGCGCACAGCCACCATCACCCGCCAGACCGCCGAGACCGAAATTTCGGTCACCGTAAACCTGGACGGAACCGGAGCCTATGACAACCAGACCGGCGTGGGCTTCTTTGACCACATGCTGGACCAACTGGCGCGCCACTCGCTGATTGATATGACGATCCGGGCCAAGGGCGATTATCACATTGATGATCACCACACGGTCGAGGACACGGGCATCGCGCTGGGGCAGGCTTTGGCGCAGGCCCTGGGCGACAAAAAGGGTATCAACCGCTATGGCGAATGCCACCTGGCGATGGATGACGCACAGGTCCGCTGTGCGCTGGATCTGTCGGCGCGCCCCTACCTGATCTGGAACGTCGCATTCGAGGCGCAGAAAATCGGCACGTTTGACACCGAACTGGTGCGCGAGTTCTTTCAGGCGTTCAGCACGCACGGCGGGATCACCCTGCACGTGGACCAGATCCATGGGTTCAACGCGCACCACGTGGCCGAAGCGGCGTTCAAATCCGTTGCCCGCGCATTGCGCACCGCTGTGGAAACCGACCCACGCAAGGCGGATGCCATTCCCTCGACCAAAGGCGCGCTGTAAATGACCACTGTCATTGTCGATTACGAGAGCGGGAACCTGCACTCGGCCGAGAAGGCGTTTCAGCGCATGGCCGGGGAAACCGGCGCAGGCCAGGTTATCGTGACCTCGGACCCTGAGGAAATCCGCCGCGCGGATCGCATCGTGCTGCCCGGTGACGGGGCGTTTCCGGCCTGCCGTGCCGCCCTGTTCGATCACCGCGGCGTATTCGAGGCCATGGAAGAGGTCGTCATCCAAAAGGGCAAACCCTTTTTGGGGATTTGCATCGGGATGCAGATGCTGGCCACGCGCGGGCTGGAATACAGCGAAACCCCCGGCTTTGACTGGATCGGGGGCGAGGTGGTCAAGATTTCGCCGTCTGATGCGACGCTGAAGGTGCCGCATATGGGATGGAACGATCTGGTGATCGACCATGCCCACCCGGTGTTTGATGGCATCGAAACCGGCAACCACGCCTATTTCGTGCACTCTTATCATTTTCAGGTCACAGACCCGGCGCATCTGCTGGCGCATGTGGACTATGCCGGGCATATCACGGCAATCGTTGGACGCGACAATATGCTGGGGATGCAGTTCCACCCCGAGAAAAGCCAGGCCACCGGCCTGCGCATGATCGCGAATTTCCTGAACTGGGCGCCCTAAGGCGGGCTGTTAACGCACGCGCGTCCAAACCTGATTTTGACAGACGGGCCCGATACAGCCGCTGACGGTCAGCGCGTCCTGCGCCAAGCGCAGCTTGGCCTTGAAGGTCCTGTCTCGCAGGGGCAGCCATCCAGTGCCGCGGTATTCTCCGGTGTTCACAGCCTGCACGTCCCAGAAAATGCGCCGCCCCACATTGGGCGTGCTGACCGCTGCCCCGCTGCGATCAAAGGCCCGGATGATGGTCCCGCACAGGCCCTGCCCACAAGGTTCAGCCCGCACATGCGCGACCTGCCCCTTGAAGTCCGGCTGAGTCAGCCACAAGCCCACCAAGGGATCAGCCCGCAGCCCCCCCGCTGAGCCCAAAAACAAAACCACATAAAAAAGACGCCGCATGACCCTTGCTCCTTGGACTGGCATACGGCGCCGATTCTACCACAATCCATGTAACGGCCCGCTATCACAAAGCCGTTTCACGCCCACAATACGCGGAAATGCTCTTATTCCACGCGGCTCCAGGTTTGTTTCTTGCAGATCGGGCCAATGCAGCCTTTGACCTTCAGCGTATTGCCGGACATGTCCATTTTCGAGCTATAGACCTTGTCCTTGGACGGCTGCCAGATTTTGCCGTTGCGATAGGCGCCCTTGCCCTTGGGCTGCATGTCCCAGACCAGACGTTTACCGATATTGGGCGAGCTGTATTCGCCGCTGGAATTGAAGGTCCGCGAGATCACACCGCAGACCCTGGCCCCGCAGGGCGCAATCGTGACATGGGCATAGGCCCCGTCATCCACCTGGGTTTTCCACACACCTTCGACCGGATCGGCCAGCGCCGCCCCCGTCATCATTCCAAAAGCCACAACGGCCAGAGCCAGTCTTTGCATCAGATTTCCTCCATGAATGTTAAGCAGATCGTGCCCCCCAGACACGATTCCAATCAAGCCTGACATCACGGAAGCCCCAAAAGTTGCAATTCCCCGCCACCCGTGCAAAACGGCGCGCAACGCTGCATCACGAAAGGGCCCGTCCGATGATCCTCTACCCTGCAATCGACCTGAAGGACGGCAACGCCGTGCGCCTGTACAAAGGCGAAATGGAGAAAGCCACGGTTTTCAACGAAAACCCTGCCGCCCAGGCGATGGAATTCGTGAATGCGGGCTGTGAATGGCTGCACCTGGTCGATCTGAACGGCGCTTTTGCTGGCGAGCCGGTGAATGCCAAACCTGTCGAGGAAATCCTGGCGCAAACCAAAGTCCCCGCGCAGCTGGGCGGTGGCATCCGCGACATGGCGACGATCGAACGCTGGCTGGAAAAGGGCCTGCAACGGGTGATCCTGGGGACCGTGGCTGTCGAAAACCCCGATCTGGTGCGCGAGGCTTGTCGCGCCTTCCCCGGTCACGTGGCCGTCGGCATTGACGCGCGCAACGGCATGGTCGCCACCAAGGGCTGGGCCGAAGAAACCAACGTCACCGCCACGGATCTGGCCAAATCCTTCGAGGACGCGGGCGTTGCGGCCATTATCTATACTGACATCAACCGCGACGGCGCGATGCAAGGCCCGAACGTCACTGAAACCGCGGCTCTGGCCAATGCCGTGTCGATTCCGGTGATTGCCTCGGGCGGGGTTTCCTCGCTTGACGATCTGCGCGCCCTGAAATCCTGCGGTGCACCGCTCAACGGCGCCATCTCGGGGCGGGCGCTGTATGATGGGGCCATCAACCTGGCCGACGCGCTGGCGCTGCTAAAAGCCTAGGCTTTTGTTTTGAATTCGGCGGATGGGGCGCGCCCCCATCCCCGGCCCGCGCCATGCGACACCCTGCCCCCTGTCCAAAACCTGAACCAACCAGTTTAGTTGCGGCACTTCTTTGGTATTTCAGGAGTGTTTGACTTGGGCATTGTTCGCAAATCCACCCTTCCGCCGGACGCACATCTGTGGACCCACCACAGCCCCGGTGATTTCATTGATTGCTACAGCTGTGACAGCCCGCTATCCGCGCAAGAGGCCGCCCAGGTCGCCATGCAGATGCCCGGCTGGGCGGACGCGCTGATGCGATTGCGCAATACGCTGGTGGCGCCGCTGGGGCTGCGCACAGAGCTGTCGGGCGCCGATAGCGCACTGTTCCCCATCACATACGAGGCCCCGGACGAGCTGAACCTGGGGCTGGACGATTCCCATCTGAATTTCCGCATCACGATCTATCGCCAAGAGGGCCGTATCTATATGGCCACCTGGGTACACCCCAACAAATGGCTGGGACATGTTTATCTGGCGGCGGTGATGCCCTTTCACATCCTGATTTCGCGCAATGCGGTCCGGCAAATTGCCCAAGCCAGTCAGCCAAAGGCCGCGTAACGGGCCGCAAAAATTGACTTACGCACCGGGGCCGCCATACTGCGCCCACATGTCCGCCAGACCGGAGCCCCCATGCTGAACGATATTCTGATGTCCTTTTTCTTTGGTATGCCCGCTGTGGTGGCCCTGGCCCACAGCCGTCAGATGCGCACCCCTTTGGCCCGCGCGATCCTGTTCTGGGGCGGGTGTGCGGCTGTGCTATGCGCAATGATGACGATCCTGCCGATGCTGGCCTGTGACGGGACGATCTATGACAGCTATGCCAATTGCACCGGCGGCGCGGGCGTGACTGGCCTGGCCAATGCGTTGCTGCCGATCAGCCTGCTGGGCGCCAAGCTCTATATCCTGGCCGGGTTGCCCTTGGCGGCGCTGGCCTTTGCGATCGACTGGGTTGGCACCTGGCGCCCCCGCGCCGGTTAAAGCGATTGCCCGCCCGCTGCTTTCTTGGCATAGAGGCGGCACCATCGCAGAAGGCGCATCCCATGCTGAAAACCCGTATCATCCCCTGTCTGGACGTGGCTGATGGCCGTGTGGTCAAAGGCGTGAATTTCGTCGGGCTGCGCGATGCAGGCGATCCGGTGGAATCGGCCCGCGCCTATGACGCGGCCGGCGCAGACGAGCTGTGTTTTCTGGACATCCACGCCACGCATGAAAACCGCGGCACCATGTTCGACGTGGTCCAGCGCACAGCCGAGCAATGCTATATCCCGCTGACGGTGGGCGGCGGCGTACGCACCGTTCAGGACGTCCGCAATCTGTTGCTGGCGGGCGCGGATAAGGTGTCATTCAATTCAGCCGCTGTCGCCAACCCCGATGTCGTGGCCGAGGCTGCGGATCAGTTCGGCAGCCAATGTATCGTGGTCGCCATCGACGCCAAAACCGTGTCCCCCGGCAAATGGGAGATCTTTACCCATGGCGGGCGCAAACCCACCGGCATTGACGCCGTGGAATTCGCCAAGCTGGTCGCTGCAAAAGGCGCCGGGGAAATCCTGCTGACCTCGATGGACCGGGACGGCACCCGCGCGGGGTTCAACCTGCCGCTGACCCGCGCCATTTCCGACGCTGTGGACATCCCCGTCATTGCCTCGGGCGGTGTGGGCAATCTGGATCACCTGGTCGAGGGCGTGACCAAGGGCGGCGCCAGCGCCGTTCTGGCGGCGTCCATCTTTCACTTCGGCGATTACACCATCCGCGAGGCCAAGGATCACATGGCCGCCGCGGGCATCCCCATGAGGCTTGAATGACACTCGACGATCTGGCCGCCACCATCGCCGCCCGCGCCAAGGCCGACCCCGACAGCAGCTGGACGGCCAAGCTGTTGGCGAAAGGCCCCGAAAAATGCGCCGAGAAATTCGGAGAAGAGGCCATCGAGGCCATCATCGAAGCGGTGAAAAACGACAAGCCCCGCCTGACCTCCGAGGCCGCCGACGTGCTGTTCCACCTGCTGGTGATGCTGCAATCGCGCGACGTGCCGCTGTCGGATGTCATGGCTGAACTGGCCCGGCGTCAGGGCACCTCGGGGATTGCGGAAAAAGCAGCCCGAAAATGATCCGCCATGTGGTGTTTTTCTCGGCCAACCGGGCCGAGGATATTGACGCCATCCGCGACGGCCTGATGCTGTTGGCGGGTATCCCCCACGCCCAAACGTTTGAGGTCGGCCGCAATCTGCTGACCGATCCGATTCCCGGCCCGCGCGTGGACCTGATCGTTTATGCCGAATTCACCGATACCGATGCGCTGGCGGCGTTCAAAGCGCACCCGCTGTATCAAGAGTCGATTCAGATCGTGCGGCCGCTACGCGATGCGCGGATCTCGGCTGATTTCCTGAGCTGACGGCGCGGGGTGCGCCCCCTGCCCTCAGAGCTTGGACGAAATCACGCCGGTTGCGAAACCACCCATGCGCAGCTCGCCAAACAGGCGCTGATATTCGATCTTGGGGCAGCGGTTCATGATGACATCCACCCCGCGCGCCCGTGCCTTTGCGGCGGCCTCGGGGTTTTCCACGCCGATCTGCATCCAGATGGTCTGTAGCTGCGGAAAACACTCCAGCGCTTCGTCCACGATCGGCGGCACATGGTCCGAACGGCGGAAGATATCCACCATGTCCACGCCCCCCTCAATGTCCTTGAGGTGCCCCACCACGGTCCGCCCATAGAGCGTCTGCCCCACATGACCCGGATTAACGGGAATGACGGTAAAGCCCTTGAGCCCCATGTAGCGCGCCACATAATTCGAGGGCCGCACGGAATTCATCGACACGCCCACAACGGCAACGCGTTTGGTACGTTTCAGGACCCGTTTCAGGAAATCGTCAGAATATTCTTCGCTCATTCTCTAGGGGTAACGCGCCACGGGGGCCATGCCTAGCCTTCTACGCAGAAAAAAGCACCCTGAGCCAAACCCAGGGTGCGAGTGCGGAACGAGGGACAGTGAAACGATCCGCGGGGGTTCCGATCCCGCGGCTCTGATACTCATGTAGGGTCGCATGATCCATATGGAAGAGGCTGTAAAAAACCTGTGAACATCCCGTTAACATCGGGCATATTCTGGCGGATTTCTGCCGATCCTAGCGCTGTTGCGCCGCATAAAGCGCAACCGCAGCCGCGTTCGACACGTTCAGCGACCCAAAGCCCCCCGGAAAATCAATGCGCACCAAGGCGTCGCAGGTCTCGCGGGTTTTTTCGCGCAGGCCGGGACCTTCGGCGCCCAGTACCAGCGCCACGGGGCGATCTGTCTTGCCCTCCAGCGCGGTTTCGATGGTCTGGTCGGCCTCGCCAGCCAGGCCCAGCACGATATAGCCCATGCGTTGCAGCGCCTCGATTCCCTCGGCCAGATTGCGGATGCGCAGATAGGGCTGGCGCTCCAGCGCGCCACTGGCAGTTTTCGCCAAAGCGCCGGTTTCGGGCGCGGAATGGTGGCGCGTGCCGATCACGGCGCAGGCCCCGAACACCTCGGCCGAGCGCAGAATCGCGCCGACGTTATGCGGGTCCGTCACCCGATCCAGCAAAACCACGCGCGGCGGCAGCTCCAGCTTGCCGACGCAGACATCCTCCAGACGGCCCCAATCCAGCGGTTTCACCTCAAGCGCCGCGCCCTGGTGCACGGAATTGGGGTCCAGAGGCACGTTAAATTTACGCGGGTCCACCACTTCGGGTGTCATGCCACTGACGGCGATGGCCTCGGCCAGCTTGTCATGGGCGTTTTTCGTCACCACCAGGCGCAGCCGCGTGCGCTGAGGGTTCATCAGCGCGTCGCGCACCGCGTGCAGACCGAACATCCAGACGGTTTCCGCCGCGGATGCCTTCTTTGCCTGCTCTTTTTCGACGACCCATTTGGGCTTTTTCATCGCGCTGATCCCCATGAATTGCGTTGCGCGCGTTAATGCGCCTCCTGCCGGGCATCTGCAAGGAATTTTCCTGTTGACGCCCCGGCGGGACGCTTGTAATCACCCCCCCACGTTCTGAGGCACAGCCGCAGATACGGGCGACGGGCTGCAAGGTGCGGCAGCGGACTGTAACTCCGCCGGGGAGACCCACGCCTGGTTCGATTCCAGGGTCGCCCACCATTCCTTCTTTTTCTGCATCAAAACTCGCTAAGGCCTTGAAGGGTAAGGTCAAATCAGCGGTTCGTATGCCCTTTGCGCGGCAGTATGCGAGGGGGCTGGCGAAGACCAGTCGCAGGGTGAGATTTCGGTCGCTCAGGCAGTTTGATTGCCATAGTTTCAAAGGGTTAGACAGAAACGCAATGGCGGTTCGTATCGTTCCGTCGAGGTTGCCCTTTGGCTTGCGTCTTTGCGCCTGTTTCTCTGCTAACAAAGCGCGCTTGCTTTCCAGTTCGACAATTCTGTCCTCGTATCGGCGCACCATAGTGGTGTTGTCCGACTCGATGGCCCGAGAGACCGTGCGCTCGATTTCGGCGTCGAGGCCTGCCAGCTGTGCCTGGGCGACTCGTTTTGTCTCCTCAGCGTTTGTAACGCGCGCTTGCCAATGGTCTTTGATCAACTCAGTCAGAACGGTCAGCACTTGTGGATGCGGCTTCAACATGCCGAGAAAATTCTCGAACGCGCCCTCCAGTGTGTCGCCGCGGATATTCTTGCGGTAGCTGCCACAGTTTTTCTGATTGCAGAAGTAATACGGATAGTAGTGGGATCGCCCCTTTGATCGGGCAGCAGTCATCGAATGCCCGCAGTCAGCGCACGCAATGAAGCCCCGAAGCGGGAATTCGGCGTCGGTGTCCTTGCGGATCGGGGCGACAGCACGACCATTCAGACGCTCTTGGATTGCTTGGTAGGTTGCCAGAGAAATCAGCGGCTCATGGACGGCCTTTTGCATCCGAATTCCCCAGTCGGGCATGTCTATATATCCTGCGTAGATCGGACGGGTGAGCAGCGCTTTAGCGGTATCAATCTTGATCGTGCCGTCTTTGCGCAGGCCGGGGTCAGCCGGATCAGCGTTGAGATGGCGTTGTAGCTCGGCGATGGTCGAGAGCTGGCCGCAGGCGTAGCGTTCCAGTGCCTCTGCAATGATCGTTGCCGCGGGCTCGTCACGCACGATCATACGTCCATGTCCCTCAACTTTCTCGTAGCGATAGCCAAAGGGCTTGCCAAAGAGCCAATAGCCCGCCTCGACGCGGGCTTTCATTTTCTGGATGACTTGCCTGCGGTTCTGTTTGCGCTCCAACTCGCCCTGACCTGCCAGAACCAGTTCGATGAACTCACCCTCGGGCGTGTCATCAAAGACGAAGTTCAAGCATTCGGGGCGAGCATTGCGCGCCGCCAATTCGCGGCGCAGCTTGCGGTGGAATTCGGCGTCACGCGCAAAGCGTTTGAGATCGTCGAAGATGATTACGTAGTCTTTAGCGGGCTGTGCATCGAGGAAGCTCAACAACGCCACCATTCCGGGGCGGTTCATGAAGTCGCCTCCGCCAGAAACATCATCTGGGAATACCGCTTCGACGTGGTAGCCCTGCGCCTGTGCGTGTTCTCGGCAACGTTTCTCTTGCCCCTCCAGACCATGCCCGCGCGTGACCTGAGAGACGCTGGAAACACGGCAATAAATGATCGCTGGCTGAGGCGTCTTATCAGGCATCATGCCCTCCTTTTAGGTTGGGGGTGTTCGGGAAGTGTAGCGGATTGGTCGCCATAGCGGAATCCGCTTGCGATGCGCTGGCAGCGAGAACGTGAACAGGAAGGTCTTGAAACGAACGCCCAACAAAGGCGTTCGCCCAGTCGTTCAAGCTGTGGATAAGCTCCAGTTTTGTGTCTTCGGTCAGGTCGATACGGTCGAGCTTCGACAGGTGTTTGGTTGGATCAAAGGGCATGGGATACACTTTCCAGCGCCGCCCAACTGGGCGGCGCAAAATTTGGTTACTGGTTAAGAAAACAAATCCGCCGCGCACAAATGGTGCGGGCCGCAGCCGGGCGGGCTGCGGTGCAAATTCTGGGCGGATTTCTGGGAATATTGTCCTGATCATGTCACAAAACTCGGAAATTGTCTAATCTTTTGATGGGCTTGCCGGATAGCAGAGCGCTATCCGGCAGTGACCTTGGCTTATGCAGCTTCCTTGGGTTTTTCTGTTGCAGGCGCTACGGCTGCCTTCCGATAGCTGCCCTGAGGGAAGGCCATGTAGCGCGGCATCCAGCTGGGGGTGGCGGGTTTGCGGGTGCCGTTTAGACAGGCGGTGAGGATGGCGCGTTGGGTTTTGGCGGTGGCGGTGATGTGTTCTGCCGCTGCCGTCTGGCCTACGTAGTCGCTGACCATGGCATTGAGCACCTGCTTGTCACGGATCAGGTCAAAGAAGGTCTCTTCCGGTTGCCAGTGCTGGGACATGTCAGTGCCCAGCTCTTGCGCCAGAGCGTCGATGATGGGGCTGTTCAGCGACAGGCTGTCTGCCATCAGGAAGGTCAGGATGCGCAAAACGTCTGCGTCACCCAGCGACATCAGATGCGCCAGCATTTTGCCCATGTCGGGGCGGATGACGTGCCACGCACCGCGCTCGGGCAGAATTTGCGCGGTGTCGATGCCCAGCAGCTTGGCGATGGCGTCGCGTTCGGTGTCAAAGGCCTGTTGCGCGGGGCTGGCCTCGAGGCTTTCGGCGACCTCGGGTTTTGCGGCTTTCTGCGGCTCGCGCTCAACCGTCCATAGCGATGACCCCGCCAGCATGTGGGCTGCGATCAGGCGCAAGGCCAGCCCGCTCTGCCCCAACATATCCGCCCGCACAGCGGCATGGCGGTGCAGATCAACATAGTTTTGCGCGGCTTTGGTCAGTTCGGGCTTTTCAGTTGGCGCGGCGTCCGCCTTCTCGCGGCGTTTGGCCTCGGCGCTGGTGATATAGCCCTCGTGAAAGGTGACTTCGCCTTGGTTGGTGGTGGAGACAAAGACCTTGCCACCATCCTCCTTGGCACAAGTCCGATGATCCCAATTGGCGAACCAAGTCCCTTGGGCGAGCAAGATCACATCTGCCCAGCCATCGGCCTTGAGCGCTTCGACGGCTTCGGCAATCGCGGTGTTTTGATACGTCCAGAAGGCCTCGGCATCGGCAAAATAGCTGTCTTCGCCAAACAGGTCGGCAACCACGGCAAGCCCGTTTTCGTTGACATCGAACAGGGCGTTCCCTGTCGGGATATGCTCGCCACCAAAGAGCCAGTCTTTCAGGCGCTGTCCGGTCGGCGCATAGGCCTCCTCGTCCTTCATCAGCGCCCACCAGTCCTTTTGCTGTTTCGGCGTTGCCATGGTCAGGTTGCGGATATCACGGGCGTGCAGATCGCCCTTGCGATAGGCGGTCAGGATCGGCGGGTGCAGCCGCCCCAAGGCCAGACGCTGCGCCACCATACGCGGGGTGATACCGAAGGTGGCGGCGATCTCGTCCGCGTCGCGGCCTTGTTTCACCAGTTGGGCTAAGGCCTTGTATTGATCCACCTCGTCCATCGGCAGTCGTTCGATATTCTCGGCAAGACTGGCCTCGATGGCGGAGGCATGGTCGCCCTCCGCCATCACGAGACAAGGGATCGGCACGGCCTCGCCCTCTTCGGCAATGATCCGGCACGCCTTCAGACGGCGTTGTCCGGCGATGACTTCGAATGTGTCACCTACCTCACGCACCAAAAGCGGCTGCAACACGCCAAGGGCGCGGATGCTGCTCACAAGGTCGTCACAGTCCTTCGCGCCGAATTTGCGCACGTTCAGGGGGCTGACGGTCAGGTTTGTAAGGTCAATAAATTGCAGGGGCATGATATTGTCCTTTCGCTGCTATGCGGCACAGGATTGCACCCTGAAACCGCCCCGCTTTGGGCGGCTTGGGGCTGCATTCCCGATCATCCGCAGCGGTAAATCAGCCGCTCCCCCGCGATGGTGGTCGCAACAAAATCAACCGCCAGATCACAAGCGATGGCGTCATAATCGATGTAGAATTGCAGCGGCACGGGGATGTCGCCGTAATAGCCTTCTTCGACGAACTGCTCGGCAAGCTCACGCAAGGACTCGACATAATATGTGTCGATATCCAGCAATCCGGGGTTACACTGCGGGTCAAAAGCGTAGCCGCATTCGCCCACAGCGATGATGACAAGGGTCTTTTCCCAATCTTCCCAATCCGTGACGCAGGTCAGATAATCGGGCAGATTGGCCTGATTGATGCCGATGGCCTTCGCCAATTCGCAATCAATCAACTCACCGTCGATGAACTGAATCTCGAATTCTTCGACCGGATCGCCATAATCGTTCCGCAGCTTGGCGGCCTTTTCCTCGTAGTCTTCATAGCTTTCGAAATAGAAGCCACAGGCTGAAATATCATAGGGTTGGGCGTGGAGTGTAATCGCCCTCAAGCAGCGAAGCGGTAGGGCATCTGAATGTGTCATTTTCTCTTCCTTTCCAAATGGATGTAAGGGTTGCGCTTGCAACCCTTGCCCCTCGGCGAGAGCGGGGGTGCAAATGGAAAGGAAAACCGGCGAAAGATGCTTTGCCTTTGACGGAGGCTCCGGCGCTCGCGCTGGAAACCGTCAAAGCGAGGATCTCTTCGATCTGTTTTGCTTGAAATGCGCCAGGGGCAGCGCCCCAAGCACGGGGCCGCAAACGGCCCCACCGACAGGCCGGTGATAACCGGTGCGCAAAGGATGAAAGCCCGCAGGGCGGAGACCGCTCGCGGGCTCCGTTCACGCCAGCCTGCTCCGCCTGCGGATGCGCCCAAAAGAAAAAAGAGGCGCAGCAAACGCCACGCCTCTTCACACAGAGGAACCTCTGAATTTAATTACACAGGCGCGGGCTCATAAAGCTCTCCGCCATGATCTTGATCCTCAGGCACAGTCCGCAGCACCAGCTTGCCATCCACGGGCATCGCATCCATCTGCACATTGAAGCCCTGCCCATCCTTGTGCGCCCAGGCCACGGCGATCTTGCTCCAATAGGATTTGTTGCCCTCTCCGGTCGGACGAACGGAATAGCCCAACAGGAAGGGCTTGTTCAAAGCGGGTTTGTCTTGGGTCTTCGTATGTTCATCACTCATAAAATCTCCTTACTGAATACGGTTAATGAATGAGAACATTAATAGAACAAATGAGCGCTCACGCTCAAGAAAATATTCCCAAAACACACGCACGCATGCAGGATGGGTGGAAAGGAGACCTTAGCCGCACCCGCACCAGTTTGAGGAAAGCAGCCATTCAGAGGTGAAATGACCTGCCTTCAATGCCGCACCGAGCATCAAAGTCGGCTATGCGCAGATAGCGACCTTTGCAAAGTTCGGCGGACGGCCCGAAAGCGGCTATGAATCTTGCGACCAATCATTCTTGCCGCTGAATCGATTTCAAAAATGATTGTTTTAGATTGGGGAGATCGGACAAAATCTCCAAATCAGCCTTAGGACTGAAACCGGTGGAAATCATTTTTCGCGCCAACATATGCTCGCCACTGCTATTGATCGTCTCCACGCATACGAGCTTATCCTCCTGGAAATGGTATACAGAAGCCAGTTTACCGTCGCGTTTCACCGGAAACCTTTTCGTCTCCCCAACGGCCATACCCGCTATCTGCATTTTCAACGATCCAATGTCTGACCAGAACCAAGGTAAACGCGAATAGGGCACGGTTGTTTGATTAGTCAAGAAAAGGGCGAGATGGTCGGCCTGTTCGACGGCGTTTTGAACCGACTCCAATCTAAAACGGGTTTGCAGATGCGCCTGAGGATAGCTAACGCAATCTCCGATAGCAAAAATGGAAGCCTCAGAGCTACACATATTCCCGTCAACTTTGATGCCATTTTCGATCTCTAAGCCTGCTTTTTCCGCGAGCGCCGTTTGAGGGATTGCACCAATCCCCACAATAACAAGATGCGCGCGCAGCTCATCCCCTTCGCTGGTCACGACCGAACAGACTTTGCCATCCTCACCTTTCAAACAATCAACACCGACGCCATTGCGGACATGAACCCCCAACTCTTTCAGTTCTGATGCAACGGCCTCGGCGGCTTCGCTACAAACAGCGCGCCCCAACAGTCTTGGCCCAACTTCCAGAACCGTTACCCGATGACCAAGCTTTGCCAACATTGCAGCGCCTTCGAGACCTATAAAGCCACCCCCGATGATCACGACATCTTTGGGGTCACTGATTTGTTCGCGCAGGTTTCGTGCATCCATTGCGGTTCTTATCGAGAAAACGCCATCAAGATCGTGGCCCGGACATGTCAGCTGGCGTGCCCTGGTACCTGTAGCCAACACCAAGCTGTCGTATGTTTCACCCTCCCCATCGTTGAACGACACTAGTTTTCTTTGGCTGTCGATCCCGACCGCTTGGCGTCCAAGCATCAAAGAAATCCTGTGCGCCTCGTAGAAAGCCTCCGCACGCAATGGCTGAAGCGCTTCTTCGGGCGACTGCATAAATGATTTGGACAAAGGCGGTTTGTGATATGGAAAATCGGGCTCATCCGAAACCAACGTAATTTGTCCTTCGTACCCATGCTTTCGCAAGCTAGCGGCCAATTGCACGCCACCATGACCTGCACCAATAATCAGAGTTTTCGACATATTTCCCCCCACATTCGGTTGTTTCTCGGCAAACGGGCGTCGTGAATCACGTGTCTGCGATCGGCAACGGGACACTTAGGTCGCTGCGTGTCTCGTATGTAATGGCTGTTTCGTAATCCGAGATGTCATCGGTATCGCTGAATGCGCGCCGTGCGACGTCTTTGAGATGGTTCATATCTCGGACGATCAGCAAAATTACGAGCCCGTAGTGACCTGTCACCAGAAGAACATGCTGGATCTCCGGTGTGGCCACCAATCGGTCCATGAGTGAATCGATATTCACCTGACCTTGCTTGGTGATCTTCGCTTTCACGACCACAGACAGATTGAAGCCAAGCTTTGAGGGATCAACGATTGTACGTGATTCCTTGAACACGCCCATTGCCCACAACCGTTTGATTCTTTCATGACAAGAAGACGCGGCCAGCCCGACCTCAGCCGCGACTTGCTTGTTCATCAATCGTGCATCTTTCTGCAAAAGGTCAATTATTCTGAAGTCTGTTTGGTCAAGTTCCATCATCCCCTCCTACGGTCCGAACTTTCTTCGTTTGAAAGGATTCTCGCATAATCGCATGATCGAGTCCAGTGAGTCTACGAAGCAAAGTCGGCTTTAGGCAAAAAAACAAGAACGATATTCGAGGTATGAGAAATTGGACAAAATAATTGACGCTTCATTCTTGGATTTAGCGAACCCCTCATTTTCCCTTAGGTCTAAGGAAGTTGCGGATGCGCGCAGCCGAAACTGGTATGCTCGCACCCCCTATGGCATCGCAATTCTGCGCTATGACGCGGTCAAGGATTTGGTGATGAGCCCCTCGTTACGCCAGGGATCGTACAAGTGGCCCGACCACAACGATGCCCATGGTGTCTGGGCTCAGTGGTGGAAACGGATCATGCTGAACAAGGAGGGCGAAGACCACGCCCGTCTGCGCCGATTGGGTCAGCCCGCCTTTGCGCCGAAGCTTGTGAAATCGCTGCTTCCCAGTTTCCAAGCCCTGGCCGATGAGCTGATCTTGAAATTCGAAGACCGCGGCGAATGCGAATTCATGCGCGATTTCGCCGAGCCCTATGCCACCCGCGTTGTCTGTCAATTGATCGGCCTGCCCGACGAAAACTGGCGCGAAATGGCTGACCTGGCGGTCGAGATGGGCTATGCGCTGGGGGTGAATTATAAGCGCGACGAAGCCCGCGTAGACGCCGCCGCGACGAAGCTTTTGAACCATGCCCGAGCGCTGGTAGAAGAGCGCCGCGCCAATCCAAGCGATGATTTCGTCGGCAACCTGATCTCGACCAGTGGCGCAGGGGGGCAGCTCTCCGAACAGGAACTCTATGACATGATCGTCCTGACGATTTTTGGCGGCGTGGACACCACCCGCAACCAGATCGGATTGGCGATGGCCACGTTTATCGAACACCCCGATCAGTGGAAATTGCTGGGCGAAAACCCCGATCTTGGTCGCGCGGCCGTCGAAGAGGTCATGCGAACCCGTCCGACCACCACATGGGTCACGCGTGAGGCCGCCGAGGATTTCGAATATCGCGGCGTGAAGATCGAAAAAGGCACAACGGTTCACCTGTTCTCGGCCTCAGCGGGCACGGACCCCGAGCATTTCGAGGAAGGTTTCGACATCACCAAAAGGCGCAAACCTCATTTCGGTTTCGGCGGGGGCAAGCACCATTGCATCGGCTCTCCGATTGCGCGCGGGGACATGACCGAGGCACTGAAACTGTTGTCGCAACGCCTGATCAATCCACGCATGAACGGCGAGGCCGACTGGCTGCCTGACAGCGGCAACACCGGCCCGCTGACGCTGCCGATCAAATTCGAAAAGGCCGCAAAATGACCGATATCACCGAGATCAAGGCCGCGCTGGATCAGCACAAGGCCGACGTCATCCATGTTGGACAATTCGATGCGGCCTCGATTTTTCGGGAACGCCGGCTGCGCAAGGAACAGTTTCTGGAATGGGCCAAGGATCCTCGCTTTTCCAATACCTTAGCCTATTGGGATAGCGGTGATGAATTGTTCGCCGGCACCAGCTTTGGCACGCCGTCGCAGGTGATCGATGTCTCCAGCATCCGGCCCTATCCGGCCGAGCCTGGCGGGGTTGCAATCATCGCCGAGATGGATGGCGAGGCCAAGGAACTGATGCCGCGTCAGGTACTGCGCCGTCAGTTGCAGCGGGCCGAAAGCATGGGATTTTCGGTCAAGGGGGCCTTTGAGTTCGAGCTCATCCTGCTGGACGAATCCGACGCCTCGGTGCGCGAAGCCGGTTTTCGAGATCTAAAGCAAGTCGCGCCCGACAATAAGTGCTGGTCGGGAACCACGGCGGCAACTCACGCTCAGCTGATCGCCGAAATGGAGGCGGAAATCCTGGGCTACGGCATCAATCTGTTCGGCCTGTGCGTGGAATTGGGACCGGGCTGTCTGGAGGCGACGCTGGGGGCTGAAACGGGTCTGAAAGCTGCGGATGATGCCTCGTTCCTGCGGATGGCGGTGCGGTCGTTTGCCCGTCGCCGAGGGCTGACGGCCAGTTTTATGCCCTTTATGGGCGCGGGGTATCCGGGCCTGGGTGGGCACCTGTCGCTGTCGTTGCATGATCATACGACGGGCGAGAATAAATTCGCCTCTCCTGACGGGAAAACCAGTCCGCTGGCACGTAGCTTTATCGCGGGCATGATGGATGTGGTGCCCGAATGCTATGCGCTGTGCACCAGCTCGGTGAATGGGTACCGCAGGCTGGCGCCCGGCACATGGGCCCCCAAGGCGGTGACCTGGCAGGACCATACATTTACGACCTCGGTGCGCTCGGTGCCCTCGGCTGGTGAACATGCCCGGTTGGAGTTCCGCTCGCCGCCTGCCGATTGCAACACCTATCTGACGATGGCGTTGATGCTGGCCGCAGGGCTGGACGGGATCGCGCGTGATCTGCCGCATCAGCCTGCCGCGCAAGCCGCCGGACCTGATGACATCCCACCGGGCAGCCAACGCTTCCCCCGTGACCTAGCCGAGGCGGCGGACAGGCTGGACCAAGGCGCAGCCGGACGCCGTTTATTCGGAGAAGCTTTCGTCGACAATTTTGTCAATGCCTGCCGCGCAGAAGACGCGGCCTTGCGCAAGGCTGTCTCGGATGACGAACGGCGCCGATACCTCGAAGCCTGACTTCACATTCATACCAAAGACCACCAAGGACAGGGAATAAACAATGGCTGGTACCAACACGAACTACCATCAGGATATCGACGATCCTGCACGCGCCGATCTGGTCGAGCGCGTCCGCAAGAAGATCGACGACCTGGGTGTCGACTATATCTACTATCAATACATCTCGATTACCGGGCGGGTCATGGGCAAAGCAGCCCCGTCTCGCCACTGGGAAACTCAGGCGCGCAAAGGTGTTCAGACCTGGATGGGGGGCGTTGCTGACGTCACCCCGAACTTCAAAGGCGACCTGATCGGGTTTGATGCCAACGCGATGGAATGTATCGCGCTGCCTGACCCCGAGACCTTTGTTCAGCTGCCCTGGGACAAACGCGTCGCGCGGGTGTTCTGCACGCTGTATTACAGCCTTGAGGATCGTGAAAAGCCCGGCGCGTATTACGAATATGACACGCGCGGCAACCTCAAACGCTTCCAGAAAGAATTCCAAGAGAAAAACAACGGGCTGACCCTGCGCGTCGGGCTGGAGCCTGAAATGCTGTGGCTTAAACCCAAAGACGGCGAAGTGCAGCCCTATGAGGGCATCACCAAGGCCTATGCCTATCATATCGGGCAGTTTGAAATTGCACGCGACATCTGGAAACAGGTCTCAGACTATGCGCTGGCGATGGGTCTGGACATGATCCAGGGTGATTGCGAGGACGCCCCAGGCCAGGTCGAGCTGAACTATCAATTCGATGATGCGCTGGCCACCTGTGACCGTATGACGACCTATCGTCAGATCTGTGCCGAGGTCGCGCGCCAGAACGGTCTGATCGCATGCTTCATGGCCAAACCGTTCATGGGTTATGCGGCAAATGGTTGTCACCACAACTGCTCGGTCTGGACTGGCAGCACCCGCGAGGTGCAGCGCTTGGTCGAAGGTGAGTTGCCCGGCATGGAAGAGAACTGGATGTACTCCAAGGGCGGGGTCAACGAGTTTGAAAACACCGAGGGCGGCTGGCTTCCCACCGAACTGGGCCACCACATTCTGGGCGGAGCGCTAAAACATATCGACGCGCTGACAGCCATTGGCGCCTCGACCGTGAACTCTTATCGCCGGTTCAATGACTTTGGTCTGTGGGCCCCCATCGGAGCAAACTGGGGCCTGCAAAACCGTAGCTGTACCATTCGGATTTCCTCGCCCGACCGGTTCGAATTCCGCGCTGTGGACAGCATGGTCAACCCGCATTTGTTCTGTGGCGCGCTGTTGAAGGTGATGCAGGACGGCATCGACAACAAACTCGACCCGGGCGAACCCGAAGACCGGAATGTCACCACTGTCTGGCAAGAGGGTGGCGACGTGAAGCTGATCCCGCTGAACCTGCATGACGCTTTGGAATCGTTGAAGACCGATGACGTGGTCCGCAGCGCAATGCCCGGCGGCCTCTACGATCTATACGACGAATATAAACGCGACGAGTGGACTCGCTTCCTGCGCGAAGTCACCAACTGGGATGTCGAACGCTACCTGCATTGCGTCCCCTAAACCAGCCGGTGCGCAGCAGGCCTAAAACCGATGCACCCTGCTGCGCCCAATAAAAAACGCATCGGAACAAAAAACAGGGAACAAAATCATGAAACTCACACACTGGATCAGTGCCTTTGCGATGCTCGCCACTCCGGGCGCGGCGATTGCAGGCGAAATCAATGTTCTGACCTGGGAAGGCTATGCTCACGACAGCTTTATCAAGGCCTTTGAAGAGACCACCGAATGCAAGGTGAATGCCACCTATGTTGGCTCGAATGATGACTTCGCGCCGAAGCTGGCTGCCGGGGGCGGAATCTATGACCTTATCACGCCCTCGATTGATACGACTGGGCTGATGATCGACGCCGGTTTTGTCGAACCGTTGGACATCAGCAAGATCACCGAGTGGAACAATATCTACCAAAAATTCCTGAAGCTGGAAGGCATCCAGCGTGACGGAGAATATTACGGGATGCCATACACGTGGGGGTCGATCCCCTTCATGTATCGCGTTGATAAATTCGAGACTCCTCCAGCGTCTCTGGCTGACGTGTTCCACCCAGAGCTGTCCGGGAAAATCTCGCTTTGGGACGACAAGTCTTCGCTCTATGTGAGCGCGCGCATGAATGGCGATATGGACATTTACAATCTGGATGACAGCCAACTGGCCGCAGCGCGTGACCATATGGTCGAATTGAAGCCAATGGTCCGCAAATACTGGGCTACAGCCGGAGAGCTGGTCGATCTTTACGCTGGTGGCGAGGTCTGGGTGTCCAACACTTGGGGTGGGTATCAGTCGAACCTGTTGGCCGAGCAAGGGATCGAAGTGGCCGAATTCCTGCCGACAGAAGGCGCCGAGGGCTGGATGGACAGCTGGATGCTGGTCAAAGGCACGCCAAACACCGATTGCGCCTATAAGCTGATGAACATGTTACTGTCCGAAGAGGGCCAGTGTGGTGTTGCCAATGTGAACGGATATTCCGTTGCCAACCCGGTGGCCGCCAAAGCCTGTATGCCAGCCGAGCAGTTCTCGACCCTGCACCAGGACGATCCCGATTACTTGGACAGCCTGCAACTGTGGGCGCCCCTGGGCGAGCGGCTCGAGGCTTACACCAACACTTGGAACGCTGTGAAAGCTCAATAAGGCACGCGAATGCCGCCCCACACACCGGTCTGCGGTGTGTGGGGTTCTTTTTCTCTGAAAGCGAACCACACCATGCCATCAGTTATAGAACTAACGAATATCAGCAAACACTATGGGCCAGTGGTGGGTGTTGATCATGTGGACCTGAAGATCAAAGAAGGCGAGTTTCTGACCCTATTGGGTCCGTCCGGTTGCGGGAAATCCACCCTTTTGCGGATGATCGGCGGTTTTGAAACACCGACTTCGGGCACGATCCAGCTGTCCGGTCAGGATGTCACCTATCTGCCCCCGCAGAAGCGCGACGTGAACATGATGTTCCAAGATTACGCGCTGTTCCCGCATATGACCATCGGACAGAACATTGCCTATGGCCTGAATTTGAAAGGGGTCGGCAAAACCGAGGCACGCCGTATGGCGCTGGACGCGCTGGATCTGGTGGGCCTGCCTGACAAGATCGAGAAACGCCCCAACCAACTGTCTGGAGGGCAGCAGCAACGGATTGCCCTGGCACGCGCGATCGTGCGTCACCCCAAAGTTCTGTTGCTGGATGAGCCGCTCTCGGCGCTGGACGCAAACCTGCGTGAACAAATGCAGGTGGAACTCAAGCATCTGCACGACAAGATCGGGATCACCTTCATCATGGTGACGCATGATCAGACCGAGGCTTTGGTCATGTCTGACCGCGTTGTCGTGATGGACAAGGGCGTGATCGCTCAGGACGGCACCCCTCAAGATTTGTACGAACACCCGAACTCGACCTATGTTGCAAACTTTATCGGGACGACGAATTTCCTGTCGGCGAAAACCCTGTCCAAGGACGGCACGACTTCCGTGCTTGAAACCTCTGGCCAGCGCCTAACGGCTGTTGGAAACGACCTGCCGCCCGCTCAGTTGCCGATCAAGGTCGGACTACGCCCCGAGAAGCTGTACTTCCTGTCAAACTCGGACACCGCAGCGGACAATGTGCTGACCGGCAGCGTGGTCGAACACATCTATTACGGGCTGGGCATGCGGACCGTCGTGCGCCTGGAAGGTGGCAATGATGTCCTGGTGGATGCTTTGCTGCCCAGTGGTTTCGCCCGCGCCTCCATACCTTCGGTCGGCGACAACGTACGACTTGGTATTGATCCCGAGGCGGTCTCGGTCTTTCGTGAGGAGGGCTGATCCATGACCACACATCGTATCGCCCGTCTCTCTGGTCATCTGGTCTTGGGCATCCCGCTCTTGTGGATCGTGCTGTTCATGCTGATCCCCTATGCCGGGTTGCTGACCTACAGTTTTTGGATCAAGAAATATCCGCTGTTCGTTCCGGCATTTCAGTTCGGCAACTACCTGACTTTGATCCAGGATCCGCAATATCTGCATGTGCTGGGGCGCACGCTGAAGATCGCGGCGCTGACGTCTCTGGCGTCTTTGGTGATGGCCTATCCCTTTGCCTATTACCTTGTCTTCCGGCTGAAGAATACGACCTGGCGCACCATCCTGTTTCTGGGCGTCATCGCGCCGCTGTGGGTGTCTTATCTGCTGCGCGCCTATGTCTGGAAAACGATTCTGGGCACCGAGGGTATTCTGAATTCGTTCCTGATGAACATCGGCCTGATCTCAGAGCCGCTTTCGTTCCTGCTCTATAGCCAATCGGCCATGGTGGTGACGCTGACCTATATCTTTATCCCGTTCATGGTGATGCCAATCTATGCCGCGTTGGAAAAGATCCCCCGCAACCTGACCGAGGCTTCGGCGGATCTGGGCATGGGCGCTTGGTCAACCTTTGCGCGGGTGACGCTCCCTTTGTCGCTGCCCGGCGTTGTGGCGGGGTTCACGATGACCTTCTGCCTAAGCTTCGGAGATTTCATTGCACCGTTCCTGGTTGGCGGGCCAGATGGCCAAATGGTGGCCAATGTCATCGCGTCGCAATTCGGTGCGGCTTTGAACTGGCCGCTTGGCTCGGCCTTGGCCGTGGTGATGCTGCTGATCGTTCTGACAATCATCTCGCTGGGCGATTGGGTCGAACAAAAGGGCAAGGTGGAGGCCTGATATGAGCAATTCAAAAAATGCCATGCGGATCAAACAGCTTGCGGCTGACAGCTCTTTTGTCACCTTTGTTTGTTTGTTGATGGCCTTTCTGTATATCCCTATCTGGGTGCTAATCATCTTTAGCTTCAACGACTCGCGTTCGTTGACCTGGCCGCTGACGGGGTTCACGACCCATTGGTATCAGAAACTCGCTGCAAACGAGGCTTTGCTGGATGCGTTGGGCAACAGTCTGTATGTGGCGACGTTCTCGACCATTTTGACGTTGGCGGTGGGGATCCCTGCGGCGATTGCGCTGGATAAGTATAACTTTCCGGGCAAGACCATTTTCCGCAGGTTGCTGCTGTTGCCGATTGCGTTGCCGGGCATTGTGACCGGGATCTCGATGCTGAATACGTTCCGTCTGTTTGGATTTCAGCTGAGCCTTGAGACGGTCATTTTGGGCCACGCGACGGCACTGCTGGCGGTGGTCGTCACCCAGGTGTTTGCCCGTTTGCAGCGCGTCCCCAAATCCCTGGGCGAGGCATCCTCGGATCTGGGCGCGGGGCCGCTTCGGACGTTTTTCTGGATCACGCTGCCCAACATCAAGACAGCGATCATCGGTGCCGGGATGCTTTCCTTTGTCCTGTCCTTTGATGAGATCCCGGTGACGTTCTTTCTGACAGGGCGCGACAACACTCTGCCGATGTACATTTACTCGACCATGCGCCGCGGCGTGACACCCGAGATCAACGCCATCGGGACGCTCATCGTTCTGCTCTCCCTTATCCTGATCATCGCGTCTGCTGCCGTCACACTACGTGATACGGCCAATCGTAAATAGGAATTTTCCATGACAAAACAACACACTACCGAGGCCTGGAAAACCCAGGCCGCCGAACTGCAATTCGAAACGCGTCTGTTCATCGACGGCAAATTCGTCGATTCGCAAGACGGGGGGCGTTTCACCTCGCTTAACCCAGTGAACAAAGAGGTCATCGCAGAATACTCAGCCGCGACCGAGGCCGATATTGATCGGGCGGTTGCCGCCGGGCGCAAGGCGTTTCGTTCTGGGGTGTGGTCCCGCATGGCCCCGCGCGACAGAATGGTGGTCCTGCGCCGTTTCGCGGATTTGATCGAGGCACATGCCGAAGAATTCGCGCTACGCGACTCGATCGACATGGGTAAGCCTGTCATGGACATGATGAACATTGACGTCCCCTTGTCGGTGACGACTTTCCGGTTCTTTGCCGAGACAATCGACAAGATCGAGGGCGCGGTCACCAACACCGACCCCTGCTATCTGCACTATATCCTGCGTCAGCCTTTGGGGGTGGTCGGATTGATCGTGCCTTGGAATTATCCACTGATGATGGCCGCGTGGAAGCTTGCTCCGGCGCTGAGCACCGGCAACTCGGTGGTGTTGAAGCCTGCGGAACAATCGCCCTCGTCGGCGCTGTTGCTGGCCCGCCTGTTCTCTGAGGCCGGTGGCCCCGATGGTGTGCTGAACGTTGTGAACGGCTTTGGGGCGTCTTGCGGCAAACCGCTGGCGTTGCACATGGATGTCGACAAGATCGGCTTCACCGGCTCGGGCGAGGTTGGCAAGCTGATGATGGTCTATTCGGGACAATCGAACCTGAAGCGGGTCACGACGGAATGCGGCGGGAAATCTCCTCAGGTCATTCTTGAAGATTGTGCAGACTTGCAACGCGCCGCCGAGGTGGCCGTGGCGGGGATTTACAGCAACATGGGCGAGGTCTGTTCGGCCGGATCGCGGCTATTGGTGCAAAGCTCGATCTATGACGAATTCCTTGAAAAATTCACCGAGGTCGCCCGCGCAACTACCCGGATCGGCGATCCGTTGGATGTCGAAACCACGGTCGGGCCGCTGGTCACGGACGAGCAGCAAAAACGCGTCCTGGGCTATGTCGACGCTGGCAAAAACGAAGGCGCAAACCTTGCCTTTGGCGGCAACGTGCCTGCGGGGTTTTCGGATGGGTACTATGTCGAGCCGACCCTGTTCACTGACGTCGATAATAAGATGCGCATCGCTCAGGAAGAGATTTTCGGCCCGGTCGCCTCGGCCATTCCGGTCGATGACGTGGACCATGCGCTGGCGCTGGCCAATGACAGCATTTTCGGACTGGCGGCCTCGATCTGGACCAGCGATCTGAACACCGCTCACCGTTTTGCCCGAGATATGGAGGCTGGCATGATCTGGGTGAACACCTACGAGGACGGCGACGCCACCACCCCCTGGGGCGGCTTCAAAGAGTCCGGTAATGGCCGGGATAAATGCCTGGAGGCGCTGACTCAATACACGCAGACCAAATCGGTTCTGCTGAAATTGGCGTGATTTCATGCGGATTTGTATTCTTGAATTCGATCGTCCGCCGCCCGAGCATGTCGCGGTTCATGGCGACTATGGCGACATGTTCGAGGACTGGCTTGGCCCCGCGCTGCCCGAGGCCGAGTTTGCCCGCGTCCGCGTGGATCTGGGCGAGCCGCTGCCGCCATCGCAGGCGCATGATGCCTATCTGCTGACTGGGTGTCGGCATGGGGTCTATGATGACATCCCCTGGAAGCCGGCGTTGCAGCAGTTCCTCAGACAAGCCCGCGCGGCGGAAATCCCTCTGGCTGGGGTCTGTTTTGGGCATCAGATCATGGCGGCGACCTTTGGTGCCGAGGTCCGTAAACACGAGCAGGGTTGGGTTGTCGGCAAGGAAACCTATGGCGACAACGCGGCATTTGCCATCCATCAGGACCAGGTGATGACCTTGCCCGAAACAGCCCAATCCAGCATGGGCACCGCGCGCTGTGCGATTGGCCGGATCGACTATGCGTTTCCTGCGATTTCCGTTCAATATCACCCGGAATTCACACCGCATTACTTCGAGACCTTTCTGCAATCCTGGCGCGGAAACCCTGTCCCGGAAACATTGGTCGACGCGGCAATAACTGAAACTCAAAACGAGCTGAACAGGGCCGAAATCGCGCGTGAATTCGCGCGTGTGCTTGGCGCCTGCTGATCCATTCAAAATACTCAAAGGAACGATTCAATGGCGACTATTCGCGTGACAGACCGTGACGGTCAAGAACATCAGATCGAGGCGCAATCCGGTCACTCGGTGATGGAGGCTATTCGCGACGCGGGCCTGCCCATCGAGGCGCAATGCGGCGGCTGTGCCTCTTGTGCAACCTGCCACGTCTATGTCAGCGAAAGCTGGCTGTCGCGGCTGGCCCCGCAATCCGACACCGAGGTCGATATGCTGGAACTGACGATGGACGTGCAGGACAACTCCAGACTGTCGTGCCAGATCCCCTTTGCCGACGAGCTGGACGGTCTGGCTGTCGAACTGGCCCCAGAATGACCGAAACAGCGCGGATGAGGAAACGATCATGAAAATCGGCATTCTGCAAACTGGCGAGTCGCCCTTGGAATTACGGGACGCGCATGGCGACTATGATACGCTTTTCGAAACGTTGCTTGCCGGGCGCGGCTTCGACTTTCAGACGTTCAAGGTGCTGAATGGTGAATTTCCGGATGCAGTTTCCAGGGCTGATGGCTGGATCGTCACGGGGTCGAAATTCAGTGTTTTGGAAGATCACGCTTGGATTCCGAAGCTCGAAGAGTTTCTGCGCCAAACAGTCCAATCCAAGACACCCCTTCTGGGCGTTTGTTTTGGCCATCAGATTTTGGCGCAGGCTCTTGGCGGTCGGGTTGAGCGTTTCAGTGGGGGCTGGGAGGTTGGCATGAAAGAGTATGAAGCAACAACCGGCGAGTCTTGTCGGCTGTTAGCCTGGCATCAGGATCAGGTCGTTTCCCTGCCGAAAGGAGCTACTGTCCTTGCGAAAAATGCCTCGTGTAAAAACGCAATTGTGACGTATGGCGATACCACATTGAGCCTACAGCCCCATCCAGAATTCACAGGATCTTTTCTGCGCGACCTTATCCAGGTTAGACGAGATAGCTTGCCCGTTGGGACGGCTGAAGCGGCAATATCTTCAATCAGTTCCAGAGAAATTCTGACCCGATTTGACGAACGAATTGAGGCGTTTTTCAAATATGGATTGATACAGCTTTAAATGGCTTTGTGGCACAAACCTGATGTCTGTTTTGAGCGGGGCGTGCGAAATCCGCTCTGGGGCGCGATGCCTTCCGGGCCGTGCGCGGACGTCGGCCTGAGGTTGGGTTCCACTGGACTGTGTAAAACTGTTGCCGATCGCCCGCGACCTTTTTGTTGATTCATGAAAGCCGCCATCAGCGCAGCCGCAGCGAAATAGTGCTTTGTCCCGTGCTGCGTTATCCGGCGGCTAGCTGACTGTGCTGTTGCAGCGAAAGTCCGATCTGACGGACCGCGGCGCAGCATCGAAGGAGGTCGCTGGATGTCTCCTTTGGGCCGTTAACGTCGATCGACACCAAGGGCGGAGAGCGGACCTTCGCTACGTGTGCCAAGTGGGAACTTGCCCTTGGCCAAAAGCTGACATCCCTAAGGCCAGCATCAAAGATGTGCGCCGGACTTAGGCCACTTCGAATGCGCTGCCTGTAATAATCCCCCAAAGGAACGAGACAGCCCCCTCTACGCGCGCCCTAATTGCCAAGAGCTGAGTGTGCTCGAACCGGCCAGAAGAGCCATGTGTTCCGTCATTGAAAACGCGAAATAGTTGGACAACGTTGTCCATATCCTTTTCGACAAAATCGGTCACAGTTTCATCTGAGACGCCTTGCCTATGAAGGAAAAACCGGATTTTTGCGCGACGTGTCGGCTTGCCTTGGGGTGTTAGCTCACAGTTCGGAAGGGAGGATTTCACCTCATCATCTGGCCCGAACCGCTCAAGAATTTCTGTCAAAAGTTCTCTAGCACTTGTGCAGAAATGGCGAGCGGCATCGGGATTTTGTGGGCTGAGGGCGAAGAGCGCACCGTGCCATCGATCATGAACATCTTGAGAAATGGCGTCGAGAATATGGCCGATAGCAGAGGTGGGGGGTGCGTCATCAGTCTCGTTCTCGGGCGCTTCGCCTTCGAGGACGTTCATCACACTTGCTGTGTTGGCCGCTTCGCCCATCTGGACCTGTCACGTATTTATGCCGCCCCAAGTGCTCGTTTAAGCCACTTTCCGC
>JARGPB010000018.1 GCA_029212905.1 Thalassovita sp.
GAGCGGAAAGTGGCTTAAACGAGCACTTGGGGCGGCATAAATACGTGACAGGTCCCAAATGCCTTGACCTCGGCTACGAGAGCCTGCAGCCATGTCGCGCTTTCATCATGAGCGATGTCCTTCGGCGTCACGCCGAAGTAGCCGTAAAGGACAGCGTGCTGGAAGCGGGTGGAAATCGGAAGGACATCGAAGAAGGCGGACACATCATCCATGGCTTCGCGCCAAGTTTCGACCTTGGGATAGTTGATTTCTGCGATGGGCTGGACGAGCTGCCGAAGAGGGGCGGCAGCCAAGGCAGGGCCCATCAGGCCTTCGATCTGCTCCAGGGTCTGTGTCGTCAGTTCATGCCGCCACTGGGCGTAGTCCCATTCGTGCCCTTCAAGAAAGAGTTCGCCACATGCATCGCGACGATCTGCAGCGGTCATAATATCATTCATTTCTACTTCCTCTCAACGGTGAAGGCGGCGGATTTCACCGCGTACGTTTATCATGTTGCGGTTATCTGAGGGGGTTACCGGTGCGGTCACGAAGCCGACCTCGAAATGCAGACGACAGTGCTTACCGCCTCTTTGGATCCCAAGAAGGTCAAAGCCCTCCCGCACACACATGCGCCGATAGTCTCTCATTTGCTTGGCAGCCATTTTCGTGATTCCGTGTATGTTGACTTAATATATTCCTTCACAGGCGCACAGCAAAAGGCTCGTCAATAGGTAAAATTCGTTATTTGTAAGATAACAATTCACACAAATTTCGTTTAAGTAGGAGGAGTGCGTCAATAGATACGCGTCGAGACATACGGTGTGGGTACCCGACACATGCTTCGGGCCGCAAAAAAAGATGTAGATTTTCACCTGCACCCCTTCGACCGACGTCCAAGTGTCCTTGGCGCAGGTGGGATGGCTCCCGCACACGAAAACATTACGGCCCTTTGGAGACGTGCCGGTTCAGAGTACTTTGGAGCCAAAGTTCATGGACTGGCTCGCGTAGTTACAGACAATTTTTCGGTTTTGTCTGTAACTGCAACTGCGTGTCAAACTACTGCTAATCATGGTTTCCTGCAGTACGGCCCGATCGATGTCGATTTCGCGATATGGTCAAGTATTGGACCCACTATACCGGTATAGAGGGTGGAATACCGTCGCTATACCGACAGAAGCAAAGGCAGAAAGCTACGAGCTTGACGCTACTTTGCGACTATAGCAGTTCCGGCATCTCCGCTTGGTATGCGCGCAAAATTATGCGCTCAGGTGGCGCAAAGTTATCTGCGCATTGCAATGGCTAAGTCATTGATTCATGGTACACGAGGCGCAAAAATACGCGCGCCCCTACATACTGCAGGGCCCTTCGGGGCCCTGTTTCGTATTAACGGATCGTGAACCGATCATCACGATTGAACAGTGCGTAAGCATGTTCACGCTCGGCGTTAAAATCATGCGGGACCTGATCTGCCGTGCGGCGACCCGAGTTTGAAAGCGACGTAAAGAAGTCAAACCCAAAGACTGTAACCTGTTTGAATGGCAGGCTGTGCACCAGATCCATGACCATCGCTCCGGTCGAAGGGGGTCCACCGATTTGACGCGCAAGAGCGCCGACAGGTTCAACTGGATTCAGGAAAAAGCCGGGGCGCCGGGCAATGTCATAGGGCAGACGCTTGCGTTTGCGTGTCATCCACATCACTCGCTGGGGGTTCAGCTGCTCTAGTCGCGTGGCTTTCAATGGGACAGAGGTCGCCAGCCAGTCTGTGCGTCTGCCGTGGCTCTTGGCGCTGGTCATTGGGGCCGTGTTCATGCGCAAAACGATATCATGCGCGTCAATCTCAGAGCCAAGGTTTTTCGCGCTGAGAGAACGAGCATTGCCCACCAGCGCAATCCGAATCCCCTGCGCCTGCTCGGCCAGTTCTTCGGTTGAATCCGACCACAGCGCCAGACGTCCTTCGTCTCGAAGGGTCCGGGCCATCGCAAACGCCCAACGTCCCGAAATTGATGGCCGTGGCGTTTTGCGCGCCGGATAGAGAGAAGCTGGCGCGGAAATATGGGTGAAATCTGTCATCGAAGAGACCCTAGGCTGAGGGATGTTTCTTCGTGCCTAGACTTCGAACCTGAACTGAACCTGAAGTATTTCTAACAATTGGGTAACGGACTCAAATGCGTTTAGGCGAGAGGGGCGCTTACCTCAAATCGGGCGCCGGGCAGGTCGTGCCCAGATGTCACCCGAACGGTCATGCCGTTGCGCGCTGCCAGCGCACGCACAATAGACAGACCCAAGCCGGAGCCTTCCTCGCTGGGCTTGACGTCGGTCCCTCGGTAGAACCGCTCGAATATCATGCTGGTTTCGGCCTCAGGGATACCGGGACCGCTGTCTTCGATGGCAATCACAGCCTGTCCGTCGGACTTGAATATTTCGACTTTGATTTCGACCTGCTCGCCACCATGCAGGGCCGCGTTTTCCAGTAGGTTGGTCAGGATAAGCTGTAAATCTTCGGGGGCGGTGCGTATCAGAATATCGTCCGACAACAGCGAGACGTCGGCAATCTTCTGTTTCTGTGTCAGTTTGATCTCGGCAATAGCTTGTTTGGCAATCGAGGTCGGGTCGATTGTCCGGGCTGTGGTTCCGTCGCGCTCTGCGCGGGCCTGGGCCAGTAGACGAGTGCTGAGCGCTGTGGCCCGATCAACACCTTCGATCACATGGCCAAGACGCTGGCGGTTTTCGTCGGACAGATCTTCGACATCAATGGCCTGACACTGGGCCTTGATGATGGTCAGCGGGGTGCGTAGCTCGTGCGCAGCATCATCTATAAAATTTCGTTCGCATGACAGAAACTGCTGCACGCGCGCGAACAGCCCGTTCAAAGCGTGCGCGATCGGTTGCAGCTCGGTCGGTTGGCTGGTTTCAGGAAGTGGGGCCAAGGTTTCCGGGGCACGCTGACGCAGGGAATTAGATAATGATTTCAACGGGTAGAGCCCTTTTTGAACAAGCCAAAGCGCGGCGAACAGCAAGATGCCCAGCACCACCAGCATCGGCAACGACGCCGACAAAACTATTTGCCCGATAATCTCATCCCGCTCTTCGTTTTCGATCCCCGAAATGATCACGTGCCCGCCGGTAGAGTGGCTTTTGAATAGCCGCCACTCGCCCCACGCAAAGGGCCCGTCCTGGGCGATTTCCGGTAGATCCAAATTGGGGTGCGAACTGTGTAATACCGCGCCTCTTGCGTCGCGGATGACCAAGAGAAACTCTTCTCCCTCGCCTTCTTCTTCTATCATGCTTGCTGGCAGCCGCGTTTCGTCAATCTCGGCGTTGAAAACACGCGCGGCGGCATTGTTCAGATTGTGGAGGTTATGGATCGTGGCCTCATCGACCTCTACAAATGCAATCACAAAGGTTGCCAGGGCCGTCCCAAGCCAGGCAAGAATGATCAGCGGAACCAGTCGCCGCTGAATGCTGGACCGGATGCTACGTGTCTGATTAGGCGGATTTTTCGATGACATAGCCCAAGCCCCTGATAGTGCGGATCAGATCCTTGCCCAGTTTGCGCCGGATCAAAGAGACGTAAACCTCGATTGTATTGCTTTCGACGCCGTCGTCCCAGCCGTACAGGGCCTCGGACAAATCCGATTTGGACACGACATGTCCTTGCCTGTCCAGTAAAAGCACCAGAATTCGGTACGCCTGAAGCGGCAGATCAATGCGCTCTCCGTTCAGGTGAACGGATTGGTCCGAGGGGCTGACGACGATGCCTGCGTACGTCATCTGCGGAGCGCTGCGACCGGCGGCGCGGCGTAGTTGGACCCGGCACCGTGCCAGCAATTCGTCCATCTCGAACGGTTTGGTCATGTAGTCATCCGCGCCAAGGTCCAGCCCTTCGATCCGGTTTTCGGTTGTTTCGCGCGCGGTGAGGATAATGACGGGCACATTTTGTTTTTGGCGCAACCAGGACAAGACCGTAAGCCCATCCCGTCCGGGCAGGCCCAGATCCAGAATGATCAGATGAAATTGGTTGCTGCGCAGCGCTTCCTCGGCCGAGTCGGCGTCCGAGGTCCAGTCCACATGATACCCAGCCCGCGTTAGTGACACGCGGATCGCATCGGCGATCAGGGCTTCGTCCTCGACCAGCAAAATCCGAATGGGGTGGCTCCTTTTCGTGTACATATTTGGCTATCAACGCGTGCTGCGAACAACAAGTCCCACTATGCTATCGAATTGTGTGTTGGCGGGCCTCGCCATCACATCTGACCTGTGGCACCCTGACCAAAAGACCGGAGACCCAGATGACCGAGCTTTCCCAGATCATTGACCAAGGCCGGGGCATTGCGCCTGCCGATATCGTTCTGAAGGGCGGACAGGTGTTCGACCTGATCACGGGCGAGTTGCTGGAGGGCGACGTGGCCATTTGCGGTGACACTATTGTGGGCACCTGTGGCACCTATTCCGGCACCCGTGAGATCGACGTTTCAGGACAGATCTTGGTTCCTGGGTTTATCGACACTCATCTGCATATAGAAAGCTCGCTGGTTACGCCGTTTGAATTTGATCGCTGTGTGTTACCGCGTGGGGTAACCACCGCCATTTGCGACCCGCATGAAATCGCGAATGTGATCGGTCTGGACGGGATTCGGTATTTTCAAAAGGCCGCGATGCTGACGCTGATGGATATCCGAGTGCAGCTGTCATCCTGTGTGCCGTCAACCGAGATGGAGACCGCCGGCGCCCGTATCGATGCGGATGATCTGGCGACGATCATGAACCACCCCAAGGGCATCGGTCTGGCCGAGTTCATGAACTTTCCCGGTGTGCTGTTTAAAGACCCCGGTGCATTGGCCAAGCTGGACCTGTTCCGCGGGCAGCATATCGACGGCCATTGCCCGCAATTGTCAGGCAACGATCTGAACGCCTATATTGCCGCTGGAATCCGCACCGAGCACGAGGCCACCACCGCCGAAGAAGCGATGGAAAAACTGCGCAAAGGGATGCGGGTTCTGATCCGCGAAGGCTCGGTTTCCAAGGATCTGCATGCGCTGGCCCCTATCATCACCGAACGCAACTCGCCCTACATTTGTCTGTGCACCGATGACCGAAACCCGTTGGATATCGCAGAATACGGTCATCTGGACTACATGATCCGCACTGCGATTTCTCTGGGTGCGGCGCCCTTGGCGGTCTACCGTGCCGCCAGCCTGTCTGCGGCCGAGGCATTCGGCCTGAAGGACCGCGGCCTGATCGCACCCGGTAAACGCGCCGACATCGTGGTGCTGAACAGCCTCGAACAATGCGATGCCCAACTGGTGCTGTGTAATGGTGTGGAAATCACGGACGCGGCCTTTGCGGCGCGCGAAACCATTCCTCCTGTCGGCCGCCGCTCGGTCAAGGCACCAACAGTCACCGCCAACGATTTTCGCACCGCTGGCAATCGCGAGGACACGGACGTCATCGGTATCATCGAAGGCAAGATCATCACCGAACACCTGCACGAAACCATCCCTATTCAGGATGGAGATAAGCGTCCCGACCCCAGTCGTGATCTGGTCAAGATCGCTGTGGTCGAGCGACACGGAAAAAACGGCAATATTGCCACGGGATTCGTGCGGGGCTTTGGGTTGAAGCGGGGTGCGATTGCTTCGACTGTGTGTCATGATCACCATAACATTGCTGTGGTGGGCGCTGACTACGATGACATGGCGCTGGCCGCGAACCGGTTGGGTCAGATCGAAGGCGGCTTTGTTGTCACGTTGGACGGGGAGGTTCTGGCTGAACTTCCGCTTCCTGTCGCAGGCCTGATGAGTCTGGATGCATACGAAACCGTACGGGATCAGCTGATCCCCTTGCGGGCCGCAGCTCGGTCTTTGGGGGTCGCGCTAGAAGAGCCATTCTTGCAGTTGGCGTTTCTGGCTCTTCCGGTGATTCCAGCGTTGAAAATCACAGATCGTGGCCTTGTGGATGTAAATAAGTTCGAGATCATCTCGTAACCTTGCGTCGCGCTCGTATTCTGCATAGCAAAAACTAATTCCATTTATTGACGCCCCTTAGGTCAACCTCTACGTTGCCGACAGGGAGGAGACCGCGGCGCGATCAGCGCAGCTATTTCCTCGTGTATGTTGACCAAATGGAAAGAAATGGAATGGCTGAACGCATCCCGGTAAACGACCTGATCTCGATCGAGCATAGCGGCAGCACCGCTCTGATCTGCATCGACAATCCCCCCGTGAACGCAACAGGGCAGGCCGTTCGGCAGGGGCTGAAGGATGCAATCGAGCAGCTGAATAGCGAAGCCACGGCCAAGGTGATCGCGATCTACGCCGCTGGGCGAACCTTTGTTGCGGGCGCAGATATCCGCGAATTCGGCAAACCGCCGCAACAGCCCAATCTGCCCGACGTCTTTAATATTATCGAGGACAGCGACATTCCGGTCATCGCTGTGATGCACGGTACGGCGCTTGGTGGTGGGCTAGAGCTGGGTCTAGCAGCACATGCGCGCATCGGCATCGAAGGGCTGCGTGTTGGTCTGCCGGAAATCAATCTGGGCCTGCTGCCGGGTGCCGGTGGTACGCAGCGCGTGCCGCGTCTGGCAGGCATTCCGATGGCACTGGATATGGCCTTGTCGGGCCGCATGGTGGGCGCCCAGGAAGCGCTGGAAAAAGGTCTGATCGATCAGCTGACAAACGGACACCCCCGCCAAGTCGCGCTGGCCGCCGCTCAAGAGGTCCTGGCGGGCACGCTGGTCCCGCGTCCGACCTGTTCGCTGGAGACCCCCAAGGACGACAAAGCCCTGGATGACACCGCCGCCATGTTGCGGGCCAAACAGGCGCATATGTTCTCGCCGCATAAGGTTGTCGAGGCCGTGCGCGCGTCGTATCTGCCCCGTGCCGAAGGATTGAAGATCGAACGGCAGGCTTTTGTCGATTCGATGCAGACGCCGCAACGCGCCGGGATGATCCACGCGTTCTTTGGGGAGCGTGGCGTGTCGAACATTCCCGAAGCCAAAGGTGATACGCGCCCGCTGGACAAAATCGGTGTGATCGGTGGTGGCACGATGGGGTCGGGCATCGCGACGTCCTGTCTTTTGGCTGGTATCCCCGTTCGCTTGATCGAGGTTGCTCAGGACGGGCTTGATCGCGGTATCGCAACGATCACCAAGAACCTAGAAGGCGCCGTGAAACGCGGCAAGATGACCGAGGACAAGATGGCCGCCGCTTTGGCCGCCCTACAACCCTCGCTGAGCATGGAGGACCTGGCTGACGTAGATTTGGTCATCGAAGCCGTGTTCGAAAGCATGGACGTCAAGAAGGACATTTTTGGCAAGCTGACCACCATCTGCAAACCAGGCGCGATCCTGGCGTCGAATACGTCCTACTTGAACGTGAACGATATCGCTGACTGTACTGACCGACCTCAGGATGTGTTGGGTCTGCACTTCTTTAGCCCGGCCCACGTGATGCGCCTGCTAGAGATCGTGCAGGGGGCCAAAACCGCACCCGACGTGCTGGCCACGGGCTTTGCTCTGGCAAAAAGGTTGAAGAAAGTCGGCGTGTTGGCACAGGTCTGTGATGGCTTTATCGGCAATCGTATCCTGGCGCATTATTCGAAAACAGCCGCGTATTTGGTGCTGGATGGCGCCAGCCCGCAGCAGGTGGATGACGCGCTCGAGAGCTTTGGGTTTGCGATGGGGCCGCACAAAGTGGGCGACCTGGCAGGTTTGGACATCGGTTGGGCCAACCGGAAACGCACGGCCGAGACCCGCGATCCTGCTGACCGCTATGGCGGCGACGTGGCTGACCGGATTTGCGAAAACGGCTGGTACGGACGCAAGACCGGGCAGGGGTACTATATTTACGGCCAGGGCGCCCCTGTTCCGAATCCCGAAGTGGCCAAGATCATCGACAAGGTGCGCGCCGAAAAGGGTATCGCGGCTCAAACCTTCGCTGACGAAGACATCGTTGATCGCTACATGACGGCCATGATCGTCGAGGCCACTCGGGTGGTCGAAGACGGCACCGCCAAACGCCCGTTGGACGTCGATATGGTGTTCCTGTTTGGCTATGGCTTCCCGCGTCATCGCGGTGGGCCTCTGCACTATGCCGACACGATTGGCGCCGCCGAATTGGTGCGCCGCATCACTGAATATGCCAAAGAAGACAGCCGCTACTGGCAGGTGCCGAACCTGCTTCGGAAAATGGCTGACGATGGCTCCACTTTTGCTGATTTGAACAAGGGGACCTGATCCATGGATCTGAGCTATTCCGCCGAAGATGTCGCGTTCCGCGACGAGGTGCGCGCTTTTCTGGCCGAGAACCTACCCAGCCACATTTCCGACGCCGTGCGTGCCGGAGGCGAGCTGACAAAACCCATTATGGAAGAGTGGCACTCGCTTCTGAATGGCAACGGCTGGCTGGCGACCACCTGGCCGACAAAGTTTGGTGGCACAGGCTGGTCGCCGGTGCAGCGCCATATTTTTGAAGAAGAATGTTGCCGCGCCTATGCCCCACGCATCGTCCCGTTTGGCTTGTCAATGCTGGGTCCCGTCTTGCAGGAATTCGGATCCAAAGAGCAGCAGGACCATTACCTGCCGCGCATTCTGGATGGCACTGATTGGTGGTGTCAGGGATATTCCGAACCGGGGGCCGGATCCGACCTGGCGTCGCTGAAAACCCGCGCTGTCCGTGATGGTGACGAATGGGTGATCAACGGTCAGAAAACCTGGACCACCCTAGGCCAGCACGCCGACTGGATTTTCTGCCTGTGCCGCACTGATCCAGACGCCAAGCAGCAGTCGGGGATTTCCTTCATTCTGGTGGACATGAACACCCCAGGCATCGAGGTGCGCCCGATCAAGCTGATCGAAGGTGGCCACGAGGTGAACGAGGTCTTTTTTACCGATGTTCGTGTGCCTTATGGTAATCTGGTGGGCGAGGAAAACAAAGGCTGGACCATCGCCAAGTTCCTGCTGACCCACGAGCGTACGGGCATTGCTGGGGTGGGTTTCTCGATGCAATCCCTAGAAGAAGTGAAGGCCCTTGCGCGCAAAACTCTGCGTGGCGGTAAACCGCTGATCCAGGATCCCCTGTTCGCATCGCGCATTGCTCAGGTGGAAATCGACCTGGAAGCGATGAAAATTACGAACCTGCGCATGTTGTTCAAAGCCCAGCAGCAGGGGGCTCCGGGGCCAGAAACTTCGATCCTGAAAATCAAGGGCACCGTCATCCACCAAGAGCTGAAGGATCTGGCGCGCCGGGCGCTTGGACCCGCTGCTGCGCCTTTCCCGGGTTACGTGACCGACGGCAATCTGATGTTCGGCCCGCCGGATACGGCCCACAACGCCGCGCGCTATTTCAACAATCGGAAAACCTCGATTTTCGGTGGATCAAACGAGATTCAGCGCAACATCTTGACCAAGACCATGCTGGAGCTGTGACCGATGGATTTTAACCTGACCGAAGACCGCCAGATGCTGGCGGATACGCTGAATCGCTATCTCGCTGATCAGTACCCTGTCGAGCACCGCAATACAGTTGCGTATGCCGAGCCGTTTCATGATCCCGCAAAATGGGATCAACTGGCCGAACTGGGGGCACTTTTTGCGCTGGCCCCAGAGAACGCTGGCGGGTTTGGCGGTACTGGATTTGATATCTCCGTGGTGTTCGAAGCCATGGGGCGTCAAATCAACCCCGAGCCAGTTCTTGGCGCACTGATGGCCAGCCGGTTGCTGGCTGCCGCTGGTGCGGACCAAGAGGCGCTTGTCTCGGGGGCTGCGAAATATGCCGTCGCCTTTGCCGAACTGGACGCAGCATACGAACTGGATCAAATTGCCTGCGCCGCAACGGCCAATGGCGATGGCTACACCCTGTCGGGCCGCAAAAGCACCGTCTACGGCGGGCAGGTCGCTGATATTTTCTTGGTCGCGGCCAATCTGAACGGTAAGCTGGCCGTGTTCCAGGTGCAGGCGGTTGACGCGAATGTCACCGGGTACGCCATGATGGATGGTGCCGGCGCGGCCGAGCTGCTGCTGGACGATACCCCTGCGAGCCTGCTGATCGAGAACGCGACTGCCGCAATGGAGGACGCGATCAACGCCGGCATCGTGGCTTTGTGTTCCGAGGCCGTGGGTGCCATGGACGTTACTCACGCGATCACCGTGGACTATCTGAAACAGCGTAAACAGTTCGGTATACCGATTGGTAAGTTCCAGGTGCTGCAACATCGCGCCGTGGACATGCTGACCGAGATTGAACAGGCACGCTCCATCACGATCAAAGCCGCAGCCGAGCTGGGTGGCGATGACGCGTCGCGTTTTGCCTCGATGGCGAAAAACCTGGTGGGTCGCGCCGCGCGTTTGATCGCCGAAGAGGCCATCCAGATGCATGGTGGTATCGCAATGACATGGGAATACCCGGTGTCGCATTACGGCAAGCGTTTGGTAATGCTCGACGCTCAGCTGGGGGATACGGATTATCACCTCAGTCGCGTTATGGCGGGCAATATGGCTGCTTGATACGCCCTTTGGGAGGAGGGGAAAACCCCGGCAGGATCAAACCTGCCGGGGTTTTTGTTTTTGGCCGTAAGCGGGAGGTCAGAGTTTGACGATCTGTTTCCCGAAGTTGCCGCCGTTCAGCATATTCATGAATGCCTTGGGTGCATTTTCCAGCCCCTCCGCGACATCCTCGATGAACTTGATTTTGCCTTGTGCCACGCGCGGGCCTGCATCGGCCAGGAACTCGGGGTAGCGGTCAAAATGGTCCGAGATGATAAAGCCATGCACATGCATCCGGTTGATCAGAATGGTGCGCCACATTTTGGGTAGGTTGTCCTTGGCACCTGACATGTTTCCCCCCAGGGCGCCGGCGTTGTACCAGGCGATCATGCCGCACAGCGGGATGCGTCCGCCAACATTCATCAAGGACAGAACAGCCTCCAGCACCTTGCCTGCGACGTTTTCGAAATAGATGTCCACACCGTCCGGGCAGGCCTCTGCCAATGCTGCGCGCAAGGCCTTGGCGTCATCAAAGGCATAGTGGTCGATGCATTCGTCAAAGCCAAAGGTGTCCTTGGCCAGCTTGCATTTGTCAGCCCCGCCCGCGATGCCAACGACCCGCAGTCCCAGCTGTTTTGCCATCTGCCCCACCATAGAACCGACAGGGCCCGTTGCCGCCGCAACCACCAGCGTTTCGCCAGCTTTTGGTTTGCCGTACTCCATCAGGCCGAACCAGCCGGTAAAGCCCGGCATCCCCAGAACACCCAAGGCCGTCGTGGTCGGCCCATGGGCGGGGTTCAGTTTCTGCAATTGATTGCCCGGCAGGCACGCGTGTGAGGCCCAGCCGAACATCCCAAAGGCGTGGTCGCCCACGGCGAATTTTGGGTGGTTCGAGGCGATGACCTCGCCCACGGCGCCGCCCTCCATTGTGTTGTCCAACTCGACCGGTTTGGCATAGGATTTGGCGTCGTCCATACGGCCCCGCATGTACGGGTCCAGCGACATATGAGTCACCCGGACCAAAACCTCACCATCCTCGGGTACGGGCATGGGGGCGTCTTCATATCGGAAATCTTCGTCAACCGGGGCGCCCTGCGGACGCCGGGCGAGTACGACTCGGTGCATTGTTTCTGTCATGGCTTTCTCCCATTCAGCGCATTCAATTTTGGCTGGATCCGCGGACCCGGAATACTCCGGTGCCTGATGCGATCCGTGTTCCCAATTCGTCTGTGACCAAGCCCGACGCAAAAAAGGTCTTTGCCCCGCCCCCGGTTCGTTTCCCTTCGCAAATCAGGTGCTTGCCCTTGGCCTGGCCCTCATAGTTCACGTTCAGTGAAAGAGTCATCGCCAGCCGCTTGTGATCTGCATCTCCGGTGAAGCAACCACAAAACCCCATCGCCGTATCCAGAAGCGTGGCGTAAACCCCACCATGAGGAATGCCATAGCGGTTCATCAGGTGCGGTAGCATCGGGAGCTCGACGCGGGCGAAATTCTCTGACCATTCAGTGATGTCGAACCCCAGATGGCGTTGCAGCGCATAGGGGGACTCGATCAGGTGCGGCGCAATGGTCATACCGTCCGTGCCTCCTGCAGCCCGTTTTGGGCAAAGACTGTGACATAGCCGCCCAGCGTCTTGGCACGCTCTGGATTCGATGCATTCCCGTCCAGCGCCCGCTTGTAAACGCCCTGAAGAATGCCGGCCATTCGGAAGAAGGTGAAGGCCAGATAGAACCCGAACTGGTCGATCCCCGCCAGGTTGCGCCGGGCACAATAGGCGTCGATGAATTCTTCGTCGCTCATCAGCCCTTGGGCGGCGCGGTCCACGCCAGCCAGGCCGCGTCCTTCGGGTCCGGTGGGCATACGCCATTGCATGATCACGGCGGCCAGATCGGCATAGGGATGGCCGGTGGTTGATAGCTCCCAGTCCAGAACGGCGGTGATCTGCGGCTTGTCCTTGTGGAACAGCATGTTGTCGATGCGGTAATCGCCGTGCACCAATGTGCGTTGTCCATCCTCGGCAGGTATGTTTGTGTCCAGCCAGGAGATCAGCTCTTCCATCGCCGGGATAAGTTCAGTTTCAGCGGCGCGGTACTGCTTGGTCCAACGGTCGATCTGACGGCGATAGTAATTGCCCTCGGGGCCATAGTTGGTCAGCCCGACAGCAGTCAGATCAATGTTGTGGATTGCGGCCAGAACACGGTTCATTTCGTCCTGGATGGGTTTGCGATTCTCGACGGTCAGTTCCGGCAATCTGGGGTCATCAAAATGACGCCCGTGGATCTCCTCCATCACATAAAACGCGGACCCGATGACGCTGTTATCCTCGCAGAGTAGGTGCATCTTGGCGACGGGTACGTCTGTGCCCTGCAAGGCGCTTTGCACCCGGAATTCGCGGTCTACGGCATGTGCAGATTTCAGCAACACCCCCGGCGGTTTGCGGCGCAGGACATAGCTCTGCTCTGGTGTGGTCAGCCGAAAGGTGGGGTTGGATTGCCCAACGTTGAATTTCGTGGCCTCCAGCGGTCCCTGGAACCCCTGTAGATGTGTGCCGAGGTAGGCCGAGACGGCGTCGATATCCAGTTTTGTGGGGTCAGGTTGGGTCATGTCAGTCCTCAGCTATAGGTTAGCAGGGTATCGGCATTTGCCGCTGTGATATGCGGGGTTTCGTTGAACCCATGCAGATAGAAATTGCGCTCAGAAAAGATGAACCGATTGACGGCGCAATTCTTCATTTGCAGTTGCAGCTTGATCTGCTGTTCCGATGGTGCGTCCAGTGTCGCCGCGATCATCTGCCCGATTGCTCCACCCGAACTGACCGCGACAATTACCTTGCCTGCGCTGGCGGCGATTTCTTGGCGCGCAGCCTCGACGCGACCGGCGAATTCGGCCCAGGTTTCCGGAGGATTCTGGATCTCGTCCCTCTGCCAGGCCAGTACGGTGTCGCGCAAGGTTCGGAAATGGGACTTGCGTTCCGAGTGCATGTTTTCCGGGGCGGGCTGATTGCGGTAATGGGCGTCCAACAGGTTCTTGAAGTCAAACTCGTTCAGGCCAGGCAGGATGTTTGCCTCTTCTGGCTCTTGTCCCATGCCCTTTAGAATACCCTCCAGCGTTTCGCGGTGGCGACGCTGTGCACCGATAAACAGCGCATCGGGTTTGACCCCCTGCGCGGCTAGCGCTTGGCCCAGGGCGACGGATTGGTCATGGCCAAGATCGGACAGAAGATCATAGTTCGCCGCCCCGAAAGAGGCTTGTGCGTGGCGGATCAGATAGAGCTGGGGCATGTAGGGTCTTTCAGGGTTAAGAGGGGCGCAATAAAATGCGCCCCCGTATGTTTACAGCACTTCGAACAGGCCTGCGGCCCCCATGCCACCGCCCACACACATGGTGCAGACGACGTATTTGGCGCCGCGACGCTTGCCCTCGATTAGCGCGTGGCCGACCATGCGTGCGCCTGACATACCATAAGGATGCCCGACCGAGATTGCACCGCCATTGACGTTCAGAATCTCGTCGGGAATGCCCAGCACGCGGGCCGAATGCAGCACCTGACAGGCGAAGGCCTCGTTCAACTCCCACAGCCCGATATCGTCCATCTTAAGCCCGTGGGCCTCTAGCAGTTTGGGGACGGCATAGACCGGGCCGATGCCCATCTCGTCAGGTTCCAGACCGGCGGCCATTACGCCCACATAGCGGCCCAATGGTTGCAGGCCGCGGCGCTCGGCTTCGGCGGCTTCCATAATGACCGAAGCCGAAGCCCCGTCGGACAGCTGGCTGGCGTTGCCCGCGGTGATGAACTTGCCTTCTTTGACAGCCTGGCCGTCTTTGAAAACGGGCGACAGAGATTGCAGGTTTTCCAAAGTGGTCGAGGGGCGGTTGCCTTCGTCCTTGGCCAGCGTGACATCCTTGAAGGAAATCTCTTTGGTTTCTTTGTCCATCACGCCCATGCTTGTGGTTAGCGGCACGATTTCATCGTCGAATTTCCCGGCTTCCTGAGCGGCGGCGGTACGTTGCTGCGATTGCAGGGCATAGGCGTCCTGATCCTCGCGCGTTACGCCATAGCGGTCGGCGACGATTTCGGCGGTTTCCAGCATCGACATATATAGTTCGGGCTTGTTCTTCTTGGTCCAGGGGTCGGCCAACCAGTCCATCCGCATCTTCTGGTTTTGCACTAGGCTGACGGATTCCACACCGCCACCGATGCAGATGTCCATGCCATCGTGGATAACCTGCTTGGCGGCTGTTGCGATTGCCATCATGCCGCTGGCACATTGGCGGTCCAATGACATGCCCGCGATTGTTACAGGCAGGCCCGCGCGGATCACCGCCTGTCGGCCGATGTTCCCCCCGGTCGAGCCTTGCTGGATCGCTGCACCGATCACGCAATCGCTGATCTCGGACCCGTCCAGCCCGGCGCGGCTGACGGCGTTGCTGACGGCATGGCCGATCAGTTCCTGAGCCGACGTGTTGTTGAAGGCACCGCGATAAGCTTTGCCAATCGGAGTGCGGGCGGTGGATACAATTACTGCGTCACGCATTGTCTATTCCTTGTTCAGCTCGATGCCGCGCAGCTTGGCGGCCATTTCGATGTATTTAGTTGTTTGGTCAAAGGCCCCGGCCATTAGGGCCTGGCCGTCGGGGTCTCGGATTTGGGTCAGGTTCGCCAGAACGCCTTCGGGGGACAGATCGTCGCCGTCTAGCGCGACGCCCTTGGTTTCGTAGATTTTGGTTTCTGCAAAGCAGCCGCCACCGGCACCCAGGATCATCCGGCTAGGACCGTCCTCGCTGACCAAGGCCAGCAGGCCGGGTGTGATGGTTTCGGGCTGTAACAGGCCGTGGACCTCGGGGGGGAACAGGTCTTCGGTCATGCGGGTCGCAGCGGTTGGGGCCAGCATGTTGACACGGATGTTTTTGCGACTGCCCTCGTGGTGCAGCACGTTCATCAGCCCCAGCATTGCAGATTTCGCAGCGCCATAGTTTGATTGCCCAAAGTTCCCGTACAACCCCGAGGAAGAGGTGGTGAAAACAATCCGCCCGTATTCGCGCTCGATCATGTGGCGCCACAGGGCGTGGGTGCAGTTGACCGTGCCCATCAGGTGCACGTCCACGACCATCTGGAAATCGGCAAGCGTCATTTTCGAGAACGTCTTGTCCCGCAGAATCCCCGCGTTGTTGACCAGAATGTCGACATGTCCGAATTCCGCGATCGCGGCGTCCACCATATCTTGCACCTGTGCGGCATCGGCGACATTTGCGCCGTTGGCAATGGCTTTGCCCCCGGCCGCGCGGATCTCTTCGACCACTGCGCGCGCAGCATCCGAGCCGGCGCCAGTGCCATCTGTCGCCGTGCCCAGATCGTTTACAACGACCTTAGCGCCACGTGCAGCCAACCCCATTGCGTGGCTGCGGCCCAGCCCGACGCCCGCGCCAGTGACAATGGCCACGCGTCCTTCAAAACGTACATCACTCATTTAGTTTCCTCCGAAATAGCGGCGGCCCAGCCATTCTGCGACCAAGGCGGGCTTGTCTTGGCCCTCGATTTCGACCGTGACATTCATGGTTGTTTGCACTTCACCGGGTCGAATTTCTTCGAACTTGGTCAAGACCAAGCGGCCCCGTATCCGCGCGCCAACTTTGACCGGAGACACGAACCGCACCTTGTCGAACCCATAGTTGACAGCCATGACTGTGCCGTCGATTCCGGGCATCTGATACGCCATTGAGGACAGCAATGAGAGCGTCAGGAACCCGTGTGCGATGGTGCTGCCGAAGGGCGTTTTTGCGGCCGCGACGGGATCTACATGGATGAATTGGTGATCGTTGGTGCATTGTGCAAACGTGTCGATCTGATCCTGTGTGACGGTGATCCAGTCAGACAGTCCGATCTCTTGACCCACGAGCGCCTGGAAGGCGGACCTGGACAGGGTGCTGGGTTTTTCCGACATGAGAATCCTTGTTCAAATGAGATACAGGCAGAAGGCTAAGGCCTGGTTGGTGTAATGTTGCGGTGAATACAGTATGTTAAGGCAGTGAGACCGAAGCATGGCGCCGACACGCACGGCTGAACCTCGTGGTGTAGTGGTCCAAGGCCACGCAGCGCCATCAATGCCGTTGCATCCATCATGCCACCCCTCCCTTGGCGCATGTTTTGCAGTGCAGAATAGTTTTTCGCTTTTAGGGTGGCAAGCCGTGTTGCCCGCTCAAAGCCAGTGACGCGGCGTAGTTTTAAGCGAGGTCGCGTGAATGGGCGTGGGGCAGCCCAAGGTGGCCGCCCCGCCGCGGCTTATCTTAGATCAGGGAGCGTATAGTCTGCGAATTGCTTGCGCAGAGTCAGTTTCGAAACCTTTCCGGTGGCGGTCAGCGGCAGGCTCTCGGCCCATATCAGATCGTCCGGGAGTTGCCATTTGGCGAAATGCTCGGACATATGGGCGTGGATATCCTCTAGGCTTGGCCGGGCGTCGCCAGCGGGGACAGCGACCAGCACAGGGCGTTCGTCCCACTTGGGGTGGGGCATGGCAATGGCGGCGCAGGATGCTATCGCCGGATGCGAGGTCGCGGCGTTTTCGATGTCTATCGAAGAGATCCACTCTCCGCCCGATTTGATCAGGTCCTTGGCGCGATCCTGTATCGACAGGATTCCGTTCGGGTCAATGCTTGCGATGTCGCCTGTGCCGAACCAGCCTTCGGCGTCGATGACTTTTTCGCTGGCTTCGGCGTTGTTGAAGTAGCCGGCGACAACGGTGTTGCCGCGCACGTAGAGCTCGCCGACGGCCTTGCCGTCATGTGGCATCCGGGTCCCATGATCGTCCACGATTTTCAGATCCACCCCAAAGACACGGCGCCCCTGCAATGCCTTGAGGTCAACCATCTGATCAAAGGGCAGCGCCTCGATCCATTTGGGCATATTGCCATGCGTACCGATGGGGCTCATTTCTGTCATACCCCAGGCATGGCCGACGCTGACGCCCATTTTCTCAAAGGTCTCGATCATGATGCGAGGGGCGGCCGAGCCACCAACAACGACATCGGAGAAGCCCTTGGGCTTGCGCCCTTGTTTGTCGATCTCAACCATCAAGCCCTGCCAGACGGTGGGCACGCCCCAGGCACTGTCTACTTGTTCGTCATCCATCAGCTTGAATAAGCTGGCACCGTCCAAGTGTTGCCCCGGCATAATCATCGACATGCCTAATAAGGGCGCCGTATAAGGCAGACCCCATGCGTTGACATGGAAAAGCGGAACGACGGGCAGGATTTTACCCTCTTTCGGGATAGAGCCACCCAGAACATTTCCCACCAGCAAAGCATGCAGAACCGTCGAGCGGTGCGTGTACAAGGCGCCTTTGGGGTTACCAGTGGTACCCGAGGTATAGCACAGCGCCGACGCTGTGTTTTCATCCAAGTCGGGCCAGTCAAAGTGATCGTCCATACCGACCAGCAGCTCTTCGTAGCACAGGGCATTCAGGCTGTTTTCCGGCATATGTGCGCGGTCTGTCATGACAACGTAAACCAGCCTGGATGGTAGATGCTCTTTTACCGCTTCCAGCAGCGGCACAAAGGTTGTGTCCACGAAAATCATCCGGTCCGCAGCGTGGTTGACGATATAGATAAGCTGCTCTGCCGACAGGCGCGGGTTGATTGTATGGCAAACGGCGCCGATACCCGAGATCGCATAGTACAGCTCGAAATGGCGGTAGCCGTTCCATGCCAGCGTGGCAATTCTGTCCCCCAGCCCGACGCCGTGTCCCTGCAATGCGTGGGCCAGTTTGCATACCCGCGGTAGTGTTTCCGCATATGTCTGGCGGTGAATGTCGCCTTCGGTCCGGACGGACACGAGTTCTGATTTTGGGTTGGCCTCGGCGGCGTAGACCAGAATATCACTGATCCGCAGCGGGCGATGCATCATCATTCCCTGCATGGGTTCCTCCTCCCGATTGAAACTCCCTAGGTGTGGAGGTTAGCGCGTCGCATCCATTCCACAAATGCGAAATTACATTCCGCGATGCGATTTTTGCTAAGGGGCGGAAAAACCGAGGAATTTTGGGTTTGCGGCTGAATTCAATAAGCTTTCCCGTGGTTTATGCCGCGCCGTCATTATTACAGGCGGTTGCTGAATAGACAGATGCCCCATAGGCTGCGCAGCAAACGCGGGTCGGAGGGGACCCGACAGGACGGGAGAGGTTCCGATGAAAGCTATTGTCAGTCATGCATTCGCACCGCTGGACGAATTGAAATACGAAGACCTGCCAGACCCAGTGCCAGGTGAAAACGAGGTGGTCATTAAGATCGAAGCGGCGGGGGTGAACTATCCTGATGGTTTGCTGGTGCAAGGCTTGTATCAGATGAAGCCGCCGCACCCGTTCACACCCGGCATGGAAGTCGCGGGCATTGTGGACAGCGTCGGGCCGGGCGTTACTGGGGTGAGCGTTGGCCAACGCGTCGCGTCGGTTACTTCGTTGGGCGGCTACGCCGAGAAGGTCGCAATTGACCAGCGGCGCGTGTTTCCGATCGGTGAAATGGACGGCGCGGATGCCTGCGCTTTGCTGGTGGCCTATGGCACCTCGCATCATGCGTTGAAGCAGCGGGCTCAGCTAAAAGAAGGCGAGACGCTTTGCGTTCTGGGTGCTGCGGGCGCAACTGGGATTGCGGCGATTCAGATCGGCAAGATCATGGGCGCGCGGGTGATTGCTGTCTGCTCGACCCCTGAAAAGCGTGCATTGGCCCAAGAGGCCGGCGCGGATGACGCCATTGGCTATGAAAACCTGAAAGACGACCTGAAGGCCCTGACTGACGGTAAGGGCGTGGATGTGGTCTATGACGTGGTTGGCGGCGATGCGTTCAATGCTTGCGCGCGGTCCATGGCGCGGAATGGTCGGCTGTTGATCATCGGTTTCGCCAGCGGTGAAATCCCAAAATTCCCCGTCAACCTGTCGCTGGTCAAAGAGTATTCAGTCGTCGGTGTGTTCTGGGGCAACTTTACCCGGTTCGAACCACAGGCCTATGCGGACAACATGAAAGAGCTGATTGTCTGGTACGCCAACGGCAAGGTAAAGCCACTGATCGAAGGGCGCTATCCGTTGGCGGATGCGGCTCAGGTGCTCAAACGTGTGTTGGGGCGCGGCGCGACTGGCAAACTGGTTTTGGTGCCGTGAATGAACTGGCGGGGATGGGCTTCGATCCCGCCAAATCAGCCGCTGGTGCGGGCAATCGTGTTTCGCATTTGCACCAGCTTCGGCCCAAGCTCGTTCTCCAGGCGATCTTGGGACAGAATGTAGCCCGGACCACCAAGGTTGAACGCCAGCATCGGTGTGTCCCCGTGCATGGAACGGTAGGGAACTGCGACGGCATTCACATCCGATTGCCACATGCCGATATTCAGATAGAAGCCGCGCAGGCGAACTTGCTCAGCTGCGCCCTCGATCTCGTCCCGAAGTTGCGACCAATCATCGGGCGGTGTTCTGTCCTGGATGCGCTGCATGATCTGGTTGCGCTCTATTTCGTCCGTCCCCGCGATATAAGCGCGGCCCATGGCCGAACGGGCCAGCGAAATACGCGAGCCAACATTCAACTGTAGGGAAATCATTCCGGCCGAAGCACGCGCAGCAGCGATATAGGTCATCGTGTTGTCGTCACGTCCGCCGAGCGCGACCAACACCCCATCGCCGCATTCATCTGCCAGTCTCTGCATGTGGGGCTGAACGGTTTCGCGGATACGCAGACCGCCCAGACAGGCATAGCCAAGCCCCAGAACTGGCACACCCATACGGTAGCGTCCGGTTTCTTCGTGATAGACAAGATAGCCCAGTTTCAGCAGCGTGTAGGTCAGCCGCGACACGGTCGAGTTCGGCAGGCCGGTGCGCTCGGACAATTCGCGGTTTCCCAGCCCACTGTGGTCTTCGGGCCGAAAGGCGCGCAGGATTTCCAGCCCCCGATGAAGCGCTGTGACGAACTGCCTGTCGCCGGAATGTTCGTTTTCAATCAGGTCGTCCGTGGGCTCGGTGCTACGTTTTCTCAAGTCAGTCTCCGTGGCGCGGGCGAGGGGAAGGTCCGCAAGGGTTAATCGGACCTACTGTATGCGGGGAGCGTGGGTCAAGCTGCGCAAAGGTATCAGGCACCGGCATTTTCCTGTTGTTGCAACTCGCGCCACAATACCTTGCCTGATCCCGATTTTGGCAAAGAGGGTGCGAATTGCACGACCCGAGGGCATTTATAGGCGGCCATTTCATTGTGGCACCAGGCAATGATGTCCTCGGAAGAGGGAGCCTCGCCGGGCTGAGGAACCACTACCGCCTTCACGCTTTCACCGCGCCTGACATCGGGTGTGGATATGATACAGACCTCTGCGATCCGCGGGTGTTTGTGCATCAGGGCTTCGACCTCGGCGGGCCATATCTTGAACCCACCAGCGTTGATCATCCGCTTGATACGGTCGATCATAAAGAAATACCCGTCCTCGTCATAATAGCCCAGATCACCTGAATGGATGAAAGTCTTGCCCTCCATCTGGAATAGGGCCTCGTTGGTGGCAGTTTCATTGCGCCAGTAGCCCTTGAAGACCTGCGGACCGGACATCACGAGCTCGCCGACTTCATTCGGGCCCAGTTGCGTCCCGTCACTGACGTTCAGCACGCGGCAATCCACATCGAATACGGGCACACCCAGGCATTGACGCTTGGGTGCATTGGTTGGGTTGATATGGGTCGCGGCCATGGTTTCAGACATGCCGTACCCTTCGACGTAGTCCAGGCCGGTCAGGTCTTTCAGTTTCTTGGCGATGGCCTCGGGCATTGCGGCGCCGCCCCCGCCTATGGCCTTCAGGCTCGACAGGTCGTAGCTGTCGAATTCGGGGTCATTCACAAGGTCAATCGCCATCGTCGCAATAGAGCGCCAGCGCGTGACACGATGCCGTTCGATCAGCCGCGCAGCGGCGGCGCGGTCCCAACGGGTCATGATTACCATGGTTCCGCCCGCATAGATCGGGCCATTGAGCGCTGCCTGCATCCCCACGACATGAAACATCGGCAAGACGGTCAGGCTGATGTCTGTATGACTCATCGGGTTCCAGACGACACCGCCGATGCAGGTGACCTGAACTGTTCTATGGGTATGCATACAGCCTTTGGGTTGGCCCGTCGTTCCCGAGGAGTAGGGGATGACGGCCAGATCGTCTGGCGTAGCCTGAAGCGGGTCGGGCGGTAGCTGGCAGGCCAGCGCATCCGCCCAGCGGACAATGCCGGGCCCACAGATGTCTGATGGGTCCTGATTGGACAGCGGCGCGGGCAGTGAAATATCACTGCCTGGATCGGCCATCTGCGCATAGGTTGCCGCGATGATCGTCTGGAGATGATCGTCTTCTAGCAGGGGCGCGGCATGAGCCAACAGCTCTTGCCCGGTCAGCATCACCTGTGCGCCTGCGTCGGTTGCATAGTGGATCAGTTCGGCGTGGCGGCTCATTGGGTTGACGGGTATCACCACGGCATCGGCCCGCAAAATCGCATAGTACGAAATCACGAACTGAGGCGAGTTCTGCATATAAAGAAGAACGCGGTCGCCTTGGACAACCCCTGCGTGGTGTTGGAGATATCCCGCAAGCGCCTCCACTTGTTCGTGAAGCTGCGCATAGGTCAGGCTACGACCGTAATAAATGATCGCCGCCTGATCGGGGTGCCGGGCGGCACTAATGGCCAGATTCTGGGGCAGCGTTTGCTCGGGCAGGTCCAAGGTTTGCGGAACGCCAGGTGGCCAGACGGGAAAATGTCTGTCGAACATCAGCAAGCCCCGCATGTTCGTTGGTTTGCAATGCATACCCATGCGTATGTTTGGGCCCGATCTACGCTTTGCAATTGATTGGTCACGCGACTCTCCTCCAGTTGTGCGCAGGTTGGCACAAAGGAACAGAGCGATCAATCCGCGAAACAGAATTCTGCATGGCGGAAATATGCTAGCTGGGGAGGAAACCGCCTTTTTGCCTGGAAATGAAGCCCCGGACGGTCTCGATGACCGGCGTTACCTCCAGATCTTCGCGATGCAGCAGGAACCATTGCCGCACAATCGGTAGGTCCGGGCGTCGTAGAACGGCCAAACGTCCGGTGCGCAGTTCCTCGGTCACGGTGTGGCCCGATATCATCGCAACGCCCAACCCGGCCATCACCGCTTGCTTGATCGTTTCGTTCGAACCCATCTCGATGATACGATAGGGGATGCCGTTGCCGATCCGGTCCAGATAGCGCGTCATCAGGATACGTGTGCCAGAACCCTGTTCGCGGGCGATAAACGTCTCTTCCAGCAACGCGTTTGCAGGGACGTCCTGCATCCGGGCCAAGGGGTGATCAGGCTTAGAGATAATGACATGCGGATGGTCCCCGATGGATTCAGCCAGCACCGCAGGGCTGCGCGGCGGACGCCCCATTATCGCCAGATCAATCGAGCGCTGCTGCAACGCATTGATGGTCATGTCCCGGTTTCCGACCTTCAGGATAACATCAATGTCGGGACATGCATCGCGCAGCTGCGCCACAAGGCCGGGAGCAAAATATTTGCCGGTCGAAACAACGCCCAGCACCACAACCCCTGAAAGGCCGGCCTTGAGGGCACGCAGTTTCTCGATGCAGCTGTCCAGAGCGGTGTCGACGCTGCGCTCGGCTGTCAGGACCGCGCGGCCCTCGGCGGTCAGCGAAGACCGCCCAGACGTATGTCTTTCGACCAGCACGCAGCCCAAGTTCGATTCGAGCGTCTTGAGCTGAGTGTGCACCGCTGGGGGGGTCAGGCCCAGAATATCAGCAGCTGCGGCGATAGATCCATTTTCCGCCACGGCGCGCAGGGCGCGTAATTGCTTGATAGTAATTGCTTCTTTGATGGGCATTAAATTTTTCTTTATGCGCTTCCAGATTTATTAAATTCAACTATCCGCCAAGACGTGAAATATCAAGTACATCGTGTTGCAACCGATAAAACCCGGAAGATGAAAATGACCAGTCAAACCCCCGTCATCACAAGTGACCTTATACCAACCGAATTGTCTTCGATCATCGAAGCTCTGTGCGCTGTTTCTATTGATGTCGCGCGAATTATCGCCAAGGGCCCGCTTGGGCAGTCCCTGGCCCATCAGGTGGGCGAAAACAGCGATGGCGACGGGCAGAAAGCCCTGGATGTGCTGGCTGATGATATGTTCGCAGAGGCGCTGAAATCGACCTCGGTGCGCTGGTACGCGTCGGAAGAACAAGAAGATGCGGTTCTGTTGAACCCCGAGGGAAAATACGCGCTGGCGATTGATCCGCTGGACGGGTCGTCGAACATCGACGTGAACGTTTCGATCGGGACGATCTTCTCGATCTACGAAACCAAAGAGGGCGCTGAAGAGAGCTTCTTGCGTCCCGCCAAAGAACAGCTGGCAGGCGGGTACATCGTCTTTGGTCCAGCGACCGCGCTGGTGGTGACCTTTGGCACCGGAACAATGCAATTCGTGCTGAACCCCGACTCGGGTCTGTTCGAACTGGCAGAAAAGGCGATGGAGATCCCGCAGACCTCGAAAGAGTTCGCGATCAACGCCTCGAATTACCGCCACTGGAGCAAGCCAGTGCGCGCCTATATCGACGATTGTCTGGCCGGGGCTGAGGGCCCGCGCGAGAAGAACTTTAACATGCGTTGGGTTGGATCCCTGGTGGCTGAAACCCACCGTATTCTGACCCGCGGCGGCATTTTCCTGTACCCCAGCGATGGGCGCAAAGGATACGAAAACGGTCGCCTGCGCATGGTTTATGAATGTGCGCCGATCGCCTTTGTGATCGAGCAAGCCCAGGGCCGAGCCACCAACGGTAGCGACCCGATCATGAATCAAGCCGCTGAAACCCTACACGGGCGCGCCCCGTTGGTGTTCGGCAGCGCCGAGAAGGTGGACCGCGTCGCGGCCTATCATGACTTACCGGAGGAGGAAGTCTCGGCTCTGTTCGGACAAAGGGGGCTGTTCCGCGGCTGATCCACTTGCCTTTGGGAGGAGGCTGGGATGAGCAAGAAACACCCGATTATCTCGGTCACCGGTTCGTCCGGTGCCGGGACCACAACGGTCAAATCGACATTCGACCAGATTTTCCGCCGCGAAGGCATCAAATCCGTCAGCATCGAAGGTGACGCGTTCCACCGCTATGATCGCGCCGCAATGAAAGCCGAACTGGAGTGCCGCAAGGCCGCGGGCGACGAAACCTTTAGCCATTTTTCCTATGACGCCAATGTGTTGGGCGAACTGGAAACGGTGTTCCGTAGCTATGCGAACACCGGCAAGGGCCGCACCCGGCATTACGTGCATGACGATGACGAAGCCGCGAAATGGGGCGTCCCGCCGGGGCATTTCACCGACTGGGCCCCGTTTGAGGACGGGTCCGACCTGCTGTTCTACGAAGGCCTGCACGGCGCGGTGGTCAATGATGACGTGAACCTGGCGAAACTGGCCGATCTGAAAATCGGCGTGGTGCCGGTGATTAACCTGGAATGGACCCAGAAAATCCACCGGGATAAGGCCAGCCGGGGGTATAGCACCGAGGCCGTGACCGATACCATACTGCGACGTATGCACGCCTATGTGCATTGTATCTGTCCGCAATTCATTGAAACCGATGTGAATTTTCAGCGGGTGCCGGTGGTGGATACCTCGAATCCGTTCTGCGCGCGGTGGATACCCACGGCCGACGAAAGCCTGGTGGTGATCCGGTTCAAAAACCCGCGAGGCATTGATTTCCCGTATCTGCGTTCGATGATCGAAGGCAGCTGGATGACCCGCGCCAACTCGATTGTCATTCCCGGCGGAAAATTGGATCTGGCGATGCAGTTGATCTTTACGCCCATGGTAGACCGTCTGGTCTCAGAATCGAAGCGCAACTGATGGAGGTGGGAATGAATACGCAAGTGAGACTGGCCCCAACCACCGAAGACCTGATGGCCAATGCGATCCGGGCCTTGACGATGGATGCTGTGCAGGCGGCCAATTCAGGTCATCCGGGGGCGCCGATGGGAATGGCCGATGTGGCTAGTGTTCTGTTCAGCCGCTTTGTGAAAATTGATCCCTCTGCTGATCGTTGGCCTGACAGGGACCGGTTCATCATGAGCGCCGGGCACGGCTCGATGCTGGTATATGCGATGAATCATTTGCTGGGGTACGACGACATGGATATGGATCAGATCCGTGCGTTCAGGCAGATGGGTGCGCGCACTGCCGGCCACCCTGAATACGGACACGCCAAGGGGATCGAAACAACCACTGGGCCGTTGGGGCAAGGGATTACCACAGCCGTCGGCATGGCCCTGGCCGAACGGATGGCGAATGCCCGATTTGGTGACGATCTGGTGGATCACTTTACCTATGTGATCGCGGGGGATGGGTGCCTGATGGAAGGGATCAGTCACGAGGCGATTGATTTCGCGGGCCATATGGGACTCGGACGTCTGATCGTAATGTGGGATGACAATAACATCACCATAGATGGGGCAGCAGATCTCAGCACCTCGACCGATCAACAAGCGCGCTTTTCTGCGTCTGGCTGGCATGTGCAGTCCGTCGATGGCCATGACAAAGAGGCGGTTTCTGAAGCAATCGAGGCTGCGCAGACTGACCCGCGCCCTAGCCTGATCGCGTGCAAGACGATTATTGGTTTCGGGGCCCCGAACAAGCAAGGGACAAGCGCGACCCATGGTGCGCCGCTTGGTGACGCCGAAATCGCCGCCGCCCGACAGGCACTGGACTGGCCATACGCGCCGTTCGAGGTTCCTTATCAAGTTTACGACGCTTGGCGCGATGTAGCCAAGCGAGGACAGGCGGCCCGCATTGCGTGGGAGGGCCGCCTGTCCGCCCATTCCAAACGAGCCCTGTGGGAAACCGCTCAGGCCGCGCCGGATGCGGGTGCGCTGAGGGCTGCGTTGACCGAATATCGTGCCAAATTATCTGCGGAGCAGCCCAAGGTCGCCACGCGCAAAGCATCCGAAATGGCGTTGGAGGTGGTCAATGCTACCTTGCCCAACTCGGTGGGTGGTAGCGCGGATTTGACCGGTTCGAATAACACTCGGACGACGGGGATGCTGGCCATCAGCCGGGATGACTATGTTGGGGATTATATCCACTATGGTATCCGCGAGCACGCGATGGCCGCCGTGATGAACGGGATGTCCTTGCATGGTGGGTTCAAACCCTATGGCGGGACTTTTCTGGCTTTTGCTGATTACTGCCGCCCTGCGATCCGCCTGTCGGCTTTGATGCAGCAGCCGGTTGTCTATGTGATGACGCATGACAGTATTGGTTTGGGCGAGGATGGACCGACCCACCAGCCGGTGGAAACGATTGCCAGTCTGCGTGCGATGCCGAACCTCAACGTTTTCCGCCCTGCGGATGCTGTGGAAACGGCCGAGGCTTGGGAAATTGCCATGCTGGATCCGACAACCCCCAGCGTTCTGTGCCTGTCGCGGCAAGGGCTGCCAACGGTCCGTACAGATCATGTGGCGGAAAACCAGACGGCGCGCGGGGCTTATCTGTTGCGCAATCCGGGCGGGGCACGTGACGTGACTTTGGTCGCGACAGGGTCCGAGGTCGAAATCGCCCTGGCTGCGGCTGATACGCTTCAAGCCGAAGGCCGCCGCGTCGCCGTGGTGTCCGCCCCCTGTTTCGAGCTGTTTGCCTCGCAGGACCCAGCGTATCGCGCCGCTGTGTTGGGCACAGCCCCACGCGTCGGCATCGAGGCGGCCATCCGTATGGGCTGGTGCGACTTGCTGGGCGAGAACGGCTCTTTCGTGGGGATGTCAGGCTTTGGCGCCTCTGCCCCTGCGCATGAATTATACGAACATTTCGGGATTACGCCCGATGCGGTGGCAAAAGCCGCGCGTAGCCTGATGACCTGAGGAGAGACCAATGACAATCCGAGTGGGAATTAACGGCCTTGGCCGAATAGGACGATGCACCCTGAAACATGTGCTTGAATCCGGCCGGAATGATTTGGAGGTGGTCAAACTGAACGCCACCGGGCCGATTGAATCGAACGCGCACCTGCTGCGGTATGACTCGGTGCACGGGCGGTTTTCCGGGCAGATCACTGTGAGCGGCCAGACCATGGATATGGGGCGCGGGCCGATCCAGGTGATGTCGACCTACGATCCGACCGAACTGGATTGGACTGGCGTGGATGTGGTTTTGGAGTGTTCAGGCAAGTTCAACTCCAAGGACGCCAGTGCGGTGCATCTGCGGCAAGGCGCCAAGAAGGTGCTTATATCCGCCCCGGCCAAGGGCGTAGACCGGACAGTGGTATTCGGGGTGAACCATGCGGATCTGATGGCGAACGATCTGGTTGTCTCGAACGGGTCGTGTACGACGAACTGTCTGGCTCCTATGGCACGGGCACTGAACGAGGCCGTGGGGATTGAAAGCGGCATCATGACGACGATCCATTCCTATACGGGAGATCAACCGACGCTGGACCGGCGTCACAGTGATCTCTATCGCGCGAGGGCCGCCGCAATGAGCATGATCCCCACCTCGACCGGCGCGGCCAAGGCAATCGGAGAAGTTCTCCCAGAGCTCAAAGGTCGATTGGATGGCAGTGCGATCCGGGTTCCGACGCCGAATGTAAGCGCCGTGGATTTAACGTTCATGGCTGCGCGCGATGTCACTGCCGAGGACATCAATACTGTGATGGCCGAGGCCGCAAATGGCGCGATGAAGGGCATCGTCAGCTACGAGACTGAACCCAAAGTCAGCGTGGATTACAACCACAACAGCCATTCGTGCAACTTTGCCTCGGATCAGACCAAGGTGATGGGGGCGCGGCTGATCCGGGTGTTGGCTTGGTACGATAACGAATGGGGATTCAGCTGTCGGATGGCGGACAACGCGGCGCTTATGGGGGCATTGGCCTGATGCGGTGGAGGCCTGCCCGAACCCTGTCCGAAAGGACAGGAGCGGTTCTTGGCAGTGGCAAGGATCGGCCCGTCAAGGTACAGCAGGCACATGACATGCCAATGAGCATGACCACAGACACCACACCTTGCTGCCCAAAATGCATGGGCGCAACGGCCTGAAAGGGAAGAAAATGGCTCTTATCACTCTTCGTCAATTGCTGGATCACGCGGCGGAATACGGCTACGGCGTGCCGGCCTTCAATATCAACAATATGGAGCAAGGCCTGGCCATCATGGAGGCCGCACAGGCGGTGGATGCGCCGGTGATTATGCAGGCCAGCCGCGGGGCGCGGAAATATGCGGGCGACATCATGCTGCGCCATATGGTGCAGGCGCTGTCGGAAATGTATCCCGATATTCCGGTCTGTATGCACCAGGACCACGGCAATAACGAAGCCACCTGCCTGACTGCGATCCGCCACGGATTCACCAGCGTGATGATGGACGGCAGCCTGGAAGCGGACATGAAGACGCCCGCGTCCTATGGCTATAACGTTGACATCACCAAGCGCGTGACTGACGCGGCGCATTGGGTTGGTGCCTCGGTCGAGGGCGAACTGGGCGTTCTGGGAAGCCTGGAAACCGGCGAGGCCGCAGCCGAGGACGGTTCGGGTGCCGAGGGCAAGCTGAGCCAGGACCAGCTGCTGACTGATCCCGACCAGGCGGTGGATTTTGTGAAAATAACGAAATGCGACGCGCTGGCGATTGCCTGCGGCACGTCCCACGGCGCCTATAAATTCAGCCGCAAACCCGACGGGGACATCCTGTCGATGGCGACGATCGAGGCGATCAACCGCAAACTGCCAGGTATCCATCTGGTGATGCATGGCTCGTCCTCGGTTCCGCAGGAATTGCAGGACATGATCAACGAATTCGGTGGCGAAATGCCCCAAACCTATGGCGTGCCGGTCGAAGAGATCGAGCGCGGCATCAAACATGGCGTGCGCAAGGTGAACATCGACACCGATTGCCGCATGGCTATGACCGGCCAGTTCCGCAAGGTGGCCACTCAGAACGCTCAGGAGTTCGACCCACGCAAGTTCCTGATCCCTGCCATGAAAGAAATGGAAGACCTGTGCCGTGACCGGTTCGAACGGTTCGGCACCGCAGGCAATGCCTGCAAAATCAAGGTTATTTCCATGGATGACATGGCTGCCCGCTACGAAAGCGGGTCACTCGACCCCTAATCGCGGCCCAAGGGCCGCCAACCAACAGGAGATATGACAATGGATCAGTCAAATCGCTACGCCCGTCTTGACCTGAATGAGGAAGACCTGATTGCCGGGGGCCGCCATGTGCTGGTCGCCTATATCATGAAACCCAAAGAAGGGTTCGATGGATACCTGGCCACGGCGGCCCATTTCGCGGCCGAAAGCTCGACCGGAACCAATGTGGACGTGTCCACCACCGATGATTTTACCCGGGGCGTCGATGCCCTGGTCTATGAAATCGACGAGGCCAAAGAGCTGATGAAAATCGCCTATCCGGTCGAGCTGTTTGACCGCAATATCACTGATGGGCGGGCGATGATCTGTTCGTTCCTGACGCTGGCCATCGGCAACAATCAGGGCATGGGGGACGTTGAGTATGCCAAGATGCACGACTTCTATGTCCCGCCCGAATTCCTGCGCTTGTTCGACGGGCCCTCGACCACGATCAGCGATATGTGGCGCGTTCTGGGACGGCCGCATGTGGATGGGGGCTTTATCGTCGGTACGATCATCAAGCCGAAACTGGGCCTGCGCCCGCAGCCCTTTGCAGACGCGTGCTATGATTTCTGGCTGGGCGGGGATTTCATCAAGAATGACGAACCTCAGGGCAACCAGTTGTTTGCCCCTCTGAAGGAAACGATTCCACTGGTCGCGGACGCCATGAAACGTGCGCAGGACGAAACCGGGCAGGCCAAGCTGTTCAGCGCCAATATCACCGCTGATGATCCGTTCGAGATGATCGCGCGCGGCGAATTTATCCTGGAGACGTTTGGCGAGAATGCCGATCACGTGGCCTTCTTGGTGGATGGCTATGTCACTGGCCCCGCCGCGATCACCACGGCCCGCCGCCAGTTCCCGCGCCAGTATCTGCATTATCACCGGGCCGGACATGGGGCCGTGACCAGCCCGCAAACGCAACGCGGATACACGGCCTTTGTCCTGTCGAAAATGGCGCGGATGCAGGGGGCCAGCGGTATTCATGTCGGCACTATGGGGTTCGGAAAAATGGAGGGAGAAAATGCCGACCGCGCCATCGCTTATATGATCACCGAGGATTCTGCGGACGGACCCTATTTCCATCAGGAATGGGCCGGGATGGGGCCGACGACGCCAATCATTTCGGGGGGTATGAATGCCCTGCGGATGCCTAGCTTCTTCGCGAATCTGGGCCATTCGAATCTGGTGCTGACGGCGGGTGGCGGTAGTTTCGGCCATATTGATGGGGCCGCTGCCGGCGCCACAAGCCTGCGACAGGCCGAACAATGCTGGAAAGAAGGCGCTGATCCGCTGGAGTTTGCCAAAGAGCACAAAGAATTCGCACGTGCCTTTGAATCTTTCCCTGGTGATGCGGACAAATTGTATCCGAACTGGCGCGAAGCCCTTCGCATCAACTCGGCCGCGTAATATAGGGGGCGGGGGGATGCCCCCGCCTGACTGCACCAACAAGGAAAAGCACATGTCCTTTGATCGTTCCATCAAGATCGCCCCGTCGATCCTGTCCGCTGATTTCGCTAACTTCGGCCAAGAGATCCAGGCCATCGAAGCGCAGGGCGCTGATTGGGTCCATGTGGATGTCATGGACGGGCATTTCGTGCCGAACCTGACCTTTGGCCCGCCCGCAGTCAAAGCCTTCCGTCCGCATGTGAAAACCTTCATGGACGTGCACCTGATGATCGCGCCCGTCGATCCATATATCGAGGCCTATGCCGAGGCGGGCGCTGACATGATCACCGCCCATGTCGAGTCCGGTCCGCATATTCACCGCACCTTGCAGGCAATCAAGGCGACTGGGAAAATGGCGGGTGTTTCCTTGAACCCTGGCACCCCACTGGAGTCGATCGAGCATGTGATGGATCTGGTGGATATGGTGCTGATCATGACCGTGAACCCTGGCTTTGGTGGACAGAAATTCATTCACAGCGGTGTCGAGAAAACGCGTCGGTGTCGTGAAATGATTGGCGACCGTCCGATCCACATTCAGATCGACGGTGGCGTGACGACTGAAACCGCACCTCTGGTTGCGGCAGCGGGTGCTGATGTTCTGGTGGCCGGGTCCGCCGTGTTCAAAGGTGGCGCGGTCGATAAGCCCGAGGTCTACGGTGAAAATATCCGCGCCATTCGCGCGGCCGCCGAAGCGGCGCAGTAACTGCCCGAAACAAATTGACTAAAGCTTGGCCCGCGCGGCTGAGAACAGGAAAGGTGCGCCATGGCGATAGTTGTTTTTGATCTGGACGGAACGCTGATTGACAGCGCGCCAGACATCCGCTCAGCGGCGAACAAAATGCTGGCCGAGCAGGACATTGCGCCGTTGGATCTACCGACGATCATTTCGTTTATCGGGAATGGCCTGCCGAAACTGGTTGAACGGGTGATGGATCGAACCGGCCTGGATTCAGCCCGCCACGACGAATTGACCGCCGTGACGCTGGCACATTACAACGCCGCCACGACCGAACTGACGCATCCCTATTCAGGAGTCGCCGCAGCGCTGGAGGACCTGGTTCAGCAAGGGCATCAGTTGGCATTGTGCACCAATAAACCCGAGGAACCGGCCCGCGCAATCTTGCGTGATTTGCAGCTTGAGACGTATTTCGATGCGGTGGTGGGGGGCGACACGCTGCCCGTGAAAAAGCCTGATCCTGCGCCGCTTTTGCATCTGATCCCAGAGGGCTCTCGGGGGTTGTATGTCGGGGACAGCGAGGTTGACGCCGAAACGGCCCGGCGGGCCGGGGTGCGGTTCGCCTTGTTTACCGAAGGGTATCGCAAGACCTCGGTCAGCACGATTCCGCATCAGGACAGGTTTAGTGATTTCTCGGCTTTGCCGGGAATTGTGGAGGCTGTATTCAGGGAGGAATAGCATGGAACTTCGGGCACTTATCTTTGATGTGGACGGCACATTGGCCGAAACCGAAGAGGCACACCGCGCCGCGTTCAACGACACATTCACGGCTTGGGGGCTGGGGTGGCACTGGACACGCGAGGACTATGCCGAGCTGCTGAAAACCACCGGCGGCAAAGAGCGGATCAAGAGGTTCCAGTCGGATTTACCGCTGACAGGGCAGCTCTCGGATACGCAAATTGCTAAGCTGCATGCCGAGAAGACCCAAGCCTATGTGAATATCCTGGCCCGAGGAGATCTGGAGCTGCGCCCAGGTGTGCGTGAACTTATCAAGGCAGCGCGCCGGTCGGGGCTGCGCGTGGCGGTGGCGACCACGACGAATTTACCGAATGTGGATGCCTTGGTGCGCTGCTGTTGGGGCATATCTGGCGAGGAGGTATTCGAGGTGATCGCTGCGGGCGACCAGGTGAAAGCAAAGAAACCGGCCCCTGATGTGTTCCAGCTTGCCCTGGACCGGCTGGGGCTACCTGCAAAGGAATGTCTGGCCTTTGAGGATAGCCGCAATGGGGTTTTGTCCGCGCGTGGGGCGGGGTTGCGGGTGCTGGTGACGCCCTCGGCCTATACGGCGGGGGATGATTTCAGCGGTGCGGACTGGGTTATTCCAGACCTGACCCACGAGAACCTGCCGATGCTGTTGGCCAGCGCAGTTGCCGCGCCGGTGGGATATCATTGACGATCCCGAAGGGAGCGGCGTCGTGCAGTGAGTATTTTGGGCAAGATGAAATGCGAAACCTAATGTGCGACACCTGAAAGGCGCGCGAGCAGGACGGCCACGTTCTTGACCTTGAATTTACGCAAGAGGCGAGCGCGGACGTCCTCGATCGTGCGGGGAGATAAACCCAGTACTTTGGCGATTTCCTTGCTGGTATAGCCGCGCGACAACCACATCAGGACTTCGCGTTCGCGGGGGGTCAGAGACGGGCCTGCGGGGTCCGTGTCGATCAGTCCAAAGCTGAGGATGATTCTGTCCAGTGGGTTTTGCGGGGTCAACGTACGGGCGCGGAAACGGCACCAGAATTGCGTCCCGTCGCGGTGACGCATGATTCGTTCGTCTGAATAGGGGTGCGATTGGCGCAGGGGTTCCAGGCCGATATCGCGGATTTGGTGGAACTCTTGATCAGTACCATAGAGCAGGCGGAAGCTCTGGCCGATAAGCTCTTGTTTCTCATAGCCAAACATCTGAGCAAATGTGTCGTTGCAGGCGCGAATAACGCGCTGTTCGGTCAGCGCTATTCCCATTGGGGCGCTGTCAAATGCGAGGGCTTCTAGGTCTTCCATGGGGTCACCGTGTTCATACGGTATTGGCACCGTATGCCGCACAGAAGCATAGTTCATGTAACAAATGCAAGACGCAAGGAGTGCCCGGACAGATGTCTCTTGATCAACGCCTGAGTGATGAGATTGACGCCCGCCGTGAGGATTTGATCCAGCTGACCGGAGATCTGATCCGCATTCCGACGCTGAACCCTCCGGGGGAAAACTATCGCGAGATCTGCGAGTTCTTGTCTAAACGCTTGAGTGCTGCGGGGTTCGAGATCGAATTGGTGCGTGCCCATGGTTCGCCAGGCGATAGCGAGAAATACCCACGATGGAACGTCGTCGCCCGGCGCGAGGGAAGGCACGCGGGCGAATGTGTGCATTTCAACAGCCATATAGATGTGGTGGATGTGGGCTTGGGCTGGACGGTTGATCCGTTTGGTGGCGAATTGAAGGACGGCAAAATCTATGGGCGTGGCGCCTGTGACATGAAGGGCGGGCTGGCTGCAAGTATTGTCGCGGCCGAGGCTTTTTTGGCTGTTTGCCCGGACTTCGCCGGTGCGGTCGAAATCAGCGGTACGGCGGACGAGGAATCCGGTGGCTTTGGCGGTGTGGCTTATCTGGCCGAGAAGGGCTTTTTTGCGCCAGAGCGGGTGCAACACGTCATTATTCCCGAGCCGCTGAACAAGGACCGGATTTGCCTGGGGCATCGTGGCGTTTGGTGGGCGGAAATCCAGACCTACGGTGAAATCGCCCATGGCTCGATGCCGTTTCTTGGCGATTGTGCCGTTCGGCATATGGGGGCGGTGATGCAGGAAATGGAACATAGCCTGTTCCCGGCCTTGGCTCAGAAGCGCACAGACATGCCCGTGGTGCCCGAAGGCGCCAAGCAATCGACAATGAACATCAATTCTGTCCACGGGGGCCAGGCCGAAGGTGAGGCGGATTTCACTGGCCTGCCCAGCCCTTGTGTGCCCGACAGTTGCCGCATGATTATCGACCGGCGGTTCCTGATCGAGGAAAACATCGACGACGTTCAAGAAGAGGTCATGGATGTTTTGCGCACCGTCGCCGGGCAACGTGAGAAATTCAGCTATGACGTGACTGAATTACACCGGGTCCTGCCGACGATGACCGAGAAATCCGCGCCCATCGTGCAGACTGTGGCGCGTGCAATTAGCCAGACGATGGGGAAGGACGCGCAATATGTGGTCAGCCCCGGCACCTATGACCAGAAACACATCGACCGGATCGGCAAGCTAAAGAACTGTATCGCCTATGGTCCGGGGATTTTGGACTTGGCGCATAAACCGGATGAATATGTCGGTGTGGATGATATGCTCGATTCTGCAAAGGTGATGGGCCGTGCGTTGATCGAGCTTTTGGCGAGCCCGGAAGAGGCGGCCTGTAAACAGGGAGTAAGTGAATGACTTTGAACGGATTTAAGACCGGGTTGATCAGCGCGATGGCGCTGGCGGCCAGTGTGGGCATGGCCCAAGCGAAAAGTGATATTGTCGTGGCTATGCAACTTGAGCCACCGCATCTGGACCCGACAAGTGCCGCAGCCGGGGCGATTGACTCGGTGCTGTATTCCAACGTCTTCGAAGGTCTGACCCGGTTCGGCTCGGATGGATCCGTTAACCCCGGTCTGGCGAAATCCTGGGAGATTTCCGAGGACGGGTTGACCTATACTTTCCATCTGCAAGTCGGCGTGACCTTCCACGATGGTAGCGCGATGGATGCCGAGGACGTGAAGTTCAGCCTGGATCGCGCCCGTGCCGAGGATTCTGCCAATGCGCAGAAAGCCCTGTTCAGCGGGGTCAGCAGCGTTGATGTGGTCGACCCGATGACCGTTAAAGTGACGCTGGGCGCTCCGAACGGGTCTTTCCTGTTTAACATGGCCTGGGGCGACGCGGTGATCGTCGCGCCCGAGTCGATTGAAACGATCAAGACCATGCCTGTTGGCACCGGCGCGTTTAAATTTGCCGATTGGGTTCAAGGCGACAAGATCGACCTGGCCAAGAACGCAGACTACTGGGGTGCCCCCGCTAAGTTGGACAAGGTGACGTTCAAGTTTATCAGCGACCCGACCGCCGCCTTTGCCGCCGTGATGGCCGAGGATGTAAACGCTTTTGTCGGCTTCCCCGCGCCGGAAAACCTGCCGCAATTCGAGGCAGACCCTCGGTTCCAGGTTCTTGTCGGCTCGACCGAGGGCGAGACGATCCTGTCCACCAACAACAAGATGCCTCCGTTTGATAACGTGAAGGTACGCGAGGCGTTGGCCCACGCGATTGACCGTCAGGCGATCATTGACGGCGCGATGTTTGGCTATGGCACCCCCATCGGTACACATTTTGCTCCGCATAACCCCGACTACGTGGATCTGACCGGCGACAGTGCCTATGATCCCGCGCTTTCGAAGAAGCTGCTGGCCGAGGCCGGGTTCCCGGATGGGTTCAAAACCACGCTGAAACTGCCGCCGCCGTCCTATGCGCGACGCGGAGGCGAGATCATCGCGGCTCAACTGCGGGCTGTTGGCATCGAGACCGAGATCAGCAACCTGGAATGGGCGCAATGGCTGGAGCAGGTGTTTCGCGGCAAGGACTATGGCCTGACGATCGTCAGCCACACCGAACCGTTCGATATCGGTATCTACGCGCGGCCTGACTATTATTTCCAGTACGACAACCCGTCGTTCCAACTGTTGATGGAAGAGCTGAACGCCAACACCGACCCCGAGGCGCGCTCGGCGCTGCTGAAGTTGGGGCAGAAGATCATCAGCAAGGACTATGTGAACGGATACCTGTTCGAGCTGGCCTATCCGACCGTGGCGCATGCCAAGGTCATGGGGCTGTGGAAGGACGCACCGACCCAGGCGACGGATATGACCGCCGTATACTGGGCCGAGTGATCTGATCCTCGGGCGCCTGCACGTGTAGGCGCCCGTCGGATTTGAGTATTTTTGGCAAGATGAAAGACGGAAGGTTCGCCTGTTCGTCGGATGAAAAGCGACGGGGCGGATGCTGCGCTATTTCCTGAAACGATTACTGTCCTTGGGGCTAAGTCTGATTGTTGCCTCGGCGGTGATTTTTTTGGCGCTTGAGGTCGTGCCGGGCGATCCGGCGGCCTATATGCTGGGGATCAACGCCCAAGAGGACACGCTGGCGGCCCTGCGCGAAGAGCTGGGGTTGAATGGGTCGGTGTGGGGGCGCTACGTGTCTTGGGTTGGCGGGATGCTGACCGGCGATTTCGGGACGTCGTATACTTATCGGACACCTGTGGCCGAAATGATCGGCGAGCGGCTGTGGATTTCGCTTCCGCTGGCGTTGTATGCGCTGACGTTGAGCACCGTGATCGCCTTTCCTGCTGGGATTTGGGCCGCAAGCAAGCGCGGCTCGGCGGTGGATGTGTCAGTGATGGGCGTGACGCAGCTGGGAGTGGCGATTCCGAATTTCTGGTTTGCGATGCTGATGGTGTTGGTGTTTGCGATCAATTTACGCTGGTTTTCGGCTGGCGGTTTCGTGGGCTGGGATGCCGGGTTTTTCGCCGCGCTGAAGTCGCTGACCTTGCCGGCGGTGGCCTTGGCCTTGCCGCAGGCGAGCATTCTGGCGCGGGTGATGCGTAGCTCGTTGCTGGACACATTGTCAGAGGATTTCATCCGTACGGCCCGCGCCAAGGGACTGAGCAAGCGACAGGCCTTGTGGCGGCACGCGTTGCGCAATGCGTTGATCCCGGTGCTGACAATCATCGGGCTGCAATTTTCATTCCTGCTGGCCGGGGCGATCATCATCGAGAACGTGTTTTTCCTGCCAGGGCTGGGGCGGCTGGTGTTTCAGTCGATTTCGGCGCGTGATCTGATCGTGGTGGAGTCGGTGGTCATGTTGTTGGTGCTGGCGGTGATCGTGGTGAACTTTGCGGTGGACATGGCGTATGCGGTGGTGGACCCGCGGCTGAGGGGACGGCGATGAACGGCGGGAATCGGAACCTCTGGATCGGAGCTGTGCTGACGGCGCTGTTTGCCGGGGCGGCTTTGGTTAGTTTCCTGTGGGTGCCTTATGATGTGGCGTCGCTGGATATTGCCAACAAAATCAAAGGACCAAGCGCGTCGCACCCATTGGGGACCGATCATTTCGGGCGCGATATTCTGAGCATGATAATGGTTGGCGCGCGGACCTCGATTGCGGTGGCCTTGGTGGCCGTTGGGATCGGGATGGGGATTGGCGTGCCTTTGGGACTGGCCGCAGCCGCGCGCAAGGGCAGCTTGCTGGATGAGCTGATCATGCGTGGGAACGACTTGGTGTTTGCATTCCCGTCGCTGCTGATTGCAATCATGATCACGGCTGTTTTCGGCGCAAGTGCGTTGAATGCGATCATCGCTATCGGGATTTTCAATATCCCGGTCTTTGCACGGCTGACTCGCTCGGGCGCGCTGAGCCTATGGACGCGGGATTACGTGATGGCGGCGCGGGTGTCGGGCAAGGGCGCGGCGCGGATCTCCTTTGAACATATCCTGCCCAATGTGATGAATCTGCTGATCGTGCAGGGGACCATTCAGTTTAGCTTGGGCATCCTGGCCGAAGCCGGGCTGAGCTATGTTGGCCTGGGGGCGCAACCACCCATTCCCAGCTGGGGGCGGATGCTGGCGGACAGCCAGACGATGATTTCCTTCGCGCCTCATATGGCCTTGTTTCCGGGGTTGGCGATCCTACTGACAGTATTGGGTTTGAACCTGATGGGCGACGGGTTGCGCGACCTGTTTGATCCCAAATTGCGGAGGGCGCGGCGATGAGCCTTTTGCATATTGAGGGCCTGAATCTATCAATCCACGACACACCTATTCTGAAGGGTGTGTCGCTGTCAGTGGATGCCGGACAGATCGTCGGTGTGATCGGAGAGAGCGGTTCGGGCAAGTCAATGACGGCTTTTGCCGCGCTGCAATTGCTGCCGAATGGGGCGCAGTGCTCTGGGCGGATTGACCTGGGCGGGCGCGAGGTGCTGACACTGAACGAGGCGCATCTGTGTCAGATGCGCGGACGTGACGTGGGTATGGTGTTTCAGGAACCGATGACTGCCCTGAACCCGATCCAGTCGATTGGCGATCAGGTGGCCGAGACGATCATGATCCACGACAGCGTCTCGAAACGAGAGGCGCTGGAGCGCGCTGCGGATGCTTTGCGCAGGGCCGAGCTGCCGCAGGACAAATTTCCCCTCAGCCGCTATCCGCACGAGCTGTCCGGCGGTCAGCGCCAGCGTGTGGTGATCGCGATGGCGATTGCGCTGCGCCCCAAGCTGTTGATCGCGGACGAGCCAACCACCGCGCTGGACGTGACCACACAGGCGCAGATTCTACAGCTGTTGCGCCGATTGGTGGACGAGGAAGGCATGGGGCTTCTGTTGATCAGCCACGATCTGGCGGTGGTGTCGGACATGGCGGATCAGATCGTCATCATGCGCCAAGGTGAAGTGGTGGAATCCGGCCCCGCGCAATGGCTGCTAAGGAACATGCAGCACCCCTATTCCAAGGCACTGCTCGAGGCTTCCACCCACCAACCTGATCGCGCCCCTGAGGACCAAGAAGAGGTCTTGTTGGAGGTGCGCGACGTGGTGCGGGACTATACGATTCATCGTAAGGGCTGGTGGGGTGGAACCGACACCTTTCGCGCCGTTAAAGGCGTCAGTTTCCAGTTGCGAAAGGGCGAAAGCCTGGGCCTGGTCGGGGAATCCGGCTGTGGTAAATCCACCCTGACACGCGCCATTCTGGGGCTTGAAAACGTGCAGGACGGCGAGATTCGTGCCTTTGGCCAGCGTGTTGGCCGTGACTTTCCCAACGCTTTGCGAGCGGGAATTCAGGTGGTGTTTCAGGACCCCTATAGCAGCTTCAACCCGCGCTGGAAGGTTGCTCAACTGGTGGCGGAACCGTTCCATTTGATGACACAGCGCCCAGCAGACTGGCGTGCCCGCGTGGCTTCGGTGCTGGATGACGTCGGCATTGGTGGTGACGCCATGGATCGCTATATCCACGAATTCAGCGGTGGCCAGCGGCAGCGGATTGCAATTGCGCGGGCGCTCATTTTGCGCCCCGATATTGTGATTCTAGACGAGGCAGTTTCTGCGCTGGATGTCTCAATCCGGGCGCAGATTCTGGATCTTCTGGCGGAGCTACAAGAGGGTTATGGCCTGTCATATTTGTTCATCAGCCACGATCTGAGTGTTGTCCGCTCGATCACGGATCGGGTGATGGTGATGAAGGCTGGCGAAATCGTGGAGCAAGGTCAAACCGACCAGGTTTTTGATGCTCCGCAGCACGACTACACAAAACAATTGATCGCCGCAGTGCCCGTGTTGCCTGCGGAGGTGACTCAAGGAGGGAACGATGAGCGAACTGAACCTGTGGTTTGACCCGTCGAAATGCTTGATCGGAGGCACGTGGGTCGCGTCTGCTGGCGGCCAGGTATTGCCGTTGATGGACCCATCAACAGGCGCGCAGATCGGCGAGATCGCGCGCGGTCAGGCCGCGGACATTGACGCCGCAATTGACGCCGCACGAACCGCGTTCGAGGGCGAGTGGGGCCGGACCCCGGCTTCTATACGGGGGCGTATCCTTTTGAAACTGCGCGACCTGGTGCTGGACCGTGTCGAGGACCTGGCCCGGATCGAAGCAATGGATGTGGGCAAGCCGCTGAAACAGGCGCGCGCCGACGCTGTGGCCTTGGCGCGGTATTGCGAATTTTACGGCGGCGCGGCGGACAAACTGCACGGTGAAACCATCCCCTATCTGGACGGATATACGGTCTATACCCTGCGAGAACCGCATGGGGTGACGGGGCATATCGTGCCGTGGAACTACCCGATGCAGATCATCGGGCGGTCCGTTGGGGCGGCTTTGGCGACGGGCAATGCTTGTGTTCTGAAGCCGGCTGAGGATGCTTGCCTTACGGCTTTGGCCTTCGCCGACATGGCCAAAGAGGCGGGTCTGCCAGATGGCGTGCTGAACGTGGTGCCCGGGTTGGGCAGCGAGGCAGGGGCTGCGCTTAGCGGCTCATCCAGGGTGGATCACATCAGCTTTACCGGGTCGGTCCCGACGGGGGTACAGGTGCAACTGGCCGCTGCGCCGAACGTGGTGCCCGTGACATTGGAACTGGGCGGAAAATCACCCCAACTGGTGTTCGAGGACGCCGATATCGACGCCGCACTGCCGTTTCTGGTGAACGCGGGGATTCAGAACGCGGGGCAGACGTGTTCGGCCTCTAGCCGAATTCTGGTGCATCGGTCCGTGCATGACGAAGTGCTGACCAAAATGGCCGAGCGCTACAGCGCCTTGCGTGTGGGGCCGGCAATGGCGGACCTGGATTTGGGGCCGCTGATTTCCAGTAAACAGCGCGGCATCGTCAGCGGTTTTCTGGACCAGGGCGCAGACCTTGAGACCGCTGCGCAGGGCGTTCTGCAAGATGCTCCAGCGGGCGGGCACTATGTTCCGCCGACGCTGTTTTCCGGGGTGCGGTCTGATCACACCTTGGCGCAGAACGAGATTTTCGGGCCGGTGCAGGTGGTCATCCCATTCGACGACGAGGACGAGGCAATCGCCATCGCGAACGGGACTGAATTCGGGCTGGTTGCCTCGGTTTGGACACGTGACGGCGCGCGGCAGATGCGGATGGCCAAGCGCATTCGCACCGGACAGGTGTTTCTGAACAACTATGGCGCCGGTGGCGGGGTCGAGCTGCCCTTTGGTGGGCGCGGAAAATCCGGTCATGGCCGCGAAAAGGGATTCGAGGCAATGTACGGCTTTACCACCCTAAAAACAGTGGCGGCCTTTCATGGCTAAGGGCTGTAGTCAGCAGCGTCTATTGACGATCGCCACGGAGGTCCGCGCCTTTCTGGAACCACATTGGGCGGACTGGCATCAACACGCCGGCAGCCCGAGGTTGCTAACGCTGTCGCAAGGGACTTGTGGACGGTCAAGCTTGGTCTTGCGGGACGTGCTGCGCGCTAAAGGGTTTAGCGCAATGCTGATCGCCGGCAGCCCCAGCGAGGGGCCACAGGGGTTTTGGTTCGAGGGCGCCTGGCATGGCCACGCCTGGGTGGAATGCGACGGCTGGATTGTCGATGTGACAGCGGACCAATTCGACGCACCGCCCGTGATTGTGACCCCAGTTGGGGACAGCCGGTATCGCGTGGGTGTGGATGCGGCTGAGCCTGAGTTTCTGGCACGTCGGCAAAGGGTCGCGGCGGCGCTGATGGCGCAATGGAATGAACGAATGAAAGAGGGAATGCACCATGAGACTTGAGGGAAAACGCGCAATCGTGACAGGCGGAGCAAGCGGTTTTGGGGCGGGAATCGTCCGAAAATTCGCCGCAGAGGGCGCTGCTGTGATGGTTGCTGACTTGAACGGCGATCTGGCGGCTGAGGTCGCGGCTGAGGTCGCGGGTATGGCGCAACAGGTGGATGTTGCCAGCGCCGCCAGTATCGCCGCAATGCAGGCCGCAGTGACCGCAACATGGGGCGGCGTGGACATCATCGTCAACAACGCTGGTGTGACGCATCTACCCAAACCGATGGAGACCGTCACCGACGAAGAATTCGACCGTGTCTTTAACGTGAATTGCAAATCGGTCTATCTGATGGCGCGTGCTTTCAACCCGATGATGATCGCGGCGGGTGCAGGGGCGGTGTTGAATGTGGCCTCGACGGCGGGGCTTAGCCCGCGTCCAAACCTGAACTGGTACAATGCCTCCAAGGGGTGGATGGTGACCGCGACAAAGACCATGGCGGTTGAATTGGCCCCCAAGGGCATTCGCGTAAATGCGTTGTGCCCAGTGGCCGGGGAAACGCCGCTTCTGGCTAGTTTCATGGGCGAAGACACCCCCGAGATTCGCGCCAAGTTCCTGTCGACGATCCCGCTGGGCCGGTTTTCAACGCCCGAGGATATGGGCAACGCCGCCTGCTATCTGTGCTCGGATGAGGCCAGCATGATCACCGGAGTCGCGATGGAGGTGGACGGGGGGCGGTGTATCTGATCCGCATGAGCCCCCAAGAAAAACAGCTCCGAATAGGCGCGGTTTGCTGCCTGCGAAATGTACGGGTTTGTACTGATTGACAGTTTAGAGCGCCAAAACCTAGCATTAGGGCAGATGGATACACGCATCTTATTGATCAGGGAGGATCACCGTGAAACGTACTGTTTTGACCGGGCTGGTTTCAGCGCTGGCACTGGCCGCGACTGGCGCCGTGGCGGACATCAAGATTGCCCATATCTATGGCAAAACCGGCCCCTACGAGGCCTATGCCAAGCAATCGCATGATGGGCTGATGCTGGGGCTGGAATATGCCACCGGCGGCACAATGGAGATCAACGGCGAAAAGATCGTCGTGATCGAGAAAGACACCCAGCTGAAGCCCGACAATGGCAAGGCTCTGCTGGAAGAAGCATATGGCGATGACGAGGTCGATCTGGCCGTTGGTCCCGTCAGCTCGGGTGTGGCGCTGGCGATGCTGCCAGTGGCCGAGGAATACGAAAAGATCCTGATCGTCGAGCCCGCCGTGGCCGACAGCATCACCGGGGCCAACTGGAACCGCTACATCTTCCGCACTGGGCGCAACAGCTCTCAGGATGCGGTTTCGAACGCGATTGCGCTGGCTGGCCCGAACGTGAAAATTGCCACGCTGGCGCAGGACTATGCGTTTGGTCGTGACGGCATCGGCGCGTTCAAAGAAGCGCTGGAAGGCACCGGCACTGAAATCGTCGCCGAGGAATATGTCCCCACCGACACCACCGACTTCACAGCTGCGGCTGAGCGTATTTTCAACGCGATGAAGGACGTTGAAGGCGAGAAGAAGCTGTTCGTGATCTGGGCTGGCGGCGGCAACCCCATGAGCAAAATCCAGGCGATGGACCCCAGCCGTTTCGGTATCGAAATGGCGACTGGAGGCAACATTCTGGCGGCTCTGGCCTCGTATAAACAGTTCCCGGGAATGGAAGGCGCGACCTACTATTTCTACGAGAACCCGGAAAATGAGATCAACAACTGGCTGGTGAAAACCCACCAAGAGCGCTACGGCACTCCGCCAGACTTCTTTACCGCGGGTGGCATGTCGGCAGGTCTGGCCGTCGTCGAGGCGATCAAGAAGGCCGGTGGCACGGATACCGAAGAGCTGATCACCGCGATGGAAGGTATGGAATGGGAGACCCCCAAGGGCACCATGAAATTCCGCGCCGAAGATCACCAGGCGTTGCAGTCGATGTACCACTTCAAGATCAAAGTTGACGATGATGTCGCTTGGGCGATTCCTGAACTGGTGCGCGAACTGACGATCGACGAACTGCCGATCCCGATCCGCAACGGTAAGTGATCTAAACGGATTAGCACCGGGGGCGGCTTAGGTGCGGCCCCCGGTGTTGTTATTCCCAGCCTTGGGAACATTCCCCGATAGGATAAGACGATGAGCAGGGTAATTCTGCAAACCTACGACCTGACGGTTCGTTTTGGCGGGCATGTGGCCGTAGACCATGTGAACTGCGCCTTTCGCACTGGCGAGCTGACGGCGATTGTCGGCCCCAATGGTGCAGGCAAAACCACGTATTTCAATTTGATTTCCGGTCAGATCCCGGTGTCCGAAGGCCGGGTCGAGCTGAACGGACGCGATATCACAAAGGGCTCGGTTTCGCAGCGCTGTGATCTGGGGATCGGGCGGGCGTTTCAGCTGACCAACCTGTTTCCGAACCTCAGCGTTCTGGAAAATGTCCGGCTGGTGATCCAGTCCAAGGCCAAGATGGGGTTCAGCTTCTTCTCGATGGCCGAAAGCCATGCCGAAGTGACGGATCGCGCGATTGCGGTGCTGGACAAAGTGAAACTGTACGATCTGCGCGAGCAAGCCGTTTCGGCGCTAAGCCATGGCAACCAGCGCAAGCTGGAGGTCGCGATGCTGATCGCCCTGGATCCGCTGGTCTATATGTTCGACGAACCCACAGCAGGGATGTCCGTCGACGAAGCGCCCGTCGTTCTGGACCTGATCGCCGAGCTAAAGGCCGAAAAGGACCGCACGATCCTGTTGGTCGAACACAAAATGGATGTAATCCGTACGCTGGCGGATCGTATCATCGTGCTGCACAACGGCGCGCTGGCAGCGGATGGCGACCCGACCGAGGTTATGGCCTCGGATGTGGTGCAAGAGGCCTATATGGGTAAGGAGCTGGAAAATGTCTGATCCAATCCTGAAGCTGGAAGGCGTTTATACGGATATCGAGCAATACCACATTCTACAGGGTGTGGATCTGGAGGTGCCGCGCGGGGGCGTTACCATGTTGTTGGGGCGCAATGGCGTGGGGAAAACCACGACCCTGCGCACCATCATGGGCCATTGGCGTGCCAAAGCAGGCAAGGTGTTGCTGGACGGGCAGGACATCGCCGCTAAACCCACCCCTGCGATTTCGCGGATGGGCGTCGGGTATGTGCCCGAAAGCATGGGGATCTTCAGCGATCTGACGGTCGAGGAAAACATGGTTCTGGCTGCGGCCTCGGGGCCGATTGATGCGGCGCGCCTGGACTGGGTGTTCTCGGTCTTTCCGCCGCTCAAGACCTTCTGGAAGGGGCACGCAGGGAACCTGTCTGGTGGCCAGAAACAGATGCTCTCGATTGCGCGCGCAATGGTCGAAGAACGCGGCCTTTATCTGATTGACGAGCCGACCAAGGGGCTCGCGCCTGCGATCATTTCGACCATGGCGCGCGGCTTGCGCGAGTTGAAAGAACAGGGCGCCAGCATCCTATTGGTCGAACAGAACTTCAGCGTGGCCAAAGCGTTGGGGGATAGTTGCGTCGTCATGGATGATGGCCGCGTGGCCTGGAGCGGAGAAATGGCAACGCTGGCCAATGATGCCGAACTACAAGAACGCCTGATGGGTCTGAGCATGGAGGCACATCAATGAGCGCGCGTCAGCTGAATGAGAATTTCGAAATGCTCTGCCTCTGCTACACACGTGGACTGGGCAAGAAGAAAGGGGTGAGCGCATGAGTGCTGCACCGAAACACGCGCCGACAATGGCGAAAATGAGCCTGTCCGACCGCATCGGCCCGTGGATACCGATGTTGCTGGTGCCGGTCATCATGTTGGTCGGATTGCTGGCTATTCCCTCGACCTCTAGTTGGCTGACCCTGACAGTGAGCGGACTGGCGATGGGGATGATGATCTTCATCATGGCCTCGGGGATGACATTGGTTTTCGGGCTGATGGACGTGATCAACTTCGGCCACGGGGTATTCATTTCTGTTGGCGCCTTTGTGGGGGTTAGCGTCTTGCTGGTGTTGGGCGGTATGACCGAAGCCCCCAGCCTGTTGTTGAATCTGCTGGCGGTGTTGCTGGCGATCATAGCCGCAGCGATTGCGACCGGAGGGCTGGGTTGGGCCTTTGAAAAGGTTATCGTCAAACCTGTGTACGGCGCGCATCTCAAACAGATACTTGTCACGATGGGCGGGCTTATCGTGGTCGAGCAGTTGATCGTTGTGCTGTGGGGCCCCGAGGAGATTTACATCTTACGCCCACAGGCCTTGCAGGGGGCCGTTACCTTTGCTGGTGCCGCGCTTGAGAAATATCGCCTGGTTGCCGTTGGTGTGGGCTTGGTGTTGTTCCTGGGCATGCGCTTTGTTCTGCGGTCCACCAAGATCGGTTTGATCGTGCGCGCGGGCGTCGAAAACGGTGAAATGGTCGAAGCGCTGGGATACCGCCTGAGGCTGGTGTTTGTCGGCGTCTTCGTCGCGGGCTCGGCCATGGCGGGTTTGGGGGGCGTGATGTGGGGCCTCTACCAAGAGGTGATCACTGCTCACATGGGCCAACAGATGATGATCCTGATTTTCATCGTGGTAATTATTGGTGGCCTGGGTAGCGTCGAGGGCTGCTTTATCGGTGCTTTGCTGGTGGGGCTATTGCAAAACTATATTGCCTTTCTCGAACCCAAAGCCGCCCTGATTTCAAATATCGCCTTGATGGTGGCCATTCTGATGTGGCGCCCCCAAGGCATGATCCCGGTTGTGAAGGCGAAATAAGATGATTGTGAAGCTTCTCTCGGGCGATATGCCCCGCAGCACCGTGTTGGCCATTATTCTGGGTGTGATCCTGTTTGCGCTGGCCTTTGCGCCCTTCATTTTTCCGGGTGTGCGCTCGGTTGATACGGCCGCGCGGATTTGCGTGTTCATCCTGCTGGTCGCCTCGTATGACTTGATGCTGGGCTACGGAGGTATTGTTAGCTTTGCCCATACCATGTTCTTTGGGATGGGCGCGTACGGCGTGGCACTGGCCTGTACCCATATGGAGCGCGGGTTTGGCGCGTTGATCGTCGGGGCCGGGTCCGGGGCTGTTCTGGCGGCTATCATCGCCTTTCTGATCGGGCTTTTCAGCTTGCGGGTGCGTGCGATTTTCTTTGCAATGATCACTCTGGCTGTGGCCAGCGCCGTCGCGGTTCTGGTCAGTCAGTTGTCCGCCCTGACAGGGGGCGAAGACGGTCTGAACTACAAAATCCCGCGCGCGCTGACTGCGGCCTTCCGTTTCGGCAAAGAAACCTTTGGCGGTGAAATTGCTGGCGTAAAGACCAACGGAAAGCTGCTGAATTACTATGTGGTGTTCTTTGGGTCGTTCTTTTTGTTTCTGATGCTGTTGCGGATCGTGAATTCGCCCTTCGGCAGGGTGTTGCAGGCCATTCGCGAGAACGATTTCCGGGCTGAATCTGTGGGCTACCGGGTGGTGAACTATCGCACCGCAGCGACCTGTATTTCGGCAGCGGTTGCCGCGCTGGCTGGGTCTTTGTATGCGATCTGGCTGCGGTATGTGGGGCCTGATACGGTGCTCAGCTTTGATATCATGGTGGATATCTTGTTGATGGTTGTGATCGGCGGCATGGGCACGATGTATGGCGCGGTGATCGGGGCGACGCTGCTGGTGGTGGCGCAGAACTATCTCCAAGGGCTGATGGGGGCCGCGTCGGATGCTGTGTCCGGTATACCGTTGTTGCCCGACCTTTTGGATGCGGACCGGTGGTTATTGTGGCTGGGTATTTTGTTCATCCTGAGCGTCTATTTCTTTCCGACAGGCGTCGTCGGGCGGCTGAGATCCGGGAAATAGCCGGCCCCCGATTCGGGGCATTGCAACATTGACCAAGGGGCGTGGGCATGATGCTGCTTGCGCCCCTTAGTTTTTTCAGAGAAAGCTGAGGAGCTTGGGGAGGAGCCTAATATGCGCGCAGGATTGGTGCTGCTTTGTGCGGCCTATGTGTTGAGTCAGTTCTACAGGTCATTTCTGGCGGTACTGACCAAGGTTTTGGAACAGGATGTGGGCGCCGGCCCCGAGGATCTGGCAAATGCGTCTGGGCTGTGGTTCCTGGCCTTTGCGGCGATGCAAATCCCCGTGGGTGCGGCGCTGGATCGCGTCGGACCACGACGCACGGCCGGTGTATTGCTGTTGATCGGTGGTGCGGGCGGCGCGGCCTTGTTTGGAATGGCGACGACTCCGCTGCATATTCTGCTGGCGATGGCGTTGATTGGCGTGGGCTGTTCGCCGGTGCTTATGGCCAGTTACTATATCTTTGCACGGGTGTATCCCGCGCGGGTTTTCGCGACGCTGGCGGCGGTCCTGTTGGGTGTCGGGAGCCTGGGAAACCTGTTGGGTGCACTCCCCATGGCCATGGCAGCCGAGGCCTTTGGTTGGCGCGAAACGCTGTTTGGACTGGCCGCTGCAAGCGCGGTGGTGGCACTGGGGCTGCTGGTAACGGTTCAGGACCCCGAGCGCGTCGTCCATGATCAAAAAGGCAGCGTGCTTGATTTGCTGAAGATGCCCGCGTTGTGGCTGATTTTTCCCCTCACATTCGTGCAATACGCCCCGGCGGCTGGGCTTCGGGGGCTGTGGATTGGGCCGTATCTGACTGATGTTTTTGACATGAGCGCAACAGCCGTGGGCAACGCCACTTTGATCATGGGGGTCGCGATGATTGCGGGGACCTTTGCCTATGGTCCGCTGGACCGGATTCTGGGAACGCGTAAATGGGTGATCCTTGGCGGAAACGCCCTGGGGGCTGCTGCATTGATCCTGCTGTGGGTGCTGCCCGCGGGCACGCCCACGGTGTCCATTGCGCTGTTTGCAGCCGTTGGGTTCTTTGGCGCGGCCTATCCGATGATCATGGCGCATGGGCGCAGCTTTTTCCCTCCGCATCTGGTGGGGCGAGGCGTGACCTTGCTGAACCTGTTTTCCATTGGGGGTGTCGGAGTGTTTCAGGTCGTGACCGGGCGGCTGCACCATGCCGTCAGTGCAGGCAACGGCCTGCCCGAAGCGCCCTATGATGCGCTTTTCGGGATGTTTGCGGTGGCGATGGTTGCAGGGTTGGTCCTGTACCTATTTTGCCGCGACCGTGTGGACTAGCCGAAACCCCTTTAAACCTGCGCTTTCGTGCGGTATGCAGCGCGCGTCCTGAAAATAAGGAGTCGCTCGAAATGGGCTATAAGGTCGTTGTTGTCGGCGCCACGGGTAACGTGGGTCGTGAAATGCTGAATATCCTCGCGGAACGTCAGTTCTCGGTGGATGAAATTGCCGTTCTGGCCAGCCGTAAATCGCTGGGCACCGAAGTCAGCTTTGGCGACACAACCTTGACTACCAAGGACCTGGATACCTTTGATTTCACCGGCTGGGATATGGCGCTGTTCGCTGTGGGCTCGACCGCAACCAAAGAGTACGCGCCTAAGGCGGCAGCGGCTGGTTGTGTGGTGATCGATAACTCGTCGCTGTATCGCTATGATCCCGATATCCCGCTGATTGTCCCCGAGGTAAACCCGGACGCGATCCACGGATATGCCAAGAAGAACATCATCGCGAACCCGAACTGCTCGACCGCGCAGATGGTCGTGGCTCTGAAACCGCTGCATGACCGCGCCAAAATCAAACGCGTTGTCGTCAGCACATATCAGTCTGTTTCGGGGTCCGGCAAAGGCGGTATCGACGAGCTTTGGGATCAAACCAAAGCGGTCTATAACCCGACAGATAACTACGAGCGCAAGCAGTTCACCAAGCAGATCGCGTTCAACGTGATCCCGCATATTGATGTGTTCATGGATGACGGTTCGACCAAAGAAGAGTGGAAAATGGTCGCCGAGACCAAAAAGATCATCGACCCGTCGATCAAAGTCACCGCAACCTGTGTGCGCGTGCCGGTCTTTGTTGGCCACTCGGAAGCGGTGAACATCGAAACCGAGGATTTTCTGGACGAAGACGAAGCACGTGACATCCTGCGCCAAAGCCCAGGCATCATGGTGATCGACAAACGCGAAGACGGTGGGTACGTCACCCCGATCGAATGCGTCGGCGACTATGCGACGTTCATCAGCCGCATCCGTCAGGACTCGACCATTGATAACGGTTTGAACCTGTGGTGCGTGTCGGACAACCTGCGCAAAGGCGCGGCGCTGAACGCTGTTCAGATCGCCGAGCTGCTGGGCCGTGAGGTTCTGAAAAAGGGCTGATCCAGATACGGATCTGCGTGAAAGCAAAAACCAGGCGTCTCTTGCGAGGCGCCTGGTTTCTTTTGTACCTAGCGGTAAATTCCTGCGCTTAGATTACAGAAAACTTTCCTTCGGACGGCAGGTATTGCTCCAACGTGCCTTCGCCGATGTCGTTCCACAGCCCGTGCAGCGACAGGCTGCCATTCTCGACAGCTTCTTGCACAAACGGAAAGGTCATCAGATTCTCAAGCGATGTCAGCACGGCTTGCTTTTCCAGCTCGCGCTTGCGCTCATCTTCGTTTTCGATGTCTTTCACTTTTTCAAAGCCGGGGCGCAGAATGTCCATCCAGCGACCAACGAACGAGGATTTCTCTTCCAGCTCGGGCGCTTTGCCGATGCACATGTCATGGCACCCGGCCACGCCCCCGCAAGAGGAGTGCCCCATTACAACGACATGGGCGACTTTCAGCGCAGTCACTGCGTATTCGACAGCCGCCGAGGTACCGTGCAACTGTCCGTCCAGTTCAAACGGCGGGACCAGATTGGCGATATTCCGGTGGATAAAGAACTCGCCCTGATCGGCACCAAAAATCGCCGTTACGTGTACGCGTGAATCGCAGCATGAAATCACCATTGCCCGCGGGCGCTGCCCCTCGTCTGACAGACGGCGGTACCAGCTTTGGTTCTCGGAATAGGTTGTCGCTTTCCAACCTTGGTAGCGCTGGACCATATAGCTTGGCAGAGGCTTGGCGTTGTTCATGGCGTCATCCTTGCATGTTCGTGATGTTTCGGAGGCGGAAATTACCCTGCATTTAATCAGTTTTCGAGGGAAAACAATCATCTGCCTCAATCTTTTGGGAACCTCTTGAGGGGCAGTATCTTTGCGGGTCGCGAGAATGACTATGGGGTGAGATCGTGAATTTAATAACTTTGCTTAAACCGGAAGAGTCAGTGCGGCTGGATGCCGGGCGGCTACAGGATTTGTATTCGGAGCTAGGAGAGGCCGGCGCAGGCGATGTGGTCTGTCGCGCGATGGAGGAATTGACCTGGCGCCTGACCGAGATCGAGCAACAATACAGTGACGCATTATTCCTGGATTTGCGTAAAACGGTGCGCTCTTTGGTTGGGATTGCAGATCAGGTCGGAATGGGGGCTCTGTCGCGTGTTGCCGTCCAGGTGGTGGATTGTGTTGATCAAGGCGATCCAGTGGCGCTGGCTGCGACCCTGGCGCGATTGATGCGCACCGGAGAGCGCTCTTTGTCCGCAGTGTGGGATATGCAGGGTCTGTCCATCTAGCCCCCCCTTGCAGGTGCCGCCAAAGGGCGTAGGCTGGGGCGAAATGACCAAAGGGGCCCCAGATGACATGTCGTTTTGCCACTCCGTCCAAGGACGCCATTCCTGTCTATGTTCTGGAGGCAGGCGCTGTTGATGCATGGCTGAGGACTCAGCCGGCGAACGTGCACAGCTGGGTGACGGCCAACGGGTTTAAGGGGGCGCTGGGAAAGGCCCTGATTGTTCCCGACGCTAAGGGTAATCCCGCAACTGTATTGGCGGGATACGGTTCGGCCGCGCAGCGGTTGCGTGGGCGTTTTCATTTGGCGTCGGTGGCGACGGCATTGCCAGCAGGTTCCTATCGGATCGCCAGTGAGCTGCCGCAAGAAACGCTTGAGGAGGAGGCGCTTGGCTGGTTGCTCTCGTCCTATGCGTTCGATCGCTACACCGCACGCACAGCCAGCACGGCCAAGCTGGTCGCACCTGATGGGGTCGATGCTACGCGGATAGAGGTGATCGCGGCTGGGGAGCGCCTGACGCGTGATTTGATTAATACCCCTGCCAACGACATGGGGCCAGAGGCCCTGGAGCAGGCTGCGCGTGAACTGGCGGCGCAACATGGGGCCGGCATCTCCGTGACAGCGGGTGAGGCCTTGCTGGAGCAGAATTTCCCGATGATCCATACCGTGGGGCGTGCGGCCGAACAGGCGCCACGTCTAATTGATCTTAGCTGGGGGAACAAAGGGCCTTCGCTGGTGCTGGTCGGTAAGGGGGTGTGCTTTGATACCGGGGGGTTGAACCTGAAGCCCGGTGCCTCGATGGGCTTGATGAAAAAGGACATGGGCGGCGCGGCGACGGTGCTGGGGTTGGCGCATATGATCATGGCTCTGGGCCTGAAGCTGCGCTTGCGAGTGTTGGTGCCCGCCGTCGAAAACAGCGTTGCAGGCAATGCGTTTCGCCCCGGAGACATCCTGACCAGCCGTAAGGGGCTGACGGTCGAAATCAACAACACCGATGCCGAAGGGCGCTTGGTTCTGGCGGATGCGCTGGCCTATGGGGCCGAAGCCAAACCCGATCTGATGTTGTCGATGGCGACCCTGACCGGCGCGGCGCGTGTTGCCGTTGGTCCTGATCTGTCGCCGTTCTTTACCGATGACGAACAGGTTGCTGCTAGCTTGATTAATGCGGCACAGCGGGTGGCTGATCCGGTGTGGCGTTTGCCGTTTTGGGCCCCATATGAATCGGATCTGGAACCTGGCATCGCGGACCTTGATAACGCCCCAAAGGGTGGATTTGGTGGCGCGATCACGGCGGCGTTATTCTTGCGGCGCTTCGCCGGGGCCGATGTGCGGTATACGCATTTCGACATTTATGGCTGGAGCGCCAAAAGCCTGCCAGCGCGCCCCAAAGGCGGTGTCGGGATGGGCGCGCGGGCGCTGTTGGAGGCACTGCCCGAACTGCTGGAGCTGTAATATTGGATCGTCGTCTTACCCCGGCCAACGCACGAGTCGCTGCGGCACATCTGCAAGGCAAGGTTGACGCGCCTTGCTATGTCGTCGGCACTGAAAAAATGGTCGCCGTTCCGGTGGCCGATCTTCTGTCGGCCCCGCATGGCCGACGCGAGCGACAATTGCTGCTGGGTGAACGGCTGCACATGTACGAAGAGCGCGCCGGCTGGGCCTTTGTTCAAGCCGAGAAAGACGGCTACGTCGGGTATCTGCGGATCGAGCAACTGGAAGAGCGCCGCCCCGCAACGCATTGGATTATCTCGCGCGCCTCGCATCTGTACACTGACCCGGATTTCAAAAGTCACGAGCTGATGAGCCTGAGCATGGGCTCTCAGTTCCGGGTGCTTGGTGAGGCTGGGCGGTTCTACGAAACGCCACTGGGCTATGTGCCCAAGCCGCATCTTGCCGCGCTGGACAAGCTGGCCAAAGACCCCGTCGAAGTAGCCGAGCGGTATCTGGGCGTGCCTTACCTTTGGGGCGGGAACGCGATTTGGGGCATTGATTGTTCGGGGCTGGTGCAGGCCGCGTGTTATGGCTGTGGCATTGCGTGCCCAGGCGATAGCGACATGCAAGAGACCAGCTTGGGTCGATCACTCGCTGAGGATGCCAAGCTGCGTCGCGGCGATTTGCTGTTCTGGAAGGGGCATGTCGCTTTGGTCGCGGGGCGGGGGCGCCTGATCCATGCGAATGTTCACCACATGGCCGTCGCCTACGAGGACATGACCGTCGCGGTGGAGCGGATCATGGCGCAAGGGGACGGGCCGATCACGTCGCGACGTCGCCTGCCCAAAGTCTGAAACGCGTCTAGAAGGGCAGGCCCTGTTTCAGCTTGGCCAGAGCGACCAGCGCCCGGTCGCGCGCATCTTCGAGCTCTTGGGTGTCCAGCTCTTTGATCTCTTGTTCCAGCCCCAAGACCAGCTGTTCGATCAAGTCATCCGTCAGGGTCGGGCGCCCTAGGTCCGCCCACCGGGTTTGTTGTGTCGGGCCAAGGTGCTCAAGATATTGACGATATCCACCCGCGCCGCCGCCCAGATGATAGATTAGATGCGGACCCATAAGGCCCCAACGCATTCCTGGGCCATACGCTATCGCACGGTCTACATCTTCGACCGAGGCAATCCCCTCGGCTACGATGTTGACGGCCTCTTGGTATAGGGCCGAGGTCAGCCGGTTCGCCAAGTGCCCGGGGCGTTCTTTTTGTACGCGAATGGTGACGCGGTTCAGCGAGGTATAGAAGGCTTCGGCCTGGGGTATCGCATCCGGTGATAGCGGGCAGCGAAATTTGCAGTAATTGACACCAAAGTTTGCAGCAGAGCCGTTTTCTGACTGCAGGGGACCTCGAGTCACTTGTAGTGCAGCTTTGGGGATCAGGCGTTTGGTTTCAAAAGTGTGGCAACTTGGATGAGTTTTAACACCCGTTGAATACCCTCATCACAAGGTAGTGCAGTGCCGACCGCGAGGTTTGCCTCCCCGTCACGGGCGGCTTCAGCGGCTTCTTTCATATTCAAAGTAATCGTCGGCAGGAGCGACCTTGAGCAAGTGCGGGTCGGCGGGGGTGATTTGGTAGATCTGGACCCCGTGCGGGGACGCTTACAGCGCCGCCGCCTCCTTCAGCTCGTTTGCACAGCCAGCCAAGTCGCCTTGGCGACATTTACGGCTTCCTGAGTATCCTGAATATCATCGGCTTCCTCGATCTCGGACATCGCCTTGCGCCGAAGCCCGGTCAGCACAGAGATGGCGCCTCGGTATTGGTCGGCATTCGCCACGATTTTGGTCGCAAGGTCGGACGCATCCTCGCCCCCAATCTGAGCCTCGGCCGCGATTAAATCCGTTTGCTCGATAGTTGCGTCACCCCCCAGAACAGCACGAGCGGCCTGCTCTTTCGCCACCCAAGAAAGCTTTTCGTCCTCTGGGACCGGCCCGGTGATAGCGTGGGTGGTCTCGTTAATCCATCGGATAAGATCGACCAGCGCAGCCTCCTTCACATTGGCAAGATAAGCAGTCTGCTTTTGCTCAGCCGTAACTAGTAGGGATAGGTCGATATTGCTCATTCTTCGATCTCCTCGTTGTATGCCGGCAGATCCACCGGCCCATCATCAGTAATCGTGATCGGTTGCGGAAACCGCGTTTCCTCGGGCGCATTTGCGCCGTGAGGCAAAGTCATGGTCAGTTGCAACCGCCCGTTCACTCGCTCCACGTCAGAGGCCAGCCAGTCACAGGTAACGGCCTCACGCGGCAGCGTGGCCCCGTCAGGGATGCCAGAGAAATCGAAGACCTCCCCATCAACAGTCAGAACGTCGCCGACGACAGACAAAGTGCGCTCGACTGCGGCACGGATCGGTGTGAGAGTAATATGCATTGTTTTTCTCCTTAGAACCAACGGCCAGTCGCGACGTAGTTCACATGGATAGTTAATCCTGTGAACGGCGAGGTGGTAACCGCGTATACCGTTGACGGTGTGTTACTTATGTCCCCGGCGCCACCGATCGACTGCATAGTTGTCAGGCCCTCGGTGTTGGCCGACACAGCACAGGCGGGCGGGGAAATAAATGAGGCCGCGTATGCCTGATTTCCGCCCACCAAGTTAGCCGATCGGTATAGAGACCCAAACGCTGTGTTTATGTCCTGGGCGGCCAACGTTATTTTGCGCCAGCAGACTTGTGTGCCATCCGCGAGACGCAAATATTCGCCATTAGCGTTCGCACCTTGCTCGATTACCGCCCCGGTAGGTAGACCACCGGACTGACTTACCGTGCCCACCGTCTGTGCGCCCGCTGCCATTGGTGACCAGGCGATTGCACCCGTGCCTTCGCTGTATCCGATCCACTGGCGACACGAAGATACCGCGCTCGTCGGCCTTGTCGCGATAAATGTGCGGCGATTCACAGCCGAGTTATAGTGAACAAACAGGCTGTGGCTCCACGCCGCATTTTCGGGGCCATCCGTCACAGCGTTCGCGCTGTAGACATAGAAGCCAGAGCTTAGCTCTCGTGATGCCAGTGTTTCAGAACCACCCAGAACTTGCGCTTCCCCACCCAAGCCAAACGCCCCGACCTTCATCAGGCGGCCAGGAGTTGTATCTGTTGCACTGCTCTGCACAGCCGTGCCAGTGATCGGAACATTCACTTGAAATGCAGTCGAGGACAGCAGCGAACGTTGGACACCTCCGATCGCGGCAGCCAATTGGTTCGATGCGGGCCGGTAGAAGCCGGTATCCTCGTCCGCCGCGAACCGGACACCGGGCGCTGAGACCGTACCATCGGGGAACCTGCCCTGCCCAGGGCCATCATAGACGCCCTGATAGTTCGTCAACAGGTTGGACAGAGATGAGACCAGAGTCTGCTCCAGGCCCTGCGTTGGGATGATCGAGTAACCGGCTCCTGATTGCGTACCGCCTTGATAGGCGCTGGCCAGAGTAATCTGCGTGGCACTAACCACCGCTGCGACCTCATAAACTTGCCCATCAGGTCCGTTAAAGGCCCAGCCCGCGCTGACAGCACCGACCCAGGCGGTGCCACCACCTGTAACGGTTGTCGACCCATTCGTTACGGACACTGTGCCCGTGCGATACCATGACATTTTTCGTCTCCTTAAAATTCAGTTGAACTGGGTTTGATCGGCCAGGTGTTGGAGCTGGGCCAGCCTGGTTTCGTCGGCAGCGACCGAAGATAGCCACGGTAGTCAGCCCATTCGGTAACCTCCGCTGCTGTCAGAGGGGCGTCAGGCAGCATCGCCCATTCACTTTCACGCAGCTCGGTGGCGATCCGGCGAGTAGCCAAGGCGTTATCCTCAAATGGCTCTGACGCTGTTGTGGCCGTCAGTGTCTTGGCGACAGGATCGTATGTGTAATCCTGATCTTCCTTCAGAGCCTCTGGCGTCGGCGCAGTTAGTTCATTCGGAGCCTGTGTTTGACTGGCCTCCTCTCCGTCAGGGCAATGGCCCCAGCCGGTGACTGGCCGCGCCGTCGCCGTTCCAGTATTCGTGCTGTAGATGATGAACAGACCCATTGCTTATCTCCGGAATTGCGTTGCGGATATGTATCGGCGCCAGACGCGACAGTTGGCATTCCATCCGCTCGTTACATTTGGATTGCTCTTTCGGGCGCGCAGCTCATACCATGTGCCACCTTCGTCCGTGTCGAAGTCCACCGTTACAAATGTGACCTGCCCTTGGCGCCCCCGATCCCCGGTGGATTGTGCGGCCGAGCGGATCTGTGTGCCGTTACGAAAAACCCCAAAATCGACCGAGCCAGAACCATAGCCATCCAAAGTGCAGCTAAAGGAGATTTCGGTGGCCACCCCGCGGCGGTTAATCCAGACCCCCCCAAGATATGTCCAGGTCGTGTCGCTGTTCACATCAACTTTCCCGGCGCGGAACATCCGCACAGGCACCGTCACCGCCTGCCCTGCGATGTTCAGGGTATCGACGGTCAGGTGGTTGAGAAATGCTTCAGCCGCAGCCAGATCAGCAACAGCGATACGATCTGCCGTAATCGTTCCAGCAGCCAGGTGCTGCGCATAGACAGAGCCATCAAGTAGAATATTGCCAGCCGTTATCCGCGCAACGGACGCATCACCACTAGGGTCACTGGATGACACCAGTTCCAGTGACGCACCACCCGACCCCGCAACCGTTCGAAACGCCAGCGTGGAGCTCAGATGACCATCCAGCGTGGCAATAGCAGTCGCCTGCGTGCTGACCGAGGCGGTCAGATCACCCGCCGTAGCCTCGACGGTATCCAGGCGACCGGCCAGCGCGCCACCCTCGTCCACCAACGCGGCTAGGTCCGTGCTGATACCGGCAAAGCTGGCGTTCACCGAAGCCGTCAGGTTGGTGATCTGACCGGCAAGGGCGCTATCCCCATCCGTCCTGGCCACCGTTTCAGCCGTGATTGCAGCGGCGTTGTCGCCCGTGGCCGTGCTGATCGTAGCGATCTGCCCGGCCAGCGCCGTATCCGCATCCGTCCGGGCCGTGGTCTCGGTCGCGATGGCGGCGGCGTTGTCATCAGTCGTGGCCTCGACAGCATCCAGCCGACTGGCCAGCGCTCCATCCTCGGCCACCAGTGCCGCAATATCCGTGCTAACACCGGAGAAGCTGGCGTTCACCGAGGCCGTCAGGCTGGTGATCTGACCGGCAAGGGCACTATCCCCATCAGTCCGCGCAACCGTTTCGGCCGTGATTGCCGCGGCGTTGTCGCCCGTGGCCGTGCTGATCGTAGCGATCTGCCCGGCCAGCGCCGTATCCGCATCCGTCCGGGCCGTGGTCTCGGTCGCGATGGCGGCGGCGTTGTCATCAGTCGTGGCCTGCACGGTCACGATCTGACCGGCCAGCGCGCTGTCAGCATCCGTGCGGGCCGTGATTTCGGAGGAGATCGCCGCAGCATTGGCCGCCGTCGTCGCCTCAATCGTGTCGAGCCGCACCCCGAGCGCACTGTCCGCACCGACCCGCGCCAAAGCCTCGGACGTGATCGCCGTCGCGTTGGCATCGCTCGCGGCCTGAACGGTGGTGATCTGCCCGGCGAGTGCGGTATCTGCATCCGTCCGCGCGACTGTCTCGGCAGTAATCGCAGCGGCGTTGGCGTCGGTCGCGGCCTGCACGGTCGATATCTGCCCCGCCAGCGCACTGTCGGCATCCGTGCGAGCCTGCGTCTCGGTCGCGATTCCAGCGACATTATCGCCCACGCTCACCTCGACAGCATCCAGCCGGCCGGCGGCGGCTGCATCCGCACTGGCGCGCGCGGTCTGTTCCGAGATCAGCGCCGCCTGCGCATCCGCCAACTCGGCCGCCAGGATCAGCCGCGCCGTGGCTTCGGCGTCGACAGCACTTGTGCGCGCAAGCACCTCTTGCGTGACCAGCGCAACCGCATCCCCTAGCGCGGCGGTCAACTCGACCAGCTGGCCCGCAATCGCCTCTTCCCCCTCGCGGACGCGGGCATAGAAATCATCGCGCGCGTCGGCCATCCCCATGTGCAGCGCCTCGCGCGCCGACGCATCGCCCAACAGGGCACGCAAGCTGGCCGTGGCTCCGGCGGCATCCGCCTCGACCACCGACGCCGTGATCTGGCGACGATCGCTTGCCGCGACCTCCAGACCGCCCTCGGTCTGCGTGACACGCGCGTCTAGGGCACTGACAGCCAAGGCTGTTCCGGTCAGATCCGTTTCGGCATCCGTGATCCGCGCATCCAGTTGCATCAGGTCCGAAGACAGGCTGACGATGCCCGTTTCGGTCTCGGTGATGCGCGCCGAAAGACTGGTGATCGCGGTGGCGTTGCCATCGGCCTGCCCTTCGGCCCCGGTCAGGCGCGCATCGAGCGCCACCAGATTCAGCGCCAGCGCCTCGTCTGCGGTCGCACGGGCGGTGGTTTCTGTTTCGATCAGCGCTTGCGCCTGGTCGAATGCCACACCCAGATCTGTGCGCAGGCTGGCAATGGATACACGATCTTCGTCCACCAGCGCGCGCATATTCTGATTGATATAGGCCAGATCGACACGCAGCACCTCCCGCCCCTCATGAGCGGCGATCAGCGCCTCCAGCGATGCGATTGCGCTCAGGTCCTGATCACCACCGATAGCACGGATGTCGCTCAGCGCGAGTTGATACTGGGCGCCGTCGAAACCACTCAGCGCTTGCTCAACTGTTGTGACCTGTGATCCCAAAGCATCGAATGTTGTCTGTGTCACAAACTGCGACAGGCTGGCCTCGATCGCGTCGATGTCCAGGCCAGCCTGCGTCAGCGAGGCGGTCAGCCCGTCAATCGTGACAGACTCGGCCTTCAACTCAATCGCTGCATTCAGTGCATCCAGCGCCAGAACGACGGTATTTACCTGAGCCTGCAGATCGTCAAGGACAGGAATTTGGGACGGGTCCAGCACAGCGTTGGTGACTGCCTGGCTGACCTCGGAATGGGTCGCGCGAAGCTCAATCGAAGACGCTAACGCGTCGAGCGTGATACTCACCTCGGACAGCGTCTGGTCGATCCGCGCCACTGCCTCAATCCGCGCGCGCCCCTGTGCCGGATCGATGTAGATTCCGGCATCCGCCATGTCGGTCTGAGTCTGGCTCAGCCTGATCAGCAGATCCGACACCGTTCCTGCGATCAGGCGCAGCTGGTTCGAGGCCTCGACCTCGCGCGGAATACGCAACTCTAGATCTCGGTCGATCCGCTCGATGTCGGCCACGCGCTGGCTCATGCCAGTGTCGAGACTTCCCACCTGGTCGATCAGCGGTGGCGAGTTGCCCAGATCACCCACAGCAGCCTCGATTTCATTACGCAGGGCGGCCGTTGCGCCCGCCGCCGCGGCCGAGGCATCCGCTAAGTCAGAGCGAGCGTCGGCGAGTTCGTCTGTGAGAGTTTGGGGCCTAGCCAGATCGCCAACGGCGGCGACAACATCGACGCGCAGTTCGGCGACCGCAGCGTCCGCATCGGCCAGAACCTGTGTCGCATGAGCGTCTGCTGCCTGCGCCTCAGCGCGGGCCGTTGCGATCTCATCGAGGATCGACTGCGGCAAGTCCGCTTCGCCCATCCGCACATCCGGCGTGGTCACCGAAACCCAATCGGTCCACTCAGCCGGGGCAGATTGCACAAGCTGAGCGCGGACCTGATAGTCAGTCGCGGGCAGCACACCGTCCGACACGACATAACCGCCTCCTGCGACATCTTGTGTCGACCCACGCAGCACCACCTGCGCGCTGGCGGCCAGCCGGATTCCCCAACGAATACCCGACGATGTGTCACCAAGATCAGCGTCCCAGGTCAAATAGATGGCCGGGCGGCGCGCGGTGCTGGAGGCATCTGACAAGGCGACGCCATCAGCACCAAACCCCTCGACCGCCTGCGGAGCGGGCAGGCCCCAGCCGCCCGGCGCCGGGGTGCTGGGCAAAGTGAAGCCCGGCTCCCAATCATAGTCCGATGGGTCAACTTCGCGCATGGACACACGCTGTAGGCATGTTCGCACCGAGTTGGCCTGCTCTGACAGCTCAAAGAGCTTGCCATCATAACCGTTGCGCGCCGATGTCCATGCAATGACGTCTAGTGGTTCGAGCATGGCAGCCTGCGGCCGAAGGGTCTGGATATGACGACGGAATCGGCGCTGTTCTTCCGAATAGGCCAGCATGACGCGTTGCACTTGATTGTCATAAGGCACCGCAGGTAAAGACAGATCCGCAACCAGGCGCTTGCCAAGGTCCTGTGCCTCATATTCTGGGCTGTATCGGCCAGGGGCATCGGTGGTTTCCCAGCCGCTTTCGGGATCGGGGAATGTCGCCTGAACGCCGTTATAAATCTGGGCCATAGCCGGAAACGGTGCCAGTTCCTGCGCCTTGGAAACGATGACATCACCATCGGTGAAGAAATAAACCGGCAAGGGGGCCGCGCCTATTCTGATCGACCAGACCCCGCCCACTTCGGCCACGCGCCCGCCACAACCCTTCAACAGCTCTTCAATGACATCGGAAGGCTCTTCATCAACTGAAACCTCAAGGCTGGCGCGCCATTGCGCTTCAGACCCGCCGCCCTCCAGATCAATCGACAAGTCGCATTCGTTCATGGCAGCGAACCACACATCAAGCGGCAAGTCTTCGGCAGGCACCTGCCCCCCCCAGACATTGCCATCCGGCAGCTCGATCCCGCGCTTGATGTTATATATTTGGACGGCCAGGTTCGTGGACGAACCCCATGTCGATTTGTCCGCCCAACGCTGCGGCCCGATCCCACCCACGCTGCTATCATAGCGCGGGTCGTAAAGTGGAATACCGCCCATTTCGAAGCGGACGCGCGGCAGGCTGTTATAGATTTCGCGCTTAAACCGGAACGTCAAAATCGCATAGCACAACCCGATACCCACCATATCAGCCATCCAAGGCCGATCGGGAGAATCGCCATATTTGTCCAGGAGCATCTGATCGGCTACCGTCTGGCTGCCGTCATAATATTTGATCCAGGCATAGCCCTCATAGGTGCCAAGAATCGGCAGACCGTAATCGGCATGCGCCTCGGTGCCGATCTCGACCTCGTTGCCATCGATGAAGAGGGTCTTCAGCGTCTGGCCGGGAATGTCGCCCAGCTCGATCACATAGGTCAGATATAGGTTGCGATTCTTGTTGGGCCGCGAATGGCTCATCGCCGGGCAGGCCATATAGCCGCCCGTGGCATAGTCCCCGATGATAAAGGAACACGGGTTGGTGCCGCCGCTGGCGGTGGTCGATGTCTTGATGCCCGGAGCGCGCGGTTTCGGTGTCAATGCAGTCTGCAATGCGCTGGCGGCGACGCTCAGCATCAACCGCCCGAAGAAGCTGTTGGTAGCGATTCCGAACACCGTGGTGGTGCCGGGCATCGCCATCAGGGCAAAGAGGTTCCCAACGCCTGCCATCAGTTATCCCCAACTCGAAACGCGCGGGAAGCCTCAAGGATCGAGCGCAAGCCTGGGCCGCTTGGGCCAACCAGGTAGATCGCCCGACCCTGGCACACGCCCAATGCCGGTCCGTCTCTGGTCTCGACCACCATGCCGTCGCCCGGCCAGGCCAGGGAGGGTGACACTTCGGAAAGATGATGCGCGGCCAGGGTGATGTGATCGGCAAAACCGTCCTTACGCAGCACCCTTACGCCGCCTCTAATGGTCGTATACCGCCCCCGATAAGGAGCAGCATAATCCACGCCCGTCTGCGCCTCGACGGCACCGGCGAAGAACAGGGCACAATCATGGCTACCAGGATCGAATGGCCGGGCGTTCGCCTTAGCCAGGTAGGAAATGAGGCGAGGACGCCAATCGGGCAGACGTTTCATTCCGAAGCCCTCTTTTCTCCCCACCAGACATCGACCTGGGACGAGACAGCGATGTAGCGGCGAAACCGATCGCCACCGCGTAGACGCTGGGTCTGGTCGGATTTCTTCAGAGCCAGCGGGATGGTCAATGACCGCGCCGAGCTGCCCGCCACCAGCTCGGCCTCGGCCTGCCCGCCCTTGGGCGGCGTCGAGATCGGCGCTTCGTCGACATAGCCCTTGAAGAGACGGTGCGGCTCGGCGACCAGGTTCATCGTCTCGGGCCAATACAGAGCCCGGTGCAGCTCGATCGGTGCCAGACGCGGGTCATAGCCACGCAGGAGCTGCTGAACCTCCGGGGTCAGCGCATTGAGGCTGAAGCGTTGCATACGAACCGTGAGGCCGACCTGAGAGGTGATCTCGTCAAGGTTCAGCAGATTGCCGGCACCATAGTAGAGCCGGGTCTCGCCCCCGATGACAAATTCCTGGTGATCATCCCCGCTCCAAAGGCCCAAGTCCTCGGTCTCATCGGTGTCGCGGTTGCGGGCTTTCACCCACAAAAGCCCATGGGCCACGATATCGATCTGGGTGCTCAGGTAGGAGGTTGTGGCGCTGTCATAAAGCCGCATCAATCACCTCAAAGTCTGCTTGAAACGAAATTTCATGCCCTCGGTGATGCGCCGCGCATTCGTGCCGGGGTCGAAACTGTCAGGTACGATGATGGCCTTACAGGCCGGACGGATCAGGCGCACGGCGCTACCGATAGACGCGCCTGGGCGAATATGCGGTGTCACTTCGAAAACTGGCGTCACGCCCAACTCATCGGCGACAACCTCCAGGCTGACCACTCGGTGTAGGGCGTGGCGTTCAGGTGAGCTACCGTAGGAAAATCCCAAATAATCACCGACCTGGAGCACATAGCCTGCAGGCAGGTTGCCCAAGCTCATTTCCTTGTTATTGCCTGCAAGGCTGGCGATCGTGGGGACGATACCGCCCAAAATCGCGCCGTCGGGATCGCCGCTCGGGGCTGGGCGTCGGCGGTCATAGGCCATGAAGCCGCGACCTGGGTGCTGCAAGGCTGCGATATAAACCTCGGCGCGCGCGATCTCGGCATAGCTCATCTTGCCTAGTGTCACGCTACCCTCCCACAGGCGCGACCCCAACGCGGCCGTGATCGCCTCACCCGCGCCAGTCTCAGCCGACTCATATGCTCCTGGAAGGTGAAACGAGACGCTAGATAGCGGAAGCCATTCAAAAAAATCGGCGCTCGAAAGAGGAAAGTCTAGCATCAGCCGACCTTTCTGCGATCACGTTGAATATCATCCATCCGGCGGGGCAAAGTGCGGTCATAGTGGTCCAGTTGCTGCCCCATGATCTCAACTGACTGACCGACACTAGCCTCTACCAATTGCGCTTTCAGACCGTCGACCAGTTCGACCCGAAGGTGCGTGCGGCCTTCCAAGGCGCCAGTTGCAAATGCGCGACTTCCATCTACAGCACCACCCACTGCCAGTCTGGGAATCGAAGCATTGTTGTTCATGGCCTCTAGTAAATGGCGATAGCGTGCCGTGGCGCGGGCGTTCATCATGAACTCACCAGAGCTACCCCACATCAGAACTTTGTCGTCGGCTCCCCCGCCGGGCCCGTAAATCTTGCCGCCACCTCTTGGGGCAGGAATACCACCGCCAGAGGCCAAGGCTGGGATCTCCCCACCCCCCGAGAAGCTAAACAGCGGCGTAGTCCAACCAAAGAGTTTGGCCAGAGGGCCTTCACCGAGGATCGCCGCCTGGAGCGCAGCCTGGGCTAGTGCACGAGCAATATTACCCAGAACATCTTCCAGGCTTGCGCCTTGCAGCAGCAGTCCATCAAAGGCGTCGTAGAGCGTCTGATTGAAGAAGTCTTGGCGTTCTTGCAAGCCTTCCATTGCCTCCTGCTCGGCGAGGCGTTCCGATATCAACCTCTCCACGGCCGCGCGCTCGGCATCGGTCGCCCCGG
>JARGPB010000019.1 GCA_029212905.1 Thalassovita sp.
ACAGACAGCGCAACGTGAACCAAGAAGGTGTCTAGGATAGCTAGGGCCTATTCACCCCTCTCATACATGTAAACATGCACTGCCGGGCAATGGATGCGCCGTGATCCACTTGTTCAGTGTCGACATGCCCACGCCCAGATCATCGGCAACCTGTTTGCGCGTCAGCCCACTGGTCAGCGCGATACGCACCGCATCCTGGCGGAATTCGTCCGTCCGTTTTAGTCCCATAGTCAGTCTCCTTTGGTGCAGTAAATGCTACCAAAGGAGCGGCATCAAACCGCGATAGGTCCAATCGCTCTGGCAAGAATCCTTGGGTGGCCCGGCAAGGAACCAAGTGCGAAGGCGCCGATACTCCTGAACCATTGCTCGATTATTCTTCAGGATCGAACTTTGACCACAGACTCCGCACTTGAAGGTTTTCTCTGACCCGAAGCCGATGACCGAACCGCGAGGAAAGTTCGATTTGACTTTTGAGGCGCTATTCCCTCTTCTATCAATGGGATCGGGTGGAACCATAAACAACCCACACTGAGGGTTGCGACAGAAGTTGATGTCGATCCCGTGATAAGCACGCGGCAGGCGCCGTTTTAGTGCTGGAGAAGATATTGGATTGAGTGCGTTCAACGAAATCCCCTGACAAACCGCCACATCTTGTGTGATCAAGGGAAAGGTTGGCCAAAATCTGGCCAACCCAAGTTTTATTGCATCATTTACCGCAAAGGGCTGGCCCCGCAGGCGCCTTTCTCATCTCACTCTGATCACGTGAAACTCAGCTCTCGCTCAGCGCGACTTTCATGTCTTTGACTTCGTAGATGACTTCGCCATCTGCCTCGACGATGCCGTCGGCGACGCCCATGGTCAGGCGGCGGGTCTGGATCGCCTTGGTGAAATCGATCTTGTAGGTCAGCATCTTGCGGTCGGGGCGGACCATGCCCTTCAGTTTGACCTCGCCGACGCCCAGCGCATAGCCACGACCCAGCCAGCCGCGCCAGCCCAGGTTAAAGCCGGTCAGCTGCCACAGGCCGTCCAGGCCCAGACAGCCGGGCATGATCGGGTTGCCGGGGAAGTGGCAGTCAAAGAACCACAGGTCCGGGGTGATGTCGAACTCGGCCAGGATGTGGCCTTTGCCGTGGGCGCCACCGTCAGCCGAGACTTCGGTGATGCGGTCCATCATCAGCATGGGCGGTGCGGGCAGCTGGGCGTTACCCTCGCCGAACAGCTCGCCTCGGGCGCATTTCAGGAGGTCTTCGCGGTCGAAACTGCTCGGAAACTGGGACATACAGGTGGAACCCCTTTGGTCTGTCGTATTGGTCTGACGTATCGATTTCCCCCCTCTAGCACCCGCATCTGCCTGCGTGCAAGACTGTGACGGCGTCGCACCCAGCCAGTTGCGACCTGTTTTCAATTGAAATCCCTCCCCTAAGCCCGCTATATTCACAGGCGAAGTATGGGATGCGGGACATGATCGTAACAGAATTGGCAAAAGAGCGCGGCTCGAAATGGTTGGCGGGCGCGGGTGTGCGCCCTACACGGCAACGGGCCACATTGGCCGCATTGCTGGTGGGCGACGGCAACCACCGCCACGTGACCGCCGAGAGCCTGTATTCAGCCGTTCAGACCCAGGGCGAGAGCGTCTCGCTGGCGACGGTCTACAATACGCTACGTGCCTTTTGCGAGGCTGGTCTGATGCAAGAGGTGACGGTGGATGGCTCGCGCAGCTATTTCGACACCAACACGCACGAACACCCGCATTTTTTCTGGGAAGACACAGGCGTTCTGACGGATGCCCCCAGTGACGAACTGGTCATCACGCATCTGCCCAACGCCCCCGAGGGCGCCGAGATCGCCAGCGTCGATGTGGTGATCCGCCTGCGTCGGAAATAATCCGGCAGGCTGGGGCTGATCTTTCGGCGCTATTATTTCAGTTTCTTCAGACTGTTACGCGACCGGGTAATGCCCCGATCAAACCCCTCGCCGTCGCCATATTCCAGAAATGACCCGTAATGCGCATGGGTGCCGTCCACGCGGGCGGCGTGTTTGATGGGGCACCAGTAGGCCTCGGTTCGGCCGGCGACTTCGCGGACATAGGACAGCAGCCCGTTGCAATAGCCGCAATACACACAGTTCAGTTTCTGGAGCCCATTCAGATAGGCCAGGTGCTGACGGTCAATGCGGATGTGATCGCGTCGGCGGACCTTGGGGATGCCGTACACCGGAAAACAAACCGCGTGATAGACCGTCACAAACGCATCCAGCAGCACAAAGGGGATCAGCAGGGAATAGATAAACGGCGCGGTGATCAGCACCATCGGCCGGGTCCGGCGCAGGAACACCAACCAACGGACGCGCAGGGCGCGGTGCTGGCGGCGGGCCTCGTCCTCCCAGACGATCCGGCCATTTTCCAACGAGTAGCGGAAGGCCTCGCGGCGCTTGGCCAGTTCCTGTTCGAACTCGTCCTGCAAATCGCGGATACGGTCCAGCAAGGTTTCAGCGGCGTTTGACATGGGGGCCTCCGGGATGATCACACGCCCACAGCCTAGCACGGTTTGGAAAAGCAAAAAGCCCCGCACGATGGCGGGGCTTTGAAACTTTGCATCACGTCGGGTTTAGCCGATCGAGACCAGCTCAATCGCGAAGGTCAGCTCTTTGCCGGCCAGCGGGTGGTTGGCGTCCAAAGTCACCTCTTCTTCGGTGATGGACACCACGGTCACGGGCACAACCTGACCCGAGGGCGACTGCATTTGCAGCTGAATACCAACCTCCAGCGGGATCTCGGCCGGGACGTTCGAACGCGGGATCGCCTGCACGGCGTCGGGGTGGCTTTCGCCATAGGCTTCTTCGGCGGGGATCACGACGGTTTTCTTATCGCCGACGACCATGCCGGGGATTGCCTTGTCCAGGCCGGGGATGATCTGACCGGATCCAACGGTGAATTCCAGCGGGTCGCGCCCTTCGGAGCTGTCGAACGTGCTGCCATCGGCCAGAGTACCAGTATAGTGAAGCTGGACCTTATCGCCCGCGTTAACCTGCGTCATAATAATTCCTGTCATGTCAGGGAGGATGAGTTGAGAGGCCGCCCCATTGGCGGACCCCATACGAGAATGGGCGACACACTACCCCCCGATGTAGCAGATTGCAAACCAGCCGTTTCGGGCTTTCCCCGCAGGGCGCAGCGTGCCAACCTGCCCCAAATCGGAGGAGACCCCATGACGACAACCACCTGCATATTTGACGCTTATGGCACCTTGTTCGACGTGTCTGCCGCCGCCCGCGAGGCGGCCTTGGAGCCGGGGAACCAAGCCCTGGCCGAAGTCTGGCCCAAGCTGGCCGAACACTGGCGTCTGAAACAGCTGCAATACAGCTGGCTGCGGGCCGTCATGGACCAGCATTGCGATTTCTGGCAGGTCACGCAGGACGGGCTGGACTGGGCATTGGAGGCCGTCGGGCTGCACGGGAATGCGCACCTGCGAGAGCGCCTGCTGCAACTGTATTGGGAGCTGTCGGCCTACCCCGAAGTGCCGCAGATGCTGGCCGATCTGAAAGCCGCCGGAATGAACACCGCGATCCTGTCTAATGGATCACCCGAGATGCTGGAGGGGGCGGTGAAATCCGCCGGGCTGACCGAGGTTCTGGACGATTGCCTGTCCGTTGAATCCGTAGGCATCTTCAAGCCCGACCGCCGGGTTTATGACCTGGTCGAGCAGCGCTTTGCTTGCAGCTCGCGGCAGGTTCTGTTTGTCTCCTCGAACGGATGGGACGCGGCGGCGGCGGCGGGCTATGGGTTCACCACCGCCTGGGTCAACCGCGCGGGCGACCCGGTAGACCGGCTGCCGGCCAAACCGCACCACATCCTGTCCGACCTGACGGGCATCCCTGCATTGACGAGAGGTTGATTTGGCGCGCTTCACAACATCCGACGGAATTTCCCTGCACTATGAAGACACGGGGACGGGCCTGCCCATCCTGTGCCTGGCCGGGCTGACACGTAACGCGCGGGATTTCGATTTCGTTGCGGCTCATTTGGCGGACAACCGGCTGATCCGGTTGGATTATCGCGGACGGGGTCAATCCGACTGGGCCGAGGATTACACGACCTATTCGATCCCCCGCGAGGCCCAGGACGTGCTGGAATTGCTGGACCATCTGGGGCTGGATCAGGTGGCCATTCTGGGCACCTCGCGCGGGGGGTTGATCGCGATGGTGCTGGCCGCCACCGCCAAGGACCGCCTGCTGGGCGTCGCGCTGAATGACGTCGGACCAGAGCTGAACATGAACGGGCTGACCGCCATCATGGGCTATCTGGGGCTGCACCCGGATGCGAAAACCATGGCAGAATTCGTCGCGCACCGCGCCGCCATGCCGGGCTTTGACAACGTGTCGCCCGAACGATGGGCCCAAGAGGCAACCCATACCTATGTGGAAACGCCCGAGGGGGTTCAGATCAACTATGACCCAAAACTGCGCGACGCCGTGATCGCAACCCTGACCAGAGAAGACGCCCCGGACCTGTGGCCGCTGTTTCAGGCCATCGCCCCCCTGCCCTGTGCGGTCATTCACGGGGTCAATTCGGATCTGCTGACCTCGGGCGCGGTGGACGAAATGGCCGCGCAGATGCCGGGGCTGATCGTGGCGCATGTGGCGGACCGGGCGCATGTGCCCTTCCTTGATGAACCCGAAGCGCTGGACGCGCTGAACGCCTGGCTGAAGGAACTGACATGAATATCGACATGATCCATGCCGCCGCCCAGCGCCTCAAGGGCCACGCGCGGCGCACGCCCCTGTTGGAATCGCCGTTCCTGAATGAGTTCGCAGGGCGCAGGGTGCTGGTGAAACCGGAATGTCTGCAACATACCGGCAGTTTCAAATTCCGGGGCGCCTGGTCAGCCTTGTCCGCGATGGACACGGACACCCGCGCCAACGGGGTGATCGCGTTTTCATCGGGCAACCACGCGCAGGGAATCGCCTATGCGGCGCAATTGCATGGGGTGCCTGCGGTGATCATCATGCCAGAGGACGCGCCCAAGCTGAAAATCGACAACACCCGCGCCCTGGGGGCCGAGGTGGTATTATATGATCGCGCCGGACAGGACCGGGACGCGCTGGGGGCTCAGATCGCGGCCGAGCGTGGCCTGACCCTGGTCAAACCCTATGACGAACCGCAGGTGATTGCCGGTCAGGGCACCACCGGGCTAGAGATCGCCGAACAAGCAGCCGAGCTGGGCGTTGAAACCGCCGATGTGATGGTCTGCTGTGGCGGGGGTGGGCTGACCTCGGGGGTGGCGCTGGCATTAGAGGCACATGCCCCCGGTCTGCGCGCCCGCCCGGCAGAACCCGAGGGGTTCGACGATGTGAAACGCTCGCTCGCGTCCGGGGAAATCCAGCGCAATGTTCAGATGTCCGGGTCGATCTGCGACGCGATTATCACACCTCAGCCCGGCGAGATGACTTTTCCGATCATGTCCCGCCTGTGTGGCCCCGGAATTGCCGTCAGCGAAGACGAATGCCTGCACACGATGGCGCTGGCGTTCTTGCGCCTGAAAATCGTGCTGGAACCCGGAGGCGCCGCCGCATTGGCCGCCGCTTTGTTTCACCCTGATGATCTGAGCGGGGATACGGCGATCGCTGTTGGCTCGGGCGGGAATGTGGACCCCGAGATGTTCCAGGCGGCCTTGACCAAATACCTGTAAGGAAATGCTGAGCCGAGGGCAGATGTTAACGGCTTTGCGCGAATTTAGTTGACGGTGTACATTATATTTGCGACATTCCCCTCGCGAACAGGGAGAAAATCATGCGAACTCAAGTTGCCATCATCGGGGGCGGCCCGTCTGGGCTGTTGCTGTCTCAGCTTTTGCACAAGGCGGGCATCGATTCCGTTGTGCTGGAACGCCAAACCCGCGAATACGTGCTGGGCCGAATCCGTGCTGGTGTGCTGGAGACCGGCTTTGTTGATCTGATGCGCCAGGCCGGTGTCGCAGAGCGCATGGACACCGAAGGGTTCACCCATGACGGCACGCTGATCGCCTATGACAACGAACAATTCCGCATAGATTTCGCCGAACACACAGATGATCATGTGGTGGTTTACGGCCAGACCGAAGTCACACGCGACCTGTATGATGCGCGCGAAAAACTGGGCGGAGCGGTGCTCCATGGGGTTGCGGATGTTGCGCTGAGCGATCTGACCAGCGCACCCTATGTGACCTATACGCTGAACGGGCAATCGCATCGTCTGGACTGTGATTTCATTGCGGGTTGTGACGGATTTCACGGACCTTCGCGGCAGGCAATCCCGCTGGACGTGCGCCGCGAATACGAGAAGGTCTATCCCTTTGGCTGGCTGGGCATCCTGTCGGAAACGCCGCCGGTGGACCCCGAGCTGATCTATTCCAATTCCGACCGCGGATTTGCGCTGTGCTCGATGCGGAATGCCAACCTGTCGCGGTACTATGTGCAGTGTTCGCTGTCCGACAGCCCCGACGACTGGACCGACGCGGCCTTTTGGGAGGAACTGAAACGCCGCATCCCCGAAGAGGCCGCCGAGCGTCTGATCACCGGCCCCTCGATCGAGAAATCCATCGCGCCGCTGCGGTCCTTTGTGACCGAGCCGATGCGCTATGGCGCGCTGTTCCTGTGCGGTGACGCGGCCCATATCGTGCCCCCAACCGGCGCCAAGGGGCTGAACACAGCGGCCAGCGACATCCACTATCTGTTTACCGGACTAAAGCAGCACTATCTGGATAAGGACGCAAACGGGCTGGACACCTACAGCCAAAAGGCCCTGTCGCGCGTCTGGAAGGCCGAGAGGTTCAGCTGGTGGATGACAAACATGCTGCACCGCTTCCCTGATCAATCCGAGTTTGACATCAAGATGCAGAGAGCGGACCTTGAGTTCCTGCGCGACAACGAGGCCGCCCAAAAGGTGATGGCCCAGAACTATGTAGGATTGCCGTACTGATGCATATTGCCGACCTCGACGACATCAAACTGCACTACCGCGAAGACGGCGACCCGGCTGGTCCGCCGGTGGTGTTTGCCAACTCGCTGGGCACAGATTTGCGACTGTGGGACAAGGTGATCCCGCTGCTGCCGCAGAACCTGCGACTGATCCGCTATGACAAACGCGGGCACGGGCTGTCCGAATGCACACCTGCGCCCTATTCCATGGGAACGCTGGTACGCGACGTCGAACGATTGCTGGATCACCTGGGGGTAACGGATTGCGTCTTTGTCGGGCTGTCCATCGGCGGGATGATCGCGCAAGGGTTGGCGGTGAAACGGCTGGATCAGGTGCGGGCCGTCGTGCTGTCCAACACCGCTGCCAAGATCGGCCAGCCCGAGATGTGGAACGACCGGATCGCCGCTGTAAACGCAGGTGGGATCGAGGCCCTGGAAGGCCCCATTCTGGAGCGCTGGTTTTCGAAACCCTTTCAGAAAACAGACGAATTCACCGCCTGGCGCAACATGCTGGTACGCCAACCTGTCGAGGGCTATGTCGGCTGCTGTGCGGCCATTTCGGGGACGGATTTCTATACGCCGACCTCGGGGCTGCGGGTGCCTTTGCTGGGGATCGCGGGGGCGGATGATGGCTCGACCCCGCCGGATCTGGTGCGTGAAACGGTCGATCTGGTACCGGGATCAAGCTTTCATCTGATCCGCAAGGCCGGCCATCTGCCCTGCGTTGAGCAACCGGCCGAATATGCCGACGTCCTGACCAAATTTCTAAAGGAGACCGGCCATGTCTGATCGTTTTGACACAGGAATGCAGGTGCGCCGCAGCGTGCTGGGCGACGCCCATGTGGACCGCGCAGAGGCCGCGAAAACGGACTTTGACACCCCATTTCAGACCCTGATCACCGAAGGTGCCTGGGGCACGGTCTGGGCCTCGGATGGAATCACTCCACGCGAGCGGTCCATGCTGACGCTGGCCTTGTTGGCGGCCACCGGCAATTTCGAGGAAATCGCGATGCATATCCGCGCCACGGCCCGCACCGGCGCCAGCAAGCAAGACGTCCAAGAAGCCATGCAGCACGTCGCCATCTACGCCGGCGTGCCCCGCGCAAACCACGCATTGAAAATCGCCAAGGCAACCTATGCCGAAATGGAGGAAACTCAGGAATGAGCAATCCCACCCCCCCCAAGGATCAGGGCCCCCTGATGCCCCGCAATCGGGATATGCACCCGGTCATGTATTACCCCGACTATAAAACCAGCGTGCCGCGCTCGCCCAAGTGGTCGCTGCTGTCGATGGAATCCACACCCACCGAGGAAACCGGCCCGCGGTTTGGCCACTCGGTGCTGGGACCGCTGGATAACAACCTGATCCTGAACTATTCCAAAGACCCCGAAAAACCCGCCATCGGTGAACGCGTGTTGATGCACGGACGGGTTCTGGACGAAAACGGGCGCCCTGTTACGAACACGCTGGTGGAAATCTGGCAGGCCAACGCAGGCGGCCGGTATCGCCACATCAAGGACGGCTATCTGGCGCCCCTGGATCCGAATTTCGGCGGCTGCGGTCGCACGATCACCGATGAGAACGGATATTACGAATTCCTGACCATCCGCCCAGGCGCCTATCCCTGGCCCAACCGCGCCAATGACTGGCGGCCGATGCATATCCATGTCTCGGTCTTTGGGCACAGCTTTGGTCAGCGTCTGATCACTCAGATGTATTTCGAGGGCGACCCGCTGATTGATCACTGTCCGATCGCAGCCACGATTCAGAAGCGCTCGCAGTTGGATCGCCTGGTGGCGCCGTTGGATTTCTCGAAATCGCGGCCGCTGGATTTCCTGGCCTATAAGTTCGACATCGTGCTGCGCGGCCGTCGCCAGACCATGTTCGAAAACAAACTGGAAGGGATGTAAGCCATGGTACAAGCTCTTGAAACTCTGACTGAAACCCCGTCGCAAACCGCTGGGCCCTATGTCCATATCGGCTGTATCCCTTCGTTCGCGGGCAACCCCGGCATCTACCCCGAGGACCTGGGCCTGCGCGCCATCGAAGAGGGCGCCGAGGGCGAGATCATCACCATCACCGGCGCGGTCATCGACGGCACCAGCTGGGCGCTGCGCGACGCGATGATCGAAACCTGGCAGCCCGATGCGGGCGGCAAATTCCCCGGCCAGGACGGCGCCGACCCCAAGGTCAACGGGTTCTGCCGCTTTGCTGCGGACAAGGATTCTGGCGAATTCACACTGACCACTGTGAAACCTGGGGCCGTCGCGGCGCGGGGTGGCAAAACGCAGGCGCCGCATATCTCTGTGCTGGTTCTGGCGCGCGGGATCAATATCGGCCTTCAGACTCGGATCTATTTCGAGGATGAAGACAACAGCGTCGATCCTCTGCTGTCGCGGATCGAACAGCGCCCCCGCGCTGAAACCCTGATCGCCAAGAAAACCGGCCCCGGCCAATATCGGTTCGACATCCGCCTGCAAGGCGATGCGGAAACCGTGTTCCTGGACATCTGACCCAAACGGGGGGCATCTGTCGAGGGTGCCCCCCTTTGACCGCTCGCTTTGCCGTGGTAACACGCCCTGACCGGCTGTTTGGCGATCCGCAAGAAAGGCGCACCCATGGCGAATTTCCTCTTGATCCACGGCGCAGCCCACGGAGCGTGGTGCTGGCGCGATGTGATCCCCGCGTTGCAGGCGCTTGGCCACAATGCGCGCGCCATTGATCTGCCAGGACATGGAGCGGATCAGACGCCATATCAACAGGTTACGCTGGATGGATATGCCGATGCCATTCTGGACGCGCTGACAGAACCCACAATCGTTGTCGCTCATTCCATGGGTGGGTTTCCCATCACCCTGGCCGCCGAGCGTGACCCGACCTATATCCAACGTCTGATTTACCTGTGCGCCTATGTGCCCGCGCCCGGCCTGTCGCTGGCGGAAATGCGGATGCAGGCACCCTATCAGCCGCTGTTACCCGCGATCCGCATGACCGAGGACCGCTTGGGCTGGACCGCGGATCCCAGCATGGTGCAAGATATTTTCTTTCACGACTGCCCCGAAGAGACGGTGGAATACGCGCGGGACAATCTATGTGTGCAAGCCACGCAGCCGACCTCGGTTCCGGTTCAGACGGGGGCACAGTATGCCAGCGTCCCGCGTGCCTATATCCGCTGCACCGATGACCGAACGATCCCGCCAGAATACCAGATCACGATGACCCAGGACTGGCCGCCAGAGACGGTTTTTTCCCTGCCCACGGGGCATTCGCCGTTCTTTGCCGCCCCCCAGGATTTGGCGCGGCTCCTTGATACAATCAGCACTCAATAACAAAGAGAGACCCCATGGCCGCCTCTGTTTTCTCCTCGGAACTCTATTGTCGTCTTTTCCCCGCTGGGGACGCTGGCAAACTGTTCACTGACAGCGCCGAGCTGCGCGCCATGCTGCTGGTCGAAGGCGCGCTGGCCAAGGTTCAGGGCGACATGGGCCTGATCCCGTCCGAGGCCGCCGCCTATATCCACCGCGCCTCGATGGAAATCCCGCTGGATCCCGGCGCATTGGCGGCCGCCACTGGCACCAATGGCGTCACCGTCCCCGGTCTGGTTGCGGCCTTCCGCAAGGAAATGAAAGCCCCCGAATTCGCCCAGTATGTGCATTGGGGCGCGACCTCGCAGGACATCATGGAGACCGGCCAGACCCTGCGCCTGCGCCAATACCTGAGCCTGCTGGAAACCAGCCTGACCCAGATGCTGACGGACCTGGGCGCGCTGGCGGAGACCCATGCCGACCTGCCGATGCCCGGCCGCACCTATGGCCAGCACGCAACCCCCGTCACTTTCGGGGCAACCGTGGCCCATTGGGGCGCGCCGCTGCTGGATCTGCTGGCCGAGCTGCCTGCCCTGCGCGACCGCACGCTGTTGGTGTCGCTTTCGGGGGCCGCCGGGACTGGCGCGGCCTTTGGTCCGCAAGCGGCGCAATTGCGCGCCGATCTGGCCAAGGCCCTGAACCTCAAGGACCCGGAACGCAGCTGGCACGCGGATCGCGGCCCTGTGCTGGCGCTGGCCGGATGGCTGACGCGGCTTTGCACGGCCTTGGGCAAATTGGGCGAGGACCTGATTCTGCTGACCCAGACCGGCATATCCGAGGTCACTCTGGGCGCGGCGGGGGGCTCTTCGACCATGCCGCAGAAGCAAAACCCGGTACAGCCATCGGCAATCGTTGCGTTGGCGCGGCTTGTTATCGGGCTGAATGCGACCCTGCAAGGCGCGGGCCTGCATCGCCAGGATCGCGACGGCGCCGCGTGGTTTACCGAATGGCTGACCCTGCCGCAGCTGTGTCTTGCTGCCGCATCGGCGCTGGAACATGGCAAATCGCTGGCCGCCACGCTGGGCCCCAACCCCGACGCCATGCACACCGCCCTGACCAGCACGCTGGACCTGATTCACGCCGAGGCTCTTTCGTTCCGGCTGGCGGCGCATATGCCCCGCCCCGAGGCGCAGGCCGCCGTCAAAACACTGTGCAAACAGGCCGGAGCGGATAATGCTCCGCTCTCGTTGCTGGCCCGTGCCGCCTATCCTGAACTGGATCTCGGCGATATTTTCGACCCTGCGCAGCAAACCGGCCAGGCCCCGACCGAAGCCCGTGCCTTTGCCGCCTCAACCCGTGCGCTAACCTAAGCTGTCGTGCATTTCCCCTTTGACAAACATCCTCGGGGTGATTTGTCATGGCGTCGAGGCGCGCAAAACGACCGGCAATTTCGCCCGCGCTCTTCTCAGCCAGGGGCGCGCGCCCTATCTTATTGTTACGTTTCGCTCGTCATTATTTGAGTTCGGATTTTTCATGACCCGCCGCCTTCCAATTCTTTTCATCATGATGACCGTAATGCTCGACGCCATGGGGATCGGCCTGATCATGCCGATCATGCCCGATCTGATCCAAGAGGTCAGCGGAACCTCTTTGGCCAGTGCGGCGATCTGGGGCGGGATTTTGGCCACCTCCTTTGCCTTGATGCAGTTTCTGTTCGCCCCTTTGCTGGGGCGTCTGTCGGATGCCTATGGGCGCAGGCCGGTGCTGTTGGTGTCCTTGCTGGTGATGGCAGCGGATTATTTGGTGATGGCGGTGGCCGGGTCGATCTGGCTGCTGCTGGTGGGGCGGATCGTGGGGGGGATTACCGCCGCGACCCATTCCACCGCGAATGCCTATATGGCGGATATTTCGGCCCCCAAGGACAAGGCCGCGAACTTCGGTCTGATCGGCGCGGGATTCGGCGTGGGCTTTGTTCTGGGGCCTGTGCTGGGCGGATTACTGGCCGAATACGGGACACGCGCACCGTTCTATGCGGCGGCGGGATTGGCCTTGGCGAATGCGCTGTTTGGCATGACTGTCCTGCGGGAAACCGTGACCGATGACACGCGCCGCCCGTTTGAGCTGGCGAGATCCAACCCGTTTTCATCCTTTCGCGGCATGGCATCGTTGGGGGCGGTGTCGCCGCTTTTGTGGGTGATGTTTCTGTATCAGCTGGCAAATGTGGTTTACCCCGCGATCTGGGCCTATTTCAGCACGGCGCGGTTTGGCTGGTCGCCGGGGATGATCGGCGTGTCATTGGCGGTCTACGGGGTGTCGATGGTCGTGGTCCAAGGCGGGCTGATCCGCCCCGCGATCCGCATTTTCGGCGAGGCGCGCACCGTCGCCCTGGGGCTGGGGGTCGAGGTGATCGCGCTGCTGCTTGTGGCGTTTGTGCCGGATGGGCGTGTTGTGCTGCTGCTGATCCCGGTTTCAGCGCTGGGGGCAATCGGGCTGCCGGCACTGCAAGGTATCCTGTCGCGCATCGCACCGGACAATGCCCAAGGCGAGCTCCAGGGTGTGCTGTCCAGCATTGCCTCGGTCGCGATGATCTTTGGGCCTTTGTTGATGACCCAGGTTTTTGCGCTGTTCACGGGCTCGGCGGCGCCGTTTCACCTGCCGGGGGCGCCCTTTGTGCTGGCTGCGGGGCTGATGATGCTGGGATTGCTGGTTTTCGCATCGCAGCGCCGCCAATTGAACGATCAGGCCTGACACGGGTCGCGCGTCTCGGGAATTTTGCGTAACGGAATATTATTTCACACTTGCGGAAAATCAGCCCCAAAGGCACCCTGCCCCCAAGTGGAGAGAGGGACAAAAAATGCCAATGATCAAAGCCGCCGTCAGCTATGAGCACAATCAGCCGATGGTGATCGAAGAGGTCGAGCTGCGCGCGCCCGAAATGGGCGAAGTCGAAGTAAAAGTGAAGGCCGTCGCGGTCTGCCATTCGGATATTTCCCTGTGGCAAGGCGGGTTTGGCGGGGCGCTGCCCGCAGTCTATGGCCACGAGGGCGCGGGCGTCGTAACCGCCGTGGGCGTCGGCGTCAAAGGCATCAAGGAAGGCGACAGCGTGGCCGTGACCTTGATCCGGTCGTGTGGTGTCTGTCCCAGCTGTAGCTCGGGGCACGAGGTGGTCTGCGAAGATCCCGGCGACTGGAAAAACGGCCCGATCAAAACCGCAACGGGCGAGCCGGTGTATCAGGCTCTGTTCGCCGGCGCCTTTGCTGAAAAGGTGGTTGTGGATCAAAGCCAGGTCGTGGTGATCCCCGATGACATGCCCAAGGACGCCGCGGCACTGGTGTCGTGCGGCGTGATCACTGGCGTCGGCGCGGCGATCAACACGGCCAATGTACGTCCGGGTCAGGATGTGGTGGTAATCGGCGCAGGCGGCGTCGGGCTGAACGCCATCCAGGGCGCGCGCATCGCCGGGGCCCGGCGCATCGTGGCCGTGGACATGAACCCCGACAAACTGGAAATCGCCAAGGAATTCGGCGCAACCCATGGCATCACCGGCGAGGGCAAACCCTGGGCCAAGGTCAAAGAGATCTTTGGTGGACGCGGAGCCGACGCCGTTCTGGTCACGGTTGGCGTCGCGGCTGTCTATGACAAGGCGCCGCGCTATCTGGCCAATGGTGGGAACGTCGTGATGGTGGGCCTGCCGCATTTCGGGCAAAACGCCAGTTACTCGCCCCTGTTGATGGCGGATGTGGGCCAGTCGATCCTGGGTTCGAAAATGGGCGACGTGGCGATCAAGCGGGACATCCCGTGGATGGTGGATCTGTACCAACAGGGCCGTCTGAAACTGGACGAGCTGATCTCGGGCCGCTGGCGTCTGGACCAGGTAAACGAGGCCTTTGCCGACACGATGTCCGGCGCGGCCCGGCGCAATGTCATCATTCTGGACGACTGATCCGCTCCCAAAGCGGCGGGGCTCCTCGCCGCTTTGACCAAGTTTTGAGTGCTGAAAACGCGCTCAAACACTTGCCATCCCGTGAATGTGACCGGCTTGGGCGCGGATACGCCTTCCCTTCTTGGGGTAATCCACTGTAAAATCCCTGTAACAGGCTGCCTCGCCCTTTTCTTTGCGGCGTGGTAAACACAGTGAAACAGCGCACAGGACCTGACAGATCGTGAACGTACAAGCGCCCCCCGCCCCGCCCTCGGAAATGGCCCGCAGTGCCCAAAGCGCCGCGGCTTATCTCAAGACGCTGGCCCACGAAGGCCGGTTGATGATCCTGTGCCATCTGGGTTCGGGCGAAAAATCCGTCGGAGAGTTGGAAAGCCTGCTGGAAATCCGTCAGGCCGCCGTCAGCCAGATGCTGGCCCGCCTGCGCGAAGAAGGCCTGGTCGCCACACGGCGGGACGGCAAGACGATCTATTATTCGCTGGCGGATCAGAATACCTATGAGGTGATCCAACTGCTGTATCGCCTGTTCTGCGGCCCCACTGACGCCGAAACCACCAGCTGCTGAGCCGCAGCACACACACCCGCCCCGAAACCGACACGCGATCCATTGCTCGCCCGGTCACCCGGCTGCGCGCAAATTAACTCTTGCATGTCTGGGTTCGCGCGGGCGACATGTTTCCCCAAACATAGTGGACCCTCATGTCTTTGATCCGCCTTCTCTTGTTGTTGCTGTTGCCAACGCCCTTGTGGGCGGGGAATGTCACCGTTTTTGCCGCCGCCAGCCTGAAAACCGCGTTGGAACAGGTGGCCGCGGACTGGCAGGATCAAACCGGGCATAGCGCAACGCTGTCCTTTGCCGGCAGCTCGGCCCTGGCACGGCAGATCGAGGCCGGAGCCCCCGCAGACATCTTTATTTCGGCCAACCCCGGCTGGATGGATCATCTGGCGGCCAAAGGGTTGATCCACAATGACACGCGGGGCGACCTACTGAGCAATACGCTGGTGCTGATCGGTCCTGCCGGGGCGACGCCCCTGCCCGGCATCAGCGCTGCGACGGACCTGGCGGGCCTGCTGGGCGACAACCGTATAGCCATGGCCCTGACCGAGGCCGTACCCGCGGGTATCTATGGCAAAGCAGCACTGGAAACGCTGGGCCTGTGGCCCTCTGTCGCCGAGAGCATCGCCCAGACCGACAATGTCCGCGCTGCGCTGGCGCTGGTGGCGATGGGGGAAACTCCGATGGGTATTACCTATGGGACCGATGCGGTCGCAGAACCGCGCGTCAGCGTGCTGGCCACATTCGCCGACACCAGCCATCCGCCGATCCTGTATCCGGCCGCGATCATCACGGACAGCGCCACAGCTCTGTCGTATCAGTTCCTTGGATACTTGCAGTCTCCTGCGGCGGCCCGTGTATTTGAGGACGCAGGCTTCATCATCCCGGAGGCCGAATGACCGAGTGGCTGACCCCACAAGAGTGGGCCGCCGTTGCCCTGTCATTGAAGGTTGCGCTGTGGGCAACCCTGGCCAGCCTGCCCATTGCGACCCTGACCGCGCTGATCCTGGCGCGCGCTGAATTCCCCGGCAAACAGCTGCTGAACGGTCTGGTGCATCTGCCGTTGATCCTGCCGCCTGTTGTCACCGGGTATCTGTTGCTGATCACCTTTGGACGGCGTGCCCCGGTGGGGGCGTTTTTGTATGACACTTTTGGTTTCGTGCTGGCCTTTCGCTGGACGGGGGCGGCATTGGCCGCAGCGATCATGGCCTTTCCGTTGATGGTGCGCGCCATCCGGCTGGCAATCGAGGCCGTCGACCCCAAGCTGGAACAGGCCGCATCCACGTTGGGGGCGTCGCGCTTGCAGGTGTTCGCGACCGTCACCTTGCCGTTGATCCTGCCCGGCATCATCGCGGGAACCATTCTGGCCTTTGCCAAGGCGATGGGGGAATTCGGCGCAACGATCACCTTTGTGTCGAACATTCCGGGGCAGACGCAGACATTGCCCTCGGCGATCTACGCATTGCTGCAAGTACCGGGGGGCGAAGGGTCCGCGCTGAAACTGGTCGCCGTTTCGGTGGTGCTGGCGATGGGCGCGCTTCTGGCCTCTGAGGCGTTGGCCCGGCGGGCGGCGCGCAGGGTGCGACCATGAGCATCTCTGTCAATATTTCCCATGATTTCGGGGCGTTCCGACTGAACGCTGCATTCGAGGCCGGACCGGGCGTCACCGCCCTGTTCGGGCGCTCGGGGTCTGGGAAAACCACGCTGATCAACGCGGTTGCCGGGTTGTTGACACCACAATCCGGGCGCATCAGCGTTGGCACGCGCCCCCTGTTCGACAGCCGTACAGGGACCAATGTCCCAGTACACAAACGCCGCGTTGGATATGTGTTTCAGGACGCGCGCCTGTTCCCTCATATGACCGTCGCGCAGAACCTGCGCTATGGGCAGCGGTTTGCACGTCGTCCGGCCCTGCCCCGGCAGGATGTTATTGATATGCTGGGCATTGGCTCTTTGTTGGCGCGGCATCCCACAGCCCTGTCGGGCGGAGAAAAACAGCGCGTGGCAATCGGGCGGGCCTTGCTGTCTGCGCCTGAAATCCTGTTGCTGGACGAACCTTTGGCCGCTCTGGACGCCGCCCGCAAGGATGAGATCCTCCCGTATCTAGAGCGCCTGCGTGACACGGCGCGCATGCCGATCCTCTATGTCAGCCACGCGATGACCGAGGTCGCCCGTCTGGCCGATACGCTGGTGCTATTGCAGGACGGTACAGTGCAGCGCACCGGACCGGTTTCGGCTCTTTTGTCGGATCCAGATGTCGCGCCATTGATTGGCCTGCGTGATGCAGGTGCGGTGCTGACGGCGGGCGTGGTCGCGCATCACCCGGATGGCCTGACCGAGTTGGCAGCAGCGGGGGGCACCCTGCATCTGCCACGTATCCCTGCCGGTGTCGGAGATGTCATGCGCGTCCGCATCCATGCCCACGAGGTCATGCTATCCCTGACCGCCCCGACCGGGATTTCGGCGTTGAACGTCTTGCGGGCCAGGGTCGATACCATCCTGCAAGGCGAGGGCCCCGGTGCCATGGTGCGGCTGGCCGTCGGTCCGGATTTTATCCTGGCACGGATCACCCGCAGATCCGCTGAGGCGCTGAAACTTGCGCCCGGCATGCCGTGCTATGCGATTGTCAAATCTGTTTCGGTCGCCCAGGGCGATGTGGGCGGGGCGGCGCATGGCTAATGCGTTGAATTAGTCTAAGATAGCGTGGGGCATGTCGAATCTGCCCTGACGCCCTCGAATACTGCTTTAAGGACCTCACAGATTTGCCAGATGCCCCAGCAGACACTTAGTTCCCCCGACGCGTTGGTGCGTGACATCGTCCGTGGCCTGTATGAAGGCGCGTTTCTGCCCGGACAGCGATTGATCGAACCGGAGCTGATGGCGAAATATTGCGTCAGCCGCTCCACCGTCCGCGAAGCAATCAAGAAGCTGGCCGCGCAGGGGATCGCGGAAACTCATCTGAACCGGGGCGCGCGTATTCGCCAACTGACCCGTGCAGACGCCATGAACATCCTGCTGATCATAGAACCATTGATCGGTCTGGCCGCCCGTCAAGCCGCGCTGAGCATCCATCTTCCGGGCAACGCAGAGCAGTTCAACACCGTGCTGGAGCCGTTTTTGTCACCGCCGGCCGAACTGGATACTTTTGACTTTGCCCGGCAGCGCAACCGATTTCACCGGACCATGGCCCGGATCGGCGGCAACACCGAGCTGGAGACCATCCTATCCAACATGAACGTCCATATGTTCGGGCATAAGTTGGAGATCACCCCGGAACAGCGCCTCCAAGCCTATGGTCGGATTGGCGCAGCGGTGCTGGCCGGCGATCCGGTCACAGCCGATGCCGAAGCGCGGGCCTATGTGCGCCGGTCCATGGATCTGCTGGATGATGTATTCCCCGAGGATTGATCCAATGGAGTGCGCATTCTGCGCACGCTGGATGTCTCGGGAAATCTTCGCTGAAGATTTCCCTCGGGTTTGGCGCGGACCGCACGGATTTCGCCAGACCTTACTGCTCGCGCAGCATTCTTTGTAGCTTGGCCATGCCGCCCAGCCAGCGGTCATAATCTGCGGTCTTGTTCTGCATATAGCTGCGGACCTGTGCGTGCGGTAGAATGAGGAACTGTTCGGACTCGATCCCGTCTAGGGTGGTCTTGGCAACCTCCTCGGCGCTGAGAACCCCATCCAGGGATTCCGCCCCGCCGCCACCCAGCCCGGACAGCATATCCGTCTGCACGCCCTGTGGGCACAGAACCGACACGCGAATGCCCGCGTCCTTGTGCGTAAACGCCAGGTTTTCGGCAAAGCCTATCGCGGCATGTTTGGTGGTTCCATAAACGGCGCTACCGATCTGGTTCAAAAGTCCCGCCGCCGAGACCGTCTGCAAAAAGTAGCCGCCGCCACGGGCCTCCATCCTGTCGACCAGGTGACGGGCCGCATGAACATGCGCCATCACGTTGATCTCCCATGACATTTGCCACACGTCATCCGGTGCGACCACAGACGAGCTGAGCCCAGCATCCAACCCCTGAGCCACCCCCGCATTCGAGCAAAACAAGTCAATCGGCCCGTCTTCGGTCTCGATCGTGTCGATCATTGCGGCCATCGCCGCGCTGTCGCGCACATCCAACGTAAAGGCCCGCCCCCCGATGGACTTGGCCACCTGTTCAGCGCTGTCGCCGTCCAGATCCGCCACAATCACCTTTTTCGCGCCGCGTTCATGCAGCGCCTCGGCCAGAGCCTTGCCGATGCCATTCCCCCCGCCGGTCACGACCGCAGTAATACCTTCGATATGCATGAAATCACCTCCCCTGATCACACTGCCTGACAGTTTCGTCCCCGCAATAGCGCGGCGCAAGGGCTGGGGCTTTTAACTGTGCGTCACATGGAACGCCTGATCGGGCCCAAGGCCCAAAGGCTGCCTCGTGTGGTATACAAAGCCGAAACGCAGAATTTTCGGGAAACATGGCGATGCTGCGCGTGTCTGTGCCGGATTTCGCGCTGATCTCTACCTATGGCCAGCTTGCCTTTTGCGCGTCCCGCAGTATGTAGTGGTACGGTTCTCTTACGGGCTAGGTGAATGATTCAATACGTCCTGAAATGCGCCAACGACCACCGCTTTGACAGCTGGTTCCAATCCGGTGAGGCCTTTGACAAGCTCAAGGCCGCTGGCATGGTCAGTTGTTCGGTTTGCGGCAGCACCGATGTGGAAAAGGCGATCATGGCCCCGCGCGTCCGTCCGGCACGATCCGCCCAGCCCCAAGAGACTGACACCGTAAAGCCCCCGCAACGACCGGACCTTAGCCAGCCCGCCTCGGAAACCGAGCGCGCGATCACTGCGCTGCGAAAGAAAGTCGAAGAGACCTCGGAATATGTCGGGAACAACTTCGCAAAAGAAGCCCGCGCCATGCATGACGGCGACGCACCCGAACGTGCAATCTATGGCGAGGCCAAGCCCGGCGAGGCCAAGAAACTCCTGGAAGAGGGCGTTCCTGTCTTGCCGTTGCCTTTTTCGACAGGACGGAAAACAAACTAAGGAACAGACCGCATGCATGTAGTCATTACCGGCGCCAATCGCGGAATTGGACGCGCGCTTGGGGATCTCTATACTGCGGCGGGGCACGAGATCACCGGCACTGCGCGTCACACACCGGGCTACCTGCCTCTTGATGTGACCCAACCCGCGCAATTCGCAAACCTGTCCACAGCCATGGCAGACCGCCCGGTCGACTTGTTGATCTGCAACGCAGGCGCATATCTGGATCAGGGACAACAGCTCGAAAATGGATACCCCCCGCAAATGTGGGCGGACATGATGGCCACCAACGTCACTGGCGTTTTTCTGACAATCCAGAGCCTGCTGCCCAACCTGCGCCTCAGCAAGTCCGCCAAGATCGCGATACTCTCGTCGCAAATGGCCAGCCACACCCGCGCGCCCGGCGGCAGCTATATCTACCGCGCGTCAAAAGCCGCCGTTCTGAATTTGGGACGCAACCTGGCCACAGACCTAAAGCCCGAGGCCATCTCGGTCGGAATTTACCATCCCGGTTGGGTGCAGACTGATATGGGCGGCGCCACCGCCGACATCACAGTCCAAGAGGCCACCGCAGGATTGGCCGCGCGCTTTGACGCCTTGGGCCCGGCGACAACCGGGTGTTTTGAAACCTGGGACGGACGGCCCCACGCGTACTAGAATAGGCGCGCGATACCGGCCCCTTTCCCCGCCGCCGTTTCATCTTGCCTCAAATACTCAAATCCGACCGTCAGGCACAGACAGGCGCTTTCGGGCCCTTTCGCACTGCTGAACAGCTGCAAATCGGGCCTGCGACACCATTGTTATCTTGCCCTTAAGCGCGCAACCCGCTAATTCGCGCGGGACAAAGAAGCAAGGACAGACCATGCCCGTTCTCGTGATGAAATTCGGCGGCACCTCCGTCGCCACGCTGGACCGCATCAAACGCGCCGCTAAGCGCGTTGGCCTGGAAGTGGCCAAAGGCTATGACGTGATCGTCATCGTCTCGGCCATGTCGGGTGAAACCAACAAGCTGGTGGGCTTCGTGAATGAAACCTCGCCGCTGTATGATGCGCGTGAATATGATGCCGTTGTAAGCTCGGGCGAGAACGTGACCGCCGGCCTGATGGCGCTGACATTACAGGAAATGGACGTGCCCGCGCGCAGCTGGCAGGGCTGGCAAGTGCCGGTTAAAACCAGCAGCACCCACAGCTCGGCCCGGATCGAAGAGATCCCCACCGACAATATCAGCGCCAAATTCGGCGAAGGGATGCGCGTCGCCGTTGTGGCCGGGTTCCAGGGTGTATCGCCCGAGGGCCGGATCACCACGCTGGGCCGGGGTGGCTCGGATACCACGGCTGTGGCTTTTGCTGCCGCCTTTGGCGCCGAGCGGTGCGATATCTACACCGATGTGGATGGCGTCTATACCACCGACCCGCGGATCAGCCCCAAGGCCCGCAAACTGGACAAGATTTCGTTCGAGGAAATGCTCGAACTGGCCTCGCTTGGTGCGAAGGTCCTGCAAACCCGCTCGGTCGAGCTGGCGATGCGTTTCAACGTGAAACTGCGTGTGCTCAGCTCGTTCGAAGAACCGTCTGATGAGGCCGGCACCCTTGTGTGCCCCGAGGAGGAAGTCATGGAAAATCGCCCTGTATCCGGTATCGCTTATTCGCGTGACGAGGCCAAGATGACCCTCGTGTCGATCGCTGACCGCCCCGGCATTGCCGCCGCCATTTTCGGCCCCCTGTCCGAGGCCGGCGTGAACGTGGATATGATTATTCAGAACATTTCTGAGGACGGTCGCACCGACATGACCTTCTCGTGCCCGACCGACCAGGTACTGCGCGCACAAAAGGCGATGGACGAGGCCAAGGCCAACGGCACGATCAACTTCGAAGAGCTGATCGCCGACACCGACGTGTGCAAAGTCTCGGCTGTGGGCATTGGGATGCGGTCGCAATCGGGCGTTGCCGCGCTGATGTTCCAGACCCTGTCGGACGAAGGTATCAACATCAAGGTCATCGCGACCTCGGAAATCAAGATCTCGGTACTGATTGATCGCAAGTACATGGAGCTGGCCGTGCAGGCCCTGCATGACGCGTTCGAGCTGGAAAAAGCCGTCTGATCCGATCCGCCCCGTGCGGTCCGTGAATTCCCCAAGCACCGGCTGGCATTGTCCCGCCGGTGCTTGCATTTTGGCGGTTGTGTAATGGCCAAAAAACACTCATAACGCGAAAAATACAGAATTTAATGCCCGCACCCAATGCTGCAACTGCATAGTTTCTGCGGCGACTGCAAAATATAAGTACCGAAGCACGCAACATAATTCCGCATCCGCAACATTTCGCGCATATTTCGTACGCACTGCCACGATATCCGTTTTCCTCAACCGCGACTTGTGATCTAACCCCCCTGGATCGGACGAATTTGGGACAGCCGACGGAATGACCGAAACTACGGAAACCGAAAGCCGCAAACTGCTGGGCCGTCTGCGCGACGCGATGGCCAAGGAGAATCCCGGACAGGCGCGCCTGAACGAGATCACGCATCTTATTGCCGATTCCATGGGAACCGAGGTGTGCTCGATCTACCTGTTCCGCGATGCCGAAACGCTGGAACTGTGCGCGACTGAAGGCCTGAACCCTGAATCCGTCCACCAGACCAAGATGAAACTGGGCGAGGGTCTGGTCGGCCGGGTCGCCCGCACAGGGGACATCGTAAACGAGGCCGACGCGCCCTCGGCCAAGGGATTCCGGTACATGCCGGAAACCGGCGAAGAGATTTATTCGTCCTTCCTGGGTATCCCAATCCAGCGCCTGGGCGAAAAGCTGGGCGTTCTGGTCGTCCAATCGAAACAGGCCCGCGAATTTTCAGCGGATGAGCTGTATGCGCTGGAAGTGGTGGCCATGGTCCTGGCCGAAATGACGGAGCTGGGCGCCTTTACCGGCGACGGCGCCGCCATGACAGCGCGGCACAAACAGCCGGTCCTGATGCGTGGCACCTCGGCACAAGAAGGCGCGACCGAGGGCCATGTCTGGCTGCACGAACCGCGCGTTGTCGTGACCAATCCGATTGCCGAGGACCCTCATAAGGAACTTACCCGCCTGCGCGAAGCCGTGGATGCGCTGCGCGTCAGCGTGGACCAATTGCTGGCCGGTGCCTCAGGGGGGGATGCCGAGCAGGTTCAGGTGCTCGAAGCTTACCGGATGTTTGCCAATTCCAAAGGCTGGATGCGCCGGATGGAAGAGGACATCTCGCGCGGGTTGTCAGCCGAGGCCGCGGTGGAAAAGGAACAATCCACCGCACGCGCCCGCCTGAGCCAAGTCACGGATGCCTATCTGCGTGACAGGCTGCATGATCTGGATGACCTGTCCAACCGCCTGCTGCGCATTCTGACCGGACAAGGAACCGAAACCGGCGCGGACATGCCCAGCGACCCGATCCTGATCGCCCGCAACATCGGTCCAGCCGAACTGTTGGACTACGGGCGGTCGCTGAAGGGAATTGTGCTGGAGGAAGGCTCGGTCGGGTCACATGCGGCGATTGTTGCGCGGGCACTGGCGATACCTCTGGTCATCCATACGGGACGCATCACCACCGAGGCCCTGAATGGCGATCACATCATGGTGGACGGCGAACAGGGCGTGGTCCATCTGCGCCCCGACGATACCGTGGTCGCGGCCTTTCGGGATAAGATCGCAATGCAGGCCAAGGCGCAGGAACGCTATGCCTCGATCCGGCAGGAACCCGCAACAACCCTGTGCGGCAAAACGATTGACCTGCATATGAACGCGGGCCTGATGGCCGACCTGCCCAGCCTGGACGGATCCGGGGCCGAAGGCGTGGGCCTATTCCGCACCGAGCTGCAATTCCTGGTGCGCAACCAGATGCCCCGACGATCCGAACTGTCTGCGCTCTATGCGCGGGTTCTGGACGCGGCCAATGGCAAACGGGTGGTGTTCCGCACGCTGGACATCGGGTCGGACAAAGTGCTGCCCTATATGAAGCCCCAGGACGAGCCGAACCCGGCCCTTGGCTGGCGCGCCATTCGCGTCGGGCTGGATAAGCCGGGCGTGCTGCGGATGCAGCTTCAGGCGCTGATCCGCGCGGCGCAAGGACGCGAACTGACGATCATGTTCCCGTTCGTCGCGCAATACGAAGAGTACAAAGCCGCCAAATCCGCGATGGACAAGGCCATGGAACGCGAGCGCATCCTGGGCCATCTGCTGCCCAAGAAGGTGGAAATCGGCGCGATGCTTGAGACCCCCTCATTAGCTTTTGCGCCGGATCGGTTCTATCAAGAGGTTGATTTCCTTTCGATTGGCGGGAACGACCTGAAGCAATTTTTCTTTGCCGCCGACCGGGAAAACGAACGCGTCCGCCGCCGGTATGATACGCTTAACGTCAGTTTCCTGACCTTCTTGGAAGAGATCGTGAAGCGCTGCGATGCCTCGAACACCTCGCTCAGCTTTTGCGGCGAGGATGCCGGTCGGCCGGTCGAGGCCGCTTGTTTTGCGGCGATCGGGTTCAAAATGCTGTCAATGAGGCCCGCGTCGATCGGACCCGTGAAACATATGCTGCGACGCCTGAACTTGGACGAGCTGCGCCAGGTCATCAACGACGCCTATGTCAGCGGCGAACAATCCGTGCGCCCTGCGGTCATGGAATATCTGCGCAAATCCACCTGAACATAGGCCTGGGTTAGGACTGGTGCGTCTTTGGCAGGCGCAGGCGGGCCTGAAGATCCTCGCGCAGGTCTGACTCGGGGCGATCCGCCTCGATGGCCAGTTTCCTGAGCCCGAAATGAACATGGGCGATTTGCTGGTAATAGCTGGTGTAGGCGTAATTCGTCGCCGCCCCCGCCACGGCCCCCAATACAGGAACGGTTTGTGCCGCCAGTTTCTGCCCCAGCACCGTGGCCAGCCGGGGCGCGACCTTGGCAATCAGGCCTTGCAGCGTCTTTCCTTGCAATGTCACCCGTGTCGCGAAAAAGGCCATGTCAGCGCCGTCATCGTCGGACAGGGGCCCCGCAGCGGCCAGCACTCGGATACAGTCGAACTGCACGCTCTCCGAGGCCGGATCGAACCCATGCTCGACCGCGACGCCCTGGATCGCGCGCAAAAGCACGGTGGTCGTCACAGGTAACTCGGCCAGGGCCGACGGCAGGCCGCCAAATCCACCCGCAGCCCCCATCGCGGTGGCGGCTGCGGTATTCAGCCAGGCAGGCTGATCACCAACGACCCCACGCGAGCCATGCGCGGCCTTCATCGCAATTTGCAGGGCCTTTTCTGTGCCGTCGTCCAACTGGCTGCGCACCCCAGCTGGCAGGCGATCCAGCAGGCTCTCGGCCTTGCCGCCAATCAGGTTGAGCACCTGAATACCGACACCGCCCGCATCCCGGTGACGCTGCGCGAGCGTATCCAGCTCGGCTTCGATATCAATCAGATCGGTGCTGTCGGTCATTTGATGGCTCCTGCTGGGATACCTTTCTAGATTGGCAGCCCAAAGCCCGGTTTCAACCCGTGACCTTTGTCACATCGCCGCTGACGCCCGCCCAGGCGCCGGGATGCAGATCCTGCCCCAGCACGCGGTCTGGGTTCGTCGGCGGGGGCATCCGAACGTCCTTGAGCGGTAAAAACCCAAAGCGCCGGTAATAGGGCGCATCGCCAACCAACATCACCCGCTCCCAGCCCAGACGTCGGGCGCGGTCCAGGCTGTCCTGGATCAACATGGCGCCCAGCCCCTCGCCTTGGCGGGTGGGGTGCACGGCCACGGGCCCCAACAGCAAAGCATGCTGCCCACCAACCAGCACGGGCCAATAGCGAATGGCCCCGCCCAGGATGCCGCCCCCGTCCCGCGCAATGACCGACAAACCCGGCACCGGCGGCACGTCCTCGCGCAGCCTGTAGGACGACAACGCCGTCCGCCCCGGTGCAAAGCAAAGGTCATACAGAGCTTCGACTTCCCACCAATCTTCGGGCGTTTCCTCGGTCAGGGTTAGCATTGGCGGGCTTTGAACTCTTTCAACATTGAAATTTCAGTGGAAACGCCACTAACACGGCGCTAGGTCTGAGACAAACCGCAAACACAAAAGACGCGCAAGAGGATACGGGCAGATGTTTTACGAACCGAAGGACGGCCACGGCCTGCCGCACAATCCGTTTAATGCAATCGTGACGCCCCGGCCGATTGGCTGGGTCTCGACGCGTGGGGCGAATGGGGTGGACAATCTGGCGCCCTATTCGTTTTTCAACGCCGTCGCCTATACGCCGCCTCAGGTGATGTTTGCCTCGACCGGGGTGAAACCCGACCAGACCGACGCCAAGGACACCGTCGCCAATATCCGCGATACGGGCGTGTTCGCGCTGAACATCGTATCCTATGCGCTGCGCGATGCGATGAATGCCAGTTCGCAATCACTGCCTGCTGATCAGGACGAATTCCTGCATGCCGACCTGGAAAAAGCCCAGTGCCGCACGATTGATTGCCCCTATGTGGCCGCCGCGCCCGCCGTTCTGGAATGCAAACTGACCCAGATTGTCAGGCTGGAAGGCGAAACCAACCAGATGGTTCTGGGCGAGGTCACAGGCATCTATATGAGCGACGCCTGCATGACGGACGGCATGTTCGACGTAACCACGTTCAATCCGCTGTCGCGCCTGGGGTATCGTGATTACGCAACAGTCACCGATCTGTTTTCTTTGTCGCGCCCCGACGACAAACGCTAAGGCGCTTGCGCCCCGCGCGGGGCTGCGCAACCATAGGCCGCAACGACTTAACAGGGATCAGGGATGACCATGCAAACCACGATTGGTGTGATCGGCGGATCAGGCATTTACGAGATTGACGGGCTGGAAGGTGCGGAATGGGTGACGGTAGAGACGCCTTGGGGCGCGCCGTCAGATCAGATTTTGACGGGTACGCTGGACGGCGTAAAAATGTGTTTCCTGCCGCGTCATGGACGTGGGCACGTGCACTCGCCCTCGACCGTGCCATACCGGGCCAATATCGACGCGCTGAAACGGCTGGGCGTGACGGATGTTGTCGCCGTATCCGCCTGTGGATCCTTCCGCGAGGAAATGGCGCCGGGGGATTTTGTCATCGTCGATCAATTCATCGACAGGACCTTTGCGCGCGAGAAATCCTTCTTCGGGACAGGCTGCGTGGCGCATGTGTCGGTGGCCCACCCGACCTGCCCGCGCCTGTCTGATGCCTGTCATACCGCCGCCCAAGATGCAGGGATCACCGTCCACAAGGGCGGCACCTATCTGGCGATGGAAGGCCCGCAGTTCTCCACGCTGGCGGAATCGAAAATGTACCGCGAAAGCTGGAACTGCGACGTGATCGGCATGACCAACATGCCCGAGGCCAAACTCGCCCGAGAAGCCGAGCTGTGCTATGCGTCGGTCGCGATGATCACCGACTATGACAGCTGGCACCCTGATCATGGCGAGGTCGATATTTCCCAGATTATCGCCACGTTGATGGGCAATGCCGACAAGGGCCGCGCATTGGTGGCGCGCCTCCCTGCCCTGCTGGGCGCCGAGCGCTCTGATTGCCCGCATGGCTGCGACAAGGCGCTGGAATACGCGATCCTGACGGCGCCCGACAAACGAGACCCCGCAATGCTGGCGAAACTGGACGCCGTCGCGGGCCGGGTTCTGGGCTAGGCTGCGATCCGCCAAAAACAAAAATGCCGCGCATATCCGGCGCGGCATTTGCTCTGGTCAGGTCTGAACATTCAGCCCTCGCGGTTTTGCTTCATGAAGGACCGGATGAACCCGCGGATTTCGCGTGCAGCGCTGGTATCCATATCCTTGCACATTTCAACAAAGGCATCACGCTCTTCCTTGTCCAGCCGCAGCACCAGCTGGCTGTCTTTCTTGACCGATTTCTTCGGATCTTTCTTGCCCAAATCAGCCGTCCCCATTTTGGCTTGACATTATGCACATCAATTGTATATACATTATATATCCAATTGCTGCACAAACCTTTTGCGGCATCGGCAAGAAAAAGGGAAGAGAAAATGACACTACAGGCAGCAAAATCAATGCTCGTCCGGGACCGGATGGATTGGCGCAAGCCCCATGTCCCTTGGATTTCCTCGCGGTTTTATCGGTTCTTTTCGAACGATCGCTAAGGAAGACCTGAAAAGCCGCCCCCTCGGGGGCGGTTTTTCCGTTCTGCCCTTGCCCCTGTGCGCACCATCGGCCAAACCTGTGCCCGGATCACAGTAAAGAGGCCGCCATGACACCGCAGAAATCCGTCCGCGACTATATCCGCACCATCGTTGATTTCCCGCACGAGGGCATCATGTTTCGCGATGTTACCACGCTATTTGCCGACCCGCGCGGGTTTCGGATGTGCGTAGATCAGCTGTTGCACCCCTATGCCGGCCAGCGCATCGACAAGGTGGTAGGACTGGAGGCACGCGGCTTTATTTTAGGCGGCGCTGTCGCTCACCAACTGGGCACGGGATTTGTCCCGATCCGTAAAAAGGGCAAGCTGCCTCACACCACGATTTCCGAAGAGTATAAACTGGAATACGGCGAAGCGATCGTCGAGATCCATGACGACGCCATTGAGCCGGGGGAAACTGTTCTGGTTGTCGATGACCTGCTGGCCACGGGCGGCACCGCCGAAGCCGGCATCAAGCTGGTCGAGCGTCTGGGCGGCCAAATCGTCGGCTGCGCCTTTGTGGTTGATCTACCCGATCTGGGCGGGCGCAAACGGCTGCATGAGATGGGTATGGAGGTGCACGCCCTGTGTACCTTTGAAGGCTTATAACGGGACGGGGTGCGGGCTTAGTCACTCGCCCGCAGCACAGCGCCCGGATTCATGATCCCGTTGGGATCGAATCCGGCCTTCAGCATGCGCATCAGATCCAGTTTCACCGGGTCGCCATAGTGTTCAAGATCACCGGATTTCAGACGGCCGACCCCATGCTCTGCACTGAAGGAGCCGCCCAGCTCGTGCACCAGGTCATGCACCGCACGAGAAATGCCAACCTTCTGATCAGCATAGTCTTTTCTGCTCTTACCTGGGATCGGAAAGACATTGTAGTGCAGGTTCCCGTCGCCCAAATGACCAAAGCAATTGATGCGGAAATCGCCCATTCGCGACAGCATTTCACTCCCGCGCGCGATGAATTCGGGAATAGCCCCCAACGGCACCGAGATATCATGCGAACAGATGGACCCAACGCGTCGGTTGGCCTCGGGGATTTGCTCTCGGACCTCCCAGAACGCGGTGCGTTGGGCCTCGGATTGGGCAATCATGCCATCGTCAACCAACCCCCGATCGAACGCATCAGAGAACAGCGTCTCTAGCGCGTCGGTCGGGTGCAGCCCCCGCGCCAGCCCCACATCAATCAGAACAAACCATTCCGGCAAATCAGAAAACGGCAACCGGATGTCGGGTAAATGTTCCGCCAGAAACTCCAGCCCGGTGCGGTGGATCAATTCAAAGGCCGAGACCCCTTCGCCCATGTGGTCACGCGCCAAGGCCAGCAGATCCAGCGCGGCAGTAGGGTTTTGGACCACCATCAGCGCCGTGCCCTCGCCTGCGGGACGCGGGCTGAGCTTCAGCGACGCCGCAGTGATCACGCCCAAGGTGCCCTCGGCGCCGATGAACAGATCACGCAGATCATAGCCAGTGTTATCCTTGCGCAAGCGACTGAGATTATTCAGAATCCGCCCGTCGGGCAGCACGACCTCCAGCCCCAGACACAGATCGCGCGTATTGCCGTAGCGCAGGACGTTCACACCGCCGGCATTCGTGGACAGGTTCCCGCCGATCTGCGCCGAGCCTTTGGCGGCGATAGACAGCGGAAACAGCCGGTTGGCCTGTTCCGCGGCCGAATGGATATCCTGCAAGATCGCGCCAGCCTGGGCAATCAGGATATTTTCCTGCGGATAGAGCCCCAAAATCTGTGTCATCCGCTCCAATGACAGCAGAATCGGTAGCTTGCCGTCCGGCATGACCTGTCCGCCGACCAGCCCGGTGCCGCCACCATATGGCACGACGCCCACTCGCGCGGCATTGGCCATGCGCAGAACCTGAGCGACCTGCTCGGTCGTTTCGGGGGCCACGATTGCGGCGGCCTGTCCGTGCCAAGTACCGCGGGGTTCCTCTAAATATCGTGGGGAAACTTCGCGCAACGCCTTTTCAGGCAACGTTTTTTTCAGGGATTCAATAAAATCCGGGGATGCATCAATCAGGCTCATACCCTGATCATTACCACGCCCGGGCGCGCCGTCCAGCCCTGTCAGGCCTGACCGGCCTCTGTTCGGCCGCGACGATCCATCCGCAGGCTGGCATACAGAACATGCGTGCGCCAGCGGCCGTCGATTTGCAGGTAGGATTGTGCAACGCCTTCGTATTTGAACCCGGATTTTTCCAGAACCCCGCGCGAGGCGACGTTTTCGGGCAGGCAGGCGGCCTCGACCCGGCTCAGGTCCAGTTTGTGAAAGGCATGGTGGACCAGCGCGCTGATCGCCTCTTGCATATAGCCCTGACGCGCAAACGGCGCGCCGACCCAATAGCCCAGCGTCCCGGCCTGAGCGGGACCACGGCGGATGTTATCCAAGGTGATGGCGCCCAACAGCGCCTGATCCTGACGCCGGATCAGAAAAACCGGCAGGGCAGACCCGTTCGAAATCGAGCGCTGCGCCCAGTAGACGCGATTGGTAAAGGCCTTGCGCGCCAGGTGATCCGTAGCCCAGGTGGGTTCCCACGGTTGCAGGAACGCGCGGCTTTCCAGTCGCAGCGCGGTCCAATCCCGATAGTCCGAATGTTGGGGCGGGCGCAGCGTCAGGCGCTCGGTCTCGATGCGAACCTTCCGCTTGGCCAGTAACATCAGGCGGCGCGCCTTTCCTGCAATGCCTCCAGTGTGGGGGCACCATCGACCGGCCCATAAAGAGCCAGCGCCGCGGGGGCCTGAACGGCCATGACTTCGGCAAAATCCTTGACGTCCTGCGTGGTAACCGCGTCGATTTTGGCGACCACCTCTTCCAGATCCGGCACACGGCCCCAAATCTGGATCATGCGCGCCAGACGTTCTGCCCTGTTCGAGGGGCTTTCCAACCCCATCAACAGCCCGGCCTTCATTTGGGCGCGGGCGCGGGCGATTTCTTCGTCGTTCATGTCATCGGCGGCGCGCTTCATCTCGTCCAGCGTGACCACGGCCAGTTCAGCCAGTTGTTCATCCGACGTGCCGGCATAGACTGTCATCATACCAGTGTCGGAATAGGCACCCGCCTGCGAGAAAATCGTGTAACACAGCCCGCGTTTTTCACGAATTTCCTGGAACAGGCGGCTGGACATGCCGCCGCCCAACGCATTCGCATAGATCTGAGCCGCGTGAATCGCCGGATCGCCGTAATCGGGGCTTTCAAAGCCCAACGCGAAATGCGCCTGCTCCAGCGTTTTAACATTGCGGGTCTCGCCGCCGTGGAAAAGTGCTTTGGCGGGGGGGGCGGAAATCACCGGCGACAGATGGCCGAACAGCGCCTCGGCCTCGCGGACCAGCGCGTCGTGATCCACGGCACCAGCAGCGGACAGGATCATCTGACCCGGCCCGTATTGTTCAGCCACGAAACCGGCCAGATCATCGCGCGTGAAAGAGCGCACCCGCTCGGCCGGGCCCAGAATGGTCCGGCCCAGAGGCTGATCGGGATAGGCCTTTTCCTGGAGCCAGTCGAAAATAATATCGTCAGGCGTATCCATGGACTGCCCGATTTCCTGCAAGATCACGCCGCGTTCCGTTTCGATTTCGCGTTCATCGAAAACGGGGTTCAGCACGATATCCGCAATCACATCCAGCGCCAGCGGCACGTCGGCCTCTAGCACCCGGGCGTAATAGGCCGTCACCTCGCGCGAGGTATAGGCGTTCATGTAACCGCCGACATCCTCGATTTCTTCGGCGATCTGCAACGCGCTGCGCCGCTTGGTGCCCTTAAAGGCCATGTGCTCCAGAAAATGAGCGATGCCATTTTGCTCGACCCTTTCGTGGCGCCCCCCCGCCAAGACCCAGAGGCCAATCGCGGCGGATTGAAGGCTGGGCATATGTTCGGTGACAATGCGAAAGCCGTTAGACAGAGTGTGCAGTTGGACCGTCAATTCTGGATACGCTCGCGGATCAGGGATTCAATGGCGCCCAAATCGTTGCCAATCTGAGTCACCCGTTCCGAACGCTCATACAGGTCGCCCATACGCGCTGGCAAGCCCGGACGTTCACCAGTTGCTGCCTCGACTGCATCGGGGAACTTGGCTGGGTGGGCTGTGGACAGGGTGATCATCGGCACATCGGTCTTGCGCTGCTCATTTGCGACCTTCACCGCAACGGCGGTGTGGGGGCACATCAGCTCGCCCGTGGTGGCGTACATGTCGGTGATGGTGGCGCTGGTTTCATCCTCAGAGCAATTGCCTGAATCGAACAGCTCTTGTAGCGCTTGCAAGGCACCTTGGCTGATCGTGAAACCGCCGTTTTTCAGCTCGTCCATCAGTTGGCTGACGGCGGCGCCGTCCTGACCATAGGCATAAAACAGCGCGCGTTCGAAATTCGAGGACACCTGAATATCCATCGACGGGCTGATCGAGGGGATCACACCATCGGGACGGTATTCGCCGGTGGTCAGGCACCGGTGCAGGATGTCGTTTTGGTTCGTCGCAACAATCAGGCGGTCAATCGGCAGGCCCATACGTTTCGCGATGTAGCCCGCGAAAATGTCCCCGAAGTTACCCGTCGGCACAGTAAAGCTGATCTTGCGCTGAGGCGCGCCGAGCGCCACGGCCGAATAGAAATAATAGACAACCTGCGCCAACACCCGCGCCCAGTTGATCGAGTTCACACCCGCCAGTTTGACCCCGTCGCGGAAATCGAAATCGTTGAACATGTCCTTAACGCGGGCCTGGCAATCGTCAAAATGCCCGTCCAGCGCCAGCGCATGCACGTTGGATTCGTCCGGCGTGGTCATCTGACGGCGCTGGACCTCGGACACGCGGCCATGCGGGTACATGATGAACACATCCACAGCATCCAGGCCCTTAAAGGCCTCGATCGCGGCGGAACCAGTGTCCCCCGAAGTCGCGCCCACAATGGTCACGCGGCTGCCATTCCGTTTCAGCGCGGCCTGGAACAACTGGCCGATCAGCTGCATCGCGAAATCTTTGAACGCCAGGGTCGGGCCGTGGAACAGCTCTAGCAGGAAATGGTTGCTGTCCAGCTGCACCATCGGTGCGCGGGCGGTATGACCGAACCCGGCATAGGCCTTGGCGATGATCTCTTTGAATTCAGCGTCCGTGAACGTATCGCCGATAAAGGGACGCATGATGCGAAAGGCGCACTCCTCGTAGGACTGGCCAGAGAGGTCTGCAATTTCGTCCTTGGTCAGCGTCGGGATCGTTTCCGGGACATAAAGGCCACCATCACGGGCCAATCCGGTCAGCATCGCCTCTTCGAAGGTCAAAGCAGGGGCCTGCCCCCGGGTCGAAATATATTTCACAGTTCTTTCCCTTTCGCGGGTTTCCTCTGGCGCCACAGGAACAGGCCTAGCATCGCCGTCCACACGGCGGCCAGACCGAACCATTGCACGGCATATCCAAAATGGTCATTCGGGATGCCCTCGGGTCCCACGGGCAGCGGGGTTACAGGGCTGTCATCAAACGAGGTCTCGCGCGCAATCAGCAGCACCGGGTCCGTACCCAGGGCCTGCGCCAACACGTCCACCTCGCGCGCGAACCAAATATTGGCGGCGCGGTCATTTTCAGGGGTAAAGCTGTCGCGCTCTTGCGGCCAATGCAGATTGCCCGTGACTGTCGCCTTGTCGAACGGAGGCAGCTTTGGCGTCGCATCCAGCCGGACAAAGCCACGGTCCACAAGAATCACGCGCCCGTCCAGTTGCATGGCGTTAATCAGGCGATAGCCGGCACCTTCGGATTTCTGACTAACAAGGACGCGGATCGACGGGGCAAGAATGTCACCCGTCACGCGCACCGGCAGAAAGCGATCCACCTCGGGGTCCGGCTGCGCAGGCAGCGCCACGGGGGCCGCGTGAATGCGGGCGTCGATCTCGGCCAGAACGGTCTCTTTCCACTCCAGCCGACGCAATTGCCAAACGCCCAGCGATACCAGTATCGCGGCGCCAATCAGGCCGAATATCAACGGAGGCAGGATGCGACGCATCTGGCGGGTCCCTTGCAAGAACAAAGCGCACGAGGATCACCCCGTGCGCTTTGCTTTTTGCTGTTTATGCCCGGTTTTTCAACCGGAAACCGGCGTTAGCCACCCCAGATGTACACTGCGGCGAACAGGAACAGCCACACAACGTCCACAAAGTGCCAGTACCAGGCGGCTGCCTCGAAGCCGACGTGGCTTTCGGGGGTAAAGTGCCCCTTCAGCCCGCGCACCATGCAGATGAACAGGAAGATGGTGCCGACAACAACGTGGAAACCATGGAACCCCGTCGCCATGAAGAAGTTCGCGCCATAAATGTTGCCCGAGAAGCCAAAGGCCGCATGGCTGTATTCATAAACCTGGAACACGGTGAAAATCAGACCCAGAGCCACAGCAAGAGCCAGACCGTTGATCATGTCCTTGCGGTTGTTCTCGTGTGCGATTGCGTGGTGCGCCCAAGTGGCCGCAGCGCCCGAGCACAGCAGGATCAGCGTGTTGATCAGCGGCAGATGCCACGGGTCAAATGTCTCGATGCCGGCGGGGGGCCAGATGCCATCGACACGCGGGCTGTTTTCGCCCATCGGGTACATCGCGTGCTTAAAGAAGCTCCAGAACCAAGCCGAGAAGAACATAACCTCGGACATGATGAACAGGATAAAGCCATAGCGCAGGCCGATCTTCACCACGGGGGTGTGATCGCCGACATGCGATTCTGCGACGACCTCGGACCACCAGCCGAACATGACGTAGAGAACGCCAACGAATCCGGCCAACAGCATCCAGGGCGAGTCAGTGTGGAAATAAATCACCGCGCCGAACAGCATGATGAACCCGGCAAGCGACCCAAGGAGGGGCCAGAGGCTGGGGGGCAGAATGTGGTAGTCGTGGTTTTTCTCGTGCGCCATCGCGTTTCCCTCGTTGGAAGGTTTTTTAGTTTAAGGTGTTCGGAACGCCCTGAGACAGCGAGGCTTGCTGCTCGGGGAGATCGATTTCGAAGAACGTGTAGGACAAGGTGATATGAGATACGTACTGGCCCTCGCGGTCCTCGACGATCTCGGGGTCCACATAGAAGCTAACGGGCATTTGCACCCGCTCACCTGGTTGAAGCACCTGCTCGGTAAAGCAGAAGCAGTCGATCTTGGTAAAGAAACCACCGGCCGAGAACGGAGCGACGTTATAAGACGCCTGCCCAGCCACGGGGTGATTGGTTGGATTGTAGGCCTCGTAAAAGGCCAGGCCGGTTTCGCCGATCCGGATTTCCATTTCGCGCTGCATGGGTTTGAACTCCCACGGCATACCGCTGGCCTTGGAGGCATCGAACCGGATCTTGATGGTCTTGTCCAAAATGACGTCGGACCCGGCGTCCGCGGTCTGCGTGACCCCGCCAAACCCGGTGACGCGGCAGAACCAATCATAGAAGGGAACCGAGGCCCAGGCCAGCGCGCCCATGGTCAGAACCACGGCGACCAGCTGGATCACGGTTTTTTGCTTCCCGTCCATGGCCATCACTCAGTCGCCCCTTGAGTTTGGGCCGGCTTCGGGCCCAGACCGCCAGTGGTGACTTTGACAACGGTCATGCCAAAAACAATCGCGACAAAAGCCACAAGGACGATGCCCACACCGATATTCCGGCCCGCGCGACGTTTGTGAAGTTCGTGCTCGACTTGCAATGCCATCTTACCAGCCTCCTAGCCCGTAGGGCTTCAATGCGGCTTCGGCGAGGATCGCGCCAAAATGCAGGAACAGATACATCAACGACAGCCCAAAGAAGGATTTCTCGGCGCGGTATTTGTCAACTTCGGCCTGACCCTCGGGGCGGCGCCACAGTTTAAACGCGCCCAACAGGAACAGGGCGTTCAGCACCACCGAAACGGTCAGGTAAATCGGCCCACCGATCGAAGTGAAGGCCGCACCGACTGCGATCGGGGCCAGCAGGATCGTGTAAACCAGAATATGGTTGCGGGTCACGCGTCGGCCATGTGTCACGGTCAGCATGGGCACGCCCGCTTTTTCGTAATCCGAGTTCATGAACAGCGCCAGCGCCCAGAAATGCGGAGGCGTCCACATGAAGATCAGCAAGAACATCAGCACGGACTCGATGCTGATACCGCCGGTCACGGCTGCCCAGCCAATCATCGGAGGAAAGGCACCCGAGGCCCCGCCAATCACGATGTTCTGCGGGGTCCAGCGCTTCAGCCACATGGTGTAGATGACCGCGTAAAAGAAGATGGTGAAGGCCAGCAGACCCGCCGCGACGATATTGGTCGCCAGGAACAGCATCACACAAGCAAATACCGAAAGGGTCACTCCGATCGCCAGTGCCTCGCCGCCGCTGACTTTGCCCGAAGGCACAGGCCGCGAGGCGGTGCGCTTCATCACTTGGTCGATATCCGCGTCCCACCACATGTTCAGCGCGCCCGAGGCACCACCGCCCACGGCGATGAATAGCACCGCACAGAAGGCTATGAACGGGTGCACGCCGCCGGGGGCAGCCAACAGGCCAACCATCGCGGTGAACACCACCAATGACATCACGCGCGGCTTGAGCAGGGCGAAATAGTCGCCGAACCCGGCCTCGCCGCCCTGTGCCTGAGAGTTGATGCTTGCGTCGCTCATTGTCTGCCTTCCGAAACCATGCCGAATGCATGGCCTATAGGTGGGAGTAGAAGAAGGAGCCGCCCCCAAAGGAGCGCGCCCCGGTCCGATTTAGTCTGCCGAAGCCACGGTCAGAGTGCGCGGCGTGCCGGCGTACTCTTCAATCGCGCCATCCAGCCACTTTTTGTAGTCGGCTTCGCTGACCACTTTGACGGTGATCGGCATATAGGCGTGGTCTTTGCCGCACAGTTCCGAACACTGACCAAAGTAGATGCCTTCTTTCTCGGCTTTGAACCACAGCTGAGCGATACGGCCGGGAACAGCATCCTGCTTCACGCCAAAGGCGGGGATGGTCCACGAATGGATCACGTCCGCAGCTGTAACATCCATGACAACGACCTTGTTGACAGGAATCACAACCTGAGTGTCGGTGGCCAGCAGGAATTCATCTTCGGCATAGCCCAGACGTTTCAGCTTGGCTGTCATTCCATCGCTGCGCACATAGGCCTGCACGCCGGCTTCATCATCTTGCTCATCCATAGTGGCGGGCTGACCGATCATGTAGCTATCAAAGGCGAAATCGTGGTCGGTGTACTCGTAACCCCAGTACCACTGGTAGCCGGTTACCTTGATGTGGATCTCGCCCTCGGGGATTTCCTGCTGCTTGAACAGAACCGGAAGCGAGAAGGCACCGATGAAAACCAAGATCACGATCGGAATGATCGTCCAGGCGATTTCCAACGGCGAATTGTGGGTAAAGGTGGCCGGGGTTGGGTTGGCGCGGCGGTTGTGGCGCACAATGATATAGGCAACCAGAGCAACCACAAACAGGGTGATCGCCGTGATGATCACCAGCAAGAGGTGATCCAGCGATTGCAGATCGCGGGCCAGTTCAGTTGCGGCGGGCTGGAAACCCATGAGGCCGGGATGCGGCTTGCCCACGGTTTCAACGTCCTGGGCAAATGCCGGGGCCGCGGTAAAGGCTGCTGCTGCCGCCAGAAGGCTGGAGTTCAGTTTCATATGTCACCCTGATCGGTTGAGGTGTTTGTTGTTCATTTCGACGCCGGGATGCCCTTGATAGGGAAAACCCGTTGTTTTGTCGCCGCTAAAAACCATATTCTCCTCCTCAGAACAACAATGGCACTTGCGGCAAACGGACGCTTTTTTTGATTTAGATCAAATTCCGCCCGCTGAAAAGACAGGAAAAACAGATATGAGCGATACTCCTTTTCGACCCTTCGAGCATTCGCTGGATTTAGAGAAGGCCCTGGGCCAGCTGCGCGCGGCAACCCAAGGCGCTGAAGACGGAGAGCTTTTCCTTGAACGCCGCCGGTCCGAAGCCCTGGTTTTTGATGACGGACGGATCAAAACAGCCAGCTATGACGCAACCGAGGGGTTTGGCCTGCGCGCCGTCAAAGGTGAAGTCGCCGGTTATGCCCACTCGACCGAGATTTCCGAATCCGCTCTGCGTCGCGCCATGGCCACCGCGCGGCTGGCGATTGGCGAAGGCGGCGGCACGCTGGCGCTACCGCCGACCGCTACAAACAACCGTCTTTATACCGATGCAGACCCGATCAGCGGTGTCAGCTTTCCCGCCAAACTGGAAACCCTGCGCGAGATTGATGCCTTCGCCCGCGGGCTTGATTCCCGTGTTGTGCAGGTCAGTGCAACCATCGCCGCCTCCTTGCAAGAGGTGGAAATCCTGCGCCCCGAGGGCACCCATTTACGCGATGTCCGCCCGATGACACGGGTGAACGTGTCGGTCATTGTTGAACAGGATGGTCGGCGTGAAACCGGCACCTGCGGGGGGGGCGGCCGGGTCGGCCTGAGCGGCCTTCTGGAACCCGCCGATTGGCAAGCCAAGGCCCAAGAGGCGCTACGCATCGCCTTGGTCAATCTGGACGCCGAACCTGCACCCGCGGGCGTAATGGACGTGGTTTTGGGCCCCGGCTGGCCCGGTATCCTGCTGCACGAAGCCATTGGCCACGGGCTGGAGGGCGACGCGAATCGCAAAGGCTCCAGCGTTTTTGCGGGGCTGATGGGGCAACAAGTGGCCTCGAAAGGGGTGACGGTGCTGGATGACGGCACGATCCCAGATCGACGTGGGTCCATCAGCTTTGACGACGAAGGCACACCGTCAGGCAAGAACGTGTTGATCGAGGACGGCATATTGGTGGGCTTCATGCAGGACCGCCAGAATGCGCGTCTGATGGGGGTTCAACCCACTGGGAACGGGCGACGCGAATCCTTTGCGCATACGCCGATGCCACGGATGACCAATACCTATATGACAGGTGGCGATACCGACCCTGCTCAGATCGTGGCTGACCTGAAGGATGGTATCTATGCCGTCGGTTTCGGTGGCGGTCAGGTCGATGTAACCAACGGCAAGTTCGTCTTCTCCTGCACCGAGGCATATCGCGTCAAGAACGGCCAGATCGGCGCCCCCGTCAAAGGGGCCACATTGATTGGCGATGGCGCAACCGCGCTGAAACAGATCCGTGCCCTGGGCAATGACATGGCGTTGGACCCCGGCCTGGGGAATTGCGGCAAAGCTGGTCAATGGGTGCCCGTTGGCGTCGGCCAGCCAACAGTCATGATCGGAGGTCTGACCGTCGGCGGCGCCGCAGCATGAGCCGCTGGCCCGCCATCAGAACCCCAATAGGCGGGCATCGGGAATTGACTGCGCTGGTAGTGATCAAGGCCGCCCTGGCAGGAATCATCAGCCCGGCCCTGTCCGGCGGGGCTCTGATGCTGCTTGGCCTCACCCTCGGCGAGATTTTCGGGTTCGCCGGGGGCATTCCGAAAGCGGCCTTCGGAATTGGGCTCGTACTGGCCTATTCGCCCATGCTGTCCTGGATTGGAATGCTGATCGGCGTGCCATTGTCCATTTTCGCCCTTTCGCGTGGCATCGCAGGCTGGGTCGCGACACTGGGTTTCGGGGGCTTGGCGGGCGCCTTGGTCGGTGCACCGATCGACAATGCGCCCATTCTGGCCATAGCGGGTATGGTCTGCGCAGGCCCGTATTGGCTAACGCTGCGATGGCTGCGACCACAGGCACTGATCGCCATTGATACAAAAAAAACGCCGTAAAATAGAATTTTGTGAATCGGTTTACCCTGCATTAACCGCTTTGCCCCTACACCGAATAGGCAAGTAGGCGAGGCAACGATGACCCAAACCAATCATCCTTCCACTCACCCCCCACTCCCACCCACCACGGAAGATGAGCGGGTCCTGTGGCTTCGCCTCTTGCGCTCTCGAAGGGTTGGTCCGGCAACCTTTTTCCGGTTGCTGGCCGAGCATGGCTCTGCCGCGGAGGCGCTGAACGCCTTACCCGACGTGGCCCTGGCCGCCGGCGTCAAGGATTACCAGACCTGCCCCGAAGGTGTCGCCTATGCGGAACTAAATGCGGCCCGCAACTGCGGCGCGCACATGCTGTGTATCGGCGACAAGAACTACCCCGCGCAGTTGTCTCAGATCTCTGATGCGCCGCCGATTCTCTGGGCGATTGGCGATCTGGCGGTCCTTCAGCGTCCGATGATTGCTCTGGCTGGGGCACGGAATGCCTCGTCCCTGGGCATGCGCATGTCCAAGACGCTCGCGCGTGATTTAGCGCGGCGTGGGTATGTGGTGGCGTCGGGGCTGGCACGCGGGATTGATACGGCGGCTCATCTGGCGACTTTGGAAACCGGAACCGTCGCGGTCATGGCCGGCGGCGTGGATGTCATCTATCCCGCGGAAAACACACGTCTGGGCGAAGACATCAGCAAGACCGGCCTGCGTCTGTCAGAGCAACCCTTTGGAATGCCGCCACAGGCCCGCCATTTCCCGCGTCGCAACCGAATCATATCCGGCCTTTCCCAGGCGCTGGTCGTTGTCGAGGCCGCCGCAAAGTCCGGCAGCCTGATCACCGCAAAAAATGCGCTGGACCAAGGGCGCGAGGTGCTGGCGGTGCCCGGACACCCGTTTGATGCCCGCGCGTCTGGCTGCAATATGCTGATTCGTGACGGCGCGCGTCTGGTTCGCAGCGCCGAGGACATCCTGGAGGCCTTGCCGCCGATTGAACCCACTGCGCCCGAACAGCCCAAGCTGGACTTATCTGCCCTTCCCATGCCGCCTCAAAAACGCAGCTTGCGCGAAACGGCGGACCTTCATAGCCAGATTTTGCGCAGCCTGGGCCCCAGCCCAATTGCCGAGGATCAGTTGATCCGCGACCTGGGCCACACCCCCGGATCAGTCGCCCCCGCGCTCACTGATTTAGAGCTGGACGGCAAGATCGCGCGCCAGCCAGGAGGGCTGCTTTGCCTGGTCACGTGAAAAATCGCACGTAAAAGGTGCGAAATCGGTGGTCTGACACACCGCATTGACAAAACCCCTTTACGGCCCACATCTTCCGCCGCCATACGCTGAGGTGCGAGTCGAAAGGAATTTTCATGCCAGTTGTCGTTGTCGAATCTCCGGCCAAAGCCAAGACCATCAACAAATATCTTGGGTCCGACTACACCGTTCTGGCGTCCTATGGCCACGTGCGGGACCTGCCAGCCAAGAACGGTTCGGTCGATACCGAGCATGATTTTGACATGACCTGGGAGGTCGGCGTCGACAGCCGCAAACATGTCAAAGCGATTGCCGATGCCCTGAAAGAAGACAACGCCCTGATCCTCGCGACTGACCCCGATCGCGAAGGGGAGGCGATCAGCTGGCACCTGGAAGAAACTCTGCGCAAGCGCCGCGCCATCAAAAAGGACACGCCTGTCAGCCGCGTGGTGTTCAACGCGATCACCAAGACCGCCGTGACCGAAGCAATGAAAAATCCGCGCGACATCGACCAGCCTCTGGTGGATGCATATCTGGCACGCCGCGCGCTGGACTATCTGGTGGGGTTCAACCTCAGCCCGGTATTGTGGCGCAAACTGCCCGGCGCACGGTCGGCCGGTCGGGTGCAATCTGTCTGCCTGCGCCTGATCGTCGAGCGTGAAGTGGAGATCGAGGCCTTCAACCCTCGCGAATATTGGACAGTGAAGGCCCTGCTACAAACCCCGCGCGGTCAGGAATTCGAGGCCCGCCTGACTGTTCTGGCCGGTGACAAGCTGGACAAATACAGCATCGAGAACGGCACCCAGGCCGAAATGGCAGTGCAGGCGATCACCAGCCGCGCCCTGACCGTCAAATCGGTCGAGGCCAAGCCCGCCAGCCGCAACCCCGCCGCGCCGTTCATGACCTCGACCTTGCAACAGGAAGCCAGCCGCAAATTCGGCATGGGCGCCCGCCAATGCATGAGCACAGCCCAGCGTTTGTACGAAGCAGGCTACATCACCTATATGCGGACCGACGGCATCGACATGGCCCCCGAAGCCGTGACCGCCACTCGCGACACGATCAAAGACCGGTATGGTGCGGAATACGTCCCTGACAGCCCTCGTATCTATAAAAACAAGGCCAAGAACGCACAGGAAGCCCACGAATGTATCCGCCCGACGGATATGGCGCTGGACGCTTCGAAGCTGAAAGTCACCGAAGCAGATCAGAAAAAGCTGTACGATCTGATCTGGAAACGCACCATTGCCTGCCAGATGGAAGCCGCCCGGATGGAACGCACCAGCGTCGATGTCGGTAGCGATGATGGCCAGATCATGATGCGTGCCACGGGCCAGGTCGTGCTATTCGACGGGTTCTTGCGCGTCTACGAAGAAGGCCGGGACGATTCGGTTCTGGACGATGACGACAAGCGCCTGCCGCAGATCATGCAGGGCGAACCCGCCGACAAACGCGCGATCACCCCCGAGCAGCACTTCACCCAGCCCCCGCCCCGCTACACCGAGGCGACGCTGGTCAAAAAAATGGAAGAGCTGGGCATTGGCCGCCCGTCGACCTATGCCTCGGTGATCACCACGATCCAAGACCGCGAATATGTCCGCAAGGATAAGAACCGCCTGTTCCCCGAGGACAAAGGCCGGATCGTGACCATCTTTTTGATGAATTTCTTCAAGCGGTACGTGGAATACGATTTCACCGCCGGACTGGAGGAGCAGCTGGATGACGTGTCCGCCGGGGATCGTGACTACAAGGACGTTCTGTCGCGATTCTGGCGGGACTTCTCGGCTGCGATTGCCGAAACCTCTGATCTGCGCATCGCCGAGGTGTTGGATATCCTGGACGAGGCGCTGGCCCCGCAGCTGTATCCCCCGCGCGAGGATGGCAGCGATCCGCGGATTTGTCCCAAATGCGGCAATGGTCAATTGCACCTGAAAACCTCGCGCACCGGCGGGTTTGTGGGCTGCGGCAACTATCCAGAATGCACCTATACCCGTCCGATTGCGGGCGAAGGTGCCGATGGCGATGAACGCGTTCTGGGCGAAGATGCGGGCGATGAGATCTGGCTGAAATCTGGCCGGTTCGGCCCCTATGTTCAGCGCGGCGAGCCAACACCTGAGAACAAAAAACCTCCCCGCGCCTCCTTGCCGCGTGGCTGGAACAAGGACGATATGGATCTGGCAAAGGCTCTGACCTTGCTGTCCCTGCCCCGCGAGATCGGTGAACATCCTGATGGGGGTATGATCAGCTCGAACTTCGGGCGCTTTGGGCCGTATATCATGCACAAAGGCCCCGAGGACGCCAAACCTGTCTATGCCAACCTCAAAGACCCTGACGACGTGTTCCAGATTGGAATGAACCGCGCTGTCGAAATGTTGGCCGAAAAACGCGCCAACCCCGGACGACGTGGCGGCACGGCTGCTAAGGCCCTGAAAGAATTGGGCGAACACCCCGAAAGCGGCGGACCAGTCAATGTCATGGAGGGGCGCTATGGGGCCTATGTCAAATGGGAAAAGGTGAACGCCACCCTGCCCAAAGACATCGACCCCAAGGACCTGACGATGGAACAGGCCCTAGCCCTGATCGCGGAAAAAGCGGCCAAGAAGAAACCGGCCCGCAAGACCGCTGCCAAAAAGACCCCGGCGAAAAAGACAGCGGCCAAAAAGGCTCCGGCAAAGAAAACCGCGGCCAAGAAACCCGCCTCCAAGGAAACCTGATGGGAACACCAGAAAGCGACGAAATCCGCCGCTTTCTGGTATTTCTACGTATTGGCCTACGTAGTTTCAGCGCGTAGAAGGCTGACACTGCCGACGTTGAGGACGTGGGGGCACGCAACTATGCCGTGCCCCGTCTGCGTCTGGCCGATTTGGGTTTGAGGGAGACATCCATGAACAAAGTCTACGCAAACGCCGCCGAAGCCCTGGACGGGCTGCTGGAGGACGGCATGCTGATCGCCGCTGGGGGCTTTGGCCTCTGCGGTATTCCAGAACTGTTGCTTGAGGCGATCAAGCAATCGGGCGTCAAGGACCTGACCTTTGCGTCCAACAACGCGGGCGTGGATGATTTCGGCATCGGCATCCTGCTGCAATCCAAGCAGGTCAAGAAAATGATCTCGTCCTATGTTGGCGAAAACGCAGAATTCATGCGTCAGTACCTGAGCGGCGAGCTGGAACTGGAATTCAACCCCCAAGGCACCCTGGCCGAGCGCATGCGCGCTGGCGGCGCGGGCATCCCCGGTTTCTACACCAAAACCGGCGTAGGCACCGTGATTGCCGAGGGCAAGGATGTGAAAACCTGGGACGGTCAGGACTATATCCTCGAAGAAGGCATCTTTGCCGATCTGGCCATCGTGAAAGCCTGGAAGGCCGACGCAACAGGCAACCTGGTGTTCCGCAAGACCGCGCGGAACTTCAACCTGCCCGCCGCCACCTGCGGCAAGGTCTGTGTCGTCGAGGTCGAGGAAATCGTGCCTACCGGCTCGCTTGATCCCGACACGATCCACCTGCCCGGCATCTATGTGCATCGCATCATCCAAGGCGATCACGAAAAACGTATTGAACAGCGCACTGTCCGCAAGCGGGAGGAAGCATAATGCCCTGGGATCGTAACCAAATGGCGGCCCGCGCCGCGCAAGAACTGCAAGACGGCTGGTATGTGAACCTGGGTATCGGCATCCCGACTCTGGTATCCAACTACATCCCCGAAGGCGTCAACGTGACCCTGCAATCGGAAAACGGCATGCTGGGCATGGGCCCCTTCCCGTTTGAAGGCGAAGAGGATGCCGACCTGATCAACGCCGGCAAGCAAACCATCACCGAGCTGCCTCAGACCGCGTATTTCGATAGCGCGCAATCCTTTGCGATGATCCGCGGCGGCAAAATCGCGATGGCGATTCTGGGCGCGATGGAAGTGGCCGAAAACGGCGATCTGGCGAACTGGATGATCCCCGGCAAGCTGGTCAAAGGCATGGGCGGCGCGATGGATCTGGTCGCCGGTGTTGGCCGTGTGGTTGTCGTGATGGATCACACCAACAAGCATGGCGACAGCAAGGTGTTGACCGAATGCACCCTGCCGCTGACTGGTAAATCGGTTGTCGATCGCATCATAACCAACCTGGGTGTACTGGACGTTGTGGACGGCGGGCTGAAAATCGTCGAATGCGCCGATGGCGTCACCGAGGCAGAGCTGCGCGCAGCCACCCAAGCAACGATCGTCGACTAAGGCCCACCCTTACTTGACGCATCGAAGCCCGGCCCATCGTGGCCGGGCTTTTGCGTTCAGCCGCCCAGATTGAACACGCAGCCGTCTGAAATCAGCTGCGGCGGCGTCCGACACAGCCCCCGCGCCACTCCAAAGGCCGCCAGAACCTTGGGCACATAGGCCCGCGTTTCAGCAAAAGGCGGGACACCGCCATGTTTGCGCACGGCGTTTTCGCCCGCGTTATACGCCGCCAGCGCCAAGATCGGATCACCGTCGAACTCCTTGAGTAGCCAATCCAGATAGGCGGTCCCGCCCTTAATGTTTTCCCCGGCGTTCAACGCATCCGCAACACCAAAGCGTTCGGCCGTGGCGGGGATCAACTGCATCAGGCCTTGCGCCCCTGCTCCGCTAACCGCATCCGCGCGGCCACCGGATTCGACCGCGATCACCGCCAGTACAAGCGCAGGTGAAACGCCAGTGCCAACCGTGTTCAGCAACAGTTCGGCGTTGCGGGTCTTGGCGATACTCAGCAGGGTCTGCAAACGCGGCGCCGCCACCCCCACCCCGCCCGGAGGGTTGGCAACCCGGATCAGCGCAGGTTCAAGCCGCCCCGGCCCGCTGGCCGTCAGATCCGGGGAAATCTGTTCCCAAAACCACGCAAACTCTTTCGACTGGGCCACAGGTTCTGACGTGGGATCCGGTTTCGGGGCAGCAGCTTGCTGCGCCCGCGTGTCTTCAGGTGTGATTTGAACATTGATCCGTTTGGAGCTGCCGCTGGGCGGCTTCACGCGCTTAAAGGTAAAATCCTGAAAGGGCGGAGGCGACTCGGCCCCTGCGCTGCCTGAGATCGACAGCGCCAAAACGACACCAAGTAGCCGTAGCCGGAATATCATGGGGGTACCTGTTCTGCCTGTTTTGTCCCATTCTCGCAAAAAACAGCGCTTCAGACCAGTCCACGCCCCAAAACCTGTAGGGAAATCTGGAATTCCTGCCACATTCACCCCGACCAAGGGTCGTATACTCACAAAAATTACACTTTTTTCTCTATAAAATCATTATGTTAAATGATTTTTCACCAGTTTTCGAAAATTCACCATTTTCGCTAAAATCGCGCCGCACTCTTGCCCAAATCGGGTGGCTATATTCAGTCATACCACGACGGAACGAGCCAGTGAGAGAGGCGCAAGTCGTTGGGGTGGGAAAAACGAGCAACATACATTCAAAGGACTAAACCATGATCAACTTCATCAAAAACTTCCGCAAAGACGAAAACGGCGCCGTAACTGTTGACTGGGTTGTGCTGACCGCAGCCGTTGTTGGCCTGGGCGTTGCAGCCTTCACCGCAGTCGAAACTTCGACTTCGACCCTGACCACCGAGATGACGACTGCTCTGAACTCTGCAGACGCAACGACCACCATCGGCGGTTAATCGGCCCTAGGCCACCGGGTCTGAAACCAGCCCGGAGACACGAATTCAAAGAGCCGCGCATGTCGCGGCTCTTTTCACGAGAGCCGAAACTTATTCGATTTGTACATTTCGGAGAAAGTTTCGCCGCATTCATGCCCGGCTTTCGTCACCACGTTCCAACATGATGGCGGGACAGAGCGGGGCCTCGCGCCCTACATCACGAGTACAAGTTTACGAAGCGAAAGGCGTCTGAATGGCTAATGATAAACGGAATTTCCGCAACGACGAGGACGGGGCCGTAACGATTGACTGGGTGGTGATCACCGCCGGGATCATCGGTCTTGTCATCGCGATCATCCCGCTGGTCGAGGCCCCCGTCGGCACCGTTACTCAGCGAACCCAGACCACATTGAACGCGGCGGATGCAACAACGACCTTTGGCGGCTAAGGCAGCCAAAGCACACGGAAAAGAACCATAGTTTTCACGAAATGGTTCAGATCCAGCCCTACTCCGGCCTGAATTGGCCAGCAAATTACGAACATACCGCAGCGACGGGGCAAGTTGAGAGAGGCCCGCTAACGTCAACGTGGTCAAACAAAAACTCTGAAGGGACTAAACCATGATCAACTTCATCAAAAACTTCCGCAAAGACGAAAACGGCGCCGTAACTGTTGACTGGGTTGTGCTGACCGCAGCCGTTGTTGGCCTGGGCGTTGCAGCCTTCACCGCAGTCGAAACTTCGACTTCGACCCTGACCACCGAGATGACGACTGCTCTGAACTCTGCAGACGCAACGACCACCATCGGCGGTTAATCGGCCCTGGGCCACCGGGTCTGAAACCAGCCCGGAGACACGATTACAAAGAGCCGCGCATGTCGCGGCTCTTTTGCTGTTTGCAGGTTTGATCGCGCGATTTCGATCAGTTCACGGCCAGGGGCCGATCTTCGAAAAATCGCTCGGGTCAGGCCCTATTTGCGCCGTGTTTTCCTTCGATCTTCAGTCTATGCCGCGCACACACAGGCGCAGTTCGAACTGCACTGGCGGCATGTGTATCGAGTGATTGTATTTAACGAGGAAAACCAATGATCAAGTTCATCAAAAACTTTCGCAACAACGAAAACGGTGCTGTCACAATTGATTGGGTCGTGCTGACCGCTGCTGTGGTCGGAATCGGCGTTGGCGGGACCCTCGCAGTGGAAACATCAACGTCTACCCTGACGACCGAGATGGCCACCGCAATGAATACCGCAGACGCCACATCGACAATCAGCGGCTAAGGCCGGGCACCACAGACCAGAACTTGGCGGGTCGCGCAGTCCAGCGCGGCCCGTTTTCCGTTTGAACCAGAGCCCCTGGGCATCCAATGCCACACCAAAGTCCCCTGCCCCAAAAGGGATTAATTAATTCTTCAGAATTGTACCAATCACGCCCAACTCTCGCCCGAATCCGATGGCTTATTACTGTCATACCAAGACGGCAGCGGGCCGGAGAGAGAGACCGCACCACGCCGACAAGGTCAAACTTAAAATCGAATCTAATCCTGAAGGGACTAAACCATGATCAACTTCATCAAAAACTTCCGCAAAGACGAAAACGGCGCCGTAACTGTTGACTGGGTTGTGCTGACCGCAGCCGTTGTTGGCCTGGGCGTTGCAGCCTTCACCGCAGTCGAAACTTCGACTTCGACCCTGACCACCGAGATGACGACTGCTCTGAACTCTGCAGACGCAACGACCACCATCGGCGGTTAATCGGCCCTGGGCCACCGGGTCTGAAACCAGCCCGGAGACACGATTACAAAGAGCCGCGCATGTCGCGGCTCTTTTGCTATCAGACGCCGCCAAAGAGCCGCCCACACGGCGCTTTTCCGCCATATTCCTCTGGTAGATATAACAATTGAATAACCGGATTTTCCGGTTTCGAGGCAGAAGAGCTACGAAAGGAAATCACATGCGTGGAGTCTTTGGACTTGTCCTGATTGCCGGCCTGGCCCTTGCGGGCTTTGCCGTTTACATGGCCAAAAACTATATTTCTGGCTACCAGAACGAGCTGGCCCGAGCGAACGCCGTCCGTGCCGAAGTGATCCAGACCGTGGACATCATCGTCGCAAAGCGCGCCCTAAAATATGGTGAAGTGCTGAAGCCAGAAGACGTCCGCATGGTCAAATGGCCCGAGAAATCGCTGCCCGAGGGCACATTCTCCAAAGCAGACGCTCTGTTCCCCAACCCCGAAAACCCGGATATGCGCCGCATCGTTTTGCGCGCCATGGAGCCGAACGAAGCCGTCATGGCCGTCAAGGTCACCGAGCCCGGCGAAGATGCCGGCCTGACCTCGCGACTGAAGCGCGGCATGCGTGCCTTCACCGTCAAGGTAGACGTGGCCACAGGTGTTTCGGGCTTCTTGCGTCCCGGTGATGTTGTTGACGTGTATTGGACGGGCGAAGTGAACGTCGGCACCGTAAACGAGCGCCGCGAAGTCACCAAGCTGATCCAGACGAACATTCAGCTGATCGCGGTTGACCAAACCGCCAATGGCGACAACACCGAAGCCGCGATTGCCCGGACTGTAACGGTTACGGCGAACTCGCAACAGGTTGCCGCGCTGGCACAGGCGCAATCCACAGGTCGGCTGTCGCTGGCACTGGTGGGGGCCGAGGACGACAGCGTTGCTCAGGCGGTCGAGGTCGACATGCGCTCTTTGCTGGGGCTGAAAGATGCGGCTCCGGTTGTAGAAGAACAGGTCGCTCAGAAAAAAGAGGTCTGCACAATCCGTACCCGTCGTGGGTCGGACGTGGTGCAAATCCCGATCCCCTGCACCAACTAAGCTTGGCCCGAACATCGAAAACGCCTTTGCGGGGTGGCCAGTCAAATGGCCACCCCGTTGCATTTTCGCCGCATCCAGCCGGGCTTTTCCTCGGGTGCAACATCAGAATCACCCCCGAACCTATTGATTCTTGCAAAGTTTCCTCTTTTCGCGCATGGTGTCCCAAACGAGCGGGCAAAAAGACCCGATCCCGAGGCGTGATCGAAGAGGCAGGTCACATGAAATTCAATATGATCTTCAAAGCAGCCACCATTGGGCTGTCCCTGGCATTTGCGGCGACAAGTTTCAGCACTCCGGCTGAAGCTCAGAACCTGCGCGTGGTCAAACGGGGCACCTCGACGGCGCTGAACGTTCCCATGAATCGCGCGGTCGTTGTCGAAAGCGAAACGCCCTTTGCCGAGCTGTCGATTGCCAATCCGGCCATTGCTGACATCTCGTCTCTGTCGGATCGCACGATCTATGTCTTGGGGAAATCCCCAGGCATCACCACACTGACGATTCTGGATGCCTCGGGCAAACTGATGACGAATGTGGATGTGGTTGTCGCGGCTGACATCACCGAATTCAAAGAACGCCTGCGCCAGATCCTTCCTGGTGAGAAAATCGAAGTGCGCACTGCCAATGACGGGATCGTCCTGTCCGGCACCGCCTCCAGCGCGGCGCGTTTGCAACGCGCCCTGGATCTGGCGGAACGCTACGCGCCGCAACGAGTGTCAAACCTGATGTCGGTGGGCGGTGTACAGCAGGTCATGCTCAAGGTCCGTTTCGCCGAGATGGAGCGCAGCGTGTCCAAATCGCTGAGCACCTCGCTTGCGCTGGACGGCTCGATCTTGGGCGGCAATGCCAATATTTCCGGCGGCACCAACACCAATAACAACTCTGGCTCGCAGGGGAATTCCTTGGGCGGCACGATTCCCGGCACCTCCGAGGCAAACGGCGCGATGCTGTTTGGCTTCAGCGCTGGTTCGGTCGAAGTCGGCGTTCTGCTGGAAGCCCTTGAAACCAAAGGGGTCGTCCGCAGCCTGGCCGAACCGAACCTGACCGCCCTTTCGGGCCAAGAGGCCAAGTTCTTGGCGGGCGGCGAATATCCCGTTCCGGTCAGTCAGGACAACGGCGGCGTCACCGTCGAGTTCAAACCTTTTGGTGTCGAGCTGAACTTCATCCCCCGCGTTGTGGATGGCGACTTGATCAACCTGGAACTCGAAGCAGCCGTGTCTTCGATCGACCCGACGAACGGGTTTACCTCGAACGCCTTTACCATTGATGCGTTCCGCCGCCGCGAGACCTCGACCACGGTCGAGCTGCGTGACGGCGAGAGCTTTGCCATCGCTGGGCTTCTGCAAGACGATTTCCTAGATACCAACGGTCAGGTGCCGTGGCTGGGCGACATCCCGATTCTGGGCACACTGTTCCGCAGCGCACAATATCAACGGTCGCAGTCAGAGCTGGTGATCATCATCACGGCGCATCTGGTCACACCGACCCGCGGCGAAGTTCTGGCCCTGCCAACAGACCGCATCACCCCGCCCTCGGAAAAAGACCTGTTCCTGAATGGGAAGGTCGCCCGCGACAAAAGCCGCCGCCTGAAAGGTGGCGCAGGCGAAGTTGCGCGGCAGGATTTCAGCGGCTCTTATGGCTATGTGATGGATTGATACGATGAACAAACGTCCGGTTCTTCCCGCCCTTCTGATTGGCAGCCTAATCGTCGTAAGCGGTTGCGAAGGCACCAAATCCTACTCGACATTTACCGGCGAAGCCGGGGCCTTGGTCGCGGGTGGTGATTTCGGCAATTCAACCATGAACAACACCATGGTGATGAGCGGAGAAAAGGGCTATGTCATTGATCTTGCACGCCGTTTTGACGCCGACGTCGGCAGCACAGTGAATTTTGCGTTCAACTCTTCGCAGTTGGACCAGGCCGCACGCGTCGCGCTGCACAGACAGGCTGACTGGATCAAACAGTTCCCCGAGGTTCGTTTCCGCGTCTATGGCCACACCGATGCGGTTGGCTCGAACGCATTCAACAAACGTCTGGGCCTGCGCCGGGCACGTGCTGTCGTGTCTTATCTGGTCTCGCAAGGCATCAGCCGTTCACGGCTTGAGGCAGTCGTCTCGCATGGGGAAACCCAGCCGCTGATCGTGACCGAAGGCCGCGAGCGCCGCAACCGTCGCACCGTGACCGAAGTCAGCGGTTTTGTGAAGCGGAACGCCGCAGAGCTGGACGGCAAATACGCTGCGATTGTGTACCGTGAATACGTCAACAGTGCCCGTCCCGATACCGGCCTGAGCTCGATCACGGGTACAGATTTCTCGACGACCGAATAATCTGAACAATCCTGCGATTTCCACGGATTAGTCCGAATTCTCCAAACAATGACGATCTTTTGGCCCTATTTCCGCCCAAGTTGAGGACGATCTTAGCGTCAATGGGATTGGTGCGTTCTGATCAAAGAGCGTAGCGAGCACAGGTTGGGGCCACGAACAGGACTTGAGAACCACGCCCTCTCTGTTGCTTGCGAACCTGATAAGGAAGACAAGGCAATGACGAGCGAAGCAAATCTGCAACCCGAGCCAAGCCCCATTCAGGCTTGTACCATCAGTCGGGACGTGCAGAATTTCGATTTGCTGATCGAAGACATGGAGCAGCTTCTTGGCGAAAGCTGGGGGGATCTGGGGTTTTCGGACGCGTTACCTTTCTTTCAACAACCCGATGCTGAAACACTGGAGTTTGTCGCCATGGCGGTGGATTCCGAGGACGAAGACAATCTTGTTCTTCTGGGCGAAATCATCAGCCAGGCCAAAGATCGCAACATCAAGGTGATCCTGATCGCGGACGATGTAAGCCCCGCCGCGCTGCACCAGTTGCTGCGTCAGGGCGCCGATGAATTTGTCCCCTACCCTCTGCCAGAAAACGAACTGATGGCCGCGGTCGAACGCATTCGCACCCCCGAGCCGGAAATTCAGTACCACCCCGAGGCCGTTACAGCCGCACCGGTCTCTGTGGCCAAATCGGCCCATGACCGCGAGGGCGTTCTGATCGCCGTACACGGCCTGGCGGGCGGCACGGGCGCAACCACTCTGGCCGTCAACCTGGGCTGGGAACTGGTTCAATCCGCCAAGAAGGGGGAAACGCCTCCGCGTGTCTGCGTTCTGGATTTCGATCTGCAATTCGGCTCGGTCTCGACCTATTTCGACCTGCCGCGCCGCGACGCTGTTTTCGAAATGCTGACGGACACCGAAGCCATGGATGACGATGTATTCATGCAGGCTTTGATGTCCTTCGAGGACAAAATCCACGTTCTGACGGCGCCGGCAGATATCATTCCGCTGGACCTGATCACCTCAGAAGACATCCTGCGGGTGACCGAAATGGCGCGCCGCCACTTTGACTACGTGATCGTGGACATGCCCAAAACGCTCGTCGTCTGGACCGAAGCAATCCTGAACGCGGCCCATATCTATTTCGCCACGCTCGAGCTGGACATGCGCTCGGCACAGAACGCATTGCGCCTGAAGCGCGCCCTGCAAGCCGAGGACCTGCCCTTTGACAAGCTGCGCTTTGTGTTGAACCGCGGGCCGAAATTCACCGATTTGAACGGAAAATCGCGGGTCAAACGCCTGGCCGAAAGCCTTGGCATCTCGATCGACTTGCAAATGCCCGACGGAGGCAAGCAAGTAACGCAGGCTGGCGACCATGGTCTGCCCCTGGCGCAAAGCGCCAGCAAGAACCCCCTGCGCAAAGAAATCGCCAAACTGGCCGGGTCGCTTCATGACCTGGGGCAGCAGGCCGCCGAAGCCGGCTAAGGATTCAAGGGATTAACTGATGTTTTCGCGTTACAAAAAACCAGCAAACACCCCCGCGCCGAAAGGCGTCAAAGCTGTCGAAGCGCCCAACCCCGGGACCGAGGAAAAGGCGCCCGCGCAATCCGTGGTCATTCGCAAGCCGATGCCCAAAGCCGCCGCTCAGGCCCCTACGGCAGACAAGGAACGCAAACGCAAAGAACGCCTGTCGGAAATCAAGCTGGAACTGCACCGCGCGTTGCTGGACAATCTGAACCTTGGGGCGCTGGAAACCGCAAGCGAGGCCGAACTGCGCGCCGAGATCAGCTCGATCACCACCGAAATTCTTGAAGAAAAGGGAATCGTGCTGAACCGCGAGGATCGCACCACCCTGAACCAGGAACTGTATGACGAGGTGACAGGCCTAGGCCCGCTGGAAACCCTGCTCAAAGACGACAGCGTCAACGATATTCTGGTCAACGGCCCACAGCGCATCTTTGTTGAACGCGCTGGCAAGCTGGAGCTTAGCGACGTCACCTTCAAGGACGAAAAGCACCTGCTGCGGATCATCGACAAAATCGTGTCCGCCGTGGGACGCCGCGTCGACGAATCCAACCCCTATGTTGACGCCCGTCTGGCCGATGGTTCGCGTTTCAACGCCATGGTGCCGCCAGTTGCCGTGGACGGGTCGCTGGTTTCCATTCGTAAGTTCAAGAAAGAGAAACTGGGGATCGACGATCTGGTCCGCTTTGGCGCGTTCTCCGAGGAGATGGCCGCCTATTTGCAAGCCGCCGTCGCCACGCGCCTGAACATCATCGTGTCGGGCGGTACGGGCTCTGGTAAAACGACCACGCTGAACGCTTTGTCGTCCTTCATTGGCGATTCCGAACGCATCCTGACAATCGAAGACACCGCCGAACTTCAGCTGCAACAGGTCCACGTGGGCCGGATGGAATCCCGCCCGCCCAACGTCGAAGGCAAGGGCGAGGTCAGCCAGCGGGATTGTTTGCGCAACGCTCTGCGGATGCGTCCTGACCGGATCATCGTGGGGGAAACCCGCGGCGAAGAGGTCATCGACATGTTGCAGGCCATGAACACCGGCCACGATGGCTCGATGACCACGATCCACGCCAACAGCGCGCGTGATGGTGTCAGCCGTCTGGAAAACATGATCGCGATGGCCGGAATCGAAATGCCGATCAAGGCCGTCCGCAGCCAGATTTCTTCGGCTGTGAACCTGATTGTGCAGGCCTCGCGTTTGCAGGATGGGTCGCGTCGCATGACCTCGATCACCGAGATCACCGGCATGGAGGGCGACGTGATTTCCATGCAAGAGGTCTTCCGCTTTCAGCGTGTCGGTCTGACCCCCGACAACAAGATCATGGGCCATTTCACCGCAACCGGCGTGCGCTCGCACTTCTCGGAACGCTTTCGTCTGTGGGGTTACGATCTGCCCCCATCCATCTTTGAACCAGCAGCCGCGGAGTAATTCAAATGGCCATCAGTATGGAACCACTTATCTACGCGCTGATCTTTGTCGGTGTGCTGGTCCTGGTCGAAGGGATCTACCTGACGGTCTTTGGTCGCTCGATCAGCCTGAACAGCCGTGTGAACCGCCGGTTGGAGATGCTGGAAAAAGGCACCAACCGCGCCGAGGTGATGGAAACGCTCCGCAAGGAGATGAGCCAGCACATGAAATCGCGGTCCATCCCGATTTATTCGATGCTGGCGGACCGTGCGCAAAAAGCGGCCATCGCGTTCACACCGACCCAGTTGATGATGATCATGGGGCTGCTCAGCGTCGTGGCGTTTTTCGGCCTGACCGTTGGCACCGATACCTCGCCTCCTCTGCGGATGGCTCTGTCTGGTGCGATGGGCATCGGCGGCGTGTATTTCTGGGTGAACGGCAAAGCCAAGAAACGCATGAACATGATCGAGGAACAGCTGCCCGACGCCGTGGAACTGATGGTCCGCAGCCTGCGCGTGGGGCACCCGTTCAGCTCGGCTATCCAGATCGTCGCCAAAGAGGTCGCAGACCCCCTGGCCACCGAATTCGGCATGATCGCAGACGAGGCCCAGTATGGGCGCGACGTCGGCGAGGCGCTCAAGGACATGGCCGAACGCCTGGACATGCAGGACATGCGGTTCCTGGCCGTGGCCGTGACCATCCAGCAGCAATCGGGTGGTAACCTGGCCGAGATCCTGGCCGGCCTGGCCAAGGTGATCCGCGCACGTTTCAAACTGTTCCGCCGCGTGAAGGCCATCACGGCCGAGGCCCAGTGGTCCGGTAAGTTCCTCTCGGCCTTTCCTGTGTTGGCCCTGATTGCGATCAACGTCATGGATCCGAACTACTATGACGAAGTTCTGGATCACGCTCTGTTCGTGCCCGCCTGTATCGCGGTGGGTCTGTTCCTGGGCGCCAACCTGATCATCATGCGCATTCTTGTCGACATCAAGGTTTGAGGAGAGCACCAATGGACATCTTCAATACAATCCTCGGAGAAGACCTGGCCCCTTTCGGCCCTGTCATTCTGGTCGGCCTGTTGGCGCTGGGACTGATCATGGCGGCGGTCATGATCCTGCTGGGTCAGAAATCCGACCCGCTGGACAAGCTGAACAAAGACCACCGGCAGGCCGAGAAAGCCAGCCGCAAGTCGGGCAAATCCGGCGGCCTGCGTACAGCCAAAAGCAACGACAAGCTTGAGAAATATTCGACATTCCTCGAGCCGCAGAACGAAAAAGAATACTCGGCCGTTCACCAAAAACTGTTGCAGGCTGGGTACCGTTCCAAAGACGCCGTCCGGTTCTATCACTTTGCGCAATTTGCGCTGGGTCTGGGCGGTTTGGCCTTGGGCGTGGCCTATTTCATGCTGGTTCTGTCCGGCAAGGAACCCACCACTCAGCAAACACTGATGTGGATTCTGGGGCCTGGATGTGCGGGCTATATGTTGCCCAAATACTGGGTGACCAAACGCCAGCAGAAACGCCAGGAAGAAATCACCGCTGGTTTCCCCGACGCGCTGGACATGATGCTGGTCTGCGTCGAGGCGGGGCAATCCCTGGATCAGTCGATCATCCGCGTTTCCAAGGAAATCCGCGCGTCCTATCCCGCGCTGGCTGACGAATTCGAGATTGTCTCGCATCAGATCAAGGCCGGCAAAGAAAAGTCCACCGTTCTGGCCGATATGGGCGAACGCTGCGGTGTTGCGGATGTGTCCAGCTTTGTGACCGTTCTGGTGCAATCCGCCACTTTCGGTACCTCCATCGCCGAGGCCCTGCGCGTCTATGCCGGTGAAATGCGTGACAAACGCGTGATGCGCGCCGAAGAGGCCGCAAACAAGTTGCCGACCAAGATGACACTTGCCACAATGGCGCTAACCGTGCCGCCGCTGCTGATCATTCTGGTCGCGCCTTCGGCCATCGGTATTTTGGAACTGGGCAAGTGAGCAGTTAACCCTATGAAACGGATGAAGGCAGGCATCGCCCTGCTGAGCACCATCGCTCTGGCCGCCTGTTCAACGGGCGGCCTTGGTACGTCCAAGGACGGGGTAAACGCGCCCGGTCTGGCTCGAAATGGTCAGGCCGTAGACGGGCTTTTGGTGGGGCAGCGTCTGATGGATGCGGGCGAATATGAACTGGCGCTACAAGCCTATTCGCGCGCGGCACTGGCGCATGGGATGACAGTGGATGTGCTGGCCGGACTGGGCACTGCCAACCTGGGCCTGGGACGTCTGGGTCAGTCCGAAACCCTGCTGCGCCGCGCTGTGAACACCGATCAGGCCATCCCCGAAGTGTGGAACAATCTGGGCGTTGTCCTTATGGAACGCGGCAAAACCGGCGAAGCGGTACAGATTTTCCAGAAGGCCTATGCACTGGATGATGGCGAAAGTGACTCAATTCGGGATAATTTACGCTTGGCACTCGCAAAATCTGAAAATACTGCGTATGATCCTGAGCAAGAACAAGATTATAAATTGGTACGACGTGGTAGCAGCGACTACCTGATCCGTCAGATACCATGATCGGGCAAGAGCAGTAAAAGGACGCAATCAATGCGCCACCCTCTCATCTTTACCCTGTGCCTGACCGGTGCGGTCAGCCTTTCCGCATGTGATCAGATCCGCGGAAAAAACGAGGTAGACAGAGCGATCAGCGCGGTGAACGCGGTTGATCAGAACAACCTGTCAGACATCATGCTGACGGTCGCCGACCCTAACGAGGCCGTGATCTACTTCACCCGCTCGGTGAAGGAAAACCCTGATCGGGTTGATCTGCGTCGCGGGCTGGCGACATCGCTGGTGCGCGCCAACCGCGCAACCGAAGCCGTGCCCGTCTGGCGCAAAGTCGTCGAGCACCCCGAGGCCCTGAATGACGACCGCGTTGATCTGGCCGACGCCCTGATCCGCACTGGCAAATGGGACGAGGCAGATAAGGTTCTGGACGGCGTCCCCCCCACCTTTGAGACCTTCAAACGTTACCGCCTGGAGGCAATGGTCGCTGACTCGAACAAAGAGTGGAAAAAAGCCGACAGTTTCTATGAAATCGCCGTGGGCCTGACGACGCGCCCTGCCGGCGTTCTGAACAACTGGGGCTATTCGAAACTGACGCGCGGCGATTTCTCCGAGGCAGAGCGGCTGTTCTCGGACGCGATCCGCAACGATGAAAAACTGTTCACCGCGAAAAACAACCTGGTCCTGGCCCGCGGCGCGCAGCGCAACTATGCCCTGCCCGTCATCCCAATGAGCCAGACCGAACGCGCGCAATTGCTGCACACAATGGGGCTGAGCGCTGTTAAACAAGGCGATGTGACGACGGGCAAAGGCCTGCTGCGCGAAGCCATCGACACCCATCCCCAGCACTTTGAGGCCGCCGTACGCAGCCTACGCGCGCTGGAAAGCTGACGGACGATCACGGTGACCGAGCTTTTTGCCCATCTCAGCCTGGCCCTGCCCCGCGACTTGGCTTTGCCGCTATTCATCCTGTCCCTGCCGATCTGCGTTTGGGTGGCTTGGTCGGATATGCGCGCCATGCGCATCCCTAACTACGCTGTGCTGGCCATGGTCGCGATTTTCCTGGTGGTCGCGCCCTTTGTGATGTCCTTGCAAACCATGGGCTGGCAATTGTCGCATCTTGTGATCATCCTGTTGGTCGGAATCGCGCTGAACGCGGCCGGTTTGGTCGGCGCAGGTGATGCAAAATTTGCCGCCGCCGCAGCGCCCTATATCGCCTTTGGCGACATCCGTTTCCTGATCGCGCTGTTCGCCGCCTGCCTGCTGGCAGGGTACGCAACCCACCGGATCGCGAAATTCAGCCCCCTGCGCCGCATGGCCCCCGATTGGGAAAGCTGGAGCCGCAAGCGCGACTTTCCGATGGGGCTTCCTTTGGCGGCGACCTTGTCGATCTATCTGCTGCTGGGCCTGATCTACGGGGCATAAATCGCGTGGCTTGATGTGATTTTTCGACCCGTCTCCATCTTTTCGCCACCTTGTTCCGCCAGATTGACCTGAACCGCCCCGTTTGGGGCCGCATCCTCATGAATCGGGACGATCAGACGCCATGAACATGCAAGCGCCGACTACCTCCAAGGTGACCCCTCCTCCGCCGCCCAGCAGCCTGGAGGGAATGCAGCTTCCGCTGCCGATGATGCGGGATATCCTGCTGAAAACCATGTTCCGCAAGAATGTGACCACCGTCACCGAGGTGGCCGAGGCGATCTGTCTGCCACGCCAAGTCACCCAAGAACTGATCGACATCGCCCGCGAGCAGCGCCTACTAGAGGCAACGGGAACCCTGAACGCCAACAGCGGCAACGAGATGGGCTATCAGTTGACCGACGCAGGCAAGGCCCGCGCGTTGGATGCGCTGTCACAATCGGAATATTTCGGCGCAATGCCCGTCCCGCTAGAAGTCTACCGCGAGCAGGTCAAACGCCAGTCAATCCGCAACATTCAGATCACACGTCAGCAATTGACCGACGCCATGGGGCATCTGGTGTTGCCACCCGATCTGCTGTCGAACCTTGGCCCCGCTGTGGGTTCGGGTCGGTCGATCCTGATGTATGGCCCGCCGGGCAACGGGAAATCCTCGATTTCGAACGGTATCCGTGATGCGATGGGGGATAAGATCTATGTCCCGCGCGCCGTGGAATACTCGGGGCAGGTGATCACCGTCTATGACCCGATCGTTCATTCCGCTGCTGAATCCGAACAGGACGATCCTAACTCTCTGCGCCGACGCCGCAGCTTTGATACCCGCTATGTGCGCTGTGATAGGCCCACGGTCATCACCGGCGGCGAGCTGTCCCTGGACATGTTGGATCTGGTCTATAACCCGACGGCGCGCACCTATCAGGCGCCGCTGCAATTCAAATCCTCGGGCGGGATTTTCATCGTTGATGACCTTGGTCGCCAGGCCGAACCGCCCCAGTCGCTGGTCAACCGCTGGATCGTTCCGCTGGAAGAAGGCAAAGACATCCTGGCCCTGCAATCGGGTGAAAAATTCGAGGTGCCATTCGACACGCTGGTGATTTTCTCGACCAACTTCCACCCGAACGAGATTTTCGACCAGGCCGCCCTGCGCCGGATCTTCTTCAAGATCAAAATCGACGGGCCGAGCCAGGAAAATTTCTTGAAAATCTTTGCGCTGGTGGCCCGCAAGAAGGGCGTGCCGCTGGACGAAACGGCGCTGATCCACCTGTTGCAGGAAAAATACCCGACCATCGACAACGTCTATGCGAACTATCAGCCTGTGTTCCTGATTGACCAGATGATTTCGATCTGCGAATTCGAAGGCATCCCGTATCAAATGACACCGGAGCTAATCGACCGCGCATGGGCGAACATGTTCGTGAAAGACGAAACAATCGTGAAGTAATCGGAGTCGCCGGGTGCGGTCGCATGGGTGCTCCGATGCTTCGGGCGCTTTTGGCTGCGGGGTTTAAGGCGCGTGGATTTGATACACGGCCCGCCCAGGACTTTGACACGCTGTCGCCGTATATGCTGGACGTTGATCGCTTTGCTGCGGGGCTCGGCACGCTGATCACGGTCGTCCGGGATATTGCGCAGACCGAAGATGTGCTCTTTGGCGCACAGGGATTTGTACAGCGCGCCGACACAGTTAAACGCATCATCATTTCTTCGACCCTGTCGCCGAAATATGTCCGCGCCCTGCGCGACCGCATTCCCGCCCATATCACGCTTATTGATGCTCCCATGTCGGGCGCGGCCATCGCAGCACAAGAGCGGCGGCTATCCTTCATGCTGGGTGGAGACACCGATTCCCTGGACGCCGCGCAGCCCTTGTTTGATGCGATGGGACGGCATTTCCACCGCATGGGCCCCTTTGGCAGCGGCATGCAGGCCAAAGTTCTGAACAACATACTGGCCGCTGCGAACACCGCGCTGACACGTTTGGTGCTGGATTGGGCAGACGAGGCCGGGCTCAACGAAAAGCAGCTATTGGCGCTGATGCACACGTCCTCGGGGCAGAACTGGTTCGCCTCGAATTTCGAGACGATCGAGTTCGCACGCCACGGGCTGAGCGATGATAATTCCATCGGAATTCTGGTCAAAGATGTCGAAAGCGCCCTGGATGCTGCGCCGGAAACGGCCGATTTGACCGCGCCTCGTGCTATTCAGGCGCTGTTGCGCAACATGACGCCACGCCGTGGCTAGGTATGATTACAGCAGGCCAGCCTCTTCCCATCGGGAGCGGTAGGTGCGGCTGACAGGGATCTGATCCCCATTCACCAGCCGCAGAAATGTCCTGGCGCCCTCGCGTTCAACCTCTTGAACAGCCGCATGAGCCACCCAATGCGAGCGGTGCGCACAGTCGCCCTTGCATCCGTCCATCTCGTCGATCGCATCGGAAAACCGCATACGCAGGCTATGCACTTCGCCGGGCAGGACAACCGCGACAAAGTGGTCGCTCGCCGAAAGCCGCAACACTGGCCCAACCGCCCCGCTTGGCAGTCTGCGCATCAAACGCGGACCGGGTTCGGGCGGGTCGGGTTCGGGCGTCGGGTCAACACTTACAGTCCCGTCTTCTTGGTTCAGAAAATGCGATTGTTCGGACCGGATTATCCGCACACTCACATGGATGACGGTCCCGATCAGTGCCACGAACAACGCGATTGTCCACGGGCTTGGCCCATTCGCGGATTGAGAAGATATGCAAAAAAGCGTCCAGAAATAAACAAATGGCGAGAAAACCAAGGTCATCAGGCCAATCCGCAGCGCGTCAAATTGACGGCTATGGCGATCGGCCACGAATAGCGCACTGAGCTCGGCCAAGGTCGAAGAAAACACAATCGAGGCCCCAACGATGACGCCCCAATACAGGCCCCGCTCTCCGGTTTGCAGCAGAGTCAGGGTATTGAACGGCCCCATCACCGTCGCTGCAAGCGTTAACACGCACCAGACAAGTAACATCGACGGCCGAACCACCCGATGCACCAAGGCCCTCAGAAATACTCGTATTCGCCCCATACCCATCACTCGGTAAACTATAAAAACGATTAATTACAGAGCGTTATATAACAGAATACAAGAGTTGCAACCACAGGTTTGCGTTGCATGACGCAAATACCGCGAATATCGTACCCCCAGGAGGAGACCATGACCCAAACGCTAAATGACCGGATCGCAGGCAGTTTTGAGCAGCAGGCGATGATGCAAACCCTTGGGGCCCAGTTGGCAGATGTCCAATCCGGCCAAGTGGTGATCAAAGCCCCAATCCTGCCGGGATCCCGCCAACAACAGGGCCATGGACATGCTGCGCTCAGCTTTGCCATCGGGGATACGTCGGCGGGCTATGCGGCACTGACTGTGATCCCCGAAGATCACGAAGTGGTCACAGCCGAAATCAAGATCAACCTCTTGGCCCCTGCGCGCGGTGATCTGCTGATCGCGACCGGGCGGGTGATCAAACCGGGGCGCAAACTGGTCATCGTCACCGCCGAGGTCGTTGCTCGGACCGGGGATCAGGACAAATTGATCGCCATTCTCCAGGGCACCATGGTGCCGGTACCGATCTAGACCGTCAGGCCCGCTGCTTCGACGCCGGGACGATAGGTGCGGCTCACCGGCACCTCGGCCCCGTCCTGCATTGTCAGCATCAGGCGGCCTTCGCGGCGCTGGACCTTTTGGACCTGACCAATAGCAACCCAATGCGACCGATGCACCCGCAGCCCATCGAACGCTGCCAGTTCGGTTTCGGCATCAGACAGGCGCATCAGAATCAGCGCTTCTCCGATGTCTGTGACCACCTTCAAGTAGTGATCCTGCGCCTCCAGTCGCACCAACGTCCCGCGCCGATCAAGCGGCAAACGGCTTTGAAATGACGCGTCTGGGGATTCGTCGGTCTGCTCCGTCGGCTGGGCTGTATGAACCACACGGTTAAGCGCAACCAGCCCTTCGACCGCCATTGCGATCACCCAGACAATCCCCACCAACCACGCCAAACTGGACCAGCCAAACCAGCCGTCCAACACCGCCATATTGATCAGATGCACCAGCCACCCCAGCAAGATGGCAAAGCCCAGACGCGCCGCCAACCGCCGCCCCAACGCCTGCCCCCGTAGCAGGACCCGAAATCCCATATCCACCAGAACCGAGACCCCAACGATCAGCGCCCAATAGGCCAGACGCGGACCCGGCGCCAACAGTTGATAGGTCTCGAACGGACCGGCCAAACCCGCCAGGATCGTCAACACCAGCCAGACCGCAACCGGCACAAACACCCCCGGTCGTTCACGAAGCGTAAGCAGCATTGGCTGATCTTTCCCGGTCACTCGCGCATTCCTTTGCCCAATCACGTAGCGGGCCTTGGCCCCAGATGCGGCCCACCCCATCAGGTTCTAAAGCACCAAACAGGAGTTGCATAGATGAGCCTGACCCCCTTATTGGAGTCCCCCTTCGCCATCCAGATACACGCGTTGGCAGCGGTTTTATTGATCCCTTTGACACTTGTGATTTTCGCTATCGAACGCGGCAGCCCCCTGCACAAACGACTTGGGTGGGCCTGGGTCATCGGCATGGCGCTGGTTGCGATCTCCAGCTTTTGGATATCAGAGCTGCGTATCATTGGTGCCTATAGCCCGATCCACCTGCTGTCGCTCTTTACCCTTGGGGCGCTGGTGTTTGGCGTGACCAGCATCCGCACGGGCCAAGTGTCCCGCCACCGCAAAACCATGAAAGGCATCACATTGGGGGCTCTGGTGACGGCGGGGGCATTCACTCTTTTGCCCGGCCGCATCATGCACGCCGTTCTAATCGGAGGCTAACATGAGCATTCTGACAAACACCCCCGTCTGGGTCTGGCCGCTGTTCATCGGGTTAATCGTTCTGGGTCTGCGCGCGACCCGCGAACGCCGTAGCCCTGTTGCGCTGATCGCGGCGCTCCCTCTTTTGGGCGGGCTAAGCCTGCGCAGCCTGGCAACCCTCCCTGCCCCCGCCCTTGTCTGGAGCGTCTGGGCCACCGCCCTCGTGATTGGTGCAATCCTCGGGGCGCGGCTTCAATCGCGGTGGCTGATCCAGCGCGAAGGCGCCTATGTCACCCTCAAAGGCGAATGGCTGACCCTGGTGGTACTGGTGGCAATTTTCGGGTCGAATTTCGTCTTCGGAGCCTTGCGCGCCGTGGCTCCAGCGTTGTTTTCCGCACCAGTGCTGCAAGCAGGTCTAGCCTTGGTCCTGGGTCTATGCGCAGGCAGTTTTCTGGGGCGCGCCCTTCAGGTACTCAGGTCCTGAATATCCAAAGGCGCGCCCATCAGAGCGCGTCTTCAGGTTTTCCTCTAACGCAGCTTAGGCCGTCAGCCCCTCTGGTTCATCCAGGCCATTGGCGCGGCTACAGGCGGTGACGG
>JARGPB010000037.1 GCA_029212905.1 Thalassovita sp.
AGTAAATGCTACCAAAGGAGCGGCATCAAACCGCGATAGGTCCAATCGCTCTGGCGCTGGAGGACGCGGTAGAGCGTTGGCTATCAGAGTTCCCCAACTGGCTGACCCGCGCACCCCGGATGCAAACGGACCAAGGATTGCAGGAAGGCTCTGCTTTGTGGGTCGGCACGGCGCCGACGCTCAGAAACGGACCAGAGCCAGAGGAGCTGGAGCAGACCCAGCGTGTCGTCCGCAAATTTGATGCGGCCGCAACAGAGCGCTGGGACGTCTGGGCGAGCAGAGAGTACTTCAGCACGAGAGGAACGCGTTAATTCGTCTTGGTCGAGGAGGTCTGGCCGAGCGTGTGCGCTGGGTTTCGGACGAGGATGGTGACGGAGCTGGATATGACATTTCTAGCTACGACATGGACGGCCGACAAAGGCTGATCGAGGTCAAAACCACCCGCGGATGGGAGCGCACGCCGTTCCATATCTCTCGGAATGAACTTGAAGTTTCTCGGGAGAAACCGAACGCGTGGTGCCTGATGCGCTTGTGGAATTTCGAGCGAGACCCGAAAGCCTTTGAGTAGCGACCACCGCTGGAGGCGCATGTGTCCTTGATGCCCACAAGCTATCAGGCGAGTTTCAGCTAGGCGCTGCTATTTCGCGTCACCAACATTTTCAGCGAAGGCTTTTGCAAAGGCTTCCTGCTTGCCAGCATCTGCTTCGGTCTGGAACGAGGCCTTCCATTCAGCATAGGGCATGCCGTAGTAGATTTCGCGCGCGTCTTCCTTGGACATCTCGATGCCGCGCTCGTTGGCGGCCTCTTGGTACCAGCGCGACAGACAGTTCCGGCAAAACCCGGCCAGATTCATCATGTCGATGTTTTGAACGTCGGTCCGCTTCTCCATCAGGTGCTCGCGCAGAGTGCGAAAGGCGGCGGCTTCGATTTCGAGGCGGGTTTGGTCGTCCATGGGATCCTCCGGGTTGGTTGCGTCTGCCATAGTACAGTTGTGCTTAGGGTCCGACATCTTCAAGCGCAGATTGCAGAATGGGGGCCAGGCGGGTAGCCCAGGCCTGCTGTTGCTCTTCGGTTTCGATCAGATCATTGCGCAGTTCGACCAGCGTGTTGTGCCGTTGCCAGGCGATGGCGTGACGGGCAACGGCATCGCCGGGCAGGTGGCCGCCGTAGGGTTCATTTTCGCCAACACACAGGTCCGGCTCGGCCTCAAGCCTGCGGATCAGCGGCTTGGACAAGCGGGCGTCTGCGGCATAAAGAATCCCAATGTGCCAAGGGCGTGGCGCACGCCCCTGCAATTGCCGGGTAAAGCTGTGGATCGAAAGGATCACCGGGTTCTCGCGTTGGGCGGCCAATTCGGCCAGCGCAGAATGATAGGGCCGATAACAGCGGTTCAGGCGGGTTTCCAGCTCGGCAGCGTCGGCGTGACGGTTGGCGGGGATGATCGTCCCGTCATACAATTTCATTAGCAGGGTCGGGTCGTCCTCGCCCCGGTTGGGGTCAATCACAAGCCGCGAGAAATTGGACAAGATAGCGGGGGCATTCAGGGCCTGGGCCAAAGCTGTCGCAAGCCCCGCCGCGCCCACATCATAGGCAATGTGGCGGTTCATATCGCCCTGCGCCAGTCCAAGCTGGCCACCATTGACGAAAGGCGGCACGGTATTCGCAGCGTGGTCACATGTGACCAGCCAACGCGAGGGGCGTTCGGCCCCGATGATCTGATAGGGTTCGTATGTCATCAAAAATTCACGTCCTTTGCAGACCGTCTAAGACAGTTTCAAAGGAAATGGAATTGTCCCCGCTGAGGCAAGCGCTATAAGTTAGCGGTAACAGAATTAATTGCGCAGATCTGCGCCAGGAAACGGATGGACGAAAGATGAGACGGCACCGCAATGTGAAGATCGTGGCGACACTGGGGCCCGCCTCGGATAGTTACGACATGATCCGCAAGCTGCACGAGGCCGGGGCGGACGTGTTCCGCCTGAACATGAGCCACGGCAGCCACGACGAAATCCGCGAACGCCACGCGATCATTCGCCAGATCGAAGAAGACCTGAACAGCCCCATCAGTATTCTGGCGGATTTGCAGGGGCCAAAGCTGCGGGTCGGTGTTTTCGCCAATGGTTCGGAAGAGTTGGTTGAGGGCAAAGCGTTCCGTCTGGATCTGGATCCGGCCGAAGGCGATGTGACTCGTGTGTGCCTCCCTCATCCCGAAATTTTTGCTGCGTTGGAGGCAGGCGCAAATTTGCTGGTTAATGACGGCAAAATCCAGCTGAAGGTGCTGGAGTGCGGCGCTGACTTTGCCAATTGCGAGGTTGTAACGGGCGGTACCATTTCGAACCGCAAGGGCGTGAATGTGCCGGATGTGATCCTGCCTCTGGCGGCGTTGTCGGACAAGGATCGTGCTGATCTGGAATTTGTCTGCGATTTGGGTGTGGACTGGCTGGCGCTCAGCTTTGTCCAGCGTCCCGAAGATGTGCACGAAGCCCGCGCCTTGGCGGGGGATCGCGCGGCGATTTTGTCCAAGATCGAGAAACCCTCGGCAGTGACCTATTTTGACGACATTCTCGCGGTCAGTGACGGGATCATGGTTGCACGCGGTGATCTGGGTGTCGAACTGCCCATCAGCGCCGTCCCCCCGATCCAGAAGCGCCTGATCCGCAAGTGCCGTGCTGCTGGAAAGCCCGTGATCGTGGCGACTCAGATGCTGGAATCCATGATCGAAAGCCCGATGCCGACGCGGGCCGAGGTGTCTGATGTCGCAACTGCGATCTACGAAGGCACGGATGCGATTATGCTCAGCGCTGAGTCCGCCGCCGGGCAGTACCCGATTGAAGCCGTCACAACGATGAATGATGTCGCAGTCGAGGTCGAGAGTGACCCGACTTATACCGACATTATCGAAGCCTCGCGTCACGCCGATCGCAGCTCGGTCGCCGAAGGTATTGTCGCCGCCGCACGCGAGATTGCCGAGACCACGGAAATCAAGGCCATCTGCTGTTATACTCAGTCCGGCACCACGGCGTTGCTGACAGCACGCGAGCGGCCGCGTGTGCCAATTATCGCCATGACTTCGGTTCGGAAAACAGCGCAGCGTCTTGCGCTAAGCTGGGGCACCAATTGCGTCATGACCGGCGAGGTGGAGCGGTTTAAACAGGCCGTTGTGAATGCGGCTCATGCGGCGCGCACGCAGGGGTTTGCTACCGAAGAAGACCAGATCCTGGTGATCGCGGGCGTGCCCTTTAATCAGCCGGGCACAACGAACATCCTACGGGTCGCCCCCTGCGCAGAACGTTTGATTTACGCCTCTGACCCAGAGTAACCTATCCCTTGTGGTTAGGAGTATGAGTATGGATCCGGATACTGTGTTCGTCATGGGCTTGTTTATTGCCGTGTTTTCGGTGCCGTCGATGGTGTCGGCCTGGAGCGACGGGCATGTGCCACGGCTTGCTTCGGTGGTGGCGATTTTGGGGGGTATCATGATGGTCTGGGCGCATTCGCAGCAGATTGGTGGCTACAGCTTTGATGAAATCCCTGACCTGATCGTCAAAGTGATTGGCAAATTCATCTGATTTAGTCTTGCCAGACAGGGGGATTGCCAGTATTGGACCCCCCTGTCTGCGCGACCGGCCTAAGAGGCATGCCGAGTCGCGTTGTAACCGTTACAAAGACAAGGAGACGGAAATGCCCAAGATGAAGACCAAGTCGAGCGCCAAAAAGCGCTTTAAGGTGACCGCGACCGGTAAGGTCATGGGGGGTCAGGCCGGCAAACGCCACGGCATGATCAAACGCACCAGAAAATTCATTCGCGATGCTCGCGGTACCACCACGCTGTCCGCACCGGACGCAAAGATCGTCAAGGGCTTCATGCCCTACGACCGCTGATAAGAGGAGATTGATCAATGTCCCGCGTCAAAGGTGGAACCACGACTCACGCCCGTCACAAGAAAGTCATCAAGGCCGCAAAAGGCTATTATGGCCGCCGCAAGAATACCTTCAAGGTAGCTCGTCAGGCAGTTGACAAGGCAAACCAATACGCAACTCGTGACCGTAAGAACCGCAAGCGCAATTTCCGTGCGCTGTGGATCCAGCGGATCAACGCAGCTGTGCGTGCACACGACGAATCGCTGACATACTCGCGCTTCATCAACGGCCTGTCGCTGGCCGGTGTCGAAGTGGACCGTAAGGTCCTGGCCGATCTGGCCGTGCACGAGCCCGCAGCATTCGAAGCCATCGTCGAAAAGGCGAAGGCCGCGCTCGCGTAAACCCAACCTGGGTGACACATTAGGAAGCCGCGGACCTTTTGGGGTCTCGCGGCTTCTTGCGTTTTGGGCCTGTGCTGGGTAGCAGGGTCCCAACGGAATTGGAGGGTCGGATGGACGATCTGAGAGACAAGTATCTGGCGGTCATCGCAAGCGCCGCTGACGAGGCCGCGCTGGAGGATATTCGCCTGCAAGCGGTGGGTAAAAAGGGCGAAGTCGCCCTGAAAATGCGCGAGCTGGGCAAGATGACCCCAGAAGAGCGCCAGATCATGGGCCCCAAGCTGAACGCGCTCAAGGACGAGATCAACTCGGCGCTGGCGGGCAAAAAGGCCGCGCTGGCCGATGCCGCGTTGGACGAACGCCTGCGGACCGAATGGCTGGACGTGACATTGCCCGGTCGTCCGCGTCGCCAAGGCTCGATCCATCCGGTTAGCCAGGTCACCGAGGAAGTCACCGCAATTTTTGCCGACATGGGGTTCGCCGTTGCCGAAGGGCCGCGCGTGGATACCGATTGGTACAATTTCGATGCGTTGAACATCCCCAGTCACCACCCTGCTCGGGCGGAAATGGACACGTTCTATATGCACCGCGCCGAGGGCGACGACCGTCCTCCGCATGTGCTGCGCACCCACACCAGTCCTGTACAGATCCGCACGATGGAGGCCCAGGGCGCGCCCATCCGCATCATCTGTCCGGGTGGCGTGTATCGCTGCGATTATGACCAGACCCACACGCCCATGTTCCATCAGGTCGAAGGTCTGGCGATCGACAAAGACATCTCGATGGCGAACCTGAAATGGGTGCTCGAGGAATTCTTCTCGGCCTTCTTCGGGACGGATGTGAAAACCCGCTTCCGCGCCTCGCATTTCCCGTTCACTGAACCATCGGCCGAGGTGGATATTCAGTGCCGCTGGGAAAACGGATCGGTCAAGGTCGGCGAAGGCGATGATTGGCTTGAGGTTCTGGGTTCTGGCATGGTGCACCCCAAGGTTCTGGCCGCCGGTGGCATCGACCCCGAGGTCTATCAGGGCTTTGCCTTTGGCATCGGGATCGACCGTCTGGCCATGCTGAAATACGGCATCCCCGACCTACGCGCCTTCTTTGACAGCGACCTGCGCTGGCTGCGCCACTATGGCTTTGCCTCGCTGGACCAGCCCACCCTGCACGGGGGCCTGTCGCGGTGATGATTTCGGCAAGCCCGCGCGTGGCGTCAGCCGCGCACCCACCCTGGGCCGGGCGCTCTGCTTGTGACATTGCCTTGAACGCTATTCTGAATTCTCTCCACAAGGAGACTGACACATGAAATTCACCCGCTCCTGGCTGAAAGAGCACCTCGACACCGAGGCGAGCCTTGATGAAATCCTGTACGCCCTGACCGATCTGGGTCTTGAGGTTGAAGAGGTCATCGACCCGGCCTCGAAACTGGCCAATTTCACGCTGGCCAAGGTCATCCACGCCGAACAGCACCCCGATGCCGACCGTCTACGCGTCTGCAAGGTGGACACGGATGACGGCGAAAAGCAGATCGTCTGCGGCGCGCCCAATGCGCGTGAAGGCATCACCGTGGTGCTGTGCAAACCCGGCGATTATGTCCCCGGTATCGATGTGACGCTGAGCGTCGGCAACATCCGCGGCGTCGAAAGCCACGGCATGATGGCTTCGGAACGCGAGCTGGAACTGTCGGACGAACATAACGGCATTATCGAGCTGCCCTCGGGCGAGGTCGGTCAGAAATTCACCGATTGGTTGGCCGAAAACGACCCGGCCAAGGTGGATCCGGTGATCGAAATCGCCATTACGCCGAACCGTCCCGACGCGTTGGGTGTGCGGGGGATCGCGCTGGATCTGGCTGCGCGTGGCTTGGGTGAAATGAAACCCGCCAAGACTGCCCATATCGAAGGCGGATATACCTGTCCGATCACCGTCACGATCGACGAGGACACCCGCGAAAATGGCTGCGAGGTTTTTGCCGGGCGTCTGATCAAGGGCGTGAAAAACGGACCCAGCCCGGAATGGCTGCAACAGCGGCTAAAGGCGATCGGGCTGCGGCCTATCTCGGCTTTGGTGGATGTTACCAACTTCTTTACCTATGATCGCAATCGCCCGTTGCACGTCTTTGATGCGGATAAGGTGCAGGGCGACATGCACATCCACCGGACCTTGGGCGGAGAAACTCTGCTGGGTCTGGATGAGAAAGAGCACCAGTTCAGCGCCGGTCAGGTTGTGATTTCGGACGAGAATGGCGTGGAATCCATCGGTGGCATCATGGGTGGCGAGCATTCGGGCTGTACCGACGACACGGTGAACGTGTTCGTCGAGGCCGCTGTTTGGGACCGTATCCAGATCGCGATGACGGGGCGCGCGCTAAAGATCAACTCGGATGCGCGGTATCGGAATGAACGCGGGATCGACCCGGCCTATAATATGCAGGCGCTGGACGATGCGACGCAGATGATTGTCGACCTGTGCGGGGGCGAACCTTCGAATGTGGTGGTCGCAGGCGCCGTGCCGGATGTCAGCCGGGCCTATAAACTGGATGCTGCGCGCATTCAGTCGCTGGTGGGCATGGAAATCCCTGAATCCGAGCAGCGTCAGATCCTGACCAAGCTGGGCTTCAAGCTGGAAGGCAACATGGCGCATGTGCCCTCGTGGCGGCCTGATGTGCTGGGTGAGGCGGATCTGGTCGAAGAGGTGGCACGCGTCGTGTCGCTGACCAAACTCGAAGGCCGCCCGATGCCGCGTACGCAGGCTGGTGTGCCCCAGCCGATCCTGTCAGTGCGCCAAAAGCGCGAGCAAATCGCGCGCCGCACGACGGCGTCGTTGGGCTATAATGAATGCGTAACCTATTCGTTCATTGATCAAAGCGCTGCAGCATTGTTTGGCGGTAGCACAGATGAAACTATGCTGGAGAACCCGATCTCCAGTGAAATGAGCCACCTGCGTCCAGCGCTGTTGCCTGGCTTGCTTCAGGCCGCAGCACGCAATCAGGCACGCGGGTTCATGGATATGGCCCTGTTCGAGGTCGGTCCGGCCTTTCACGGGGGCGAACCTGGTCAGCAGCATACGCTGGTCACAGGGGTGCTGGTCGGCCGTACAGGTCCGAAGGATGTGCATGGCGCCAGCCGCGCTGTGGACGTCTATGACGCAAAAGCTGATGCCGAGACGATCCTGTCCGCCATCGGTGCCCCTGCCAAGGTGCAGATCTTGCGCGGCGCGCCGGACTGGTGGCATCCGGGGCGGTCCGGCAAGATTTGCCTGGGCCCTAAGAAGGTGCTGGGCGTGTTTGGCGAATTGCACCCCAAAGTGCTGGCTGAAATGGGCGTAAAAGGTCCCGCCGTCGCCTTTACCATCTGGCCCGAGGAAGTGCCCGAGCCGCGCAAGGCTGGCTCGACCCGGCCTGCGATGCAAATCAGCGATCTGCAAGCCGTTGAACGGGACTTTGCCTTTGTTGTGGATGCAGACGTCGAGGCGCTGACGCTGGTCAATGCCGCCGGTGGTGCCGATAAGACGTTGATCAACGAGGTTCGGGTCTTTGACCAGTTCATCGGCGGTAGCTTGGGCGAAGGAAAGAAATCCATCGCCATCACCGTGCGTTTGCAGCCTGTCGAGACGACCTTGAAGGAAAAAGACATCGAGGTGGTCGCCGCCAAGATTGTCGAGAAAGTGCGCAAAGCCACAGGCGGCGAATTGCGCGGCTAAGTCTGGATTTCGTCTCTGGTGACGATATGTTGGAAAAGAAGAAGGGGCGGGATCTGCCCCTTTTTCATGTGTGCAGTCCGGAGGATTGAATGAAGGCGCGGCGGGCCAGGATCGGGGATGTAGCCGCGATTTCAACATGTATCGAGGCGGCCTATGCAGCGTATCGCCAGGCCGGGATCGCTTTGCCGCCGGTTGCGGATGGTATTGCCGAGGATATTCGTGACAATCAGGTTTGGGTCGCCGAGGCCGAGGCCGAGGTTGCCGGGGTGTTGATTGCGGTGGTTGGGAACGCGGCTTGGCATTTGGCGAATATTGCGGTGGATCCACAGTACAGCGGGCGCGGCGTCGGGCGACAGCTGCTTGACGTCTTGGAACGCGCAGCCTGGGCAGCAGGGGCGCAGCGCCTGAATTTGACGACCCATGTGGAAATGCCTCAGAACATCGCTCTATATCAACATCTGGGCTGGTCCGAGACAGGCCGAGAGGAAAGTAAAGTGTTCATGCAGAAGGGGCTGAAGGGCCCGTTGGGCAACGAAAAGGAGAGTAAAGCAATGACGATGCAGGTCTATTTGTCAGGCGAAATTCATACCGATTGGCGCGAACAGATTATCGCGGGCGCGGCTGGGCTGGACGTGGCGTTTTCCGCGCCAGTGACAGATCACGGTGCCAGCGATGATTGTGGCGTGTCCATTTTGGGTTCCGAACCCAACAAGTTCTGGCACGACCACAAGGGCGCCAAGATGAATGCCATTCGGACCCGCCGCCTGATCGAGCAAGCGGATGTTGTCGTCATCCGCTTTGGTGAGAAATACAAACAGTGGAACGCGGCTTTTGATGCTGGCTATGCGTCCGCACTTGGGAAATCGCTGATCGTGCTGCATGGCCCCGATCATCAGCACGCGCTGAAAGAGGTGGATGCTGCCGCGTTGGCCGTTACCGAAGAGCCGCGCCAGGTCGTCGAGATCTTGCGGTATGTGCTGACCGGGGCCTTACCCAGATAAGGCTTGAATAGCCCCTATATTTTTAGACACCTTCTTCCGTAATTTTGAGGCAAGGCGGC
>JARGPB010000020.1 GCA_029212905.1 Thalassovita sp.
GGCATTCCTACTTGAAGCCCAGAGTTACGATAGTATATTATCAACCGCAAGATGTAATATCGCGGTATGGCTGTAGTTTGGTTACACAAACACTAGGCACGGCCTGTGCCCACGATCAAGGAGATAACAGGTTTGAGAAACCCAAGGTTGACCGGCCTGCCCCCATTACAAGCTATGGCCCTTCTGATCTGCCTCCCCGGACCGAGTTTTGCTGAAACTTGCCTCGCACCGCCCCGTCCCTTCCTGCCAAGCGATTCGCAGGCGGCCCGTGACTACGTCGATCTCATCCGTGGCGATTTCGAAGACTACGTCCAGGATATCCAGAGCTACTTTCGTTGCCTCGAAATGGAGCGCGCCCGCGCGTTCAAGGAAGCGCGGGAGGTCAGTGAGGACTACGGCCGGTTTCTGCAATTGGTAGGGGATTGATGGGTTATCCGGGGAGCATCAGACTTGCAGCCCATGGAAACCCGACGCCGATAACACCCTCAAGTATCTACTTTTTAGATAATAGATTTCATCCGCTAGCGACGTCACAAAAGGTATGTGACGCGTGGCAAAGACAATCAGAAGCAAGGGACAGGTGGCGCTTTGCCAAGCGTTGGTCGACGCCCGGATCAAGGCGGGCCTCAGTCAGAAAGACTTGGCGGGCAAGCTCAGATGCCACCAATCCCTTATTGCCCGTCTTGAAAGCGGTCAGCGCCGGGTCGACGTTGTCGAACTGGTCGTTTTGGCGCGTGCCATCGGCTTTGATCCGTTCCAGCTTCTGGCGATCGTTGAAGCCGCCACGGAGCCCGACCACAGGATTTGAAGCCAATGAATTGTTGAGAAAACCGGAACCCATTTTCCCGGTCTGATGATCATTCCCTCATCGAGGACCAGGTAGCCAAAATCAACGAAGTCCGGCGCGCCGTCGTAGTGAACGCTCTGCAACTCCACGCCGCAATTCGCAGCGCCACAGTGCAGGAAGTCAGTAAACAGTGAACGACGATAAGGGTGAGGGCGTCGCGATCGCCAATCTGATCGGGACCGATGGTTGCAGTGTTGTTGGTTGGGTTTATCGCTGGAGTACTGGCTCACATGCGGTGATGTGGGACGTCCAAGGGCCCCAGCCGGTATCGGAAACCCGGCCGGATATAAGTGACGAACAGAAGCAAGAAATCGACTTCGACGCACTCATGCGGATCCGAAAAAGTGACAGCAGATAGGCTTCTCAGGCAGCCACCAGTTCATATTGATGGAAGGGGTCTGCGAGCGTACCGGTCAGTAGAGCAGATGGCAGCGAAGGTCTCGAAGAAGCCGAGAGTACTGAATGCTGCACGATACACGAGTGTTCGCTTTGCAAGTTTTGGCCCAACCTCAGAGGAACCGCCGCACGCGCGCCGAGTAGTTCTCGAATGCGGTGCCGTATTGGTCTTGGAGCCAAGGTTCCTCGGAAAACGGCGCGGCAAAAAGCACGGCAATCCCCGCCAACCCGATTACCATCGCCCCGGGCGCTGCTGACAGGATCATCCAACCAATGACGATGCCAATATCAGCCATATACTGTGGGTTTCTAGAGTAACGATACATGCCCTCGGTGCGCAGGTTGCCCTTGGCTCCCCCAGTTTGCGGCACTCCAAAATGTGAGACTTCCATCCATACGACGACGTTGCCGATCAAGATGAGTGGCAGGCCGACGCCAAACCGCAACCAACTCGGTATGTTCAAATCAGCCCAACCCCAGACACCAAACAGGATGAGAACCCCGAACAGTGTGAATGTTGGCACCCAGACAAGGAAAGGCGTGAGTGTCGTGTAGCGTTTTGGCGGCCATATCCGCCGATCAGGAAAGGCAATTGACCAGAGGATTGCTGCAAGGGTCATAGCAGCAACCCCAAGACCCAGAATAATGAGAAAGCCCTGCATCATGCCTCCGCGTGTTTGTGGTCGATTATTTCCCGTCGTTCTGCGAGGGCTTGCCGCACGATCTGGAAAGCGGACGACAGGAACAATCCAGCCATGATTGTTGCGACGATCAAGTCAGGCCAGCCTGTTGCGGTGCCCCAGACGCCCAAGGCTGCGAACATGACGGCGACGTTGCCGATGGCGTCATTGCGTGAACATAGCCAGACGGACCGCACGTTGGCGTCACCGTCTTTGTAGCGCACCAACAAGAACACGCTGGCAAGGTTGGTCAGCAAAGCCAAAAAGCCAACAGCGCCCATAATCTCGGCTGTGGGAACCCCGACATAAAACACGCGGTAGACAGTCGATCCGAAGACCCAAAGCCCCATTAACAAGAGGCTGAAACCCTTGAACAGCGCGGCATTGGTGCGGGCGCGAAGTGACGCCCCGATGACGGCCAGAGAGATACCGTAGGTCATTGCGTCACCCGCGAAGTCGAGAGCATCGGCTTGCAACGCTTGCGATTTGGCAATGTGACCGGCCGTCATTTCCACCGCGAACATTGTCGCATTGAGGGCAATGACGATCCAGAGACGTCGTTTGTAGTCATCTGATACGCCGTCAAACTTGGCGTCGTGTCCGCAGCAACCGGCCATTAGATTGCCTCCTTCGTTTTGAAATCCGATTGAGTTGGCACGAGGCTTGCCTCGCCACCGGGAATGCTCGGCACATGACCGCTCCGCAACTTCTTGACGCGGTGGTTCATCCAGTGGCGAACGATGAGGCGATAGAGAAAACCCTTGATGCCAGTCAACTGACGGTGGGATGCATAGAATGTATCGGGATCGTCGAACGTGCCAAAGTCGTGGTTGATACCAGTCTTCTGAATGTAAGTGCTGGCCCCGCGCCATTCGACTTGCGGATTTTGCAGGCAATCCGTGCCTGCACCATAGGCGCACAAGGATTGACGCTGCGGGAAAGCATCTTGCAAGGCGGCGAGGACGGCTGCATCCAAAATGAAGCCCTCGAGGTTCAACCACTGCCCGCCATGATAGATTTCGACCCATGAGTGGATGATGTTTTGGGGGGCAAGCGGATAGATCAGCTCTGGCACGACCCCACGCTGCAATCGCTTGTCGATGGTGAAGCCGTGAAAGCGACACGGAACTCCATGAGCGCGCAAGAGCGCCATAAGCAGAGTGCCCTTCGTATTGCACTGCCCATAGCCGTCAGCCAGAACCCTGGAGGCTGACAACGCATCATCGGAATTGTAGCCGAACAAGATTTCGTTGCGGACAAAGTCATACGCTGCGCCAATCCGGTCGGTTTGTGAAAGGGACAGCCAGCCACGGTCAGCAATTAGGCGCTGAATGGGTGTCGCGTCGAAGTCCAGAAAGGGTGTCGGGGACAGGTATTGGTCGGTCATGGTGGCCTCTTGAGTCTGTGTCCCACCCTATCTACACTCTCTAGTGACTAGAGGTTCAAGGGGTTTCTTCATGTTTTCTATCGGCGAGCTTTCAAAGCGCACAAAAGTCAAGGTTCCCACCATCCGCTACTATGAGGAAATGGGGCTATTGGCCGAAGCCGAACGCACAAGCGGCAATCAAAGACGCTACGATAAGGATGGATTGGAACGATTGAGTTTCATTCGCCATGCCCGTGATCTGGGCTTTTCGATTGAAGCTATCTCATCGCTTATTGAACTACAGGACCATCCGGATCGGTCATGCGAAACCGCGACGGAAATAGCCACCTCGCAGCTTGCAGATGTGCGCGCCAAAATCAAACGTCTGAAGTTGTTGGAAAAGGAACTGACCCGGATATCCAAAGGCTGTGATGGACAGGGCGTATCGGAAGACTGCTACGTTCTGGCGTCCTTGGCCGATCATGAACTCTGTAGCAGGGAGCACTGATTGAGATAGCAGGCATTACAAATTGCAACGTAATCGGCGGCAAGGGCCGGTATTTGAGCAACTCAGCACGTTCAAATTTCCGCAGTATGATAGAAAAGCTGTCTTTGTCCGCGCTAGTAGTTCACCTGTTCGAAGCCATAGTTGCCTTCATAGTCACGCCAATCGACGAAGACAGATCGGTGATAGATACTTGGGCAATTCTGACCCCAACGTTCAAGTCCCACATGGGCCTCGGGCAGGGCAGTTATAGAAGATCGCTGCCATGAGAAATCGCCTTGGGTCCCATAGGTGCCGAGAACCACGGTAGCGCTTCGGTTGCAGTCACCATCGCGCCCGGACTCGTGCTGTCGTGCATACCGTACATCGAAGACGCGGATGGAACGCACGAAATTGAACTCAGGTCCGCTGATATCGATGTCTGCGCGGTCCTGAACGCGCCGGAGTGCCTGGTCGGTGGGCACGAGATCGTCGACTGGCAAGGATTGGAGCGGTCGACGGTTGTCCGCCTGGTACAAGGCTTCAACGCTGCGGCCAGCGTTGTTTGATGGCCGATCGTTCTCATAGGAGGCGCCCATGGGACAGCGCCAGATTTGCAGCGGCGGTTCCACTGGCCAGGGCGTGATCCGCCTGATGAATTCGGCGCGAGCCCGGGCGCACGGGACGGATGCAGGCCAGCCGCCAGAAAGGCACAAGAGGATCGCGCAATCGATCGGGTAAGTCTGCGCGCGCGCAGGCACCGGAAGCGCAAAGCTTGCCACAGTCAAAGCGACAGCGATCGAGGGGAGGAGCATCTTGATTAAATGGCGCATGCTGAGGAACCTCCGTGACAGGGGTCCAGTATACATACGAAAATATACTATCGCAACACTAAGTATAAAATCGCATAATGAAGTTTATGTTAAATTCTCTAAGTCTTATTTCCAAGGGAACTAATAACAAAGTGAAACTATGAACAGCGTTTTGAACGGGAACACTTCCGCCAAAGAACAATCAACGAACTGCGACACACGTGTTCGAAACCTGACCGCTGCGTGCGCGGCCGTAACCACCTTAGTTGCTCTTCATCCCGACCTGCTACCGAGACGAAATTAGTGGACTGCCGCGAACATGATCCGTTCTTCCGTTGCCTCCTCGGGTGAAAACTCCTCTACGATGCGACCTGCTCGCGAGACCAGAATGCGATCGGAGATGTTCATGATCTCGGGCAAATAAGAGGAGATCACGACAACAGCGATGCCTTGATCCGCAAGCTCGTTGATAAGTTGGTGAATTTCGGCGATGGCGCCGACGTCAACACCACGCGTCGGCTCGTCAAAGATAACGATCTTGGGTTTTTGGACGAGCGCACGCGCAATCACCACTTTCTGCTGGTTCCCCCCTGACAGCTCGATCACTCGAGCGTTAGAGTTGATCGCCTTGATGTTTAGCTTCTTGCTCCACTCGGCCGCCATTTCCTTCACCTCCGAGAAGCTGACGAAAAAGCTAGAGCTGACATTTGCGGCTTGCGCGGCACGATGGATATTGTCCGCAATCGACATGTTCTCGAAAAATCCTTCGATTTTCCGATCTTCCGTCACGTAGACGATCCCGTCTTTGACCGCACGCCGAGGTGTTCGGTAGCGCACCGGCTTGTTGTTTAGTCGCACCTCGCCACCATGAAAGAAATCCCGTTTTAGGACACCCGAGATAACTTTGGCGGCCTCCGTTCTGCCGGAGCCGATGAGACCAAAAATGCCAGTGATTTGACCATTGTAGACGGAGAAGGAGTTGTTCTTAACCACCTTTGACATCGACAAGTTCTGAACCGAAAGAACCTTTTTTCCTGGTCGCCGTACGATGTCTTCCCCATGGGAATGGTAGAGCTCCTCCGAGAGCGTGCGGCCCACCATTGCCTGAACAATCGAATTGCGATCAAATTCGCCTGTCGGTCCGGTCGCTACCAGTTCCCCATCGCGCAGGACCGAAATGCTGTCGGCAATAGCCAGCGCCTCTTCCAGGGCGTGGCTGATAAAAATCACCGCGACGCCACGGCGTGTTAGTTGCTTCACCAGATTGAAGAAGTGCCGTTTTTCTTCAGGCGTGAGAGTGGCCGTGGGTTCGTCGAAGATGATAACCCGTGCCTGCTGACGCACAGCCCGAGCGATTTCCACCATCTGTTTCTTCGCAGCGCCCAAGGTGGCGACATCCGCCCAAGGGTCCACATCAAAGTTGAGGGACTGCATGAATTGCTGGGCCGCGATGTAGATCCCGCGAAGACGGTTGAATAGCTTTTCTTCGCCTAGATAAAGGTTCTGGGCAACGGTCATCGAGGGCACCAGGCTTGTTTCCTGAAACACCATCGCAATGCCATTTTCCAACGCTTCGCCTGGCGTTGAAAAAGACACAGACTGCCCGTTTAGCAGCATTTCTCCCGAGGTAAGCTCTGTTACTCCAGCCATAATCTTGGTGAGGGTCGACTTGCCGGCGCCGTTTTCTCCGAGCAGGGCGTGGACCTCGCCGGGGGCAAGCCTAAAATCGACATTCTTGATGGCCGGAACTCCGCGATATTCCTTGGTTGCGGATCGCATTTCTACCAGGGGTTGTCCGTCAATCATTTCTACACTCATGTTATTGCCCTCACGATGGCGTCTCCGCCCTTGGAAGCGATCACGAGCCCCTCATCTGTGGGCAGACAGCTCGTTACTCCGTGCCGGTGCCCATCGGCGCGGGAATGTAGGCTTTCCCAAGGCGTTCCCTCACCATCGAGGCGGACCACGAGCCCAATGGAGCGGGACGGTGCCCAGGGTTTCAGTTCGCCCAACTGCTTCAGCCCGCCCCCTTGCATCGGCTCAAGGTAGGAATTCGGGTAGTGAAGCGAAGGTGCGAGCCAGTATTCAGGATCAATCTCCGCGATCATTCGTTTACGGTACTCATTCTCTCGCAGGACGAATTCGATCAGCTGTGTACGTGGTGCAAAAACGCACATCCAGATGTCGTTTCCGGCCCCCGGTACAAGGCGTGAAGGATAGCCCGGAAGCTCATCGAGGACCGGAGTGATCTTGCCATCTTCGGCAATGCTAAGAACGCGATGCTTCCAGCTTTCCGAAACCAGAATTCCACCGTCCGGTTTCAGTGCGACCCCGCTTGGAAAAGCAAGATTCTGCGCTATGCAGATCGCTTCCTCGGTCCGGAGATCAATTTTCATGACGGAGCCGGTGGCGCCAAAGGTCATCAGATCCCGCTTCCACTCCCCCATGGCATGCTGCCTGCTAGCGAGGCAAATCAACAGGGTATCGGCATCGACAAAGACTGCGGCGCTCGGCGCCACGATCGGCGTCTGGCCTAGGGCCGAAAGTCTTTTGCCATCATGGGGTCCGCCCCTAATCTCGATGCGGCCGGCACCTAACCCGATCGCCAACGCACCGGATGGATGACTGGTGAGAAACTCGATGGTGCTGTCGGTAGCATCCAATTCCTCGACCTGGCCGTCTGCTGTCAGACAGCGCAGTGAGCTACCGCTGGAGAACAGGACTTTACCGTCATGGAGGACGAGGTTGTCCGGAGCTTCGGTTGAAACCAGAAGCTCGGCTTCCTCGATACGGTTGTTCGGTCGCAGAGCGCCATCCATAGGCGGTAGCGTGATCGCCGCATCCCCGCTGCCGCGGAGCCGATCGATGTAGCGGGTGAACACGTTACCCATCCTTCTTGTCTCCCCAATAATGTTTGATGCCGGTCCAGTTGGGATCCGCACCGGGGATGTCGTACACACCAATCCGGTCGTTGAACAAACCGCCAAGATAGAGCTTGCCCTTGTGTTCGCGGATCGAAGTCAGAGAGGGATGTTTCGCCCCTTCGCGGTCCCAGAGCACTTCGAGGATGTTGCCGTCGATGTCGAACTTGATTAGGCAACCGAAGTTCATGTTTGGATACATCCATTCGTCGGCGGCGACCCGATAGACCATGCGCTTGCGGTATTGCGGCATTTGCAGCGCCAGATCGAAGGTCGGCGATCTCATCCCGACCAGACCGCACCAGAAATGCCCATCTGACGCCCGGTTGATGTTGTCCGGATAGCCCGGCAGATCGGGAATCACCTTCTCCCATTGGCCTTTTTTCGGGCCGTCGTACCAATAGCGCGAGATACTGCAATCCCAGGTCTGTGCGAACAGGAAGGACTCGCCGTCATCGGTCATGCAGATGCCGTTCGGGAACTTCAGGTTCGACAGCAAGGTGCGCGATGATCCGTCCCGGGGATCGTAGCAGATCAGCCGACCGTTCCCGCGCGCTTCAATCGCGTCGAGCATCCATTCGCTGGTATTGTAGCGGATCGTCGCCTCGGAAAAGAAAATTCGACCGTCCGGTGCGATGTCGAGATCATCGGCAAGCCGCATGCGCGAATCGTCGATGACGGAAAGCAGCGAGCGGTTGGTTTCGTCCGAGAGTTTCACCACTTCGCGCTCGCGGGTGATCTTGTAAAGCCCCATCCCGCCGACGCAGACGACTAGTTCGTGGTCGCGGTTGAACGCCATGCCGAGCGGGTGCCCGCCGATATGGGCGTAGACCTCGTGGCGGGTGTAGTCGGGCGCGAAGAACCGTACCACGTCGCCATGGCGGCTACCGCAATAGAGATTGTCGTCCTCGTCAAGGATGACATCCTCCGGCCCGTCCAGTTCGCCTTTGCCGATGACGTCGGCATCGCCAAGCTTGTTGTTGACCTCATAGACTGAGCCCGAGCCTTCCCGGGTTTCCGGGTTGGGAGGTAAGGCCAGGTAGGTCGGTGATACATAGGCTTTGTTCAGAACCTTCAGGCGGTTCTTCATCCATTTCACGTCAATGGCGACGGCCACAAGCATGATGGTGCCCAGCACAAGTTCACTTGCGCCGGTGCGCAGGCCCATGCGGATCAGCGCGTTAGAGACGAGCACGACGATCATCGTCCCGATCACCGCCTTGGCCACAGACCCACGCCCGCCGCCGAGGCTGTTTCCGCCCAGAACCGCAGCAGTCAGGATAATGATCTCTAGACCCACGCCAACGGTGCCGCTGGTGCTGCCGAGTCGAGAGGCATAGAACAGTGAACCTGCTGCCGTGAATACCCCGCTAAAAATGTAAGTCTGCGCAACGATCCGCTTGACCGGCAAACCGATGTTGTAGGCGGAGCGCCGAGAGCCACCAACGGCGCTCAGATGCCAGCCGAACCGAAGCCGAGTCATCAGAATATGCGTGGCCACCGCCGCGACGGCTGCGACCACCAAGCTGAATGGCACGTTAAGGATATTGGCAGCGCCGAGAAAGTCCCAAGCAGGCACCGGCGTAGCGGAGTAGGCCGCCGCGAGGCTGTACTTGAGCGACAAGAGTTCAACAATTGCGCGTACGAGGATGAGAGTCACGAGCGTGGTCAAAAAGGCCCGAAGCCGCAGATACCCCACCAAGAACCCGTTCACCGCACCGACCAAGCCGCCGAGCAGCAGAATTGCAGGGATGACGACAACCAGCGGTAGGCCAAGCGCATTGACCAAGTATAACGCGCCGAAATTGCACAGAGCGAAGTTCGATCCCACACTCAGGTCGATACCGCCTGCCTTGAGTACCAGTGTCATTCCAATAGCGATGAACAGGTATTCGCCGAGGACACGCGCCAAGATCGCCAGGCTGCCTGGAGACAGAATGCCCGGCAGAATGACCGAGAAGATGGCTACGGCGATGCCCAAAAAAATGATGGGGATAGCGTTATCAATCCAGTTCTTCGACAGGATTTCCCCGACAACGTGATCCGGAATCAGGCGGTACCGCCAACGCGTTATTGTCTCACTGGCGCTCATGCGGTGCTCCAAGTTCTCTGCGGCATACGATCGTCAGCCGGTTGCGGAATGATGGTTACGTGGGGTGACCTGCTTGATTGACTCAGCTGGTATGCAGGACCCCGACAACCGAGTGTGTTTCGCATTTCCAAGATCTTTGGGGGACAAGCCCCAGACATAGCAGCGAAATCCGGTGATCGATGCCGGACGAGGAGCCGGACTGCGTGGCGGAACGATACCGCTAGCCCAGCCATTCTGGCGTATTCGGGTCCCGACAGCCCCGGCGGTGTAGGTTGCCGGTACGGATTGAAAGTGCCAAAGATGTTCATCTGCTCCTCCTCAGAATGCGGGTTCGGGCCGGCAACGGTTGCCGGCCCGGGCTGGATTAACCACCCTGTCGGATCTGTTCGACGGTCCAGCAGGAGGTATCGGAAACGGTTTCCGGGGTCAGAAGCTGGTTGTCGGTATACAGCCCGAAAGGTTGCGAACCAGGTTCGGGATTGACCTGGAGAAGCATTTCGACAGCGGAGGCGAGTTGTCTCGCCTGATCGCGGGTATCGACCTTTGTGTAGGAGGCGAACATGCCATTGCGGATGTTTTCACAACCGGATGTCTGATGGCCGCCACCTTCGGTAATCACTATCACTTGGTCTTCCATGCCAGCTTCACGAATAGCTGCCGCGGCGCCAATATCCTGATTGTCCCAAAGGCCGACAAAGGCGCATAGATCCTGGTGCTGCCTCAGAAGTGTGGATGCGATGGAATGCGCTTTCGTGGCATCCCAATCAGCGGCTTGGTTGGCGACGATGGTGATTTCGGGGTAGTCCGCCAAGGTGTCTTCGATGCCCGCGACGCCAAGTAGACTCGGCGGGCTGGTCACGGGTCCCTGAAGAATCGCTACCTTGCCCGAGGTTCCCTCGCCGCATAGGCGAACTGCCTCCATAGCCTCGGCCGCGCCAACTGCATACCAGTCGCCGCCGATGAATGCATCGGAATTGACCGGTGTCTTAAGGTTCATCTGGATCACGTTGATCCCGGCCTGCATCGCGCGCTGGACGAGTTTGGTGTATGCATGCATGTCATTGTTCTGGAAGATGAGGATGTCGGGCTCTTCCGCGATGAACTGCTCAAGAGCTTGCGCGCCAGCGTCGATACTCCAGTTAGGGTCGCGGACCTGAAAGTCGTATCCCAGACGCTCGGCGCTATGTTCCAGCGCCGCGATCCAGCCTTGGGTCAGGTCGTACATTCCGATCGGAACGAAGGCGACGACCTTGTCCTCAAATGACGACGTGTATAGATCATAGAGCCCGTCATCCGGCCGCTCGGCGAGCGCGGGGCTCAGCAGACCCATTGTACCGGCTACGAAAGCCGCAATTCCGAGAATGGATTTCTTGTTTCCGAGTTTCATGGTTTTTCCTCCCTTTGGTTCCGGAACACTTCTCTTGGTTTGTCAGATGTCACCCTGCTGGGATGTCTGTTCGTCTCGCGGGTTCAGCATTGAATCGACGATGATCGCCGCGAGCAGGATGACCGCCTTTAAGATGCTTTGAACGGAGTAGCTGATGTTCATGATCGTCATCCCGTTCAGCAGTAGACCGATCAGGATCGTGCCGGAAAGAACGTTGCGGATGCTGCCTTTGCCACCGGAAAGACCAATGCCGCCGATGACCACCACAAGGATGATATCGTAGATCATGGTGGAGTTGGCCAGCTTGGTGTTTACCGTCGACACGGTCGTGGTCATGATCAATCCGGCAAAAAAGGCAATTGCCGCGGAGACCGTGTACATCAACAGGGTCATCGGCCGGTTGGCGACGCCGTTGTTTCGCGCTGCAGTGTAGTTGTCGCCGATAGCATAGACAAATGCGCCGTAGCGGGTAAAGCGGAGCGCCACATAGGCGATGCTGGCAAGAACCAGGAAAAGGATCACCGGCATTGGAACGACCCCCGCGAGCCGGCCCGACCCGAGCGTCCCCAAGAGTCCCAAGTCTACGGTAATGAAGAGCGTGTCGGATTCCACAAGTGCAAAGCGGCCAAGCCCGGAAATGACTGTCGCCATGGCCAGCGTCGCGAAGATTGCCGGAATCTCCACATAGGAAACCAGAAACCCGTTGAACGCACCGATGGCCAACGCCAGTAGCAGTCCGAGCGCCAGCGCCGGCAGGATCGGCATTCCGTCGAGATACATCGAGAAGCTCCAGCCAACGGAATATACCATGACGGCGACCATCGTCAGGTCGATGCCGCGCCCGATGATCACCACGGACATGCCTATTGCGAGAATGCCGAGTATCGAAACGTTTTGAAGGAGAGACAGGAGGTTCGAAATCTGAAGAAAACTGTCAAGTGTAATTGAAAACAAGATAAACAGGATGGCTGAAATTATCAGAACCATCTGTTCCTGATTCAATGATCCACCTTTTAAAACCTGCTGCATCAAGTATTCCTCCCTTGGCGGCGGTGCCATTGTATTGCTCGAAATGGGTTTTGGTTCACGTGGCAGTCGGCCTAAGTCCCAATTCTTCCATTGTCGCGATGTAAGCCCCGACGCCCGATTTCAGATCGTATTTCGGAGTGAATTCGAGATCAGTTCGGGCGCGTGAATTGTCCAGGATGCCCGCATAACGGACGCCCGTATTGAAAAAATCCAGACCAGGCCCGATCGTGAAATCTACACCCGGAACATGGGTGCGTGTTGCCTCTGCGAATTCCTCCAAAGTGACCCCGGTGCCGGAGGAAATATTGTACTCTGTATATCCGGGCTTTTCGTGCTCTAGTGCTGCAACGCAGGAGCGTCCGACATCGCCGACATAGATAATATCGTCGCGCTCGTCGCCGCCCTGCGGTATTTCCAGCGGGACGCCGAGCATCCCGTTCTCGATGATCCTTGAAAGGATGCCCATCGGCCCATGCCGCACGAGTTTGCCTGGGCCGTAGATGGTGGCGAAGCGCAGGGCCACAAACTCGAGCCCAAGCTCGACAAAGTTGCGGCCCATCATCTCACCCGCGAGTTTGGTGACATCGTAGACACTGTGCGCCTCAAGCGGATGCGCCTCGGTTACCGGTTTATAGGTCGGGTAGGCGTGCTCACCCAAGATATTGCCATAAACCGCTCTCGAACTGGTGTAGACGAAACGCTTAGCCCCTGATTTGTGGGCCGCATCCATAAGCTGGACAGCGCCGAGACCGTTGACCGTGAAGCCTTTGAGGGGGTCTTCCTGCAGTCCCGAGATAAGCGCAGCCATATGGATGACTCCATCCACTTTGTGGCGGGTCATCAGTTCGGTCATCGCCTCGCGGTCCATGATGTCGATGTTATACAGCTCCACCTCGCCCGCGACCGAGCCGAGCAGCGACATGTCTTTCTGACGGTCAACTATGACGACAGAGTGGCCCCGGCCGACAAGCTCCCTTGTCACAAATGCACCGTTTACTCCCAGTCCCCCGGTCACCAGTACTTTCATTTGGTGTCTCCTCAGCACCGTGTTCGATATTCATGTTGCCTGCGCTGCAACCCGGCCGATCGGCTGTCGGCACGCTGGATATGCTTGCAAGTCATGCTGTTTGCGTCGAAATCCGGAGCCGTTGTGTTCAGTGTGCGTTTGAACACGATTTCTTCCCGGCCCAGTTGCCCCCATGTATATCCCAAATCACATGAATTGGGATTCTGACGTGGTAGCCTTGCACCATGGCCGGTCCGATTTTGAGAAACTCGGCCAGCCAAGAATCGAGGCTAGCGTCATGCGGTCAGACGGTGCGCCCAGGTCTGCATACCGCGAGCTTTTTTGAGGGTATCCTCGACCATATCCATTTTTCTCCTCCCTTGCTTTCGCGCTTTTCGCGCTACTTGATTATCGTTACTAAAAAATTTCCAACCGTAGGCACTATTAGTCAACGCATTCAGTTGGGCAGACACTTGCTTTTCACATATGTGAAATTCTTGAACTCCGTGTCGTCGCTTGCGATCAAGTCTCCACTGTCCCGGTACGTCTACCTCTGCATCGCGGTCAAAACCGTCTCTAGTAGCGCCCGGAAATTACATAGATGTCTAATATTAAGATCGCGCGCATCCATAAGCACATCCCTATTGATTTCACTGCACCTGAATAGGTGTTTTACAGTTGGATGCATTTTCCGATTCTGGGTCGTGCTCCCCCGGTGAAGAACGTGTCTGTCTTGTTCAACACCCGCCGTCCGCACTACGGAGCAAGTGGGACGTATTCCCGCGTGCCGCGCTGCTCGACATTGACAAAAAGGTTAGATGTCTAATATCAATGGGCAATTATTGTATATTTGGCTCAACGCATACGGCACCGACCGGGGTGTGGTGGAGAGGTCGGGGATGGCGAAAGGTCTGGTCAAGTCCGCGGAGCGAGTATTCCTCATTTTGGAGTTCTTCTCGGAGACGCGGCGGCCATGTCGACTGAGCGAAATCGCGACCAACCTGGGCCTACCCGTTTCGAGCGTCAGCATGTTACTTCAGTGTATGGTAGAAAAGGGGTACATGGACTTTGACAGCGAGACCTATGGTTACATGCCGAGCGGCCGGATTGGGCATCTGACGTCTTGGATCGGTGCGGGCGACTATGAGCAGCATCTGGTGCTAGACGAGATGTGGCGGCTTCGGGAAGTCACGCAGGAATCCGTCGTTTTGGCCACACCGATCGGCATTTATCTTGAATATGTGGAAACAGTGCAAGGTTCGGAAAGCATCCGGATGAAACGTGGCACGCGGCGCTTGTTGGTGCAGACCGGCACTGGTTGGTTATTCCTGTCGCGCATAAGCGAAGACGAAGCTCTGTCGATCTACTGGCAGACCGTGGGTGCCGAGTTGTTGGATCGCAGCAAGTTCAGTGAAGCCCAGTTTCTCCAGAAACTCGCCCGCCATCGCGACACGGACCTGTCGTTCGTACATGCGCGAGAACTGGTATCTCCGACTGCACATTGGGGAGCCGCCATGCTTTCGATGATCATTCCGGTTCCGCCGGGCCACCGAAAACTGGCAATTGGTGCACATGGGCTCTCCGAAAGGCTGAACGAAAAACAAGAACAAATCTCGGCGGAACTAGCCCGGATTTCACAAACCCTCTCGGACCACGTCCAACAGCTACACTGACGAAGGGGACTAACGCGCCTCGTTTTTGGTCCGTCCGCCCTCAAGAGAGGGCGGACAGTTCGACCGCATTTAGAGTTCATATGGGATTTGAACCGGACCCTTGGTCTTGTTGATCTTGCCCGAGTCTGCCTCGTAGAAATTCTGAAGGAAGTCACCGACGCGGTGATCGCGGAAGATGATCCCGACGACCGGCTCGTCGCCGGTATGCTCGACGTGAATTTCGTAAGGGCGGACGAAATCGATGTAACCCGGCTCGACGTCATGCTCCCCCAGTACCTTCAGATCCGCCTGTTCGTCGCTGCTGCCGTCATCCGCGCGCTCATAGCGGATGACCCTCTCTTTCCCTCTGAGAACGCCGTACATCGTCCAGACGTGGCCGTGATCGTGAACGGGGGTGCTTTCTCTAGGTTTCTTTAAAAGCGAATTCAAAACGAAACCGTAATCAGGATCTTCGTAGAACAAGAGGTTTTCAATATACCCGCGTTCTGGTTCGTTCCGGAACGGCCATGTCTTGGAAACCTCGCGCAGTTCCTCATCCTGAAGCAGCTTTTCGAGATGGGGCTGAATTTCCTTGAAACGCTCTTCTGGCGTGTCGACGCGGGAATAGATATCGCGAACTTCGCGAATGAAATCTTCTGCAGCTGGCAACATGGATGTGCTCCTCCTATTAGATCCGGGCCGGTGGCAGAACGAGTTCCGATATTATCACCGCCCAGAGAAAGAGTATTTTTGCGACCTGCTCCAAACAACACTCATCACGTCGGCCGCAGGAGTTTATACATATGTGAAAAGCCTACGGGCTAACGGGTGACCCGTAAGACGGGACGGGCCATCACTGCATCACAAAGGGATTCTTGGTTTCCGCCTCGTAGGAGAGCCAGACCGATTTGGTTTCCAGGTATTGCTCAATCGCCTCGATCCCGTTCTCGCGTCCGAAACCGGATTTCTTGACCCCGCCGAAGGGCATCATCACGCTAGCAGCCCGGTAGGTATTGACCCAGACCGTTCCCGCGCGAAGCCGTCGCGGTGCCACCGTCGCGCGCTTGATGCTGGAGGTCCAGACGCCGGCGGCCAAACCATATTCGGTATCGTTAGCAATGGCATAGGCCTCCTCGTCTTCCGAGAACGGGATAACCGAGACTACGGGACCGAAGACCTCCTCCTGCGCGATGCGCATGTTGTTGCGAACATCTGCGAAGACCGTGGGTTCGATGAACCACCCGTTGCCGCACTCGGGTCGGACTGCTGGGCTGCCGCCGAGAGCACATCGAGCGCCCTCCTTCTTAGCGATGTCGATGTAGGACAGGATGCGGTCAAACTGGGGTTGCGTCGTGACTGGACCGACTTGGGTCGTAAGCTCCATCGGATCTCCCATCTGCGCGGTTTTGGCCGAAGTGACGAACCGTTCCAGGTAGGCGTCATAGATGCTTTCATGTACCAACAGCCGCGACCCGGCGATGCAGGTCTGTCCGGTGGCGGCAAAGATCCCGGCGATCCCGCCCGAGACAGCAGCCGCAAGATCGGCGTCGGGGAACACGATCTGGGCGGATTTCCCACCAAGTTCCAAGGTTAGCCGTTTGAAGTCGGCCGACGCATTTTTCATGATCTTGCGTCCGGCGCCCTCGCCCCCGGTGAAGGCGACCTTGGCTACTTTTGGGTGGATGGTCAACGGATCGCCAACCTCCTTGCCGTAGCCGGTAACCACGTTGAAGACCCCCTCTGGGAAGCCAGCCTCACGCACGAGTGCCGCGAATTCCAGGGCGGAGGCCGAGGTGTGTTCCGACGGCTTCAGCACAAAAGTACAGCCCGCCGCCAGCGCCGGAGCCAATTTCCACATCATCAGCATGAGTGGGGAGTTCCAAGGAACGATAGCGGCAACGACCCCCACAGGTTCCCGTAGTGTGTAGGTGAACATGTCCGGCCGGTCGATCGGCACGACTGAACCGGTGATCTTGTCTGCGAGGCCAGCATAAAAGTACAGCCATTGTGGCAGAAAGCTGACCTGACCGCGGACCTCCGCCAACAACTTGCCGTTGTCGCGCACTTCCACTGTCGCCAATTTGTCGGCATCGCGCTGGATTAGCTCCGCCAGTTTGCGCATCAAGGCGCCGCGCTGCGTCGGCGGCATCTGCCCCCAGGGCCCGGAATAGAGCGCGTCATGCGCCGCATCCACGGCGGCGTCGACATCCCGCGCATCGCACTTCGGGATCTTGGCCCAAGGCTCCCCGGTGTAGGGGTTATAGCTCTCAAAGGTTTCCTCCGTGGCGCTGTCGTGCCACTCGTTGCCGATAAATATCTGATACTTTTCCAGGTCGTTTTCCATGTAGAGCCTCTCCCTATTGTCTGTATTTCTATATCGGGACCGGAAGCTGATGCGCTCGAGACACTCGATCGCCGCTCCACGTCCTCGGAGCCGTCGCCCTAGAGCTTCGACGGCAGATACGTCGTCAGGCCCGGCGCCACAGCAAGAATGATCATCCCAAGTATGAATAGGGCAACGAACGGCCAAGCTGCAGCGAATACGGTGGAAAGCGATCCCTCGCTCCAGGCGCTTTTCAGGGCGAATAGTGTGTAGCCGAATGGCGGGGTGATCCCTCCAACCGTGATGTTCACCAGGAACAGAAGCCAGAACCAGATCGGGTCGTAGCCGAAGCTATCTATGATCGGTAGGTAGATCGGAATGACAATCAACATCAACGCGATCTGGTCAATGAACATGCACAGGATGAAGGGAAGAACCATCAGGAGCACCAGCATAAGCCAAGGGGAGACATCCAGTCCCACGATCCACGCGGTGAGTGCCGAGGCGCCACCGGAAAAGGCCAAAAGCTGACTGAACAACTTCGAACTGGCCATGATGATCAGGATCATCGCCGAAATTTTCACCGACCCGCCTAGCGACTCGAGGACCATCTGGAATGAAAGGTTGCGATAGATCGCGGCCGTCATAAGCGCGCCAAGAACGCCCATCGCACCGGCCTCCGTCGGAGTGGCGACCCCTGCCAAGATCAGCCCCATGACGGAGACGATGATGATTGTGAACGGCAAGAGACGTCCAACGGCGATCAGGGTGTCCTTGAATTCAACCCGGGGTGTTGCTTCCTCATTCTGCGGTGCCAGCGACGGATTGCGCCAGATCCGGAGGAAGACATAGGCCGCGAACAACCCTGCGAAGATCAGGCCGGGGATGATCCCCGCGATCAGCAATCCGGCGATGGACACCCCGGCCAGCGTGCCAATGATGATGACGAGCACGCTAGGCGGGATTAGAGGTGCGAGGCTGGCGCCGGCCAGGATCGTGCCGACCGACAGCCGCGCGTCATAGCCGCGCGCGATCATTCCTGGCAGAAGCGAGCGACCCAACATAGCCGCCACGCCCATTGCCGCGCCGGAGAGCGTGCTGAAGACAGTCGCAAGGACGATGGAGAGTACATACTGGCGTCCGGGTACCCGGCCAATCAGCGTGTCTATCGACTGAAACAACACATCGACCGCGCGGCTTCGGAACAGGAGTTCCCCCATCAGGATGAACAGCGGGATCGTCACCAGGGTGGAGTTCGTGGCGGTCTCGTAGAAGCTGCCGGAGAACATCCCGAAGCCAGCAGGTCCCAGAACCAGCAGCGTGGCGCCCATGTTCACTGTCAGGAAGGCGACGAAGACAGGCATACCAGCGGCCATGAACAGAAGCAGCAGACCGACTCCGGCAAGTACGGCGGGAATACCCTCGATCATATCGTTGCCTGCGTCTCGTGATGGGATTTGCCGCCGAAAGCGAGCCTGAGAAAGGCGAGGCCGGCATTCACCATCCCGAACACGAGAAAGGCGAACAAGATCCATTTGGGAAACCGCACGCTGGTGAGCGTGGCCGTACCCCGGTCGATCAACCGCAGCGTTTCATCCAGGAAGATGTAGCCGGCCCAGAGGCAGACGGCGGCACCCAACACAAACCCTAGGCGCCGCATGAAATCAGAGGCGCGCCGTCCGAGCACGTTGAGCAGGATCGGAACGGACACGTTGCCGTCAATCCGCGTTACGTGCGGCAGGACCAGAAAGATCGAGATAAGTAGCAGGAACGACACGAAGTCGCTGGCCCACTTGGTCGGCGCGCCCATCAGATAGCGCGAGAAGACCTCATAGGAAAAAATCATCACGATCAGGCCAAGGGCCCCAGCCCCTAGCCAGTAGCTCAAAGTGACCAACGCATCGTGAGCCCACAAGAGCGCTCGGCCCAGGCGGCGCAAAAACACACTCATCCCTGTCTCCGTACCCGATTGAAACTTTGTGGGGCCGCCCCGAGTCCGGGGCGACCACCGGGGAGGATCGTCACTCGCCGATCCCAGCGGTTTCGGCGATCTCGCGCATCTGCGCGATCTCGTCGGGATTCACGGTCGCAGCCAGATCCATGACCCCGTTATACCAGGCGCTCTTGAGGTTGGCGACGACATCATCCTCGAACCGGGTCTCTTGCATCCCCTCGGCGACGAGGGTCTCTTCCTCGGTGCCTGCGAGGCCGTCGAAGGTCGCCGAGGCTTCCACCTCGTAGGCACGTGCGGCGGTTTCGATCTCGGTGCGGGTCTGTTCGTCCAGAGCGTTCCAAGCGTCGAGGTTCATCAAGAGCATATGCCCGACCTGACCGAAGGTTGGCCGCACGAAGTAGCTCGACACTTCGAACCAGCGGTAGTTGACCGCGCCCACTGCCGGCCAGGCCGCGCCGTCGACCACGCCACGTTCGAGAGCCGGATAGATATCCCCGCCCGGCAACACCACCGGGGAACCGCCAAGCGCTTCGATCACCGGATGATAGAGAGGGGTGCCCCGGATGCGTCGGCCGGTAAGCCCGTCGCCGGTCAGGGGCTCCTTCAGGATCATGTGGAACCCGTTGGTATCGTAGAAGATCGCGATGAGCTTCAACCCGGCTTTCTGGTATTCCTGATCGACGAAGTCCCACATGCCCGACTCGTGGATCGTACCAATGTCGCCGCTTAGAGAATCGAGCGCCATGCCGAGTGCGATATCATTGTAGTGATATCCGCCATTGGTATAGAGCATATCGAACAGGCCCTGGGTCACCGGGTTCAGCTGTTCGAACGGCGGGATCGTCTCGGGCCCGAATCGCGACAGGCCGAGCTTGGCTGTCGTCTCCGCCTCCAAGTATTCCATGAACGGATCCAGCACCTCGCCGACGGCGGCGTAGCTCTGGTCCCAGCTCGCCAGGATCTTGGTATCCGCCACCGCAGCCGTCGCGAGCGGCGCCAGTGCTATGGATGCGGCAAGACCACACAATTGTTTTTTCATTTTCTTTCCTCCTCTGTTTTCCAGCCGCCTTCCGGCACCCTGCCCGGGCATCGCGGAAACAACGACTAATCCGGCTTTAAACTCACAGGGCCGCAGCGCGCGGCCCCCATCTCAAAACACGATTACTCCCTTTCCCCCGACCTGCTTGTCGAGCAGGTCGTAGGCTTTTCCGGCGTCCTCCAGCGCCCACCGGTCTGAGAAGATTGAACCGACGTCGATCCCGCGATCCACGGAAAAGACGCCGCAATCTTCCATCAGGTTAGTGGAGAAGGTGAACGATCCCGCCATGTTGATCTGGCGAAAGATCACGTCTGACGCGAGGTTGATTTCTGTCGGCTGTCCCAGTCCGACGAAGACCGCGGTGCCCCAAAGCCGGAGGCATTTGACTGCGTCGTTGATCGCTTGTGGTGCGCCCGATGTTTCCAGCGTGTAGTGCGCGCCCCGACCGTGTGTCAGTTCTCGGATTGCCTCCACCGCGTCCGTTTCAACTGGGTTGATTGTTTCGACGGCGCCGAAGCGGCGGGCCATTTCGAGCCGCTCGGGGCTGATATCGAGAGCGATCACCCGCGCGCCCATTGCCGCGGCGAATTGTGTACCTGATAACCCGACAGGACCCTGCCCGAAGATCGCGATCGTATGGCTGCCGTTGGGTTGGATCTTGCGCAACGCCGCATAGGAGGTGCCGGACCCACAGGCAATCGCCGCACCCGCTTCGAACGATAGCTCTTCGGGTAGCGTGACCAGCGTATGGGCCGCGCATTTCATGTATTTCGCGTGCGCGCCATGGGCTGTCCAGCCGTAAATGTCAGGTACCTTGTTTTCGCAGATCTGTGGCCAGCCGGTGCGGCATTGATCGCAGATGTGGCAGCCGGAGTAGTGATGGATCATCACCCGTTGCCCCATCTGCGCAATGTTCTGATCGACCCCTGGTCCGATCGCTACGACGACCCCGCAGGGTTCGTGTCCGGCGATTATGGGGCCGCCGTCGCGCATCGTCTCGTAGGGCTTGCCCTTGGCCAGTTTGCGAAACGCCCGGTCGTCGCTCGGCGCGCGGTAGGCGTGCAAATCACTGCCGCAAAGACCCGATGCCTTGACCTCGATGACCACTTCGCCCGGCCCTGGCGTCGGATCGTCGAACTCCATGATCTCGACTCGCTTGTCTCCGGGAAATGTCACACCCCGCATATCGCGCTCCCTTAACTTTATAATTCACCTGCCCTGGCGAAGCACCGGACACGTCGTTTTCCGCTTCTCGTTTCTTTGTTCGAACTAGCTAACGTTCAAAGAGCGAACGGGATCGGTCTCTTCGAGCCAGGCCAAGAGGGCACGCAATTGGGCGTCCCGCGTCTCGACGACCGCTTCGGGGCTGTTGTTGAACTTGTACCAGCCTTGTCCCGTAATCGCGCCGAGGTTGTTCTGTTCGACCAGATCTTCAAGCACCTTCCGACCCTTGTAGTTCTCATCTCCGGTCTGTTCGTAGATCGAATTGGTGACGGCAAGCGCGGTCTTCTTCGAAACGATTAGATCTTCAGTCAGAAGTGGACCCCACAGCGCGAGTCTCGGCCCGAGACTTAGCCGGACGGCATCGTCGATATCGTCGCGCGTCGCCAGGCCTTCGTCCATCAGACGATAGATCTCGGTCAGCATGGCGAACTGGATCCGGTTCACAAGAAAGCCTGGACGTTCGAGGATCGCGACACCGACATGTTCGATGTTCTGCACCAGCATGCGGCTCCATGCCACCAACTCCGCTGGCGTATCGGCCGCATGGATCAACTCGATTACGGGAACGATATGACCCGGAGTAACATAGTGAATGCCCATCATCCGCTCTTTGCGTGTCATTTGAGCGGCGATGTCGGAGATTAGGAAGGACGAGGTATTGGTCGCCAGCACCACGTTTTCCGGACAGATCCTGTCGAGTTCCGCGAACAGGGCCTGTTTGACTTCCAGGGATTCCTGCACTGCTTCATGCACGAGGAAGGCCCCTTCGATCGCGCTCGCAAGATCCGGCTCAAGTGTCACTCCGGCTAGCATGGCCTCCGATGCATCCGAATCCTCGACCAGTCCTGCCGCGATCGGGCGGGCCCGCTCCACGTAAGTGTCAAGCATGGTCTGATTGCTGTCGCAGATCACCGCATCATAGCCGTGATGCGCATAGAGTGTCGCGATGACACATCCCATGAATCCGGCCCCGACGACGCAAATCCTACCGGACCCGGGCGGCTCCGTACCGAACGCAAATTCCTTCAAACTTTCCTCCTCCCTTCAAATGGTATGAACCTTCGACTCTTCTGGACGACAGGCTTCTAGCCGACTGTTTCACTCGAGCCGCTGGGATTGCGGCGCGAGGATCAGGAATGTTCCGATTGTGCGATGCCGAGCGGTCTCGCGTCCAATACGCAAACGTCGACAATATATATGGTTACAGTTATGATTTAATGGCGGGCGTTCAATCAACTGAGGTGATTCCAGGATTTGCCCGACCGATTTATTGGGGTTTTGGTATGCTTCCGAGCCATCAGACCGGATGCCCGACACAGGAGAACAGGAATTGCGCAATGACCCACTAGAAGAACCGAACGACACGCTGTCGAAAGACCTTCTGCGGTCACGCAATCTCACGCTGCACAAGCTGCACGTCTTTTGCACGATCGCCAAATTCAACAGTGTAACCCGCGCGGCGGAGTATCTGAATATCGCGCAACCCGCAGTAACCGCCCACCTGCGCAGTCTGGAGAAGAGCCTTGGTGTCAAGTTGGTGCGCAAGGCCGGGCGAAACATCGAACTGACACAAGCCGGTCGCCGCACTCTTGCCTGGGCGAAGGAAACCATTCAGCGCAGCTCAGATATGTTTCTAGACCTCGCAGACATCAAGAAAGGTCTGATCGGCCGAACACGGATCGCTTCGTCGATGGTGGCTGGCACTTACAAGTTGTCTGAAACTATAATCGCGTTCAAAAAAGAATTCCCATCGGCCAGGATTTCGGTGTCGATGGCCAGCCCCTACCTTGCCACGGAATCAGTACTGCTTGGGGATTGCGACTTCGGGATCACTTTGGTTGATCACAATCGCGACACCTCACGGTTGGAGATCGAATTGCTCTGGCGCGAGCCGCTTTATCTGGTGGCCGCGATAGAGAGCCGACTGGTCGGCGATGTCGCTCATATCGATGAGCTAGGGACATTACCGTTGATCACCCCGCCGAAGGGGCAAATGGCGCGAGAGCTCATCGACGAGGTGCTGCGCGCCGCAGGGGTCGTGCGAACCAACAGCGTACTGGCCTTCGGGCATCCCGAGCCGATCCTAAATGCGATCCGCGCCGATGTCGGGGCCGGTTTCGTCTTCAAGAGCGCATTGCCGAGGGACCCAGAGGCGTCGGGGCTTCGCCTTGTGCATACACCAGACCTAGAAATTGCAATGCCACTGTTCCTGGTCTACGACAAGAAGACGGTGTTTTCCGCGCCGCAAATTCAGCTCATGGACCGCATCCGACAATCCTTCGCCGAGCCTGCATGATCATGTACAGAAGGCCCCGCGCGGGGGGGCGACACTGCGAGCCATGCAAAGGACACCCTCCGAAGGGCACGACGATGCGGTCAGTGGGACATGAACACCGGCACTTGGCTGCTCCTGATGACTTCGTGGGTAACGCCCCCGAACAGGTCTTGCGAAAACTTGCTGTGTTCGTAAGCCCCCATCACGATCAACTTTGCCCCCAACTCGGCAGCGGTCCGTTGAATAACGTCGGCTATGCCGTTCTTGCCTTTGGGGCGCTCGACCTGTTCCACGTCAACACCATGGCGTCGAAGGTGGGTGACAATGTCTGTTCCTTCAGGCATTTTCGGCAGGCTCGCGCCAACGCTCAAGATCGTGACCTTGCGCGGTCTCTCCTCCAAGATCGTCATTGCGTCGTTGAGCGCTCGGGCTGCCGAGCGCTTTCCGTCCCAGGCGACGAGAGCATGTGAACCAAGTTTGTCGGTGGAGTATCCATTGGGTACAACAAGGACTGGGCGGCCGCTTTGTAGTGCCATAAGATCTGGGTTCACAGCGCGAAATTCATCGGTAGGAAGGTTCGATTGGTAGCCTGTCACCACAAAATCAAAATTACGTGCGATTTCGGGCAAACTTAACTTTCCGATCTCGCTTGGCATAACAAAACGCGACCGTTCGGCCACTCCTGCCGAAGAAGCTTGCTCCTCAAAAAAGGCTCGAGCAGCTTCGATTTTCTCATTCCGCACATTTCCGAGCTTGTCGAGAAGTTCTTCGGTCAGGCCGAGAACATGTTCGAAGTAGGAAGAAGTGCTGCCATAAACCGCGGTCAGCCATGCATCGTGCTTGGCCGCAATTTTTGTCGCATGACCTACGCCACTCGGGAATCCAGCACTCCCGGAATGCGTAATAAGGATATTCTTGATGCTCATCTTCGCCTCACTGATCGAACGCTAAGACATGCTATCATTTGACTACTTAGATGTCTATGTTTTTTGCCGCGCTTCAAGAGATAGCTAGGTCGCGATAACCGCCAGACATACTGCGTGCCGTTCAAGCATGAAAGAGGCCACCCGGATGTTCTCCGGGCAGCCTCGCAGTGATCCGTATATGCGTGTCCTGTTGAAGACGGACGACGAGAACGGCGTCAACCTTTGGCGTTTGCCTCCAGTTTCCACTCGGACATAACTGGGTCAAGATTGAACAGTTTCTGCGCGTTTCCACCTAGAATGCTCCGCTTGGCCTTTTCGTCCAAGAACGGAAGATCATAGATCGTGCTCGGAAGATCCATATCCCAATGCGGATAGTCGGACGAATAGAGCAACTGCGATTCTGCGTTTATCATCTTGAAGGTGACTTCCAAGGCTTCGCGGTTGTCCACCAGCTCCATCGGCTGCGTAGAGTAGTACATCTCACGCATGTAATCGCTGGGTTTTTTCTTCAAGAGTGGAGCATCGGACGTACGCATCATGTACTCGTTGTCCAGCCGTTGCATCAGGAAAGGAACCCAAGCCAGACCACTTTCGATCCACATGGTTTTCAGCTTTGGAAAACGCTCGGGCATGCCGTTCATAACCCAGTTGGTCATGTGGATGATGTTACAGAAGCTGAAACCAAGCGCGTGAACTGAGATAAACTTGTTCAGCTGTGCCAACGAGGTGTCGGCCCAGTGATAAGCCGCGTGGAAGCCAAGAGGCATTCCATGCTCTTCCAGTTTGGCATAAATACGCATGTTTGCGCTGTCATGCACTGGCCGCTTGAGATACCCAGTCGAAAGGAACCCAACGACGCCTTTCTTTTCGGCGAACTCGTCAATCATCTTCTCGGCTTCGTGCGGCTCGTTCATGGGCAGATAGACCATGGATACGAGGCGATTGTCTTCTTCAAGAATGCGCTCGCTCAGCCAACGGTTATAGGCGCGGGCCATTGCCACCTCGACCTCGACTTGGGGGTGCGTTGCCAACAACAGCATTGGGGTTGGGAAAAGGCACGCCATATCCGTACCCATCGCGTCCATCCAGCGCCGTGCCAAAGTGATGTCGCGGTGTGGTTCTTCGGGGACAATTTCCTTGTTCCGACCCGCATAGCGCGTCACGCGCCCAGCCATGTCCTGCGAACCGATCGCCTGCGGAATAAGGCCGGCGCGGCCAACGTTACCGGCTGACAAGCCAAGATGGCGCATCACCGGGTCGTCCATGTATTGCAGGATTTCCGGCAAGGCCTCAGTCTCATAGTGGTGGCTGTCCACATCGCAAATGAAGAAGTCTTTGTAATTGCGATCTTCCGCTTGCTTACGTGCGTTCTTCAGCAGCTTGCTGGTGTTAAATTCCTGGATTGCCGGATCGTTATCCGAGCTGTAGTTCATCGTGGTGCCCGTTAAAGACATTTTATCTCTCTCCCCTCGTGTTACGGATTCAGCGTCTGCCACATGCCCAACTCGAACACCGCCATATCGGCAGCATCGAGAATGCCGGTCGCGGCGATGGCGACAGCTGTCGCCGAGACATCGTTGTCTCGTGGGAATGCGGGCAAGCCGTCATTGGTTTCGCGAAGTTTCGCATATGCGGTCACAGCGTGTGAAAGCAGCGCCTGAAGTTGCTCGGCGCGCAGGCCACTGCTTTCGGGGTTGCGAAGTGCATTCAGGACAGCATCGACCGATGCCTCCAGAGCAGGAGCTTCAGCGGTTATCTGGTCAAACTTCGACATAGACCTCTCCTCCTTTTTCCACCACGTTGTAACGTTTCATTTTGTACTTCGGATCGCCGACGGCTTCGCCCGTCGCAATCTTGAATTCCCAGCCATGCCACGGGCAAACGAAATGCAATTCGTCTTCGTTGAAGGTCTGCCGGAGCGCGCGCTGCTGGTCGTCGAGTTCGACGCAGACCTGCGGCATCTTTAGGCCTTCGCATACCGGGCCACCTTGGTGCGGACACACGTTCTTATATGCAACGATGTCTCCTTTGTGCCGAATGACCCCGATCTCGACCCCGTCGACCTCGCAAATCTTTGCCGTCTTGTCGCTCAAGTCCGACACCGCACATAGCAATCTTTCTGGCATTATAGCTCCTCCGTCTGTTGCCCAGTCTTGCTTCAAGTTAGTAAGATTGCCTTACTATAAGAGTGGCTTTAGAATTGTCAAGAAATAAGACATCTAAATTAGGGGGCGCAAATCGTGCCGCAATCACCTTCTAGGAAACGTGGTCTTGGGGCGTCACTCCGCCTGGCGCATCATCTTTATGGTAAGCTGCTGCAGGAGCAGTTGCGCGAAACCGGGCTCAGCATGGCGCAGTACATTCATCTCCGGTGCCTGAGAGAGGAAGGCAAACTAAAACAATCCGAGCTTTCCGGGTTGCTGGGCATCGAAAAGGCGTCATCTACACGCGTACTGGACGAGCTCGAAAAGCGAGATCTTATCACGCGTAACCGCAGCCAGTCCGACCGGCGCGTGGTTCATGTCGACCTGACTGACTCAGGCCTTCGAAGGATAGATGGCGCAATGAAATCTGCGCGTCTCGCGGCAGATCACGCCTCGACGGGATTTGAACCCGACGAGTTGGGTCACCTTTTCGCTGCGATGGACAAGCTTCTAGATAATCTCGCAAGCGCGTGTTGCCAGTCCCGCTAACCAAACCTTGGCGCAAGGGCGAGAAGTGTCACACCGGTCGCGGCTAGTGCAGACGACAGGTAGAATCTGGGACCCGGGCGCCGTTCGGTTTTGAAGATGTGGCCTGCGAGCCAGGCGGCAAAGAACATCTCGATCGAAGACATGATCGCGACGACGGTCACATCAGTGAACATAAGTGAAAAGAACAGCGCCACTTGCCCAACGGTCATCGAACTGCCAGCCAGCAGTTGCCACCTGCTCGGCCGCTGAATTCGCCAGGACAACGCGTTGCGCGATTTGAACCGGAACACCCAGGAGACCGCAAACCACATTAGACCCGTCATCGCACCGATGAAAACTCCGGCCAGAGGGTCCGGCAAAGTCTGCATCGCGAGCTTTCGGGAGACGAAAGAGCCGCCATACCCGGCGGCGGACGCTACGGCCATCGCCCGGCCCTTGTTCTTCTCTCGAGGGTCAGGATCTCCGACCGCCAAGTCAGAAGCCGATTTGACCGAAGCGCGTGACATCATGATTACCACGCCGCTGGTAACCAGGAAGAAGGCGATGACCACAGGTGTCGTGATGACCTCACCGAGCAGAAAGAACGCCAACAGCGCCGCAAACACTGGTATCAGGCGTCGGATGAAACCGGTCTCGATGGCTCCGGCAAGCTCTACCGAGCGGAACAGCGTAAGACGGCCGACAACGTTGCCAAGCACCCCGGCTGCAACGAAATAAGCCGCACCAATGAGCGCACCGAGTCCAAGTTCCGGCATCGTTGGGCCCAGGAGCAGCCAAAGCGCCCCGGAGACAACGGCGGTCATCAGCACAGAGATAAGAACGTCGTTGCCGCGGCCCTGAACCGATTGCGAACTCTTGGCAATGGAAACCGAACTCAAGGCGTAGCAGAACGCTCCGAACGCGGCCAAGAGGCCGCCGAACCCTGCGGTGGTCATCGCGCGTGTCGGCGCGGATTGTACCTGCTACTTGTCATGGGTCAGCAACTGATCCAGGAAGTGGTCTGAAGACATAACCTCGCGCATTGGCAGCGTCTCCTGCTGCGCCATCAGCTCGGTAGAATAGGTCAACCCCTGGCCGTCCCAGAACCACCAATAGATGATCTTGCCTTGCTTGTCGCGAATCGGCATCCGGAAAATCGGGAAACTTCTTTCCGAATGCGGAATGTCCGACCGTCCGGCAAGCGCGTGCTTCAACCCTAACCGATTCAATGCCCCCGTTAGGGGGACCATGGCCATCGGTGCGGGTTTTTCGGCCAATACAGTCACATTGTCGGGCCGGTGTTCGTAAGACCCCGGGAGGAACTTGACCACGGGAGGATAGCTCGGGTGGGTATGCGTGAGCTGTACGTAAGCCAGCCCCTTCGTTGTTTCGACCTCGACGATATCTCCGGGTGCGTACTCTTCCATTGTGGCGCTCCTCTTAAAGGCTGTAGGCTTCTAGGGTCGAGGGATGGAACAGTTCTTCGATCTCCACTCGGCGCGGCGACAGTCCCTGACTCGCGTGGTAATCCAAAAACTTGTTCAGGACATGGGCGTTGCCGCCGACGCCATAGCTCCAGGGGTCGTCACCCATTAGCGCATGCACGCGGTTGAGATTATCCTCGACGAAGGGCATCGTTACTTTCGTTGCAGAGGTATCCGACAGGGCCTCTTCTGCTAGCAGCTTCGATTGCGTGAACGCCTTGAGCAGGGCGGCGGGTAAGAACGGGTATTCCTCTGCGAGGCTGCGGCGCACCCCAAGAACATGCATGATCGGAAAGATCCGGGTCTTTTCGAAATAGGCTTCGGCCGTAGCGATGCTGTCTGCAAAAAGCCGACCTACGTGCGGATGCCGCTCGGCGAAACAACGCGGCCAACGCGGGCCGACGAAGCCGTCGATCTCACCGGCTTCGAGCATGCCATTCAACGTGCTGCCGACCGGCGCCTCTTCCATGCGGATATCGCCGGGTAACTGAACCTTGATCTTTTCGGGCCGGCCCGGCGTATCCATACCGCCGCGCACCCAGATGATGTCGGAGGGTTTGACACCGTATTCCTCTTCGAGAATGCCGCGCACCCAGACATTGGCGGACAGCTGATATTCGGCGATACCAATGCGCTTGCCCTTCAGATCCTGAGGCGTTTCGATTCCTTTGTCGGTTCGAATGTAGACAGAAGTGTGACGGAACGCCCGGCTCAGAAAGACCGGGATCGCGACATAGTGCGGATTTCCGCGGGCGACCGAGATCGAATAGGAGGACAACGAAATTTCGCTGATATCGAACGCTTCGTGGCGGAACGCCCGGAAGAACATTTCCTCTGGGGACATGAGCATGGGCACGGGATCGACACCGTCTATCTGCACTCTTCCATCCACGATGGCACGCGTTCGGTCATAATTTCCCATGGCAAGGGATAGTTTGAGATTGCTCATCCTGTTTGTTCCTCCTCATTTGTTTTGCATTGTTGCCGCAGGTCGACAGGTTGGCCGGTCGAGGCGGACTGCAGGATCGCATGGCAAACCTCCAGGCTTGCCAGACCCCACGCGCCCGTCTGGACGGGGGCCTTGTTCTGGCGGACAGCGGCTACCAGTGCATCGTTCACGGTTCTACGTGGCGCGGGCCCGAATGTCGCTTCGATGAAGCCACGCTCGGTGTCACCAAATACTTCAACTCCGTCCGGAGTCAGCTTTAGGTCGGCACGGTCGCAAAGCGCGATGACTGGGCCAAAATGCTCGTTGTGCTTTGCGTCGACCGTCTTACCGCTGCCGAATGTGCGCGTCGTCTTGAGGCGCGCCTCGTCATCGGGATCGAGGGCCATCAGCGCCCGCCTTGCATCGCCATAGGCGCCGGCGAGTTTTCGCTGCCCCAGCTCTCCGACGTCGTTCATCCAAATGTCGCTATCGAAATGGGCATAGCCCGAATAGGTGAGATTGGCGACGCATCCACCCTCAAAGTTCATCAGCGCCGTAAAGGCGCCTTCTGTTGGACGCTTTGGATCCCATGCCCCCGTCATGGCATAAATCTTCTCTCCCATGCCGCCCGCAAGCCGTCGGACCACGTCGATCTGGTGGATGGCCTGGCTGAACAGCACCCCTCCTCCTTCTTCGGTGCGCAGCTCCTCCGGGCGTCGGGGACGATACAGGAAGTCGGTGTAGTTAAGGGCCTGGATCATTCTCAGCTGGCCGAACTTGCCGCTCGCGATCAACTGCGCGGCCAGCTCGACCGGCGGATCGAAACTGTGGCTGGGCCCAACGATCAGGTGAACCCCCGCCTCGTTCGCGGCGGCGACCATGGTCTCGGCGTCTTCCATCGAGATCGCGAGCGGCTTTTCCACGAGAATGTGCTTTCCAGCGCGCGCCGCGGCCAGAACGTGATCTACATGCATTTGGTGCGGGGTGGCGATGTAGATCGCTTCCACAGATGGATCGGCGCATAGATCCTCGACAGTCGGATAGGCGACACCGCCGTATTGCTCTTCGAATGCGGCCCGGCTTTCCGCCCTCGGCGCGGCCGCGGCCGTGAGCTTGACGCGTGCGTCGGCATCAAAGGTGGGGACCATCAGCATGAAAGCCCGCCCCAACCCCGCAACTCCGAGGCGGACGGGATCAGAGGTCAAGAACCAGCCTCCCCGATAGCGCGCGGGATACACAAATCATTATATGGTCGCTTTTTTCCTCTTCCATAAGCACCATGTCGCGATGGTCAGCTTTCCCCTCGAGGAGGCGGGTCTTGCAGGTGCCGCATGTGCCACTTTCACAGGAGCTGGACGTTGCGAATCCGGCGTCACGCAATGCCTCCAAGATCGAACGATCTTCGGGCACCGTGACGGTTTCGCCACTTTTTTTCAGCTCCACTTCGAAAGAGACATCGTCTTGGCGCACCACATCGACGGGCTTGAAATCTTCGAAGTGAACTCGCCCCTCCGGCCAGTGCCCGGAAACGGCCTTGATTTCATCCATCAGCGGTTTCGGACCACAACAGAAGACGTGAGTGGCACGGGGCGTGACGAGATCGTCCCAGAAATCGTAGACTGCATCCGGAGCGCCGCCGTCATGGTGCACAATGATCCGGCCATCGAAATCTCTCATCAGTTCATCCAGATAGGCCGATTCCTCCGGACTGCGGCTGACGTAGATGATTCTGAGCATCTTGCCCTTCTTGTCGAGATACCGTGCCATCGACAGAATCGGCGTGATCCCGATACCGCCGGCGATGAGCAGGTACTTCTGAACATCGGTTAGCGGGAAATCGTTTTCCGGGAATTCGACTGTCAACTCGGACCCGACGGTCGCCTGTTCGTGCATCGACGCGGAGCCCCCACGCGAATTCGGTTCTTTTTTGATCGCGACAACAAATTCCTTTGGGTCGCTGCCATCGTTGATCAGCGAATAGCGACGCATCGCTCCGGACGGAGTTTCCAAGGTGATGTGAGCACCAGGATCGAAACTAGGGAGCACATCGCCCCCAACCGGCACCAGGGTGAATTCGGCGATGCTCGGGGTCAAGTCACGCCGTTTCTCGACGCGCATCTTGATATTCTCCATGAGGTCCTCCCATTTGGTCGTGATTGTGAAATTGTTTAGATAGCTAAGTTATGTGTGTCAACAGACCATGTGCTGCGCAGTCATCCTCAACCTTGGGCGAGCCATCGAGAACGTGCAGGTGCTACTAGTGGAGGAACCTGTTATGGCCGTCGCGTTTCGACGTTGACACCTGAGACAGCGGACACGGATCTTGCGCCCACAAAGGTCATGGTCCTCGTCATCTCCTCTTCAAGGATCGAAAGCGCCCGTGACGCGCCCGCCTCGCCTTGCGCCGCCAAGCCATAGAGCGGCGCGCGACCCAGCAGAACGCCCTTCGCGCCCAGGGTTAGCGCTTTCACGATGTCACTGCCGCGACGAATGCCGCCGTCCAGCAGAACCGGGAACTTCCGATCAAGAGCCGCGATGATATTTGCGAGTACGTCGATGGTGGCAGGAGCGCCATCAAGCTGACGGCCACCATGGTTCGAGACGACGATTCCATCCACACCGGCGCGTTGCGCGTCAATCGCATCTTCTGGGCACATGATACCCTTGATCAGCAGCGGGCCTTTCCATTTCTCCCGAATGCGGCGAACATGTTCCCATGAAAACTCCGGGTTCCGCTGAGATCGGGTAAACTCGGCCAGTTCTCTGTCGCTCGCGCTGTTTCCGACAAAGTCCAAGAGGTTCTCAAGTCTGGGACGGTGCGGCCCGAGCCATACGGAGGTCAGCCAAGCAGGATGCAGAAGCCCATCGAGAACAGTCCGGGGGCCAATGCGGATTTCGTGGGCGAAGCCGTGCCGCAGATCACGTTCGCGCTTGCCGCCCACGAGTGAATCGACAGTCAGTACCAGAGCCGAGTAACCGGCCGCCTGCGCCCGGTCGATCAGCGCATCAGCGAATGCGCCCTTCCCCCAAGGATAAAGCTGGAACCAGAGGGGACCCTTGCTCCTCCGCGCGATCTCTTCCAGCGTCGTGTTCGAGGCGGTCGAAACCGTGAAACCGACCCCAGCCCGTTCGGCCGCAGCGGCGAGGTGCAGATCTCCCTGGGGCCAGTAGAGCCCATTCAGCCCTGTCGGCCCTATGAAAAACGGCTTCGAGTATGTTTCCCCGAACAGCTCCAAGGTGAGATCGACGCTCCCCCCTTTGAGGATTCGCGGCGTGAGAACGATATTCGTGAAGGAACTGCGATTGCGCCGCAGCGTCACCTCCGATTCCGCGCCCCCATCCAAATAATCGAACACCACCCGTGGCAGGCGACGCCGTGCCTGCGCTCGCAAGTCTTCGATATTGATTGCTGTCGTCATAACGCCTGTCGCCCGTCGAGCAGAAACCGTCGAGGGAAGCTATGAAAGTCCGACGGCACCACGAAAAAAGAGCCGCCCAAAACCCCTTGAGGCTTTGGACGGTTCAGGGAGGAAACATGTGCGCAAGTTATTCGGCCGCTTCCGTCTTGCTCGACGTGTCTACCAGTGTTCGCCAATCGACGTCCTTAGGATACACGCCCTCGTGAGAGGCGATTACCCTTTGCGGAATCTTCGAGTCGGTGCCGATTGCCTGGCCACCTTCGGCGACTTTCTTTGCCGCATCGGCCATGAGCCGGCGGAACTCGACAATCGCTAGGTCGGAGGCCCCAAGAATGTCCGTGTGACGCTGCACGCGGCTACCCATCGAAACCCACATCACAATATCTTCGTTCGGAATGCCGTCCACGCCGGTAAAGTGGCCCTCTTTCATCCTTTCGCGGTCCTGCTTGAAGTCGTTCTCCAACGTCCGGAGAGAGCGCCATTTATGGTCCACGTCCTCACCCGGTACGGCATGGGCAAACTTGCGCCACTCTTTGGTGGAGGGAACGTTCGGTCCGTCGAAGGCTATGAAGTGAAACGCTGTCTCATCGTCATTGATCGGCACGATGACGCTGGCGACCCGGTAGTTGTTGTTCGGCGGAATCAGCGAATAATAGGGCGCGATAAATTCGGTGATCCGGAGATAGTTATGCGTCTGAGCGTTTTTGATCGGCTTACGGATCGCCGCGTAATGGAAACCGTAGCTCGTGGTTTCAGTCTGCATACGCGGAGATTTGTCTGTCGACGGGCGGTACCATGATTTGTCGTCCGCCGCGGCGCCCTCGACCCGTGCCGGAACCATATTCGAGGAATGGAGCGATGATGAATGCGCGCTATCGATCTGGCCCTCGTGAATCTGCGCCCAGTTGGCGGGCACGCGAATCTTCAGGATCGAAACTGGGGTGTCTTCGGTTGGCGCAAAGGCCGGCGGCTGGAACTCGGGCATATCATCTTTCTCGCCGAGCCAAGCCCAGACGAAGCCGCCCCACTCCCGCACGGGGTAGGAACGATGTTTGACCTTGTCCATCAATGGACTGCCTTCCGGCTCTGAAGACATTGCGACGACATTGCCTTCAACATCCATCTTCCAGCCGTGATAGAGGCAGCGCAGCCCACATTCCTCGTTACGGCCATAGACCAGAGAGGCCTTTCTGTGCGGGCAAAGCTCATCCAGCATTCCCAGACGACCCTTGGTATCCCGGAACGCGACATAGCTTTCGCCGAGAACTTCGACTCGAAGCGGTTTGCCGTCCGACTCTTCAACCTCTTCGATCAGGCATACAGGCGTCCAATGCTGACGCATAAGTCGCGCCATCGGGGCATCCCCCGTTACGCGTGTAAGCAGTTCATTCTCTTCGGGTGTAAGCATCTGGGCTCCTCCAATGGCATCCGACTCTTTCAGTGGATGAGTGGTTTTCGACCTCTCAATTATTCTTAGCTCTCTAAGTTTTATCTGTCAACGTAGCCTGCCACTTTTTTTGCCCGCGTTGTAGGTATCGACCTAACTTGTTGTCCGAAATAGCGGGTTCTGAACTAGATCAAGCTGACGAGATCGCAAAACCGAGATACTTTCGCGCAATTGTGGTCCGGAACCTCCCCGACAGCGGCTTGCCGGGCCCGTCACTGAGGTGTCATGGCGGCCAGCCTGTGCATGAGTCCCGGCAAGCGCACCATCTCGCTTCACCGTGTGAGCCATGGACGCAATCTCTTGCCCAGAAACGGCGCAACGTAGACACCGTTCACCCCGGTGAGCACCAGCGCAACAAGGAACAAAGACACCGGACCTGGAAGGTTTTGCGTGAGCGGTTGCAGCGCGTAGTAGATAAGGATCAGCAGGGGATAGACACCCAACATGCTGGCGACCCAGGCCTTCCAGTAGCGCGGCGCGGCTGGCGGTTTCGGGTCCGTATCGTTGGCCGACACCTGGTGTCCTTCCGCCACCAAAGCAAAGCTCAGTCTCTCTTCGAGGTCACGGGCCAATGCGGCTATTTCGTCTCGGAGCGACTCGGATATTTCTTCCCCACGCAGGGTAAGCAAAAAGGTGAACTCCTCAGAGCTAGTCTGGTTCTGCACCGACACTGGCCTGTCAGGTCGGCAGCAATCTAGGTGATCGGGAACGAAATCGTTGATCGCCTTCGCGACGACCGCGGCCTGTACAAGGGGCGCTCTGATTGAAACCGACAGCTCGGAGATCGCGTCGGCGCCAATACTAAGCTGTTTTGGCCCAAGTTCTTCCGGCCCCCGTGTTTCATTCATTTTCTGAACCTCGACATACTTTGCGCCGGTTGCGAAATGATCAGTTCCCACCTACGGAAGTGGCCGCCTGTGTTCGGTGTCATAGGCCGACCGGCCCGGACCAACCTTAAAAATTGGCCCAGACCAAATGCCGCCTCTGGGTTGAATCCCTCGATGACCAGACTGCACTTCAATAGGGGCAACCTGCTGAGGCGCCACAGCTAGGCACTGTCGACGTGGGCGCTTTCTGTCGTGAAAGCGATCTGCCGGATTAGCATTGCGACAATCACCAAAATACAGATCGCGGATACCGCCAAATATGGGCTTACGGCGCCAATCGCAGCGATGGGAAGTACGCCCCTTTCGATTGCAGTGAGTTGCGTCTTGACCAAGCCTTCCAGAGAGGCTGCGACCGCGAGGGCTCCGGCAAACGCACCCACGACGGCCAAGGTGTTTGCCAGGGGGCCAAGTTCTAGGAGGATACCCGGGTTCCACACGAAGGCGAAGGGCAGCAGGAAGCCGACGACGGCTAGCCGGACTGCAGAGAACGCGATCTTGAAGGGGTCTTCGTCGGCAATCGCTGAGGCCGCGATTGCAGCCACAGCAATCGGTGGCGTCAGTGCCGAGAGAATCGCGTAGTAGAGCAGAAACATCTGGCTCGGCAACGTCGGGAAACCGAGCTTTGCCAGCGCCGGTCCGACCAGCACGGCTGCCAGGATATACGCACTGGGCGTTGGCATCCCGAGACCGAGAACAATCGTGACGACCGCGGCGATAACGAGTGTCAGCAGTGGTTGCATGTTGCTGACAGTCAAAATGACGTTCGCGGATTTCATTCCAAGGCCGGTCATCGACAAGCCGCCAATCACAAGACCGGCCGCGGCACAAGCGCCGGCGACTGGCAGAATCTGGAGCGTAGTCGCCCCCAGCCCTTCCACCAACTGCCACAGTGACAGCCGTGTGTCTTTCAGCATCATCGCGGACAGGATGGTTACCAGAACTCCGACACCGGCTGTGAAGGTCGGGGAATACCCCAGAATGAGGGCGACGATGATGCCGATGATCGGCAGCAGGAAAACCCATCCGGTCCTGAATGTTTCCTTTGCTGAAGGTATTTCGTCTGCAGAGGGTCGAAGGTTGTGCTTGACTGACCGGAAGTGAACCTGAGCGAAGACACCCGTGTAGTATAGAAGCGCCGGCACCAGAGCGGCGAGCACGATGGCGTTGTAGGAAATGCCGGAATACTCGGCCATGATGAAGGCTGCTGACCCCATGATCGGAGGCATCGCGCTTCCGCCAGACGACGCCGCGACTTCCACCGCCCCCGCGAACCGTGCCCGATAGCCGAGTCGCTTCATGACAGGGATCGTGATCGACCCCGTTGCAACAACATCGGATGTTGGGCTCCCGGACATCGTGCCGTACAGGCCCGACGAAATGATCGCGATTTTGGCGGGGCCGCCGCGCGCATTGCCGGTCACAAGCGCTGCAAGGTTGAAAAAGAAGTCCCCTCCCCCGGCCTTGGCCAGGAATGTTCCAAACATCACGAACAGGAAAACATAGCTGGCAACGACCTGAAGCGGCACGCCAAAAAGTCCATCGGTGGTGAAAACCAGAATATCCAAGAGATAGCTGAACTCGCTGACGCGATGCCCGAATGGCGGCGGCAGAAGAGAGCCAAACAGATTATAAATCAGGAAGAGGGCGACAACGCCGGTCAGGCCTAGGCCGGTGGTCCGGCGGGTCGCTTCGATGGTCAGAAACAACAAGGCTGAGCCAAAGAAAAACTGATCGGTTGTGAATTCGTCGAGTAGACTGATCCGGTCCGCAATCGCTCCCGAGGTCACGTAGAAATACACCCCTGTGGCCAGGCTCAGCGCAGAGAGAACCCAATCATAGATCGGAATGCTGTCCGGCGCGCGCGAGGTCGCGCCGATCGCGAGGAAGAGAATCGTGAAAATGCCCGATACGAACAGAATGCCCTGAATGAGCGGATCGGAGATGATGAAGAGGTTCGAGTGGATTACCCAAACCGCGAATGCCGCCGCCAGAACCATGACGATGGTTCTCATCGGCGAGCCTAAATTTCTACGACGACCGGTTTCTGTAAGCGAAGGAAAATTCATGTAGACCCCGTATAAGGCAGAGAAGAGAAAGAACCGCGATGTATGGGCCGCGCGATGACATGACGTGACATCTCACGTAGCCACCGCGGGGCATTGCTCTGTGCAGTCCATGAGTGGGCCGGCGCGTGTCGTTGCAGCGCGCGCCGGCCGGATCGCGGGATCGACCTTACTTGAGCAGACCCAGTTCCTTGTAGGCACGCTCCGCACCAGGATGGAACGGCAGCGTGGTCTGCGACGTCAGAAGTTCCGGTGTGAGCGCCTGCATCGCCTTATGCACGCCGCGGATCTCGTCGATATTGGACGCGATGCTCTTTGCGAGCATGTAGCCAGTTTCTTCCGGCAGTACATCGGAAGTGATTACCATCGCACCCAGTGCGAGCGTGACGACATCTTCGGTCTGGTTCTTGTAGCTGTCGGCTGGAATTGTGAACGTGCCGGTTCCGAAACGCTCGTTGGTCGCAGCGATGATGTTTTCGGGAACGCTGAGCAACACGACGTCATTGCCCTCGTCAACTTTACGGAACGACGAATGTCCGATGAAAATGCCGTTGATCACCATATCGGTGCGGCCGTCTGCAATCAGATCTGCTTGCTGTGACGAACCACCGCGGACAAGCACGCCGCCATTGGACTCGATCGTGGCTTCGTCGTAGCCCGCCTCTTCGAGCATGAAGGTCGTGATGTTGGCGACGATGTTCCCGGCATTGTTGTTCGCAACACGGATCGCCGCGCCGGACGTCGCGAGGTCGTCAATGCTGTCGATGCCATATTCTTCGGCAAGAGACTTCTTGATGAAGAAGTGCATCGGCGCCCAGTTGTACATGTAGCCGATGGCTTGAAGGTTCTCGATCGGCGCGTCAAACGGTTCGTCCCCTGCGAGGGCCAGCTTGATCTCGGCATCATGTGCCATCCCCAGGTCGGTCCGTTCACGGCCCAGAAGGCCGATGTTCGCAAAGCCACCCCCGGTGGCCTGATAGGTCACCACGCCGCTCGGGTCATCCGCCTTGACGGCACGGTCAATACCAGCGCCCAGAAGCGACCAAAGCCCCGAGGGATTGCCGCCTGAAAGGGTCACATTAACGCTTTCTGCGGAAGCAGCGCTCGCAAGAACCGCAAGGCCGATCGATGCGGCAACGGCTTTGATTGGAAATTTCATGTCTTCCTCCCTGTTTTCAGTAGACATCTAATATTAGATATCTATCTTTAATGCCAATAGTCTATCCACTCGCACCCGTCAACCCTGATTGAAGTCGAGATTATTGTTCAGCGAAAGCCACTCAGGTCATAGTTCCTGACGCGGAACACGCCGAAGCCGTGTGTCCGGCGTAGGTGCTTTGTCGTGACGCACTATCAACCCGTGGAGCCCCGGAGCAGCAGGCCTCAAACCCCCGCCCCCATAGGCTCTCTATGTCCGCCACCGCCATTGAATGGCCCGCGCCGGACCCTCGGCACGCATGGCTCGCGATTCAGTTTTCTGTGTTGCCCTTGGTCGGGGGAACACGGACCCCTCTGGCGGCCGCATCCTGTTCGTCATTTTCGAGGTTCCGGATCATCACGGCAAGTGCGTGTCGCAAGTCTTCCTGAGCTTTCTTGGACAGTCCCGCCATCGCTGCATCGTTCACTTCGAGCGCCAGAGGTTCGAGAACGTCGCGCAGCTCCAAGCCCTTCCGCGTCAGAAACGCGTGCTGGCGCCGTTTGTTGCCCTCGACGTTGCGTCGCTCTATGAAACCCAATTCTTCCATTTTGATGAGCGCGGTGTGGGCGGTGGGTTCGGTGAGATGCGCCCGGTCGCTCAGTTCGCGTTGCGACAACCCGTCTTCCTGCCAGAGGATGCGCAGGAAAATCCACTGACCGAACGTAACATTTTCCGTTTGCAGGCGAAGTTGAAGAGCCCGGTTGAAACCGCGGGCCGCCAATCGCACCAGTCGGGCCAAGCGCTCGTCGGGGCGGACAGGCACATGGCTTGATTGCTTTTCTTTCATCGCATCGCTCACGGCCTGTCTCCACACATGGTTTTTATCCAAACAGCGCGCCCGCCCGGACTTGATAGCTAGGAACTCCAGAGTTCTGCCGCACGCCTTTGGCGGCGGCACAACCCTAGCGTGGCGCGCGCAACATAGGTGCCGAGCCTTGGTGCAAAGTCAAGACATGGAAGACGGGGTGCCTATCGTTGGGCCCGAGTATGGACTTTCTTCCGGGGTGGTTTTGCCCCTGTGTCGGGATTGTGCGCCGGTTGCTTTCCAGAACGCGACCATCATGCGCCGACACCTGCCTTGCACCACTGTGCCGCACAGCGCCGGGCAACCGTTGTGTAACGCCTCCGGCAAACCCGGCGCGGTTCACGGCCATTCAATAGGTGCAAGGAACATAGGCTCTGCAGTTCAGCTGTGCACACCGTTCGCGCGGAGGGGCTGGTCAGTTCAGATCGTTCAACTTTTGTCGCCAGCGTTCCACCACATCGGGGTTCCTGACATATGTCGGCAGATCACCTTTCATGATGCGTGTTGCGTTTTCGACGAGGACGTCGGGCATGACCGTGTAGAGATCAATGGTGTGGCCCAGGATATGCGGGGTGAGGATCACCCGGTCGAGGCCGCGCAGCGGGTGGTCGGCGGGCAGCGGTTCGGTTTCCGTCACGTCCAGCCCCGCACCAGCCAGGTGCCCTGCGGTCATCACCCGCACCAGCGCATCCTCGTCAATGAGACCCCCGCGCGAGGTGTTGATCAGAACCGCATCCGGCTTCATCATGCGCAGTTCAGCCTCGCCAATCATGCCCCGTGTCTGCGCGTTCAACGGCACATGCAGGCTCACCACATCACACGTGGTCAGCAGCGCGTCGCGCTCCACCAACCGTACGCCCGTAGGCGCGGTATCCGGTGTCAGGAACGGATCGTGCACCAGGATCTGTGCCGGCTCGAACGCCAGCAGTCGCTCGATCACCCCGGCCCCGATCCGGCCAGACCCGATCAGGCCGATCGTCCGGCCCCGCACCATCCGCGCATACATCTGCTGCGGCCGGCCCGCATTTTCGCGTAGCAGGCGTTCGGATTCATGCAGCCGGTACAGCAGCACCAGCATCAGCATCACTGTCGCCTCTGACATCGCCAGAAAGTTCTCGGGCGTTGCACCATTGGCCACGATCAGACCACGCGCGGCACAGGCCTCCAGATCGACCGCATCCACCCCGATCGTCGGAAAGACCAGCGCCCGCAGCCGTGGCGAGGCATCCAGATCCGCCTCGCTCAGCCGCGACCGCGAGCTGGCCACGATGATATCAACGTCCGACAGCAGCGCCTGCCGTTGCTCTCCCGTCAGCCGCAGCGGAACACCCGGGGTGATCTGGGGGCCGCGAACGACCTCCCAGCCTTCGGCCCGCAGCCGATCCGTTGCGGTGTCCAACACCTCTTCCAGCACAGGATCCTGCGCAATATAGATCTTCGGGGTCATCATCAGTCGCTCCGCGTCAGGCCAGCGACCATGTTGGGGTTATACCCCGGCTGGACACGTGCATCGATCACTACGCTCTTGCCCGCGCGCACCATCTCGACGCCCTGTTTGATCGCCTCGACCAGCTCGCCCGCGGTAAAGACCGGGCCGATCCCTTCGCAGCCCTGCGCCCGCGCAACTCCGGCAATGTCGATATCCGGATCACCGATACGCTGGCCGATCCACTTGTTCTCGACCGGGCGGTTGCGGGCCACGGCCACGCGTTCCTGGTGCACCTCGTCATTGTAGAACGAGCGATTGTTCGACACCACCGCCAGGAACGGAGTGCCATAATGCGCCGCCGTCCAAAATGCCGAGGCCGCCATCATGAAGTCGCCGTCCCCAAGAACCGCAACAGGCAGCCGGTCGCTGTCTTTCAGCGCCAGCGCCGCCCCGATCAGCATCCCAGGACCCGAGCCGATCCCCGCGCCGCCATCCGAACCCAGGAAGTCCAGCGGATGACGGAAGTGCCACGCCTCGCCCGCCCAACCCAACGGCAAACGCACAAAGCTGGCACAGACACCTTCCAAACCTTCGCCAAGCGCCCCGGCCAGCGTCATGATATCAAGCTCAACATCTGCATCGGGGGCGTTCAGCGCGGGTTTGACCGGCAAATCACCGGGCATCTCGCCCGCCCCTACACCCAGGGCATCGGCAATCGCATGCATCGCAACATCCGGGCCACAGGCCAGGTGCAGATCCAGCGCAGGCAGCGCCTGATGCTCCATCCCCCAGCCATTGTGCAGCTGATAATCCAGCGACGCCTGGATCACCTGCGCCGTCACTTCGCCCGCCAGTTTCAGCGTACCCGCGACATCCAGCCAGTCCAGGCTCAGGATCACATCGGCCTCGCGCAGCACCGCGCCCGCCGCGTCGTCGATGAAGAAGGCTGGTTTACCCCGATGCTGCGGGTGATCCGTCGGGAAAGACGCCCCGATCCGGATATCCGTCAGAACCTTCGCCCCCAGCCCCTCGACAAAGGCCACACGCCGCGCCCAATCCGCCGGATCGCGCGACACCCGCCCCGCCAGCACCACAGGCGCCTTGGCGTTCTTCAGCAGGTCCGCCGCACGTGCCACGCCTTCGGCCGAAGGAGCCGCAGGCAAAGGCGGCTGGTAACGCGCAAAATCCGGCAGCGCCGGGGCCTGCGCGTGCTGCTTTTCCTGGATCGACACATCAAAGTTCACATAGGTCGGCCCTTTCGGCTCGCTCCGCGCAATCACATCCGCCCGCAACATCGATTCCAGCGCCGCCTCCATCGAGCCAGGCTGATCGTCCCATTTCACATAATTCCGGATCATCGACGCCTGGTCACGGCAGGTATGCAGCCAGTCAATCCAAGGACGCCGCAGCGCCGCATCAACCGGCCCCGTCGCACCATAGATCAGCACAGGAACCCGATCACACCATGCGTTGAAGATCGCCATCGTCCCGTGCATCAGACCCACATTGCTGTGCAGGATCACCGCCAATGGCTCCCCCGTCACTTTCGCATAGCCATGCGCAATCGCAACCGCATGCTCTTCGTGCAGACACAACAGCATCTGCGGATCTTCATTACCAAGGTGGTTCACAAGGCTGTCGTGCAAACCTCGAAAGCTCGACCCAGGGTTCAGCGCAACATACTTCACCCCCAAACCTCGCAACATATCCGCAAATACATCGCTACCCCAAACTCCCAAACTATCCGACGATACTGGGCGCTCAACCGGCAATGGAATTCCTTCACTCATATCTTCAGACCTCTCTTTACGATGTGTTGGTGCGGCAACCCCATTTGGAAAGGCGCACCAAATAAGATTTCGTTGTCCGCCGAAAGGACGGGAATTGTTCAGCACTGACAGTCTGGAGTGGTTCAGAGGATCAGAAATCCAAACCGAAATCGACGGTTCCCGCCGAATGGGTCAAAGCACCGGAGGAAATATAATCCACATTTGCCGATGCGATTTCGCGCAAACGGCCAAGGGTCACATTCCCGCTGGCTTCGGTCTTCGCCCGCCCGTCAATGCGCTTTACAGCTTCGGCCATGTCTTCGGTCGACATATTGTCGAACATGATGACATCTGCGCCCCCGGCCTGAAGCACCTCGTCCAACTGATGCAAACCGTCGATCTCGATCTCTACCACGACCATGTGACCCACATTTCGTTGAACGGCTTCCAGCACCTGTTTGATGCCACCAGCCGCTGCGATATGGTTGTCCTTGATCAGGATCGCATCGGACAGGGAAAACCGATGATTGTGGCCGCCGCCATGCAAAATGGCGAGCTTTTCGACAAGTTTCAGCCCCGGTGTGGTTTTGCGTGTACAGGTGATACGTGTCTTGGTACCCGCAAGCTCCTGAACATAGGACGCTGTCAAGGTTGCCGTCCCAGACAACCGTCCGGCAAAGTTCAGGGCAACACGCTCTGCGGCAAGGATCGACGCCGCCGATCCCTCTATACGCATCAACGTATCGCCCGCTTTGCAGGCCGTACCATCCGCCACGACAGTCTCGACCACAAGATTGGGATCAATCAGCCGAAACGCGAGAGAGGCCACCTGCATCCCAGAAACAACCGCGTCCTGCCGTGCACGCATTTGCGCCTTGTAGCGCGTGCCTTCAGGCAGAACGGAACGGGTTGTCACGTCGCCTGCGGCACCCAGGTCCTCCATAATAGCGTTCCGAACCATGGGTTCGAGGATGATATCGGGGACGTTCGCAACATTGCTCATTATTTTTTAGATCCTTATCGGTTTGCAAAAGGGGCAGGAAGGGATGGCCTCATCCCGGCCAAAGCAATCAATACAGAAAAAGCTTTTGGATCCCAGACCCCGTTCGCACATTACCTACGCACCGGGTCACTGACCCGACAGATTGATATGCACATTCTTTTCATGGGTGAAGGAAATCAGTTCGCCAATACCTACTTCGCGCCCGATACCCGATTGCTTGACCCCACCGAACGGGGCACCAAGGAAATGCCGACCGACTTCGTTAACCCAAACAAACCCGGCCTCGACGCGTGCAGCCGTACGATGAGCCATCACCAGATCCCGAGTCCAAATTGCACAGGGCAGCCCAAGCTCAAGTGCATTGACCTCGTTCAGCATGGAATCTTCGTCCGACCATTTGCGAACCGCAAGAACTGGCCCGAAAATCTCTTCACGGGCGATACGCATCTGCGGCGTTACATCCGCAAAAATCGTCGGCGCGATGAAGCTTCCCTGTGCCAGCGCACCTTCGGTCACCGCATGGCCGCCGGTTACGGCACGCGCGCCTTCGCTCATGGCGGATTCGATGAAGTCCATGATCCGATCGAACTGTGTCCGGCTGACGATCGCCCCCATCGTGGTCTCCGGCTCTGTCGGAATGCCTGGCTTGTACCGTTCGACAGCCGCTTTGAGATGCGAGATGACCGCATCGTGGATGTCTACATGCAAGAAAGCGCGGCTCGTCGATCCGCAAGATTGCCCGCACCAGCCGAAATTCATGCCGCCGACGATCGCATCGGCGATCATCTTCGGATCGCTGTCCGGATAGGCGATCAGCGCGTTCTTGCCGCCGAGTTCGAGCAGCACTGGTTTGACGGTGTCGCTCGCGCTGCGCATCACCGCCCGGCCCGCGGGTACGGAGCCGATGAGTGTGACCTTGGCGACGTCGGGATGTTCGGCCAGCCCAGCTCCTGCCTCGACGCCGCCCGGCAGAACATTGAACGTGCCTTTAGGCAGCAGGCCATCGATGAGCTCCGCCAGCCGCAGCGAAGACAACGGAGCCTGAACCGGCGGCTTGATGATGACGGCATTGCCTGCGGCCAGAGGCGCTGCCATCTTTCCGCCGCAGAACATGAACGGGTGATTAAAGGCAAGAATCCGTGCAACCACGCCCATCGGCTGGCGTAGGGTCATGTTGATGCGCTCTGGTCCCATAGGGATCGTATCGCCCTTCATTTCGGTCACAAGACCGGCGAAAAACTCCATCTGCGCTGCCGCAATCGCGGCGTCGCCGCGCATTTCAGTATAGGGGTTGCCACAGTTTGCAGCGTCCATCATCGCCAGTTCATCGCCATGCTTTCGCAAGAGATTTGCGATTTCCTTCAGGATACGTGCGCGTTCCAGCGGCACAACATCCCGCCATACCTCGAACCCTTCTTTCGCTGCCGCAACCGCCGCATCGACATCGGCGCGACTTGCCGTCGCAACCGACCCGATCCGCTCGCCGGTTCCTGGGTTGAAAGTGTCTTCGTACTTTCCCTCTAGTGGCGGCACCCATGCGCCGCCGTAGTAGAGATGGGCTGGTTCTTGAAGAGAGAGCTTCGCGTCTAGTTTCAGATTTTCCATCTAAGGTATCCTCCCGGCTTGAGGTCCTAATAACTTAGACTTCTAAATAATGTCAATCAGAGAACCCGCCCGAGGGCCGATTGGACGCCAAGCAAGTGCGGCAAGTATGTTTCAATCGTCTGCTTCGGTGTCCAGCCGGCAGACGACAAACCGATATTGAGAGCAGCGACGGTCAAACCCTTGCGATCATTCAGCGGAACAGCGATTGACCGTAAGCCCGTTTCCACTTCCTGGTCCACAAACGCATATCCGTCCTCTCTCGCAGCATCGATCCGGCACAAGGTCAGAACTGGGTCGAGTATTGAGAACTTGGTCCGCGGGGTAAGGTCCGAGCGTCTGACAAGCAGGTCAGCCTCTTCGCGAGGCAGCGCAGCCAACAGAACCCTTCCCATCGAGGTGCAATGGGCGGGGAGTCGTGACCCAGGCATGAGCCCGATGGACATCACACGTTTCTGCGCCGCGCGCGCGATATACACGATCTCGGTCTCATCGAGCAGTGCCACGGAACAGCTTTGACCAATTTGCTCGGAGAGTTGGTCAAGCCAAGGTTGGACAATCTGCGAGAGCGGTAGGGAAGCAAGTGCGGCCACTCCGAGCCGTAGGATGCGCGGGGTAAGAGTAAAAAACTTACCGTCATAGTCGGCGTAACCTTCGCGGTGGAGCGTCAACAGTACGCGTCGCGTAGCAGCGCGATCCAAGCCACTGGCGACGGCAGCTTCGGATATCGAAAGACGCGGGGATGTGGGTCCGAAGGCTTCGATCACTTTCAGCCCCTTGGCGAGCGATGCGATGTAGTCGGTGGGATTGTTCAACATGCGAACGCTGATATACACATGTTGAAAAAAGATCAATATATGAACATTTTACTCGCTACGGCGGTAATCTAGGGATATTTCGAAGGGTATCTAAGGAGGATCCTGATGAACAAAACATCGCCCAGCCTCGCTGACGCGGTTGCGGATATCCCCGATGGCGTACAGGTTATGATCGGTGGCTTTGGAGGCTCCGGAGCCCCGATCGAACTGATCCACGCTTTAATCGACCGCTTTCGTGCCACCGGCAGCCCCAAGAATCTTACCGTGATAAACAATAACGCGGGAAACGGCGCGATCGGAATCGCCGCGATGATCAAAGCGGGGATGGTCAGGAAGATGATCTGCTCTTTCCCGCGCAGCTCCAACGCCGAGGCATTCAACGAAAAATACCTGGCAGGCGAAATCGAGCTCGAGTTGATCCCGCAGGGTACATTGGCCGAACGCATTCGCGCGCGCGGAGCAGGCATTCCCGCTTTTTATACGCCAACTTCTTTTGGTACCGAGCTTGCCGAAGGCAAGCCGACAGAGACGTTCGACGGCAAGATGTACGTGCAAGAGTTGTGGTTGAAGGCCGACTTCGCCCTGATCAAAGGCCATGATGGTGACGAGACCGGCAACCTTACCTATCGTTTGGCTGGCCGGAACTTCAATCCGTTGATGGCGATGGCTGCCGATCGCACGATTGCGCAGGTCTCCAACCTCCGCGCACCCGGCTCCATCGATCCTGAGGCGGTAGTTACCCCCGGAATCTTCGTCGACAAGATTGTCGAGGTTCCCGCGCCTCAACAAGAAGAAGTACTCGTGCGTAGGGGGGTGGTCTACTGATGTCCGGTTTCAATTTAATGGAAGACAAACTGACGAACGCGCAGATCGCGTGGCGTGCCGCTCAGGATATCGAAGATGGTTCCTATGTGAACCTCGGTATCGGATTTCCCGAGATGATCGCCAAGTTCCAGCCCGATGGCCGCGATGTAACCTATCATACCGAGAACGGCGTGCTGGGATTCGGAAAAGCCCCTGCGGAGGGACAGGAAGACTGGGATCTTATTAATGCGGGCAAAAAGGCGATTACATTGAAGCCCGGTGCATCCTTTTTCCATCATGCCGACAGCTTTTCGATGGTGCGCGGTGGCCACCTCGATCTGGCCGTTCTTGGCGCGTATCAGGTCGCCCAGAACGGCGATCTGGCGAACTGGCGCGTAGGCACCAAAGGCGTGCCGGCCGTGGGTGGAGCAATGGACCTTGTGCATGGGGCCAAGCGTGTGGCGGTTGTAACTGACCATGTAACCAAGGATGGCGGCCCGAAACTGGTCGAGGCCTGTACTTTCCCGCTGACAGGCGTCGGGTGCGTGACCCGCGTCTACACCTCTCTGGCCGTGATTGACATCGAAGATAGCAAATTCGTGCTTCGTGAAAAACTGCCGGGCATCACTTTGGACGCCTTGCAGGCGGTGACTGGCGCGACGTTGCACATTGTTGGCGAAGTTGCCGAACTCAATGTTCCCGAGGGAATCTCATGACTGACGTATACATATGCGACTACATCCGCACACCAATCGGCCGCTTTGGCGGTGCGCTTTCCTCCGTCCGCGCTGACGACCTTGCCGCGATTCCGCTTCGGGCCATTGCCGCGCGCAATCCGGGCCTCGACCTTGCCGCGATCGACGAGGTGATCTTCGGCTGCGCCAATCAGGCTGGCGAAGACAACCGCAACGTCGCCCGCATGGCGCTGCTTCTCGCAGGCTATCCCGAGACGGTGCCGGGTACGACGATGAACCGACTTTGCGGCTCGGGTATGGATGCGGTCATCACTGCAGCTCGGGCGATCAAATCCGGCGAGGCCGAGCTGCTTGTCGCCGGAGGGGTAGAGAGCATGTCGCGCGCGCCATTCGTGATGCCCAAGGCCACCTCCGCCTTCTCGCGGGCCAATGAGGTCCACGACACCACTATCGGCTGGCGTTTCGTTAACAAGCTGATGAAGGAACAATATGGCGTCGACAGCATGCCCGAGACGGCAGAGAATGTGGCCGAAGATTTTGGCATCTCGCGCCCCGATCAGGATGCCTTCGCCTTGCGCTCGCAGCAGAAAGCGGCCAAAGCCCAAGTCAATGGCCGTTTGGCCCAGGAGATCGTGCCGGTTACGATCCCGCAGCGCAAAGGTGATCCTCTGGTCATCGACACCGACGAGCATCCGCGTTCCACGACTACATACGAAGGCCTGAAAAAACTTCGGCCCTTCGTGAAAGCCGATGGCACTGTGACAGCGGGCAACGCCTCTGGCGTGAATGACGGGTCTGCCGCTTTGATCCTTTCGACGAAAGAAGCTGCCGAAAAGCATGGGCTTAAGCCGATCGCCAGAGTGCTCGGCGGGGCAACCGCCGGCGTGGCGCCGCGCATCATGGGCTTCGGCCCGGCTCCGGCCTCGAGAAAGCTTCTGGCGCGTCTTGGCCTGCGCCAAGAGGAGTTCGCAGTGATTGAGCTTAACGAAGCTTTCGCCTCGCAGGGCCTCGCCACGTTGCGTAATCTTGGGATTGCTGATGATGACGTGCGTGTGAACCCCAATGGCGGGGCAATCGCGTTGGGTCATCCGCTGGGCATGTCGGGTGCGCGGATTACTGGCACCGCGATGCTTGACCTCAAGCCTGGTGAGAAATCGCTATCCACCATGTGTATCGGTGTAGGACAGGGTATTGCTATTGCGCTAGAAGCCGTCTGACTGGCTCAACGACGGGCGCAATCCTCTTCAACCCGCCGGTGCAGAAGCCGCGCCAGCAGATCGGCATGGCTGTCTTCGTCGAACGTGAACTTGCGTGTCAGACCAACCGCCCCGGCCATGTAATCCGACTTTAGATCGAGCGCAGCAAGGCTGCCGCGCGCAATTTCCCGCGCCACGACGCCGCGCGAGATGAACCAGAGCATCTCAGAACCTTCGAGAAGCGTTTGCGCCGCCGGCAGGGCCACCGTCTCGAACACCGGTGTGAGATCGGATAACCCCATCGCGGCAAGGTATTGATCCACGCTCTGACGAATGATCGCACCGGGGTTGGGCAGGATGAGGGGATAGCGTAGCAGAGCGTCGGTCACCGGCAGATCCAGCGCTGGATGTCCGGCGCGCGCCACCAGCAAGATCGGCTCGTCATAGAGATACTCGAAAGACAGGCCTGCCATGTCGGCTGCCCGTGGCATGCGCCCGACCATAAGGTCAATCTTGCCGCCGCGCAGTCGTTCGAGCAGGTAGTGGTTCGGCCCAGTGATTATACCGATCCGCGCATCCGGGCGCGCCTGCGAGAATGCAAGAGCGACCGAGGGGAAGAACCCACCGGCCACGGTCGGCAGCAACCCAACCTTCACCAGCCCCGCCGCCACCTGCCCCGACAGGTCGCGCACCCCTGCCTCGAGGCTTTGCAGCGCGGCGCGGGCATGAGCACGAAAATTCTCACCTGCCGGGGTTAAGACGGCCCGCCGCCCTGTACGCTCGAAGAGATGCGCGCCAAGCAGCCCCTCCAGTTCCGAGATCGTTTTTGACAATGCCGGCTGCGACACGTTCCGTTGCCGCGCCGCAGCAGAGATTGTTCCGGCTTGAGCAACGGTCAGGAAAGCTTCGAGATGGCGCAGTTTCAGACCATTAGGTATATCCATTTGGTTATAGCTTTTGGCCAAGATCATATTTTTGTAAAGGGAAAAGTTATGCCAAATTATCGGCAGGAGGATACCATGCAGGCATTGAAACGCGATTGGGGCACCACGCATCTGCGCGCCACTGACGGCGAAGGTGTCGCGCTTGTCTTCATCAATTCGCTCGGCACAGACCTGCGGATGTGGGACGATGTCGTCGCGCTTCTACCCGCGGGCTGGTCGAACTTGCGCATGGACAAGCGCGGTCACGGGCTGAGCAGTACCGCGCCGCGGGGATATGGCATTCCAGAGCTGGCCGAGGACGTGCTGGCCGCGATGGACCATATCGGTCTCGCTCAGGCGGTGATCGTCGGTTGCTCCATCGGCGGCCTGATCGCGCAGCACATCGCGCTCATGGCGCCGGATAGGGTGATCGGCTTGGTGCTTTCGAATACCGCCCCAATGCTGGGAAATGCGGATAGCTGGCTGAGTCGGATCGAGGGTGTACGCACTAATGGCATGGCGGCAATGGCAGACGGCATCCTACAGCGGTGGTTCGGCCCCGATATGCTTGCGACTCTTGAAACCGATCTGTGGCGGGCGCTGCTCACCCGGACAGATACGGAAGGCTATATAGCCACTTGCGCGGCGATCGCCGGCACCGACATCACCGACCGCCTTCGCGAAATCACCCAGCCCGCGCTGGTGATCGGCGGCTATCACGATCAGGCGACGCCGCCGGACGTGGTCGAAAAGCTCGCCGCCGCCCTGCCCCGCTCCGATTTAGTCATGTTCGACCGCTCCGGCCATCTTCCTGCGGTAGAGCAGCCAAAGGTATTTGCCCACACCCTGATGAATTTCGTGGAAAGGATCATCCCATGACAGAGACGTTCGACAAAGGCATGCAAGTGCGCCGCGAGGTGCTGGGCGAGGCCCATGTGGACCGGGCAGAGGCAGGCAAGACCGAATTCGACTTGCCGTTTCAGTCGTTGATCACCGAAAGCGCATGGGGAACTGTTTGGGCGTCGGAGCGGATCACCCGACGCGAACGCTCGATGTTGACCCTCGCACTGCTGGCCGCGACAGGAAATTTCGAGGAAATTCCAATGCATATCCGGGCTACCGCCAATACCGGTGCCTCGAAAGCGGATGTCGCCGAGGCGCTGCAACACGTCGCGATCTATGCTGGCGTGCCGAAAGCCAACCACGCGCTAAAGCTGGCCAAGCAGACTTATGCGGAAATGGAGGAAAGTATCTAATGACTGACCATGGACCACTGATTCCGCGCAACCGCGCGATCCACCCCGAGCCCTATGATCCTGGCTACAAAACGAGCGTCGCGCGCTCGCCCTTCCTGCCGTTGCTTTCGATGGAGAGCACTCCCTCGGAAGAGACTGGTCCGAGATTCGGCCACACGAAGCTCGGCGCGCTCGACAACAACCTGATCTTGAACTGGACAAAGGGTGCTGCTCCCGCCGTGGGCGAACGCATCCTGGTGCATGGCCGCTTGCTGGACGAGATGAACCGCCCGATACCGAACGCGCTAATAGAGATCTGGCAGGCTAATGCGGGTGGGCGCTACCGGCACAAGAAAGACACCTATTTCGCACCGCTCGACCCAAATTTCGGCGGCTGCGGTCGGACCATCACGGATGAAAACGGATACTACGAATTCTTGACCATTCGTCCAGGGGCTTACCCCTGGCCTAACCGTGCCAATGACTGGCGTCCGATGCACATCCACTTTTCGATATTTGGCCACAGCTTCGGCCAAAGGTTAATCTCGCAGATGTATTTCGAGGGCGATCCGCTCATCAATCACTGCCCGATCGCCGCGACCATCAAGGATCGCAGCCAGCTCGACCGGCTGGTCGCGCCGCTCGATTTCTCGAAATCGCGCCCACTCGATTTTCTCGCCTATAAATTTGACATTGTTTTGCGGGGTCGCCGTCAGACCATGTTTGAAAACAAGCTGGAGGGCATGTGAAATGGTTCAGAAACTTGAAACACTGATCGAAAGCGCCTCGCAAACGGCGGGTCCTTATGTCCATATCGGCCTGATGCCTACCTATGCGGGAAACGCAGGATACTATGACGAAGAGATTGGCACCACGCCTTTTCTGGATGAAAGCAAGGCCAAGGGTGAGATCGTTGAGATCGTTGGCTCCGTATTTGACGGCACCGGCTGGGCGATGCGAGATGCGTTGATCGAGAGCTGGCAATGCGATGCTGGGGGCGTGTTTCCGGGCGATAAAAGCGCCGATCCGGCCTTTACAGGCCATTGCCGCTTTGCGGCCGACGCGGAAAGCGGCGAGTTTACCTTGCGCACAGTCAAACCTGGCTCTTACCAGGGGCGCGGTGGAGTCGAGAGCGCGCCTCATATTTCCCTTTGGGTCGTCGCACGTGGGATTAACGTAGGTCTCAATACCCGGATCTATTTCGAAGACGAGGACAACGCCAATGACCCGTTGCTGATCCGAATCGAACAGCGACCACGGGTGAATACCCTGATCGCCAAGAAAACCGGCGACGGCAAGTACCGCTTCGACATTCGACTACAGGGCGAGGGCGAGACGGTTTTCCTCGACATCTGACCAGATCGGGAAAAGCGGCATCATATAGATTGGTCATCCCGCGCTTTCGGCGCACCATAAGGAGCTCGCTATGAGCGCTTCAGTGTTTGAGAGTCCGTGGCTATCCGGTCTGTTCGGCGATGACGCTATGGCAGCGATCCTCTCTCCGGAACGGCATCTTCAGCACATGCTCGCCTTCGAGGCGGCATGGTCGCGGGCCTGTGGCCGGGCAGGACTGATTGACGCAACTCTGGCCGAGACAGCTGCACAAGCAATCGAAGTTGCCAAACCCGATCTAACCGATCTTACCAAAGGTACGGCGCAGGATGGTCTGCCGGTGCCGAGTCTGGTCAAACAGCTTAAGGCTATCGCACCTGAAGAAGCCGTCCACATGGGCGCTACTTCTCAGGATGTGGTCGACACCACGACAGTCCTGGTTCTGCGAGAGGCTTCATTGCTCATCACCAACAGATTGATTGAATTGGAGAAATTCCTCAAGGAGCTAGAAGAGCGGTTCGGGGATGAACCGTTAATGGGGCGCACAAGAATGCAGGCCGCCACGGTGATCAAGGTACGTGATCGGGTTCTACCCTGGCGCCTGCCTTTGGCCGAGCATCGGGTGCGGCTGGATCAAATCCGTCCCCGTATCGAGCGGGTACAGATTGGCGGGGCCTCCGGCGACCGCAAGGCTCTCCGAAATAAGGCGGATGAAGTTGTCGCCGATGTCGCCAACCAGCTCGATCTTGCGCCGACTAAAAAGGCCTGGCACACGATGCGTGACGGGATTGTGGAATATGCGTCTCTGCTTTCAATGATTTCTGGCACTCTAGGCAAGATTGGGCAGGACATCGCCCTCATGGCGCAGCAAGGCATCGGTGTGATCGCGATTTCAGGAGGTGGTACCTCGTCCGCCATGCCTCACAAGAACAACCCGATTGCTGCCGAGCTCTTGGTGACGTTGGCACGGTTCAATTCGGTACAGGTCTCGGCTATGCATCATGCCTTGATCCATGAACAGGAACGGTCGGGTGCAGCCTGGGCTTTGGAGTGGATGGTCCTCCCCCAAATGCTGATGGCAACCGCGAGGGGGTTGGGTGCATGCTGCTCGCTCAGTCAATCAATAACAAGAATTGGTGAAGCGGATACAAAAATTTAACAACTATCTTGTTTGATGGCCGTGTTCCTTCGCAGGTCACAAACTTTGTTTGTTCCGATGGAGATTTGCAGCCGGGTATACGTCGTCCGGTCCATGCGAAGCTGGTTGCCGTCTATGGATTGACCACTCAAAGCCCCAACAGTTTCGGCAGGTCAGCCATATCGGTTAGCCGTCGCGCACCGAAGACGTTCTCTGGATTCAAAGCTGTCTTCGGGAGGTAGGCAAAACAGGTCATCGCAGCGTTGGAGGCCGCCTCGAATCCGCTCATGCTATCTTCGACTACCACGCAATCCTCTGGCGCAACGCCATTCATTTCGGCCGCATGCAAAAACACATCGGGCGCGGGTTTGCTGGCGCCGACATCATAAGCCGAAAACATATTTCCTTCGAACCAGGGAAGCAGCCCCGACCGTTCCAGTGTGACACGCATCTTTGCCAGAAGCCCATTTGAGGCTACGCAGAGCGGAATGCCAGCCGACGAAATCAACGTCACCGCCTCACGGGCGCCCGGGATCGGCTCGACCTCTTTTCCGAGGGCTTCGAGAACTCTGTCGTAGAAGTCGTGTGGCCATTTCGCAGGAAGGCGCAATCCCCTTTCGCTCACATAACGTTCGACATCATGTCTGCTCTTGCCGACGAACAAGCCGTGGCATTCAACGAGTGACAAGCTTGCGCCAGTCGAAAGCAAATAAGCGTGCAGCACGCGATTGAAGGTCGGCTCGGAGTCTACGAGCACACCGTCACAGTCAAAAATCACGAGTTTCGGTGCGCGTCGCGAAATTGGCAAATCCAGTTCCCGTCCTCCTTGTTTGAGAATAATCGCCCAAACTGCTTGGACGATTTCATGCTATAAGCCGCGCTACACCCGGTGTCACCCACCTCCAAACGTTCTGCCATGCGCCGTCGCTAGGTCACTAATTGGTGACTCTCCTTCGCTTGAGCCGGCTGTCCCCAGGCCTTTTTTTGAGGAAGGCAACTGAAGGAGGCCCTACATAAGTCTGACGTGAGATCCGAGAAGAGTATTCACTTGGTCTTCTCTTGAGTTTGAGATCAAGAAATGGCCGATACGCATCGAATTGTCGAGCCGACTCGGAACGCAGAAAGCCTGTTTCAAACTGGGCCCCGACGCCGAGACCGACTCGCGTTCAGGCGAGGTTGGCTTCGGCAAATTCGTAATTCGCCAGGTTGTCGAGGAAGTTGGTCACATAGTCGGGCCGCCGGTTGCGGAAGTCGACGTAGTAGCTGTGTTCCCAGACATCGAGGCCCAGCAGCGTCGTGCCCTCTCCTGTAGCCAGCGGGTTCACGCCGTTCGGTGTTTTGGTGACGGCCAATGTGCCATCGGATTTCTGGATCAGCCATGCCCAGCCGGAGCCGAACTGACCGATGGCTGCGGTCTTGAAATCGGCCTTGAATTGCTCGACCGAACCGAAGGCATCGACAATCTTGCCTTCGAGTTTACCCGGGATGCCGCCACCCGCAGGCGAAAGTGCGTTCCAGAAATGAATGTGGTTCCAGTGTTGGCCCGCATTGTTGAACACGGGCGCACGATCGGCATCGCCATAGGTGAGCGCGATGATTTCTTCCAGTGTCTTGCCTTGCAGGTCGGCGTTCGCGTCCACAAAGCCGTTGAGCGCGGTTACGTAGGCCTGATGGTGCTTGTCGTGATGCAATTCCAACGTTTCCTGGCTCATCCCCCGCGCGGCAAGGGCTGCGTGGTCGTAGGTTAGGGCGGGCAATTCAAAGGCCATCATGTCTCTCCTTATCGGGTCCGGCTTGCGTCATGGGACGTGAGCGGGTAATTAAACAAGTGAAGACTTTGAAAAACAATCCGGCCAATATGTCAAGCGATCACTTGGAAAAATACCCGGATGCACCACGTGCGCCATCGGAACGCATCCTGATGACCCTGAAGATGCAGGGCGCGTTGACCTCGTCGCAAATCGGCGAACGGCTTGGGATCACCGGTGAGGGCGCGCGCCAGCAGCTCATGAAGCTCTCGAATGACGGGCTGGTCCGCGAAGAGCGGCGCAGTGCGAGCCGAGGCCGTCCATCGACCTACTGGCACCTGTCCAAAAAGGGGCAGGCACGGTTTCCGAATACCCACGCCGGGCTAACCGTTGAAATCCTGAGCAGCATTCAGGATGAGTTGGGTGCGGAGGCCCTGGATCGGGTTATCTCGGCCAGAGAGACCAGGACACGGGCACAATACGAAGCCGCGATGGTGGGATGCGGCAGCCTGAAGGAGCGCGTCGCCAGACTGGCTGAACTGCGCTCTGACGAAGGCTATATGGCGAGTTTCGAGGATGCCGGTGACGGGACGTTCCTATTTGTCGAAAACCACTGTCCGATCTGCGCTGCCGCGCGTTTCTGTCAAGGTTTCTGCCGGTCCGAACAGGCGGTCTTTGAGCAGGTTCTGGGCCCTGGTACCGCCATCGAGAGGGTCGAGCATATCGTGAGTGGTGGCCGCCGTTGCACCTACCGGATCGGGAAGGCGGCCGCAGGCGCAGCCTGACCGGCGCCGACACCCTATTCAGCGGGGATCTGCGCCTCCTTTCGAGGTACAGAAAGCATCGCCAGAGCAAAAGCGATCACGGAACAGGCTGCGATGGCCACGATCATCGGAATGGGCGTGCCGTCAAAGAATGCGCCCGCGATCCCGATCATGACCGTCGCCGTCATGAATTGCAGCGCACCCATCAGCGCCGACGCCGTTCCGGCTTTTTCTCCATGATCTTCCAGAGCGAGCACCGCCGTGCCCGGCACGACGAGACCCAGAAACGCATAGCCGCATAGAAGCAGGATAATCATCACCGGCAGCGTCGCGATCCCGGCCAGCTCCGTGATCAGCAGCAGCAGCATGACAGCCACATTCGCCGCCGTCGCAAACCGGATCATCGGCCCCAGCCCGAAGCGTCGGCTCAGATACCCGTTGAGTTGGGCGACGCCGATAAACCCTGCGGCGTTGATCGAAAAGGCGAGGCTGTATTGCGTCGGGCTCAGTCCATAGTACTCGATCAGGATGAAGGACGAGTTCGCCACATAGGCCATGAAGCTGGCCAACCCGAATGCGCCAACAAAGACGATGCCGAGAAACCTCGGTTCGCGCAGAAGGCTTGCGTAGTCCCGGAGCGAGCGTGCAAGGCTGCTGTCGCCGCGCTGTTCGGGGGGGCGGGTTTCCTTGAGCGCGGTGGTCAGAAGCACAAGCGCCGCGATGGCCGCCGCCGCCATCGACCAGAAGATCGTGCGCCAACCACCTGCGGCGAGCGCAGCGCTTCCCGCCAGCGGAGCGAGGACCGGCGCAATACTGACCACCAGCATTAGCGTGGCCATGAGCTGCGCGGCCTGAGGGCCGGTATAGAGATCTCGAATGACGGCACGCGCGATCACCATTCCCGCTGCTGCGCCCAGCCCCTGAAGCGCACGCGCGGCGATCAGCCATTGAATGTCCGGGGCCAGCGCGGAACCGACCGCCCCCAGCAGATAGAGTGTCAGACCGATGAATAGCGGCAGCCTGCGGCCGAACATGTCCGAAAGCGGGCCATAGATGAGCTGAGCCAGTGACATGGAGACAAAGAACGAAAGAAGGCTTAGCTGAACGGTCGCCGTGTCGGTGTCAAAGACATCCTCGATGACTGGAAGCGCGGGCAGATACATGTTGATCGCCAGCGGGCCGACCGCAGTCAGCAGGCCCAGGACGAGGGCTGTGAGATAGAAACTGCGCATGAAAGGAACCTTTCCAAGGCGGCCCATTCGTTTGGGCCGATCGACATATGTGTTGACCCGAGGACTGGCTCATCCGGCGTGTCGACCGTGACAAACCTGACAGGTCAATGAAGGCAGGGGCCCGGACCCTAGGAAACCAGGGGCATATCCTCTCCCTTATGGTCAAACGCCTCACGCGCCTGGCGGATCTGGTCATGGCTTCGGTCGGCCCAGACAATCAGCCCGGCCAGAGGTTCGAGCGCGGACCGGCCAAGATCCGTCAGACGATAATCGACCATCGGCGGTGTCGTCGGGTAGACGGTCCGCTCAACCAGCCCATCGCGCTGCAGCGAGCGCAGCGTCTGGGTCAGCATCCTCTTGGAGATGTCACCGACAACCCTGTTCAATGCGCTGAACCTCTTTGGCTCACGAGCGAGCAGCGTCAGGATCAGAACCGACCATTTGTCTCCGATACGGTCCAGCACATCGCGGACCGGACAACTTGCCGTATCAATGCCGCCTTCCGGACTGGTCTCGAAATGCTTGATGAGGTCACCGAGCACATCAGCAGGGTTACTTTGGTGTTCCCTGGTCATTTGCAACTGCCTTCTTCCAATGCTGAGCAATAGTAGGTAACTGAAAGAGACCATACCTCATATGTATACCAGACTCAAAGTAAAGGACATGTTCATGGCGGATCAGACGGCAAAATACCTCGTCACAGGTGCATCGGGCCAACTCGGCGCGCTTGTCGTTGCCGAACTGGTCGGCAAGGTTCCGGCCAAGAACGTCGTGGCCCTTGTGCGCAGACCCGACGCGGCTGCCGCTCTGGAAGCGCACGGCGTTGAAGTGCGCATCGGCGACTACGACGACCGCGCATCGCTCGAGCAGGCCTTTCAGGGCATCGACCGGCTGCTCCTGATCTCTGCTTCCGAAATGGGCAGACGTGCCGAGCAACACAAGAATGCGGTTGATGCCGCTGTGGCGGCCGGTGTTGGCTTTCTTGCCTATACCTCGGTTCTCAGGGCGGAGACGAACGGCATCGGACTTGCCGCCGACCATCGCGAAACCGAAGCGGCGATCAAGGCCTCCGGCCTGCCTCACGCCTTCCTGCGCCATGGCTGGTATACCGAGAACCAGACGGCTTCGATCCCGCCCGCGCTCGAACATGGGGCCTATCTCGGCGCGGCTGGCGACGGGCTGTTCTCTAGCGCGACCCGTCAGGACTATGCAGAAGGCGACGTTGCCGTTTTGGCCGCCGATACCATTCAGTCCGGGGCGATCTACGAGTTGGCCGGGGACGAAAGCTACACGATGGCCGAGTTTGTCGCGGTGATCTCTGCGGCGGCCGGAAAGCCCGTCGCCTATGTTGTCGTAGTACCCTAATAAAAGAGAAATTACCGCTTCTGGCCTATTTTGGC
>JARGPB010000038.1 GCA_029212905.1 Thalassovita sp.
AAGGTTGGAAATGGATCGAGGTCTCGCTCGACCTGCCCTATGGCTACAGCCACGGTTTGCGGCGGCTGAGCGGAGACCCGGCACCGATGACGGATGACGAAGGCGCGGCCCATGCCAAGCTTCTTGCCGAATACCGGGCGCTCGAAGAGGAATACGAGGGCCAGGATGAATTCCCCGAGGAAGTCGACGCGCGACTTGGCGAGTTGGAAATTGCGATGGAGAAGCTCGAGACTCGGCCGTTGATCTTCGACGATGAAGAGATCGCGCGGGCAGGGGCTTTTGTGACGCTTTATCGCATGGCGAGCTTGTCGTTAATCGCGGCTTTGTCCGGCCCGAGGATGAGCCTCGGGAATACGCTGATGTCTTCAGCTGTGAACCGACAGCAGGGCGCTGAGCTTTCAACGGGGAGTTACGCGGATGGTATCGGCCACGGTACGGAAATCACTTCTGCTGGTCAAGCGCTTGGCGCGAACGCACGCGACGACGAGGACGATGGTGCGTTGAAGCCCTTGCCTGAGCCCGTTCCCGACACCGAGCAGGCTGAAGATGCAGATCTTCTTGACTTCATCAGCTCAGACCGGCCAAGGATTAATGACAGGATGACAGTTCGCAAGATTACAATCCAGCGGCTTTCGTCAGGTTCACGCGGAAGCGGTCGCGGCGGCGTTGGTAGCGGCGGGTCATCTGTGCCGAAGCGTGGCCAAGGTGCTTCTGCACATACCGCTCGTCCACCTCGGCCGAACTGGCGAGACCTGCGCGCAGAGAATGGCCAGAGAACAGTGCCAGGCGTTCCTTTTCGGGCAGTTCGGATCGGATGCCGGCGTCCAGGACCGTTCGCTTGATCAGCCGCGCGACATGCTTGTCGTTCAGCCTTGTCTCCAGGGCCTTCTTTCCACCCCGAGTGGTGCCGACAAAGACCGGCCCGAAGTCGATCCTGGCGAAGTGCAACCACTGCTCGAGCGCATGCACAGGGCAGCTGGAGTTAGACGATCCCAGACCGATCTCGACCTCGCGCCAGCCGGTCTTGGCGTTGAGCGTCAGCACGGCGCCGTCGTCGAGGATCTCGATCCAGCCGCCTGAATCGGGCGTGTCGTCCTTTCCGACATCCAGGCTGACGATCTCGGAGCGGCGGAGCCCGCCGGCGTACCCGAGGAGCAGGATGGCGCGGTCCCTGAGCCCGCGCAGGTCGTAGGGCAGGGTGGCGACCATCGCGAGGATGTCCTCGGCCAGGATCGCTTCCTTCTGCACCGGCGGACGGGCGTGTTTGCGTTTGATCCCGGCCAGCACTGTTGCGATGTGGCGGTTCTTACGATCGAGGACAAAGCCGCGTTGCGCATAGTTCCAGGCAAGGCCGGAGAGGCGACGTTCGATGGTACTGACCGATAGGGCAGGGGAGGGGCCCGCTCCGGACGCCAGGTCTGCGAGATAAAGCCCGATCATTTCAGGCGACGGGGGCAGAGGCTCCGCGCCCTTCATCCGACACCACCGCGCGAAATGCGCCCAATCCTTGGCATAGGCTTTCAGCGTATTGTCAGAAGCTGCGGCGCGCGCATAATCTCGGGCGGCGTCGACCAGGCGATCAAGGCTGCCGGATCCCGCGACGTGGGCGGGTAGGGAGATGTCGTCGCTTTTTTCTTGATCGCTGTCGCCGTTCTGAGCGATACAAAACGCACCAGAGTTTGATGATGTCGACTTCTCGTCCTCTGAGGGCATTTTCCAGTGAATCCGGTGGTGAAATTAAACTGCGTCCTAGCATATCTCTTGATGTCCGATAATGTAAACTTATTGGACATATACGAGGCTTGCAGGGTGGGGCGGTTATCATCCAATTTACTGGCAGAAAGCGCCGCGATGATGTAGGCTTCGGGTATGAAAATTGCCCGACCGGATCACATCAGCGACCTCGATACAATACCCCGGATGTCCGCCTGGGTCACCACCGCGCGCGCTGAAACCCTTGAAGATGTTGCCTTTTTGTCGGGTGCATCGCTGAACCACCTGCATCTTGTGTTGGGACGCGCGGAGGTGCCCCAAGCCTTGTTGCGGGACCGGCTGGCGCTGCGCGCAGCGGAGGCTTGTGTCGCGTTCTCTGGCCGACCAGAGAGGGCAGGGGACCTGCGCGACGCGGTACACCTACTGCGCCCCGGCGATCTTCCCGGACCGGGCGGTGACACCCACCTTGCCTGGCGGCGTGCGGTGGAGCGGCCGGTGTCGATCAAGGCTCTGGGTCGAGCCTTGCCGGCCTTCGAGCCGGGCCAGATCGCCACGTGGCTCGATGCCGGGAAAGGGTTGTCGGTGACCCGGGCCGCGATGGTGTTGGAGGCGATACTGCGCGAGGAGCCGCGCGCCGATTTGGCAGCGTTGATCCTTGCGGACGCGGCTTTGGCTCAGGCGCTTGGTTGGGAGCATCTTGTGCCGCTGCTGGCTGCGGGCCTGAAACGCGCGGACCTTCGCAAGCAGGGTGATGACCTTCGCTTTGCCTGTCATCGCGTACTCATCTCGTCGGCGATCGAGGCCGTTCGGCAGGCCGTCGACCTCGCGCGGCGGGCGGCGCATCTCAAGTCAGTTGCGCCCAAGCTACGGGCCAAGGGGGCGTGTGACGCGGTCCAGATGTTCCTGACCCGCGATGCCGTGGCGCCTTCGGCCTTGCCTTTGCCGGATCGCGCCGCGCGGCGACTCTGCGATCGGCTGGTCGACCTCGGCGCGGTGCGCGAGCTGACCGGGCGCGACACTTTTCGTCTGTACGGGGTGTAGCGATGGCCAAGGATCGGTCAGAACCGGATCTGGATCGTGAGCTCTCTGATCTGCCGCCGGAATTGCGCTGGAGGGAATGGATGCGCCGGATCGAGGCGGTGCTCTTTGCCTCGGCCTCGCCGGTGCCGCGCGACGACCTGGCGCGCGTGGTGGGGAAGGGGGCTTCTGTCGACCTTCTGGTCGAGGACCTCGCCGCCGATCTGGAAGGGCGGGCCTTCGAGATCGCCCAGGTTGCTGGCGGCTGGATGTTCCGCACGCGCGCCACCTACGCTCCCGCGATCCGCGCGGCGGCAGATATCGGGGACCAATTGCTGGACCTGAGCGAATTCGACGTCGCGGTCTTGGCCGCCATCGCATACCACCAGCCGATCACCCGCGACGCACTGAAGGATATCTTCGGCAAGGAAATCAGCCGCGACCTGATCGGTCGGCTACATGCGCGCGACCTGATTGGGACCGGACCACGGTCGCCTCGGCGCGGGGCGCCCTATACCTTCGTCACCACCGAGCATTTTCTTGTCGCGTTCGGGTTGCAGAGCCTTCGCGATCTTCCGGATCGGGAGCAGTTGGAGGACGCGGGGTTTGTGAGCGAAGCGCCACAAGTCGACTTCGAATAATTCGTTGCCGATGCTGAGGGTGAAGTCCGCCGATCGGCTTATCGTTTCATTTGCCGTGCAACGATCCATCCGAATGCCAAGAAAGCCGCACGATTACAATATGATAATCGTTTCATTATTTCTGACCGAAGTCGCTTGCATTTGTTGGCGGCGAGGCCTCCGGCGTTCCGCCTCACGGCCGATGAGAGGCCCAAAACCCAGCATGCGATTTCCACAGCATCTCCTGTGAATCTGCGAAGCGAATAGCCAGACAGTGAATATTGGGAGAACCCCGACGGTTGAGTACGGCTACACACCCGCAGGACGAGTATATATAGAGAAACTATCGCAGCATTCTCTGCGAGGGGGACAGCAATACTATGAAGCTCACACGCATTGAAATTTTCAATTTTCGCAAATTGCGGCGCGCCCGTCTGGATATGTCGGACAAGCAGACTCTGCTCGTCGGGGCCAACAACAGCGGCAAGACATCGGCTATGAAGGCGCTACGCAAATTCCTTAAGGATCGCGGCGGTATCGACACGCGTGATGTAACAGCCTCAAACTGGGCCGCAATTGAACAGATCGCGGGAGCCTGGACACAGGAGGTCGAGGTGGATCTCAGCCCGCTCCTGGCCCAGCTTCCGTTCATTGACGTCTGGCTCCATGCTGACACGTCAGAGCTGCACCATGTCGCGCACCTGATCCCAACACTAACCTGGACTGGTGGCTTGCTGGGCGTGCGCCTACGCTTGGAGCCAAAGAAGGGGGCGGACATCAAGGCGCAGTACTTGGCCGCACGAGAGGCAGCTCAGACACTGCAACCTAGCGGCGCATCGGCCAATGGGTTCGCACTGTGGCCACGCGACTTTCGGGAATTTCTGGACAAGCGCCTGAGGGACCTGTTCGAGCTCAACGCTCATCTCTTGGATCCCGCGAGCTTTATCACGACGGGGCCGGTGGAGCCGCATTCCCTGCCGGCCTTGTCAGAGGGGATCGGTTCGAACCCCTTTGCTGGCCTCATCCACATTCGAGAGATCAACGCGCAACGCGGTTTCGCAGACGCAGGGGAGAGTAATGGCGACGACGATGAACCGACGAACGCCACTAGCCGCAAGATTGCCAGTCAGATACAGCCCTATTTCCGTAAACATATCGACCCCGAAAAAGACCCTACGCCGAACGACGTCAAAGCACTCGAGGCAATCCATGATGCCGAAACCACCTTTAATGCCCGGCTCAAGGATGGTTTCGCTGATGCTATCAAGGAACTGGAAAGTCTCGGCTACCCCGGCGGGCTGAACAATCCGAAACTCTTCATAGCCACACAGATCAAACCCGTTGACGGGCTCGATCACCCGGCGGCTGTGCAATACGATATCTCGGGCGACACATCCGGGGTGAAGTTGCCTGAAGGCTACAATGGCCTAGGCTTCCAGAACCTGATCTCCATGGTGTTTCAGCTCATGCGTTTCCGGGATGACTGGATGCAAGTAGGCAAGTTCAAATCGCAGCAGGTAACCCCAGACGACAAGGGCATCGAACCCCTGCAACTGGTGCTGATCGAGGAACCGGAGGCGCACCTGCATGTTCAAGTACAGCAGGTGTTTATGGCTAGGGCACACAAGGTGCTGCGCAACCATAAAGATCTGGAGCAGGAGGGCTCGGCCTTTACCACTCAGCTGGTCGTGAGCACCCATTCGGGCCATATCGCACACGCCGCCGCGTTTGAGGAGCTGCGTTACTTTAAGCGCGAGCTACCAAGTCACGGAGTTGTGCCCACGGCCAGTGTGGCGAATATGACTGGGCTCTTTGGTGCGGACAATGAAACCCATCGCTTCGTGACGCGGTATCTGCTGAGCACACATTTTGATCTATTCTTTGCGGATGCCATCATCGTGATCGAGGGCGCCGCAGAGCGGATCCTGCTGCCACATCTGATCCAGCATCACTACCCTGACCTTGCAGTGGCTTATCTATCCTTCCTACAGCTGGGGGGCAGCCACGCACACCGCATGCGGCCCTTGATCGAGGCGCTGGAGCTGCCGACGCTGATCATCACCGATCTCGATGCCGCGACGAAGGTCAAAATCGAGGTTAAGAAAGGCGAAAGGAACGCCTGGAAATCAGCCCGGCCGCGCTCGGGGGCCGCTCAGGAAACCACGAACCACGCTCTGAAATCTTGGCTCCCAAAGATGGCAGAGGTGGACAAGTTGATGGCTACGCCGCCAAACACACTCTGCCACACCGATACCACCCAGACCATCGCAGTCTCCTATCAGATCCCGCAAGAGGTGACACAGGGCACGCAGACCCAAGCCATCACGCCCAGCACGTTTGAGGATGCACTTACACTTACCAACCCGAAAGCAGTGGAGGACGCCGCGAAAGCGGATCTGGCCTGCGGCATGACGCGTGATTTTGGCAAATACATCGCTACCGCGGCAACGCCTGAGGACCTCGCAGAGGAGCTCTTTAATCGGTTGGCTAAAAATTCGGATAAGGCCGCTTTCGCACTGGACCTCCTATACATCGAGGACATCAAAGCGCTTCAGGCACCGCCCTATATCGACAAAGGCCTGACTTGGCTCGCGGGCAAGCTGAATGGCGGAGAGGCTGCGAAATGACGGACGTGACCGACGCTACCCGTGACGCGGGCGCTGACGCGACGATTCGCGAGTGCCTGTCCCTCGATCAGCCGCGCAGCTTCTTTCTCTTTGCCGGGGCGGGATCTGGAAAGACGCGATCTCTCAAGGAGGCACTTGAGGGATTGGACACACAGACCCTCACCACCTTGCGCAAACACAGCCGCAAGATCGCCGTCATCACCTATACCAACGCTGCCGCAGATGAGATCACACGCCGCGTCAAGGCCGATCCGGTGTTTCAGGTACAGACCATCCACAGCTTCGCTTGGTCGCTCATCGAGGGGCGCACGGCGGATATTCGGGGCTGGCTAGAGAGCAACCTGCGGATAGAAATTGCAGAGATTCAGGCAGCCCATGCGAAGGGCCGTGCGGGCACCGACGCCCATGACAAACGCGAGAAGAAGATGGCCTCCAAGACGAAGCGTCTGGAGCGCCTGGCTGAAATCCGCGCCTTCACCTATGCGCCCAAGGGAGACAATTTCGGCCGCGATGCGCTGCAACATACCGAAGTCATTGCGCTCGCCGCGCATTTCCTGACTGAAAGCGAGACGTTTCAGAACATCGTTCTGGCGCGCTACCCGTTCATCCTGATCGATGAGAGTCAGGACACGATGAAACCGCTGATGGAGGCGCTCTTGACCTTCGAGGCGCGCCATCGCGGCCGTATCGCGCTAGGGCTGCTCGGGGACACGATGCAGCGCATTTATACCGATGGTTTGCGCGATCTTGACCAGCGAGTGGGAGATTTTGCGCAACCGGCCAAACAGATGAACCACCGCAGCCGCAAGCGGATCGTGGACCTGGCGAATTCGATCCGGCGCGACGACGATGGCCGCCAGCAGAGGGCGCGCGAAGACAAACCGGGTGGCACCGTGCGCGTCTTTCTTGCACCAAGCGAGGGCACGGATCGTAGAGCCCTCGAAGCCTTCGCCCGTGCGGAAATGGCCCGCATCACCGGAGATTCCGCGTGGCAGAACGCGGAGGCGATCAAGACACTTACGATCGAGCGTCACATGGCCGCCGCGCGTCTTGGTTTTAGTGAACTGTTTGAACCATTGAGCAAACCTGACAAGCTCAAGGACGGGTTTCGCGACGGCACCTTACCCGCGATGCGGCTGTTCACCCACCGGATCTTGCCTTTGGTGACGGCACAAAGGAATGGGGATACCTTTGCTGCGATGGCAGTGCTGCGCGACGGCTCACCGCTGGTCGATAAGAGAGGTATCCGTGCGGGGCGCGGGAGCCAGCCTACTGGCCTCGACGTGGCGCGGGCGGGCGTCGCAGCGCTGATGACGCTATTCAAGGACGAACGGGACCCGAGTTGTGCCGACGTGTTGGCCGTCGTGGCCGAGCACCGGTTGTTCCCTATCCCTGACCAGCTTCGGCCCTGTTTGCCTGACGACAATCCGGTTGCCCAGGACATGGACGATATCCTCGCTGAGCTTGATCCCTTGTTTGATGAGCTGGACCTGACCGCGCCCGGGGACTCACCGCCCACTGAAACCACCATCACCGAGGCCTGGACGCAGGCGCTTGAGGCCCCGTTTTCCCAGGTGGCGCGCTACCTCGCCTATGTCGAAGATCGCAGCCCCTATGGCACCCACCAAGGGGTCAAGGGGCTCGAATTTCCACGGGTCATGGTGATCGCTGATGACGCCCACACACGCTTCAAGGGCCTTGCCTCTTACGAGACGCTGTTTGACGTAAAGCGCCTGTCCCCAGCCTCTCAGAAAAAGGCGGATCAGGGCGAAGAAACCACGATCGAGCGCACCCGCCGTTTGCTTTACGTTACCTGCACGCGGGCCGAAGAGAGCCTCGCGCTTGTGCTCTATTCCGAAGCCCCTGATACGATCCGCAGGTTTCTGATCTTCAACCAATGGATGGCCGAGGACGAGGTCGTGATGGCTGCGGCCGACGGGACCTTTCAGGAAGCTGCACAGCAACGCTGAACATTCAGTAGTGACCGTTCCGGGTCGCTTATGTCGCCCAGCCGTGTAAACCCGGTTGGTCATGATTTCCGATCGTCATAAAGCGCCTCTTTATGTGTCGTTGTGCCCTAATTAAAGAGAATAGAGGCTAATTTTTCCCTGACTTTTCA
>JARGPB010000039.1 GCA_029212905.1 Thalassovita sp.
CGCCCGCTGGTGCCGCTGGATGGTGGCCGTTTCGCGACCTCGGATCTGAACGATCTGTATCGCCGCGTGATCAACCGGAACAACCGTCTGAAACGCCTGATCGAACTGCGCGCGCCCGACATCATCGTCCGGAACGAAAAACGGATGCTGCAGGAATCGGTCGATGCTCTGTTCGACAACGGCCGTCGTGGCCGCGTGATCACTGGCGCCAACAAGCGCCCGCTGAAATCGCTGTCCGACATGCTGAAAGGTAAGCAGGGTCGCTTCCGTCAGAACCTTTTGGGTAAACGCGTCGACTTCTCGGGTCGTTCGGTGATTGTGACCGGGCCTGAACTGAAGCTGCACCAATGTGGTCTGCCGAAAAAGATGGCGTTGGAGCTGTTCAAGCCCTTCATCTACTCGCGACTGGAGGCCAAAGGCCTGTCCAGCACCGTGAAACAGGCCAAGAAACTGGTCGAAAAAGAGCGTCCCGAGGTGTGGGACATCTTGGACGAGGTCATCCGTGAACACCCCGTGATGCTGAACCGTGCGCCCACGCTGCACCGTCTAGGCATCCAGGCGTTCGAACCCACGCTGATCGAAGGGAAGGCTATTCAGCTGCACCCGCTGGTCTGCTCGGCGTTCAACGCTGACTTTGACGGTGACCAGATGGCTGTGCACGTTCCGCTGAGCCTTGAGGCCCAGCTGGAAGCGCGCGTTCTGATGATGTCGACGAACAACGTTCTGTCGCCTGCAAACGGCGCGCCGATCATCGTTCCGTCGCAGGATATGATTCTGGGTCTGTACTATACGACCATCGAACGCGAAGGCATGAAGGGCGAAGGCATGATCTTCGGCTCGATCGAAGAGGTGCAATACGCGCTGGATACTGGTGCGGTTCACCTGCACTCGAAAATCACTGCGCGGATTCCTCAGATCGACGAGGAAGGCAACGAGGTCCTGAAGCGTTACGAAACCACACCGGGCCGCGTCCGTTTGGGTGCGCTGCTGCCGCAGAACGCCAAGGCGCCGTTCGATTTGGTGAACACGCTGCTGCGTAAGAAAGACGTTCAGAAGGTCATCGACACCGTCTATCGCTACTGTGGTCAGAAAGAGTCCGTGATCTTCTGTGACCAGATCATGACCATGGGCTTCCGCGAAGCGTTCAAGGCGGGCATTTCGTTCGGCAAGGACGACATGGTGATCCCCGACAACAAATGGACCATCGTCGAGGACACTCGTGGTCAGGTGAAAGACTTTGAACAGCAGTACATGGACGGCCTGATCACTCAGGGTGAAAAGTACAACAAAGTTGTCGATGCTTGGTCGAAGTGTAACGACAAGGTCACCGAGGCGATGATGAGCACCATCTCTGCCAACAAGCGTGACACTGATGGTTCGGAAATGGAGCCGAACTCGGTTTACATGATGGCCCACTCGGGTGCGCGTGGCTCGGTTACGCAGATGAAACAGCTGGGCGGGATGCGCGGCCTGATGGCCAAGCCGAACGGCGATATCATCGAGACGCCGATCATCTCGAACTTTAAAGAAGGCCTGACCGTGTTGGAGTACTTCAACTCCACCCACGGTGCCCGTAAGGGTCTGTCTGATACGGCGCTGAAAACGGCGAACTCGGGTTACCTGACCCGCCGTCTGGTGGATGTCGCGCAGGACTGCATCGTTCGCGAAGTAGACTGTGGTACCGAACGCTCGATCACCGCCGAAGCGGCTGTGAACGATGGTGAGGTTGTGGCGTCGTTGGGCGAACGTGTTCTGGGGCGTGTCGCGGCAGATGATGTTCTGACACCTGGCACCGAAGACGTTCTGGTCGCCAAGGGCACTCTGATTGACGAACGCACAGCGGACATGATCGAAGAGGCCGGTGTTCAGAGCATGCGCATCCGCAGCCCGCTGACTTGTGAGGCCGAGGATGGTGTTTGTGCCAATTGTTACGGTCGTGACCTGGCGCGCGGTACGCGCGTCAACACGGGCGAAGCGGTCGGTATCATCGCGGCTCAGTCGATTGGTGAACCTGGTACACAGCTGACGATGCGGACGTTCCACATCGGCGGTGTTGCTCAGGGTGGACAGCAGTCGTTCCAGGAATCCGGTCAGGAAGGTGTGATCGAATTCGAGAACGCTCAACTGCTGGCCAACTCGAACGGCGAAATCCTGGTCATGGGCCGGAACATGAAACTGAAAATCATGTCCGAAACCGGCGAGGAACGCGCGAGCCATAAACTGGGCTACGGCACGAAGCTGTTCGTGACCGAAGGCCAGACCGTGGCGCGCGGCGACAAGCTGTTCGAATGGGATCCCTATACTCTGCCGATCATCGCCGAGAAGGACGCAACCGCGAAATTCGTCGACCTGATCAGCGGTGTCGCTGTACGTGACGAAACCGATGACGCGACGGGCATGACCCAGAAAATCGTGATCGACTGGCGTGCCGCGCCCAAGGGTAACGAACTGAAGCCTGAAATCATCTTGGTCGATGGCGAGGGCGAACCTGTGCGCAATGCTGCGGGTAACCCGATCACCTATCCGATGTCTGTGGATGCGATTCTGTCGGTCGAAGATGGCCAAGAGATCAAGGCCGGTGACGTTGTCGCGCGTATCCCGCGTGAAGGCGCCAAGACCAAGGATATTACTGGTGGTCTGCCTCGTGTGGCCGAACTGTTCGAAGCACGTCGTCCCAAAGACAACGCCGTGATCGCGGAAATCGATGGCTACGTGCGCTTTGGTCGCGACTACAAGAACAAGCGCCGCATCACGATCGAGGCCGCAGAAGAAGGTCGCGAACCCGTCGAGTACATGGTGCCCAAAGGCAAGCACATCCCTGTGCAAGAAGGCGACTTCGTGCAGAAGGGCGACTACATCATGGACGGCAACCCCGCGCCGCATGACATCCTGGCCATCATGGGAGTCGAAGCGCTGGCGAACTACATGATCGACGAAGTGCAGGACGTGTACCGTCTGCAGGGCGTGAAGATCAACGATAAGCATATCGAAGTGATCGTGCGCCAGATGCTGCAGAAGTGGGAGATCTCGGATAGCGGTGATACCACGCTGCTGAAGGGGGAACACGTCGACAAGGCCGAGTTCGACGCTGCCAACCAGAAGTCCCTGGACAAGGGCGGACGTCCTGCTCAGGGCGAGCCGATCCTGTTGGGGATCACCAAGGCATCGTTGCAGACACGGTCGTTCATCTCAGCGGCGTCGTTCCAGGAAACCACCCGCGTTCTGACCGAAGCTTCGGTTCAGGGTAAGCGCGACAAACTGGTTGGCCTGAAAGAGAACGTCATCGTGGGTCGCCTGATCCCGGCAGGGACGGGTGGGGCCACAATGCGCGTGCGCCAGATCGCTCAGTCGCGTGACAACGTAGTCATCGAAGCGCGCCGCGAAGAAGCCGAGGCAGCTGCCGCATTGGCCGCTCCGGTGGATGACGTGGTCGCTGACGACGTGTTCGACAATCTGGTCCAAACCCCCGAGAGCCGCGACGAATAATCCGCTCTTTGGTGTATGACATAGAAGGCCCCCGGTACAGACCGGGGGCCTTTTGCGTTTGAGCGGGCCACCGTAGTATTGCGGTAGGGATGGACGGGATTGACCATTTGGGCAACAGTCCAGCTAGGTGCTCGACCTCCGAGCATCCCTCGGAGATTTCATGGCCTTTTCTTTTTCGGAAAATACGCGTGGTGCGCTGTTGATGATGCTCAGCATGGCGGCCTTTACGTTGAACGACACCTTCATGAAGGCGCTGGCAGGGCAGGTGCCTTTGTTCCAATTGCTTGCTTTGCGGGGTGTGTTGACCTCTGTCGTTGTCGGCATCATGGCTTGGAAAATGGGAGCGCTGCACATGCGCATTCCGGTGCGGGACAGGGGGTTGGTCGCCTTGCGAATGATCGCCGAGGTGGGTGCGGCCTATTTCTTTCTGACGGCGCTGTTCAATATGCCAATCGCAAACGTGACGGCCATTTTACAGTCGCTGCCGTTGACTGTGACACTTGCCGCGGCGCTGTTCTTCAAAGAGCCATTGGGGTGGCGCAGGATGGGGGCGATCGTAATCGGCCTGTGCGGGGTCATGCTGATCGTTCAACCGGGCGCCGAGGGGTTCTCTCTGTATTCGATCTATGCGCTGATCGCGGTGGGGTTTGTAACCGTGCGCGATTTGGCGACGCGCCGACTTTCCAAGGGAACCCATTCGATGCTGGTAACCTTGAGTACATCACTGGCGGTTACCGTGTTTTTCAGCCTGGCGGGCCTGGGCGCAGAGTGGGCGCCGATGGATGCGCGGGCGGTGCTATTGACGGTCGCGGCGGCCGGGTCGGTCTTGGGCGGGTATCTTTTCTCGGTACTGGTTATGCGGGTCGGTGAAATCTCGTTCGTAGCGCCGTTTCGGTATACGGGCCTGATCTGGGCATTGGTTCTGGGCTGGTTTGTCTTCGGGGAATGGCCCCAACCCCTAACCCTGTTGGGGGTTACAATTGTGGTCGGTAGCGGCGTTTTCATGCTGTACCGCGAAAACCAGCTGGCTCGCAGGGCGCGGAAGAAGAAAGTCGAGGGTGGGAGCGGTTCTTGACCGACATAGATGTGCTGAAACAGGCGTGGAAATCTTATCTGTCGGTCAGAGACGCGATGGCCGGGGGCGGCTGTTGACACGGGGGGCGACTCCGAATATACGCGCGCCATCCGGCACATGGGGATGCCCCCATCCGTCGAATTCAAAAATTGAAGTGATCAAGGTTTGGGCGCCTTAAATTGCCCTGGCCCTCTGCGAACTCACCGCGTCGTTTGCCTCGGAATGGAAACGATAGCGGTTTTTGTCTATGCGGGCGCTCAATGGGCGCTTGAACTGAAACGTCACGGGTTTAGGCCGGTGGCAGTACTTGAGTAGGAAACGGGGAAAAACCCAATGCCAACGATTCAGCAGCTGATCCGCAAGCCGCGTCAGCCCAAAGTTAAACGTTCGAAGTCCATGCACCTGGAACAGTGCCCGCAGAAACGCGGTGTCTGTACTCGTGTGTATACCACCACTCCGAAAAAGCCGAACTCGGCTATGCGTAAAGTTGCAAAGGTTCGCCTGACCAACGGTTTCGAAGTGATTTCGTACATCCCCGGTGAAAGCCACAACCTTCAGGAGCACTCTGTGGTTCTGATCCGTGGCGGTCGTGTAAAAGACCTTCCGGGTGTCCGTTACCACATTCTGCGTGGTGTTCTGGATACCCAGGGCGTCAAAGACCGTAAACAACGCCGCTCGAAATACGGCGCCAAGCGTCCTAAGTAAGGAGATCACGGAATGTCCCGTCGTCACGCCGCTGAGAAGCGCGAAGTTCTGCCCGACGCCAAATATGGCGATACCGTGCTGACAAAATTCATGAACAACCTGATGATCGATGGTAAAAAATCGGTCGCAGAGAAAATCGTCTACAACGCGCTGGAGCGTGTTGAAGGCAAAGTCAAACGTGCCCCTGTCGAGGTCTTCCACGAAGCCCTGGATAACGTGAAACCCGCTGTTGAGGTTCGCTCGCGTCGTGTGGGTGGTGCCACTTACCAGGTTCCCGTCGAAGTGCGCCCCGAGCGCCGCGAAGCCCTGGCGATCCGCTGGTTGATCAAAGCTGCACGTTCGCGCAACGAAAACACCATGGAAGAGCGTCTGGCCGGTGAACTGCTGGATGCTGTCAATAGCCGTGGTTCTGCTGTTAAGAAGCGCGAAGATACTCACAAAATGGCCGACGCGAACAAAGCGTTCAGCCATTATCGCTGGTAATCCCACAGAGGTTATAAACCAATGGCACGCGAATACCCACTCGACCGGTACCGCAACTTCGGTATCATGGCGCACATCGACGCAGGTAAAACCACCTGTTCGGAGCGGATCCTGTTTTACACCGGCAAATCCCACAACATCGGTGAGGTGCACGATGGTGCAGCCACCATGGACTGGATGGAGCAGGAGCAGGAACGCGGCATCACCATCACTTCGGCTGCGACCACCACTTTCTGGGAACGCACCGAGGATGGCGAAACCGCCGATTCCGAGAAGCACCGCCTGAACATCATCGACACCCCCGGCCACGTTGACTTCACCATTGAAGTTGAGCGTTCGCTGGCGGTTCTGGATGGTGCAGTCTGTGTTCTGGATGCAAACGCTGGTGTTGAGCCCCAGACCGAAACCGTGTGGCGTCAGGCTGACCGCTACAAGGTTCCGCGGATGGTTTTTGTCAACAAAATGGACAAGATCGGCGCAGACTTCTTTAACTGCGTTAAGATGATCGAAGACCGTACTGGCGCGCGTGCTGTGCCCGTTGGTATCCCGATCGGCGCAGAAACCGAGCTGGAAGGCCTGGTTGACCTGGTGACCATGAAAGAATGGCTGTGGCAGGGCGAAGACCTTGGTGCATCTTGGGTTCAGGTGGATATCCGCCCCGAGCTGCAAGACATGGCCAACGAATGGCGCGGTAAGATGATCGAAGCGGCCGTCGAAGAAGACGACGACGCAATGGAAGCTTACCTGGAAGGCGAAGAGCCCGATGTTGCAACTCTGCGCAAACTGTTGCGCAAGGGCACGCTGGCTCTTCACTTTGTGCCGGTTCTGGGCGGTTCCGCGTTTAAGAACAAAGGCGTGCAGCCGCTGCTGAACGCTGTGATCGACTATCTGCCCAGCCCGCTGGACGTTGTCGATTACATGGGCTTTAAACCCGGTGACGAAACCGAAACCCGTGACATCCCGCGTCGTGCGGATGATGACATGGCGTTCTCGGGCCTGGCATTCAAAATCATGAACGACCCCTTCGTTGGTTCGTTGACCTTTGTTCGTATCTATTCGGGCACCCTGAACAAGGGCGACTCGATGCTGAACTCGACCAAAGGCAACACCGAGCGTGTTGGCCGGATGATGATGATGCACTCGAACGACCGTGACGAAATCTCGGAAGCGTTCGCAGGTGACATTATTGCGCTGGGTGGTTTGAAAAACACTACCACTGGTGACACCCTGTGTGCCAAGTCCGACCCCGTCGTTCTGGAAACCATGACCTTCCCCGATCCTGTGATCGAGATCGCCGTGGAGCCCAAAACCAAGGGTGACCAAGAGAAAATGTCGCAAGGTCTGGCCCGTCTGGCCGCCGAAGACCCCTCCTTCCGCGTTGAAACCGACATCGAGTCGGGGCAGACCATCATGAAGGGCATGGGCGAACTTCACCTGGACATCCTGGTTGATCGTCTGAAACGCGAGTTCAAGGTTGAGGCGAACATTGGTGCACCGCAGGTGGCCTATCGTGAAACTATCAGCCACGAAGCTGAAATCGATTACACCCACAAGAAACAGTCGGGTGGTTCGGGTCAGTTCGCGCGGATCAAGATGGTCATCACTCCGACCGAAGCTGGCGAAGGTTACTCGTTCGAGTCGAAAATCGTTGGTGGTAACGTGCCCAAGGAATACATTCCGGGTGTCGAAAAAGGCGTGAAATCCGTCATGGATAGCGGCCCTCTGGCTGGCTTCCCCGTGATCGATTTCAAAGTTGCGCTGATCGACGGTGCATACCACGATGTTGACTCCTCGGTTCTGGCCTTTGAAATCGCGGCGCGTGCCGGGATGCGCGAAGGTCTGAAGAAAGCGGGCGCCAAACTGCTGGAACCTGTGATGAAAGTCGAAGTTATTACTCCGGAAGAGTACACCGGCGGAATCATCGGCGATCTGACTTCGCGTCGTGGCCAGGTGACTGGTCAGGAACCGCGCGGCAACGCGATTGCGATCGACGCATTCGTGCCGCTGGCCAACATGTTTGGCTACATCAACACGCTGCGTTCGATGTCCTCGGGCCGCGCGCAGTTCTCGATGCAGTTCGATCACTACGACCCGGTTCCGCAGAACCTGTCGGATGAGATCCAGAAAAAATACGCATAACAGCGGTGGGCCACTGGCCCACCCTACCCACCCTGTAGGGTGCGTGCAGTTCACGCACCGCTAAAAGTTTAAGGAGGCCATGATGGCTAAGGAAAAGTTTGAACGTAGCAAACCGCACGTGAACATCGGCACCATTGGTCACGTTGACCATGGTAAGA
>JARGPB010000002.1 GCA_029212905.1 Thalassovita sp.
CTTTGGTGCAGTAAATGCTACCAAAGGAGCGGCATCAAACCGCGATAGGTCCATTTCTGAAGTCATTTTCTATAAGTACGACAGCGACAAATCGAAGGAAATTTGGGTTCATGATGGCATGACCGACGCCTTGGCTGGTGGTGTCGTCCAAGGCAAGTTAGTGCGTGACGATGAGAGATTCTTTAAAATCAAATGGAGCATCGCTCCGACCAGAACCAAAGAATATGGTTCCACGCCTCGGTATGACTACACCCTGAGCATCCACAAAAAGAAGGGTTTGATCGCCAAAAAGGGTTTGGCTGTCGTCTATGGATATCCGATTGGCTATGACAATCACTTTGAGGGACACGGGGCGTGCAATCCTTACAAAAAGAAATAGGAATAACCGGAAACCTTTTCTTTGGGCTTGACCTCGTGCGTCGAAGGCTACCATCTACGGCAAGACAGTAACGCACGAACCGGAAAGGGTTTTGACTATGGCTTTTGAACTTCCCGATCTTCCTTATGCTCATGACGCGCTGGAATCGCTGGGCATGTCGAAAGAGACGCTGGAATACCACCACGACTTGCACCACAACGCCTATGTGACCAACGGCAACGCTGCCATCGCCGGCACCGAGTGGGAAAACAAGTCGCTGGAAGAGATCATCACCGGCACCTACAACGCCACGTCGGTTGCGCAAAATGGCATTTTTAACAACATCAGCCAGCTGTGGAACCACAACCAGTTCTGGGAAATGATGGGCCCGAACCAGACCGCCATGCCCGGCGAGCTGGAAAAAGCCATCGTTGAAAGCTTTGGTTCGGTTGACGAATTCAAGTCGCAGTTCGCTGCTGCTGGCGCTGGCCAGTTCGGCTCGGGCTGGTGCTGGCTGGTCAAGGACACCGATGGCGGCCTGAAGGTCACCAAGACCGAAAACGGCGTGAACCCGCTGTGCTTTGGTCAGACCGCTCTGCTGGGGTGCGACGTGTGGGAGCATTCCTACTACATCGATTTCCGTAACAAGCGCCCGGTCTATCTGACCAACTTCTTGGACAAGCTGGTGAACTGGGAAAACGTGGCTTCGCGCCTGTAATTCCATCCGCTTTGTTATTGGGAACCCTGTCCTGTTGGGCGGGGTTTTCTTTTTGGTCAAATTCCGCTTGTCGGGCCTCGCGTTCCGCGCCACTGTGCCCGTGCGAGGGAAATTTCATGACACAAAGCAAAGGCGGCATTCTGGCGCTTCTGGGCGCCTGCACGGTCTGGGGACTGTCACCGCTGTATTACAAACTGCTGTCGCACATACCTCCGATCGAGGTCCTGTCGCATCGTACGGTTTGGTCTTTCGTGTTCTTTGCTTTGGTGTTGATCGTGCAGGGCAGGCTGGGCCAACTAAAGCTGGCCCTGGGGCGCGGTCGATCCGTTCTGGTGATTTTTTTTGCGGCGTTGATGATCTCGGCCAATTGGTTTTGTTTCATACTGTCGATCCAAATTGGCAAGGCGGTCGAGGCATCATTGGGGTACTACATTTTCCCGTTGGTGGCAGTGCTGATCGGGGTTGCTGTATTCCGCGAAACCCTAAGCAAGGCACAGATATTGGCTGTCGTTCTGGCGGGAAGCGCGGTGCTGGTGCTGACAATTGGGCTGGGCGTCGCGCCGTGGATTTCGCTAATCCTGGCTGTGACTTTTGGCTTGTATGGCCTTGTAAAAAAACAGCTTCCTGTTGGGCCGGTGGTGTCCGTCACGGCCGAGGTGTTGCTGTTGAGCCCCATCGCGTTGATCGTGATCGGACTGTCATGGCAGCAAGGGCACGCGGCCTTTGGAAACGATCTGAGGGACAGTCTGTTGTTGATGCTGTCGGGGCCGTTGACGGCGACCCCGCTGATCCTGTTCTCAACCGCGACCAAGCGCGTGTCCATGGCGACAGTCGGGCTGGTGCAATACCTGAACCCGACCCTACAGTTTCTATGCGCTGTTCTGGTCTTCGGTGAGCCGTTTGGCCAATGGCACGCGATTGCCTTTGGCTTGATTTGGACGGCTCTGGCGATTTACTCGTTGGCGGCGTTGCGTCAGGACAGGGCGGCGCGCAGGGCGTCAATCGCCGCCGAAGGCGTGTCGACCACCTCGATGAAATCCAGAATCGAGGCATCCGCGAACCCCTGATCAACCACATGGGCCAACAGATCCAAAAGCGGTTGCCAATACCCGTCCGAATTCAGCAGCAAGATCGGTTTTTCATGCAGTTTCAGCTGGCGCCATGTGAGGACCTCGAACAGCTCGTCCAGTGACCCCGCGCCGCCGGGCAGCACCACAATCGCGTCCGAGTTCATATACATGACCTTTTTGCGCTCGTGCATGTTTTCGGTCACGATATAGCGGGTCAGATCGGTTTTCCCGACTTCCCATTTCACGAGGTGGGCTGGGATCACGCCAAAGGTGTCGGCCCCGGCGGCCTGGGCGCTGCGCGCCACGGCGCCCATTAGCCCGACATCGCCCGCGCCATAGATCAACCGCCAGCCATTTTCGGCCAGTAAACTGCCCATCTGCTCGGCATGGTGCTGATAAATCGGGTTCTTTCCGGCACGTGAGCCACAATAGACACAAACAGAGACGGTTTTCATGACAAAGCATCCTAGGACAAAAGGTGGTTTTGACCCCTGATACCTGTCTTGATATGCTCGCTCAACCGCTGGGGATGAATAGGCGGGCTGGAAGGATAACAATGAGTAAAGTAGCTGGAGCATTGGGCGGCCAGACCGCTGTGATTGCCGGTGCTGTCGTGGTCGCCGCTGGCGCCGTCGGAGCATATTTCTTTGGTGTGTTCGACGCGGATACGCCCACACCCGAGCCGGTGGCCGTGGCGCAGCCGGTGACGCCCGCACCCGAGCCTGAAGCCCCCAAGGCCCAGCCCGCACCGCCCCCCAAGGATGACGTCCAGACTGAACAGCCCGCGGCCTATGCCGCGCCCGGTTTCGATGTGGTGCGGGTCGAACCGGACGGATCGACGCTTGTCGCCGGCAGTGCGATCGCAGGGGCCAAGCTGGACATCCTGCTGGATGCCGTCGTGCAGACCGAAACCGATCCGGGCAACGATGGTAAATTCGCGGCCTTCCTGACGATTGAACCCTCCGATCAGCCTCGGGTTCTAAGCTTGTTGATGCGGATCAATGGCCAAGAGATCAGTTCGGATGAGACAGTAATTATCGCGCCTGTTGTGGTGGCGGCCGCGCCTGCAGAGACCCCCGCCGAAACTCCAGCTGAGGAACCGGTTGCCACGCCCGCGCCTGCACCTGCGCCGGTTCAAGCGGTGGTGGCCGATCAGGACCCCAAGCAACAAGAGCCCGCGCAGCCCGACGCTGACGAACCTGAGCAGCCGGTTCAGGTGGCTGCGGCCCCCAAACCCGCAACAGCCCCCAAAGAAACGGCCCCAGCGGCAGATCCAACGCCTGAGACGGTTGCTGAAACCCCGACACCAGAGGCTGAAACCCCGGCGCCAGAACCCGCTAAACCCGCCAAGCCCAAGGCCCCTGCGGTCATTCTGGCCGACAGGGACGGGGTGAAGGTGATCCAGCCTGCCTCGGCCGAAGAAGACCCCGCATTGCAGGCCACCGTGGCGATTGACGCGATCAGCTATACCGACGCGGGCGATGTGACGATTGCGGGGCGCGGTAAGCCGGGCCAGTTCGTGCAAATCTATCTGGACAATGGTTCGGTCGGGGGGACGGGGATCGACGGGGCGGGGCAGTGGTCTACCGTTCTGGCCGCGATCAGCCCAGGCATCTATACCCTGCGCGTGGATGAGGTCGACAGCACCGGCAAAGTCCTGTCGCGTATCGAAACGCCCTTCAAACGCGAAGCCCCCGCCAAGGTCGCCAAAGCCAAGGCCCAGCAGCCCGAAAACAAAGCTGTGGCTCCTGCGGTTCGGGTGATTACGGTGCAGCCGGGATCGACGCTGTGGGCGATTGCGCGGGAAAAATACGGTGATGGCGTCATGTATGTCCGCGTCTACGAGGCCAACAAGGACCGTATCCGCAACCCCGATCTGATCTATCCGGGGCAGGTGTTTGTCGTGCCTGAATAGGGGCATTTGAACGAAAATACCCAAGGGCTGCGGCCCTTGGTTTTTCTGTGACTGGTCTTTGCTGCATCTGCGCCCTATGTCTGTGGGGTTGCAAAGGAAAACCATATGCGAAGCCGCCACGCCCTGCCGCCCTCTGATGTTGATCCCAATACCGTCGAAACCAATGGTTGGAGCACGATCCGCCGGGTGGTTCCCTATCTGTGGCCCGAGGGGCGGACGGATATAAAATCCCGTGTTATCGGGGCTTTACTGTTGTTGCTCTTGGCTAAGGTGATCACAGTTCTGACGCCGATGCTGTATAAGAACGCGGTGGATGCGCTAGCCGGGGACGGTGTGTCCGACATGGTGCTGGGTGCGGTCGGGCTGACCATCGCCTATGGGCTGGCGCGACTGATGTCGAACGGGTTTCAGCAGGCGCGCGACGCGGTGTTTGCGGTGGTCGGACAGCGGGCGCTGAGGGCGCTGGCGCTTGAGACCTTTACCCATATTCACCGCCTGTCGATGCGGTATCACATCACGCGTAAAACCGGCGGGCTGAGCCGCATCATCGAGCGCGGGGTCAAGGGGGTCGAATTTCTCTTGCGGTTCATGCTGTTTTCGATCGGGCCGCTGATCCTGGAACTGCTGATGGTGGCGATCATCCTGTTTTGGATGTTCGACGTCTGGTATCTGGTCGTGGTGGTGGTGACGATTGCGGCCTATGTCAAATTCACCTTTTCGGTTACGGAATGGCGCGTGCAATTGCGCCGCAAGATGAACGAGCAGGACACAGACGCCAACCAAAAGGCCATCGACAGCCTTCTGAACTTTGAAACGGTCAAGTATTTTGGCGCGGAATCCCGCGAGGCCGCGCGCTATGATATGGCAATGGCGGGTTACGAAAAGGCTGCTCTTTCAACGGCTTACTCTCTGTCTTTCTTGAATTTCGGCCAGTCTTTTCTGATCACTGGCGGGTTGGTCGTGGTGATGGTCATGGCCGCGATGGGGGTCGAGGCAGGGACACTGACGGTGGGCGATTTCGTGATGGTGAATGCCTATATGATCCAGATCACCATGCCGTTGAATTTCCTGGGCACGGTGTATCGTGAGATCCGTCAGTCGCTGGTCGACATGAGCGAGATGTTCACCTTGCTGGAGCAACCCTCGGAGGTGACGGACAAAGCGTTGGCGCCGACGTTGGCGGTGTCGGGCGGGCATGTGCGGCTGGAGGATGTGCGCTTTGGCTATGAGGCCGAGCGGCCCATTCTGAAGGGCGTCAGCCTGGATGTCCCGGCGGGGCAGACGGTGGCGATTGTGGGCTCGTCGGGGTCGGGGAAATCGACGATCGGGCGGCTGCTGTTCCGGTTCTATGACGTTCAGGGCGGCGCGGTTCTGATCGACGGCCAGGACGTGCGGGATGTGACCCAAAACAGCCTGCACGGGGCGATCGGGGTGGTGCCTCAGGACACGGTTCTGTTCAACGATTCCATCCGGTACAACATCGCCTATGGGCGCGATAATGCCACCGATGCCGACGTGATAGAGGCCGCTAAATCCGCGCAAATACATGATTTTATTCAATCTTTGCCCGATGGATATGACACTCAGGTCGGCGAGCGCGGGCTTAAGCTGTCGGGCGGTGAAAAGCAACGCGTGGGCATCGCGCGGACGCTGCTGAAGAACCCTCCGATCCTGCTGCTGGACGAGGCGACCTCGGCGCTGGATACGGATACGGAACGGGAAATTCAGGGCGCCTTGGCGCGGGCCGGACAGGGCCGGACGGTGATCACTATCGCGCACCGCCTGTCCACGATTGCCGACGCAGATCGCATTGTCGTGCTGGAAAAAGGCGTGGTTGTCGAAGAGGGCACGCACGCCGAATTGCTGGAAAGCAAAGGCCGGTACAACAGCCTGTGGACCCGCCAGCAAAGCGAAGAGGCCGCCTGAGTTTGGGGGCTTTTGTGCCTTTTGACCCATGAAATGGTACAAATCCCCTTGGACTGGAATGTTCCGGTCGAGAGAATTGAAAAGGCCGGGTGCGAGACCCGGCCTTTTGTTATTCAGCTGCCTTGAGAGAGGGCGGACCCGAGGGCGCCGCGGGGACCGTGGCCTCGGCCAGATCGGGGACGTCGTCCTCCCATATGATCTCAGGCGCCTTGAGCTTGCGGGCGGCGCGTTGCAGGGCAAAGTCCTGCGCGGCACGGCTGGCGCGACCCAGCGTCAGCGAGGCCAGCGCGCGGGCAATCCAATTCAGGTAGGTGCTGGCCCAAACGCGGATCGCCAGCATCGACGGCGTGAAGATCAGCGTGAGAACCGTGGCAATCCCCAGACCAAAGACAACGGCCGTCGCCAGCTGTTTCCACCACAGAGCGGTGGGGCTGTCGACCGAGAAGCCTCCGCCGATGAAATCAAGGCTGAGCCCGAACATCATCGGCGCCAGACCGGCCATCGTGGTGATGGTGGTCAGCAAAACGGGACGGATGCGTTCCTCGGCTGTGCGGACGATGGCCTCGATCCGGGGCATATAGGCTGAATATTCCTGATAGGTGTCGATCAGAACAATGTTGTTGTTCACCACGATCCCCGCCAGCGCGACAATCCCCGTGCCGGTCATGATGACCGAGAACGCCTGATCCATCACCAGCATCCCGATCAGCACGCCCGCGGTGGACAGGATCACGGCCAGCAGCACCAGCACCGAGTTATAGAAGCTGTTGAACTGCGCCAGCAGGATGATGAACATCAGCGCCAGAGCGGCGCCAAAGGCACTGCCCAGGAAGGCCTGGGATTCGGCCTGGTCCTCTTGGTCGCCGGTCCATTCCCATTCAATCCCGGCGGGGAAGGGATCGGTGTTCAGCCAGTCGGTCAGGGTGGCGATGCGCTCGTTCGCATTGATCGGCTCTTGGTGGGTGGAGCCATCGTCATTGGTGACGGTCTTGGTCAGATCCGAGGTCACGCCGGCCTTGATGTCGAAATAGCGTTTCTGATCGACGCGGTTGATTTTCGCCAGTTTGGGGACGGGTTCGCGGGTGATGAAGTTGGCCAGCGGAACCAGCCCGTCAGCGGTGCGCACCTTAAGCGTGTCCAGTGTCGATAGAACGCGGTTTTCCTCGGGGAGGCGGACGCGAATCTCGATCTCTTCGTCCGAGCTGTCGACGCGCATGGTGTCCAGCAGGATGCCGCGCGTGACCAGCTGAACCATGGCGCCCACAGTGGCAACATCGGCGCCGTAGCGGCCTGCTTTCTCGACGTCGACGTTGATCTGCCAGTCGATGCCGGGCAGGGGGAGCGTGTCCTCGATCAGGTCCAGCCCCTCGGTTTGGTCGAACCTGGTGCGGGCGATCTGGGTGGCGGCCAGAAGGTCGTTCCAGTCGTTGCCCTTGATCCGCAGGTGCACCGGCTTGGCCGAGGCGGGGCCGCGCGCCTGGGCGAGGATCTCGATCTTGATGCCGGGGATCTGTTCCAGCTGTTCGGTCAGCTCTGCGATGACGACGTCACCGTCCAGATCGGGACGATCGGCGCGGTCCTCCCATGGGATGGTTTCCAGCTGGACCTGGCCGATCGTGTCCAGAGGTGGCTGCGCGCCGCCGGTGTTGTTGTTCAGCCCGCCCTCGCCGGCAAAGGCAAAGGCGTTCAGCACGCCGGGATGCGCCAGCACGATGGTTTCGGCCTGTTTGACCAGCGCGTCCTTTTCGGTGACGGACAGGTTCCCGCGGGCACGGACATAGACGATGGCCTGCTCGGGTTCAGAATCCACAAAGAATTCAACGCCGTTGTTGTTCTGGCTGAAGAATTGGAAGGTCATGACCACAAAGCCAATCACGGCCGCAACCGCCACCAGAGGCATGATGGGATTGCCTGCGATGAATTTGATAAACAGGCCAAAGGGCGTGCGTTTGTGCCCGGCCTTGATGCGTTTACGCCGGAACGGCAGCTTGACCGCGCCCAGCGTCACCGAGGCCCCAAAGGCCGAAACCAGAAAGATCACGGTGCCGGGCAGCGCGGCCATGGCCCCTTGAAAGGGCGAGACCCCATTGAACAGATAGCCCGGATTCAGCACCTGCATCGCACCGATGAACATGCCCATCCAGGTGACCGGCACCAGCGCCAGACGCACCCACCAGGGGAAATGCTTGATCAGGAAATCCGAGGACCGTTCGAATTTGCGGCTAAGCCGCCCCGACACGCCGCCCATCACCGGCAGATAGATCAGCGCCACAACCAAAGAGGCCGACAGAACAAAAATCAGCGTGATCGGCAACATGCCCATGAACTGACCGGGGACACCGGGCCAGAACAGCATCGGCAAGAAGGCACATAGCGTCGTCGCGGTCGAGCTGACGATGGGCCAGAACATGCGCTTGGCGGCCTCGACATAGGCGTGCATGGGGCCGACGCCTTCCTTGATGCGTTTGTCGGCGTATTCGACGACGACAATGGCGCCATCAACCAACATGCCGACGGCCAGGATCAGGCCGAACATGACGATGTTGGAAATCGTCACGCCCATCATCGCCAGCAGCACGAAACACAGCAGGAACGAGGTCGGAATGGCGAACCCCACCAACAGCGCCGCGCGCGACCCCAAAGAGGCCAGCACAACGATCATCACCAGCGCAATCGCCGTCAGAACCGAGCCTTCGAGCTGGCTGACCATGGAGCCGACGACGCGGCTTTGGTCGTTCGAGGTGCCGACGCGAACGGCGGCTTTCAGGTCCGCGGGCCAGTCCTGGTGGGCGGCTTCGATGACTTTGCGGACCTCGGCGCTGGTATCCAGCAGGTTAAAGCCTTTGCGCTTGACGACCTGCAGCGCGACGGTGGGTTCGCCGTTAAAGCGGGCGATGCCGGCGCGGTCTTCGAAGGTCAGGTGGATCTGGGCCAGATCCCCCAGCGTGACAACGCGCTGCCCGTTGTTTTTCACCGGCAACGAGTAGATGTCCTGAGGTTCATCAAAGGACGAGGGGATCTTGATCGAGAAGGTCCCCTGCGCGGTTTCGACTTCGCCCGCGGCGACCAGCATGTTGTTATTCTTAACGACGTTAATCAGTTCGACAGCGGTGATGTTGTAGGATTCCAGCCGCAGCGGGTCGATCACCACCTCGACCATTTCATCGCGCGACCCGGCAATCCCGGCCTCGAGCACGGCATCCAGCGTTTCGACCTTGTCTTGCAGGTCTTTGGCGATGCGGAACATGGTGCGTTCGGGCACGTCGCCAGTCAGGTTGACGATGATGATCGGGAATTCCGAGAAGTTGATCTCGTTCACGGTATAGGTTTCGGCGCCATCGGGGAATTTGCCCTCGGCGGTGGACATGGCGTCGCGCACATCGGCCAGGACCTTGGCCTTGTCCCAGCCAAATTCGAACTCCAGCGCCACACCGGCATAGTTTTCAGCAGCGGTCGAAGACATGGATTTCAGGCCGTCCAGATCGGACAGCTCGGTTTCCATGGGTTTGACCAGCAGGGTTTCGGAATCCTCGGCCGAGATACCGGGGAAGGGCACGGACACAAACAACGCGGGGATGTCGATGTCAGGCTCGCCCTCTTTGGGGAGGCCGAAATAGGCATAGGCCCCCGCCGCAAGCGACAGGAGGATAAAGGCCATCACCATGCGGGCGCGCGCGGCGGCCCAATCGACCATACCCGTCATTGCGCGGCCTCCTGAAAGGTGGGCGCGACGGTCACGCCATCGGTGACGTATTCCTGCCCGATGATGATCACATCGGCAGACTGGCCCAGCCCGGTGACCCAAACACCCTGTATGGTGTCGCGCACCAGTTTGATGGGGGCAAAGCTGACCACGTTTTCCGGCCCCACAAGACGCACGCCCAGAACACCGTCATCATTCAGCGTCAGAGAGCTTTGCGGGAGCAGATGCGCCGTCGCCCCGTCCGAGGCGATCAGGATTTCGGCGGTTTCCCCGTCACGGATTTTCAGATCGGGGTTGGGGACGTCGATATCCACGCGGAAGGTCCGTGTCGAAGGATCGGCCGAGCGCGACAGGAACGTCACCCGCCCCTGTAGCGTGGCACCGTTGGTCAGGCGCGCCCCGGCCAAGGCACCGACCGCAACGCGGTTGACCTCGGTTTCGGGGACATAGCCAACCAGTTTGATCGGGTTCAGCTGAATAACGGTGGCACAGACGCCGCCCGCCTGCATCAGGCTGCCCAGCTCTGCGCTGTCTGATTCCAGGATGCCGGTGAAGGGCGCGGTCAGGGTCAGGCGGTCCAGTTCCTTTTCGGCCTTGGCGACACCGGCCTGCGCGGATTCGATCCCGGCCTGCGTGGTTTCCAGCCCCGAGCGGGCCTCTTCGACGCCAGCCTCGGCGGCGCTTTGGGCGGCTTCGGCCGAGGCGAGCTTGGTTTCAGCCGCATAGCCCGAGGTGTTCAGTTTCTTGGCGACGTTATAGTTGATCTGCGCCTCTTTCAGCGCGGCCTGCGATTTCTTTAGCTTGGCCTGGGTTTCCGGCACGCGGGCCTTGGCGCTGGCCAGTGCGGCCTTGGCCTCGGCCAGGCTGGAGGGGCGGGTGCCGGGATCAAGCTGGCACAGGATCTGGCCGGCCTCGACATAGGCGCCGCGCCGCAGGGGTTCCGAAATCACCAACGAGGTGGTTTCCGCCCGGACCTGCACCTGGCGCAGGGCCTGGGTTTCACCGCGCAGGACAACGGCGCTGTCAATCACCTGAGCCTGGGAATGCAGCGCCACGACCCCAACCAGTTTGCGGGGCTCTTGGGCGGCGGCGGCGGCGGCAGGGGGCGCGTCGGTCTGCGAGATGTCACCGTCCGGACTGCCCGTCAGGGCAAAGGCGGTCAGGGCATCGCGCTCCATCACAAGAACATACAGAAATGCCGTTACAAGAATAGCGGTGAGTACCGGAATGGGTCTCATTTTGACAGGGTCCTTTTCGCGCGCCAAAGGCCAGGGAGATTAAGAGCTATGTAAAAGCTCTCCCTGGAAAACAATAGTGGGGTTCACAAAAGGGTGAACCGTTCAGTTCAGATTAAGGCCCGTGCCCCTTTCACGCAAGCCCGCAATGCGTTGGAACGCACGGGGACAGCGGATGGGCGGTCTGGGGGCCTTGGCAGGGGCAGGGCGGTGCGGTAAGAGGGGGCAAATCGAGAGAGGATCCCCCGCGTGAGCGATACCGACAGTTTCATTGAAGAAGTCTCAGAAGAGGTCCGCCGCGACCGTTTGTACGGGCTGCTGAAGAAATACGGCTGGATTGCAGCCGTCGTTGTGGTTGGGATCGTCGGCTCGGCGGCGTACAACGAATGGCAAAAGGCGCAGACAACGGCCACAGCCCAAAAATTGGGCGATGATGTTGTTGCCGCGCTGGAGCAGGGTGATACGGCGGCGCGGGCCGCTGCGCTGGACGGAATCGAGACCTCTTCGGCGGGTGCGGCGGCGTTGCTGTCGATGCTGCGGGCGTCGGAGCTGGCCGAGGGCGGAGACGCTGCGGGCGCTGTGGCGCTGCTGGATCAGGTGGCCTCGAACGGCGAGGTGCCGCCGATCTATCGCCAGATCGCCGCGTTCAAATCGCTGCTGGTCCAAGGCGAAAAGCTGGATATCGCGGAACGCCGCGTGCGCCTGGAGGGCCTGATGCAGACCTCGGCGGCGCTGCGCCTGCCAGCCGAAGAGCAACTGGCGCTGCTGGATATTTCCGAAGGCAAAACCCAAGACGCAATCGAGCGGCTTCAGCGGATCCTTGCGGATGCCGAAGTGACGGGGGACTTGCGTCGCCGCGCGTCTCAGTTGATTGTGGCGCTGGGTGGCGAAATGGAACCCGCGGGACAGACAGGCGAATAACGTCTGAACCACCGCGTGGCCCAGGTGCGCCGCACGACAAGAATGAAGTGAGGGCAGTGTCCGTGAAACCAAGTGCTTTTTTCCTGGGAATGGCCGGCCTGGCTGTTCTGGTTGCGTGCAGCGAAAAAGAGGAAATCCTGACCGGCGACCGCGAAGAGATCTATGCGGTGCTGGAGGGCGGCGCCCCCGAAGACACGACAATCCCTGAAAACCGCGCTTTGGCGATCCGGCTGCCTGCGCAGCGCGCCAATACGGACTGGACCCATTCAATTGGCACACCGGCCTATCGCACCAGCCACCCGGCGCTGAGCCCCGCGCCCTCGGTTATCTGGAGCGCACCGATTGGTGTGGGCGACGGCAAACGCAACCGCATCGTGGCCGACCCGGTCGTGGCGGCAGGCAAGGTGTTCACACTGGACGCACATGCGACCGTGACGGCGACGTCGATCACGGGCGAAACCATCTGGAATCGCGATCTGACCCCGCCCCGCGACACCCCCGGCGAGGCGACAGGCGGTGGCCTGGCCTATGGGAATGGCACGCTTTATGTGACCTCGGGGTTTGGGTCGCTGACCGCGATTGACCCGATTTCGGGCAATGTGAAATGGCAGCAATTGCTGAACGCCAGCGGCTCGGGGGCGCCGACCTATTACAAGGGGTTGATCTATGTGACCTCGGGGGATGACACGGCCTGGGCCATCGAGCCGGACACGGGCCGCATCCGCTGGCAACTGACCGCCGCACCGGATACCGGCAACGTGCTGGGCACGCCGGCGCCCGCGCTGAACGATAAATTCGCGATCTTCGCCTATGGTGACGGCGAGGTGCAGGGCGCGTTCCGCAAGGGCGGTATGCGGATGTGGATCTCGCAATTGGCGGGACAGCAACGCAACCGCGCGATTTCCAAGGTCAATGACATCACCGGCGATCCGGTGATCGACGGAAACCGGGTGTTTGTGGGATCAAACGCCGGCCGCATGGTCGCGCTGGACATCACCACGGGCGAACGGATCTGGACCGCGCGCGACGGGGCCCTGGGGCCGATGTGGCCTGTTGGGGGGGCGGTTTTCGCGGTGACGGTGCAGAACGAACTGGTCCGCCTGAATGCCCGCGATGGCAGCCGTGTCTGGGGCGTAAAGCTGCCTCATTACGTGAAATACACCCAGAAAAAGGCCACCGAGGTCTATGCCAACATGGGTCCTGTGGTGGCGGGGGGGCGCGTGATTGTGGCGTCAAATGACGGGCTGATCCGGTTCTTTGACCCCAAGAGCGGCGATCTGGTTCATTCGGTCAATATCCCGGATGGGGCAACCACGGCGCCGGTGATCGCGGGACGGACCATGTATGTGGTGTCCACCAAGGGGCAATTGTACGCTTTCCGTTGACGCCTGATTGGTATAACAGGGCGGCTTGATCCGTTTTGGAGCCCGAAAAATGAGTTTCACCCTTGCCCTTGTGGGCCGCCCGAATGTGGGCAAGTCCACGCTGTTTAACCGCCTGGTCGGCAGACGTCTGGCGCTGGTCGATGACCAGCCCGGTGTGACGCGCGATTTGCGCGAGGGCGAGGCGCGACTGGGCGATCTGCGATTCACCGTGATCGACACCGCCGGCCTGGAAGAGGCCACAGATGACAGCCTGCAGGGGCGGATGCGCCGCCTGACCGAAGGCGCAGTGGATCTGGCCGATATCTGCGTCTTTATGCTGGACGCGCGCGTGGGCGTCACGCCGACCGACATGGTGTTCGCCGAAATCCTGCGTAAACGCGCCAAACACGTCATTGTCGCCGCGAACAAGGCCGAAGGCCGTGCCGGCGAAAGCGGCTATCTGGAGGCGTTCAGCCTGGGCCTGGGAGAGCCGCTGCGAATCTCGGCCGAGCATGGCGAGGGCATGGCGGACCTGCTGGAAGTGCTGCGCCCCTTGGCGGGGGAATATATCGAGCGGGCCGAACAGAATGCCCCCGAAACCGACGTCACCGTGGACGAGGATTTCGACCCCGACAGCGAAGAGGACAGCTTTCGCCGTCCGACGCTGGAAAAGCCGATGCAGATCGCCGTGGTGGGGCGCCCGAATGCGGGTAAATCCACCCTGATCAACAAGATCCTGGGCGAAGATCGCCTGCTGACGGGCCCCGAGGCGGGGATCACGCGGGATGCGATCTCGTTGACGATCGACTGGAACGGGCTGCCGGTGCGCATGTGGGACACCGCCGGGATGCGCAAACGCGCCAAGGTGCAGGAAAAGCTGGAAAAACTATCGGTTTCGGACGGGCTGCGGGCGGTGAAATTCGCCGAGGTCGTGGTGGTGCTGCTGGATGCGGCGATCCCGTTTGAACAGCAGGATCTGCGAATTGCGGATCTGGCGGAACGCGAAGGCCGGGCCGTGGTTGTCGCGGTGAACAAATGGGACATCGAAGACGAGAAACAGGAAAAACTGCGCGCGCTGAAAGAGTCGTTCGAGCGGCTGCTGCCACAGTTGCGCGGGGCGCCTTTGGTGACGGTTTCGGCCAAGACCGGCAAAGGGCTGGACCGCCTGCACGCCGCAATCGAGCGCGCCTATGAGACCTGGAACCGCCGGGTGACGACGGCGCAGCTGAACCGCTGGCTGCTTGGCATGGTCGAGCAGCACCCGCCGCCCGCACCAGGGGGCAAACGGATCAAGCTGCGGTATATGACGCAGGCGAAAACCCGTCCGCCGGGATTTGTGGTGATGTGTAGCCATCCCGATAAGATGCCCGAGAGCTACTCGCGCTATCTGGTGAACGGGTTGCGTCAGGATTTCGATATGCCCGGGACGCCGATCCGTTTGTTCATGCGGGGGCAGGGGAACCAGAACCCGTATAAGGGGAAACGCGAAAAGAACGCGGGCGCCTTGCATAAACACCTGAACAAGAAGCCAAAAACGCGCCGGTTCTGATTGAACTCTGGGCCGGTTTTGCGCGGGGCCTTTGTTAAAAGGGGCGCCTGCGGCGCGCTGGATGTCTCAGCATCCGCCTTTGGCGGCTGCTTCGGGAAAAGGGGGCAAGCCCCCTTTCTTGGCTGGCGCCAATTTATCCCCCATGGGCGCGTACCGATCATGTTGGAGAAGACCGAGAGGGAGCCACCCGCACCGAGGGATCGGCCCTGGGGCCGGTCCCGAGATATCCTGTGCGCCGTTAGGCGCTCCTTTGGATCAAGCCAGTTTGCCGTCTGCGGTGAGCAGGGTCTTGCCGCGCAGATAGGGGTGCAGGGCCTCGGGCAGGGCGACGGAGCCGTCTTCGTGTTGGCCGTTTTCCAGCACAGCGATCAGGGCACGCCCCACCGCCAGGCCTGATCCGTTCAGCGTGTGGACGAACTGCGGTTTGCCGCCTTCTGCGGGTTTGAACCGGGCATTCATCCGACGCGCCTGGAAATCCCCGCAGACCGAAACCGAACTGATTTCACGATAGGTGTTCTGCCCGGGCAGCCAGACCTCGATGTCATGGGTTTTGGTCGCGCCAAAGCCCATGTCGCCCGAACACAGCACCACCGTGCGATAGGGCAGGCCCAGGCGTTCCAGGATGCCCTCGGCGCATTTGGTCATGCGGTCGTGTTCCGCGTTCGACGCGTCCGGATGGGTGACCGACACCATTTCCACCTTTTCGAACTGGTGTTGGCGCAGCATCCCGGCTGTGTCACGCCCGGCCGAGCCGGCCTCGGAGCGGAAACATTGTGTATGGGCCACGTAGCGGCGTGGCAGATAGTCCTGATCCATGGTCACGCCATTGACGATATTGGTCAGCGACACCTCGGCGGTGGGCACCAGCCACCAGCCTTCGCGGGTTTGATAGCTGTCTTCGCCGAATTTCGGCAACTGTCCGGTGCCGAGCATCATTTCCTCGCGGACCAATACGGGCGTCCAGGTTTCCGACAGGCCGTTTTCCTCGACATGGGTGTCCAGCATGAACTGCGCCAGCGCCCGGTGGATCCGCGCGACGCCCCCCGACAACACAACAAAGCGCGAGCCCGACAGCTTTGCGGCGGTTTCGAAATCCATTCCGGGTTTGACGCCGCTCAGGTCGAAATGCTCGATGGGTTGGAAATCGAACGTGCGGGGGGTGCCCCAGCGGCGGATTTCCACGTTATCGGCCTCGTCCGCGCCTTGGGGCACGTCGTCCTGCGGCGTGTTGGGCAGGGTCATCAGCAGGTCGGTCAGCTGTTGATCCAGCTCTTTGGCTTCGGTCTGCATGGCGGCGGTTTCGGACTTTTTCTCGGCGACCAGCGCGCGGAGCCGTTCGAATTCGGCGTCATCGCCTTTGGCCTTGGCGGCGCCGACGTCCTTGGCGGCGCGTTTCTGGTCGGCCTGCGCGGTTTCCGAGGCCAGGATCTTGGCGCGGCGGGCTTCGTCCAGGGCCAGAATATCCGACGACATCGGAGCAGCCCCGCGGCGGGAAAGAGCCGCGTCCAGAGCGGCGGGATTTTCGCGGATAGCGCGGATGTCATGCATGGGTCTGCTCCGAGGTTGAGTCGTATCTGGACGCGTTATTACGGATTTTTGGGCGGTTGGAAACCATGCTCGGCCTGCCACGCGCGCCATTTGCGCCCGAATTCGTTTGGATTTAGCGTTTCTTTGGGCCAGTGATTTGGGCGCGGTATTTCTGCTGGCAACCTTGAACTCTCATCGGCGAACATTTGATCGATTTGGTCTGCTGTTAGTTTGCTGGGCTCTTCAAATTTTCGCCAATCTGTATTGAGACAGGCTGCCCACTGGGTGTTGCTATGGCATAGGAAAGGACGTTGGATTTTCTCGAAAGAGAAGACAGTTGCTCTTAGATCAGCTCCGTCAAGGCTAGAGGCGAAGAACTTCGTTGTTCTCATATCGGCACCGATCAGGCTGGCGTTTGACATCCAGCTTCCTTGAAATTCACAGGCCCAGAGTTTTGTCCCGTTGAGCTTGGTTCCGACCATCTTGGCGCCATTGAGTTTCGAGCCGTTTAGCAACGCGCCATTTAGGTTTAACTCAGAGAAGTCTGCACGTTGAAGATCTGTGTCCCGCAGATCCAAACGATAGCCTCTATAGTCATCGCAAGCCATTGACCAGGCATGGAACTCATCAGAAGTGCTGCATTTGGTTGCTTCGTCAAAGACAAATGATAGTACAGGGCTTTGTTCGTGGCCCCTGGCTTCCAGCAGTCTTCTTTCTTGCGACCGCCGCCCCAAAATTTTCAAAGCTATTTGTATGTCGAGCCGTGGATGTTCTGCTTTGGACCAACTCCAGAGGGCTTCTTTGCTTCCTTTCAGTTGTGCGCCCCAGTCGTCTGATGCTGTCCGCGCCCGAAACGCAGGAGGCTGTGGACAAGCTTTGGCTTTTTTTGCCGGCGCGTTTGAGCGGATATAGGCGCAGAGGATCTCCATGATCTGGATGTGGTCGCGGGCGCTGTCCTGGCTGATGCGTTCGAGAGAGAAGAGCGCGCCGATGCGGACCTCGAGGTTGGGGACGGTTTCGTTAAAGGGCTCCCAATTGCCCACCTCAATGCTTTCAGCACCACGTAGGTCTTGCGGGCCTTGGTCTTGCCATTCGATGATTGTCTCTTCGGCAGATAGCAGCTTGATGACGTGGGTTTTGCCCTCTAGATAGTCGCCCTCGGTTTCATCAAACCACATATCATGCCGGGTTTCGAGAGTCTGATACCCGAGCGGCGCGTTGATCTGAAGCGCTTCGCCGTCTGGAACAAAGATGTGCTGCTTTTGGGCCCGCTTCACTCGGAGGACACGGCCGATCCTTGTAGTGGTCTTCTCGATCCCCAGACCTTCGACTGCTTTGGTGATGCGGTCGGTGATGAGGCCTTGTTCGGTGGCGTTGGTCTGGCGCTCGGTCAATGTGATGCGGATCAGCGCCAAGGGGGTGCCCAGCAGACCGCCCAGGGCCGTCAGCAGCCCGACCAGCGACAACACATGCCAGCGCAGATCGGTGCCATCGCTTAGGCTGGGGAAGCTCCAGGCGAGTCGCCAAAGCCCGTAGATCACCAGAACGATGAGGGCCGCCCACAACGGCGCGAGAATACCGGTGAACACAGTCAGCGCGGAGGTGAGCCATTTTTCTGAGGGCGTGTTCGCCTGTTGGCGCGTGTGGCCGAGACGGAAGGTCAGGATGGAAAGGCCAATGACAGAGGCGGCAATGACCAGAACCCAGAATTCTTGCGAAGTCAGGGGCAGGGTGAGGGTGATATCTTGATCGGTCATAGGACAGGGTCGCCTGCGTGGTGTCTGGCGCAACCTTGCCGCGTTTGGGGCGGGTGGTAAACCCGCGAGTGGGGGTGTGCCGGTGGGTGGGGCGGTTTGACCGGCGGGCGGGGGCTTTCGCGCCTTGCATTGTCCGGGCCGCGCACATAGGTTCCGTGCAAAATCTTGGGGCCTGACGGGCTCCATCTAGCTAAATAAGGACAGATACCATGGATGCCATCGGCCAGTTTCTCCCGCTTATTCTGATTTTCGCGATCATGTATTTCCTGCTGATCCGCCCGCAGCAGAAAAAGGTTAAGGAACACCAGAACATGGTGACCGCCCTGCGTCGCGGCGACCAGGTCGTGACCCAAGGTGGCGTGATCGCCAAGGTCAGCAAGGTCAAAGATGACAACGAAGTCGAAATCGAAATCGCGGATGGCGTCAAAGTACGCGTCGTGAAATCGACCATCGCTCAGGTTCTGAACAAGACCGAGCCGGCAGCGGCTGACGCCTAAGTCATTATCTCCTGACCTCATCAAAGGCAGACAACATGCTTCAGATTGATCTGTGGAAGCGCGTGATGATCCTGGGCGTTTGCGTCCTGGGATTGTTGCTGGCTCTTCCGAATGCGTTCTACACACGGGTAGAAACGCGCAACGACGCAGCCGCGGCACTTGAAAGCGGGGCGACAGCACCAGGATTGGAAGAACAGGTCGGGATGTGGCCGTCTTTCTTGCCGTCGGGGCTGGTCAATCTGGGGCTGGATCTGCGGGGCGGCGCTCATCTGCTGGCCGAGGTGCAGGTTCAGGACGTCTATGAGGCGCGACTTCAGGCCATGTGGCCCGAAGTGCGCGACCTGCTGCGCGAAGAGCGCGACACGATCGGAACAATCCGTTTGCAACGCACCCAGGACGCCGAGCTGCGTGTCCGGCTGAACCAGAAACCCGTCATGGTCGAGCGCGCCGCCGAACTGGTGCGCGGTCTGGCACGTCCGGTGGTCAGCCTGACAGGGGCGGGGTCCAGCGACATCGACGTGACGGTCGAGCGGGCGGATATTGTCATCACTCTTAGCGAAGCCGAGCAGCTGGCGACGGATGAACGCACGGTCAAGCAATCGCTGGAAATCATCCGGCGCCGGATCGACGAGGTGGGCACACGTGAACCCACCATTCAGCGCCAGGGCAGCGACCGGATCCTGATTCAGGTACCCGGTGTGGGCAGCGCAACGGAACTGAAGGCGATCATTGGCACCACGGCTCAGCTGACCTTTCAGGCGGTTGTGACGCGGACAAATAATGCCGACATGCCTCCGGGCGCGGGCAACGAGCTGCTGCCCTCGCTGGATGATGAGGGGCTGTTTTATGTGCTGGAGCAGGCGCCGGTTGTGACCGGCGAGGAACTGGTGGACGCGCAGCCCGCGTTTGACCAGAATGGCCAGCCGGCCGTGAGCTTTCGGTTCAACACCACGGGCGCACGGAAATTCGGTGACTACACTGCCGAGAACATCGGCAACCCGTTTGCGATCGTCCTGGATGACGAGGTGATCAGCGCCCCGGTCATCCAATCGCATATCGGCGGTGGATCGGGGATCATCACCGGGAATTTCAACGTCGAGGAATCGACCAACCTGGCCGTGCTGCTGCGCGCAGGGGCCTTGCCCGCCGGGCTGGAGTTCCTGGAAGAACGCACCATCGGGCCGGAATTGGGCGCCGACAGTGTCGAGGCAGGCAAAATCGCCTGTATCGTCGCCTTTGTCGCGGTTCTGTTCTTTATGATGGCCAGCTATGGTCTGTTCGGGGTCTTTGCCAACGTGGCCCTGATGGTCAACGTCGGGCTGATCTTTGGGATGCTGAGCCTGATCGGTGGCACGCTGACCCTGCCGGGGATCGCGGGGATCGTGCTGACCATCGGCATGGCGGTGGATGCCAACGTGCTGGTGTTCGAACGCATCCGCGAAGAGCTGCGCACCGCCAAAGGCCCGGCCCGCGCAATCGAGCTGGGCTATGACCGGGCGCTGTCCGCGATCATTGATGCCAACATCACGACGTTCATCGTCTCGGCGATCCTGTTCACGCTGGGCTCGGGTCCGGTGCGGGGCTTTGCCATTACGCTGGGGCTGGGGATTCTGACCTCGGTCTTCACGGCGATTTTCGTGACCCGCCTTCTGATTATCATGTGGTTCGAGCGTCGCCGCCCGAAAACGATAGAGGTCTGACATGCGTCTGAGACTGTTCCGCGAAGTACCAAAATTCGATTTCTTCCGCGTCCAGAAGCTGACGCTGGGCCTGTCCGCCATCGCCATGGTGCTGTCCATCGTATCCTGGGTGGTGATCGGGCTGAACTTTGGCATCGATTTCAAAGGCGGCACGACGATCCGCACGGAATCCAGCGCCTCTGTGGATGTGGGCACCTACCGGCAGGCCCTGGTGCCCCTAGAGCTGGGGGATGTGACCATCACCGAGGTGTTCGACCCCTCGTTTGGGGCCGACAAGAACGTGGCGATGATCCGCATTCAGGCGCAGGACGACCAAGAGGCCGTGACGCCGGAAACCATCGCAAAGGTGGAAACCGCGCTAAAGGCTGTCGATCCCTCGATCACCTTTCCATCGGTGGAATCGGTGGGGCCCAAGGTCTCGGGCGAGCTGATCAAGACGGCGATCATTGCTGTGGCCGCGTCCCTGGCGGCGATCCTGTTCTATATCTGGTTGCGGTTCGAGTGGCAGTTCTCGGTTGGGGCTGTGGCGGCGCTGGCGCATGACGTGGTGCTGACGATCGGCATCTTCTCGGTGTTGCAAATCCGGTTTGATCTGGCGACGATTGCCGCGCTGCTGACGATCATCGGCTATTCGATCAACGATACGGTGGTGATCTTTGACCGGCTGCGTGAAAACCTGATCAAGTACAAGAAAACCCCGCTGCGCGACCTGATGAACCTGACGGTCAACGAAACCCTGAGCCGGACTATCATGACCTCGGGGACCACGCTGATCGCGCTGATCGCGCTGCTGGTGCTGGGGGGCGACGTGATCCGGGGCTTTGTGTTCGCCATTACCTGGGGTGTCATCGTGGGGACCTATTCGTCGGTCTATGTGGCGAAAAACATCGTGCTGCTGCTGGGCGTGAAACGCGACTGGTCCAAGCCCGACAACAACCAGGGCAACCAGTTTGCCAATGTAGATGCCTGAGACAATCCTGGCGGCGCTGGCCTTTGACGGGCTGGGGTGGCTGATTGCAGGCACATTTATCGCAGGGGTCGTGCGAGGCTTTACCGGCTTCGGCACGGCCCTTGTGTATTTACCGATAGCAGGGCAGTTCATGCCGCCGATCTGGGCCTTGACCACGCTGGTGGTGATGGATGTCTTTGGCCCCTTGCCGAACCTGCCGCGCGCAGCACGGGACGGGCGGATCGCGGATGTGGGCCTGTTGCTGGTGGGGACGATCCTGGCGCTGCCGGTGGGGCTGATGGTTCTGTATGCCGTGCGCCCCGAGATTTTTCGCTATGCGGTCAGTGGGATCGCGCTGGTGGCGCCGGTGCTGCTGGCGTCGGGGCTGCGGTATCGCGGCGCGCCGGGCAGGGGGCTGTTGCTGGGCACCGGAGCGGCCAGCGGATTTCTGGGCGGTGTAGCAGGTCTGCCGGGGCCGCCTGTGATTTTGCTCTATCTGGCGTCCAGCGGGGCGGCGCAGGCGATCCGGGCCAATATCATGATGTACCTGTTCGCCTTTGACTTTGCGTTGCTGGCGCTGCTGGGATTGCAGGATCGGCTGGAGGCTCTGCCGGTGGTTCTGGGGGTGTTGCTGGCGGTGCCGAATCTGTTGGGCAATCTGGCGGGGGCCGCTATGTTCCGGCCTGACAGGCAAAAGATTTATCGCGGCGCGGGCTATGCGATCACCGTGACTGCGGCGATCAGCGGTCTGCCGCTGTGGGACTAAGGAGACGCGACATGCAGCTGAACGAGATCACATACAGGGATGCCGTGCCGGTGGATGGCTATGGGCCAGGATTTTTCCGCGTGGCGGGTCAGGTTATCGAAGGCCCGGCGCTGGTGACGCTGACCCGCGCAACATCCTGGGGTGGGCTGGAGGATGTTGCGGCGCTGGAGGCCCTGGCAGGGGATGTCGACGTTATTTTCCTGGGGATGGGCGCCGAGATTGCCCATGCGCCCAGGGACCTGCGCCAGACGTTGGAGACGCTGGGGATCGGGGTTGAGGTCATGGCCTCGCCTGCGGCATGTCGGACGTATAACGTGCTGGCAAATGAAGGACGACGGATTGCGGCGGCTTTGTTGCCGGTTTGATCGGGGTCAAGGCTGTGGAGGCTGCGGCGCGGTAGGTGCAGCGTGGGAAAGTGGGGGCAGCCCCCACACGCAGGGTAGAGTGGGGGCCAGCCCCCACACCCCCGGAGTATTTCCGGCAAGATGAAAACGGGTTTTCGCAACGTGGGCAATCGGGTAGGACGGCTGCATGGAATTGAATGTATCTGATCTGGCGGTCGCGCGCGGCGGTGTTCCTGTGTTGGAGGGGGTGTCGTTTCGCGTGAAGGCGGGCGAGGCGCTGGTGCTGCGCGGGCCGAATGGCTGCGGTAAGACCACCTTGTTGCGCACAATCGCAGGGTTGCAGCCGCCATTGGCGGGGACCGTGGGGCTGGAGCGCGAGGCCATGGCCTATGCGGGGCATTCCGACGGGATCAAGGCGGTGCTGAGCGTATGCGAAAACCTGCAATTCTGGGCGGATGTGTTTGGCACGGACGCTGTAGAGGCGGCGCTGGAGGCGTTTGATTTGAACGGGTTGGCGGATCGGCCAGCGGGGGCTTTGTCGGCGGGACAGAAGCGGCGGCTGGGGCTGGCGCGGATGGTTGTCACTGGGCGGCCGGTCTGGGTGCTGGACGAGCCGACCGTGTCGTTGGATGTGTCGGCTGTGGCGATGTTTGCGGGGGCCGTCAGGGCGCATTTACACAGCGGGGGGCTGGCGTTGATGGCCACGCATATTGATCTGGGCCTGGACGAGGCGCGGGTGCTGGATGTCGCGCCCTTTAAGGCCAAGGCGCCGATGGTGGATGATTTCGACGGGGCGTTCTTGTGATTGCGCTGTTGGTTCGGGATATGCGGCTGGCGGTGCGCGCGGGCGGGGGCTTTGGCCTGGGGCTGGCGTTTTTCCTGATCGTCGTGGTGCTGGTGCCGTTTGGTGTTGGGCCGCAGAGCGCGCTGCTGGCCAAGATTGCCTCGGGGATCTTGTGGCTGGGATCGTTGCTGGCCTGTCTGTTGTCGCTGGACCGGATTTTCGCGCTGGACTGGGAGGACGGGTCGCTGGACCTGTTGGCCACGGCGCCGGTGCCGATGGAGGCCGCGGTCAGCGTCAAGGCGCTGGCGCATTGGTTGACGACGGGGTTGCCGCTGGTGGTGGCCGCGCCGGTTTTCGGCCTGTTGCTGAACCTGCCGGGGCCGGGGTACGGGCCGGTGGTTTTGTCGCTGCTGCTGGGCACCCCGGCGCTGAGCGTGATCGGCACGTTCGGGGCGGCGTTGACGGTGGGGATCAAGCGGGGCGGGCTGTTGCTGAGCCTGCTGGTGCTGCCGCTATATGTGCCCACGTTGATTTTCGGCGCCGAGGTGGCGCGGCGCGGGGCCGAGGGCATGGGATATGCCACGCCTTTGCTGATGCTGGCGGGGATCACCTGCGGCGCTATCGCGCTTTTGCCTTTTGCCTCGGCTGCGGTACTGAGAGTGAACCTTCGCTAACGCGGATTTGAATTGAATCCCTCGCCAGGAGAATTAGGAAAAGACATGGGCTCGATCTGGGAATATGCCAATCCAAAGAAATTCATCAGCACCACGGACAAGCTGTTGCCGTGGGTGTCCGTGCTGGCTGTGGCCGCGTTGGTCACGGGGCTGATCTGGGGGTTCTTTTTCACCCCAGAGGATTACAAACAGGGATCAACCGTCAAGATCATCTATCTGCATGTGCCCGCCGCGCTGATGGCGATCAATGCCTGGATGATGATGCTGGTGGCCTCGTTGATCTGGATCGTTCGGCGGCACCATGTCAGCGCGCTGGCGGCACGGGCCGCGGCGCCGATTGGCGCCATGATGACCGTGATTGCCCTGGTGACAGGCGCGATCTGGGGCCAGCCGATGTGGGGCACCTGGTGGGAATGGGATCCGCGTTTGACCTCTTTCCTGATCCTGTTCCTGTTCTATCTGGGCTATATGGCGCTGTGGTCGGCGATTGAAAACGACGACACAGCGGCGGATCTGACGGCAATCCTGTGCCTGGTGGGGTCGGTGTTTGCGCTGCTCAGCCGCTATGCGGTGAATTTCTGGAACCAGGGGCTGCATCAGGGCGCGTCTTTGTCGATGGACAAGGCCGAGCACGTGGACGACGTGTTCTATTACCCGCTGCTGGTCAGCATCGCGGGCTTTGTGTTGTTGTTTGTCGCGCTGGTGTTCCTGCGCACACAGACCGAAATTCGGGCGCGCCGGACGCGGGCCTTGCTGGCAAGGGAGCGTTTGGGCCAATGATGCCGGAACTGGGAAAATACGAGATCGAGGTCCTGTCCTCTTATGCGGTGTCGATCGGGCTGTTGGTGGCGCTGGTGGTGATCAGCGTGCTACGGTCACACAAAGCACGGGCGGCGCTGGACGCTGTCGAAGAACGGAGCAAGCGCAATGGCTAAGGTGTCTCCTTTGATGATCGCCCCACCGCTGATTTTCGCGGGGCTGGCGGCGATGTTCATGATCGGAATGCAGCGGGAAAACCCGGATGAATTGCCGACGGCCATGGCGGGGAAACCTGCGCCGGCCGTGCAGATGGTTAATTTGGCCGATCTGCCGTCGTTCTCGGATGCGACTTTGAAGGATGGGCAGGTCAAGCTGGTGAATTTCTGGGCGTCCTGGTGCGCTCCGTGCCGGGTCGAGCATCCCAACCTCGAGGCCATGGCCGCCGAAGGGATCGCGATCTACGGGGTGAACTATAAGGACAAACCCGAGGCCGCGCTGAAATTCCTGGCCGAGCTGGGCAACCCCTATGCAGGTATCGGACGCGATGAAAACGGCCGGATGGGTCTGAACTGGGGCGTCTATGGCGTGCCCGAGACCTATCTGATTGATGGCGAGGGGCGGATCGTGATGCGCCACGCCGGTCCGATCACGCAGCGGGTGATCGAAACCACGCTGGGGCCGGCAATTCGCGCGGCGATGGAGCCCTAAGGCGGGGCTTAGTCAGCCCAGAATTTGCGGGTGAACAGGACATAGACCGACAGGATTTCCAGTCGTCCCACCAGCATCCCGAAAATCATCAGCCATTTCGCCGGTTCGGGGAACTTGTTCATGGCCCCGGCCGAGCCGACCTCGGGGCCGAAGGCCGGGCCGACGTTGGCGATGGCGGTCCAGGCGGCGGTGATCGCGGTTTTGATATGGAGCCCGGTCAGATCCAGCGCGACAATCAGCAGGCCAAAAGTCAGCGTGAACAGCGCAAAGAAGGCGATCACGGAATCAATCACGTCCTGGTCGATGACCTGCTGCCCCAAGCGCGGGCGCAGAACGGCGTTGGGCGACTGAATGCGGCGGACCTGGGTCTTGATTGCCTCGATGACGACCAGCCAGCGGAAAATCTTGATCGAGCACCCGGTCGAGGCCGTGCAGCCGCCAATCAGCCCGGTGAAAAAGATGACCGCAAAGGGAAATGCCCCCCACGAGGTGATGTCCTCGGAGGCATAGCCCGTGCCTGAAAACAGGGTGATCACGTTAAAGGTGCTTTCGCGCAGGATGTGCCAGAAACTGCCGGATTCGTGGAACCAGCGCCACAGCACGACAGCGGCGATCGCATAGCCGGTCCAGCGCAGATAGGCGCGCACCTGAACGTCCTGAAACAGGGGGGCGGTTTGCCCGCGGGTCAATTGCACAAAGCGAATAAGGGGCATCGAGGCCAGCAGCATGAAGACCGAGGCGACATATTCCTCGGTGCCCGAAAAGGCCGAAAAACTGGCGTCGGACGTGGAGAACCCGCCCGTTGAAATCGTGGTAAAGGCGTGGACGGTGGCGTCAAAGGCGCTCATCCCCAGCAGCATATAGGCGATCATGCACAACACGGTCAGCCCGATATACAGGTCCAGCAGGCTGCGGGCGATATCGGGGGCGCGGGGCATGACTTTGCCCAGTGTGTCGAAGCCTTCGGAGCGGAAAAACTGCATCCCACCAACCCGCATCACGGGCAAGAAGATCATCGCCACCACAACGATGCCCAGCCCGCCCAGCCATTGCAGGATCCCGCGCCACAGCAGGATCCCGGCGGGCAGGGTCTCGATCTTTTCATAGATGGTGGAACCGGTGGTGGTCATGCCCGAGACGGCCTCGAAATAGGCATCGGTAAAGGTGGAGGCCGGCGCGCCCAGCATCAACGGCAGCGCGCCAATCATCGGCAGGATCACCCAGGTGCCAGTGGTCAGCAAGAAGGCCTCGCGGATGCCGAGTTCCTGATCGCGGCGGTTTTGGGTGGACAGCACGACAATCACGCCAACCAGCAGGGTCAAACCAGCAGATTGTGCGAAGACGCCCATACTTTGATCGCCCGTCACCCCGTCCATGACAAGGCAGGGGATCATAGCGATCCCCATGGCGATGGAAAGAAAGGCCAGAATGCGAGCAACAGGGGCGAATTGCATAGTCTTTTTCCGGTCAAGTTGCGGGGGAGTTAACGGGAACACCCCCCTAAGGTCCAGCGCGAAATGGATTTGGCGCGGACAGCGACGCGAGGTTGCGGCATTCTGGCCATGGACGCGGCGGCAAATTGGACGCAGCATCACGCAATGACACGGATTCTACAGACCCGGCTGAGCTTTGCCCCCTGGGCCGACCCGCGTACGCGGCGTCTGCCGGGGATTGTCCCGGTTGCGACAGAGGACTGGCTGGAGGTGGACAGCGCCTTTGGGGCGCAGATGGCGCTGCGCGAGCAGTTGCTGGACGACCGCCCCGAGGATGTTGTGGCGGTGCATGACAGTGCGGTTCCGGCCGCGACCGAGCTGTACAACATGGTATTGGGGCAGCTTCCAGGGCTTGGCTATGGCGTCGGGCGGGGCAAGGTAACGCGACCCGACGGGATCGAGGTGCCGCTGGATACAGAGGCGCCGCTGGCGACGCTGGGGCGGCTGGTGCAATGCGATCTGTGCCTGATGCAGCCCGACCCCAACCCCGACCCCGGCGCGCGCAGCCAGGAGAGTGTGCTGACCGGGGCGGTGCTGTGTTTCCCTGCGGGCTGGCAACTGGCGCAGAAATTCATGCGCCCCATGGTGCGTATCCACCGGCCCGTTGATGTTTACTCGGATCAGTTGGCCAAACGGGTGCAGCGCCTGCTGGACGGGGTGCAGGTGGGGCGAGGGCTGATGCGGGGGACTGCGCATTATTCGGACGCGCCCTTGCATGACGCCCGCGCCGAGGCGCAGCACAGCCCCACCCCGCACAGCCAGAATTTCATCCGGGTCGAGCGCCAGTGCCTGATCCGCCTGCCGGTCAGCCGCGCGGTGGTGTTCTCGATCCACACGCAGGTGGTGCGGACCGAGGCGCTGAGCCCGCATCAGGCGCAGACACTGGCTGAATTCCCGATGCGGATGGGAAACTAGGCCAGATTGCGCAGCACATAATGCAGCACGCCGCCGTTTTCGACATATTCGATCTCGGGGGCGGTATCGATCCGGCATTTCAACTGGATGGTTTTCGTTGTGCCATCCGCATAGGTGATGTCACAGGGCAGGGTTTGCTGGGGTTCAACCGTGTCCAGCCCGGTGATCGTGACGGTTTCATCGCCGGTCAGGCCCAGGGTTTTGCGCGTGTCGCCGCCGGTGAATTCAAACGGCACAACCCCCATGCCCACCAGATTCGAGCGGTGGATACGCTCAAAGCTTTCGGCGATCACGGCTTTGACGCCCAGCAGGTTCGTGCCCTTGGCCGCCCAGTCGCGTGACGACCCGGCCCCGTATTGTTCGCCGCCAAACACCACCAGCGGCGTGCCCGCTGCCTGATAGGCCATCGAGGCGTCATAGACCGAGGTCTGTTCCCCGTCGGGGCCCTTGGTATAGCCGCCCTCGACGCCGTCCAGCATCTCGTTTTTGATGCGGATGTTGGCGAACGTGCCGCGCATCATGACCTCGTGATTGCCGCGTCTGGACCCATAGGAGTTGAACTCGCGCACGGTGACGCCCCGGTCGGTCAGATATTTTCCTGCGGGCGAGGACGGCGCAAAGGACCCCGCAGGCGAGATATGATCCGTCGTGACCATGTCGCCCAGCACCAGCAGCACCTTGGCGCCTTTGATGTTCTGGATCGTGCCTTTTTCGGCGCCCATGCCCCGGAAATAGGGCGGGTTCTGGATATAGGTGGACGCGGGCGGCCAGTCATAGGTTTCCGCGTCCGAGGTTTCGACGCCCTGCCATTTTTCATCGCCTTTGAATACGTCAGCGTATTTCGACACAAAGGCCTGTCGCGTCACGGTTTTTTCGACCAGCTCAGCGATTTCGGCATTGGTGGGCCAGATGTCGCGCAAGTAGACATCATTGCCGTTCTGGTCTTGCCCCAGCGGGTCGCTGGTCAGGTCGATATTCATGTCTCCAGCCAGTGCATAGGCCACCACCAACGGCGGCGAGGCCAGGTAATTCGCGCGCACGTCCGGGCTGATCCGACCCTCGAAGTTGCGGTTGCCGGACAGGACCGAAACGGCGACCAGATCACCGTCAGAGATCGCCTGGGACAGTTCGGGCTGAATGGGGCCCGAGTTGCCGATACAGGTGGTGCAGCCATAGCCCACCAGATTGAACCCGATGGCGTCCAGATCCTCTTGAAGGCCCGCGGCCTCCAGATATTCCGTCACGACCTGTGACCCCGGCGCCAGAGAGGTTTTTACCCAGGGTTTGCGGTCCAGCCCCAGCGCGCGGGCCTTGCGCGCCACCAGCCCGGCCCCCACCATCACATAGGGGTTCGACGTGTTGGTGCAGGACGTGATCGAGGCGATGACCACCTTGCCCGAGGACAGGGAGTATTCCTCGCCCGTCACGGGGACCTGTATGTCCATCGGACGTTTGAAAGTCTTCTCCATCTCGTGGGCAAAGGCGGCTTTGGCGTTGGTCAGCGGCAGGTAATCCTGCGGGCGTTTGGGGCCGGAAATGGCGGGAACGATGGTGGCCATGTCCAGTTCCAGCGTCGAGGTATAGATCGGCGCATAATCCGCCCCGCGCCACAGCCCGTTTTCCTTGGCATAGGCCTCGACCAGGGCGATGCGGTCCTCTTCGCGGCCGGTCTGGCGCAGATAGCGCAGGGTTTCGCCGTCGATCGGAAAGAATCCGCAGGTCGCGCCATATTCGGGGGCCATGTTGGCGATGGTGGCGCGGTCAGCCAGCGGCAGGTGATCCAGGCCCGGCCCGTAGAATTCGACGAATTTGCCCACAACGCCATGTGCGCGCAGCATTTCCACGACCTTTAGCACCAGATCCGTGGCGGTGGTGCCCTCGATCATCTCGCCGGTCAGTTTGAAGCCCACGACCTCGGGGATCAGCATGGAGATGGGTTGGCCCAACATGGCGGCCTCGGCCTCGATCCCGCCGACGCCCCAGCCCAGAACGGCCAGCCCGTTGACCATGGTGGTGTGGCTGTCCGTGCCGACCAGCGTGTCAGGATAGGCGACCATTTCACCGTTCTGGTCGGTGTCGCTCCAGACGGTTTGAGCCAGATATTCCAGGTTCACCTGATGGCAAATCCCGGTGCCCGGCGGCACAACGCGGAAATTGTTGAATGCACCCTGACCCCATTTCAGGAACTGGTAGCGCTCCATGTTGCGTTCATATTCGCGGTCCACGTTCATCTGAAAGGCGCGGGGATTGCCGAATTCATCAATCATGACCGAGTGGTCGATGACCAGATCCACCGGGGCCAGCGGATTGATTTTCTGCGCGTCGCCCCCCAGCGTCTTGATCCCGTCGCGCATCGCGGCCAGATCGACCACGGCAGGCACCCCGGTCAAATCCTGCATCAACACGCGGGCGGGACGATAGGCGATTTCGCGCGGGTTCTGGCCCCCGTTGGCGCCCCATTCGGCAAAGGCCTTGATGTCCTCGACGGATACGGAGAACCCGCCGTCCTCGAACCGCAGCAGGTTTTCCAGAACGATCTTCAGCGCGGCGGGCAGGTGGGTGAAATCCCCAAGGCCGGCGTCCTGCGCGGCGGAGATGGAATAATACGCAATGGACTGATCGCCCACCGTCAGCGATTTGCGGGTCTTGGCGGTGTCTGTTCCGACGGTAATGGGCATGGGGGGCTCCGGGGGTGTACATGATGGCTGATGGGTCAAATGTGTGCCACGGAGCGGCCACGATCAAGGGGAAGACGGGGGCTGTGATGTCATTTGCGGAGATTTTAGCCGGATCACCGATGGCTGACAAAACCTTGATTGGTTATTTCAATCGCAAAGGCTTAGGACTGAGATCAGCAGAAAATGGGGAAGACAACACAGATGCGTCAGGTGATGACTTGGATTGCGGCCGCGTGGATGGCAACGGTTGGACCCGTCTGGGCCGGAGATCATCCGGTGGTGGTTGAGCTCTATACCTCGCAGGGGTGTTCGTCCTGTCCGCCTGCCGATGCGCTGCTGGGAAAGCTGGCCAAGCGTGACGACGTGATCGCGCTGGCGCTGCATGTGGATTACTGGGATTACATCGGCTGGAAGGATGCCTTTGCCAGCGCGCAATTCACGGCCCGACAGAAGGCATATGCCATCGCGGCGGGGCGGCGTTCGGTTTACACGCCGCAGATGATCGTTGGCGGCCAGGAACATGTGGTGGGCAATCACCCCAAAGATGTGAGCGCCTTGATCAAAAAACATGCGGCAGGTCTGACCCCGGTATCGGTTCGGATCGAACGCAAAGGCAACCGGCTGGAAATCGAGGCCGAGGCGCATCAGCCCATGTCCGGCACCGTTTTGGTGCAGGTGATCCGCTATCGGCCCTCGGCGCGTGTGATGATCAAAAAGGGCGAAAACGCCGGTCGGACGGTGGATTATTCCAACATCGTCACCGATTGGAGCGTTCTTGGTGAATGGAACACCCGCGCGCCGCTTGAGATCAACGGCACAATTTCGGGCGATGCGCCGGTGGTTGTGATCTTGCAGGAAAAACGCGCCAAAGGCCCCGGGGCCATTCTGGCCGCTGCGCGCCTGCGCTAAAGCGTTTTGCTCCAGCGGCGGTGAATCCAGAACCATTGTTCGGGGTGGGCGGTAACGCGCGCCTCAAGTCGGCGGGTCATTTCCACGGTCATTTCCTCGGGCGAGGTGTGGTCAATGGGGGCCTCGATCTCGACATCGAAATGGATGCCGTCGGGGTGGCGCGTGGCAAAGAACGGCACCAATAACGCCTTTGTCCGCATCGCGATTTCAGCGGCCGAGGTCAGGGTGGGCGCTGGTTTCCCCATGAAATCAATTGGTTGCCCTGATTTGTCGTGCAGATCGAACAGCAGGACGCCAAAACCGCCCCGTGCGATGTGCCGAATCAGCCCCAGGGTGCCACGCTTGCCTTTTTCAAAGACCGGGCCGGACAGGCGCTTCATGTTTTCGGCGTAATGCTCGTTGAAATAGGGGTTGGCCATGGGGCGATAGAGCCCACCGATCTGGAACCCGCGATTGACCAGCGCCGCGCGGGGGACCTCGAAATTGGCATAATGCGCGGTCACCATCATCACAGGGGTGCCGTTTCTGCGCGCCTCTTCGATCATGGGAAGCCCGGCGCCGGTGATGTCTTGGGTCTTGGTCCGCGCCAGCAGACCAGCGGTATCGTAGTTTTCGATCATGGTGCGCCCGGCGTTATCAGCGACGGCATCGGCGATGCGGCGCTTTTCGGCCTCGGGCATGTCGGGGTAGATGTAGGACAGGTTGGCGATGGCACGTTTACGATAGCCCACCAGCGGGGACAGGATGCGACGGGTAAAGGCGCCCATCAGCCGCACACGGAGGGTCCAGGGCAGCGCCAGCGCCGTGCCGATCAGGGCGCGCAGGACGCGATCAATGATCCAATCCTTCCAGCCGCCGTGGGTTTTCACCTTTTTTGCCAAGTGCCGCGTATCCCTTTGTTGCGCGGTGCCAGACATAAATGGCTGAAACCACGATCACAAGGGCGGGGCGGCGTGTCTGTGGGTCAGTTCAGTCCTCTTCTTCGTCGGCGATCAGGGTGATCTCGCCGTCTGTTTCCAATTGGCGAATCGAGGTGACCACGGCTGACATGGCCTCTTCTCCGGCTTTGGTTCTGATCGTGCCCAGTTCGGACATTTCCTCGCGCAGGGCATCGGCCATGCGGCTGGACAGGTTCGACAGGATATGATCGGCCGCTGCGGCACCGTCGTTGGCACTGGCGTAAGAAAGCGCGGCGACCAGAACGGATTGATCGACGCCGCGCGTGATTTTGGAGACGTCGATCGGTGTGATCCGGGCAGGAATGTCGTTGAAGGTGAAAATCGCCTTGCGGACACGGGCGGCGAATTCGGCGTCCTCTCCTTCGAGTGCGGAAAGCAGGTCATCGCGCGTGGCAGAAGGCGAGAAATTCAGGATCGCACCGACGCGTTTATCGGGGTCATCCTCGAATGCGCGTTCGGGGCGCGAATCCAGCTGAGCAGCCAGCGACAGCCCGATCCGGTCCACCGCGTCGGGCGTCACAGACCCCGTCAGGGACACCGCATAGGTGATGCGCCGCGCCTGATCACCGGGCAAATGGGTCAGCAGCTCTGCGGCGCGGCCAACATCCAGTTTCGAGAGGACCACGGCGGCGATTTCAGTCGATTCCTCCTCGAAGATCGAGATCAGCGCCTCGGCGTCCATGGCGCGAATCCGGTCCCAGGGATCGGTGTATTGGCGTACCCCGGCCTGTTTACGCAGTTTGGCGGCGGTACGGGGATGAATACGCCCATCCAGCATCATCAACGCCCCGGCCAGATCATGCGGGAAGGTCACGCCGATCTGTTCCAGCTGGCCCGCAAATTCGGCCACCACATTGGCCAGCGTATCGCGATCCACCAGCCGCATATCGCCCAGTTGCCGGGTCAGCTCGGCCTGGAGAGCGTCGGGAAGCTCGGTAAAGTCCAGATCCGCGCCCTCGGACAGTAAAAACCGCACCATGATGGCGGCCTTTTGCTTGCGTGTCAGGCGGTCCGACACGGATTTGGCGGCGTCCGGTTTGGACACCCGTTTCTGAACGGGCGTGATCCGGGCCAGTTGAGTCGAGTTGGTCATCCATCCCTCGTTTCTGTCGTCAGTGGACAGATAAGCAGGGAAGAATGAACAAAGGCTTTAGCCCGTCGCGGAGGTACAGGTTTTGCTGTTCTTGTCCCAGACTTTGCCGTCAGCGCAGGACATGGCCTGATCATAGTCATGCGGGCACTGAGCAGCGGCCGCCATCGGGGTCGCCAAGAGAAGAGCGGTCACTAGTGTTCGGATCATATGAAAACTCCCTGCCGTGGGTTGCACGACAGGGAGCATAGCACGATTGGCGATTTTGGCGAAATCAGCTGTCGCCGAACACGCGGGCAAAGATCGTGTCGACATGTTTGGTGTGATAGCCCATGTCGAATTTTTCGTTGATGCTGTCTTCGCCCAGGGCGGCGACAACGTCAGCATCTGCCAGCAGAAGCTCGCGGAAATCCAGGCGCTCTTCCCAGACTTTGAGCGCGTTGCGCTGCACCATGGAATAGGCGTCTTCGCGCGACACACCCGCCTGAGTCAGGGCCAGCAGCACGCGCTGCGACATGACCAGACCGGGGTATTTGTTCATGTTATCCAACATGTTCTGCGGGAAGATCAGCATTTTATCAACAACGCCGGCCAGACGGTTCAGGGCGAAATCCAAGGTCACGGTGGCGTCGGGGCCGATGCCGCGTTCCACGGAGGAATGCGAGATGTCGCGTTCATGCCACAGCGCCACGTTTTCCATGGCCGGGATCACGGTCATGCGGACCAGACGGGCCAGGCCGGTCAGGTTTTCGGTCAGAACCGGGTTTTTCTTGTGCGGCATCGCGGACGAGCCTTTTTGACCCATCGAGAAGAATTCCGCGCCTTCCAGAACCTCGGTACGCTGCATGTGGCGAATCTCGATCGCGACGTTTTCGATCGAGCTGGCGATCACGCCCAGAACGGCAAAGAACATGGCGTGGCGGTCACGCGGGATCACCTGGGTGCTGATGGGTTCGGGCGACAGGCCCAACTGAGCGCAGACATGTTCCTCGACGCGGGGATCAATGTTGGCGAAGGTGCCGACCGCGCCGGAAATGGCGCCGGTGGCGATCTCGGCCCGAGCCTGTTGCAGGCGGGTCTTGTTGCGGTCCATTTCGGCGTAGAACCGCGCGAAGGTCAGGCCCATGGTGGTGGGTTCAGCGTGGATGCCGTGGCTGCGGCCGACGCGGACGGTGTCCTTGTGTTCCAGCGCGCGCTTTTTCAGGGCGGCCAGCAGTTTGTCCAGATCGGCCAGCAGGATGTCGGCGGCGCGGACCAGCTGCACGTTCAGGCAGGTGTCCAGCACATCCGACGAGGTCATGCCCTGGTGGACGAAACGCGCCTCTTCGGAGCCGACATGTTCGGCCAGGTGGGTCAGAAACGCGATGACGTCATGCTTGGTGATGGCCTCGATCTCGTCGATGCGGGCCACGTCGAATTCCACGTCCTTGGCCTTCCAGACGGCATCGGCATTTTCGCGGGGGATCACGCCCAGATCGGCCATGGCGTCACAGGCGTGGGCCTCGATCTCGTACCAGATTTTGAACTTGGTGGCGGGTTCCCAGATAGAGGTCATCTCGGGGCGGGCATAACGGGGGATCATCGGCTGTTCCTCGGGGAATTTCGGTTTCGCCGTGTCTTTACCCCCGGTGGCCCCGCGCGGCAAGGGTGGGGCGGTCATCTGCGGCAACACGAGCGCGAGGGGCAAACCTTGGGGAGGCGGCCAACAGTGCTGTATTGTGGGGGCGCGCAGCCAGAAATCGCCAGCCCGGAGGGGCGGACGGGCGACTGCGAGGCTATTCCGCCAGTACCGTTTCCACCTTGCTTCCGCGCGTCAGGGTGCCGTGGACGGGGCATTTGTCGGCGATCTGAAGCAGTTTTTCACGTTGCTCTTGGGTCAGTGGCCCCTCGAGGTGGATCGTCCGGGTGAACAGGTCGATCTTGTCCGAGGTGCCGGCGTCCTGCGCGTGGACCTTGCCCTGGCTGACATCCACCCACAGATGGGTCAGCGGCCAGCCTTTGCGACGGGCGTACATGCGGATGGTCATCGTGGTGCACGCGCCCAGACCCGAGGCCAGAAACCCATAAGGCGTCATGCCGCGGTTGGTCCCGCCATAGGCCAGGGGCTCGTCCGCGAGCGTATGGTGCAACGGGCCGGACTGCACATCCTGAAGGAACCCGTTCGGGTCGGCCTCGGACACGCGGACGATGCCTTCGGGGGCCCCGGGGGGCGGGGCGGGATGCGTCAGATCCAGATAGCGCGCGGCCCATGTGGCAATGATCTGCGCGACATAGTCGGCATCCTCGGGGCGGGACACCAGGTGATCGGCGTCATCCAAAGTGACAAAGCTTTTGGGGTGTTTGGCGGCGACGAAAATATCGGTGGCATTGCCGATCCCGACGATTTCGTCGCGGGGGGCATGCAGCACCAACAGGGCCGCGTTCAGGTGGCTGATCGAGTCCGTCAGATTGGCCGAGGACACATCTTTGACAAAGGCCTCGGTGATCGGAAAGCTGCCGTGGCCCAGCTGGACCTGCGCGCAGCCCTCGGCTTCGATGGTGGCCATGTCGGATTCAAAAGCGTGCAGGATATGCCCCGGATCAAAGGGGGCGTTCAGGGTGGTGACGGCCTTGATGCTGGGGATTTGCGGCGTTGCGCGCAGCACGGCAGCCCCGCCCAGCGAATGGCCGATCAGCAGACTGGGGGCCATGCCCTGGCTGGCCAGATGGGCAGCGGCGGCCTGGATGTCCTGGACGTTCGAGCTGAAGGTGGTGTTGGCGAACTCCCCCTGAGAATGCCCCAAGCCTGTGAAATCAAAGCGCAAAACCGCGATGCCCAAGGCCGCAAGCCGCTGGCTGATCCGGCGGGCGGCGGTGATGTCCTTGGTGCAGGTAAAGCAGTGCGCCAGAATGGCCGTCGCCTGATGCCGCCCCTCGGGCAGGTCCAGCCGTGCGGCCAGTTGATCGCCGCTATGGCCGGTGAATGTAATGCGCTCGGTCGGCATGGGCGTCTCCGTGGTGTAATTGCCTGACCGAGACTAGGGATGCGCAGCGGACAGCGCCAGACGATGTGTCAGCGCGTCACGGGAAGTTGAGAACAGGTGTGAACGTCAAAGACCACCGCGCGGGGCGGTGGCCTGTATCAAAGGGCGGTGCCGGGTGGCTAGCCGACGATCGTATTCACGATGTCCATGACCTGAGCCGTTGCCCCCTGGGCGTTCAGCGCGGTGAACAGGCCGGTCAGCGACAACGCCTGTGCAGAGAGGCGGAAATCCTCGCCGCGGAACAGGTTATAGATCATCAGAAACGCGGCCAGAGGCAGCGAGAAAATCCCAACGGTGATCGACAGGAACCAGGTCGCCAGACGGGCGACGCTGTTGCGGCGGCTGGCAATGCCGGTGGCTTCCAGCTCTTCCTCTTCGTCGTGGAAACTGGTGCGCAGCTCGGACAGTTCGTGGATGTCGGTTTGTTCGATCACCTGACGGTTGCGGGTGTCATATTCGTCTTCCAAACGGCGCGAGGTGATGTCCACATCGGGGAACCGCGCGTTGTTGCGCGGGGTTTGGGGGCGCTCGGTCGGGGAAACCGTCGGATGAACGGGCCGCACCGGGGCGGCCGTGGCGCTGGCCATGGCCATCTGCGGCATGGGCGAAACGGCCTGTTGCGGACGGGCAGGGCGCGCAACTGCGGCGTGTTCCTTGCGTTTGACACGGCGCGGCATCACGCGGGCCACAGCTTTGACGAAATCCTTGGTATCCAGCAGGGTGTCTTCGTTCAGCCACTGGATAAAGTCGGGCTCTAGCCAGATAGCCATCTGACAGGTCAGGCTGGCCAAGGTCGCCTGTGTGGCACGCTTGGTCGGCACGCTGCCGTTCTCGGGGGGCTGGGTCAGGGCGACCTCGATCACCAGGCCCGCCTTTTGCATGATGGCCTGCGGGGACTCGGTTTCTGCATCCACGCCCGATGCATCAGACGAGGGATCCTGTTCGGGAACCGACAGATCAAGCGTCAGAATATCCGATGTCACCTCTACATGGGTTTCCGACAGAACCTGCACGCCGCAGATTCGGTGTCCGTTCGCCTCGAGGACGCGCTGTAGGCTGGCGCTGAGCTCTAGCGTGTCGCAATTGCGCGAGGCCAGGAACACAAGGCCAGAGGTGTGGCGGTTTTCATCGGTATTCATCACAGAACTCCAGTCTGCAGTCTTCTTTGTCCGTTTCATTCTGCGAGCGAAAAAGGGAAAGAATATGACGGAAATTCGGTTGATGTGCGGTAATCAGGGCCAAAGCACGCGACTGTTGATCAGGCGGCGACAGTTAACCCGATTTTCACGACTATTTTGTCGGAGATTGCAGCAGGAGGGGGAACAGGAGGGCGCAAGCAGGCGCACGGCACGGTTGATTCGTTGGCGCCGACGGCGGGGCGAATACCGTTCTGGTTGCACGCAAAAGGGCGCCCGAAGGCGCCCTTTCGATGATTTGGAACAGGTGCGATTAGCAGCTGTAGTACAGGCCGAATTCTACGGGGTGCGGAGTGTGCTCGTAGGTTTCGATCTCTTCCATTTTCAGGCCGATGTAGCCTTCGATCTGGTCTTTGGTGAACACGTCGCCAGCCAGCAAGAAGTCCATGTCTTTTTCCAGTTCTTCCATGGCTTCGCGCAGCGAACCACAGACAGTCGGGATGCCGGCCAGCTCTTCTGCGGGCAGGTCGTACAGGTTCTTGTCCATGGCTTCGCCCGGATCGATCTTGTTGGTGATACCGTCCAGACCGGCCATCAGCAGAGCTGCAAAGCACAGGTAGGGGTTCGCCGAGGGATCGGGGAAACGGGCTTCGACGCGCTTGGCTTTGGGCGATTCCGCGAAGGGAATACGCACACAACCCGAACGGTTCGACGCCGAGTACGCGCGCAGAACGGGGGCTTCGAAGCCCGGGATCAGACGCTTGTACGAGTTGGTCGAGGGGTTGGTGAACGCGTTCAGCGCCTTGGCGTGTTTCAGAACACCACCGATGAAATACAGGGCTTCCTGAGACAGATCGGCGTATTTGTCGCCTGCGAACAGGGGCTTGCCGTCTTTCCAGATCGACATGTTCACGTGCATGCCGGTGCCGTTGTCGCCTGCGATGGGCTTGGGCATGAAGGTGGCGGTTTTGCCATATGCCTGGGCCACGTTGTGGACGATGTATTTGTATTTCTGGATTTCGTCGGCTTGCTTGGTCAGCGTGCCGAAGACCAGGCCCAGCTCGTGCTGACAGGACGCCACTTCGTGGTGGTGCTTGTCAACTTTCATGCCGATGCGCTTCATGGTGCTCAGCATTTCCGAACGCAGGTCTTGTGCGTCGTCGATCGGGTTCACAGGGAAGTAACCGCCCTTGACGCCGGGACGATGGCCGGTGTTGCCCATCTCGTAGTCGGTGTCGGTGTTCCAGGACGCGTCGATTGCGTCAACTTCGTAGGACACTTTGTTGATCGAGTTCGAGTACTTGACGTTGTCGAACAGGAAGAACTCTGCTTCGGGGCCCATGAACGCCGAGTCGCCGATGCCCGAGGATTTCAGGTAGGCTTCTGCTTTTTCAGCGGTGCCGCGCGGGTCGCGGGCATAGGCTTCGCCGGTGTCGGGTTCGACAACCGAGCAGTGAATACACAGGGTTTTTTCGGCATAGAACGGGTCGATGTAGACCGACTCGGTGTCGAAAACCAGTTTCATGTCCGAGGATTCAATCGACTTCCAGCCAGCGATGGACGAACCGTCAAACATGAAGCCACCTTCGAGGAAGTCGGCATCGACTTCGTCGCAGATAACGGTCACGTGCTGCAGTTTACCGCGCGGGTCGGTGAAGCGAACATCAAGATATTCGACTTCTTCGTCTTTCATGAGTTTCAGGACTGCGTCTATGCTCATTCCCTTAATCCCTTTCGATTCAGTGGGGTTTACAGCGCGTCCGAGCCGGCTTCGCCGGTGCGGATGCGGATAGCTTGTTCAACGGGGCTGACAAAAATTTTGCCATCGCCAATTTTATCGGTTTTGGCTGCGTCGATGATCGCCTCGATGGCGCCATCAACCAGGTCATCGTCCAGCACAACCTCGATTTTTACCTTGGGCAGAAAGTCCACGACATATTCAGCACCACGATACAATTCGGTGTGGCCTTTTTGACGGCCAAAGCCTTTGACTTCAATAACGCTCAGGCCCTGGATGCCGGCCTCTTGCAGCGCTTCTTTTACTTCATCAAGCTTGAACGGCTTAATGATCGCTTCGATTTTCTTCATCGCCTTGGATCTCCTCACCAGACTTGTCGACAAGCGACAGAACACTTTCCCTGAGTGGTCACAATTGAGTATGCTAAGAGGGCCAGACGGAGCCACCGCAAAGACAGTTCCGTGAACACTTTTTGTGCGACTTGCATAAAAAAGCATCAAAAAAAGAACAATAAGTCTGAATATATGACCGAAATTTTGACAGCTGCACAAATGCGCAGCATCGAGAAAACCGCCATCGAGTCGGGCCAGGTCAGTGGGTTAGAGCTGATGGAGCGCGCCGGGCGCGGCGTCGTCGAGGCGATGCTGAAGGCACGGCCTGACCTGGGAGAACCCCGTTCGGGCGACGGGGCGGCGCCTGCGCGTCGGGCTGTTGTTCTATGTGGGCCAGGGAACAACGGCGGCGACGGATTTGTCATTGCGCGGCTGCTGAAGGATTTGGGCTGGGACGTCGCAGTGTTTTTCCACGGGGACACGCAAAAGTTGCCGCGGGACGCGCTGACGAACTATGAGCGCTGGAGCGACATCGGGCAGGTTGGGGAGATGCTGGGCGAGGGGGGGGCGACGCAGGCCGACGTGGTGATCGACGCGGTCTTTGGCACTGGCCTGACGCGAGAGATTTCAGAGGAATTGTGCGCCGCGATGTGCCGCAGGGTGCCCGAGGGACGGCCCTATGTGGTGGCTGTGGACATTCCAAGCGGGCTATCGTCGGACAGCGGGCGCGTGCTGGGGCGCGGGCCGCTGGCGGATCTGACGGTCACGTTTCACCGGGCCAAACTGGGGCACTATCTGGGGCAGGGGCCCGAGCTGTGCGGCACAATCGTTGTGGCAGATATCGGATTGGATGCGGACCAGCCCCAACCTGAGCGGGTGAGGTTGGTTGGGGCGCCTGGGCCGCTGGACAAGGCCGCGCTGGGACATAAATTCGCCCATGGCTCGGCTCTGGTGGTGTCTGGCGGGACGGGCCGTTCTGGGGCGGCGCGTCTGAGCGCACGCGGGGCGCTGCGCGTGGGGGCAGGGCTGGTGACCTTGGCGGTGCCGCCCTCTGCCTGGGACGAGGTCGCGGTGCAGATCACGGCCTTGATGATGCGCAAGGTCGCAGAGGCCGAGGATCTGCGCGAGGTGCTGGCAGATGCCCGTTTCAATGCGCTTTGCATTGGGCCGGGGCTAGGCCTGCAGCCGCAGCATCAGGCGCTGGTCGGGGCTGCGCTAAAGAGCAACAGGCCAACAGTTCTGGATGCGGATGCGCTGACGTTGATCGCAAACGAAGAGACCTTGTTTGATGCGCTGCACGCGGGCTGTGTCCTGACACCGCACGGAGGTGAGTTCCGGCGTCTTTTCAAGGATTCGGAGGGCGCATTTTCCAAAGTCGAAGCCGCCAGAGAAGCCGCAGCAAGAGCAGGCTGCGTGGTGGTATTCAAGGGGGGCGATACGGTGATTGCGTCCCCAGATGGCCGGTGCGCCCTGCATTCGGCAGCGTATGAGCGCGCGGCGCCCTGGCTGGCCACGGCGGGATCGGGCGATGTGTTGGCCGGGTTTGTCACCGGGTTGATGGCGCGGGGACTTGACCCGTTCGAGGCCGCCAAAACCGGCGTCTGGCTGCATGTGGAATGCGCCCGCAGCTTCGGGTCTGGCCTGATTGCCGAGGACATTCCCGAAGAAATACCGCGTCTTTTCAGCCGTTTGATCGGCGTAGAGTCGGAAAATTTCGCTTAGGGGGTGATTTTTCCTCTCGCCTCTGGGTTTTGGGTTTGCTAAGGGATGCCGGACCAGCCGTAGGCTGATCAGTGCGGGTGTGGCGGAATTGGTAGACGCACCAGATTTAGGTTCTGGCGCCGCGAGGCGTGGGGGTTCGAGTCCCTTCACCCGCACCACTTTGATTTCATTGAAATAATCTGGATTTTGCCGTGAGGGAGCGGACGTGCATTTGTGCTATGGCTAAGCTTCTGCCCGTCTGGCCCTTTACAGCGATTGAACATGTAAAAACGGGGCAACCCGAAGGCTGCCCCGTCTGGTGATCCGCCAAAGGGACGCGGCGGGGATCAGTCGGTTTCCTCGGCCAGGCGCGAATCTTCGCGCATTTCCAGCCACATAGCGTTCAGGACTGCGAACATTGCGGCCAGGGGAAGTCCCAAGAGCCAGGCAAAATACCACATGATTTTTCCTTTCGTAGTTTCAGGCCGTTAGTACAGGCTGTGGGCGTTTTCGGTGACGTCGGACTCGGTTACTTTGCCCCACAGGACTTTGTAGACCCAGGCGGTGTAGGCCAGGATGATCGGCATGAAGATCACCGTCATCACCAGCATCACAAACAGCGTCAGATGCGAGGACGACGCGTCCCACACCGTCAGAGAGCTGTTCGGGTCCACGGTCGAGGGCAGGATGAACGGGAACATTGTCAGCCCGACCGACGAGATGATCCCGGTGATCGCCAGTTTGGACCACAGCAAGGTAGAGACCTCGCGCCCGGCGCGCAGGCCCAGAACGGCCAGGGCGATCCCGGCAAACCCCATGATCGGGGCGATGGCGATCCAGGGCCGGGCGGCATAGGCGCTCAGCCAACTGGTGTCGCGGGTGATCTCGCTCATTAAGGGGTTCGAGGGGCCATCGGTGACGGCGTCGTTCACAAAGGCGAACCCGTCGATCCCAAAGGCCAGCCACAGGCCCGCACCCGCATAGGACAGCGCGGCGACGACCCCGGCCACGGTGCCGATGCGGCGGGCACGATCAGCGATGAAGCCTTCGGTTTTCAGGCCCAGCCAGGCGGCGCCATGCATCAGCAGCATGGACAACGACACCACACCTGACAGCAACGCAAAGGGATGCAGCAGGCCCAGGAATTTGCCATAGAAGGTGCCGTCATACATCGGCATCAAATCCTCGGTCAGGTGAAAGGGGACGCCCAGCAGCACATTGCCCACCGCCACGCCGAACAAAAGCGCAGGCACCGCCCCGCCGATGAACAGCGCCCAGTCCCAGCTGCTGCGCCACAGGGCGTTGTCGCGTTTGGAGCGGTATTTGAACGCCACAGGACGCAGGATCAGCGCCGCCAGCAGGGTAAACATGGCCAGATAAAACCCCGAAAAGCTGACCGCGTAAAGCGGCGGCCAGGCGGCAAAGATCGCGCCCCCGCCCAGGATGAACCAGACCTGGTTGCCTTCCCACACGGGACCGATGGTGTTGATGGCAACGCGGCGTTCCACATCGGTTTTGCCGACAAAGGGCAGCAGCGCGCCGACCCCCATGTCGAAACCATCCGTCAGCGCAAAGCCGATCAGCAGGACGCCCAGTAGCCCCCACCAGATCACGCGCAGAAATTCGAAAGACAGCAATTCATGCAAGATCATATCTGTTACTCCGCAGGGGTTGCAGGGGCGCCGTCGCAATTGCGCAGGCGGTTGGCATGGCGTTGGTTCCAGGCCTCGGTTTCGTCGACATCCTGGGTGGGGCCTTTGCGGATGTATTTCAGCATCAGGCCCATCTCGATGATGAACAGGATCGAATAAAAGGTGACGAAACCGGCAAGGGTGATCAGCAGATCGGCCACGGTCAGGTGGCTGGCCGACAGGGCCGTGGGCAGTACGCCGTCCACCGTCCAGGGTTGGCGGCCAAATTCAGCCACGAACCACCCCAATTCAGCAGCGATCCAAGGGGTGGGGATGATCAGCACGGCCAGACGCAGCGACCAGCGCGGGAAATGCATCCCGCGGAAACTGGCCTGCACAAAGAAATAGGCCATCACCGCAATAAAGCTGAAGCCAAGCCCAACCATCAGGCGGAAAGCCCAGAACAGCGGGGCGACACCGGGGATGGTGTCATTCGCGGCTTTGACGATCTGGTCATCAGTAGCGGTGCGCGGGTCATCCACATAGCGTTTCAGCAGGAAGGCAAAACCCAGATTGTCGGAGTGCTCCTCAAAGGCGGTGCGGATCTCGGGGGGCGTGTCGGCGCGCATCTTGCGGATCTGCATCAGCGCGTCATAGGCAATCAGCCCGGCGCGAATGTTGACCTCGGCCTCTTCGACCAGCTCTTTGATGCCGGGGATTTCATGGGTCAGGCTACGTGTGCCGATCAGGCCCATGGCCCAGGGGATGTGGACGGCATAATGCGTTTCGCGCGCTTCCTGGTCCGGGAACCCGACCAGGGTGAAGGACGCAGGCGCGGGCTCGGTTTCCCACATGGCCTCGATCGCGGCCAGTTTCATTTTCTGGGTATGGGTGGCGGAATAGCCGCTTTCGTCGCCCAGAATGACCACCGAGAATGCCGAGGCCAGACCAAAGGCGGCGGCCACGGCGATGGACCGGCGGGCCAGTTCTATGTGGCGGTCCTTCAGCAGGTACCACGCCGAGACACCCAGCACGAACACCGATGCGGTGACATAGCCGGCCGATACGGTGTGGACGAATTTGGCCTGCGCCACCTCGTTGAACACGACGTCGAAAAAGTTGGTCATCTCCATCCGCATGGAATCGGGATTGAATTCCGCACCCACGGGGTTCTGCATCCAGCCATTGGCAATCAGAATCCACAGCGCCGAAAAGTTCGACCCGATGGCCACCAGCCAGGCCACAACCAGATGCGCGACCTTGGACAGTTTATCCCAGCCAAAGAAGAACAGCCCGACGAACGTCGCCTCCAGAAAGAAGGCCATCAGCCCTTCGACCGCCAGCGGCGCACCGAAGATGTCGCCGACATAATGCGAATAATAGGACCAGTTCATGCCGAACTGGAATTCCATGGTGATCCCGGTGGCGACGCCCAGCACAAAGTTAATGCCAAACAGCGTGCCCCAGAATTTCGTCATTTGCCGCCAGATGGGGCGGTTTGTCATCACATAGACCGTCTCCATGATCGCGACGAGGATCGACAGACCCAGCGTCAGCGGCACGAAGAGAAAGTGATACATGGCTGTCATCGCGAATTGCAGGCGCGACAGCTCGACCAGATCGAGCTCCATTTTGCCAATCTCCTTTTGTGAAGCCCACAAAGAAATGGTGCAGACTAATGTTTAAAGGGTGCGCTAAACCTGACTTGCAGACTCAGCTTTGACAGCAGGGGTACACCTGGCCCAGATCGGGTGTTTTGATCTAGGTCAAAGTAATGCTGTTTTTGGAATATATCTTTTGAGGTCAATCTGACGGTGGGCGAATTCCAGTTCGGCCTGGCGATGAGAGGCCATCAGGATCGCACAGTCGGGCAGGGCGTCGCGCAGGCCGGTCAGCACCCTGCGGGCCAGCGGATCGTCCAGCCCCTCGGTCGGTTCGTCCAGCAACAAAATGGCGGGTTTGCGCAGCAGCGCGCGCGCCAGCGCCAGACGACGGGATTCCCCGCCCGACAGCCCCGCGCCAGATTCGCCCAGGATCATGTCCAATCCCCCACGAGGGGCAACGACGTCCAAAAGCTGAACGGCCTCGAGCGCGTCCAGCATCGCAGAGTCGTCGGGAACAGCCATGGCCAGCGCTAGGTTTTCCCGGATGGTGCCGCCGATCAGCGCGGCGCGTTGCGGCAGTAAAGTCAGTTGGCGGCGCAGGTCGGGCTCGGGCCAGTCGGACAGGGGGAGGCCATGAATCTGGATGCCATCGGTCGGGCCAAGCCCTGCCAGCGCATCCAGCAGGGTGCTTTTGCCCAGCCCCGACGGGCCGTGCAGCGCGAGGGTTTCACCGGGGGCGACGTGCAGGGACAGCCCGGTCAACAGCGGCTGCATGCGGTCGGGTCTGTGCAGGGTCAGGTCATGAACGCTCAGGCCCAAAGGCGCTGTGAAGGCGGGCGACTGTGTGGGGTTCGCGCGGGACGGGGGGGCGTCCGGCAAGGTCCGGCTGGCCGCGTCGCGCATCCGGCCCAGCTCGGCAAAGCCCCGCCGCAAGGGAAGCAGGGTTTCGGCCAGGGCCAAGGCCACAAAGATCCCGATGGCCGCCCGCGCCGGATCAATCTGATCGGTGCTAAGCGCGCCCAGCGGCAGGGCGATGGTCAGCGCGGTGACGGTCGCAACCACCACGGACAGGCCGAAACCGGCATGGCGGTCAATCCGGTCCAGCGTTTGCAGGCTGTCGCGCAGGGCGGCTTCTGTGGTGTTGATTTGGGTGCTCAGGCTGTGCAGGCGTCCTTGCAACAGGGCCTCGCGCTGTCCGCGGAACAGGCCGATGGTCTGGCGGCGCAGGGTTTGCAAATCCCGTTCGGCCTGGATCGACGGGCTGAACGAGGCCAGCCCAGTCCGGGTCAGCACGATCAGACCTCCCAACCCGTACCCCAGCAGGATTGACGTGGCGATCATCGGGGTGGTCAGCCACCAAAGCGCGGCAAAGCTGGCCAGATGGGTGATCACCCCCGCCAGGATCGGCAGTACCAACCGCAGCGCCACCCCGTCCAACGCATCCACATCGGCGGTCATGCGGGTCAGCTGGGCCGCACCACGCAGGCGACGAAGCTGTGCAATCGGTTGGGTTTCCAGCGCCTCGAGGATGATGACGCGCAGCCGGGTCAGAGCGCGCAGGGTGGCGTCGTGGGTCAGCAGGCGTTCAGCATAGCGGGCACCAGAACGGCCCAAGGCCAGCAGACGCACCCCGGCGCTGGGGCGGAAAACGTCAAAGGCGATACCGATCCCGGCGGCTCCGGCCAGGCCCGTGGCGGTGATGAACCAGCCGGACAGCCCCAATAGCGCGACGCCCATCAGCAACACGGTCACAGAGGCGATTGCGCCTTTGGTCATGGCCCATCGGTCGGCGGCGAATATCAGACGCAAGGCGCGGAATAGGGGGCTCATGCACAGGGCTCCAGTCGAATTTCGCGGCCTTGGACCGCAACCAAAGCGGCAATCAGAGCCGGGTCATGCGTGGCGGCGATCACGGTTTTCCCTTGATTTGCAGCGGCCTGGAGCGCGGAGATGATGCGCCCCGCTGTGGCGGTATCCAGGTCCGCCGTGGGTTCATCCGCCAGAATGATCTGAGCTTCGTTCAGAAAGGCGCGCGCCAGCAGCAGACGGCGCAGCTCTCCGCCCGAGACGCCGGCGCCGGTTTCACCCAGCCGGGTATCCATGCCATGAGGCAGCGCGGCGACGATCCCATCGGCCTGCGCCAGGCGCAGGGCCTTGGCCGGATCGCGCCCATGGCCCTGGGGGTCCAGAAATTGCGCCAGCGTCACATCAGGGACATGGGCCTCTTGCGGGACCAGTGCCAGCCGCGCGCGCCAGGCGTCGGCGGTTTCATGGGTCAATGGCTGGCCGCAGACGGTCACGGTCCCTTTGGCAGGCAGCAGGCCCGAGATCACATCCAGCATTGTCGATTTCCCAGCGCCGCTGGGACCGGTCAGGGCCAGGCTGTCGCCGGGAGCAAGACTGAGATCCGGTAGGAGGAGGCTGCGCGCCCCGCGCTGCACGCTGACCCCCTGCAAGCGCAGAGTGGCCGCGCCGGGCAATGGGGGGACGGGCAGACCCTGACCCAGAATGGGCGCGGGGGCGGTCTGGGACAGGGTGTCCAGCTCGTCCAGAACCGCCTCGGCGCCGGCCTTGTCGTGCCAGGCCGCGGCCAGATCGCGCAGAGGCTGGAAATACTCGGGCGCCAGCAGCAACAGAAAAATGCCCTCGAACAGAGTTAGCGGGGTGGCATAGGCGCCGAACGGGATTTCTCCCAACAGGGAAAACCCGACATAGACGGCGACCATGGCCACACCGATCGCCGCGAACAGCTCCAACACGGTCGAGGACAGGAATGCCACCCGCAGCACGGCCATGGTCCGCTGGCGCAGGCTGTCGGCGGCGCGGGTGAAATCATCGCGCGACCGGGTCTGAGCGTTCAGCAGGTGCAGATCGGGAAGGGCGGCGATGCGGTCGATCAGCAGGCGGTTCATGTCGCCGATTTCGGCCATATGGCGGATGCTGGCCTCTTTGGCGGCCATGCCGACCAGCGCCATGAACACCGGGATCAGCGGACCGGCCACCAACAGCACCAGCCCCGCCGCCCACGAGATCGAAAAGATCAGGGCCAACATCACCAGCGGCAGCACACGCACGCGCATCATGGCGGGGCGGTAGCGGGTCACATAGGGCGACAGCAACGGTAATTTCTGGGACAGCAGTGCCCCGATTTCAGCCGAGGACACATCCGCGCGCAGCAAACGGGATTCACGGGCCAGAATGGCCTGGCGCTGGTCGTGGATCAACGTGTCAGCCAGCCGAAAGGACAGCGCCCCGGCGCGTATTTCAAGCCCGGCCTTTAACAAGGCTGCCAGCAGGAAAGCCGCTGCGCAGGGCAGGGAGGGCGTCAAATCACCCGCTGCCCAGCTGGACACGGCCCAGGCGATCGCCAGGGCTTGTATCGGCCATAACAGCCCTGCGGCGACCAACAGGCCCGACGCCTTGCGCGACAGGTTTTCTTGGGCGGGCGACAGGGGCAGGCGGGCATGAGTAGGCGTGGCCATGGCGGGCTCCGTTGGACAGACCCCTGAGATAGAGTCCCGCGTGCCGAATTGCCATTCACGCGTCTGCGCCGAAACGTAGCACCACCGTGCTGCGCCGCAGCGGTGCCGAAACAAGGGGCGGCACGTTGGCCACAATGGGATTCGCGCTTGCACCCTTGCCTATTCGACCTTAGAAGACGGCGAGATTTCGGCGCCTCTTTGGGGGCTGCCACGTATTGCACAGATTTGCACCGAGAAGGAAAACAACATGCAGGTCACCGAGACCCTGAACGAAGGCCTGAAGCGCGGTTACGAGATCACCGTCCCGGCGGCCGAACTGGATGCGAAAGTCACCGAGAAACTGACCGAAGCCCAGCCCGAAGTCGAAATGAAGGGTTTCCGCAAAGGTAAGGTGCCGATGGCGCTGCTGCGCAAGCAGTTCGGCCAGCGTATCCTGGGCGAAGCCATGCAGGAAACCATCGACGGTGCGATGAACGCTCATTTCGAAGAAACCGGCGACCGTCCCGCCCTGCAGCCGCAGGTGACCATGGTTGACGGCGAAGATTGGAAAGAGGGCGACGACGTCAAGGTCACCATGACCTACGAAGCTCTGCCCGCGATCCCCGACATGGATTTCTCGGACATCGAGCTGGAGCGCCTGGTTGTCAAAGCCGATGACGCGGCGATCGACGAAGCGCTGGCCTCGTTGGCCGAAAGCGTCAACGACTGGAAAAAACGCCGCAAGGGTACCAAAGCCAAAGACGGCGATCAGATTGTGATGGATTTCGTCGGCACAGTTGATGGCGAAGCCTTCGAAGGCGGCTCGGCCGAAGATTACCCGCTGGTGCTGGGCTCGAACTCGTTCATCCCCGGTTTCGAAGAGCAGCTGGTCGGCAACGCCAAAGAAGGCGAAGAGATCGAAGTCAGCGTGACCTTCCCCGCCGAATATGGCGCTGAAAACCTGGCCGGCAAAGACGCCGTTTTCGCCTGCACGATCAAAGCCGTGAACGAGCCCGTTGCTGCTGAAATCACCGACGAGCTGGCGCAGAAATTCGGCGCCGAAGATCTGGCCGCGATGAAGGCTCAGGTCGCCGAGCGTCTGGAAGCAGAGTATGTGGGTGCCTCGCGCGCTGTGATGAAACGCGCTCTGCTGGACGCGCTGGACGGCAAAGTCAGCTTTGACCTGCCCCCAAGCCTGGTCGAAGCCGAAGCCGGTCAGATCGCGCACCAGCTGTGGCACGAAGAAAACCCCGAGGTCGAGGGCCACGATCACCCCGAGATCGAAACCACCGACGAGCACACCAAACTGGCCGAGCGCCGCGTGCGTCTGGGTCTGCTGCTGGCTGAAATCGGTCAGAAAGCCGAGGTTGAGGTCACTGATGCCGAGATGACTCAGGCGATCATGAACCAGGCGCGTCAGTACCCGGGCCAAGAGCGTCAGTTCTTTGAGTTCATTCAGCAAAACCAGCAAATGCAACAGCAGATGCGTGCGCCGATCTTTGAAGACAAGGTTGTCGATCACGTGGTCGACCAGGCCAAAGTGACCGAGAAAGAGGTCTCGAAAGAAGATCTGCAAAAAGCAGTCGAGGCCCTGGACGACGAATAAGTCGCCACGGATACCCAAATCGTGAAAGGCCACCCTTCGGGGTGGTCTTTTGCGTTGGGCCGTTCGGCTTGACCTGCGTGGCGTTCAGCGCCCAGTCTGAGCGAAAGGGAGAAAACACATGTCACACACTGGTTTCACCAAAGAAGGCTTTGACGAGTTTCGGGCCAATGACCGGCCCGGTCCGATCCATATGCTGAACCTCGTACGGCTGCGCGACAGGGCCGAATACCCGGACGGGCGCGAGGCCACGGGCGCCGAGGCCTATGCCGCCTATGGCAAGGACAGTGAACCCGTGTTGCAACGGCTGGGCGGGCGGATCGTGTGGCGTGGTCAGATGGAGCAGATGCTGATTGGCCCCGGAGACGAAGCGTGGGACCTGTGCTTTATCGCAGAATACCCCAGCCCTGATGCGTTCGCGGCAATGATCAAAGACCCCGAATACCGCGAGGCGATGGTGCACCGACAGGCCAGTGTGGCGGATTCGCGATTGGTGCGGATGGCGCCGCTACCCGCCGGAGAAAATTTCGGCGAATAGCGGCGAGGAGACCGTGAGTGGTCAGGCTTTGCAACGGCGTACGGGGACGCCGTCGATCATGTAGGACAGTTCGAGGCGCAAGGCTTCGGCTGCGGCGCGATCCAGCGGGGTCTGGGCATCTGCGATCTGCTCTTCGCAATAGGCACGCAAGGCCGCGCGGCTGTCGGGCAGGGCTGAGGGCTTCGGGCGGTGTTGGTCGAAATGCCGCAGGGCAGCCTCGTTCGTGGTGAACAGATCACCGGCCAGGCCGACCCGATCGCGCAGGTTGTCGATGCGTTCAGCCGAGCAATCAATCAAGGCGGCGACAATTCCGCGCCCTGTCAGGCCCAAGTAATCAATCGGTAAATCGCCAGTGTCCGTCAGGATTCGGTCCAGCCGTGGATCCAATAGAGTCACGACATCCAGAACACCGGCCTTGCGCGCGTATTCCAACGCGCCAACCAAAACCTTACTTGCGACGCGGCGGGCATTGGGCGCATCAATATCGACACAGAATTGCGAGGCCTCCCAGAGGCGCGCGCTGCGCAATGGCGCATCGCCCTGTAATACCTCGGACAGCGCGTCCGACAGCATGTGCGGCCCTGTGGTTTGTAGTAGGCGTAAACCGCCCGAAACCCGTCCAGCCATGTCCAAATGAAGGATATAGGCAGGATTCAGTTGGTCGAATTCATCTGTTGCGGCATGTCTGTTGGTGCCGGTTTGCCCTTGGAAAACTGTGCCAAAGCACCTTTGCCGCAGGCGGTGCATCTCGTCCAGCATGGGCTGGAACTGGTGCCTGTTCAGAGCATCAATAACGATGATCATCGAAGTTTCCCCTAAAACGTCAGTGCAGGGAAAGTGTATCGGTGCCAGAGCGCGGCACCATTAGGGGATTCCCGTAGTGCGCCTTACCCAGGGTGAATCAGCCGGAACCCGATGGCACGCCCGATGGCTTGGGCGGTGGTCAGCGTTCCCAGCTTTTCGCGGCTCGAGCGCAGGTGCACTTCGACCGTGCGATGCGAAATGGACAAGATATCCCCGACATCCTGCTGCGATTTCCCCGCAGCGATCCATTGCAGGATCTCCAGCTCGCGCGTTGACAGAACCGGACGTGAAAGCGTCTGATGCACCTGTCCAGAGTGTAGCACCTCGTCATGCAGGCGCACCGCCGCAAGCTGCAACGCGCCGGTTGTGGCGTGAACCAGGCGGGACCACTCAGGCTCTGAACAATCACGTGTGACGCTTAGTAGGCCATGGTCCCCATAGGGGCCACGCACCGGGATGGTCAGCCCCTGCGGGGTGATGCCGAACTCGCGCGCTTCGGAGAATACGGTGTGAAACCGCGCGTTTTTGTCAAAGCGCGACCATTCCACAGGGGCGATACATAGGGCGGTTTCGGTTAATGTAGGGTCAATCCGGTGAAACCCACGCCGGACATAATGTGCCTTCCACTCGTCAGGGTAGGTGGCATAGCCCAGAATGTCCCCCGTGACCGGGGAAATCGTGGCGTAGGACGCATAGTCAAAGCCCAGAGACGCACATAGCCCGTCCAGCATACTGACGCAGCTGACTTCTCCGTCGGGGATCGCGTTCAAATCTATGGCTCGCATGGCGCGTCCTCCTTATTGAACGCGGAAATCTGTTTGGGTCGTAATAGCTAATATAGGGTTAACAACTTCAAGGCGGCAAATCTGTGGCGGAAAATGGTCAGGTTAATAATTGACCTAGGGTGAATTGATACAAGATGTCTTTGTCATATAGCAAAAGCACCTGAACGATAAAGCCTCGCTGAATTTTTCTCGGACCTATGCGGTTGGGCTAGGACGAAAAAAACCGCGCGAGGAGGCCTCGCGCGGTTTCAAAAATCCTTGGAAGGATTTGATTACTCTTCGTCGTCCGATGCGTCTTCGTCGGCGACGGTCAGTTCTTCGTCGTCCGATGCGGCGGAACCGATATCGTCGAACAGCTCGGCGATTTCGAAATCAGCAGCGGCTTCTTCTTCCGCAGCCAGTTCCTGGATCGATTTGCCCGAGGCTTGCAGTTCGGCCTCTTCAGTCGAACGGGCCACGTTGATTTCGATTTCGACCGAAACTTCGGGGTGCAGGGTGACAGCCACGCCATGCAGGCCCAGGTTTTTGATCGGCAGTACGATGACAACCTGCTTGCGGTCCACCGAGAAGCCTTCTTCGGTTGCAACTTCGGCAACGTCACGCGGAGTGACCGAGCCATAAAGGTTGCCGCCATCCGAAGCGGAACGAATCACGACGAATTGCTGACCATCCAGCTTTTCGGCCAGTGCTTCGGCTTCTTTTTTGGTTTCCAGGTTGCGGGCTTCAAGCTGAGCTTTCTGCACTTCGAACGAGGCAACGTTTGCCTTCGAAGCGGTCAGCGCTTTGCCTTGCGGCAGCAGGAAGTTGCGCGCGTAGCCGGATTTAACATCGACGACGTCGCCCATCTGGCCAAGCTTGGCCACACGTTCCAGAAGGATAACTTGCATATCAGTCTCTCCTTACTTCACTGCATAGGGCAGCAGGGCGAGGAAGCGGGCGCGCTTGATAGCACGGGCCAGCTCACGCTGCTTTTTGCCGGAAACGGCGGTGATGCGCGACGGCACGATTTTACCGCGTTCGCTGATATAGCGTTGCAGCAGTTTGGTGTCTTTGTAGTCGATCTTCGGCGCGTTGTCGCCCGAGAAGGGGCAGACCTTGCGACGGCGGAAAAACGGTTTAGCAGCCATGACTTATCGTCCTTTTCTCAAGCTGATCACGAACGGCGCTCGCGGCGATCACCACGATCACTGCGTTCGTCACGTTTCTGCATCTGGACCGAAGGGCCCTCGGCGTGCTCGTCGACCTTGATGGTCAGGACGCGCATGACGTCATCATGCAGACGCATCAGGCGTTCCATTTCCTGGATGGCCGGCGCGTTGGCGTCGGTACGCAGGAAGGCATAGTGGCCCTTGCGGTTCTTGTTGATCTTATAGGCCATCGTTTTGACACCCCAGTATTCGCTGTCGACGACTTTGCCGCCGTTATCAGCCAAAACGGTACCGAAATGTTCAATGAGGCTCTCAGCTTGCGCGTTGGACAGATCCTGGCGCGAGATGAAGACATGCTCGTAAAGCGGCATGTTTACTCCTGTCAATTTTCAGGCGCATTTCATAGGGGGGCCAATCCTTCCGCGACCCATCCACGAGAGACTGCGCGGTTCATCCAAAACTGCGGAAGGAGCGGCGCATATACGATGGATTTCCCTGTTTCGCAAGCCTGAACACCGCGGAACCTGGTTGTTTCTGCGGATGCGATCTGGACGCCCGTCTGGCCGCCCACCGGGCATGTGCGAAAAAGGCGAATTCTACTCAAACCTTCGCCTAATTGTCGCCGCTTTGCCGGGACAGAGTGGTGCAAACGATCCGTACAATAGACGAGGGCTATGATGCAAGAATTCGACACCTCCAAACTGACCCGGCTAAGCGCCCCGATGCGCGGCAGTCAGGAAGTCACCCAATCCACCATGAAATTCTTTGGTATCGTGTTGGGGATGGCCTCTTTGGGGTTGTGGCTGGTGCCGGGGGCCACGCTGGACGGTGCAGAGATGCTGGTGCGCTTGGTCTTGTCCTTTCTGTTCCTGGGGATTGCCGTGGGTCTGTGGGGGGCTGGTGGCAATCGGTTCGATGAAGAGTTTCATCTGGATGTGGAAAACTATCAGTTGAAACATATCCTTAGAGGGAGGGACGGGATCGCGCGCATCCAGGGCCGATACGGTTTTGACGAGATGGAAGAGATCAGCCTGAAGGGCGGCATCCTGATGGCGCGGCTCAGCGGAGGCCGCGAAGTGCTGCGCGTGGCTGTGGGCAATCATCTGGACCCGAATGTCATGGACAAGCTGGCCATGATGCGCAGATCCTCGGTAGCGGCATAGGCCCGACTGTTCGAATTCAAACAGACCCTGTGGGTTCATGTGGTATTGCAAGACCGAGACAGCGCATCAATTTTGGCGCTATCTTCGATACATGTAACGAACAGGAGTTCCCCTCATGAAGACCACTCTTTTCACGGCCGCTCTGGCTGCAACGATCCTTGGCGCTGGTATGGCGTCGGCCGAAGCCGAAAAATACGTTCTGGATTCCAGCCACAGCCAGATCGTGTTTTCCTATAACCACCTTGGGTATTCGACAACATACGGCGTGTTTTCGGGCTTCGAAGGCGAAATCATGTTCGATCAGGAACAGCCTGCTGCGTCCTCGGTCACGGTTTCCTTTCCGGTGAAAACCATGCTGACCGGTTGGGAAGAGCGGTTCGCACATTTCATGTCGCCTGACTTCTTTGATGCGGCTGACGACGAAACGGTCAGCTTTGTGTCCACCGGAATCGATGTGACCGGCGAGACCACCGCCAAGATCACTGGCGATCTGACCCTGAACGGTGTGACCAAATCGGTCGTTCTGGACGCGGTTCTGAACCAAAAAGGCGATCACCCGATGGCCGGGAAACCCTGGGCGGGCTTCGATGCCACCACCACGCTGGTGCGTTCTGACTATGGCCTGGGCAAATTCGCCCCTTATGTCAGTGACGAAGTCGCCGTGACCATCTCGGTTGAGGCGATGAAAGCTGAATAAGCTTTCTGCGTAAGATACGGAAAAGCCGCCGGGAAACCGGCGGCTTTTTTCGTTACGGTAGAGGGATGTAGCTGTGATCAGCCTTTGGCTGCGACCAGATCAAAGGAAATCTCGACCTCGAAGGCCAGCGTCCCTTCGTCCTTCATGCCCGCGCCGACACCGAAATCCAGCCGGTTGGTCCGTGTCGTCCCCGAGGCGGTGGCCTGCGCCCCATCCAGAGACAGCGCAAAGGGCAGGGACAAAGGCATCGTCTGATCCTTGATCGTCAGCGTGCCCTGGGCAACAAACCCAGCACCGTCCCGAAGAATATCAGCGGTGAACACTGCGGTCGGAAAGGCGGTGGCGTCAAAATAATCCGGTCCCATCGCCTGTTGCGCGACCGTTCCCAGCGTCAATGACGGGATCGAGACGGTCACTGTGATCTCGCCGTTTTTCTCTTGTGTGGGATTGTCGGCAAAGCTGATTTGCGCGGTCCAGTCGCTGAACTGACCTTCGACGCGGTTGCCCATTTGGGTGATGGCGATTCCCAGGCTCCCGTCCGATACCTGCCAGTCGCTGGCAACCTGTTGCAGGGCTGGGGGTGTTGCGGGGGCTTCGGATTTGAACAGCCCGCCCGAGATGGCGCCGACCGGCACCAGCACCCAGACCACCAGAGCCGCCAACAATGGCAGAGCGACCGAACCATGTGTGCCCTTGCCCGCAGCTGTGCCCCGAGTCATGCGCGACAGGGTGCTGTCCCGGTCGATCAGGTGGTGTTTCAGCGCGCCCGCGATGTGCAGGCCCAACGAAATGATCAGAATCCAGACAGCAATCATGTGCAGCACGCCAAATATCTGGGCGACCCCGGCGTCTTTGGGCACAAAGGGCAGTGACTGACCAATCCCCCAGATCGGTGCGAACCCTGTGGTCGCCGCGTGGTGAACCCAGCCGGTCAGTGGCACCAGAACCAATGCGAAATACAGCGCAAAGTGGATTACCTCGGCCAGAAAGGTCTCGGCCTTGCGGTCGGGGTGCAGCGGGGTGGGCTTGGTCTGTGTCAACATCCAGATCAGCCTCAGCAGCGCTGTCACAAAGGCCAGAACGCCCAGCGTTTTATGTAGCGAAAACAAAAAGGTGACCTGAGCCAGATCGGCTGGGGTTGGGGTGGCGCCGGGCGCGTTGATGGCATGAGAGGCGTTTTCGGCCACAAAGCCCAGCGGGATCATGGTCAGGATCAGGGCCGCTGTTAGCCAATGCAGGGCACGAGCAAGAAGGCCATAGGTCTGTGTGGTATTTGAAAGGCTCATAAAAGGTCTCTTAACATAGGGGTCACCTAAAACTAGCGTCCAAGCACTGTGACGAAAATCTGCGTGGCCGCACAGGGGGTCTGCGTTCACGGTCAGATTAGAGACATGGGCTGTTTTACTTGTGGTCAACCCGCTGGGCGGCTACATCAACCAAAACGGAAATGGGACGAGGACGACCATGACAACAGCATTCGTTTTCCCTGGTCAAGGGGCACAAACCATCGGAATGGGCAAGGCAATAGCCGAGGCCTACCCCGCAGCCAAAGCGGTTTTCGATGAGGTGGACGACGCCCTGGGCGAGAAACTCAGCGCGCTGATCTGGGAGGGCGAGCAAGATCAGCTGACCCTGACCCAAAACGCACAACCGGCGCTGATGGCGACCTCGCTGGCTGCGTTCCGCGCGCTGGAATCCGAGGGCATGGTGCTGACAGACACGGCCGCCTATGTCGCGGGGCACTCTTTGGGGGAGTATTCGGCGCTGGCCGCGGCTGGTGCATTGAGCATCTCGGACGCGGCGCGTTTGCTGCGTATTCGTGGCAAAGCAATGCAGGACGCCGTGCCGGTCGGCGTTGGCGCCATGGCGGCGCTTTTGGGGCTGGATTTCGCGACGGCTCAGAATGTTGCAGCGGCAGCGGCCGAAGGCGACGTTTGCCAAGCGGCGAATGACAACGATCCCGGACAGGTTGTCGTGTCGGGCCACAAGGACGCTGTCGAACGCGCGGTGACCTTGGCCAAGGAAAAAGGCGCCAAACGCGCGGTGTTGCTGCCGGTTAGCGCGCCTTTTCATTGCGAACTGATGGCCCCCGCCGCCGAGGTCATGGCGCAGGCGTTGAATAAGGTGGACATCAACTGTCCCGCCGTGCCGCTGATTGCCAATGTTGTGGCCGAAGCAATCACCGATCCCGCAACGATCCGCTCGTTGCTGGTGGATCAGGTGACGGGCTCGGTTCGGTGGCGCGAAAGCGTGATGTACATGGCTGAAAATGGTGTGACGGACGTGTGGGAAATCGGCGCAGGCAAAGCCCTGTCGGGAATGATCCGCCGGATTGACCGTTCGATCAGCTGCAAGGCCGTGGGCACGCCCGACGACGTCAAAGCCGCAGTTTCCGTCTAAACCGATACGCACATAGGAACATTTCTGGCAAAGCTCTGGAAACCAGAGTTGCACCAGGAAGAAAGGAAAATCACATGTTTGATCTGACTGGGAAATCTGCCCTGATCACAGGGGCTTCGGGTGGTATTGGGGGCGCGATCGCCAAGGCGCTGCACGGGGCAGGCGCCACCGTGGGTCTGAGTGGCACACGGGTTGAGCCGCTCGAGGCGCTGGCGGCCGAGCTGGGCGAGCGCGTGCACGTTCTGCCGTGCAACCTGTCCGATGCCGAGGCCGTAGATGCGCTCCCCAAGCAGGCGATTGCCGCGATGGGATCCGTGGATATTCTGGTGAACAACGCCGGGATCACCCGTGACCAGATTTTCATGCGGATGTCAGACGAAGAATGGCAGTCGGTCATCGACGTCAATCTGACCGCAACCATGCGCCTGTGCCGGGGCGTCATGCGCCCCATGATGAAATCGCGTTGGGGCCGGATCGTGAATATCAGCTCGATCGTGGGGGCCACGGGCAATCCCGGTCAGGTCAACTATGCCGCGTCCAAGGCCGGCATGGTCGGGATGACGAAATCCATCGCTTATGAGGTCGCCAGCCGGGGCATCACCGCCAACGCTGTCGCGCCTGGCTTTATCGCCACGGCGATGACCGAGAAGCTGACGGACGATCAGAAAGCCGCGATCAACACAAAGATCCCCGCCGCGCGCATGGGCACCCCAGAAGAGATCGCCGCGGCCGTGCTGTACCTGTCCAGCCCCGAGGCGGGATATGTGACGGGTGCTACCTTGCATGTGAACGGCGGCATGGCAATGTTGTGATTCTGTCCCTTCGGGGATGGCTGGCGTCCGTTCACACAGATCGGACGTCATTTATTTGCCCAGCACCTGGATGCAAGGCGCGAAAGCATTTGCCTCATGCGCCCCATGTGTTATAGGCCACGCAGATTTTCCGGGGGGCACGCTGCACTGCCGGACATCCCGCTTGCGGGAAGACGAGCCGCCCGCTAAACCGGGCACAATACAGAAGCCATCCCCGCGGGCGACGGCGGAGAACCGGGCGAACAGCCCAATAAAGTTATGAGGACTTTGACATGAGCGATATCGCAGACCGCGTGAAGAAGATCGTTGTTGAGCACCTGGGTGTGGAAGAAGACAAAGTGACCGAGAATGCCTCGTTCATCGACGACCTGGGCGCGGACAGCCTGGACACCGTTGAGCTGGTTATGGCCTTCGAAGAGGAATTCGGCATCGAAATCCCCGACGACGCAGCTGAAACCATTCAGACTTTCGGCGACGCGGTGAAGTTCATCACCGAAGCCTCCTAAGTTACGCGGCTTTGCCGCTAAGGGCCCCTGTCGGAAACGGCGGGGGCCTTTTTACATCTACGTCAAGCGGCGTTCTGATTCGCCCTATCCGCGCCCTGCGCGATGGACTCGCGTTAGGCGGGTGTGTGGGCAGCGTGACGCTAGGGCATTGTGCCTGAGCCCCTGCACAGGGGCATGGTTCGCGCGGGGCGGTACGACGTCCCGTTAGCAAAGGCAATTCCGCGCCGTGCGGGCCGTCCGGTGGCCTCCTGCTCTTGCCCATGGGGGTAAATGCAGGGTATGAGCGGATAAAGACTGCTGAGGAAGGGCATATCACTATGCGTCGTGTCGTTGTTACTGGGCTTGGAATGATCACTCCGCTGGCATGTGGGGTCGAGGAAACCTGGAGCCGTTTGCTGGCCGGTGAATCCGGTGCGGGGACAATCACTCGGTTTGATGCCAGCAATCTGGGCACGAATTACGCCTGCGAGCTGCCGATGGGCGATGGATCCGACGGAACCTTCAATCCCGACGATTGGATGGAACCCAAAGAGCGCCGCAAGGTCGATGATTTCATCCTCTATGGCTATGCCGCTGCAATTCAGGCCGCCGAAGACGCGGGCTGGATGCCCGAAGACGAAGAGAGCCGCCTGCGCACAGGCGTGATGATCGGTTCGGGGATTGGTGGGCTGCAATCCATCGAAAAGGGTGCGATCACCCTACAGGAAAAAGGGCCGCGCCGGATTTCGCCGTTCTTTATTCCGGGGGCGCTGATCAACCTGATCTCGGGTCAGGTGAGCATCAAATACGGTTTCAAAGGCCCGAACCACGCCGTTGTGACGGCGTGTTCTACAGGCGCCCACGCCATTGGCGATGCGGCCCGGCTGATTCAGTGGGGCGACGCGGATGTGATGCTGGCGGGCGGCGCCGAAGCGGCGATCACCCCGCTGGGCATCGCGGGCTTCAACGCCTGTAAGGCCCTGTCAACAAAGCGCTCTGACGATCCCAAGGCGGCCAGCCGCCCCTATGATGCGGACCGCGACGGTTTTGTCATGGGCGAGGGCGCGGGCGTTGTCGTGCTGGAAGAATACGAACACGCCAAGGCGCGTGGCGCCAAGATTTATGCCGAGGTTCTGGGCTATGGCCTGTCGGGCGACGCCTATCACATCACGGCCCCGGCCGAGGACGGCGACGGCGGGTTCCGGTCCATGACGGCGGCGCTGACCCGCGCAGGCATCACGCCGGACCAGGTGGATTACATCAACGCGCATGGCACCTCGACCATGGCGGACGTGATCGAGCTGGGCGCGGTTGAACGCATGCTGGGGGACGCGGCCAAGACGGTTACCATGTCCTCGACCAAGTCGGCCACCGGGCACCTGTTGGGGGCGGCTGGCGCGATCGAGGCGATCTTCTCGATCCTGGCGATCCGCGATCAGGTGGCACCGCCCACGATCAACCTGGAAAACCCGGCGGTCGAAACGCCGATTGATCTGGCTCCGAACGTCAAGCGCGAGCGGGACATCAATATCGCCCTGTCCAACAGCTTTGGGTTTGGCGGCACCAACGCAAGCGTTCTGTTTGGCAAAGTGAGCTAAAGCTATGTGGCGAGCCATCGCGTCCAACGCGCTGACGATCCTGATCGTGGCGCTGTTCCTTTTGGGCGGCGTCATCATCTGGGGGCAACGAGAGTACCAGGAAGCCGGGCCATTGTCCGATGCGATCTGCCTACGTGTCGAGAGCGGCTCGAACTTTAAGACTGTTAGCCAAGTCCTTGAGCAAAAAGGCGCAATTTCCAGTGGTGCGATCTTGCGACTGGGGGCGGATTACACGGAAAAAGCCGACAAACTCAAGGCCGGCAGCTTCTTGGTTCCGCAGGGTGCCTCGATGGAAGAGATCGTCGATATTGTCACGCGCGGCGGTGCCAGCACCTGCGGCACCGAAGTGGTGTACCGGGTGGGCGTGACGCGGTCAGCGATTGTCGTGCGCGAACTGGACCCGGCCACGAACCGGTATGTCGAGGTCACGGCTTTCAACCCCGCCGAAGACGAAGCGCCGACCGAGTTTACCAAGGTGCGCGGCGAGGCCGACACACGCTATCGCATCGCGGTTGCCGAAGGCGTGACCAGCTGGCAAGTGGTGGATGCTCTGAGCCGGATTGACCTGCTGGAAGGCGAGGCCACAGTCCCCGCCGAAGGCACTCTGTTCCCTGACAGCTATGAGGTGCGGGCTGGGGACACCCGGACGTCTGTCATCGAAAGAATGCTGGAAAAACAAGAGATTATCCTGGAAGAAGCCTGGAAGAATCGTGTCGACGGATTGCCTCTGAACAGCAAGGAAGAGGCGCTGATTCTGGCCTCGATCATCGAAAAGGAAACCGGCGTCGCCGAAGAACGGCGCACTGTCGCCAGCGTGTTCATCAACCGCCTGGAACGCGGTATGCGCCTGCAAACGGACCCGACCGTGATTTACGGCGTGACCAAAGGCCAGGGCGTGCTGGGGCGCGGGCTGCGTCAGAGTGAGCTTCGTCGCGAAACCCCTTGGAATACTTACATTATTCAGGGTCTTCCGCCGACGCCCATCGCCAACCCGGGCCGCGCCAGCATCGAGGCCGCGCTGGACCCCGCTAACACGAAATTCATCTTCTTTGTGGCGGATGGATCGGGCGGGCACGCCTTTGCCGAAACGCTGGATCAGCACAATCGCAACGTCGCAAAATGGCGTCAGATCGAGGCGGAGCGCGCCAAGCAATAATTCGGGCCTTTTGTACAATTTGACCCACGGTTTGGTACAAATCCCCCAGTTTTTTTCGAAACGCCCCCCTGTCATTAGGGGGGCGTTTACTTTTTCCGGCGTAGCCTTACCAGGTATCAATGGAAAAGGAGCAGCAACTTGCGACGTCAGACATAACAAAGCCCGGCACGATGGCCGGGCTTTGAACTCAGAGCATTCGTCCGGATCTAGGCGTTCCAGGCCATGTCTTTGCCACCCAGACCACCGATCTGCATACGCGTTGGCAGACCGATCTGGTCAAGAATGGTGAAGAAGGGTTTGGGGTCCATCTCTTCGACGTTTTTCATGGTTTTGGCATCCCAGTCCCCAGAGGCGATCAGCATCGCTGCGGCGACGGGCGGCACGCCGGCGGTATAGGAAATACCCTGGCTTCCGACCTCGTTATAGGCGTCCTTGTGGTCCGCGACGTTATAGACAAAGACCTCGAAGTCCTGACCGTCCTTGGTGCCTTTGACCAGATCGCCGATGCAGGTCTTGCCGGTATAATTCGGCGCCAGGCTAGAGGGATCGGGCAGCACGGCCTTGACGAGCTTGAGCGGCACGACCTCTTGGCCCTCGGCGGTTTTCACGGGCTGTTCGGACAGCAGGCCAAGGTTTTGCAGGACGGTAAAGACGTTGATGTAGTGATCGCCAAAGCCCATCCAGAACCGAACGTCGGCCTGGGGATAATTGGTGGCCAGGCTGTGGACCTCGTCATGGCCGGACTGATAGGCGCGGCAGGTGCCGACGACGGGTAGGTCCCAATCGTGGCCGGTCTCGAACATCTTCTTCTCTTTCCACTGGCCGTCTTCCCAATAATAGACGACGCCGGTGAATTCGCGGAAGTTGATCTCGGGGTCGAAATTGGTGGCGAAGTATTTGCCGTGCGAACCCGCGTTGATGTCAACGATGTCGATGGATTTTACCTCGTCCATCATATCGACGGCGAAACGGGCAAAGGCGTTGACGACGCCCGGATCAAACCCGGCGCCCAGAATGGCGGTGACACCCTTTTGGGCGCACAGATCGCGTTTTTTCCATTCGTAGTTGGCGTACCACGGCGGGGATTCGCAGATCTTGGTCGGGTCTTCGTGAATCGCGGTGTCGATATAGGCGGCGCCGGTGTCGATACAGGCGTCCAGCACGGTCATGTTCACAAAGGCGGAACCGACGTTAATCACGATCTGCGCGCCGGTCTGACGGATCAGCGCGGCCACGGCGGGGGTGTCCATGGCATCCACCTGATGCGCGGCAAGAACGCCCTCGACCTTCATTGCGTCCTTTGCGCGGACGGACTCAAGGATCGCTTCGCATTTGGATAGCGTCCGGCTGGCGATATGGACCTCGCCCAGCACATCGTTGTTTTGTGCGCATTTATGCGCCACGACCTGAGCGACGCCACCGGCGCCGATGATGAGAACGTTCTTTTTCAACGGTAAGGACCCCCTTTGGGTATCGTGGGTGGAATGGGGCGCTTAGGACAGCGCAGCGGAAAAATCGTCGTAACCAAAGTCACGTTGCAGGCGAATGGTGCCGTCCAGTTCGCGGATGGCAATGGCGGGCATTTTCACGCCGTTGAACCAGTTTTTCTTGACCATAGTATAGCCCGCCGCGTCCTGTATGGACAGCCGGTCGCCGGGGCGCAGGGGCGCGGGGAACTTGAACTCGCCGAAAATGTCGCCGGCCAGACAGGATTTACCGCAGATCATCCAGTCCTCGGGGCCCGCGTCGGGCAGCATTTTCGCGGATTCACGATAGATGAGCAGGTCCAGCATGTGGGCCTCGATACTGGAATCGACGATGGCGAGGTTCTTGCCGTTAAACAGCGTGTCCAGAACTGTCACCTCGAGCGTGGTGGAATTGGTGATCGCGGCCTCGCCGGGCTCCAGATAGACCTGCACGCCGTTCTGATCGGCAAAGCGTTTCAGGCGATCGGCCAGACGGTCCAGCGGATAGCCCGCGCCCGTGAAATGAATGCCGCCACCCAGCGAAACCCAGGTCAGCTGGCGGATCAAATGGCCGAAACGCTGTTCGATCAGGGTTAACATTTCGTCAAACCGGTCGAAATCGGCGTTCTCGCAGTTGTTGTGAAACATGAAGCCGGTGATCTGGTCCAGAACGGGCGCGATCACGGCGGGGTCATGTTCGCCCAGACGGGAAAAGGGGCGCGCGGGATCGGCCAGATCAAACCCCGAAGTGGACACGCCGGGATTGACCCGCAGCCCGCGGGTGTGATCGCGGCTGGCCTGCGCGAACCGGGTCAGCTGACCGACAGAGTTGAAAATCACCTTGTCCGAATTGGCCAGAACGTCCGCGATTTCATGATCAGCCCAGGCGACGGAATAGGCGTGGGTCTCGCCGGGGAATTTCTCGCGGCCGAGCTTTACCTCATAGAGCGAAGAGGAGGTGGTGCCGTCCATGTAATCGGACATGAAATCGAACACACCCCAAGAGGCAAAGCATTTCAACGCCAGCAGCGCCTTGGCGCCGGAATGGTCGCGCAGCCAGGCGATCTTCTCGAGGTTGGGAAGGAGGCGGGACTTGTCGATCAGGTAATAGGGCGTCTGAATCATCGGCGGCAATCCGGGCTGAGGGGGCAAAAGGGGGGCGTTTCGCCCTGTGGCCCGATTAACGCCCATGCCGGTGTGACGCAAACATTGATTGGCAGGCCGGGTGGAATTTTTCACCGAGGTGCGGGAGTTATTTAGGAATTTGTTAATGATACCGGTCGGTTAGGGATTGTTCACACTTGACATCCCGCACGGTCTTTGGTAGGTTTGTGACATGCTAGAAGAAGTGGGCAAGCGGCCTCGGGGAAAATCCGGGTGCCGCTTTTTCCGTTTCTCTCGTGCGGAGCAATCCAAAGCATGAGGCAGAGCGAGCACCAATGACTTTGATAACAACCGACGACAGCGCCTTTCCGCTGGGCGAAAGCCTGAACGATATCAAATCACAACTGGAAGCGCTGAGGGCGGAACTGGCCGCCGTGCAGGCAAGACTGAAAGATGGGGACGTCACGGCCGTCAAGGACGGCCACAAAACCATACAGGAGATCCGCGGGTGGCTGCGGATCTCCATAGATCTGGAGATGGAATTTGCCAAACGACAGCAGAAACAGGCAGGGATCGTCGGATCCTATGCCATCGACTTTGACGAAGCGCGGGATCGTATCCGGTGCCGGCTGGATCGCCTCCGCACCTGCTGCGGTGCAGGCCGAATTCCTGGATGACCTGGGGGAGGGAGAGCTTATGGCTCTCCCTTATTTGTTTGAGTTCTGGGCCATGGAACATCAGCTGCCGCCCGAGGGCGACTGGCGATCCTGGGTCATCATGGGCGGGCGCGGCGCGGGCAAGACACGGGCGGGCGCCGAATGGGTGCGCAGCGTGGTCGAAGGCGCGCGGCCCTGCGATCCGGGCACTGCGCAACGGGTGGCGATCATCGGCGAAACCATCGAACAGGCGCGCGAGGTCATGGTCTTTGGTGAGAGCGGGATTTTGGCGTGCAGCCCCCCGGACCGGCGCCCGGATTGGCAGGCGGGGCGGGGGGCCTTGGTTTGGCCAAACGGGGCCGAGGCGCGGATATTCTCGGCCCACAACCCCGAGGCGCTGCGAGGGCCGCAATTCGATGCGGCTTGGGTGGACGAGCTGGCGAAATGGCCCAAGGCGCAGGACAGCTGGGACATGTTGCAATTTGCCTTGCGGCTGGGGGACCACCCGCAGGTCTGTGCGACGACGACACCGCGCAACGTGCCGGTGCTGAAGAACCTGTTGAAGCTGGGCTCGACCGTGGTGACACATGCGCCAACCGAGGCGAACCGCGCGAACCTGGCGGACAGTTTCCTGGCAGAGGTGCAAGAGCGATACGCGGGCACGCGGCTGGGCCGACAAGAGCTGGAGGGCGTGCTGATCGACGAGGCCGAGGGCGCGCTGTGGACGACCGCGATGCTGGAGGCGCTGCGGGTGGACACCGTCCCCGATCTGGATCGGATCGTCGTCGCGGTGGACCCGCCGGTGACGGGGAACGCGGGCTCGGACGAATGCGGGATCGTGGTGGTCGGCGTGCGGATGCACGGGGCGACGCAGGACTGGGACGCCTATGTGCTGGTCGATGCCTCGGTTCAGGGGGTGGCGCCGACGGGCTGGGCCAAGGCGGCCGTGCGCGCGGTCGAGGAGTGGGGCGCGGACAAGCTGGTGGCCGAGGTCAACCAGGGCGGCGATCTGGTCGAGGCGGTGATCCGGCAGGTCGCGCCAGACGTGCCATTCCAAAAGGTCCACGCCAGCAAGGGCAAGGTGGCGCGGGCGGAACCCGTGGCGGCCTTGTACGAACAGGGGCGGGTGCACCACGTCCGGGGCCTGGGCACGCTCGAGGACCAGATGTGCGCCATGACCGTGCAGGGCTATGAGGGCAAGGGCAGCCCCGACCGCGTGGATGCGCTGGTCTGGGCGCTGCACGAGCTGATCCTGAGCCAGCGCCCGGCCGAGCGCCCGCAGCTGCGTACGCTCTAGTTCATTTATCTTAAACTTTTCAGATCAGTTTCCCCTCAACGCCGACGGGTGCGGCAGGCAGGGGAAACCCAGAGCGAAGCAAGGAGCAAGGACAGGATGATTATGGACTTCTTCAAACGGGGGGCCGCAGACGAGGCGCCCGAGACCAAGGCCAGCGCGACCGGCCCGGTGGTGGCGTTGCAAGGCGCAGGCCGCGTGGCCTGGACCCCGCGCGACACGGTATCGCTGACGCGGCTGGGGTTCGCAGGCAATCCGGTAGGGTTCCGCTGTGTAAAGCTGATCAGCGAGGCGGCAGCGTCGTTGCCGTTGATCCTGCAAGACCGGGTGCAGCATTTCGAGATTCACCCGATCAAGGATCTGGTGGAACGTCCGAACCCCGCTCAGGGCCGGGCGGAACTGTTCGAGGCGCTGTACGCGCAGCTGCTGCTGACGGGAAACGGCTATGTCGAGGCCGTGGGCGGAGAGACGGGCGCGCCATTAGAGCTGCATGTGCTGCGGTCCGATCGCATGGCGCTGGTGCCGGGCGCAGATGGCTGGCCGGTGGCCTATGACTATAGCGTGAATGGGCGCAAACACCGGTTTGATGTGACGGGCGCGACGGCTCCGATCTGTCATATCCGCAGCTTTCACCCGCAGGACGACCACTATGGGTTTTCCCCGATGCAGGCGGCGGCCCAGGCGCTGGACGTGCATAATTCAGCGTCGCGCTGGTCCAAGGCGCTGCTGGATAATGCGGCGCGACCCTCGGGGGCGATTGTCTACAAGGGCGCGGACGGGCAGGGCCACATGGCCCCGGATCAATATGACCGCCTGGTCAATGAAATGGAAAGCTACCACCAGGGCGCGCGGAACGCCGGCCGTCCGATGCTGTTAGAGGGCGGGCTGGACTGGAAACCGATGGGGTTCAGCCCGTCGGACATGGAATTCCAGAAAACCAAGGAAAGCGCCGCGCGCGAGATTGCCCTGGCCTTTGGGGTGCCGCCGATGATGCTGGGGCTGCCGGGGGACGCGACCTATTCGAACTATCAAGAGGCCAACCGGGCGTTTTACCGGCTGACCGTGCTGCCGCTGGTGCAAAAGGTAACAGCGCGCATGGCGGATTGGCTGTCGGGCCATGTGAACGAACGGCTGGATCTGCGGCCGGACCTGGACCAGATCGCGGCGCTGTCGTCAGAACGCGAGGCGCAATGGCGCCGGGTGGCCGACGCGGATTTCCTGACCGACGCGGAAAAACGCCGGATGCTGGGCCTGTCCGCGCTGGAAGGAGGTCCAGATGCGGGATGAGCGCGCCGGATTTGAGCAGTTCGACTGCGCGCCGGCGCTGCGGCTGGAGGCCCATGAACGGGTCAGCAAGCTGCAACTGGACGGGCTGAACCGACGGCTCGAGAAAATCGAAGAGATGATGGAGAAACTGGAAAAACGCCTGTGGCTAACAGTTTACGGCGTGGTGGGAACCATGCTGGCGCAGGCTTTCCAGTCGCTCTTGACGGCGCAACCGTGAAAGCGAGGTTAGGAATGGATACGGGACTGGAACACAAGTTCTGCCGTCTGGGCGGTGACGACGTCATCGTCGACGGGCTGAGCATCGAAGGCTATGCCAGCCTGTTCGGGCAGACCGATCAAGGCGGGGACATGGTGCGAAAAGGCGCCTATGGGGCCTCGTTAACGGCGTTGGGACGCGCGGGGCGGAGCGTGAAAATGCTGTGGCAGCACGACCCCGCCCAGCCGATCGGCGTGTGGGACGAATTGCGCGAGGATGACAAGGGGCTGTTTGTCAAAGGACGCCTGCTGGACAGCGTGGAAAAAGGCCGAGAGGCCGCCGCGCTGATCGAGGCGGGCGCCATCGAGGGGCTGTCGATCGGGTACCGCACCAAACGCGCCGTGAAATCGCCCGAGGGCAAACGGATCCTGACAGAATTGGAGCTTTGGGAGGTGTCGCTGGTGACCTTTCCGATGCTGCCAAGCGCACGGGTGGCTGCCAAGTCCGAGGACCAGGACAGCGACCTGATGCAAGAAGTGGCGGCGGCCTTTGACGGTGCGCGCCGGGAATTGGCGCGCGGCTAGCGCCCTTAACAAAGGAAACTGGGATGACCAAAACCGAGCACGAGGCTCGGACCGGGGAAGCTATGTCTCCGGCCACCGAGGTGAAATCCGCAATCGTGGGTTTCATGAATGAGTTCAAGGGCTTTCGGGCCAATATTGATGCAAAACTTCAACAGCAAGAAGAGCGACTGACCATGCTTGACCGTAAATCTTTCTCGCCGGCGCGTCCGGTTCTGGCAACCTCGGCCGAGGTTGAGGCCCCCCATCAAAAGGCATTCGACGCCTATGTCCGTCACGGCGATGACGACGCGCTGCGCGGGCTGGAACTGGAGGGCAAGGCCATGTCCACCGCCGTGGCTGGCGACGGCGGCTATCTGGTGGACGCGCAGACCTCGGCGACGATCCAGAGCGCGCTGAAATCCAGCGCCTCTCTGCGCCAGGTGGCGAATGTGGTCAACGTCGAGGCGACCTCGTATGACGTACTGGTGGACCACACCGACGTGGGCCACGGCTGGGCGAACGAGACCTCGGTTTCGGAAACCGGCACGCCGACGATCGACCGCATCACCATCCCCCTGCACGAGCTGTCGGCGCTGCCGAAAGCCTCGCAGCGTTTGCTGGACGACAGCGCGTTTGACGTCGAAAGCTGGCTGGCCGGCCGTATCGCGGACAAATTCGCCCGCGCCGAGGCGGCCTCGTTCATCACGGGCAATGGCGTGGACAAACCGACCGGTATCCTGACCCACACCGCCGTGGATAACGACGTCTGGACCTGGGGCAATCTCGGCTATGTGCCCACCGGCACGGACGGTGATTTCGGCTCGGCGGATGCGATCATCGACCTGGTGTACGCGCTGGGGGCGACCTATCGCGCCAATGCGGCCTTTGTGATGAACAGCAAAACCGCGGGCGCTGTGCGCAAGCTGAAGGACGGCGACGGCCGGTTCCTGTGGTCGGACGGTCTGGCGGCGGGCGAACCCGCGCGTCTGATGGGATACCCCGTGCTGATCGCCGAGGACATGCCCGATATTGCCAGCGGCGCGGATGCGATTGCGTTCGGTGATTTCGCGGCGGGCTATACCGTGGCCGAACGCCCCGATCTGCGCATCCTGCGCGATCCGTTCAGCGCCAAACCGCATGTCCTGTTCTATGCCACCAAACGTGTGGGCGGGGACGTGAGCGATTTCGCCGCGATCAAGCTGCTGCGTTTCGCCGTCGCCTAATCGCGCGGTGAATGGGGCCGGTCCCGTGGGGCCGGTTCCGGGCGCGTGCCGTTGGACCATAGGCGTTGTCTAGCTGCTCCCTCCGTCCGAGCAACGCTGATGGCGCGCGCCTGACCCGAATTGGGGGGGAATGATGCGGAGTTTTTCCATGATGTTAGTCGAAGAGACCCAAGTGCCGCAGACGGCGCTGCCGGTCGCGGATTTCAAGTCTCACCTGCGTCTGGGCAGCGGTTTCGCCGAAGACAGCGTGCAGGACGCCGTTCTGGAAAGCTTCCTTCGGGCGGCGATGGCGGCGGTCGAGGCGCGCACCGGCAAAGTGCTGATCGAGCGAGAGTTTTCCTGGACGCTAAGCCATTGGCGTGACGCCAGCGGGCAAATCCTGCCGGTGGCGCCGGTCAGTGCGATTGCCGAGGTGGCGCTGATTGATCGCGCCAATGCGGAAACGGTGCTGGACGCGCAGACCTATGTGTTGCGGCCCGATCAGCAACGCCCGCGGCTGTGCCCGGTTCAGGGGCTGCTGCCCACTATTTCCAGCGGGGGCAGCGTGCGGGTGCGGTTCCTGGCGGGCTATGGCCCGGATTGGTCGGATCTGCCCAATGATCTGGCGCAGGCGGTGCTGATGCTGGGCGCGCATTACTATGAGTATCGCCATGAAACGGCGCTGTCGGGGCGGTGCATGCCCTTTGGTGTGACCAGCCTACTGGAGCGGTACCGCACGATCCGCGTCTTCGCCGGGAGAGCGTCATGAAAGCCCCGCGTCTGAACAGGGCGCTGGCGCTGGAAAACCCGGTTTCCACCCCTGACGGGGCCGGGGGCTTTGCCCAGTCGTGGGTCGAGCTGGGCCATCTGTGGGCCGATGTCGCGTTCCGATCGGGGCGCGAAACGGCAGCAGGGGGCGGGGCGCGCTCGGTTGCGAGCTACAAGATCACGGTGCGTGCGGCGCCTGTGGGATCGACCATGCGCCCCCGCGCGGAGCAGCGATTCCGCGAAGGAACGCGGCTGTTTCGCATCCTGTCAGTGGCCGAAAAGGACGCCGAGGGGCGGTACCTGATCTGCATCGCACAAGAGGAGGCCGCAGCATGAGCTATGCAATGGCAGCAGCGCTGCAAACGGCGGTGTATCAGGCCCTGGTGGCGGATGCGGCGGTGGATGCGCAGGTGTTTGACGCCGTGCCCTCGGGGGGGGTGCCGGACACATATGTGAGCCTGGGGCCGGAACTGGTGCGGGATCGCTCGGATAAGACGGGCGCGGGCGCGCAGCATGAATTCACCGTGACGGTTTACACGACCCAGGCGGGATTCGGAGCGGCCAAGGACCTGGCGGCAGCGATCTGTGACGCTTTGGTGGATGCGGATCTGACCCTGACACGCGGCACGCTGGTGGCGCTGAATTTCTACAAGGCACAGGCGGTGCGCGAACAAAAGGGCACCGCACGGCGGATCGACCTGAAGTTCCGCGCCCGCGTCGAAGATAACTGAATTTTCCTAACGATGGAGTGAGTGAGATGGCTGCTCAGAATGGCAAGGATCTGTTGATCAAGGTGGACCTGACCGGGGACGGTCAGTTCGAAACAATAGCAGGGCTGCGCGCCACGCGCGTCAGTTTCAACGCCGATAGCGTGGACGTCACCAGCCTGGAAAGCCAGGGCGGATGGCGCGAACTGCTGGGGGGCGCAGGGGTCAAGTCGGCCTCGATTTCCGGGTCGGGCGTGTTCAAGGACGCCAACACGGATGAACGCGCGCGGCAGATCTTCTTTGACGGGGAAACGCCGGATTTTCAGGTGATTATCCCCGATTTCGGCGTGGTCGAAGGCGCGTTCCAGATCTCGGGGATCGAGTATTCGGGCAGCCATAACGGCGAGGCGACCTATGAGATGTCGATGGCCTCGGCGGGGGCGCTGATCTTTACGGCGGACGTGTAAGATGGCGAACCCCTGGGCAGGCGAAGTGGCGCTGGTGATGAATGGCGAACGCCGGGTGCTGAAGCTGACGCTGGGCGCGCTGGCGGAACTGGAGGCGGCGCTGAAGACCGAGACTCTGGTCGCGCTGGTCGAGCGGTTCGAAGGGGGCGGGTTTTCGTCGCGCGACGTGCTGCTGTTGCTGGCGGCGGGGCTGCGCGGGGGGGGCTGGCAGGGCCAGACCGAAGAATTGGCCCAGGCCGATATCGAAGGCGGCCCGATGGTGGCGGCGCGCGTTGCGGCCGAGCTGCTGGCGCGCGCCTTTACCGTCCCGGGCGAGACTGCATGAACGGGTTCGACTGGCCCGCCCTGATGCGGGCCGGGATGAACGGGCTGGGGCTGTCGCCGTCCGAATTCTGGCGGCTGACCCCGGCAGAGCTGAGAATCCTCTTGGGGGCCGGAAGCGGCGCGGCCCCCCTGGGACGGTCACGTCTGGACGAGCTGCTGGCAGCCTATCCAGACCGCAAAGGAGACATGGAAAATGGCGGAAATTGACGGGCTGGACGGGCTACAAGATCAGACCGAGGCGTTAGAGACCTCTTTGGCGGCGGCCACGAATATGGCGGCAGGGTTCGAGGTGGAACTGCGCCGGGTGCAGGCAGCGATGGGCGCGACGGCCCTGGATGTCGATGCGCTGGAAAAGGGGCTGAGCCGCGGTCTGCGCAAGGCCTTTGACGGGGTAATCCTGGACGGGATGAAGCTGTCGGACGCGCTGCGGACGGTGGCTCAGTCGATGATCAACACGGTCTATTCGGCGGCGGTCAAACCCGTGACCGACCATTTCGGTGGCCTGCTGGCGAATGTGGTGGGGGGCCTGATGCCCTTTGCGGATGGGGGCTCGTTTTCGCAGGGGCGGGTGATGCCCTTTGCCAATGGGGGCGTGGTCAGTGGCCCGACGACCTTTCCGATGCGCGGAGGCACCGGGCTGATGGGGGAGGCGGGCCCAGAGGCAATCATGCCGCTGGCGCGCGGCAATGACGGGAAACTGGGCGTGCGGATGCAGGGCGGCGGCGCAACAACCGTGGTGATGAATATCACGACCCCAGATGTCGAGGGCTTCCGTCGCTCGCAATCACAGATCGCCGCACAGATGGGGCGCGCGCTTGGCCGTGGCCAGCGCATTCGCTGATCGGAAGGAGTTACCATGCAGTTTCACGACGTGAGATTTCCCGCCAACCTGAGCTTTGGCGCGGTCGGCGGACCAGAGCGGCGCACCGAGGTCGTGACCTTGGTCAACGGCCACGAAGAGCGCAACACCCCCTGGGCGCATTCCCGCAGGCACTATGATGCCGGTATGGGAATGCGGTCGCTGGACGATGTTGAAACGCTGATCGGGTTCTTTGAGGCGCGCCAGGGCCAGATGTACGGGTTCCGCTGGAAGGACTGGGCGGATTTCAAATCCTGCCTGCCGTCTGGCTTGGTGCGGTTTGACGATCAGGTGATCGCGGTGGGCGACGGCGCGACCGTGAGCTTTCCGCTGACCAAGGTCTACCGATCCGGCCCGCACAGCTATGCGCGGCCAATCAAGAAACCCGTTCTGGGCACGGTCCGCATGGGAGTCGAGGGCGACGAGCTGAAAGAGGGCGTGCATTACAGCGTGGATACCAGTTTGGGGTTGGTGACGCTGGTGGAGCCGCCAAATGCAGGCGACGAGATCACCGCAGGGTTCGAATTCGACGTGCCGGTGCGCTTTGATACGGATCGGATCCGGTCTTCGGTGGCCAGTTTCCAGGCAGGCGAGGTGCCCGACGTTCCAGTGATCGAGGTGCGGGTATGAGACTGAGCGATGACATGCAGGCGCATCTGGCCAGCGGGGTGACAACGCTGTGCCGCGCCTGGGCCGTGACGCGTGTGGACGGGACCCAGCTGGGCTTTACCGATCATGACGGGGATCTGACGTTTGACGGGATCGTGTTCCGTGCGGATACGGGCCTGACGGCCTTGGCGTTGCAGCAGGGCACGGGCCTGTCGGTGGACAACACCGAGGCCATGGGCGCGCTGTCGGATGGCGCGATTACCGAAGCGGATATCAACGCGGGGCGCTATGACGGGGCCGAGGTGCGCTGTTGGCTGGTCAACTGGGCCGATGCGGCGCAGCGGGCCTTGCAGTTTCGCGGCTCGATCGGGGAATTGCGCCGCACCGGGGGCGCCTTTGAGGCCGAGCTGCTGGGGCTGACCGATCAGCTGAACCGACCGATGGGGCGAGTGTATCAGCGGCCCTGCGCGGCGGTGCTGGGGGATGGGGTCTGTCGCAAGGACCTGACCGAGGCAGGCTATCAGGCCGAGGTTGTCGTCACGGGGATTGAGGCCAACGTGCTGTGGTTCGAAACGGTACCGGGGTTCGATGACAGCTGGTTCCAGCGCGGCGTCCTGGAGGTACTGACGGGCGAGGCCGCCGGTCTGAAGGGCATGATCAAGCAGGATGTGCAGGGCGCCAGCGGGCGCGAGATCACGCTGTGGTCCGTGTTGGGGGCCCAGGTTGCGGTGGGGGACAGCGTGCGGCTGACGGCTGGCTGTGACAAACGCATGGAGACCTGCCGGTTCAAGTTCAACAATCTGGCTAACTTTCAGGGTTTTCCCGACATTCCGGGCAATGACTGGACGGTTGCGATCCCGGCTTCGGCGACGGCCACAGGGGGGAGCAGACGATGAGCATGGAAATCGTCATCGCCGCGCGGGGCTGGCTGGGCACGCCCTATCGCCATCAATGCAGCGTCAAAGGCGCTGGCACCGATTGTCTGGGCCTGTTGCGGGGGGTGTGGCGCGACGTGATCGGGCCGGAACCCGAGGACGTGCCGAACTACAGCCGCGACTGGTCCGAACCTCAGGGGGACGAGGCCCTGTGGCGGGCGGCCTTGCGGCACCTGGCACCCAAGCCCGTGGGGGACGAGGCCCCCGGCGACGTGCTGCTGTTTCGGATGCGGGACAGGGGGGTGGCAAAACATCTGGGGATCGCAGGCGATATCGGCGCGCGGCCCACGTTTATTCATGCCTATTCGGGCCACGCGGTGGTGGAAAGCCCCCTGAGCCAGCCCTGGCGGCGGCGCATCGTGGCCCGGTTCGCATTTCCTGAAGGAGAAATCTAATGGCCACGATATTGCTATCGGCTGCGGGTGCGGCTGCGGGGGGCTCGATCGGGGGCTCGGTTCTGGGGCTGTCGATGGTGGCGGCGGGGCGCTTTGTGGGGGCGACGGTCGGGCGGATGATCGACCAGAAACTGCTGGGGCAGGGCTCGGATGTGATCGAGTCCGGCCGGGTGGACAGGTTCCGGCTGACCGGCTCGGGCGAGGGGGACGCGATCGGGCGGCTGTATGGGCGGATGCGCGTCGGCGGTCAGGTGATCTGGGCGACGCATTTCGCGGAGCATGTGGCGCGTTCGGGCGGGGGAAAGGGCGTGCCTTCGACGCCCTCGACGCGGGAATACAGTTATTCGGTCAGTCTGGCGGTGGCGCTGTGCGAAGGCGTGATCGACGGTGTGGGGCGCGTCTGGGCCGATGGCACGGAAATCGCCCCGGCGGATCTGAATATGCGCGTCTATCCCGGCGACGACCAGCAACTGCCTGACCCCAAGATGGAAGCCGTCGAGGGCGCGGGCGCTGTCCCGGCCTATCGCGGGACGGCCTATGTGGTGTTCGAGGACCTGGACCTGTCGCAATTCGGCAACCGGGTGCCTCAGTTCTCGTTCGAGGTGCTGCGGGCGGACAGGGTGCATGAGGGCACAGATCTGGCCGAACCCGCGCGCGCGGTCAAAGGCGTGGCGATGATCCCCGGCACAGGGGAATATGCGTTGGCCGTGGACCCGGCTGTGGTGGAATACAGCATGGGCGAAAGCAAGACGGTGAATATCAACTCGCCCTCGGGGAACACGGATTTCATGACGTCGGTTGACCAGTTGGAACGCGAACTGCCCCAGGCCGAGGCGGTGTCGCTGATTGTCAGCTGGTTCGGCAATGATCTGCGCTGTGGGGCGTGTACGATCCGCCCCATGGTGGAACAGGCCGAATATGACGCCGAGGACATGCCCTGGACCGTTGCAGGGCTGGACCGCGACACAGCCGAGGTAATCCCGGAACTGGAGGGGCGTACGGTCTATGGGGGGACGCCCACGGATCAATCCGTAATCCAGGCGCTGGGCGAATTGTCCGCGCGGGGCAAGCGGGTGATGGTCTATCCATTCCTGCTGATGGATCAACTGGCGGGGAACGGGCTGACCGATCCCTACGGTGCGGACGAGCAGCCCGCACTGCCGTGGCGCGGACGGATCACCGGGGCGCTGGCACCGGGTATGGAGGGCTCGCCCGATGGAACCGCCGCAGCCGAGGCGCAGGTGGCTGCGTTCTTTGGGACGGCCTCGGCCAGTGATTTCACGATTGAGGATGGGGTGGTCAGCTATGATGGCCCTGCAGAGTGGTCCTATCGCCGGTTCATTCTGCACAACGCGGCCTTATGTGCGGCGGCTGGGGGTGTGGCGGCCTTCTGTATCGGATCAGAGATGCGCGGGCTGACGCAATTGCGTGGGGCGGTGGGCTTTCCGGCTGTGCAGGCGCTGCGGCAACTGACGATTGAGGTGCGCAGCCTGTTGGGGGCGGGGGTTCAGCTGGGCTATGCGGCGGATTGGTCGGAGTATTTCGGCTATCATCCTCAGGATGGCTCGGGGGATGTGTATTTCCATCTGGACCCGCTGTGGGCAGATGACGAGATTGATTTCATCGGGATCGACAACTACATGCCCCTGTCGGATTGGCGCGAGGGAGACGCGCATCTGGATGCCGACTGGGGCTCGATCTATGATTTGGGCTATCTGCGGTCCAACATCGAAGGGGGCGAGGGTTATGCCTGGTATTACCATTCCCCCGAGGCTGAGGCGGCGCAAATCCGTACCGAAATCACCGATGGCGCGCATAACGAGCCCTGGGTGTACCGATACAAGGACATCCGCAACTGGTGGCAGAACGATCACCACGACCGGGTGAATGGCGTGCGCAGTGCTGTGCCTACCGATTGGGTGCCGCAATCGAAACCGATCTGGTTCACGGAACTGGGCTGTGCGGCGATCGACAAGGGCACCAACCAGCCGAATAAGTTTCTGGATGCGAAGTCCTCGGAATCCAGCTTGCCGAAATATTCCACGGGTCGGCGGGATGAATACATCCAGATGCAATACCTGCGCGCGATGCTGGGGTATTGGGATGACCCCGAGGTCAACCCTGTGTCGGTGGAATATGGCGAACCGATGCTGGATATGCAGAATGCCTATGTCTGGGCGTGGGACGCGCGGCCCTATCCGCATTTCCCGGCCAACGCAGACCTGTGGAGCGACGGCGAGAATTATCCCAAGGGCCATTGGCTGAATGGGCGGGGTGCGGCGCGGTCTTTGGCGGGTCTGGTGACGGAAATCTGCCAGGATGCGGGTGTCAGCGCACTAGAGACGGATCAGTTGCACGGGCTGGTCCGCGGGTATTCCGCGGATGGGACAGACAGCGCACGCGCGATGCTGCAACCTTTGATGCTGCGTTATGGGTTCGACGCGGTCGAGCGCGATGGCGTGCTGCAATTCCGCAACCGCGACGGGCGTGTGACCAGGCAGGTGGCGCTGGATGGGTTGGCCGTGACCAGCGATACGCCCAACGGGCAGGATCTGACCCGCGCCAGCGAAAGCGACCTGACAGGCCGTGTGCGCCTGCGGTTCGTCGAGGCGGGGGGCGATTTCGAAACCGTCGCCGAAGAGGCCGTACTGCCGGATGAACAAAGCCATGCGGTGTCCTCGTCCGAGGTGCCGCTGCTGATGACCCGATCCGAAGGCCGCCAGACCGTCGAACGCTGGCTCAGCGAGGCCCGGATTGCACGCGATGGGATCAAGCTGTCGCTGCCGCCGTCGCTATCGGCGCTGGGCGCGGGGGATGTGATCGGCCTGGAGGATGGCACGCGCTACCGGCTGGACCGGGTCGAAAGCGGCACGGCATTGCAGGCCGAGGGTGTCCGGGTGGAACGCGAAAGCTATCTGCCGGTGGACATGCCAGAGGATCCGGCGACGGTGTCCAGCTTTGCCGCTCCCTCGTCGGTGTTTTCGCTGTTCATGGATCTGCCGCGCCTGACAGGGGACGAACTGGGCCATGCGCCGCATGTCGCCGCCACAGCGACGCCCTGGCCTGGAACGGTGTCGGTGTACAACTCCGTCGAGGACACGGATTACACGCTGCTGGAAACGCTTGGTCGCCCGTCGGTGATCGGGCAGTTGACTGCGCCTTTGCACGCGGCGCCGGTGGGGCTGTATGACCGTGTGGGCGTGGTGCAGGTGCGATTGGTGCGCGGCGATCTGAGTGGCATCAGCGAGCTGTCGTTGCTGAATGGTGGCAACGCGGCGGCGATTGGCGACGGCAGCCCTGAAAACTGGGAAATCATCCAGTTCCGCGACGCCGAGCTGGTGGGAGAGAACACCTGGCACCTGTCCGTTTTGCTGCGCGGGCAGCAAGGCAGCGACGGGTTGATGCCGGATACCTGGCCCGAGGGCAGCTACTTTGTGCTGCTGGATGGCGGGCCGACCCAGTTGGAGCTGCGGCGCTCGACGCGGAATGTTGCGCATCACTATCGGATCGGGCCGTCGTTGCGGGCCTATGACGATCCGTCCTATCGGCACGAGGTTCTGGCCTTTGCGGGGATCGGGCTGAAGCCCTATGCGCCGGCGCATCTGAGGGGCAGCGTGCTGAGCAACGGGGATGCGTCCTTTAGCTGGATTCGCCGCACCCGGATCGAGGGCGATAGCTGGGAGGCCACGGACGTGCCCATGGGCGAGGAATCCGAATCCTATCTGCTGCGGGTTCAGCAAGGAGACACCGTACTGCGCGAAGTCGCCCAAGGCTGGACTGGCTGGACCTATACCGCCGCCATGCAGGCCGAGGATGGGGTGACGGGGCTGTATGAATTGCGCGTCGCGCAGGTGTCGGCGCGGTTCGGCGCAGGGTATTTCGCCAGTGTGACACTGGGGGCATAACACCGGACAATCACCAAGAAGGTCCGTCGGTTTGCGCCGGCGGGCCATTCGTATTCGTGATCAACTGTTTCAAAGCTTTGCATTTTGCCATTCGCGCCTATCTGCTATAGTCGCAGCGATCAAAGGACTGATGCCATGTATGAAAAGCGCGCGAAACTTGCACAGGTTGATCCTGTCTGGAACCGGATCATTGCCGAGGCTGAGCAGGCTGTTGCTGACGAACCGCTCTTGGGCGGGTTGCTGCATTCCAGCATCTTGCACCATGCCTCGATTGAAAATGCGTTGGCGTACAGAATTTCGCTGAAGCTGGCCTCGGGCGAGATGTCCGAGCAGTTGATCCGCGAAATCTGTGATGTGGCCTATGGGGCCGACCCGTCGCTGGCGCTGTCCGCGCGCGCCGATATTGTTGCGGTTTTCGACCGCGATCCGGCTTGCCATCGGTTTTTGCAGCCGCTGATGTTCTTTAAGGGATTTCAGGCGATTCAGGCCTATCGTGTCGCGCATTGGCTGTGGGTGAACGGGCGCAAGGATATGGCTTATTTCTTTCAGATGCGCATCTCTGAGAGCTTTGGCGTGGATATTCACCCGGCCGCGCGGATCGGCAAGGGTATCATGATCGACCACGCCCATTCCATCGTGATTGGTGAAACGGCTGTGGTGGGGGACAACGTGTCCTTGCTGCATTCGGTGACTCTGGGCGGGACCGGCAAAGAGGACGAGGATCGCCACCCCAAGATTGGCGATGGCGTGCTGATCGGCGCCGGGGCCAAGGTGCTGGGCAACATCACCATTGGGCATTGCTCGCGCGTTGCGGCGGGTTCGGTTGTGCTGCATGATGTGCCGCCGAAAACCACCGTTGCAGGCGTCCCGGCCAAGGTCGTGGGCGAGGCGGGCTGCGATACGCCCTCGGTTCTGATGGACCAAAGCCTGACCGGATGTTCCGACTGCTAGGCTGAAATCAGGAAAGCATTCCAATCGTTTGCATTGTGGCGATGCCCGGCAGGATTTACCCTGACCGGGTATTTTTATTGCAAAGGAGGGGTGCGATGACCCGTCAAACGACCGGCCGCGGCCAGACCTATGACAGCATTCTGGACACGGTGGGCAACACGCCGGCCATCCGCATCAACAAATTGGCCCCGGACCATGTGAGCCTGTACGTCAAGGCCGAGGCGTTCAATCCTGGCGGCTCGGTCAAGGATCGCCTGGCGCTGAATATCATCGAGGCCGCCGAGGCCTCGGGCGCGCTGAAGCCCGGCCAGACAGTGGTCGAGGCCACCAGCGGCAACACGGGCATCGGACTGGCGATGGTCTGCGCGGCCAAAGGGTACCCTCTGGTGATCACGATGGTTGAAACCTTCAGCGTGGAACGGCGCAAACTGATGCGGTTCCTGGGCGCCAAGGTGATCCTGACGCCCAAGGAACAGAAGGGCACCGGCATGTACCAAAAGGCCAAGGAACTGGCCGAGGCGAACGGCTGGTTCTTTGCGCGTCAATTCGAGACCGAGGCCAATGCCGACATCCACGAACACACGACCGCGCGGGAAATCATGAATGATTTCAAGGGGAAGTCTCTGGATTACTATGTATCTGGGTTCGGAACCGGAGGCACAATTACAGGGGTCAGCCGCGTGCTGCGGCGCGAAAGCCCGGACACGAAAATCGTGTTGTCCGAACCCTCGGCTGCGGCGATGATCCAAAGCGGTATTGCTCAGGATCGTACCGAGGATGGTGAGCCTGCGGTCAGCCACGCGGCCTTTGCGCCGCATCCGATCCAGGGCTGGACCCCGGATTTCATCCCGTTGGTTTTGCAGGAATTGCTGGACAAGAACGGCTATGACAGCCTGATCCCTATCGGTGGCCCCGAAAGCATCGAGGCCGCGCAGAATCTGGCCCGCGACGAGGGGATTTTCACCGGGATTTCCGGCGGGGCGACTTTTGCGACCGCGTTGAAGGTCGCCCAGACGGCGCCCAAGGGATCGGTCATTCTGGCGATGCTGCCGGACACGGGCGAGCGCTATCTGAGCACGCCACTGTTCGACGGGGTCGAGGATGGCATGACCGAGGACGAAATCGCCTTGATGCGATCAACCCCCGGCTATCAGATGGGCTGAAACGCAAAACGCCGGGGCAAGACCCCGGCGTTTTCTTTGTCGTATCAATGGCTTCAGGCTAGCATGACCATCGGGTTTTCCAGATTGTCCACGATGGCCTGTAGCAGGTTGGCCCCCAGCGCGCCGTCGATAACCCGGTGATCCACGGACATGGTGACGGACATGACGGTGGCAACGGTCAGTTCGCCATCGGCGCCGACAACCGGCTTTTTGACGCCCGAGCCGACCGCCAGAATCCCCGCATGGGGCGGGTTCACGATGGCGTCGAAATTGTCGATGCCGAACATCCCCAGATTCGAGATCGCAAAGGTGCCGCCCTGATATTCATGCGGTGCGAGCTTGCGGTCGCGGGCGCGTTTGGCCAGGTCTTTCATCTCGGTCGACAGGGCCGACAGGGATTTGACATCGGCGTCTTGCAGAACGGGGGTGAAGAGCCCGCCCTCGATCGCGACCGCAACGGCCACATCCGAAGGTTTCAGTTGCAGCACGCGATCACCGGCCCAGACAGCATTGCATTCGGGCACTTGCTGTAGCGCGTTGGCGACGGCCTTGATGATGAAATCATTGACCGAGAGTTTGATCCCGCGCGGCTCAAGCTGCTTGTTCAACTGGCTGCGGAATTTCAGCAGGGCATCCAGCTGAATGTCGCGGCGCAGATAGAAATGCGGGATGGTTTGCTTGGCCTCGGTCAGGCGCGCAGCGATGGTTTTGCGCATCCCGTCCAGTTTGATTTCCTCGTAGGGGCGGCCGTCGTACATCTTCTTGACGGTGTCGGTCGAAGGGCCGGTGGCTGCGGCGGCAACAGGGGCCGGGGTCGCTGTTGGGGCGGGCGCCGTTGCAGGTGCCGCGGGTTTGGCCGTGGCGCCTTCGACGTCGGCTTTGACGATGCGGCCACGCGGACCAGAGCCAGCGATCTGGCCGAGGTCCAGGCCTTTGTCGGCGGCGATGCGCCGGGCCAGAGGCGAGGCGAAAATGCGCGAGCCGTCCGCAGCGGCGGGGGCTGCCGGGGCAGGGGCTGCGGTCACCGCGGAGCCCCCTGCGGGGGCCGCCTTGGTGTCCGCGTCGGCCGGTGCGGCCTCCGGCGCGGGCGGCGAGGCGGTGCCAATGTCATCAGCGGTTTCGCCGTCTTCGAGCAACACGGCGATGGCGGTGTTCACCTTGACGCCTTCGGAGCCTTCGGCGATCAGGATCTTGCCGATCACCCCGTCATCCACGGCTTCGAATTCCATCGTCGCCTTATCGGTTTCAATCTCGGCCAAGAGGTCGCCCGATTGCACGGTGTCGCCTTCTTTGACCAGCCATTTGGCCAGCGTGCCTTCCTCCATGGTGGGAGAGAGCGCGGGCATCAGAATTTCAATAGGCATCGCGTTTTCTCCTTACCGGTAGGTGACTTGCTTGACGGCTGCGATTACCTCGTCGGTGGTCACCAGCGCCAGTTTTTCAAGATTGGCCGCATAGGGCATGGGGACGTCCTTGCCGGTGCAGTTGATCACAGGCGCATCCAGATAATCAAAGGCGCGTTCCATGATCGTGGCCGACAGGTGGTTGCCCAGAGAGGCGACAGGGAAGCCTTCCTCGACTGTCACGCAACGGTTTGTTTTCATAACAGAATTCAGAACGGTATCGTAGTCGATCGGGCGCAGGCTGCGCAGGTCGATCACCTCGGCCGAGATACCGTCTTCGGCCAGTTTATCGGCGGCTTCGAGCGCATATTGCATCCCGATACCAAAGCTGACGATGGTCACATCCGTGCCCTCGCGCCAGATTTTGGCCTTGCCGAAGGGGATCGTGAAATCGTCCATGTCGGGCACGTCAAACGTGCGACCATAGAGGATTTCATTCTCGAGGAAGATCACCGGGTTCGCGTCGCGGATCGCGGTTTTCAGCAGACCTTTGGCATCGGCGGCCGAGTAGGGCATGACCACCTTGAGGCCGGGGATCTGCGCGTACCAGGCGGAATAGTCCTGGCTGTGCTGGGCGCCCACGCGCGCGGCGGCGCCGTTGGCCCCACGGAACACGATCGGACAGCCCATCTGACCGCCGGACATGTACAGCGTTTTGGCGGCCGAGTTGATGATGTGGTCAATCGCCTGCATCGCAAAGTTGAAGGTCATGAATTCCACAATCGGGCGTAGACCGGCAAAAGCAGACCCGACGGCGATCCCGGCAAAGCCGTGCTCGGTGATCGGGGTGTCGATGACGCGCTTGGCGGTGAATTCGTCCAACAGACCCTGGCTGACTTTGTATGCGCCCTGATATTCGGCGACTTCCTCGCCCATCAGGTAGACGCTTTCGTCGCTGCGCATTTCTTCGGCCATGGCGTCGCGCAAGGCTTCGCGGACGGTTTGTTGCTTCATGGGGGTGCCTTCGGGCCAGTCGGGTGACAGGTCCACGGGCTTGATTTCGGGGGCTGCTGCGACGGCGGCGGCGGGTGCTGCCGCGGGGGCGGCGGTTTCGACCGGTGCAGGGGCGGCGATGTCATCGACGCTTTCGCCCTCTTCGATCAGGATCGCGATGGCGGTGTTCACTTTGACGCCTTCGGTGCCTTCTGCGATCAGGATTTTACCGATGATGCCTTCGTCTACGGCTTCGAATTCCATCGTCGCCTTGTCGGTTTCAATCTCGGCCATGATGTCGCCGGATTGCACGGTGTCGCCTTCCTTGACCAACCATTTGGCCAGGGTGCCTTCCTCCATCGTGGGGGAGAGCGCCGGCATGAGAATTTCTGTTGCCATGATCGTCTCCTCCTCAGGCGTAAATATCAGTCCAGAGCTCGTCCAGGGCGGGCTCGGGGCTGGCTTTGGCGAAATCGGCGGATTTGTTGACGATTTCTTTGATCTCTTTGTCGATGGCCTTCAGGTCATCTTCGGTGGCGTGTTTGCCGTTCAGCAGCAGGTCGCGCACATGTTCGATGGCGTCGCGCTCTTCGCGCATTTTCTGCACCTCGTCGCGGGTCCGGTACTTGGCCGGGTCGGACATCGAGTGCCCCCGGTAGCGGTAGGTTTTCACCTCAAGGATATAGGGCCCTTCACCGGCGCGGCAGTGCGCGACCGCCTTTTCGCCGGCGGCTTTGACGGCCAGAACATCCATGCCATCCACAGCCTCGCCGGGGATGCCGAACGCCTCGCCGCGGGTGTACAGATCCGGTGTCGAGGTCGAGCGTTTCTGCGCGGTTCCCATGGCGTACTGGTTGTTTTCAATGACAAAAATCACCGGCAGCTTCCACAGGGCGGCCATGTTGAAGGTCTCGTAGACCTGGCCCTGGTTGGCGGCGCCGTCCCCGAAATAGGTAAAGGTGACACGGCCGGTTTCATTGTATTTGTCGGCAAAGGCCAGCCCGGCCCCCAGCGGCACCTGAGCACCAACGATGCCGTGACCCCCATAGAAATGTTTCTCTTTCGAGAACATGTGCATCGAACCGCCCTTGCCCTTGGAATAGCCGCCTTCGCGACCAGTCAGTTCGGCCATGACGCCGTCAGGGTTCATGCCGCAAGCCAGCATATGACCGTGATCGCGATAGGACGTGACGCGCTTGTCGCCTTCCTCTGTCGCGGCCTCAAGTCCGACAACGACGGCTTCTTGGCCGATATACAGGTGGCAGAACCCGCCAATCAGACCCATGCCATACAGCTGACCTGCTTTTTCCTCGAATCGGCGGATCAGCAGCATGTCACGATAGTATGTCTTCAGGTCTTCGGCAGAAACGTTTGATTTACTTTGGGTTTTTCTGGCGGCCATGCGGCTTCCCCTCCCGGAACCAAGAATAGTTTAGCGTTAAACCATTTATATATCATCCGTTGCCCTGAGGCGAGTACAAATTGACGTGGGGAAGCGCACGGCCAGAAAACAACGTGGTTTCAGCCGGTTAGTCAGAAAAAATTTTCGGGGTTAGCGGATTGCCAGCTCGTCACTGCGCAAAAGGCCCAGAACGGTGCGGGCTTGTTCGTCCAGAAGATCCAGATCCAGATATTCGTCCGATAGCCGTCGGGTCAGGTTTTCCATCTGGGCAACCTCGACCGAGATTTTGTCCAGCTCATGTTCCAGACCGCGGGATTCAGCCGTGATTTCTGCGCGCCGGAACACACCATAGCCCCCTTGCACGGCGGCAAAGGTAAAATAGGCCCCCAATGCGAAAGCGGATGTGAAATAAACCCAAGCCCCGAAGGCCGGTTTCCTGCGATGTGCCATGTATTCTGCCTCTGGTTCCGCCTCTGACGGGCGATTTTTGAACAATGCCACAAGTGATTCGATTTGTGAATCCCCTAATCGCACCAGAGGTTTGGCGTGGCGTCATTTTTTTCGGAACGCGGCGTCAAACTGGATATGATTCTGCGCTGTTGGCATTGTGCGCCTAACCTTGGAGGAGGACCCGGAATGAGCGCCAGCGGCCACAGCATTTTGAACACGCACGACGTCCAGAACCAACCCGAGCCGCGCGTCGAACGGGACCTGTGGGCCGAGGACCAGCCGCTGCGCGAGCAAATGGCACATGCGGGGGCGGATTTGGCGGCGTTGGCCTCAGCTGGGCAGGCGTTTGGCACACAAGAGATGACTGTGGCCGCCGAGGATGCCCGCCGTGATGCACCCCGCCTGAAACTGTTTGATCGCTCGGGGCGCCGCGTGGATGAGGTAACGTTCCATCCCGGCTATCATAAGATTATGGAGCTGGGCGTTCAGCACGGATATTCCGCTGTCGCATGGGAGGGGGCCGCGGGCGGACACGCGACCCACGCCGCGCTGACGTATTTCATGGCGCAGCTGGAACCAGGCGTGTCCTGCCCGTTGACGATGACCTATGCCGCCGTGCCTGCCTTGCAGAATGACGCCGCGCTGGCAAAACTGTGGACGCCCAAGTTGACCGCGCGCAGCTATGATCCAAGGGTTCTGCCCCTGTCGCAGAAAACGGGCGCGACCATGGGCATGGCGATGACCGAAAAACAGGGCGGGTCAGATGTGCGGGCCAATTCGACACGGGCGGTGCGCGATGGGGAACATTACCGCCTGATCGGGCACAAGTGGTTCTGCTCGGCGCCCATGTGTGACGGGTTCCTGACCTTGGCGCAGGCCCCCGGCGGGCTGACCTGTTTCGTGGTCCCCCGGTGGCTAGAGGACGGCACGCGCAACACGATCCACCTGCAACGGTTGAAGGAAAAGCTGGGCAACCGCGCCAATGCCTCTTCTGAGATCGAGTATGACTATGCCTTGGCGTATCGTCTGGGCGACGAAGGGCAGGGGGTAAAGACCATCATTGAAATGGTCCACCATACGCGTCTGGATACTGCGGTTGCCCCTGCGGGCCTGATGCGCGCCGCCCTGTCCGAGGCCAAATGGTGGATCAGCCACCGCCACGCCTTTCAGCGGCGCCTGATTGATCAGCCCCTGATGCAATCGGTGATCGCGGATCTGGCGTTGGATTGGGAGGGCGCGTTGGCCTTGGCCATGGGCTGCGCACAGGCCTTTGACGGCACGACCGAAGAGGACCGCGCCTTTGCCCGGATTGCCGTCGCTCTTGCGAAATACCTGTCCAACAAACGCGCCCCCGGCGTCATCTACGAGGCAATGGAGACCCTGGGCGGTATGGGCTATATCGAGGAAACCCCGATGCCGATGCTCTACCGCGAGGCGCCGCTAAATTCAATCTGGGAAGGCTCGGGCAATGTGATCTGCCTGGACATTGTGCGCACTTTGGTCCGCGCTCCTGATGCGGCTGAGGCGCTGATGACCCGCCTGAACCGCGTGAAAGGACAGGATGCGCGCTATGACGCGGCGCTCAAGGCGCATCTGGCCCGTTGGCCCAGCGTGCCCCCCGAATCCGAGGCCCGCTGGTTCACCGAAAACCTGGCCACTTTACTGGCGGCGGCGATGCTGTTGGAAAACGCCCCGAATGCGGTGGCCGATGGCTATATCACCACCCGGATCGACGGTCAGCGCGGGGCCACGGCGGGGGCAATTTCAGGCGTGGATACGCTGGCGCTCTTGAACCGGATCTAGGGCGCGGCACGCGCGTCCAGCACCAGTTGCAAGAACACCAGATCCAGCCAGCGCCCGAATTTCTGCCCGACCTGCGGCATCCGCCCGACCTGTTGAAACCCCAATTGCTCATGCAGCCGGATCGAGGCTGCATTTCCAGCCTCAACCCCGGCCACTATGACATGCAGATCGGCCTTGCGGGCGCGCGCAATCAGCGCCTCCATCAAGGCCAAACCAATCCCGCCGCCGCGCTGATCGTCCCGCACATAGACCGAATGCTCCACCGTCGCGCGAAACCCGTCAAACGCCCGCCACGGACCATAGGACGCATAGCCCACAACACTGCCCGCGCGCATGGCGACCAACACCGGATAGCCCGCCGCCTGCCTGTCGGCCACCCATGCGGCGCGGTCCTCCACATCTCTCTCGTGCTCGTTCCAAATGGCGGTCGTGTTGCGCACGGCGTCATTATATATTCCCGCAATCGCCCTCGCATCCGCCGCACTGGCATCCCTGATCTGCATCCCTTGCCTCCAACGAAACGGGGCGGTCCTGATCCAGACCGCCCCTTTCATCTTGCTCTAAATACTCATTGCACACCAGCCGGGGCCGGGTGCTACGATGCGTTATCCCGCAACCGAGGCCGCATAGATGCTGGACACGGTTCCGGCCAGCGTATCATCAAAGTCCTTGTCGTCCTGTTTGGCCGACAGCCCTTCGGTCAGCGCCCGCGAGAAGCTGGCGATGATGCCCGAGTTTTTGGACAGGCGGTCATTGGCTTCGTCACGCGGATACCCGCCCGACAGGGCGACGACACGCATCACTCGGGGGTGATCCACCAGCGGCTTATAGGTGTTTTCCGTCTCGGGCAGGGTCAGCTTCAGCATAACCTGTTGATCGTCGGGCAGGGCGTCCAGCTGTTTGCGGATCTCGCCCAACAGGATTTTCTCGGCTTCGGCTTTGTCGGTGATGGTGATTGTCACCTCGGGTTCGATGATCGGCACCAGGCCGTGGCTCAGGATCTGTTTGCCGACGGCAAACTGTTGCTCCACAATCGCCGCGATTCCGCTGGCCGAGGCCGCGTTAACAACCGAGCGCATCTTGGTGCCGAAAATCCCGTTTGCCACGGCTTTCTCAAGCAACGCGTCCAGGTCGGGCATGTCCTTCATCAGGCACACGCCGTCGGTTTCGTTTGCCAAGCCTTTGTCGACTTTCAGAAAAGGCACAACGCGGCGGTCTTCCCACAGGTAGCTGGCCGAGGGTTTGCCGCCGATTTCGCTGTCCATGGTGCGTTCGAACAGGATCGCGCCGATGATCTGATCGCCGGTAAAGGCGGGCGAGTTCACGATCCGCGCACGCATGTCGTGGATCAGGCCGAACATCTCTTCTTCGCTGTTGTAGGCGTCTTCTTCGACACCGTACAGTTTCAGGGCTTTCGGGGTCGAACCGCCGCTCTGATCCAGTGCTGCGATAAAGCCGTTGCAGCCGCACATCTGTTCAATTTGCTGTTCTTTCGACATGTTTATTTCCGTTTAAATACGAGTAACTATCCGGGGGACCCCCCGTTTCGCCGCACACTAGGTCAGACGAAACGAGGATACAATTCTGGTCGCGCTAACGGGCACCAGGATTGGCGAAATCAGGCCGTTGATGCCTCGAGCGCGGCAACACCGGGCAGGGTTTTGCCCTCCATCCATTCCAGAAACGCCCCGCCGGCGGTCGAGATATAGGTGAAATCCGCTGCTGCACTGGCCTGGTTCAGCGCCGCAACCGTGTCGCCACCACCGGCAACAGACGTCAGCGCGCCAGATTTGCTTAGCTCGGCGGCTTTCTTGGCGGCGGCATTGGTGGCCATGTTGAAGGGGGTGATTTCAAACGCGCCCAGCGGGCCGTTCCAAATCAGGGTTTTGGCGCTGTCCAGAATGGAGCCAATGCGCGCCACGCTGTCGGGGCCTGCGTCCAGGATCATCTTGTCTGCGGGGCAGGCGTCGGCGGACACGGTGCAGTTTTCGGCATTGGCTTTGAATTCAGCGGCGACAACCACGTCCGACGGCAGCACGATCTCGCATCCTGCGGTCTTGGCCTTGTCCAGAATTTCCAGTGCGGTGTCGGTCATGTCATGTTCGGCCAGCGATTTGCCCACGTTGATGCCCTGCGCGGCCAGAAACGTATTGGCCATGCCGCCACCGATGACCAAATGGTCGACCTTGGCGACCAGATTGCCCAGCAGCTCTAGCTTGGTCGAGACTTTGGCACCGCCAACCACAGCGACGACGGGGCGGGTGGGTTTGCCCAGGGCGGCCTCCAGCGCCTCCAGCTCGGCCTGCATCAGGCGCCCGGCACACGAGGGCAGCAGCTGTGCCACGCCCTCGGTCGAGGCATGGGCGCGGTGCGCGGCCGAGAAGGCATCGTTGCAATAGATGTCGCCCAGTTTAGCCAGGCGGGCGGCGAAGTCTGGGTCGTTCTGTTCCTCGCCGGGATAGAAACGGATGTTTTCCAGCAAGACCACCTCGGCGGCGCGCTCTTCATCGGTGTGGATTTCAGCGGCCTCCAGGGTTTCGACAAAGACCACCTTGTGTTCCAGCGCCTTTTCCAGGGCTTTGATGGTGACGCGCAGGGACATGTCCAGCACGACCTTGCCCTTTGGGCGGCCGAAATGCGCCACCAGGATCGGGCGGCCGCCTTGGGCCAGGATGTCATTTACGGTGGGGGCGATCCGTTCGATGCGGGTGGCGTCTGTGACCTCGCCGTCCTTGACCGGCACGTTAATGTCCACACGCACCAACACGCGTTTGCCGTTCAAATCCATATCGTCCAAAGTCTTCCAACCCATCGAGCTTCCCTCCGAGTAAATAAATTTGCCCCCTCTTGGCCCGAAGCCGCCGTTCCGTCAACCTCCGGCTTGGCAAGCGCGGCGATGGGTCTTAGTTAAGGGGCAACGCTAAACCAAGGAGCCCGCAATGGCCGAGATCAAAGACCCCGAGAACACCATCCTGATGGAGCTGAAAGGCGGCACCGTCACCATCGAGCTGCTGCCCGATGTAGCCCCCAAACATGTCGAGCGCATGAAAGAGCTGGCCCGTGCCGGCCACTATGACAACGTGGCGTTCCACCGCGTGATTGACGGTTTCATGGCCCAGACCGGCGACGTTCAGCACGCCAACATGGAAAAAGATTACAACCCCGGTCGCGCTGGCACCGGCGGATCGGATTTGCCTGATCTGCCTGCGGAATTTTCGAAATTGCCGCATGACCGCGGAACACTGGGCGCGGCGCGTTCGGCCAACCCGAATTCGGCGAACTCGCAGTTTTTCATCAACTTCGGTGACAACAATTTCCTGAACGGTCAGTACACCGTTTATGGTCGTGTGACCTCGGGGATGGAGCATGTGGACGACATTACCCGCGGCGAACCCCCTGCGAACCCCGACCGGATGATCAGCGTCAAGGTGGCCGCGGATGCGTAATCTGGCCTTTGTATTGGCGCTTTTGGCGACACCTGCTGCGGCAACTGGCCTCAGAATTGATGTCGAGGGCGAAGGCGCCAATGGCACGATCGTTATTGATCTGCTGGAAGATGTGGCCCCTGGTCACGCCGCGCGGATCGCTGAACTGGCCGCCGAGGGCGCCTATGATGGCGTGGTATTTCACCGCGTGATCGAAGGCTTCATGGCCCAGACCGGGGATGTGAAATTCGGCAAGCTGGGCGCGGATATGCGCATGGCGGGCCGTGGCGCGTCGGACAAACCGAACCTGAAGGCCGAGTTCTCGGACCTGTCGTACGAGCGCGGCGTGGTCGGTATGGCGCGTTCCAACGACCCGGATTCTGCGAATTCGCAGTTCTTTATCATGTTTGCGCCGGGGCATTTCCTGAACGGTCAGTACACCGTTGTGGGGCGCGTCACCGAAGGCATGGAGGTCGTGGACCAGATCAAACGCGGCCAGGGCCGCAACGGCGAGGTCACCGGCAAGCCCGACGTCATGACCAAGGTCACAGTGACCGAATAAGCCTGGGACAGTGTTGAAACCCTGAAAACCCGGCCCTTGTGGCCGGGTTTTTGCGTCACAGGGGGTCACGTTTGCGTGGCATGGGTTTCCAGATCGGCCCCAGTGCGGGCATCCTGATAGGGATGGAGGAGCACATGCGCGCGATTTTTCTGGCTATCGGGATTTGGGTTGTGGGTCTGGGGGCGGCCGTCGCTCAGGCGCCGTATTGGGAATATGAATGGCCCGACACCGATTTTTCCAAGACTACATTGCCAAACTGGGGAGAGATCATGTCGGGCGGCCCCGGCAAGGACGGCATCCCCGCGCTTAGCGCGCCCAGCTTTACCGCTTTGGCAGACGAAACCCGGCTCACCCCGACCGAGGCAGTGATTGCCGTGCCGGTTGCGGGGGGCGCAACGCGCGCCTATCCGCTGCGCTATCTGATGTGGCATGAGATCGTGAATGACGATCTGGGTGATCTGCCCGTTGCCGTGACCTATTGTCCTTTGTGCAATTCAGCACTGGTGTTTGACCGGCGGGTGAACGGGCAGGTGCTGGAATTCGGCGTAAGCGGTAAGCTGCGGAATTCGGACATGGTGATGTATGACCGCCAAACCCAAAGCTGGTGGCAACAGGCGATCGGCACCGCCATCGTCGGGGAACTGACGGGGACAGAGCTGACCTCGCTCCCGTCGCGCATGCTGGGGTGGGCGCAATTCAAGCAGGAATTCCCTGGGGGTGTGGTCATGGCGCAGCCAGATCACGCGCGCCCTTACGGCCAGAATCCGTACCGCGCCTATGATCTATCCACACGGCCGTTTCTGTATAACGGGGAAAACCCGCCGCATGGGATTTCCCCGCTGGCCCGCGTTGTCAGGGTCGGTGGGCGTGCCTGGCCGCTGGAAAGGTTAAGCGCCTTGGGGCGCCTGCAAGAGGCTGGTGTGACCCTTGAATGGACGGCGGGTCAGGCCTCGGCGCTGGAAACCGATCAGGTGGGCACCGGGCGGGATGTAGGGTCCATCCGTGTGCTGTCGCCGGACGGGGCCGATCTGCCGCATGACGTGATGTTCGCTTTTGCCTTTCATGCTTTCTGGCCCAAGGGCGAATGGATGTTGGGGAAATAACCCCGGCCGATTCATTGATTGTTTCGCGTTCAGTCCTGGGCTAAGACAGATCCCATGAAACGGACGATCTGCATTATTGGCTGCATTACCTGCTGAGTGAAACCAGCGGGCCGTTCTTCTATTCCATCTCAGTGTTGAACTTGCTAAGCCCGCCCGCAAAGCCCGGTGGCGTCTGCCTGCGCAAGAGGACATGATGACGACAATCAAGCTGCATAATTCGAAGACCCGCAAGAAAGAGGTCTTTGCTCCCATCGATCCTGAAAACGTGCGGATGTATGTCTGTGGGCCCACGGTTTATGACCGCGCCCATATCGGCAATGCGCGTCCCGTGATCGTGTTCGACACGCTGTTCCGGCTGCTGCGGCATGTCTATGGGCCCGATCACGTGACCTATGTGCGCAATTTCACCGACGTGGATGATAAGATCAACGCGCGCGCCGCCGAAAGCGGCCGTTCGATTGGCGAGATCACCGCCGAGACGACGCAATGGTACCTGGACGATATGCGCGCCGTTGGTGCGATGGACCCGACCGAGATGCCCCGCGCCACGCAATATATCCCGCAGATGATCCAGATGATCGAAAAGCTGATCATGGACGGCTTTGCCTATGCCAAGGACGGGCACGTGCTGTTCCGGGTGCGGTCCTACAAGGACTATGGCGCGCTGTCTGGCCGGTCTGTCGATGACATGATCGCCGGCGCGCGGGTCGAGGTGGCGCCCTACAAAGAAGACCCGATGGATTTCGTGCTGTGGAAGCCCTCCACCGATGATCTGCCGGGGTGGGACAGCCCCTGGGGCCGGGGCCGTCCGGGCTGGCATATCGAATGCTCGGCAATGTCCTATGAATTGCTGGGCGCATCGTTTGACATCCATGGCGGTGGCAACGATCTGATGTTCCCGCACCACGAAAACGAGGTCGCCCAAAGCTGCTGCGCCCATCCCGAGGGCGGTTTCGCCAATGTCTGGATGCATAACGAGATGCTGCAGGTTGAGGGTAAGAAGATGTCCAAGAGCTTGGGCAATTTCTTTACTGTGCGGGATCTGCTGGACGGCCACGATGGCCAGCCGGGCGTGCCGGGCGAGGTGATCCGTTTCGTGTTCCTGTCCACGCATTACGGCAAACCGATGGACTGGACCGCCAAGAAAGCCGCCGAGGCCGAGGCAACTTTGCGCAAATGGCGCAAACTGACCGATGGGGTCGAGGCTGGCGCGCCAGTCGCTACGGTGGTTGAGGCTCTGGCAGATGACCTGAATACAGCCGGGGCGATTGCTGAATTGCACAAGCTGGCGAATGCCGGTGACGCGGCGGGCCTTAAGGGCTCGGCGGCGCTGTTGGGTCTGCTGAGCGAGAATCTGGCAGGGTGGGAGGTCAGCGATGCCATAGACTTTAGCGCCCAAGCCGACGCCTTTGCAGACGTGCGGAAAAAGGCCATGGAAACCAAAGACTTCAGCGAGGTGGACCGTTTGAAGGCGCTCTATGTCGCGGCCGGGGTCGAGGTGCGCATGAGCAAGGAAGGTGTCGAATTGATCGCTGGCCCGTCCTTTGATGCGACGAAATTGGAGGGCTTGTGATGACCGAGCGGCTCTATATCTACGACACCACTTTGCGCGATGGGCAGCAGACGCAGGGGGTGCAGTTTTCCACCGCCGAGAAGCAGGAAATCGCGGATGTGCTGGATGCTCTGGGCGTCGATTATATCGAGGGCGGCTGGCCCGGCGCGAACCCCACCGACAGCGAGTTTTTCGAGACCAAACCCAAGATGGATGCCGTCTTTACCGCCTTTGGGATGACTAAACGGGCCGGACGCTCGGCCGAGAATGACGACGTGCTGGCGGCGGTGATGAATGCGGGAACGCCCGCGGTCTGCCTGGTCGGCAAAACCCATGATTTTCATGTGGAAACCGCCCTGGGCATCACCCTGGCCGAGAACACGGAAAACATCGCGCGCTCGGTCGAATATCTGGTGGCGCAGGGGCGCGAGGCTTTGTTCGATGCCGAGCATTTCTTTGACGGGTACAAGGCCAACCCGGCCTATGCGATCGAAGCGGTGAAAGCGGCCTATGATAACGGGGCGCGCTGGGTGGTGCTGTGCGACACCAATGGGGGGACCTTGCCGCAGGAAATCCACGACATCACCAAGGCGGTGATCGCGGCGGGGATTCCGGGCGATCATCTGGGCATTCACACCCATAACGACACGGAAAACGCTGTGGCTGGATCGCTGGCCGGTATTGATGCAGGCGCGCGGCAGGTGCAGGGCACGCTGAACGGGCTGGGTGAACGCTGCGGCAATGCCAACCTGACCACGCTGATCCCGACCTTGCTGCTGAAAGAACCCTATGCCAGCGCCTATGACACGGGGATCACGCATGAGGCGCTGACCGGGCTGGTCAAGGCCAGCCGCAAGCTGGACGATATCCTGAACCGGGTGCCGTTCCGGCAGGCGCCGTATGTGGGGGCCAGTGCCTTTGCGCATAAGGCGGGGCTGCATGCCAGCGCGATCCTCAAGGATCCGTCGACCTATGAACATATCGACCCGGGTGTGGTGGGCAACGCCCGCATCATCCCGATGTCGAACCAGGCGGGGCAGTCGAACCTGCGCAAACGTCTGGCCGAGGCCGGGCTGGAGATTTCCGCCAAGGATCCGGCTCTGGCGCGCATTCTGGACGTGATCAAGGCGCGCGAGGCCGAGGGCTATACCTACGACAGCGCGCAGGCCAGTTTCGAGCTGCTGGCGCGGGCCGAGCTGGGGCAACTGCCGCAATTCTTCGAGGTGAAGCGCTACAAGGTCACGGTCGAGCGGCGCAAGAACAAGTATAACAAAATGGTCAGTCTGTCCGAGGCTGTTGTCGTGGTCAAAGTGGATGGCGAGAAGAAGCTGTCCGTATCGGAATCCTTGGACGAGCATGGCTCGGATCGGGGGCCGGTCAATGCGCTGTCAAAGGCGCTGGCCAAGGATCTGGGGCGTTACTCGGATGTCATCCGCGACATGCATCTGGTGGATTTCAAGGTGCGTATCACCCAAGGCGGGACCGAGGCCGTGACGCGCGTCATCATCGACAGCGAAGATGGCCATGGGCACCGCTGGTCCACGGTGGGCGTGTCGCCAAACATCGTTGATGCCTCGTTCGAGGCGCTGCTGGATGCGATTAACTGGAAACTGCTGCGCGAGCACGGGACAGAGTGAAAGCAGGATCATGATTGCTAAGGTCGCCATATCTCTGGGCATGTCGCTGTTCATCCCGTTGGGGATTGCGTTGGGGCTGATTGCGTCGCAATCGCCGAAAGAGATCCCGACCGGCGGGGGGTTGGATTTTTCGCGTCAACTGACCGCTGAGGCCACGCCGCTGCCGGTTCAGGCGACCTCGATGCGTGATGGGTTTCCCTTGCAGATACGCCATCTCGAAGGCCCCAAGGGCGCGCCTTTGGTGGTTATGGTCCACGGGTCGGGCTGGCATGGAATGCAGTTTGGCGGGCTGGCGCGGGCGCTGAGCCCCTTGGCCGAGGTGCTGGTGCCGGATCTGCGTGGGCATGGCGCTCTGCCGGGGCGGCGCGGGGACGTGGACTATATCGGCCAGTTCGAGGATGACCTGGCTGATCTGATTCAGGCCTATCGCAAACCAGGACAAAAGGTGGTTCTTCTGGGCCACAGCTCGGGTGGGGGGCTGGTTGTGCGTATGGCCGGAGGCGCGCATGGGGCGCTGCTGGACGGGGCCGTATTGTTGGCACCTTTCCTGAAATATAACGCGCCGACGACGCGGCCCAATTCTGGTGGGTGGGCGCATGTTCTGACCCGACGGATGATCGGCCTGTCGATGCTGAATATGGTGCGACTGCGGATGCTGAACCATTTGACGGTGATCCAGTTTGCGATGCCTCAAACGGTGCTGGACGGGCCTTTGGGGCATACGGCGACGGGGGCGTATTCCTTTCGTTTGAACACCTCTTTTGCGCCTCGGAATGATTATCTGGCGGACGTCGCTGCCTTGCCGTCGTTTCTTTTGATTGCGGGCGATCAGGACGAGGCATTCGTCGCCCATGGCTATGCGCCACTGATGCAAGACGTGACAAACACAGGGGAATACGCCGTGGTTCCGGGCGTTTCTCATCTGGATATTGTGAATGACCCCAATGCCTTGGATCTGATACAGGATTTCCTGCGTGAGCTTTGATAACCCAGACATGATTGCCTGTGCTCAGTTGGTGCAACGGGCAGACCCGGACCGTTTCCAGGCGGTTATGGCGGCCCCCGTTGCTGCGCGCGCTGTTCTGTTTCCGATCTATGCCGCGAATATCGAGGTCGCGCGCGCACCTTGGGTCACGCAGGAACATCTGATCGCTGAAATGCGCCTGCAATGGTGGAAGGACGCCTTTGACGAGATCGCCAGCGGTGGCCCGGTCCGGCGACACGAGGTGGTGACGCCTTTGGCGCAGGTACTGGATGCCGACAGCGCCCGTCTGATGATCGACCTGACCGAGGCACGCAGCTGGGACATCTACCGTGATCCGTTCGAGGACCAGGCGCATTTCGAGCGCTATATTCGGCGGACCTCGGGGAATCTGATGCTGGTTGCCGCGCGCAGCCTGGGGCCGGTCGAGGCAGAGGTGGCGCAGGACGCGGGCTATGCGGTGGGGATTGCGAATTTCCTGCTGGCGGTTCCGGCGCTGGAAAAGGCCAAACGCGTGCCGCTGGTGGATGGACGCCCGTCTGCGGTGGCCGAGCTGGCCAGCGATGCACTGACCCGACTGAAACGGGCGCGGGCTGGGCGGTCCGGGGTGAGCGCGGCCGCGCGCCCTGCGCTACTGGCCGGATGGAAGGCCCAGGGCATCCTGCGCCGCGCGCAGAAAATCCCGCATCTTGTCGCCTCTGGTGGGCTGGAAGGATCAGGGTTTGCCGATAAATCGGGGCTGATGTGGCGGGCCTTCAGCGGGCGCTGGTAGGCGCCGCGCTTACTCCAGCTCGTCCTTGGGGCGCATCACCAGCCAGATCAGCGCGCCACCGGCCAGCATCAGGAACGGTGCCATCGCCAGATTGACCGAGGTCCACCCCGCCTGCGCGCTGCCGCCCGAACAGTTCATCAACCCACCCGAGGCCAGGGACGCCACCGTCACCCCGCCAAAGACCAGCAGGTCGTTCAGGCCCTGCATCCGGCCGCGCTCGTGCGGTTCATGCGCGCCTGCCAGCATCGAGGTCGCCCCGATAAAGCCGAAGTTCCAGCCAATCCCCAACAGGATCAGCGCGACAAAGAAATTCTCTAGATCGACACCCTGCAACGCGACCACCCCAGCGCCGGCCAGGATGACCAGACCGAAGGCCACGACCTTTTCAACGCCAAAGCGCGCGATCAGGTGGCCCGTGAAAAAGCTGGGGATATACATCGCCAGCACGTGCGCCGATACGACATCTGCGGCGGTGTTCTTTTCAAATCCGCAGCCAACGACGGCCAGCGGGGTCGAGGTCATCACCAGGTTCATCAACGCATAGCTGACCATCGCGCAGATCACGGCGACCAGGATGCGCGGCGTTGTGATTAGCTCCCAGCGGGTCCGGCCTTTGGGGGCATCATGGGCTGGGGCTTCGGGTTTTGGGATGTCCAGAAACAGGAACAGGACCGAGCCCACAACATTGACGGCGATCACCGCCAGATAGGTTCCGACAAAAGGAATGACAAAGGCATCGGCCGTCAGTTTGACCAGTTGTGGCCCGATAATAGCCGAGGCCAGCCCCCCCGCCATGACATAGGAAATTGCCTTGGGGCGGTATTCGTCGCTGGCGGTATCTGCGGCTGCGAAACGGTAAAAACCCTGCGCGGACATATAGATACCCGTTACCAGGCTTCCCAGCAGGAAAACCGGGAACGAGGCGATATACAGCCCGTAGGCCCCGATTGCCCCGCCAATGGCGCCCGCCAGAGTGCCCAGCATGAACCCGACCTTGCGCCCGAACCGCTGCATGACCCATGACACGGGGGTCGCGGCCATCATGCTGCCCAGCACGATCAAGGAAATGGGCAGGGTGGCAAAGCACAGGTTCGTCGCCAAAGCCTGACCGGCCAGGCCGCCAATGGTAAAGATCATCGGCATTTGAGCGCCCAACAGGGCTTGCGCCATGACCAGAATGGTCACATTGCGTTTGGCGCGGGCGTCGTCGGGGATGTATGCAGAATTTGTCATACGAGATTGCTAGCGGCTTGCCCGTTTGTGTGCAAGCTCGGATAATTACGGTGTGAACTATCTTGGCTTAGGGGTGTTCTGCTGGGCGCCCGCGGGCCAGCGGATCCAGATCGCGTGGAGGCCGTCCGACCAACATCCCCTGCCAGTCCAGCACCTGCCTGAGCAACACGGCACGCCCCACACATAATATGGCTGGGGGCTGCATCCCGTGGGCTTGGATGTCATGCTCCAACTGCGACAGTGTGGTTTCCAAAACGTTCTGATTGGGGGTTGTCGCCTGACAGACGACGGCGCAGGGTTCGTCTGCGGGGCGGCCTCCGTCCAGCAGCGCCTGCGCGATACGGCCAGCGTGTTTCATCCCCATATAGATCACCAGAACCTGTGCGCCCAGGGCCAGTGCTTGCCAGTTCACGGCCTGCGGGGTTTCGCCGGTTTGGTCATGGCCGGTCACAAAGACCACTGACTGGTTCACATCGCGATGCGTCACCGGAATGCCCGCATAGGCCAGCCCCCCGATACCTGCGCTGATACCGGGAATGATCCGCAGGGGGATGCCGTGCTGGACCAGGGTTTGCGCCTCTTCTCCGCCGCGCCCGAACACGAAAGGATCGCCGCCCTTGAGCCGCAGCACGCGTTTGCCCGCGCGGGCCAGCTCGACCAGTCTGAGCGAGATGTCGCGCTGCTTGGCCGACGGTTTGCCGCCGCGCTTGCCCGCGTACTCCAGGTCGGCCTGAGGGGCCCACTCTAGAATAGCGCGATCCACCAGCGCGTCATAGACCACCACATCCGCCTGTCGCAGGGCATTCAGGGCATGAAGGGTCAACAGGCCGGGGTCTCCGGGGCCGGCACCACAGAGCCAGACCCAACCAGGTTCCAGTTGCGGCCAATCAGACGGGGGAAGGGGGGACGAGTCAGTCATCCCCCTATATGCGACGGAATGGAGGGGCGGAAAAGGGTGCAAACGGCTTGGCCTTTCGGGGCGGGGGGCGATAGGCTGCGCCAAACAGGAGACATCATGCCGGGACGGATCATCGAAACAGACGCCTGCGTGGCCGAGGGCGCGGCCTGGCTGTGTCAGACAGATCCGGTGATGGCACGGGCCTATGCGGCCACGGGGCCGCTGCCGCTGCGGCTGAAACCTGACGGGTTCGCGGAATTGCTGAGCGCGATCGTCAGCCAACAGGTCAGCGTGGCCTCGGCGAATGCGATCTGGGGACGGTTGGGCGCGGCCGGGATGACCACGGCCGAGGCGCTGATCAACACGGACGAGGACAGCCTGCGCGGACTGGGCCTGAGCCGTCAGAAAGCACGCTATGCCAGGGCGCTGGCGGAGGCAGGGATCGACTTTGACGCGCTGCGGCAGGCCCCGACGGATCAGGTGATCGGCACCCTGACAGCCGTAACGGGGGTGGGCGTCTGGACGGCGGAAATCTATGCGATGTTCAGCCTGGGCCGGGCCGATGTCTTTGCGCCGGGCGATCTGGCCTTGCAGGAGGCCGCTCGTATCCTCTACGACCTACCTGAGCGGCCCAAAGAGCGGGCGCTGCGCCAGATGGCGGGGCAATGGTCCCCTTGGCGCAGTGTCGCCGCGCGAATGCTTTGGGCCTATTATCGTATTGAAAAACAAAGGGATGGGATCAGATGACGCGAGTGTTGCAATCAGGGCGGGTTGAACCGAAATCAGGAGAGCTGCGCTCGGTCGTTGTGTTCTTGCACGGGTATGGTGCCAATGGCGCGGATTTGTTGGGGATCGCGGATGTGCTGTCCGAGCATTTGCCCGATACGCTGTTTGTCGCGCCCGATGCGCCTGAAAACTGTGCGGGCTCGCCCATGGGGTACCAATGGTTTCCGATCCCCTGGATCGACGGGTCCTCGCAGGAAGAGGCCGATTATGGGATGCGGATGGCTGTGGAGGACCTGAATGCCTATTTGGATGGCATTCTGGTGGATAACGACCTGCTGCCGGAACAGATGGTGCTGTTCGGATTCTCTCAGGGGACGATGATGTCGCTGCATGTGGCCCCGCGCCGCGAGGATGAAATCGCGGGTATCGTCGCGTTCTCGGGCAGGCTGCTGGAGCCGGACCTGTTGAAGGATGAGGCGGTCAGCCGCCCTCCGGTGTTGCTGGTGCATGGCGATCAGGACGATGTGGTGCCGCCGCAATCCCTGCCAGAGGCCGCAGAGGCGCTGCAAGCCGCCAATTTCAAAGAGGTTTATGCCCATATCATGAAGGGCACGGCCCACGGGATCGCGCCGGATGGGCTGTCTGTGGCGCTGGCCTTTATGCGGGACAAGCTGGGGCTGTAGCCTGGCGTTTGATTGACCGAACAGTGAAAATTTCAAATCCTCTGCCTGGGAACGGGCGGGGGATTTGAGTATTTTTGGCAAGATGAAATGCAAGGCCCGGTGCCTGTGTTTTAGGCGGTGCGGTGTCACGGGGTTGTCATCTTGTCGGGGCAGGGTGCGGCCTGAACGCGGGGAAGATCATGGGGGTTGCCCCAGGCCTGACACGATATATAGTTATAGATAGCTGGGGCGGGATGTCCCGCCTTGGTGCCAGACGATGGGCAGACAGGGCAGGGAGCCAATACGCCAATGGATGGAGATTTCAGGACTGAATTCGTAAGAGAGCCGGGCGCTCTGAGGCAGCATCCGGCGTTGGTGTTGAATGCGGATTACCGGCCCTTATCCTATTACCCGCTGTCCCTGTGGCCCTGGCAGGAGGCCGTTAAGGCGGTCTGGCTGGACCGGGTCGATGTGGTGGCGGAATACGACCAGACAGCGCGAAGCCCCAGTACGCGGATCAGGATTCCTTCGGTTGTTGTACTGAAGGACTATGTAAAACCTCAAAGGCGCGTGGCATTCACGCGCTTTAATTTATTTCTGAGGGATGAATTTTGCTGTCAGTATTGCGGTGGCAGGGGGGATCTGACCTTTGATCACGTTGTCCCGCGCGCGGCGGGCGGGATCACCAGTTGGGAGAACGTCGTGGCGGCTTGTTCGCCCTGCAACCTGAGGAAAGGGTCGAAAAGTCTGCGGCGGGCCGGGATGAGCCTGCGTAAGATACCCCGTCCGCCCGGGGCCGAAGAGATGCGCAACATCGGGCGGAAATTCCCGCCTAATCATCTGCACGAAAGCTGGATGGATTTTCTGTACTGGGACGTCGAGTTGGACGCGTGACCGGGTAGGTGCCGCCAAAATCTGATGGCAATCCAAGATACCAAAAGGGCGCCGCGACAGACGCGGCACCCTAAATTACGGTAGGTAAGACGCTGATCAGCCTTCGGCTTTGGGGGTCGGGGCGGCGGGTTTGGCCGCGCCTTTGGTGGTCAGGGGGTCGTCCTGACGCTGAACCGATCCCTCGAAGTGGGCGCCGGATTCGATGGCGATGGTCTTGTGGATGATGTCGCCTTCGACACGAGCGGTCGAGGTCAGGCGGACCTTCAGGCCACGGACGCGGCCGACGACACGGCCATTGACCACAACATCGTCAGCGATGACTTCGCCTTTGATGGTGGCGGTTTCGCCAACGGTCAGCAGATGGGCGCGAATGTCGCCTTCGACGGTGCCTTCGACCTGGATGTCCCCGCTGGTCTTCAGGTTGCCAGTGATGGTCAGGTCCGAGGACAGGACCGACGCCGGGGGCTTGGGCTTGGGCGCCGAGGCCTTGAAGTCAGCCTTGGGCGCCGAAGCGGGGGCCTCGGGCATCGCAGGCTTTGCGGTTTCGGGGGCCTTGGGGGCGGGTTCGTTGATTTTGCTCTTAGAAAACATCTCGTGCAGCCTTGATAAAGATCATCGGATTGACGGCAGACCCGTCGACTCTCACTTCGTAGTGCAAATGGGGCCCGGTAACACGCCCGGAGGCTCCCATATCACCAATACGTTGCCCACGCGATACCCTTTGGCCCTCTTTCACGATAATTTTTGACATATGGGCATACCGGGTTTCGATCCCGAACGCGTGTTTGATTTTGACCAGACGGCCATAGCCCGAGGACCAGCCGGCATGGACCACGACACCATCAGCGGTGGCGTGCAGGGGCGTGCCGACGGGACCCGCGAAATCCACACCTTTGTGCAGACGGCGACCGCCGGTTTTGGGGTCGCGGCGATAGCCAAACCCGCTGGTAAAGCGATAGGATTTCTTTACCGGGATCGCAAAGGGCGCTTGCTCGGCGGCAATGCGGTACATGTTCAGCTGATCCATCTGGTTCAGCAACCGATTTGCGCGCTCCATGTTCTCGGAGGGCTCTTCGCCCTTGGTCGAGAAGGACAGGGGCATCAATGGGCCACCCTGTCCAGAATACCCGCGGCGCACCTGCCGGAGGATCGTGTCGGTGTTCATTCCCGCCGCGCTGAACATCTTGTTCAGGGGCTTTACGGACACGGTCATTGCGTCCTCGAGCTGGCGGAAAATCTGTTCGTTCTGGTCTTCGATCTGACGCAACTTTTGGGTCAGATCGTCCGCCCGGACCAAAGCGTCCTGGGCGTTGGCGATGACCTCGTCGCGCTGCGTGGCGGTGTCGCCAAGGGCGGACACCATAAAGTTCAGCGTGTCCTGCACCTCGGGCGAGGCGCTGGCCGAAAGGGTGCTATCCTTCTGACCTTCGACCTCTTTTTCAAGGGCCACCAGCGTGTTACGGGCCAGGTCGCGCTCTTTCATCGTGCGGCGCAGAGTGGTCTGGATGACCTCGATCCCGGTTTCCAGTTCGCGGCGCGAGGTTTCGGATTCAAGAAGCTGTTCCTGCATGACCGAAATCTGCGCCAGCGCCTTGTTAAACCGTTCCTGTGCGGCCAGGGCCTCGGCGGCGCGACCGTCGCGTTCGTCGGACACCAGGTTCAGCCGGGTCTCATAGGTTTTCTGATCGCGTTTTGCCTGTTCGCGGAAATTGCCTGATCCGATGGAATCCATCAGCAGGATCGCGGTCGCAACGATCGCCCAGGCGACCAGGGTGGCCGAACCGGTCAGACCGATAAGCTGCGTGACCGGACGCAGGCGTATGAACCGCGTGTCGTTTTCGGATCGCAGGAAGACGCGTCTTTCGGGAAAATACTTCTCCAGCAGCGCGTCTGTCTTGATTGCCAGACGTGTCCTCACCCAACCGTCCCTATTCTTAGTCCCCAGATCCGACGCGGTTTTGTCGTTGTGGCTCCGCATCGTCAGAAGGTGATTAACGAGGCGGTAACAGAAGGGCAAGGATTTTAGCCCCCCAAGTCCGACGGGTGGGACAAAAGCCGCCGTTCCGGCAAAAACCCGCCGATATTAAGAGGTTGGGCGCGGCGGTGTCTGATCCGCAAGCGGCCAGTAGAAATCCGGGGGCAGGCCCGCCTCGGCGCGCTTTTCCTCGTTAAAGGGGGGCTTCAGCGCGCCATGGAAATACGTGCGCACCAGATCATGGAACACCTCTTTGGGGTCCAGATTGTTGCGCCCGCACAGAAAGTGGAACCATTTCGAGCCATAGGCCACATGGCCGACTTCTTCGGCGTAGATGACGTTCAGCGCGTCCACCACATCTGTTTGCTTGGCGTTCTGGAAAATCTTGATCATGCCGGGTGTCACGTCCAGCCCGCGCGCCTCTAGCACCATGGGGACGACGGCCAGGCGGCCCATGATGTCGTCTACCGTGTCCTCGGCCGCGCGCCACATGCCTGCATGGGCAGGCAGCGCGCCATAGTGGCTGTCCATCGCTTCAAGAGCGTCGCATACAAGATTGAAATGTTTGGATTCTTCGTCTGCTGACTTTACCCAATCGTCATAGAATCCAAGTGGCATCGGCACATGGCCAAACCGTGCGATGATGTCCCAATGCAAGTCCACCGCGTTCAGTTCGATATGCGCAACGGCGTGCAGGATCGCCGTGCGCCCCTGTACGGAACCGGGACGGCGGCGCGGCACATCGCGCGGGTCCAGCAGTTCGGGTTTTTCGGGGCGGGCGGGTCGTAGCGGCGGGTTCGCGGTTCCGATGTCCAGCGTTTCACCGGCGGCGCGTGCGGCAAACCACGTGGCGGCGTGCTGATGCGACAGCGCAGTTTTCGTGCGCCCGTCGGCGGTGGTCAGAACCTCGACCGCCATCTCCGTCAGGGTTTTGGTCATAGGGCGCGGGCCGCTTCCAGGACTTCGTCAACGTGACCGGGGACTTTGACCTTGCGCCATTCGCGTACGATGTTGCCCTCGCCATCAATCAAGAAGGTTGAGCGCACGATGCCCCAGAATTTTTTGCCGTACATGGATTTCTCTTTCCATACATCCAGGCGTTCGGACAGGTCGCTGTCCTCGTCCGACAGCAAAGGTACGCTCAAACCCTGCTTGGTGCGGAATTTTTCATGGCTTGCAAGCGAATCTTTGGATACCCCAAAGACCTTGACGCCAAGCGCCTCGAACTCTGGCAGTGCCTCGGAGAATCCGATCGCCTCTTTGGTGCAGCCCGAGGTGTTGTCGCGGGGATAGAAGAAGAGAACCACAGGTGCAGGGCGTAGCGCCGACAAGGTGACGGGATCGCCGCCGTCTTGGGGCAGGGTGAAATCAGGGGCGGGTGTTTTTGGCTTGGTCACGGTGATTTCCTCGGATGCGTCATGGGTTTGGGTGTAGTAATAGTGCGTCCAGCACAAGAATAAAGGCGTTCGGTTCAGATGGGCCGATAGAACTGAGCAGAGATGAAAGAACCAGCCGTTTCTGAGCACCAGCCGCACCATCATCGGTGGCGTTGGCTGTGGTGGTCATTGATTGTGCTTGGCCTGGCTGTCGCGGGGCTGGGCGGGTTGGTCTATTCTCAGGCTGGGCGTCCGATGAAGGCGCCGCCGTGGCTACACGAGCGGATCGAGGCGCGGCTGGGGGATGCCTTGCCCGGAGCTGATATTCGGTTCGGTGATATTTCGCTATTGGTGCCTCGGGGGGGGCGCCCCCGGATATTGTTGCGCGACGCTGAAATCTCGTCCGAAGACGGGCGGCCGGTTCTGTCCCTGGCGGATCTGGAGGCGCGCGTGGCCTTCAAGCCCTTGTTGCGGGGCAAGATGCTGCTGAGCAAACTCAGGCTCAGCGGTGCTACGGTGAATGTGCGCCGCCGTAAAGACGGGTCCTTTGATTTGTCCTTTGGAACGTTGCCGAAAACCCGCGAGGCGGCGAGTATCGCCGAATTGATCGGCGAGCTGGACAGCCTGTTGCAGACCCCCGAGCTGGCCGTGCTGAGCGAGGTCGAGGTCGATGCGCTGACCTTGCAATACGAAGACGCCCGCGCGGATCGGGCCTGGACGGTGGATGGCGCGCGGTTTGATCTGACTCGCCAGGACGATGATTTGCGGATCCGGGGCGATCTGGCGCTACTGAGCGGCTATGACTATGCCACGACGCTGGAGCTGAACTACGAAAGCCGGATCGGCGAGACCGAAGCCCAGTTCGGCATGAGCTTTGATGACATGGCCGCGCGCGATATCGCAGCGCAGGTAGGGGCCTTGGCCTGGCTCGAGGCGTTGCGCGCCCCAATTGGCGGGGCGTTGCGTACCAGTGTGGGGGCTGACGGGCGGTTGGGGGCCTTGTCGGGCACGTTGCAGATCGGGCAGGGCGTGTTGCAGCCCAATGACGAAACCCGCCCGATCCCGTTTACCTCGGCGCGTTCCTATTTCACCTATGATCCACGCAGCGAGACGCTCAGCTTTGACGAGCTGTCAGTCGAAAGCCAATGGGTAACGGGCCGCGCCGAGGGCAAAGCCATCCTAAAGGGCATGGATGCGGGCCGTCCGACGGAATTGCAGGGGCAATTCAGCATGACCGGCCTTAGGGCCAATCCGAACGGGATCTACCCCGAGCCTGTGGCGGTGGATGCGGCGCAGATGACCTTTCGCCTGGGGTTGGCGCCGTTCGACTTTACCCTGGGCGAAGGCAGTCTGACCAAAGACGGCCATGTGCTGGTGCTGAACGGGCGCCTGTTGGCCGAGCAGGCCGGGTGGAACCTTGCGGTGAACGGTCAGGTCGAGGACATCGCCCACGACACTGTGCTGTCTTTCTGGCCGGAACAGGCGGTGCCAAAGACCCGCAAATGGGTGGCGCAGAATGTCCATGCTGTGATGCTAAGCAACGCTCAACTGGCCTATCGGTTGCGCCCCGGCGTGGCCCCGCAGCTGTATGTCGGATCTGAATTCCACGACGGTGAAATCCGGTTTCTGAAGAATATGCCGGTGATCAAGGATGCGGCTGGCCGGGCCGAGCTGATGGGCTCTCGGTTTGTGGTTACGGCGGCGCAGGGCACTGTTCTGGCCCCGCAGGGTGGCCCGGTGGACGCGACCGGTACCAGCCTGATCATCGAGGATGTCCGTATTAAGGGCGGCCCCCCGGCGGTGGTGAAACTGGCGGCCAAGGGGACGATCACGGCGGCCTTGTCTTTGCTGGATGTCGCCCCGCTGAATGTGATGAGCAAGGCCAACCGCCCTGTGACTTTGGCCGATGGGCGTGCCTCGGTGCGTGGTGATATTGCCCTGCGGCTAAAGAAGAAACTGCCGCCTGCCGAGGTTGAGTATGACCTGCGCGCGGATCTGACGGATGTGCGCAGCAACAAGCTGATCCCGGGCAAGGTTCTTGCGGCCTCGGCGTTGGATGTGCATGCCACGCCGAAACAGTTGGTGATCAGCGGGCAGGGCCGGGTGGGGCAGGTGCCTTTTGATGGGGCCTGGGTCTCGCCGATCCGCAACAACCCGGCCAAGGTCAGCCGGGCCGAAGGTGTGGCGACTGTGTCCCAGGCGTTCTTGGATGAATTCAACATCTCCCTGCCGCGTGGCAGTCTGAGCGGGTCAGGCAAGGCCCGGTTTGCGATTGACCTGCAAAAGGACAAAGAGCCGGTTTTCGCGGTCTCGAGCACACTAAAGGGCATCGGGCTGAGCATCCCACAGCTGGCGTGGTCGCTGCCCAAGGCCAAGGCTGGCACCTTAGAGGTCCGCGGGCGTCTTGGGAAAATCCCGGCTGTGGACCGGATCTTGTTAGAGGCACCGGGGCTGAGCGCGACCGGGGCGATCAGCCTTACGGCGGCGGGGCTGAACCGCGCACAGTTTTCGCGTGTGAAAGCTGGGGGCTGGCTGGATGCGCCCATCTCGATTATCGGGCGCGGCAAAGGCGTGACGCCGATGGTCGAAATCGAAGGCGGGCAACTGGATGTACGGCGGATGCCTTCGGGCGGGTCAGGCAGCAATCAGGGCGGGGCAAATGTGCCGCTGAAAATGCGACTGGACCGGCTGCGTGTGACCGAGGCGATCTCGTTAACGGGTTTCCGTGGGGATTTCAGCACGCGCAACGGCTTGGGGGGGGCTTTCTCGGGGTTGGTGAATGGGCGCGCGCGGATTTCGGGGCAAATGACTCCGGTCGGCAAGCGCGGCAGCTTTGACATTGCGGCAAAGGATGCGGGCGCGGTGCTGTCGGCGGCGGGGTTGCTGTCGCAGGCGAGCAAGGGGGAAATGACCCTTCGGCTGACGCCGGTCGGCACGAAAAGCTATGACGGGCGGCTAAAGATCAAGAGCATCTGGCTGAAGGACGCGCCCGCGATGGCCAACCTGTTGAATGCTGCCAGTGTCATTGGCCTGCTTGAACAAATGAGCGGCGGAGGCATTTTGTTCAGCGAGGTAGACGCGAAATTCCGGATGACGCCAGAGCAAGTGATCGTCACCAAAAGCAGCGCGGTCGGCGCCTCGATCGGGGTGTCGATGGACGGGACCTATGATGTGGCCAGCAAACAGCTGGATATGCAGGGTGTGTTTTCGCCGCTTTATATGGTGAATGCCATTGGATCGGTCCTGACCCGCAAGGGCGAGGGGCTGCTGGGTTTCAATTTTAAAATGCGTGGCCCCAGTGATGACCCCAAGGTTTCGGTCAATCCGCTGTCGATTTTTACGCCGGGCATGTTTAGAGAGATATTCCGCCGTCCCGCTCCGAAGGTTAGCCAATGAAACTGTCCGATTTTGATTTCGACCTGCCAGATACGCTGATTGCGACCCGGCCGGCCAAGCCACGCAGCTCGGCTCGTTTGCTGGTGGCCGAGGGCGATCAGATCACTGACGCACGGGTGACAGATATCGTGAACTGGCTGCGGCCCGGCGACCGTTTGGTGCTGAACGATACCAAGGTGATCCCGGCGCGTCTGTCTGGCACGCGGGCGCGAATGGGGGCCGAAGGGCTGACCCATGCGCGGATCGAGGTGACGCTGTTAGAGCCGCGCCCCGGCGGGCTGTGGGCCGCACTGGTCAAACCGTTGAAAAAGATCCGGGACGGCGAAGAGGTGGTGTTTTCACCAGAGCTGTCGGCGCAGGTGCGCGGGCGTGCGGATGGGCAGGCGTTGCTGGAGTTCAACCTGACAGGCGATGATTTCGACGCGGCGCTGGCGCAGGCGGGGGCGATGCCCTTGCCGCCCTATATCGCGGCCAAGCGCGCAGCGGATGCGCAGGATAAACAGGATTATCAAACGGTCTGGGCGCGGGCCTTGGGGGCTGTGGCGGCCCCGACGGCCAGTCTGCATTTCGACGAGCCTTTGCTTCAGTCGTTGCGGGACATGGGGGTTCAGATCAGTTTTGTCACACTGCATGTCGGGGCGGGGACATTCCTGCCGGTCAAGGTCGAGGACGTGACAACCCACAAGATGCACGCCGAATGGGGCGAGGTCAGCGAAGCCGCCGCCGCTGAAATCGCCGCGACCAAGGCCGCAGGCGGGCGGGTAATCCCGGTGGGCACCACGGCGCTGCGGCTGATCGAAAGCGCGGGGCGCAGCGGCACGCTGACACCTTGGCAGGGCGAGACGGATATTTTCATCTACCCCGGTTTTGAATTCCACGTCGCCGACGCGCTTATGACCAATTTTCACCTGCCCAAATCAACACTGATGATGCTGGTGTCTGCCTTGATGGGGCCTGAAACGATCCGCAGGATTTATGACCATGCGGTGGCGGACGGGTACAGGTTCTTTTCCTATGGGGACGCGTCCTTGTTGATCCCAAAGCGGTGATCGTGTCTGCTGTCGTGAATGCATGCCTGGATGCCGTTTTCGGCGCTGTGCAGGTCTAGCCGTTCCGACAAAAGAGCCGTCTGGTGACTCGGCTTGCTGATAAGGACTGTCGCATGTTTCAACTTCTCTCGAATGCCTGGGCGTTGCTGCTGGGCCTGATGCTGCTGATGGTGGGGAACGGGCTGCAAGGCACGCTGTTAGGTGTGCGCGGCCAGCTGGAGGGATTCGGCACCTACGAGATGTCCATCGTGATGTCTGCCTATTTTATAGGCTTTTTGGGCGGATCGCGTATGGCGCCCGAAATGATCCGCCGTGTGGGACATGTGCGCGTGTTTGCGGCGCTGGGATCGTTGATTTCGGCCGTGTTGATCCTGTTTCCGGTGCTGACGGACCCGTGGATCTGGGCCATCGGGCGGGTGATCATCGGGTTTTGCTATTCGGGGGTGTATGTCGTCACCGAAAGCTGGCTGAACAATGCCGCCACGAACGAGACACGCGGGCAGGCGCTGTCGGCGTATATGATCACGATGATGTTTGGGATCGTGGCGGCGCAGGGTCTTTTGCTGGTTGCGGATCCATCGGGGTTTATCCTGTTTGTGATCCCTTCGGTGCTGGTGTCGATCTCATTCGCGCCGATCCTGCTGTCGGTGAACCCGACCCCGGCCTTTGACACGACGTCTCCTATGAGCCTGCGTCAGGTTGTGGATGCCTCGCCGTTGGGGGCGGTGGGGATGTTCTTGCTGGGGGGAGTCTATGCCGCGCAATTCGGGATGGCGGCCGTTTATGGTAGCCAGGTCGGGCTGAGTCTGCCGCAACTGACTGTATTTGTTGCAACATTTTACATTGGCGCGACGCTGACGCAATATCCCTTGGGGTGGCTTTCTGACCGTATGGATCGACGTCTGTTAATTTTCCTGGTTGCCGGTAGTGGCGGTCTGGGCGGTCTGGTTGGGCTGTTGCAGGGTGATAACTATACGATGCTTCTGGTCGCGGCCTTCTGTATTGGGGGCACGTCCAATCCGCTGTATTCGCTGCTGATCGCATATACCAACGACTTTCTGGAGCCCAAAGATATGGCCGCCGCGTCCTCGGGGCTGGTGTTTATTAACGGGGTTGGTGCTGTTGCGGGTCCGTTGATTGTCGGTTGGGTGATGGCCGTGGTCGGAGCGCCGGGCTATTTCTTGCTGATCATGGTGCTGTTGTTGCTGTTTGCCGCCTATGCGGCCTACCGGATGACCCAGCGTCCGGCGCCCGTTCATGATGAGAGCATGCAATATGCGCCTGTTTCGCCTTCGGCCTCGCCCGTTGCTGTTGAAATAGCTCAGGAATTCGCCCTTGATGCGCAGGAAGACGCCGAAGCTAGCGCTACCAACACCTAATATGACCAATATGTCGCAAATTGTGACTGTTCACAGCGGCCTAAGGGTATGTAACGTTTCAATGAAGATAAGCCCAAACGTGGAAGGGGAGGCTTCCGATGGAACGTGTCACTGAAATACTGGCCTTTTGGTTGGACGAGATTGGACCCAGAGGATGGTATTCGGTCGATCCCGTGCTGGATCAGCAGATCCGGGATAAATTCATGGATACCTGGCAGAGTGCCTGCGAGGGCAACCATAGCCTTTGGTTGACCTATCCCAGCGGTGCGCTGGCCTATACCATCCTGCTGGATCAATTCCCGCGCAATATGTTCCGGGGGGATGCACAGGCCTTTGCCTCGGATCCGATCGCGCTGACGGCTGCCAAGATCTCGATTGATCACGGGTGGGACCTGAAGATCGACGAACCCGCGCGACAGTTTTTTTATCTGCCGCTGATGCATTCGGAAAACCTCTGCGATCAAGAGCGGTGCGTGCGTCTGATGTCTGAACGCATGCCCCAAAGCGACAGCAATCTGCTGCACGCCAAGGCGCATCGCAAAGTGATCCGAGAGTTCGGCCGTTTCCCGTATCGCAATGACGCATTGGACCGGCGCACCAGCGCGAATGAACGTGATTTCATTGACCAGGGTGGCTATGGTCACGCGGTTCGGCAGCTTCAGGCAGGATAAGGCCGGATTTCTGCGGATAAAGAACTAAACCTTTCCATAAGGTTACATGCCCGTTGCGCGTCAAAGCGCAGCGGGCTTTTTGTTTTTGTTGAGGCGCTGAATTAAATAGTTTAATGTCAAACTAGTTTTGAAATCGGAGGGGGCACATGTCTGCCAAGTCGTTTGATATGATCGTGATCGGGGCGGGCCCCGGTGGATACGTGGCTGCAATTCGCGGCGCTCAGCTAGGGCTGAGCGTTGCCGTGGTCGAGCGGGAGCACCTTGGCGGTATCTGCCTGAACTGGGGCTGCATCCCGACCAAGGCACTGTTGCGCTCGTCCGAGGTGTTTCACCTGATGGAGCGGGCCAAGGATTTCGGCCTGACCGCAGACAAGATCGGCTATGATCTGGATGCCGTGGTGAAACGTTCGCGCGGCGTGGCGGCCCAACTGTCCGGGGGCATCGGCCACCTGCTGAAAAAGAACAAGGTCACCGTGGTGATGGGCGAGGCCTCGCTGCCCGCCAAGGGCAAAGTCAGCGTCAAAACCGACAAAGGCACCGAAGAGCTGACCGCCAAGGCCATCGTTCTGGCCACCGGCGCGCGCGCGCGTGAGCTGCCTGGGCTTGAGGCGGACGGTGATCTGGTCTGGACCTACAAACACGCGCTGAACCCGCCGCGGATGCCGAAAAAGCTGTTGGTGATTGGCTCGGGTGCGATCGGGATCGAATTCGCCAGCTTCTACAACACGCTGGGCGCCGACACGACCGTGGTCGAGGTCATGGACCGCGTGCTGCCTGTCGAAGACGCCGAAATCAGCGCCTTCGCCAAGAAACAGTTTGTTAAGCAAGGCATGACCATCATGGAAAAAGCCATGGTGAAGCAACTGGATCGCGGCAAGGGCAAGGTCACCGCCCATATCGAAACCAAGGGCAAGGTCGAGAAGATCGAGTATGACACGGTCATCAGCGCCGTGGGTATCGTGGGCAACGTGGAAAACCTGGGCCTCGAAGGTCTGGGCGTGAAACTTGATCGCACCCATGTGGTGACGGATAAATTCTGCCGCACCGGGGTGGATGGTCTCTATGCGATCGGTGACATCGCCGGCGCGCCGTGGCTGGCCCACAAAGCCAGCCACGAAGGCGTCATGGTGGCCGAACTGATCGCGGGCAAACATGCCCATCCGGTCAAGCCCGAAACCATCGCGGGTTGCACCTATTGCCACCCGCAGGTGGCCAGCGTCGGCTATACCGAAGCCAAGGCCAAAGAGCTGGGCTATGACATCAAGGTCGGTCGTTTCCCCTTCATCGGGAACGGCAAGGCGATTGCGTTGGGCGAACCCGAGGGCATGGTTAAAACTGTATTCGACGCGAAAACCGGCGAGTTGCTGGGCGCGCATATGGTGGGGGCCGAGGTGACCGAGATGATCCAAGGCTATGTCATCGGCCGTCAGCTGGAAACCACCGAAGAAGACCTGATGAACACGGTTTTCCCGCACCCAACCCTGTCCGAGATGATGCACGAAAGCGTTCTGGACGCGTTTGATCGTGTGATCCACATGTAAGAAAATCGCCTCGTCTGATCTATGAGGATCGGACGAGGCGATTTGAACTCGAGGCGCTGATTTTTCTGGATCAGGCTTTCTCGACGGCGCCGCCTGCGGCGACCCAATGGCCTAGACCGCCTAGGTTGTGCACATTTTCATATCCCAGGCGTTTCATCAGCCCGGCAGCCATGTGCGACCGCGCCCCCGAGGCGCAGTACAGGCCCACAGGTTTGCTGATGTCCAGCTCTGGGTGGAAATCCGGGTGACGCGGATCAGCCATATCCGCCAGTCGCATCATCGGAATATGCAGCGCGCCTTTGGCTTTGCCAGAGTAGGTCAGTTCTCCGTGGTCGCGAATGTCGATCAGGGTCATTTGACCATCTGCCACCTGTTTGATGGCGTCGGCGACGGGCAGGGCGGGCGCGGATTTCCGCATGAGTCCGAACATGGGTGTTTCCTTCGTGGGGGTCGTGTTGATGCTCTATCTGCGCAGCGTGCGGGCTGCTTCAAGGGTGTGATAGCATATAAATTCCAAAAGCAGAATATTAAATTCCCTCGGAGCCGCCAACGGGCTTGGAAATGGCGCGGATTTCAGCAGGCGTCGCGTCAGTTTTTGGTAAAGTTCCCTAAATGTTCTGCAATTTTCCTTGGAGACTCGACGCAGGTCAACTATCTCTTAACCATTGCACGGGGGACCGAATGGCCGATCTGAAGAAAATCGAAGTGCGCGGCGCGCGCGAGCACAACCTGAAAAACATCGACGTGGATATCCCGCGCGATGAATTGGTGGTGATCACTGGCCTGTCTGGGTCGGGAAAATCGTCGCTGGCGTTTGATACGATCTATGCCGAAGGGCAGCGTCGCTATGTCGAAAGCCTGAGCGCTTACGCCCGCCAATTCCTTGATATGATGGAAAAACCCGACGTCGATCATATCAGCGGCCTGTCTCCGGCGATCTCGATCGAGCAAAAGACAACCAGCAAGAACCCGCGTTCGACCGTGGGGACCGTGACCGAGATTTACGACTATATGCGCCTGTTGTTCGCGCGGGTCGGCACGCCCTACAGCCCTGCCACCGGTAAGCCAATCGAGGCGCAGCAAGTGCAGGATATGGTCGATCGGATCATGACGATGGAGGAGGGCACGCGCGCCTTTCTGCTGGCGCCCATCGTGCGCGACCGTAAAGGCGAATATAAGAAAGAGTTCCTGGACCTGCGCAAACAGGGCTTTCAGCGGGTCAAGGTAAACGGCGAATTCCATGAGCTGGACACGCCGCCTGTGCTGGACAAAAAATTCCGCCATGACATCGACGTGGTTGTAGACCGGATCGTCGTGCGCGAGGGGCTGGAGACGCGGCTGGCGGATAGTCTGCGCACGGCTCTGGATCTGGCCGACGGGATTGCTGTGCTGGAGACCGCGCCGAAAGAGGGCGAGCCAGAGCGTATCACCTTCAGCGAGAAATTTGCCTGTCCTGTCAGTGGCTTCACCATCCCCGAGATCGAACCGCGGCTGTTTTCGTTCAACGCGCCCTTTGGGGCCTGCCCAACCTGCGACGGGCTGGGCAAAGAGCTGTATTTTGACGAACGGCTGGTCGTGCCCGATCAGAATCTGAAAATCTATGACGGTGCGCTGGCCCCCTGGCGCAAGGGAAAATCTCCCTATTTTCTCCAAACCATCGAAGCCTTGGCGAAACACTATGATTTCGACAAGAATACCCGCTGGAAGGACCTGCCAAAGAACGTTCAGCAGGTGTTCCTCTATGGTTCGGGCGAAGAGGAAATCCTGTTCCGTTACGACGAGGGGGGCCGCGTCTATCAGGTGACGCGTGTCTTTGAGGGCGTCATTCCAAACATGGAGCGACGCTATCGCGAGACGGATTCCAATTGGGTCCGCGAGGAATTTGAACGCTATCAGAACAACCGTCCTTGTGGCGCCTGCGGCGGTTATCGCCTGCGCGAAGAGGCCCTGGCGGTTCGGATCGCGGATCTGCATGTCGGCAAGGTTGTCGAAATGTCTATCCGCGAGGCTTTTGCCTGGTGTCAGACGGTGCCCGAGCATCTGACCAACCAGAAAAACGAAATCGCCAAAGCCATTCTGAAGGAAATCCGCGAGCGCCTTGGATTCCTGAATAACGTTGGATTAGAATATCTTACGCTAAGTCGTGCAAGTGGAACATTAAGTGGGGGCGAAAGCCAGCGCATCCGTTTGGCCAGCCAGATCGGCTCGGGTTTGACTGGTGTGTTGTATGTGCTGGACGAGCCGTCGATCGGGTTGCATCAGCGGGACAATGATCGGCTGATCGGCACGCTAAAGAACCTGCGCGATCAGGGGAATACAGTGATCGTGGTCGAACATGACGAGGATATGATCCGTCAGGCGGACTATGTTTTCGACATCGGGCCGGGTGCCGGTGTGCACGGTGGGCAAGTGGTGTCCAAGGGCACGCCGCAGGATATCTGTGACGATGCGGCCAGCCTGACCGGGCAGTACCTGAGCGGCGCGCGTGAAATCGAAGTGCCTGCTAAGCGGCGCAAGGGAAACAAGAAAAAACTGACCGTGGTCAAAGCCAGCGGCAATAACCTACGGGACGTAACCGCTGAATTTCCCTTGGGAAAATTCGTATGTGTGACGGGTGTATCGGGCGGGGGGAAATCCACGCTGACGATCGAAACGCTGTTCAAAACCGCCTCGATGCGGCTTAATGGGGCGCGCCAGACGCCCGCGCCCTGCGAAACGATCAAAGGGTTGGAGCATCTGGACAAGGTGATCGACATTGACCAGCGGCCCATCGGTCGGACTCCGCGGTCGAACCCGGCTACGTATACGGGCGCCTTTACCCCGATCCGTGACTGGTTCGCCGGACTGCCGGAATCCAAGGCGCGCGGCTATAAACCCGGCCGTTTCAGTTTTAACGTCAAGGGTGGCCGCTGCGAGGCCTGCCAGGGCGATGGCCTGATCAAAATCGAGATGCATTTCCTGCCCGATGTATACGTCACCTGCGAGACATGCAAAGGGGCGCGGTATAACCGCGAAACATTGGAAATTCAGTTTAAAGGCAAAAGCATAGCTGACGTTCTTGATATGACGGTTGAAGATGCGCAGACGTTTTTCCAGGCCGTTCCCTCGATCCGAGAGAAGATGGATGCGCTGATGCGCGTGGGCCTGGGCTATATCAAGGTCGGCCAACAGGCGACGACCCTGTCGGGCGGCGAGGCGCAGCGGGTCAAACTGTCCAAGGAACTGGCGCGCCGATCCACCGGGCGGACGCTGTATATCCTGGACGAACCCACGACAGGCCTGCATTTCGAAGACGTGCGCAAGCTGCTGGAGGTCCTGCACGAGCTGGTCGAACAGGGGAATACGGTGGTGGTGATCGAACACAATCTGGACGTGGTCAAAACCGCCGATTGGATCATCGACATCGGTCCCGAAGGCGGTGACGGGGGCGGCGAAATCGTCGCTACAGGCACGCCCGAGGACGTGGCAGAGGCCCCGCGCAGCCATACAGGGCACTATCTGAAACAGATGCTGAATCCCACACGCACGGCCGCAGAATAAGTCGAAACCCCTCCGGTTGTTCACCGGAAGGGTCATTTTACCTGTTCTGATTGCGGATCAGAGCGGTTACTTTTTCACGGGGCACGTGTTGACGCCAACCAGCTTGTACAGCAGGCAAGAGCCCGTCAGCCCCGTCACCAGGGGCACAAGGCCGATCCACATCCACACGCCGTATCCCATCAGCGCGCCAACGACCAGCAAGGCGCCGATAACGATACGCAGGATTTTGTCGATACCACCAACATTTTTCATGGGAGAGTCTCCTTTGAGTTCCGATTGGAGACAGGTTACGCGATTCTGCGGCGCGCGTCTGTGACGGCGTCACATAGCGTCTTTTGACAGCATCAACAGCGCTTGGGGATCCAGGATTTCGACCGTGCCACGACCGGTGCGGACCCAGCCATGACGGGACCAGTTTTCCAAACGACGCGAGACAACCTCGCGGGCGGTGCCAACTTGGGTGGCCAGATCCGATTGGGTCAGATGTAGCACCGGAGTGTCGGCCGATAGCGCCAGAAGCCGTTCGGCCAGGCGGCATTCAACGCGGGTAAATGCAATTTTCTCAAGGAGTTGCATCATGTTTTGAAAGCGATGCGCAAAGGCGCGAAATACCAGTTCACGGAAGGCGGGATCGCTGTCCATCAGTGACAGGAACAGCGATTTTGGCAGCAGCACCAGCCGTGTGTCGACCATGGTTTCGGCCTCGGCGGTGTAGTCTTCGCCCCCCAGCAGCCCCATTGTGGTCTGGATACAGGATTGGCCCGGCTCGACCGAATAGAGCAGCATCTCGCGGCCCGAGGCACCGGTCATCGACACATCAACGCGCCCGGACAGGACCATGGCATAGCCCTGCACAGCGTCGCCTGCGTGAAACAGAGGAGTGTGCGCGGGCAGGGTGACAGGCAACAAAGAGGCGAGCCGCAGCCGCGATTGCGGCGCCAGTTCAGCCAGTTTCATATCGCCTGCCACCCAGTCGGTCATGCGTCGCGGCCACGCTTTTCAAACCGCGGAAGCATGGCGCTGAAGTCCATGCCCAACCCGTCCTCGGACTCGACAAACCGTTCATAGAGCGCGGCAGCCATCTGGCCCATAGGTGTGTCCGCATCCGCCGATTCCGCTGCCTGTTGCGACAGGCGCAGATCCTTGAGCATCAGCTCGGCTGCGAAACCGGGCTGATAATCGTTGTCGGCCGGGCTGACGGGGCCGACGCCGGGGGCGGGGCAATATGCGTTCATGGTCCAGCTATACCCCGAAGAGGTCGATACCACATCAAACATCTTTTGACGGTCCAGCCCCAATTTGTCGGCCAAAGCAAAGGATTCACAGGTGGCAATCATCGTGACGCCCAGGATCATGTTGTTGCAGATCTTGGCGGCCTGACCCGCGCCGCTGTCGCCGCAATGCACTGCCTTTTGGCCCATGATGTCAAACAGCGGGGAGGCGACGGCAAAGGCCTCTTCGGTGCCGCCCGCCATAAAGGTCAGCGTGCCATTGATGGCGCCGCCAGTACCGCCGGAAACCGGGGCGTCAACGGCCTTCAGACCGGCGGTCTGGGCCTGTTCGGCCACGGCGCGGGCGCTGTCCACGTCAACTGTCGAACAATCGACCAGCGTGGCGCCGGGCTTCATCGCGGGGATTACCTGATCCGCCACCGCGCGCAGGATGGTCCCATTCGGCAGCATGGTGATGACCACGTCCGCCCCCGAGACAGCCTCTTGGACCGTTGGGGCATTGGTGACGCCCTCGGCGGTGGTGCCTGCGGTGTCAAACCCGGTAACGGTGTGGCCGGCCTTGGCTAGGTTTGCGGCCATGGGCGCGCCCATGTTCCCCAGACCGATGAATGCGATTTGCATGGCTTTGTCCTCTTCAAAGCTGAGTTTATCGGCACCCAGAGGCATCAACATCTGCGACACGGCGGCCGCGGGAACGCTGTCATGGGCGTGTTTCCAGTTCGGGTTGCGGTCCTTGTCGATGATCGCGGCGCGAATTCCTTCGAGGAAATCTCCGTGCTGCATGATCCGATGGGACACGCGGTATTCCATTTCCAGCGCTTTGCGGATGGACAGGCTGGGACCACGCAGGCGGTGGATCATTTCCAGCGTCACGGCCATCGACAGCGGGGCATTGCGCATCAGGGTTTTCAGGGCCTTACCGGCGAATTCCGTCCCCGCAGCGCGCAAGCTGTTCAGCACGTCCTGTAGGGTTTCACCGTCAAACAAAGCGTCAATTTCGGCCTGTTGTGCGGCCATCGGGCTGTCTGGGGCAGGGTGACTGGCCGCAACCAGCGCAGAGATGTCGCCGCTGTCGGCCAGTGTTTCGATCAGCGCAGGCCATTGATCTTGCGGGACAAAGTAATCGGCAAAGCCTGCGTGGATCGCGTCCCCCGGTCCCATTCGGGCCGCCGTCAGGCCCAGATATTCACCCAGACGTCCTGGTGCATTGGCCAAAACAAAGCTGCCACCGACATCGGGCACAAACCCGATCCCGCATTCGGGCATGGAAATCTGAGTGCTGTCGCACACCACCCGGTGGCTGACATGTCCGCCCAGCCCCACACCGCCGCCCATGGTAAAGCCTTGCATCAGGCTGATGATGGGTTTGGGGTATTCGGCCAGCTTGGCGTTCATTCGGTATTCGTCGCGCCAGAACTTGCGGCCATAGTCCAGATCGCCCGCTGTGCCGGTGGCATACATTTCGGCAATGTCCCCGCCCGCGCAAAAGGCCTTGTCGCCCTCGGCGTCGATGACAATCAGCGCGACGGAGGGATCATCGCGCCACGCGTCCAATGCCTTTTCGGTAGCAATGCACATGTCATAGGACAGCGCGTTCAGAGCCTTGGGGCGGGTCAGGGTGATACGCCCGATTTGGCCCTGGGTACGGATGGAAATCTCGGTCATGCGCGGTCACTCAGCAGTTGGCGCGCTACGATTAGGCGCATGATTTCATTGGTGCCTTCAAGAATTTCATGCACGCGCAGGTCGCGGACGATTTTTTCAATGCCGTAATCGGACAGATAGCCATAGCCGCCGTGCAGTTGCAGACAGTCATTGGCCACGCGCGATCCGACCTCGGTGACGAACCGTTTCGCCATGGCGCAGAATTTCGTCGCATCGGGCGTGCCCTGGTCCAGTTTCCAGGCGGCCTGCCGCAGGAACGTGCGGGCGGCCTGTAGATCGGTTTCCATATCGGCCAGACGGAATTGCAGCGCCTGGAACTGGTCGATGGATTTGCCGAATGCCTTGCGCTCGCCCATGTATTGCAGGGTTTTGGTCAGCGCCGATTGCGCAGCGCCCAGAGAACAGGCCGAGATATTCAGTCGACCGCCATCCAGGCCCATCATCGCGTATTTGAATCCATCGCCTTCGACCCCCAGCAGATTTGCAGCGGGGATTTTGCAATCATCGAACTGTACTTGACGGGTGGGTTGGGATTTCCAGCCCATCTTTTCCTCAAGCCCGCCAAAGGACAGACCCTCGGTGCCGTCTTCTACGACGACGGTGGAAATTCCCTTGGGGCCGTCGTCGCCCGTGCGGCACATCACGACATAGGCGTCGGAATACCCCCCGCCCGAGATGAACGCCTTGGTGCCGTTCAGCGTGTAGCCGTCATTCGTGCGCTCGGCGCGGGTCTTCAGGGCTGCGGCGTCCGACCCAGAGCCAGGTTCGGTCAGGCAATAGGACAGCACGGTTTCCATGCTGATCGCAGGGGCCAGATAGCGCGCCTTTACGTCGTCTGATCCAAACGCGTCCAGCATCTTGGCGCACATGTTGTGGATCGACAGAAAGGACGCGACCGACGGGCAGGACATGCTCAGCGCCTCAAAGATTAGGGTGGCATCCAGGCGCGACAGGCCCGATCCGCCTGATCCCTCGGATACATAGATCCCTCCCAGCCCCAGCGCGCCCAGCTCGGTCCATAGCTCTTTGGGGATGGTGCCCTGACGTTCCCATTCTGCGGCATGAGGCGCGATGTTCTCCTCGCCAAATGCATGGGCCATGTCGAAAATGGCGGTCTGTTCTTCGGTCAATGCGAAATCCATGGGTCTCCTCCCGGATTGGCCTGATGGCCGGGTCTTTTAATGAACGCCTGTTTAATTCCGAAAGCTTTCAGAAATTTTTCAAGGCGCGATTGGGTTACAGATCGACGTGAAACTCCTCGATCAGATGACGAACGACGGATTTGAGGGCGTCGCGTGGGGTGTCACCCGCGTGCAGCCCGTCCTGATACACGTCCCGCTGACGCTGGGCCGAATTGCCCTTTGCCAGGATCGTGCGCATATTCTCGATTTCGGCGGTACAGCCCAGCACTTTGGCGTCCTCGGCCACAAGATCGATCATTTCTTCGATCAGCGTGTCAAAGGGCGTGATTTCGCGCGCGCCGAAATCAATCATCCCGGCTGATAGGCCATAGCGCTGCGCACGCCAGCGGTTTTCCGCGATCAGAAAGTTGTCATAGACCCGCCAGCGCTGGTTTTTCAGGCTCAGCCGCCACAGCATCCGGGTCAGGCATTGGATCAAGGCCGTGAGCGTCAGCGTGGTTTCCAACCGGGGCGAGACATCGCAAATCCGCGCCTCAATCGTCGGAAACCGGGCCGAGGGCCGCAGATCCCACCAGATTTTTGAACTGTCCTCGATCAGTTCCATATCTATCAGCGCCTGCACGGATCGTTCATAGCTGCCCCAGCCGTCGAAATGCGGCGGCAGCCCGGTGCGCGGCAGGTTGTCGAATACGGTCAGACGGTAACAGGACAGGCCGGTATCCTCGCCCTGCCAGAATGGCGAGGACGCCGACAGAGCTAACAGATGCGGCAAGAAATAGCTCAGCTGGTTCATCAAATCGATCCGCTGATCCGGGTAGGGAATGCCCACATGGACATGCATCCCGCAGATCAGCATGCGCCGCACGACACCAGCCAGATCGTCGCGCAGGTTGTTGTATCGGTCCTTATTGGTGTGGTGCTGATTGCGCCAATCTGAAAACGGATGGCAAGAAGCGGCAATCGGCGCCAGATTATACTCTGCGGCAATCTCGGCTACGGTTCGTCGCAGGTGTTGCAGCTCGCTCCGGGCTTCGGCCACGCCGGTGCAAACTTTGGTACCGATCTCGACCTGACAGTTCAGAAACTCAGGGCTGAACTGTCCCTCTAGCGCGGTGCCGCATCGTTCCATCAATTCCTGAGGGGCCGGGGCCAGATCCAGCGTGTCCAGATCGACCAGCAGATATTCTTCTTCCACGCCAATGGTGAAATCCGGTTTGGGAATGGGCATGACGAACCTCCCGCGAAACGTTGCCTGCCCTCCAGCAGACCAGATTGCCGCTAGATCAGCAACCTTTCGACGCGTCCCCGGCTAAAACCGGGACCGCCTTCGCTATTGAAGCGCTTGGGGGTTTGGGGGCATAGCCCCCATTCCGCCCGCAGGGCAGATCGAGCGCGCGCGGTACGCGCGCTCCACCGGATCAATCCATGGCTTTGAAGTGGAACTCGCCGCCGTCTTTGATTCCCGAAAACCAGCGCGCCGTGACGGTTTTGGTTTTGGTGTAGAACCGCAGCGCATCCGGGCCATACTGGTTCAGGTCACCAAATGCCGATTTTTTCCAACCGCCAAAGCTGAAGTAGGACAGCGGTACCGGGATCGGGAAGTTGATGCCGACCATGCCGACGTTGACCTTGGTGGCGAAATCACGGGCGGTGTCGCCGTCGGCGGTAAAGATCGCCGTGCCATTGCCGTAGTTGTTGGTCATCACCAGATCCAGCGCTTCTTCATAGCTGTCGGTGCGCACGGTGGACAGGACCGGGCCAAAGATCTCTTCCTGGTAGATATCCATATCCTTGGTGACTTTGTCGAACAGCGATGGGCCAACAAAGAAACCGTCCTCATAGCCCTGCATGCTGAAATCACGGCCGTCTACGACCAGCTCGGCGCCTTGTTCAACACCCGAGTTCACCAACCCGCCGATCCGCTCTTTGGCTGCAGCAGTGATGACAGGGCCGTAATCTACGTCTTCGCCGGCAGTGTACGGGCCGACTTTCAGTTTTTCGATGCGCGGGACCAGGCGTTCGATCAGCGCGTCAGCGGTTTTCTGACCAACAGGCACAGCAACCGAGATCGCCATGCAGCGTTCGCCAGCCGCGCCAAACCCGGCACCGACCAATGCGTCTGCGGCTTTGTCCAGATCGGCGTCGGGCATGATGATCATGTGGTTCTTGGCGCCGCCAAAACACTGAGCGCGTTTGCCGTTGGTGCAGGCACGGCCATAGATGTATTGCGCGATCGGGGTCGAGCCGACAAAGCCCACAGCCTGAATTGTTTCATTGTCCAGGATGGTGTCCACGGCCTCTTTGTCGCCGTTGATCACTTGCAGCACGCCATCGGGCAGACCCGCCTGCTGAGCCAGCTCTGCCAGAGCCAAAGACGTCGAGGGGCAGCGCTCCGAGGGCTTCAGGATCATCGCGTTGCCGCAGACCAGCGCAGGGGCCATTTTCCACAGCGGGATCATCGCAGGGAAGTTGAACGGGGTGATTCCGGCCACAACACCCAACGGCTGGCGCATCGAATACAGGTCAATGCCCGGACCGCCATCATTCATGTATTCGCCCTTCAGCATGGCCGGGGCGCCCATGCAGACTTCGACCACTTCCAGGCCGCGCTGAACGTCACCACGTGCGTCGGGCAGGGTTTTGCCGTGTTCGCGGCTGACCAGCTCGGCCAGCTTGTCCATGTTTTCTTCGATCAGAGCGGCAAGTTTCATCATCACGCGGGCGCGGCGCTGCGGGTTGGTTGCAGCCCACGCGACCTGAGCCTCGGCGGCGGCGGCGATGGCAGCGTTCATTTCCTCGATCGAGGCCAGAGGCACTTTGGCCTGAACCTCGCCCGTGGCGGGGTTGAACACGTTGGTGAAGCGCCCCGAAGTGCCCTGCACATGCTTGCCGTTAATAAAGTGAGTCAGTTCTTGCATCGGAAGTCCTCCACTGAAGTTTGGGCGCAGCTTAGGCTTGCAAAATTCATGTGAAAAGAGGCAAAATCCCAAAAAGGTTTTGCGAAATTGCAAAGGTAAAGCGATGAACTGGGATGATCTGAAGGTGTTTTTGGCCGTAGCGCGCACCGAAAGCCTGTCGGGCGCAGGCCGTGTGCTCAAGGTGGACCCGGCGACGGTGGGCCGCCGGGTGGTGCGCCTGGAAGAGGACATGGGCGCGCCACTGTTCGCCAAGTCTCCGCAGGGATACGCGCTAACGGATGCGGGGCAGCGGCTGTTGGCCCATGCCGAACGCGCCGAACAAGCCATGAGCGCCGCAACCGAAGAACTGGCCGGGCAGGCGGGTACGTTGTCGGGGCAGATCAGGATCGGGGCGCCGGACGGCTGTGCTAACTATCTATTGCCGCAGGTCTGCGCGCAGATCGCAGCGGAAAACCCAGATCTTGAGGTGCAAATTATCGCCTTGCCGCGGGTGTTCAACCTGTCGAAACGCGAGGCGGATATGGCGATCGGTGTCAGCCCGCCCAACACGGGCCGCCTGACCGTTCAGAAAATCACCGACTACCGCCTGCATCTGGCAGCACACGAGGCCTATCTGCGTCAACATCCGCCGATCCGGTCGTTCCAGGATCTGAAAGGCCACGCGATGGTGGGCTATATTCAGGACATGATTTTCGACAAGGAACTGGATTACCTGTCAGAGGTCGGCGTTCCAAAGGTCTCGCTGGGGTCGAATTCTGTCTCGGTGCAGTTCAACTGGATACGGCAGGCCGGCGGGATTGGCATCGTGCATGATTTCGCCATCCCCTCGGCCACGGGGCTGAGGAAAATCCTGGTGGACGAGCTGAGCCTGACCCGCAGTTTCTATCTGATCCGGCACGCAGATGACCGCAGGTTGGACCGGCTGAACCGGTTTTCTGCCGCATTAAGCGAGGGGTTGCGCGCCGAAGTCTCGCGTCTGGAGGCGCTGTGCTAAGGCGACGTTTCGGGGACTTTAGGATGCGATTCGCGTCTTGGCTGCATTGCAGCGCAGTATCGCTTGACAGTTTGCCGCAGTCGGGTGACGGTAGGGTAACGAAATAATATTGCGGAGGAGACCCCTTATGCTTGTCCATCAGATCCTAAAGGCCAAAGGCGACGACGGTGTTGTGACGGTAAAACCCGGCACTCTGGTCTCGGATGTTGCGCAAATTCTGGCTGAACGCAGGATCGGGGGCGTGATCGTGTCCAAGGACGGTCAGGTGGCCTCGGGTATCCTGTCAGAGCGCGATATCGTTCGGGCTCTGGCCGTCAAAGGGGCGGTTTGCCTTGAGGAAAAAGTCGATGACATGATGACGCGCAACCCTGTGTGCTGTGCGCGCAACGACAAGGCCGACGACGTGCTGACCCGCATGACAGATGGCCGTTTCCGCCACATGCCCGTGGTTGAAGAGGGTGTTTTGGTCGGAATCGTCACCATCGGCGACGTTGTCAAAGCCCGCCTTCAAGAGCTGGCAATGGAGAAGGATGCCCTCCAAGGCATGATCATGGGGCATTAAGCCTTGCAATCCCCAACGCAATAATGTTGCGTGCGCAGCATTGAATATTTTTGTTCCTAAGGGGAGGGGCACATCTATGCGCATCGGTCTGTATCCAGGAACCTTTGATCCGATCACACTGGGCCATATCGACATCATCCGACGATCCGCAACGCTGGTGGATCGTCTGGTGATCGGGGTGGCAATTAACCGCGATAAGGGGCCTTTGTTCCCGCTGGAAGAACGTGTCGAAATGATCGAAGGCGAAATGGCCAAGCTGGTCAAGGAGACCGGCACCGAGATCGTCGTTCATCCTTTCGAAAACCTTCTGATTGATTGCGCCCATGACGTCGGCGCGCAAGTCATTGTGCGTGGCCTGCGGGCTGTAGCGGATTTTGAATATGAATTCCAGATGGTTGGCATGAACCGGGCATTGGACAGCACTGTTGAAACGGTGTTCCTGATGGCCGAGGCCAAACACCAGGCGATTGCCTCGAAGCTGGTGAAGGAAATCGCGCGACTGGATGGGGATGTAGCTAAATTCGTGACCCCGGCCGTCAACGAAAAGCTGATGGCCAAGCTGGGCAAAACGGCCTGACCCTTTGGTGCGAACAGCAAGAAAGGCCCCGTTGTTGCGGGGCCTTTTGCGTTAGGTGGGGTTCGCCTGCCGGATAAACGCGGCGGTTTCGTCGATATGCGTCAACGGCAGCATATGCCCACCGTCCAACAGATGCAGTTTGATCGCAGGGTGCTGTGCAACAAGCTGCTCGCCATGCTCCCGGAAGTTCAACACCTGGTCCTGACGGCCAAACAGGATCTGCACGGGAACCTGAAGGTTGGCATAGTTTTTCAACATCCAGCCCAAACTGTTCCCCGACGCCATGAAATCCTGGCTGGTGTTGCGGAACGATACGGGGCGCAAGGATAACAAACCGCCACCTTGCACCGCATAGCTGTCGGGCACGGGGTCGGGGCCGAAAATCTCGGCCATCATTTCCTCGGATTTTTTCACAGAGGTTGGAATCGCCAGGGTTTCCGAGACCAGACGACGGATGAACCCCGCTGGCAGTTTTAACCCGTCAAAGACTTCGGCCGGTTGGCTGGGGGGCAGGGTCAGCGGCGCCAATAGGGCCAAACCACGAATTTTTTCCGGGTGATCCAGCGCAAGGCACATGGAAATCGCGCCACCCAGGGAATGACCAACGATCAACGGGCGCTCTAGCTGAAGAGCGTCGATGAATTCGGCCACCAAGGCGGCCTGCGCGCGGGGGCTGGCGTCGGCATCCTCGGGGCGGTCGGACCAGCCCATGCCGGGGCGGTCAATCGCAATCACCCGAAAGTCGCGCGCCAGATCATCGGCAAGCCCCGTGTCAAAATTCCCGAGCTGCGCCCCCAATCCGTGGATCATCAGAACCACAGGGCCTTCGCCCTTGTCGATGTAATGCAGTGCCCCCGAGGAGATCTGAACGAATTTTCCCCGCGGCGGCACAGCCTGCGCGACCTGCCGGGCGGTTTTCTGCGTTTGGTAGGCGCTCCACCCCAGCCACAGCAATATCAGCGCGATGGCCAAGCCAATAACCCAAAGAATGATACCCATTTTCCCCTCCTGATTTGCAGGCAGGATAGGGGCTGAGCGGTATCAAACAAGCGACAGTTGCGCGAAACGCCGCGTCACCGCCAGAAAGCCATCCAATCAATCAGCTTCCACAGCTTTTTCATCAAGAACAGCACCGTCGTTCCATCATTCAGGAAAATATCCAGCGCCAATAGGGCTGTGATGGTCAGCGCCAAAATGGCGGCGATACGGTTGGTCATGGGGCAGATCCAATGAAAAGGGCGCTCCGGCAGACTATGCCGAAGCGCCCCTGATCACGCAAGCGGTGCAATTCAGAGCAATTTACCCATTGCCACGGCCACGTCGGCCATCCGGCACGAGAAGCCCCACTCGTTGTCATACCACGCCAGAACGCGCACCAGGCGGCCACCGATGACCTTGGTCTGGTCCGCGGCGAAATACGAGCTTTCCGAGCTGTGGTTGAAATCGACCGACACCAGTTTTTCTTCGGTGTAGCCCAGAACGCCCTTCATCGGGCCCGCAGCGGCGGCAGCCATGATTTCGTTCACCTCGGCCTCGGTCACGTCTTTCTTGGCGACAAAGGTCAGGTCCACAGCCGAAACGTTCGGGGTGGGAACGCGGATGGCCGAGCCATCCAGCTTGCCTTTCAGTGCGGGCAGAACTTCGCCCAGGGCTTTGGCAGCGCCGGTCGAGGTGGGGATCATCGACATGGCAGCGGCGCGGGCGCGGTACAGGTCCTTGTGACGGCGGTCCAGCGTCGGCTGATCGCCGGTGTAGCTGTGGATCGTGGTCATGATGCCCGACTCGATCCCGATCGTGTCGTTCAGCGCCTTGGCAACGGGGGCCAGGCAGTTGGTGGTGCACGAACCGTTCGAAATCATCGTGTCGCCAGCGGCCAGTTGGTCGCTGTTCACACCCATGACGATTGTCTTTTGCACGTTTTTGGCGGGCGCCGAGATCAGAACCGACTTGGCGCCGCGCTCCATGTGTTTTTTGGCTTTCTCACCGTCGTTGAACTGGCCGGTGCACTCCAGCAGGACGTCAACGCCGGACCAGTCCAGTTCGTCCATGTCATAGGTCGATTGAACCTCGAATGCGCCGCGGCCCATGTCCATGGAGCCCTCGCCGATGGTGACGTCATTGGGGAAACGACCATGAACCGAGTCGTAGCGGATCAGGTGCGCAGCTGTATCCAGAGGCCCGGTGGCGTTGATCTTGACCACTTTGATATCTTCGCGCGCGCTCTCTGCGATATGGGACAGAGTGCAGCGGCCGATCCGGCCAAATCCGTTGACGCCGACGGTGATGGTCATGATTTCAACTCCTAAAACGAAAGATTTTGAGCGCCGTATACCGGCCCGAGCCCCAGTCTGAAAGATGAAAATCGTCGCAATATAAGGGTGTTAGCGCAAACCTGCCTTGGTTGCGCTAACGTTTTGCAAAGATCGCTGCGCAAGGGGCGGCAATCGGCCTTGTTCCGCCAATGGGTTCCGCTAGATTGGGGCAAAGCAATAGACGAGGTACGGGTATGAGCGGTCTTCTGGCTCTTTTGGATGATGTGGCGGGGATCGCCAAAGTCGCAGCCGCCAGTGTGGATGATGTCGCCGCCGCAGCCGGCAAGGCGGGGGCAAAAACCGCTGGTGTGATCATTGATGACGCGGCAGTGACGCCGAAATACATTCAGGGTTTCGCCCCTGCGCGCGAGCTGCCGATCATCTGGAAAATTACCCGTGGGTCGCTGTTCAACAAGCTGGTGATTCTGCTGCCGCTGGCGCTTTTGCTGGCCAATTTTGCGCCCTGGCTGATTACGCCCCTTTTGATGCTGGGGGGCAGCTATCTGTGTTTCGAAGGCGCCGAGAAGATTTTTCATGTGTTGTTCCCGCACGGGGATAAACACATCGAGGCAGACATGGACGTCAAAGATCCCGGCCACCTTGAAGAGCAGAAAATCGCGGGCGCCATTAAGACAGATTTCATCCTGTCCGCCGAGATCATGACAATCGCGCTTGCCGCTATCCCCGAAAGCAACATCTGGATGGAGACCGCAGCCCTGGCCGTGGTTGGCTTTGGGATCACTGTGGTGGTTTACGGCTCTGTCGCGTTGATCGTCAAAATGGATGACGTTGGCCTGTACATGGCCAAAAACGCCGGGACTGGCCTGGGACGTGGCATGGGGCGCGGCCTGGTCAAGGCGATGCCCATCCTGATGAAGGTTCTGTCGATTGTCGGCACGGCCGCCATGCTTTGGGTTGGGGGTTCGATTGTGATCCATGGTCTGCACGATTTGGGCATGCACCATCCCTATGAAGAGATCCACCATCTGGCGGAAATCGCCTCTCACAAAGTGTCAGAGCAATTCACCGGGTTTGTCGCCTGGTCCGTGACGGCCCTGTGCGACGGTATTCTGGGGCTGGCCTATGGTCTGTTCCTGATCCCCATCGCAACCCGGATCATTAGCCCGCTGATTGCCGCAGTCACTGGGAAAACCGCCCACTGATACACGACTGATACACGGGCCCATGGTCCCGATCGTGGCCACCCCACGAAAAAGGCCACGCGTTTGACATAACGCGTGGCCTCTCTTGTTTTTGAAACGTTGGGCTTACAGCAGCGATTTTGCCTTTTCAGCGACGGCCTCGGCGGTGATGCCGAATTTTTCATACAGCACGTCCGCAGGAGCCGAGGCCCCGAACGAATCCATCCCGACGAAGCCAGCTTTGATATCGCGACCGCGTTCGCCCAGAAGCCATTTATCCCAGCCTTGACGCACGCCGGCCTCGACGGCGACGCGCACGGGGCCTGCGGGCAGGACGCGTTTGCGATAAGAGGGCTCTTGCTCTTCGAACAGCTCCATACAGGGCATCGACACGACGCGCGTGCCAATACCTTCGGCCTGTAGCAGATCACGGGCTTTCAATGCGATTTCTACCTCGGACCCGGTGGCGATCAGGATTGCCTGACGTTTGCCCTCGGCCTCGGCCAACACATACGCCCCTTGCGAGACCAGGTTTTTCTGGGTGTGCTTGGTGCGCACGGTCGGCAGGCCCTGGCGTGTCAGCGACAGCACCGAGGGCGTTTCCGTCGTGGTCAGCGCGATTTCCCAGGCCTCGGCGGTTTCCACGGTGTCACAAGGACGGAACACATAGGTGTTCGGCGTGGCGCGGGAAATGGCGACATGTTCCACCGGCTGGTGGGTCGGGCCGTCCTCGCCCAGACCGATCGAGTCATGGGTCATCACAAAGACCGACGGGATGCGCATCAGCGCCGCCAGACGCATGGCCGGGCGGGCATAGTCGGTGAACGCCATGAACGTGCCGCCGTAGGGGCGCACGCCGCCATGCAGCGCCATGCCGTTCATCGCAGCGGCCATACCATGTTCGCGGATGCCCCAGTGGATGTAGCGCCCGCCGCGGTTGTCCAGATCAAAGATCCCCATATCGCCGGTTTTGGTATTGTTCGAGCCGGTCAAATCGGCCGAGCCACCCACGGTTTCGGGCAACACGGGATTGACGACTTCCAACACCAGCTCGCTGGATTTACGCGTGGCGTATTTGGGTTGTTCCTCGGCGGTCTGACGTTTCAATGCGCGGATCACGGCGCCCAGTTTCTTGGGGGCCTCCAGCGCGTAGATCCGGTGGAACTCGGCCTGTTTGCGTTCGGAAATCGAGGCCAGGCGGTCTTCCCATTCGGCGCGATCTGCTGCACCGCGTGATCCGATCGCTTCCCATGCGGATTTGATGTCATCTGGTACCTCGAACGGACCGGATGCCCAGCCATAGGCCTCTTTGGTGTCTGCGATCAGTTTCGGATCGGTCAGCGCACCGTGGCCTTTGGATGTGTCCTGCGCAGAGGATCCCAGCGCGATATGGGTTTCGCAGGCGATCATCGACGGTTTGTTGGTCGATTTGGCCTTGGCGATGGCGGCGTCAATTGCCTCGGGGTCGTGCCCATCGATTTCCTGAACATGCCAGCCGGACGCCTTGAAGCGCTGCACCTGATCGGTGCGGTCTGCCAGATCAACGGTTCCGTCGATGGTGATGTTGTTGTTGTCCCACAGCACGATTAGCTTGCCCAGTTGATGGCGACCGGCCAGGCCAATGGCCTCGTGGCTGATGCCCTCCATCAGGCAGCCGTCGCCCGCGATGACAAAGGTATAGTGGTCGACGATCTTCTTGCCGAAACGCGAGCGCTGGATTTCCTCGGCCATGGCAAAGCCCACAGCGTTCGAGATCCCCTGACCCAGCGGGCCGGTGGTGGTCTCGATTCCTTCGGCGTGGCCGTATTCGGGATGGCCGGCGGTTTTCGCGCCCCACTGGCGGAAATTGCGGATCTCCTCCAGCGTGATGTCCTTGTAGCCGGTCAGGTACAGCAGCGAATACAGCAGCATCGAGCCATGGCCCGCCGACAGGATGAACCGGTCACGGTCGGCCCAACGAGGGGCAGAGGCGTCGAACTTCAGGTGCTTTTCGAACAGCACGGTGGCGACGTCGGCCATACCCATGGGCATACCCGAGTGGCCAGAGTTCGCGGCGTGGATGGCATCCAGGGTCAGCGCGCGGATCGCGGCTGCCTTGAACCAGTGGTCGGGATTGGTGTTACGCAGTGCGGTGAGATCCACGGCGAATATCCTTTGATCGGAGTGTGTGAGCTTGTTTGTGAATATCAGCCCGAGACCAGAGTGCAAGACTGCCTGCTAACCCATTGGCCCAGAAGGGGGCGCATTTTGCCAGGTGTTTGGGTAAACTTGGCCCAAAGCACTGCTTAGTTGATTCGCCCGCCGGATTTTCGGGCGGCTTGTAAAAAATGAAAGTTGAGGGTTATGAGCGACATCAGCGAATTGGAAAGCCGGATCACAGCGGCACTGGATCGCATCGCCAAAGGGCTGGAAGGGGCAATCCCCGACTCCAGTGCCTCGGACGAGGCAGAGGCCGAAGTGGCGCGCCTGACGCGGGCGCTGGACGACGAACGTGTCGTCACCGCCCAGATGGAAGAGCGTATCAAAGCGGTCAAGGACAAGCTGGACGGGAAAGTTCAAGACATGGAGGAGACGCTGCAAGAGGCGCGCGCCGCCGTGACTGCGATGGACACCGAGCTACAGCAATTGCGCGACGTGGCCGAGAAGCTGCGCGCCAGCAACATCGCCCTGCGTGATGCCAACGCGGCAGGTCTGGCCGATCCCGAATTGATCAACGCCGCGCTGATGGCCGAGCTGGAGTCCCTGCGGGCGGGCCGGGCGGCGGATGCGGCCGAAATGGGGGCCGTGCTGACGCAGCTGGACACGATCCTGGGCGGTGGCTCAACAGGTACAGAGGAGGGCGCGTAATGCCCGAAGTGGAAATCAAAATCGGCGGTCGTGGTTTCGAGGTGTCCTGTCAGGACGGTGAAGAACACTATTTGCATTCCGCCGCCAAGATGCTGGATGACGAGGCGCAGCGGCTTGCCGCTCAGATCGGGCGCCTGCCTGAACCACGGATGCTGTTGATGGCGGGCCTGATGCTGGCGGACAAAACCGCCGGGGTCGAGGACAGCCTGAAGGACATGACCGCCCAGATGGAAGAGCTGAAGGCCGAATTGGAGAAGCTGAAAAACGCCCCCGCGCCAGAGCCTGTCCGTGTCGAGGTCCCTGTGGTCCCCGCCAATGTGGTCGAGACCCTGGCCGAGGTGGCTGCTCAGGCCGAAGCACTGGCCAGCCAGGTCGAGGAACGCGCGGAAAGCGCTGCTTCGTCGGCCTGATTTGGCCCGATGCACGATCGAAAACAAAAACGGAGCCCGGACTGCTGTCGGGGCTCCGTTTTAGATTGAACAGCTCGGAAAATCAGGCGTTTGCTTCGCGGATTTTCTCGGCGGCGTCCTTGGAATAGGTGATGCCGTTTGCTTCGAATAGGGTGTCCAGTTCGCCGGACAGGGTCATCTCGGTGATGATGTCACAGCCGCCCACAAATTCGCCCTTCACATAGAGCTGCGGGATGGTCGGCCAGTCCGAGTAATCCTTGATGCCCTGACGGATTTCCTCGTCCGCCAGTACGTTCACATCGGCAAAATCCACGCCCATGTAGTTCAGCACCCCGGCCACACGGCTGGAGAACCCGCATTGCGGCATGTCCTTGGTGCCCTTCATGTACAGCACAACGGTGTTGGATTTGACGGTTTCGTCGATACGGGTTTTTGCGTCGCTCATGTCTTTGTCCTTCCGGCCAAGGGGCCGTTCGTTATCGGTGTGGCGGGCTTATTCGGGGGCTTTGGTGGTCAGCGCCAGCGCGTGCAGGTCGCCATCCGGGCCATCCATCTTACCCTTCAGTGCGGCATAGACGGCGCGTTGTTGCTGCACCCGGTTTTTGCCGCGAAAGCTCTCGTCGATGACCATGGCGGACATGTGCCGCCCATCGCTGCCTTCGACGGTAATCTGGGCATTGGGGAAGCTTTGACGAAGCAGATCCTCAAGTTCCTGTGCGAAAATGGCCATTTGGGTCTCCGGGGGTTTCAGTGTTGAGATGAATCTAGGGCCTGAGGGGGCAGGGTGCAAGCGCCGGGCGCCAAGGAAATCCAGCGGGCCCCAGAAAGATGCGAAAGAAATGCAGCTTTCGAGGCGCCGGGGATGGACCGCGCCAACGTGGCGCTGATCCGGGGTTAGCCGACTGCGGCCTCAAAGGCCGTGCGGTACAGCGCGGCCAACTCGGTCAGGGGGGCCTCGGAGCTGCCGAATTTCACGGTGTCGCCGGTGAATTTGCCCACGGTCGCAATCGAAACACCCGCTTGGCCGGCTGCGGCCATCAGGGCTTCGGCTTGGTCAAAGTTGCAGGCAATCAGATAGCGGGCCTGATCCTCGCCGAAGAGCTGAGCCATATCGTCGGTGTCGATATGCACACCAACGCCGCCGGCCTCGGCCATTTCAAAGGCCGCGATGGCCAGACCACCATCAGACAGGTCCGAGCACGCCTTGATCAGCACATAGTTGGCGCGGATGAAGTCACCGTTGCGTTTTTCGGCCTCCAGATCCACGGCGGGGGCATCGCCCTCTTCGCGGTTGAAAACCTCGGCCAGCAGGGCCGACTGACCCAGATGTCCAGCAGTTTCACCGACCAGCAAGGCGACGTGGCCATCGCGCGCGGTGCCGATGATGGCTTTCTCCGGGCTGTCGATCAGGCCCACGGCGCAGATGGTGGGGGTGGGCAGGATGCCTTGGCCGTCGGTTTCGTTATACAGCGATACGTTGCCCGACACGATCGGCACGTCCAGCGCCGCCACGGCCTCGCCGATGCCCTGGATGGCGCCGACGAACTGGCCCATGATCTCGGGCTTTTCGGGGTTGCCAAAGTTCAGATTGTCAGTGGTGGCTAGCGGCGTCGCGCCAACGGCGGTCAGGTTGCGGTAGGCCTCGGCGACGGCCTGTTTGCCGCCCTCAACGGGGTTGGCCTTGACGTAACGAGGGGTCACGTCGCTGCTGAAGGCCACGGATTTGTCGGTGCCGTGGATACGGACGATGCCCGCGCCCAGACCGGGGGCCTGAACGGTGTCGGCCATCACCATGGTATCATATTGTTCATAGACCCACTGTTTTGCAGCATAGTTCGGGCTGCCGATCAGGGCCTTGAGCCCGTCGATGGGATCGACCGAGGGCACGTCCTCCAACGCAGCGGCGGTAGGGGTGGCGATCCAGGGGCGGTCATATTCAGGGGCCGAGGAGCTGAGTTTCGACAGCGGCAGGTCAGCCTTCACGTCATTGCCGTGCAGGATCAGGAAACGATCCTCGGCGATGGTTTCCCCGACGATGGCGAAATCCAGGTCCCATTTTTCGAATACGGCGCGGGCCTCTGCTTCAAGCTCGGGTTTCAGGACCATCAGCATGCGTTCCTGCGATTCCGATAGCATCATCTCGTATGCGGTCATCGCGTCTTCGCGCTGGGGCACGTCGTCCAGTTGCAACTTAACGCCCAGGCCACCTTTGTCGCCCATTTCGACGGCGGAACAAGTCAGACCAGCCGCGCCCATATCCTGGATCGAGATCACGGCGCCGGTCTGCATCAGCTCCAGCGTCGCCTCCATCAGGCGTTTTTCGGTGAAGGGGTCGCCAACCTGAACGGTGGGGCGTTTTTCCTCGATCGTGTCGTCGAATTCGGCGCTGGCCATGGTGGCGCCGCCGACGCCATCACGGCCGGTTTTCGCACCAAGGTAGACAACAGGCATGCCGATACCAGAAGCCGCCGAGTAGAAGATCTTGTCTGCATCGGCCAGACCGGCGGCAAATGCGTTCACCAGACAGTTTCCGTTATATGCGGGGTGGAACCGAACCTCGCCGCCCACAGTGGGCACGCCGAAACAGTTGCCGTATCCGCCGACGCCTTCGACAACGCCGTGCACCAGTTGTTTGGTCTTGGGATGATCAACCTCGCCAAAGGACAGAGAGTTCATCGCCGCAATCGGGCGCGCACCCATGGTGAACACGTCGCGCAGGATGCCGCCCACGCCAGTGGCCGCGCCCTGGTAGGGTTCGATATAGGACGGGTGGTTGTGGCTCTCCATCTTGAACACGATGGCCTGTCCGTCCCCGATATCGACAACGCCCGCGTTTTCACCGGGGCCGCAGATGACCTGTGGGCCTTCGGTGGGCAGGGTGCGCAGCCACTTCTTGGACGATTTATAGGAACAGTGTTCGTTCCACATCGCGCTGAAGATGCCCATTTCGGTGAATGTCGGCTCGCGACCGATGATCTCCAGGATCCGCTCGTATTCATCCGGGCTTAGGCCGTGGGCGGCGATCAGGTCGGGTGTGATGGCAGGGTCTTGCATGGGGCTCTCTCCGCAGGCGCGCTGTTTGGGCGTTCTTTAGGGCAATCGCGTGCGGGGGAAAAGGGGCAAGGCAGCATTCAGGGGGCGTGGGATTGACGCAATGGGGAGAATAAGAGTGAACTTGGCCAGGATTTGACCCGTTTCAGGAGGGCCCGACCATGCGGAGGGGATTCGACACCGACGAATACAAGGCCCGCCTGACGCGCGCTCAGACCGCAATGGCCGAGGCCGGGCTGGGCGCGCTGCTGCTGACGACTGAACCCGAGGTCCGGTATTTCACCGGGTTTCTGACACGGTTCTGGGAAAGCCCCTCGCGTCCGTGGTATCTGGTGGTGCCCGCGTTTGGCGATCCGATTGCGGTGATCCCGTCGATTGGCGCGGCCTTGATGGGGCAGACCTGGATCAGTGACATTCGTACGTGGGCCGCCCCCAATCCCACAGATGATGGCGTGACGCTTTTGGCCGATACCCTGCGCCAGATTGGTGGTCCGGTGGGGGTGCCTTCGGGGGCCGAGACTGTGCTGCGGATGCCTTTGGCAGATTTCGACCGAATGAAAACGCTGGCCGAGGTCGGGTTTTGCGGTGATGCAGGGATTGTGGCCGCTTTGCGCGCGGTGAAGTCCGAGGCCGAAATTGCCAAGATCAGGCACATTTGCGGGATCTCTGGCCGGGCTTTTGCACGAGTACCAGAGATAGCGGGGGTTGGCGTGCCCTTGTCGCGTGTGTTTCGGGATTTTCAGCGACTGCTGCTTGAGGAGGGCGCGGATTGGGTGCCCTATCTGGCGGGCGGGGCCGGGCCGTTTGGTTACGAGGATGTGATCTCGCCCGCGCGGGACGCGCCTTTGCGCGCGGGTGACATGCTAATGCTGGACACGGGCGCGGTGTGGGACGGGTATTTTTGCGATTTCGACCGGAACTTTGCGATCGGTCCTGTGAATGATGCCTGCGTCGAGGCGCATGAGCGGTTGTTGGAGGCCGCGAACGCTGGGCTGAAGGCTGCTCAGCCGGGGGCGCTGGCCTGTGATGTGTTTGCAGCCATGGCGGCGTTGGTTGGTGCTGGCGAAACAGCAGGACGTCTAGGCCACGGTTTGGGAATGCAACTGACCGAGGGGCTGTCCCTGACAAAACATGACCAAACGATTCTGCGTCCGGGAATGGTGATCACACTAGAGCCCGGGCTGGAGCTGCGACCAGGGCAATGGCTGGTGCACGAAGAGAATATCGTGATCCGCGAGGGCGGCGCTGAAAAGCTATCAGACTGGGCGCAAAAGCTGCCGCAGGTGTGATTCGTCAAAAAAAAGGCCGAGCACTAAGCTCGGCCGAAGTCCAACAGGGAGGTATGAAGATGATGCGATAAAGATCAACATCACCGTCGAATGATGAAATAGGCATCGAAACTGAATCGATCAAGCACCATCATGTCGTACTTGCAGCATGCCCGCTATGCGTTTCGCGCATGGCTTGTGCTGGAAATTAGTTAAGGTGCTGATCTTTCATTTGTTTACGGTATGAGATGATCTCATCCTGAACAAAATCCCTGAAGGCAGAAATTCGCTTAGAGTGGCGCAATTCCTCGGGATAGGCGAGGAAAACCGGGACTTCGACGGATTGCACATCAGGAAGAACCCGAACCAGATTCGGGAAATCCTGCAACAGGTAGTTGGGCAGAACACCGATTCCCAAATGGTTGATCACCGCCTGGAGCACACCGAAATAGTTGTTCACCGTCAGCGTCGAATGCACGTCATAGGTCATCAGATGCTGCACCAGATTGGCCCCGGCGCCGACCTGGGCTGAATTCGGGTTCTGGCAAATCAAGCGGTGTTTGCTGATGTCTTCGATGGAGTCGGGGGCGCCGTGGCGTTCCACATACTCGGGCGAGGCGTACAACAGCATCCGTACGGACATCAGGCGCTTGCGGATCAGGTCTGCTTGGCTGGGCTCTTTCATGCGAATGGCCACGTCAGCCTCGCGCATGGGAAGATCCAGGACCCGCTCTTCCAACATCAGGTCGATCTTTAGATCAGGGTATTTTTCATACAGGGCAGGCAAGCGCGGCGCCAACCACAGCGAACCAAAGCCCGTCGTCGTGGTTACACGCAACTCTCCGAACACCTCTTCTTCGCTGTCGCGAATACGGGCGGCGGCGGCATCCAGACGCTTGGCCATCGCACGGGTGGCATCAAACAGCAATTCGCCCTGTTCGGTTAGAATCAGTCCGCGTGCATGACGGTGAAACAGTGTTGTGTTCAGGCTCTCTTCGAGAGCACGCACCTGGCGACTGACAGCGGATTGCGACAGATGCAGCGTATCCCCGGCATGGGTAAGGCTGCCCGCATCTGCGACCGCGTGGAAGATTCTTAGTTTATCCCAATCCATCTCGGTAACTTTCGATTTGAGACGCCCACATACACGAAACACATTTATGTTATAGGGCATAGCATCGCCTGACGTTAGGGGAAGAAAAATTTTTCCCTTGGTAGGTCATAAATTATGACCTAATAATGCCCTATAGTTAAGCACACCATCCAGCGCGGGGAGGCGCGGTATGACCAGCCAAAAAGTTTCACTGAATGATCGGTTCGATCTTACAAAGTCCCCGATCCTGCTGAACGGCACACAAGCGCTGGTGCGTTTGATGCTGATCCAAAAGGAACGGGACCGGCAGGCGGGGCTGAATACCGCAGGATATGTGACGGGGTATCGTGGCTCGCCTTTGGGTGCGGTAGATTTGCAAATGCAGCGCGCGGCCAAGCAACTGACCGCTGCGGACATAAAATTCCACGAAGGGCTGAACGAAGACCTTGCTGCGACCGCCTTGTGGGGCGCGCAGCAGGCCGAGCTGCGCGGAGAGGGTAAGTTCGATGGTGTCTTTGGTCTGTGGTACGGCAAAGGGCCGGGGGTGGATCGGTCCGGCGACGTGATGCGCCACGCCAATATGGCCGGATCGAGCGCGCTTGGCGGTGTGCTGATGGCAATGGGCGATGACCATACGGGCGAATCCTCGACTGTGCTGCACCAAAGCGAATGGGCCATGGTGGACGCCTATATGCCTGTCGTCAGCCCGGCTGGTGTGCAGGAAATCCTGGATTACGGTGTGTATGGCTATGCGTTGTCGCGGTTTTCCGGCCTGTGGGTGGGCCTGAAAACGATGAAAGACACGGTCGAGGCCACGGCCGTGGTGGATGGCCGTCCCGACCGGATGCAATTGGTGATCCCCGAATTCGACATGCCCGAAGGCGGATTGAATATCCGGCTGGGCGACACGCCCGTCGAACAAGAAGCCCGGATGATTGATCACAAACGCTTTGCCGCCGAAGCATTTTCCCATGCCAACAAGATGGATAAACGCGTTTGGGGCAAACCCGGCGCGAAAATCGGTTTTGTTGCGGCGGGCAAGAACTGGCTGGATCTGGTGCATGCGCTGGCCCTGCTGAACATCGACGAATCCGAGGCCGAGCGTCTGGGCATCACAACTTATAAGGTCGGGCAGACCTTTCCGTTGGATATGCGCGGGTTCCACGCATGGGCCGAAGGTCTGGATCTGATCATCGTGGTCGAGGAAAAACGCAAACTGATCGAGGTCCAGGTCAAAGAAGCGATTTTCGACGACCGGCGTGGCCGACGCGTCTGGGGCTGGCACAAGGGCGGCGGGGCAGGGTCCATGCACGGGCCAGAGCTGTTCCAGACCAAATTCGCGCTGGATCCCATCATGATTGCCGAACGTCTGGGCGAAATCCTGATCGACGAAGGCCGCGGTACGGACGGGATCAAGGCAGGCATGGCGCAATTGGCCGAGGCACGCCGCAACGATAACGCGCCTGAAATTGCGACGCGCATTCCGTATTTCTGCTCGGGTTGCCCGCATAACAGCTCGACCAAGGTGCCCGAAGGCTCGCGCGCGTATGCCGGGATCGGCTGCCACTATATGGTGCAGTGGATGGACCGCGAAACCACCGGGTTCACTCATATGGGGGCCGAGGGCGCGAACTGGATCGGCGAGGCACCGTTTTCGACCACCGGGCACGTTTTCCAGAACCTGGGCGACGGGACGTACAATCATTCGGGCGTTCAGGCGATCCGGGCGGCTTTGGCCTCGGATGCGAATATCACCTATAAGATCTTGTTTAATGACGCTGTCGCCATGACCGGAGGCCAGAAGAACGAAGGCGGGCTGACAGCTTACCGTATTGTCGAAGAGGTCAAGGCGATGGGGGTGGAAAACATCGCCGTTGTCTATGACGAAAAGGAAGACGTGGACCTAAAAGCGTTCCCTGCGGGGATCGAGACGCATGAGCGATCAGAACTTCCGGCTGTTCAGAGTAAACTGCGCGAAATCAAAGGCGTATCCGTTATTGTTTACATCCAGACCTGTGCTGCCGAAAAACGTCGCCGTCGGAAACGGGGCCTGTTCCCGGATCCTGATCGCCGCGTGTTCATCAATTCTGATGTCTGCGAAGGCTGCGGCGATTGCGGGGTGCAATCCAACTGTGTTTCGATTGTTCCCAAGGAAACTGAGCTGGGTCGAAAACGCGCGATTGACCAATCTTCGTGCAACAAGGATTTCAGCTGTTTGAATGGGTTCTGCCCGTCCTTTGTGACACTCGAAGGCGCACAGGTGAAAAAGGCCGCAACCACGGATCTGAATCTGCCAGACCTGCCGCAGCCCGATCTTCCGGCGATCGACGGGACTTATAACGTGGTGATTACGGGCGTCGGGGGCACAGGGGTCGTGACCATTGGGGCCGTGTTGGCGCAGGCCGCTCAGATCGACGGCAAAGGCGCTGGCATGATGGAAATGGCGGGGCTGGCGCAAAAAGGTGGCGCTGTGCACATCCACTGCCGCATCGCCAACGCGCCCGAGGATATCAGCGCTGTGCGGGTCGCGACGGGCGAGGCTGATGCGCTGATCGGCGGTGATCTGGTGGTAAGCGCTGGCGCGAAAACGCTGGGCCTGACACGGACGGGCCGCACGGGCGCTGTGGTCAATAGTCACGAAATCATCACCGGTGATTTCACTCGCAACACCGAATTTGCCCTGCCCACGGACCGATTGGAGCTTCAGCTAGAGGCGCGACTTCAGGACAAAGTGTTGCTGTTTGATGCCTCTGATCTTGCGAAATTGACGCTTGGGGATTCGATTTATTCGAACATGATGATCTTTGGCGCGGCCTGGCAGAAGGGGTTGATCCCGCTCAGCTATGACGCGATTTCCCAGGCGCTGGAGCTGAACGGCACGGCGGTGCAACGCAACCTGCGCGCCTTTGATATCGGCCGTTGGGCGGCTGCGTTCCCACAAGAGGCCGCGCAGATGCTGACGCCCAAAGTGATCGAAAAACCCAAATCCTTGGACGAGAAGATCGCCTTCCGCGAGGCGCATCTGGTGGCCTATCAGGGCAAAGGTCTGGCCCGGAAATACCGCAAACTGGTGGATCATGTCTTGGACCCGGTTCTGAAAGAGGCAGTCGCAAAATCCTATGCCAAGCTCTTGGCTTATAAGGACGAATACGAGGTGGCGCGCCTGTTGTTGGATACTGAAACCAAGGCGCGGGCGGAATTTGACGGCGATTTTACCATGAAATTCCACCTGGCTCCGCCGATCCTGTCCAAGATGGGTGCCAATGGCCGCCCCGAAAAGAAAGAGTTCGGGCCGGGGATGCTGAAGGGGTTCCGTGTGCTGGCACGGATGAAGCGCCTGCGGGGCACACCCTTTGATCCATTCGGACGCACGGATGAGCGCAAGATGGAGCGGGCTCTGATCAAACAGTTCGAAACCGACATGGATGAAATCCTCAAGCGGCTGACACCTGAAAAGATGGAGATCGCAGTGGCGCTTGCTGAGTTACCGCAGTCGATCCGCGGTTTCGGGCCGGTGAAGCAGGCCAACGAGGTCAAGGTGGCCAAGCAACGCGAGGCACTATTGGCGCAGTTGCGCAGTGACACACCCCCCGCGGCACAGGCAGCCGAGTAACAGTCGGGCCGGAAATTGTTCTGGCCCGTCAAAATTCTGGTGCGACAGGGACGAAGACCTTATCTGCCGAGAGCAGATAAGGAATCGGTCCCTATGAGCCAGCGTCAGATCGCACGAGACATCAGCTATGCCCATTCCGCAGCAACGCGCAGCGGGCGGGCCTTGATCCGTGTGATGGAGAATGCGTCGGGGCGGATCGGGCTGATCCGTCGCGCCGAAGGGTACGAACAAGATGTGGCGCGGGGCCGTGATTTCTGGTCGGTGATGGTTGATCGCTATGGGCTGTCGCTGGATGTGGTTGCCGGATCGCTGGAGAATATTCCCCAAACTGGCCCGTTGATCGTGATCGCCAATCACCCTTTCGGTATTCTGGACGGGTTGATGATGGGGCATCTATTATCCAGCCTGCGCGGCGATTTCCGCATTCTGGCGCATCGGGTGTTCCGCAAAGCCGAGGACCTGAATCGCGTGATCCTGCCGATCGCGTTTGATGAGACCCGCGCGGCTGTGCAACAGAATCTGGAGACCCGCAAAGAAGCGCTCAGCTATCTGAAGCAGGGTGGGGCGATCGGGATTTTCCCTGGGGGCACCGTGTCGACTAGCGCGCGGCCCATGTCTTGGCCGATGGATCCGGGGTGGCGATCCTTTACCGCGCGGATGGTGGCGAAATCCGGGGCTCATGTCGTGCCGATCTATTTTGACGGTCATAACAGCCGCCTGTTTCAGATCGCCAGTCACTGCCATCCGACGCTGCGCATGGGGTTGCTGATCAATGAATTTGCCCGACGGGTGGATCGTCCGGTTCGTCTGGCGATTGGGCAGCCGATCCCGCCTGATCAGTTGCGGGCGCGTGCCGGGGACGCAAAAGCAATGATGGATTTTCTGCGCAAAGCGACGTATGAGCTTTCACCGACTCCGCTGAAATCCTATGATTACGGGTACGAGTTCGAGGAAAAGCACCGCCGGTAAGGCGGTAGACAAGAAGGCCGAGGCAATGGCAGTAGGGATTTTTGACAGTGGTCTGGGCGGGCTGACGGTGCTGGATGCCGTGCAAAAACGGCTGCCGGACGTGCCTTTGGTCTATTTCGGTGACAATGCCCACGCGCCTTACGGGGTTCGCGACGCAGATGATGTGTATAACCTGACCACTGCCTCGGTTGAGCGTATGTGGGAGGCTGGCTGTGATCTGGTGATCCTGGCGTGTAACACTGCTTCGGCGGCGGCGCTGCGGCGGATGCAAGAAAGCTGGATTCCACGCGACAAACGCGTGCTGGGTGTGTTTGTCCCGCTGATCGAGGCGCTGACCGAACGCAAATGGGGCGATAATTCCCCCCCGCGTGAGGTGGCTGTGAAACATGTGGCGCTGTTCGCCACCCCCGCGACCGTGGCCAGCCGGGCGTTTCAGCGCGAACTGGCCTTTCGCGCCATCGGTGTGGACGTCGAAGCACAGGCCTGTGGCGGTGTGGTCGATGCGATCGAGGACGGCGATATGATCCTGGCGGACGCTCTGGTGCGTAGCCATGTTGATGCGCTGCGGCGCAAAATGCCCGCGCCTGCGGCGGCCATTCTGGGCTGCACGCATTATCCGTTGATGCAGGATGTCTTCCAAGAAGCCCTGGGCGAAGATGTGACTGTCTATAGCCAGGCGAACCTGGTTGCCGAGTCCCTGGCTGATTACCTTGAACGCCACCCGACGATGGTGGGCACCGGGACGGAAAACATGTTCCTGACCACGGGCGACCCGCGCAAGGTATCCTCGCGCGCGACGCAGTTTCTCCGACGAAGAATCGAATTTCAGTCGGCCTGATCCGACCTTTTGATCTCAATTGTCTTTTGACGGCCGAAGCATGTCTTCGTGCCTATCGGAGTTACGAACATGACACATAAAATCGCTATTCTTGGTGCCTCGGGATATACCGGCGCCGAACTGGTTCGGCTGATTTCCGGCCACCCGAATATTCAAATCACAGCCCTGTCCGCGAATGCAAAGGCCGGGCAGCAGATGGCTCAGGTGTTCCCACATTTGCGGCATCTGGATTTGCCGGTGCTGAAAACCATTGACGAAATCGATTTCGACCAGGTCGATCTGTGCTTTTGTGCCTTGCCACATAAGACGTCTCAACAAGTGATAAGCCGCTTGAGGAGTGACCTGAAAGTTGTTGATCTGTCAGCAGATTTCAGGCTGCGTGACCCCGCCGAGTATAAGAAATGGTACGGCAATGATCACACCGCTGTCGCCCTGCAATCCGAAGCCGTTTACGGCCTGACCGAAGTCTATCGCGATCAGATCCGCACGGCCCGGTTGGTGGCGGGAACGGGGTGCAATGCCGCGACGGGGATCTACGCGCTAAGGCCCTTGGTTGCCGCAGGGGTGATCGACTTGGATCATATCATTCTGGATATGAAATGCGCCGTTTCGGGGGCCGGGCGCAGCCTGAAGGAAAACCTGTTGCACGCCGAACTGAGCGAAGGATATCACGCCTACGCAGGCGGGAGCACGCACAGGCATATGGGCGAGTTCGACCAGGAATTCGCAGTGGCGGCAGGGCGGCCCGTACAGGTGCAGTTTACCCCACATCTGATGCCTGCGAACCGGGGCATTCTGGCCACGGCCTATGTGCAAGGGGACGCCGCGAAGATTCACGACTGTCTGGCAACGGCATATGAAAACGAAACATTCTTGCAGGTTCTGCCGATCGGGGAAATGCCCAGCACCCGACATGTGCGGGGCTCGAATTTCTGTCATATCGGGGTTGTTGCTGACCGTATTCCTGGGCGGGCAATTGTGGTATCTGTCTTGGATAACCTGACAAAAGGTAGCAGCGGACAGGCCTTGCAGAACGCGAACCTCATGTTAGGTGAAGATGAAACGACGGGTCTGATGTCAGCCCCTTGTTTCCCCTAGGCCCTTGGGAGGACCAGATGAAAGGCTTGAAGAAGAAACGTCGCATTCAGGTGATCGCTGTGGCCGTCGTGGCGCTGGCGCTGTCGACAGGGCTGATTGGCTATGCGATGCGGGATGGGATCAATTTCTTCAGATCTCCGACACAGGTGATGGCGGAACCGCCCAAGCCCAGTGAAACCTTTCGTATCGGCGGGCTGGTCGAAGACGGCAGCCTAGAGCGCGGACAGGGCGAGGTGATCCGGTTCAATGTAACCGATGGGGGGGCCACGGTTCCTGTGACCTTCAAGGGCGTTCTGCCGGATCTGTTTGCCGAAAACCAGGGCATGATCGGGACCGGCAAATATGTGAACGGCGTGTTCGAAGCCAGCGAGATTCTGGCCAAACACGACGAGGACTATATGCCCAAAGAGGTGGTGGACGCCCTGAAAGAACAAGGCGTTTACCAAGAGCCCAACAGCTAAGGGATCTGAGCGCGGCGAAGGCTGCGCTCGGCCCGGTTTCAGGACATTAACGTATAGGGCACAGTCTGATCCCGCCAGATCAGACCTTGGGGGCCTTATGCAGACAGTCAGGACCATTGCCGAAGCGATTATCGCCCGCGAGGGCGGGTATGTGAATGACCCGGACGACCCGGGTGGCGCGACCAATTTTGGGGTCACGGTACATACGATGCGGCGCCTTGGGTTGGATTTGACGGGCGATGGCGCGGTTGATGCCGCTGATGTCCGCCAGCTCAGCCGCGAACAGGCCATCGAGATTTTTCTGGATCATTATTATTCTCGGCCCCGGATCGGAGAGCTGCCAGCCGCGCTACGGGCCTCGGTTTTTGATATGTATGTAAATGCGGGCAGCAATGCGGTGAAGATCCTGCAACGGCTGCTGCGCAATATGGGGCAGCCTGTGTCGGTGGATGGGGTGATTGGGCCTCGGACGATCATCGCCGCAAGGATGGCGACCGAGGATGCCCCGGATCACATCGCGGATGCCTATGGGATCGCGCGGCGGAATTACTATTTCGCGCTGGCGGATGCCCGGCCTGCCTCGCGTAAATATGCCCGGACGCGGGCAGGGGGCAAGGGCGGCTGGATCAAGCGCGCCGAGGAGTTCATCTCGCCGCAGTATCATCTGTCTGACACTGGGTTTCGCGAACGGGTGGCGACATGGGGCTGATGAGCAGGCTATTTGACGCGATGTTCGGGGATGGGCGCAATGTGATCCGCGAAACAGCCGAGGTTTTTCGCGAAAACAGCGAAACCCAGGCTATTCGCGCCAGCGCCATGCAGCGGGCGGCGTTGGAACAATTCGGCGCCGAATTCCTGTTGCCGCGCCGCGGTGTGTTTGATCGGGTGGTGGATGCATTGAACCGCCTACCGAGGCCCGGCCTGGCGTTGGGGACGCTGGGGCTATTTATCTCGGCGATGGTGAACCCAGAGTGGTTTGCCGCGCGCATGGCTGGAATAGCCTTGGTGCCGGATCCGCTGTGGTGGCTGTTGGGGGCGATCGTGTCCTTCTATTTTGGCGCACGCCACCAGGCCAAGGGGCAGGCATTTCAAGAACGCCTGCTGCGGGATTTGACTGCGGCGCGGGCGCTGCAAACGGGCGAAGAAATCGTTCCCCCAGAGGCCGCCGAAAACCCGGCGCTCCTGGATTGGCGGGGGCACGCGGCGACGCAGGGGCACTAGGGCGCGACAATGTGAACGGGGTCAAAGTGCGAATCCCGTTGGACCGTCATATTCAAAGCTCTATAACCAAGTCATGATTACAGAACTTGGCCACTTCGCCCTTATCCTCGCCTTTTTGGTCGCCTGCGTGCAGGCGGTTGTTCCTCTCATTGGTGCGCACAAACGCTGGCCTGGATGGATGTCCGTCGCAGAGCCCGCAGCGAATGTGCAATTCCTGCTGACGGCGTTCTCCTTTGCTGCATTGACTTATGCCTTTGTCACGTCAGACTTTTCCTTGCGTCTGGTGGTGTTGAACTCGCATTCGGCGAAACCGATGCTTTACAAAATTTCCGGCGTTTGGGGGAACCACGAAGGCTCGATGTTGCTGTGGGTGCTGATCCTGACATTGTTCGGGGCCATGGCGGCCTGGTTCGGGAACAACCTGCCTCCGACGCTGAAAGCGCGGGTTCTGGCGGTACAGTCGGCCATTTCGGTCGCGTTCTTTGCATTTATTTTGTTTACCTCGAACCCGTTCTTGCGAATGGGCGTCCCGCCGTTCGATGGGCAGGATCTGAACCCGCTGTTGCAGGACCCCGGTTTGGCCTTTCACCCGCCGTTCCTGTATTTGGGCTATGTTGGTCTGAGCATGGCGTTTTCCTTTGCTGTCGCTGCCCTGATCGAGGGCCGCGTGGATGCAGCCTGGGGCCGTTGGGTGCGTCCGTGGACGCTGGCCGCTTGGATTTTCCTGACAATCGGAATCGGCCTTGGGTCCTGGTGGGCCTATTACGAGCTGGGCTGGGGCGGATTCTGGTTCTGGGACCCGGTCGAGAATGCCTCGTTCATGCCCTGGCTGATCGCCGCCGCGCTGTTGCATTCGGCCATTGTCGTGGAAAAACGCGAAAGCCTGAAAAGCTGGACCATCCTGCTGGCGATTATGGCCTTTGGATTCAGCCTGATCGGTACGTTCATCGTGCGCTCGGGCGTGATTACCAGCGTCCATGCCTTTGCAAATGATCCCGAACGCGGGGTCTTTATTCTAATGATCTTGGCGGTTTTCATGGGCGGTGCGCTGACGCTGTATGCCGCGCGCGCAGGTATCATGGAGGCAAAAGGCGTGTTTGGTCTGGTCAGCCGCGAAAGCGGGCTGGTGGCGAATAACATCCTGCTGGCCGTGGCGTGTTTCGTGGTCTTTATCGGCACAATCTGGCCGCTGGTGGCCGAGATCGCCTTTGATCGGAAACTGTCCGTAGGGGCGCCGTTTTTTAACATGGCGTTCACACCCTTCATGCTAGTGCTGGGGCTGATCCTGCCGGTTGGGGCGATGCTGCCGTGGAAACGTGCGTCGTTGGGCCGGGTGTTCAAGGGGCTGATCCCAGCGCTTGTTCTGGCCCTTGCCTTGGCGACACTGGCGTGGACCGTACAATCCGGCAAAAGCGTCTTTGGACCGATTGGTGTGTTTCTTGGTGCGTGGCTGGTTGCGGGCGCCGCCGTGGATCTGTGGGGGCGGACGGGCCGTTCGGGTCGTTTTGGCCGACTGATGCGCCTGCCTAGGGCCGACTGGGGCAAGGCCGTCGCGCATTCCGGGCTGGGCGTCACGATGTTGGGCGTCGCTGGGCTGATGGCCTGGGAGGCCGAAGACATTCGCGTCGTTCAGCTGAACGAACCATGGGACGTCGCAGGCTATACGCTGGTCCTGACCGAGGTTAACCGTGTTCAGGGGCCGAATTATTTCTCGACCATGGCCACGATGGAGCTTTCCAAAGATGGGCAGGCGATTTCGACCCTCCACCCCGAGAAGCGACAATATCCGGTGTCTCGTATGCCCACGACCGAAGCCGCAATTGACGGCGGGTTCCTGCGCGACATCTATACCGTGATTGGCGATCCTCAGGATGGGGGCGGTTGGGCCGTTCGGGTCTACTTCAAACCGTTGGCGAATTGGATCTGGGGTGGCTCAATCTTGATGGCGCTGGGGGGGATGCTCAGCCTGTCTGACCGTCGGTACCGCGTGGCCGCTGGCGCACGCAAACGCCAACCCGCAGGAGTACCCGCCGAATGAAACGCCTGATCCTGGCCTTGACGCTGCTGTTGGCACTGCCTGCCTGGGCCGTTCAACCGGATGAAATTCTTGATGACCCGGCGCTGGAGTCCCGCGCACGGGAAATCTCCAAGGATCTGCGCTGCCTGGTCTGCCGAAACGAAAGCATCGACGATTCCAACGCCGAGCTGGCCCGCGACCTGCGTCTTTTGGTGCGCGAACGGTTGGTCGCAGGGGATTCCAACGTCGAAGTCGTTGACTATGTCGTTGATCGATATGGGGAATATGTTCTGCTGAAACCCCTGACCGGCGGGGTGAACTGGCTGTTGTGGGGCGCGGGACCGATCATGCTGTTGATCGCGATGGGGATTGGCCTGGGTTATCTCCGCAAGCGGCAATCCGGCTCTGAGGCTCCGATCGAGGCGCTGAGTACCGATGAACAGGATCGGCTGCGCGAAATTATGAAAGACTGACGCGCGGTTTCCACTGTACCTGACCGCGCGGTCGGTTATCCTGCGTTGGAACAGGACCGGGAGCCCCGAATGGACTATCAAACCATCACGCTGGACGTCACCGACGGCATCGCCGTGCTGACGCTGAACCGCGCAGATAAGATGAACGCGCTGAACACTTTGATGCGCGCCGAAGTCGCAGATGCCGCCCAAGAGGCCGGGCGCTCGGCGCGGGTGTTGGTGATCACGGGCGCGGGCAGGGCGTTTTGCTCGGGGCAGGATCTGAGTGATCGCGCCAACGCCGGAAACCTTGATCTGGAGCGCACGCTGCGCGATGAGTATATGCCGATGCTCAAGGCGATTTTCGACTGCCCGATCCCGACGATCTGTGCAGTGAATGGCCCGGCTGCGGGGGCCGGCGCGAACTTGGCGCTGGCGGCGGATGTGGTGATTGCTACGGAAAGTTCGTATTTTCTTCAGGCCTTTACGCGTATTGGTCTGGTTCCCGATGCCGGCGGTACCTATTGGATGACGCGTAACATGGGCAGCGCCAAGGCCATGGGCGCTGCGCTTTTTGCGGATAAAATCAGTGCCAAGCAGGCGGATGATTGGGGCCTGATTTGGGAGGCCGTTCCCGACGCCGAATTCGAAGCGATCTGGAAGGCTCGCGCCGCGCATTTGGCGAATGGTCCGACCCTGGCCTATTCCCATGTCAAACAGGCGATCCGCGGAAGCTGGGACAACACGCTTGAGGATCAACTGGCCCTGGAAGGGCGCAGCCAAGGCGCCTGTGGGCAGAGCCGCGATTTCAAAGAGGGCGTTGTCGCCTTTCTGGAGAAACGCACCCCGAAATACGAGGGGCGCTAGCCCCCCACGCCATCGGGTCAATATGTGGAGGAATAGCCGCAGTGGCTGCAACTGTCCTCCATATGGTGCGGGCCGGTTATTCTGCTGTGGAGTGTCCGGCGTTTGCATTTCGGGCATTTTTCACCCTGCGATGAGCCGCCGCCGGACTTGTTTACTGCGCTGGCGATAACGGCGACGATGATGATAAAAAACAGAATTTCCATGGCAACCTCCTCATTTGTGGCCTTCTAGACTCTAGAAATGGGGTGGCGCGGGTGCGGGTTCAAAAACGTGACAGGCTTTGTCACAAAGAAAAAGGCCACCCGATTGGGTGGCCTTTGGTGTTTCGTAAGAGGGCAGGCTTAGCTGCGGTCTTCGACGTCCACATAGTCGCGCTGGTTCGAACCCAGATACAGCTGACGCGGACGGCCGATTTTCATCTGCGGATCCGAGAACTGCTCTTTCCACTGCGAAATCCAGCCGACAGTCCGCGACATGGCGAAAATCGGAGTGAACATCGAGGTCGGGAAGCCCATCGCCTCGAGGATGATGCCCGAGTAGAAGTCCACGTTCGGGAACAGTTTCTTCTCGACGAAATACGGATCGCTCAGCGCGGTCTGTTCCAGCTCTTTGGCGACCTGCAGCAGCGGGTTGTTTTCAACGCCCAGCAGCTCCAGCACTTCGTCGGCGGACTGTTTCATCACGGTCGCGCGCGGGTCGCGGTTTTTGTAAACGCGGTGACCAAAGCCCATCAGACGGAACGGATCGTTCTTGTCTTTGGCGCGGGCGATGAACTCGGGGATGCGGTCGGGGGTGCCGATTTCTTTCAGCATTTCCAGGCACGCTTGGTTTGCACCACCGTGGGCCGGACCCCACAGACAGGCGATGCCTGCAGCGATACAGGCGAACGGGTTCGCACCCGAGGAAGACGCCAGACGCACGGTCGAGGTCGAGGCGTTCTGCTCGTGATCAGCGTGCAGCGTGAAAATCCGGTCCATTGCGCGGGCCAGGATCGGGTCCACGTTATAAGGCTCGGCCGGGACGCTGAAACACATGTGCAAGAAGTTCGCAGCATAATCCAGATCGTTGCGCGGATACACAAAGGGCTGCCCGATCGAGTATTTATAGGCCATCGCGGCGATGGTCGGCATTTTCGCGATCAAACGATGCGAGGCGATCTCACGCTGGCGCGAATCCGACACATCGGTGCTGTCATGATAGAAGGCCGACATTGCGCCCACGACACCCACCATAGTGGCCATCGGGTGTGCATCGCGGCGGAACCCACGGAAGAAGTTGTGCATCTGCTCGTGGATCATCGTGTGGCGGGTGATCGTGCCTTCGAATTTCTCAAGCTGGGCAGCGGTGGGCAGTTCGCCGTACAGCAGCAGGTAGCATACTTCGAGGTAATGCGACTGCGACGCCAGCTGACCAATCGGATAGCCACGGTGCAGCAGGATACCTTCGTCACCATCAATATAGGTGATGGTGCTGTCGCAGGACGCGGTCGAGGTAAAGCCGGGGTCATATGTGAAAACATGGCCCTGTGCGTACAGTTTGCGGATGTCGAGGACATCAGGACCAACCGAGGGGGACAGGATCGGCAATTCGATGGATTTGCCGTCAAAACTCAGCGTTGCGGTTCTGTTGTTGTCAGTCATGGTATTCCCTTCATCACTTGCCACATGCGCGCACCGCATTGGCGTTGCTATTCTTGTTTGGCTTTCGGTTTGGTTAACGGGTTTCCCCAGATTCCCACCTCAGGCCGCTGCATCGGTTAGTCGGGCGATCGTTTCATCGCGCCCAAGAACCAGCATCATATCGAAAACACTTGGGGTAACACTCCGCCCAGCAAGGGCGGCTCTCAAGGGACCGGCGAGCTTGCCGAACTTGATTCCCCGCGCTTCCGCAACCTGGTTGGCAGCTGCCTCCAGATCATCTCGCGTCCAGCTACCATTTTGCAGATGCGGCGTCAATTCTTTCAGTATACCACGGGATACATCATCGAGGTTTTTTGCAGCTTTCTCATCGGGTTGAATAGGCCGTTCGGCCAAGGCAAACTCTGCTTTTTCAAGGAGTTGAGGTAGCGTTTTGGCCGCAGACTTCAGGCAATACAGCCCATCGGACAACCACGAGATTTTCTGCGAAGACAGGGGGGGCTGCTGGGTCGCTGTGCGGAAATCCAGTAGTTCTTGCAGCAGTGCGGCATCTTCGGTGGCTGCAATGTGCTGACCGCAAATATTTTCCAGCTTTTTGAAGTCCAGACGCGCCGGAGATTTGCCGATTCCCGACAGGTCGAACCACTCTTTTGCCTGCGCGTCGGTAAAGAACTCGTCGTCGCCGTGGCTCCAGCCCAGACGGGTCAGATAGTTGCGCATCCCAGCCGCCGGATAGCCCATCGCCTGGTATTCCTCGACCCCCAGCGCACCGTGACGCTTGGACAGTTTCTTGCCGTCGGGGCCGTGGATCAGCGGGATATGCGCATAGACCGGCAAATCCCAGCCCATCGCGCTGTAGATCACCATTTGCCGCGCGGCATTGTTCAGGTGGTCATCCCCCCGGATCACATGGGTCACGCCCATATCGTGGTCATCGACAACAACTGCCAGCATATACACAGGCGTGCCATCCGAGCGTAACAGGATCATGTCATCCAGCTGATCGTTGCGGATGGTGACATCGCCCTGCACCTGGTCCTGGATCACCGTCGCCCCGTCCAGAGGCGCCTTGATCCGCACAACGTAGGGTGCATCTGGATGGCTGGCAGCATCCGCATCGCGCCAGGGGCTGCGATACAGGGTGGATTTGCCCTCGGCGCGGGCGGCATCGCGGAAGGTTTGGATTTCTTCCTGCGTCGCAAAGCACTTATAGGCCTTTCCCTCGGCCAACAGTTGCAGGGCGACTTCGGCGTGGCGATCGGCGCGGTCGAACTGGCTGACGATCTCGCCGTCATGATCCAGTCCCAGCCAGTCCATGCCTTTCAGGATGGCGGCCGTGGCCTCGGGGGTTGACCGTTCGCGGTCGGTGTCCTCGATCCGCAGCAGGAATTTACCGCCACGGCCGCGGGCATACAGCCAGTTGAACAGCGCCGTGCGGGCGCCGCCAATATGCAGATACCCAGTCGGAGAAGGGGCGAAACGGGTCACGATTTCGGTGGACATGCGCGAATTAACCTTTCGGTAACCATGAGGGGGTTAGCGTTGGGGCCTGTCTAGCGATCCCCCGGTATAAGGACAAGGCTTGGCGCGGTTTCCCTCCATTGGCGCGGTGCTTCTGGCGCAGCGGTTACACCTGTTTCCCTGGGCCCCGGTGTTCATGGGGGGCGGGATAGGTCTGTATTTCCTGGCGTCATTTGAACCCGGTTGGACCGTTTATGCGCCAATGGTGGGGTTGGTGCTGGTGGGCCTCGTGGGCGGGTGGCGTTTGGGGCCCGAGGTCTCGCCGCTGTTTTGGGCCATCGGGTTGACGGCGCTGGGGTTTTGCCTGGCGGGGCTGCGCGCGCACCAATTAGAGGGCCCGGTGCTGGGCTGGCGCTACTACGGGCCCGTACAAGGCAGGGTGCTGGTGGTGGATCGCTCGGGCTCGGATGCGATGCGGATCACCCTGGACAGGGTGGTGCTCTCGGATGTCGCGGCACAGAAAACCCCTGTCAAAGTACGCCTCTCGCTACATGGCGAATGGGGCACCGCACCTCCGGTTCCGGGGGATGTCGTGCAAATGACCGGCCATCTGGCCCCCCCAAACGGTCCTGCGGAACCCGGAGGTTTCGATTTTCGCCGTCACGCGTGGTTTCAGCAAATCGGCGCGGTGGGCTATACGCGCAATCCGCTGGTGATCTGGTCCGAGCGCACCACCGGGCTGGGGGTTCCGGCGCTGCGTGCAGCCCTGTCCGCGCGTATTCAGCGGGCTTTGACGGGCAAACCAGGGGCCTTTGCCGCGGCGGTCATGACAGGGGATCGTTCGGGCATGAGCCTGGGTACGATCGAGACATTGCGCGGTTCGAACCTGGCGCATCTTTTGGCGATTTCGGGGCTGCATATGGGGCTATTGGCGGGGGTCGTGTTCGCGGCGATCCGCATGGGGTTTGCTGCTGTCCCCGCGGTCGGTCTGCGCGTCCCGGCCAAGAAAATCTCGGCCGGGGTCGCGTTGTTCGCTGCGGCGGGATATCTGGTCCTGTCGGGCGGCAACGTCGCGACCGAGCGCGCCTTTGTCATGGTCGCGGTCATGCTTGTGGCCCTGATTTTCGACCGAAGGGCGCTGTCGCTGCGCGCTGTCGCGGTTGCGGCGATCATCGTCCTGTGTTTGCGCCCCGAGGCCCTGTTGGGGCCGGGGTTTCAGATGTCCTTTGCGGCGACAACGGCGTTGGTCGCAGTCTTCGGCGCGCTCCGAGACGCGCGAATCCGCCCCGGTCCCCGGTGGGTGCAGCCTGTGTTGGCGGTGGTCGTGTCCTCGGTTGTCGCCGGGGCCGCAACGGCGCCGTTTGGCGCAGCGCATTTCAATCAGGTCTCGCAGTTTGGATTGCTGGCAAATCTGCTGTCGGTTCCACTGATGGGCACTTTGGTGATCCCGGCGGGGGTCGTGGCCATGTGTTTGATGCCACTGGGGCTGGAAAGCATCGCTCTGTGGGTCATGGGATTGGGATTGCGCTGGATCTTGGGCGTGGCCGAATGGGTCGCAGGACTGGAGGGGGCGACGCGAATGGTCGTCAGCCCCGAATGGTTCGTGCTGCCGTTGATTACGTTGGGGGGGCTAGGGGTGGCGCTATGGCAGGGGCGCTGGCGTTGGGTCGGGCTGGCCCCGATGGTGGTTGCAATGGTCATGTGGTCACAAACCGTGCGCCCGGTGTTGCTGATCTCCGAGCAGGGCGCGCTGGTCGGGATGCTGACCGCACAGGCGCGCGCGCTGAGCCGCCCCAGGGGACAGGGCTTTGTCGCCCGAAACTGGCTGGAAAATGATGGATCTTCGCTCACGCAAACCGAAGCAGCTGTGCTGTGGCCACGCGCCCCGGAATTCGATGGGCGGCCTCTCAGACTGGTCCGTGGCAAAAAAGCCGAAACCGCAACATGTACGGCCCATGAATGGCTAATCTCGGATCAAACTCTGCCCAAAGGTCTGCCATGCTGGATAACTGATGGCCCCATGCTGCACAAAACCGGTGCCATCGCCCTGTTTCAAACGCCAAACGGATATGTACAGAAAACGGCGCGCGGCCTTACCGGTTGTCGTCGCTGGAGCCCGTGTCAGTAGCTGCGGATCAGCCCGACCAGACGGCCCTGCACCTTGACCTTGTCCTCGGGCAGCACGCGGGTTTCATAGGCGGGGTTCGCGGCCTCCAGTGCAATGGCATTGCCCCGCCTTGAAAACCGTTTCAGCGTCGCCTCCTGATCCTCGACCAAGGCAACAACGATATCTCCATTATCCGCCACCGAGGTCTCGCGTATAATCACCACATCACCGTCATTGATCCCGGCTTCGATCATCGAATCGCCCCTGACTTCCAGCGCATAATGTTCGCCACGTCCTGACAGCATCGAATTCGGCACGGCTACGTTATGCGATGCGTGCGCGATCGCCTCGATCGGTACGCCTGCCGCGATCCGTCCCATCACGGGCAGCTCAATCGCTTGCACCGCTTCAATCGGCGCCGCCGAAGGCGGAATCGAGGCCGGTCGATCTCCTTCGATAACGCGAGGCGTAAATCCAGCCTCGCCGCCCATCGCATCGGGAAGCTTTACAATTTCAATGGCACGGGCCCGGTGGGCTAGGCGGCGAATAAATCCGCGTTCTTCCAGGGCAGTGATCAAGCGGTGAATGCCGGATTTCGACCGTAGATCCAGCGCCTCTTTCATCTCGTCAAACGATGGTGGCACGCCGTCGCGTTGCACGCGCTTGTGGATAAATTGCAGCAGATCCAGTTGTTTCTTGGTCAGCATTTACCATCTCCAAAGCCTGTCAGTGTAGGTTTGTTCTAGTCATGTTCCCGTTTTGTGTCAAGCAGTACCGCCTGTTGACGTCTGCTCCGGCCTTTCATCTTGCTGAAAATACTCACTGCACAGCCTTTGATGTCCGCGCATCAGATCGGCAGGTACTCCACCAATTCACCGGCGGCGCGCGCAGGGTCGTCGGGCGGGCGAACGATCAGCGCGTTGGCATCAGACAAGATCGACAATAACGAGCTATCCTGACGATCAAACAGACGCATTTGTCCGTTCTCGACATGACCGCGCATATAGTGCTCGCGCGGGCCATTGGCCGGAATGTCTGATGTCAGCTGTGCGCTCTGACGGGTGCGCGCGACGGCAGGCAGCCCCTGCATTGCGGCGATCATCGGCAGCACGAACACATGACCGCAGACCATGGCCGACACCGGGTTTCCGGGCAGTCCGACCATGACCGCGCCGTTCATTCGCCCAGCCATCAGTGGTTTTCCTGGGCGCATTTTCACTTTGTAAAAGCTCTGTTTCAGGCCCAGTTGCTGGGCGACGGCCCCCACCAGATCATGGTCCCCAACCGAGGCCCCGCCGATGGTGATCACCAGATCCGCGCCCTCGGCCAGTGAAAACGCTGTCTCGATCGAGGCAGGCGTATCCTTGGCGATTGGCAGGATACGGGCCTGGGCGCCCGCGCTGTCGAAAAGGGCCTTCAGACCAAAGGTATTGGACACGATAATCTGGTCCGGTCCGGGCGTGTCGCCGGGCATGACCAATTCGTCCCCGGTTGAAATCAGAGCAATATCCGGCCTGCGGGCAACCTCGACCGCTGGGATGTTCATCGACGCCAGCAGGGCGATGTCATTCGGCCCCAGTTTCCGCGGGGCGGTCAGGGTGAACCCAGCTTTGAAATCGTTCCCGGCGGGGCGGATATTGGTATTCGTTCCGGGATCTTGGTCGATCGTCAGGGTTTTGACGAACTGATCGCAATCCTCTTGCAGCAATACGAAATCGACGCCCTCGGGGACGGGGGCCCCGGTGAAAATGCGCACAGCCTCGCCGGGTCCAACGCGGCCATCAAAGCCATGCCCGGCGGCGGATTCTCCGATGATCGTGAACTTGGCGCCCACGGCAACCTCGGCGGCGCGCACGCCGTAGCCATCCATGGCCGAGGCCGCAAACGGTGGTTGCGTGCGCTGCGCCACGGCGTCCTTGGCCAGTACCCGGCCAGCAGCCTGTGCCAGCGGCACGGTTTCAGTCCCCAAGGGCGAAACCAATGCGAACAGATGCTCCAGGGCTTCGGCTACGGTAATCATTCAGCGTCTCCTGCGATCACTTGTTCGCTTTCCCACTGTGCGTAGGTCTTGTTCTGGTCCGCAAGCTTCCATTCGGTACGTCCATTGGCCGAACGCCCCAAAATGACGGCAGCAGCTGCGCTTGGGCTTGCAAATGCATAGTTTTGAGAGAAAACCGTTCCCTCATCCGACACAACAAGTGTACCATTTTCAATCAAGTCCTGTCGCAGCTTGGTATAGGATGCATCAACGCCGACCCAATCGGCGCGCGCGACTGACCCCGCCTGAACGATCATCTCGCCATTCATCAGCAGAGCCTTGGCCGTTCCAGACAGTTTCCGAGATACGATTTCGAATGCTGTCGCGGCTTCATTCGTGGGGGCGATCAAGGCGCTTTTGGGTTTGGCCTTCTGTTGGAAAATATCAACGCGGATCGCTGGCAGAACCATGTTCAAGGTGTTCAGGAAACTCTCCATATTGGCCGTTGCAGCCTCGGACAGGCTGGACCGAGGGGGGATATTGTTGTTGTCCAACGTAATCCCGCCAACGTCGGTCGCAATTTCCACAAGCCGCGATTCCAGATACTTTACATGCGCCTTATTCAGGTTGTTTGCCGCCGATGTCACGACAATCGCTGTTTCCCACCAGTCTTTGTTCGTAACATGGCTGCGAAGACGCTCGGCGACATCCTCGCCCTCGCCGACATAGGCAAGGGGGCGGTCGTTTGCTTCGCCAAGCAACAGGTAAACCCCTGTATGTTTGGCCTCTTTGCGGGCAATCCCTTGGGCGATTTGCGTACGAGGGATGCGCAGCACGTGTCCGGTCCAATCAAAGACCTCGGCTGTCAACATCCCATCCGGGCGTCCATCAATGAAGAAGAGTTCAAGAGAGCGTCCAAATGACGTCATTTATGCCTCGTAACGTCCTGATTTCCCGCCGTCTTTCAAGGTGACGCGGATGCCACCGATTTCCATCGCCTTATCCACGGCCTTGGTCATGTCATAGACGGTCAGGGCGGCGGTGCTGACAGCGGTCAGGGCTTCCATTTCCACGCCGGTCTGGCCTGTGGTTTTCACGGTGGCGCTGATTTGTACGCCGGGCAGATCGGGGTCCAGGGTCAGCTCGACGGCGACTTTGGTGACGGGCAAGGGGTGGCACAGCGGGATCAGGTCAGGCGTTTTTTTCGCGCCCATGATCCCGGCCAGGCGCGCGACGCCCAGAACATCGCCCTTTTTGGCGCGCCCCTCGGCGATAATCGCAAAGGTATCAGCGGCCATTTTGACCCAGCCCTCGGCCGTGGCAATCCGCGAGGTCACAGCCTTGTCCGAGACATCGACCATATGCGCATCGCCCTTGGCGTCGAAATGCGTAAGCCCCGCGGTATCACCTGCCATTACAGTCGCCCCGCGTTCAGCGGGTTCGCCAGCAGGGTCCGCGTGGCGGTTGCCACGTCATCCTGGCGCATCAGGCTTTCGCCGATCAAGAAACACCGCGCGCCATAGCGGGCCATGTCAGACAGGTCCGCCGGGGTGAACAGCCCGCTTTCTGATACCAGAAGACGGTCCGCCGGGGCCAGACGCGACAGGCGGCGCGTGGTGTCCAGCGAGGTTTCGAATGTTTTCAGGTTGCGGTTGTTGATGCCGATCATGCGCGATTTCAGCAGGGCGGCGCGTTCCAGTTCGGCCTCGTCGTGGACCTCGATCAGGGCGTCCATACCCCAGCGGGTGGCGGCGTCTTCAAGCTCTTGGGCTTGCGCATCCGACACGCTGGCCATGATGATCAGGATACAGTCGGCCCCCAGCGCGCGCGCTTCGGCGACCTGATAGGTGTCGTACATGAAATCCTTGCGCAGCGCAGGCAGATCACAGGCGGCGCGCGCGGCAGTCAGATATTCCTTGGCCCCCTGAAACGAGGGCGTGTCCGTCAGCACCGACAGGCAGGTCGCACCGCCAGCCGCATAGGCCCGGGCCAGTTCGGTGGGGTTGAAATCTTCGCGGATCAGACCCTTGGAAGGGCTGGCTTTCTTGACCTCAGCGATTAGCCCGTACCCCTCGCGCGAGGCATTGAACAGCGCGTTGGCAAAGGGGCGCACGGGGCCAGCATCGCGGGCCTCTGCCTCAATCGCTTCCAGCGGTTTGGCGGCCTTGTCGGCGGCGATTTCTTCCAGCTTATAGGCTTTGATTTTGTCCAGAACGGTGCCGGTTTCGGTCATGCGGATGCCTCGGATGTGATGCGGGCCAGAGCCTCGATTTTCTGTTTGGCAGCACCGGAATCGATGCTTTCGCGGGCCATGGCGACGCCGTCTTTCAGGTCGTTCGTACGGCCTGCCACCTTCAATGCGGCGGCGGCATTCAGCAATACCGCGTCGCGATAGGCATTTTCAGCGCCGTCCAGCAACGCCATGAACGCAATGGCATTTTCCGACGGGTCGCCGCCGATGATCGCCTCGAACGGGTGGACGGGCAGGCCGAAATCTTCGGGGGTGACCTCGAAATCTGAAACCGTCCCGTCTTCATTTAGCGCCGAGACCCAGCTGGTGCCGGTGATGGTCAATTCGTCGGTGCCGTCACTACCATGGACCAGCCATGCGGCCTCGGAGCCCAGGCGCCCCAGCGTTTCGGCCATGGGGCGGATCAGGTCGCGGGTAAAGGCGCCGGTCAGTTGGCGTTTGACCCCGGCCGGGTTGGTCAGCGGGCCAAGGATGTTGAAAATCGTCCGCGTGCCCAGCTCGGCCCGGACAGGACCGACATGGGCCATTGCAGGGTGATGCATCGGGGCCATCATGAAGGCGATGCCGCACTCGGCCAGCGCCTTTTCTACCACGTCAGGTCCGACCATGACGTTGACGCCCATCTGCCCCAGCGCATCCGCCGCGCCGGATTTGGACGACAGGTTGCGATTGCCGTGTTTGGCCACGGGCACGCCCGCGCCTGCCACCACAAAGGCCGTGGCGGTCGAAATGTTCAGCGTGCCCTTGCCGTCGCCGCCGGTGCCGACGATGTCCATCGCGCCCGCCGGGGCGCTCACGGGATGACATTTGGCGCGCATGACGGCGGCAGCGGCGGCATATTCATCCACGGTTTCGCCGCGCGTGCGCAGCGCCATCAGGAACCCGCCGATCTGGCTGGGCGTGGCCTCGCCCTGAAACAGGATGGTAAAGGCCTGTTCGGCCTCGGACTGGGTCAGGGGGCGGTCGGCGGCGGCGCCAATGAGGGGTTTCAGCGCGTCGCTCATGCCGGGACTTTCATAACATTCAGGAAATTTTGCAGCATCTGGTGCCCGTGTTCGGACCGGATGGATTCAGGATGGAATTGCACGCCGTGGATCGGCAATTCGCGGTGTTGCAGTCCCATGATGGTGCCATCCTCCAGGTGGGCGGTGACTTCCAGGCAGTCGGGCAGGGTGGCGCGATCCACCACCAGCGAATGATAGCGCGTGGCCTCGAACGGCGAGGGCAGGCCGTTGAACAGGCCTTTGCCGGTATGCTGCATGGTGCCCATCTTGCCATGGACGATTTCATGGCAGCGCACGACCTTGCCGCCAAAGGTCTGGCCGATGGTCTGATGCCCCAGGCAGACCCCCATCAATGGTGTCTTGGTGTCCGCAGCCGCCTGGGTCAGCGCCAGGCAGATGCCCGACTGATCCGGTGTGCCGGGGCCGGGCGACAGCATGATCCCTGCCGGATTCATCGCCATTGCGGCCTGTACATCCAGCGCATCATTGCGGCGCACCACAACATCCGCGCCTAAATCGCCCAGATAATGCACAAGGTTATAGGTAAAACTGTCGTAGTTATCGATAAGAAGCAGCATCAGGACCGTCTTTTCGGTTTGGCATGTCATTTTGGGGGCTGGAGGCCCCTCCCTAGGTCGCGGTATACTTGTTCAGGGTTGGCCGGGACCGTCAAGGGGTCAGGACGCCAATCGCGACAAAGAGACGAGCACACCGAGAGGGCAACAGAGTGGCAAATGGCGTATTCCGAGGATTCGTGACAGGCGTGGTAATTTCCGGAGTTGGCGTCGGGGCGTTGTCGCTTCTGACGGCTTTGCCTGATGGGCCCGCGCCCAAGGCGATCCCTGTCGAGGTCCCAGCGGGCTCGGATTTTGAGGGCAAACGAGAAGACAAGGAACCCGTTCTGCCTGGCGGCGAGACCGCCCCGGCGCCCGGAACCTCGCCCCGAATCGAAACCCCTCCGGCCGAGGGCGGTGCCCCCGTGAACGAGGACGCGACCCAACCTGCGGGGCGCCCGGAAACCGATACCCCTGACAACACGCTGACCCCGCCGGATGATGGGGCCCCTGTCACGGCGGATGCCGAGACTGACAGCGCGCCCAATCCCGCCACGGATGTGCAGCAGCCCTCGACGCCTGAGGGCGATGACGCCCGGATCTCGACTGATCCGGCGCAGCCTGCCGCACCAGACACCCCCGAAGACAAGGCCTTTCCCGAGGAAGAGCCCAAAGACGACACCACCGTCGATGCCTCGCCTGCGGCCGAGGATGGCGAGCCGCCAGCGCCCCCCAAACGCGCCGAGCCTCTGCCTTCGGTGACGGATGATACCGTCGCAGACAATCGCCCGCGGATTGGCACCCCCGTCGGAACGTTGACCGATAAGGATGATACAGAAGAACCCGCCGCAGCGCCCGAACCCGAATCCGCGCCCGAGCCTCCTATCGTTGCCAATGCCGCGCCCTTTGATAACCCCGAGGGCAAGCCCCTGATGTCGATCGTCCTGTTGGATGATGGCACCAGCGACATCGGGCTGGATGCGCTGGCCGCATTCCCATATCCGCTCAGTTTTGCCGTGAACGTGCTGGCCAAAGACGCGGCAGAGCGCATGGCCCGGTACCGAGCCGCCGGATTCGAGGTCATGGCCACTATCGATATGCCCGCAGGGGCCACCGCCACGGATACCGAAACTCTTTTGCGTGGGGCGCTGGATCAAATGCCGCAAACCGTGGCCGTGATGGAAGGCGACGACACAGGGCTGCAAACCAGCAAGCCGGTTTCGGATCAGGTGGCCGCGATTCTGGCGCAAAGCGGCCACGGGTTGGTTCTGTTTCCCAAAGGGCTGAACACTGCACAGAAATTGGCCGCCAAAGAGGGCGTGCCCTCGGCCACAGTGTTCCGCGATTTCGATGCAAAGAACCAAAAAGCCGCGATTATCCGGCGTTTCCTGGATCAAGCGGCCTTCAAGGCCCGCCAAGAAGAGTCCGGCGTGATCATGCTGGGCCGTCTGCGTGCAGATACGATTTCAGCGCTGTTGCTGTGGGGGCTACAGGATCGTGCGACCAGCGTTGCCTTGGCTCCGATTTCGGCGCTTTTGTTGGGCGCTCAGAACTAGGCGTCGCGCCAGCGCCCGCTGTCCAGCCCGTCCAGTGTCCAGTCCCCCACGCGATAGCGGATCAGCCGCAGCGTGGGGAAACCCACGGCTGCTGTCATCCGGCGCACTTGGCGATTGCGGCCTTCGGTAATGGTTAGCTCGATCCAGCAATCCGGCACGGATTTGCGAAAGCGAACGGGCGGTGTACGTGGCCACAGGCCCTGGGGTTCATTGATCCGGCGCGCCTTGGCCGGGCGTGTCATCCCATCCTTCAGGGTCACCCCGTGCCGCAGTTGCTCTAGCGCCCCATCGGTGATCTGGCCTTCGACCTGCGCCCAATAGGTCTTGACGGTCTTATGCCGTGGATTGGAAATCCGCGCCTGCAAACGGCCATCATCCGTCAGCACCATCAGCCCTTCGCTGTCGCGATCCAGACGTCCCGCAGCATAGACTTTGGGCACGTCGATAAACGCCGACAAAGTCTGCCGCGTGCTTCCTTCGCTCCCTTTGTCGGTGAACTGAGATAGAACGTCGAATGGCTTATTGAACAGGATCACACGGGTCATACGCAGTGCTTACTCGCATCCTTTCGCCCCGAAAAGCCCCATCTTTTGGGTCCAGCCGGGGAGTCTCTAGCCCGATAGGGCGTCAGAGACGGGGCAGAGCCCCAAACCGCATGAGACCGGCCATTGGCCGGTCTCATGCAAACCCTGTGCGCGTAAGCGCCCCATCGGATCAAACCCGGCCTAGCTGTTTCCGTTTCCGGTAAACCGCGCGGCATCAGCCGCGGCCCGGCGGATCGCGTTGGATTTGTGGACTGTCTCCATATATTCGGCCTGCGGATTGGAATCGTAAACCACCCCGCCACCGGCCTGAATATAGAGCTTCTGATCCTGCACGATGGCCGTCCGCAGGGCGATACACATATCCATATCGCCGCCCGCGCTGAAATATCCCACTCCGCCGCCATAGACGCCGCGCTTTTCGGGCTCCAGCTCGTCGATGATCTCCATCGCGCGGACCTTGGGCGCGCCGGACACTGTCCCGGCGGGCATCCCGGCAAAGAACGCCGACAGGGCATCCTGATCCTCGGCCAACTCACCCACCACGTTCGAGACAATATGCATCACGTGGCTATACCGCTCGATGATGAATTGCTCGGTCGGTTTGACCGTGCCGATCTTGGCCACGCGGCCGACATCGTTGCGTCCCAGATCCAGCAGCATCAGGTGCTCTGCCAGCTCTTTTTGATCCGCCAGCAGATCCAGTTCCAGCGCTTTGTCCTGTTCAGGAGTTTCTCCGCGCGGGCGGGTGCCGGCGATCGGACGAATCGTGACCTCGCGGTCAAACACGCGCACCAGAATTTCGGGGCTGGCGCCAATCACCTGAAAGCCACCAAAGTTGAAATAGAACATGAAAGGCGACGGGTTTGTGCGCCGCAAAGACCGATACAGCGCAAAGGGCGGCAGCGGGAAATCCTGCGTCCAGCGCTGTGATGGCACGACCTGAAAAATATCGCCTGCGCGGATATATTCCTTGGCGGTTTCGACCGCCTCCATATAGTCGGCCTTCGAGAAATTCGACACGGGTGCGCCTGCGTCATGGGCCTCGCCCAGATCGCGGCTGGCCTGGGGCATGGCGCGTTCCAGATCGCGCACCGCGTCCATCACCCGCTCGGCCGCCTGGGCAAAGGCGGCGCGGGCGGTCTGGCCCTCGCTGACCCAAGCGGGGCTGACCACGGTCACCTCGCCTTTGACACCATCCAGTACCGCAATCACCGAGGGCCGCAGCATCAGCGCATCAGGCAGCCCCAGCGGATCGGGGTTCACGTCGGGCAGATGTTCGACCAGACGGATCATGTCATAGCCCAGATAGCCGAACAGCCCGGCCGAAGCCGCAGGCAGATCATCCGGCAAATCAATCTTTGATTCGGCGATCAGTTTGCGCAGGGCAGTCAGTGGTTCGTCTGATTGGGGGGCGAACGCCTCGGGGTCGAACCGGGCCTGTCGGTTTATCGCGCTTTCGGTGCCGTGGCATTTCCAGATCACATCGGGTTTCATGCCGATAATCGAATACCGCCCGCGGGTTTCGCCACCCGTCACGGATTCCAGCACAAAGGCGTCTTTCTGCGCGCCCGTCAGCTTCAGCATCAAGGACACAGGCGTGTCCAGATCCGCAGCCAGACGGGCATAGACCACCTGATTTTTTCCCGCCTCATAGGCGTGCGAGAAGTCTTCGAAAGTCGGTGTCAGTTCCAACGGTTCGGTCCTTACTGGAGGTTCGAATGCACCGCGTTGATCGCGGCCTGATCCAGAGAAATGCCCGCACGCGCCTGAATATCCAGCGCATAGGCGGCATAGATGTCCTGCGCCAGCGACGCGGCGGTTTGCTGCGATAGCTGGGCCTTTACGGCCTCGACATCAGGATCGGTCATGTCAGGGGCCTGGACGTCATCCAGACGCACGATTGTCACCAATTCGTCGCCCGAGATGACCACGGCATCGCCCTTGGCCATGTCAAAGACCTGCTCCAGGAAACCAACCGGCGCCCCCGTGACGAACTCGTTCCGGGTCACGTCGGTTTCGACCTGCGCGGTCAGGCCCAGGGCGGCCATGTCGCCTTCGGTCGCCAAAAGCGTGATCATATCGCTGGCTTTGGCGCTCAGGGCCTTGGTGGTTTCTTCGGCCTGCCAGCCCGCGATTACATCGTCACGGACCTGATCCAGGGGTTTGATCTGCGGTTCGACTTCGGCCTCCCAGCGCAGGGCGGTGATCCCGCCGTCATCCAGGTGGATCACCTCGGGGTAATCGCCCTCTTTCACGGCCTCGGCAGCATCGCGGAAGGCGGCATAGCCGTTGATCGCCTCTTCGGACTGAGCGTGCCAATCCAGCGAGGCCAGTTGCATCTGTGCCTCGTCCACCAGCTCTTCGATGGTGGCGCCACCGGCCAGCAGGTCATCGACGGTCTCGGCTTTGGCTTCGATCATGCGGCGGGCGCGGTCGGCGGCCATTTCGTCACGGATCTCCTGACGGGCGTCCTCGTACGAGGTTTCTTGCGCGGCCAGGATGCCGTTCACCCGGAACAGTGCCGGACCCAACGAGGTTTCAAACGGACCGACCACATCACCGATATCGGCGTTGAAGACAGCGCCACCAGCGGCGTCCAGTTCGTCCTTTGTGACGTCACCCAGATCAATATCGGCCAGTTGCAGACCACGTTCAGCGACCAGAGTTTCGAAATCTGTGTCGCCGGTTTCAACCTTGCCCTTGGCGCTCAGTGCGGCGTCTTCGTCGGCAAAGGCCAGACGTTCGACCAGGCGGCGCTCGGGGCGCATATAGTTGGCCGCGTTCGCGTCATATTGCGCGCGGATCGCTTCTTCGTCGATATCGACCTGTTCCAGCAGCATATCGGGGGACAGCCACACATAGGTCAGCTTTTTCACGCGCGGAGTGGTGAAATCTGCCTCGTGGGCGCTGTGATAGGCGGCCAGTTGGTCGTCCGTTGGGGCGGGCAGGGGTGTGTCTAGCGATGCGGCGTCCAGCACAGCCCAGGTAAAGCTGCGGCGCTCGGCGATGAAGCTCATCAGCGTGTCGACATAGGTGTCGGGCATGGCGGCCCCGGCGATAATGGCGCCCTGCAACATCGAGCGCGAAGCTTCGTCGCGCATCTCTTCTTCGAATTCGGCTTCGGTGAGGCCGGCTTGCGACAGCGCAAACCTGTAGGATTCGCGGTCAAACGATCCGTCCGGCCCGGTGAACGAGCCGATCTGAACGATCTGGCGGCGCAGGTTTGCGTCGCCCATGGACAGGCCGATCTGGCGGGCCTCGTTGTCCAGTGCGGCCGCGCCGATCAGACGCCCCAGCACCGATTTATCCAGCCCAAAGGCCTGCGCCTGCTGGAACGAGATATTCTGACCTGTCTGCGCCGAAACAGCGCGGATTTCTTCTTGCAGCGCGCGGGCATATTCCTGCACGCCGATCTTTTCTTCGCCAACCGCGCCGATCGAGCGCACATTGCCAGACAGGTTTACCACCCCAAAGCCACCAAGCCCAAGGATCAGCATTGCCATCAGGATCCAAACCAGAATTTTCGTCGTACCGCCGCGCGCCATGTGCTTCCCTTTGTCGGGTCAGTTGAAATCGTGGCTGCGTGTCTACGACGAGACCCCGCGCGGGGCAAGGGCCGCAAGCCTGTCAAACAGCTCTGTGATCCCGTGACGGTCTATATTCGCAAAGGCGATCCGCAATTGGTGCGTGCCGGCCGGGTCGTCGCTGGGCATGAACATGGTGCCGGGCAGCGCCAGAACCGAGGCCTCGTGCACCATATCCTGCGCCAATTGCAGGGACGAGCGGCGGAACGGATGCTGGATATAGGCGAAATAGGCGCCAGCCCCCAACAGTTTCCACCCGTTCTGTTCCAGCTTGGGGAAACCCTGTTCGATTGCGGCGCGCCGATCCAGGATTTCGTCCCGCTCTCCGGCAAGCCACTGACCAAGGTTGCGCATCCCCCACAAGGCCGCGTGCTGCGCCAGCTGGTTGGGGCAGATCGTGGTGGTGTCGATGAATTTCTCGACCTCGGCCAGACGGGCGGGGCTGGCGATCATGGCGCCCACCCGGTGGCCGGTCAGCCGGTAGGCCTTGGAGAACGAATACAGCTGGATCACCGTGTCATCCCAATCGGGGTCCGCAAACAGATCGTGCGGCGCGCCAGAGTGGCTGTGGAAATCGCGATAGGTCTCGTCGATGATCAGCGCAATTCCGGCGGCCCGCGCCACATCCCGAAAGGTCGCGATCAGCTCGGCGGGGTATTCCACACCACCCGGATTGTTGGGCGACACCAGAACAATCGCGCGGGTCCGCGGTGTGATCAACGCCTGCGCCAGATCCGGGTCAGGCAACAGCCCGTCGCCCGTTGGCAGCGCGACGGCCCGCACTCCGGTCATGTCCAGCCACATTTTATGATTGAAATACCAGGGGGTTGGCAGGATAACTTCATCCCCTTCGGAGGTCAGCGTCATCATAGAAGCGCAAAACGCCTGATTGCACCCCGAGGTAATACAGACGTTTGAATCGCTGATTTTTCCGCCGTAAGCCGCGCTGAATTGCGATGCGACCTCGGCCCGTAATTCGGGCAGGCCCAGAACCGGGCCATACAGATGCGCCGAGGCCAGGTTCAACGCGGTGTCGGCAATGGCCTGGCGCAAAGGCAGAGGCGGAATTTCAACGGGGGCGGCCTGGCTGACATTCAGCAAGGGCCGCTCGGCGGGAAATTCGACCCCGGCGATCCAGCGCCGCGCCTCCATCACAGGAGAGGGAAATGTCGTGGCGGTTCTGGGCTGGGTCATGTGGATCTCCGGCGGCGTTACGCGCCCAAGGATAGGCAGACCGGCGACAGGGGCAAGCCCTCAGATTGCTTGACGTGCCTGCCTGCGGGATTTGAACGGCTTCAGCGCAATCCTCAGCGCGAAACTCCTGGCTCAGGAGGCCAGAAACACGCTCTCGGTCAGAATCGCCTGTTCGGTGCGCGCATTCATATAGTGCGACAGAACCACGATAAAACGGGTGCAGCAGATAGACCCCAAATGCGGAATCGCCCAAGGGTTTCGTCCGGGCTCGGATGCGGAGCACGCGCCGGGCCAGCCCCCCCAAACTGATGCCGCGCGCCCATCAGGTGACCGAGCTGAAAACAGCTTTTTGATGGTGAACGTGGTCATGACCGCACCTTTGCGCAGGTGCGGTTCGAGGTGCTGTTAGTCCGTGCCTCGATAAGGTTCCACATATTGCAGCGCCATGTCCCAAGGGAAGAAAATCCACGTATCCTGGCTAACCTCGGTGATATATGTGTCGACTTGAGGGCGACCTTTGGGTTTTGCATAGACCGTTGCAAAATGCGCCTTTGGGAACATTTCGCGGACCAGTTCCAGCGTTTTGCCGCTATCGACCAAGTCATCAATCACCAGAATGCCAGTGCCATCGCCCATCAGGTTGGCGTCGGGTGCCTTGAGCACCTGGGCCTCACTTTGGTCTTGGTTGTTATAGGATTTCACGCTGATCGTGTCGATCGTGCGGATGTCCAGCTCGCGCGCGATGATCATCGCGGGGGCCATGCCGCCGCGCGTGATGGCCACGATCGCCCGCCAGTTCCCGTTATCGGGCCCGTGCCCGTCCAGACGCCAGGCCAGCGCCCGGCTGTCGCGGTGAATCTGATCCCAGCTGATGTGGAATCCTTTTTCGTGGGGCAGGCGATCGCTCATCTTATTTTCTCCCGGTTACGGCGTCGATATCGGGTGCATCGACCGCTTTCATGCCGACCACATGATAGCCCGCATCAACGTGCAGGTTTTCCCCGGTCACACCCGAGCCCAGATCGGACAGCAGGTACAGCGCGGATTTTCCGACATCATCAATGGTCACATTGCGGCGCAGGGGCGAGTTCAGCTCGTTCCATTTCAGGATATAGCGGAAATCGCCGATGCCGCTGGCGGCCAGGGTCTTGATCGGGCCCGCGCTGATGGCGTTGACGCGGATGCCGTCCTTGCCCAGATCCTCGGCCAGGTATTTCACCGAGGCCTCCAGCGCGGCCTTGGCCACACCCATGACATTATAATGCGGCATCACCTGCTCGGCGCCATAATAAGTCAGCGTCAGGGCCGATCCGCCCTCGGACATCAGTTTCTCGGCGCGCTGCATCACGGCGGTAAAGCTGTAGCAGCTGATATCCATGGTCATCTGGAAATTGTCGCGGCTGGTGTCGACGTAACGGCCGCGCAGCTCGGTCTTGTCCGAGAACCCGATGGCGTGGACGATGAAATCCAGCTTGCCCCATTTGGCCTCGATTTCGGCAAAGGCCGCGTCAACCGAGTCCATGTCCGATACGTCGCAATCAATCAGCGTTTCGACGCCCAGGGTTTCGGCCAGCGGGGCCACGCGTTTGCGGAATGCTTCTCCCATATAGGTAAAGGCCATTTCGGCCCCGGCGTCGGCACAGGCTTTGGCGATCCCCCATGCGATGGACTTGTCATTCGCAAGCCCCATGATCAGTCCGCGTTTCCCGGCCATCAGTTGATTTGACATATCGCATTCCCCGAAGTGCATTTCTGGTTAAAAGTGCTTTAGGGGATTGCAACCGTTGCTTCAAGTGTAGGCGTAGTTCCACGCTTCGCGGGGCAGGGTGTTTCAATTCCCGACCAAAAGCACATATTTCGGGTTTGATCAGAAGGTAAAATAACGAATCATGACTGACAGAACCGGAATTTTCGCAGGGGACGATCCATTCCAGATCGCGCGCGATTGGCTGGCCGAGGCCAAAACAGCTGAAATCAACGATCCAAACGCCATTGCGCTGTCCACGGTTGATGCCGATGGGCTGCCAAATGCGCGGATGGTCCTCCTAAAAGAAATCGAGGACGACGCTTTTGTCCTCTATACGAACTACGATAGCGCGAAAGCCCAAGAGATCGAGCAGGCTGGAAAGGCCGCTTTCGTGATGCATTGGAAGTCCCTGCGTCGGCAGATTCGTGTCCGCGGCATGGTGACTCGCGAGGAGGGACCGCAGGCAGATGCCTATTATCAGTCCCGTTCGCTCAAGAGCAGATTGGGCGCCTGGGCGTCAAAACAATCGCGTCCGTTGTCTTCGCGCGGGGCATTAATGGCTGAGGTTGCAAAAGTCACCGCGCAGCAGGGAACAAACCCGTCTCGACCATCCTTTTGGGGAGGTTACAGAATCAAACCGGTTGAGATTGAGTTCTGGGCAGACGGTGCCTTTCGCCTGCACGATCGCTTTGTCTGGCGGCGTGAAACCACTGATCTAGACTGGAAAATTTCGCGTTTAAATCCGTGACACTCGCGTAACGTGAAATGCAAGCGGTTGAAAAAATGTCAAATTTTGACTTGCAGCCGCAGGAGAAATTGTATCATGACTGTTATGGGGATGACGTTCATTTGGGTACCAATGCTGTGAAGACTGAAGATACCGGCTCTCGCAGGATGCACGGGCACGTTAAATGGTTTGACCCTGTCAAAGGGTTTGGTTTTGTGGTCGTCGATGACGACGGTCCGGACATTCTGCTCCATGCCAATGTCCTCCGCAATTTCGGGCAAAGCTCGGTTGCGGATGGGGCTAATATAGAAATCTCCGTTCAGGAGACCGATCGGGGTGTGCAAGCCACAGAAGTGCACCTGATCGAGCCACCCAAGCCGACCGAAGGGTCGGTGCTTGCGGATTTCGAGGATGTTGATCCCGAACTGATCCGCAATGCGCCGCTAGAGCCGTCGCGGGTGAAATGGTTCGACAAGGCCAAGGGATTCGGCTTTGCCAACGTGTTCGGCCGCACCGAAGATGTCTTTGTACATATCGAGGTGCTGCGCCGGTCCGGGTTGGCCGATCTGCAACCCGGAGAGGCCGTTGGCCTGCGGGTGATCGAGGGGCGCAGGGGCCGTATGGCCACTGAGATCCTGGCCTGGGAGGCCGCCTTGAAACAGCCGGACGACGAGTAATGCTGGCGGGGCGGTCTATTTTCGCTGCCCTGCTGATCTGGCTGATGCCGGTCGCCACTCTGGCCGGGTCCTGTCGGGCGGATGCGATTTACTTGAAGGGCGACTGGGGCCAGGCGCGGTTCAGCATCGAGCTGGCCGATAGCGCCGCTGAACGGGCGCGGGGGCTGATGCACCGCGAAACCCTGCCATTGAGCGGGGGGATGTTGTTTGTCTATCCCAAACCTCGGACCGTCGCGTTCTGGATGCGCAATACCTTGATTCCGTTGGATATGGTTTTCATCGACGAGACCGGCGTGGTGGTGCATATCCACGAAAACGCGGTGCCCGGCGACGAGACCCCGATTCCCGGCGGCGGGGTGGTGCGCTTTGTGCTCGAGGTGAATGGCGGGCTGATCGGGCAGCTGGGGGTCGATGTTGGCAGTGTGATCCGCCATCCTTCGGTGCCACGGGCCCTTGCTGCCTGGCCTTGCTGACGCTCAACCCCAAAAGCTTTGCCCGCGACGTTTGTTTTTGCTTTTCAATCCGGCAACAGGCTTGTATGTGAAGCCACGGTCCGGGGCGTAGCGCAGTCTGGTAGCGCATCTGTTTTGGGAACAGAGGGTCGGGAGTTCGAATCTCTCCGCCCCGACCATTTCACTTTCAGTGACGTTTAATGCATCGCCCCTTGGGGCGAAAACGTCGTCTGAAGGTGCGGTGCCGTATGGTCGGCGCCGTGCTGAAATCTCTGGCGATTCGGGATTTCCACCAGATTTAGTGTGTCATTCGCGTATCCTCACCCCAATTAGATGAAAAAATAGCAAATTCCTGTGCCGCACCGCAGCGGGTTCGTGCCGCATTGCGGCCTGGTTGGCTAAGCTTGCCGGTTTTCTAGGAAATTTTCCGATATCCACAGAGCTACCCACAGGCGCGTTTACCAGCTGTTAACTTATTGAATCACCCGAGGCCGCCACCGCATGCCGGTCAACTACAAATTCCCTGAATTTTCGTAAAAAAATCCGTTGACCCTTTAGGTGCCGATACGCCAGATTGTGGGGGCCAGCCGAAAAACCCACAAGATATAGTGGCGCACGGGCAGGGGACAAAACTTCGACACAACAGGGGCGTCAGGCCCCGGAGTAGCCAGGCCAGGGGCCGGGACAAGATCGTTTTGCCTATTGCCACGTGAATTTCGACGGGCCCGGCCTGGGAAGGTGCGGTCGAGGGAAAAGCTGAAGCATGAGGCAGTGCATATGAGAATCGAAAGAAAATTCACCAAGGCCGGGCAGGACGCATATGCAGACCTGGATTTTGTGACCACCGCGTCGGAAATCCGCAACCCAGATGGCACCATCGTGTTCCGTCTGGACGAGGTCGAAGTGCCCTCAAGCTGGAGCCAGGTGGCCTCGGATGTCATCGCGCAGAAATACTTCCGCAAGGCGGGCGTGCCCGTCAAAATGAAAAAGGTCAAAGAGGCGGGCGTGCCGGAATTCCTGTGGCGCTCGGCTCCGGCGACCAAATCCACCGAAAAATCCGGCGAGACCAGCGCCAAGCAGGTATTCGACCGTTTGGCGGGCGCCTGGGCCTATTGGGGCTGGAAGGGCGGCTATTTCTCGTCTGAGGATGACGCCCGCGCCTATTACGACGAAATGCGGTTCATGCTGGCCACGCAGAAGGCCGCGCCGAACAGCCCGCAATGGTTCAACACCGGCCTGCATTGGGCCTATGGCATCGATGGTCCCAGCCAGGGGCATTACTACGTTGACCATGAAACCAAAGAGCTGACTAAATCCGCCAGCGCCTATGAACATCCGCAGCCCCATGCCTGTTTCATCCAGTCGGTCGCTGACGATCTGGTGGGTGACGGCGGCATCATGGACCTGTGGGTCCGCGAGGCACGCCTGTTCAAATACGGGTCCGGCACGGGCACCAACTTCTCCAGCCTGCGCGCCGCGAACGAGCCCCTGTCGGGCGGCGGCAAATCCTCGGGTCTGATGGGGTTCCTGAAGATCGGCGACCGCGCGGCGGGCGCGATCAAATCGGGCGGCACCACGCGCCGTGCGGCCAAGATGGTGATCTGTGACGTCGATCACCCCGACATCCAGGAATTCGTGAACTGGAAGGTCAAGGAAGAGCAGAAGGTCGCCAGCATCGTCGCGGGCAGCAAGATGCACGAGCTGAAGCTGAACGAGATTTTCGCCGCGATCCGCCAGTGGGACGGCTCTAGCGAGGACGCGGTGGACCCCGCCAAGAACGAGACGCTGAAATCCGCGATCCGCAGCGCCCGCAAGGTGCAAATCCCTGAAACCTATGTGAAACGTGTGCTGGATTACGCCAAACAGGGCTATGACAGCATCGAATTCCCGACCTATGACACCGATTGGGATTCCGAGGCTTATGCGTCGGTTTCGGGCCAGAACTCGAACAACTCGGTGCGCGTCACCGATGCCTTCCTGAAGGCCGTCAAGGATGATGCCGATTGGGAGCTGCTGCGCCGCACCGATGGCGCCGTCGCCAAATCCGTCAAGGCCCGCGATCTGTGGGAAGACATCGGCCACGCCGCCTGGGCCTGCGCCGATCCGGGCATTCAGTTCCACGACACCGTGAACGCTTGGCACACATGCCCCGAGGATGGCGCGATCCGCGGGTCCAACCCGTGCTCGGAATACATGTTCCTGGACGATACCGCCTGTAACCTGGCCTCGATGAACCTGCTGACCTTCCTGAAGGATGGCGAGTTCCAGGCCGACGATTACATGCACGCTACCCGCTTGTGGACCGTGACGCTGGAAATCAGCGTGATGATGGCGCAGTTCCCCTCCAAGGAAATCGCGCAACTGTCCTATGATTTCCGCACGCTGGGTCTGGGCTATGCCAATATCGGCGGGTTGCTGATGAACATGGGCTTTGGCTATGACAGCACCGAGGGCCGGGCGCTTGGCGCTGCGCTGACCGCGATCATGACCGGCGTGTCCTATGCCACCAGCGCCGAAATGGCCGGAGAGCTGGGCGCCTTTGACGGCTATGCCCGCAACAAGGACCACATGCTGCGCGTCATGCGCAACCACCGCACGGCCGCCTATGGCGCGTCCGAGGGCTATGAGAAACTGGCCATCAAACCCGTGCCGCTGGATCTGGCCAACATCCCCGATCAACGCCTGGCCGAACTGGCCATGACGGCCTGGGACGAGGCGCTGAAACTGGGTGAACAGCACGGTTACCGCAACGCTCAGGTGTCGGTGATTGCGCCGACCGGCACGATTGGTCTGGTGATGGATTGCGACACCACCGGGATCGAGCCTGATTTCGCGCTGGTGAAGTTCAAGAAACTGGCCGGGGGTGGCTATTTCAAGATCATCAACCGTTCGGTGCCTGCGGCTTTGGAAAACCTGGGCTACTCCAGCGCTCAGATCGAAGAGATCGTTAGCTATGCGGTTGGTCACGGTACCATCGGCAATGCGCCGGGGATTAACAACACCAGCTTGATCCAGCACGGTTTCACCGAAACCGAGCTGGCCAAGGTCGAGGCCGCCCTGGGCAGTGCCTTTGACATTCGGTTCGTGTTCAACCAGTGGACCCTGGGCGAGGATTTCTGCATCAACGTGCTGAATATCCCGGCTGAAAAACTGGCCGACCCGACCTTTAACCTGCTGACACATCTGGGCTATTCGAAACAGGATATCGACGCCGCGAATGATCACGTCTGCGGAACCATGACGCTGGAAGGCGCGCCGCACCTGTCGGAAGATCACTATCACATCTTCGATTGCGCCAACCCCTGCGGCAAAAAAGGCAAGCGCTACCTGTCCGTGAACAGCCATATCGACATGATGGCGGCAGCGCAGTCGTTCATCTCGGGCGCGATTTCCAAGACGATCAACATGCCCAACGACGCCACGATCGAGGATTGCCAGGCCGCCTATGAACGGTCTTGGCAGATGGGGATCAAGGCGAACGCGCTGTACCGCGATGGCTCGAAACTGTCGCAGCCGCTGGCCGCCGCCCTGATCGAGGATGACGACGAGGCCGCCGAGGTTCTGGAAACGGGCTCGGCGCAGGAAAAAGCCGCCGTACTGGCCGAAAAGATTGTCGAGAAGGTCATCGTCAAGGAAATCGTCCGCAGCCACCGCGAGAAGATGCCCGAGCGCCGCAAGGGCTATACCCAAAAGGCCGTCGTGGGCGGGCACAAGGTATATCTACGCACCGGCGAATACGAGGATGGCCAGCTGGGCGAGATCTTCATCGACATGCACAAAGAGGGCGCGGGCTTCCGGGCGATGATGAACAACTTTGCCATCGCCGTGTCCGTTGGCCTGCAATATGGCGTGCCTCTGGAAGAGTTCGTGGACGCCTTTACCTTCACGAAATTCGAACCCGCGGGCATCGTGCAGGGCAACGACTCTATCAAAAATGCAACATCCATCCTGGATTATATCTTCCGCGAACTGGCGGTTTCTTATCTGGATCGAACAGATCTGGCGCATGTCAAACCTCAGGGCGCATCCTTCGATGATCTGGGCCGCGGGGTCGAAGAAGGCGTGTCCAACGTCGAAGAGCTGAGCGAGACCGCTGCCAATCGCAGCCTCGAGGTGCTCAAACAGATCAGCTCGACCGGGTATCTGCGCAAACGTCTGCCGCAGGAACTGGTGGTTCTCCAGGGCGGGCAGACCATGGGGGGCATGGCCTTTGCCGATCGCGACCCCGAGGCCGTCTTGCAAGCACTGGTCCCCGAAACCTCAGAGCTGGCCACGACCACGCTGACGACCACGACGGCGGTTAGCTCGGGTGCGGTCAGCATGGATGCGCGCGTCAAAGCCAAGATGCAGGGCTATGAGGGCGAGGCCTGCGGCGACTGCGGTAACTATACGTTGGTGCGCAACGGCACCTGCATGAAATGCAACACCTGCGGCGCGACCTCGGGCTGTAGCTAAGGAAAACGGCCAGCCCCATCGGGGCTGGCCTCACGCGTGCAGCAGTCGCTGCATCTTTACGGAATTCGGGGCGGATGCGTTCGTTCCGGCGACACTCAGGCCGCAGGCAAAAACACCGAGCGGTATAAATGATTGAGCCTGAGTGGCGAAACTGGCCCCCCTTGAGGGGGCCTTTTCTTTATGTGCGGGCGCGGGCGGCCATGATCCAGACCGCCATCAGCCCAAACGAGACCAGCGCGTTCCAACTGGCCATGGAAATGCCGAACAGATCCCAGGCGACCTGATCGCACATGATCAGTTTGGGCCCGTCCATCGACAGCAGGTTTCCGGCGTTCAGCCCGCCTGTTCCGGTGCAGCTGGTGGGGCCTTCCCACCAGTCGCGTTCGACCCCGGTGTGGTAGACGCCCAGGCCCCCGGTGATCGCTGCCGCCAGCGCGCCCAGCCAGCACCACAGCGCCGCGGGCGCCGCCAGAGCGATCACCCCAATGACGATCGCGGCTGCATGGGGCCAGCGCTGCCACAGGCACAGCTCGCAGGGGGGGTAGCCCAGGAACTGGAACACAAACGCCCCGCCCAGAAGACCCGCAGACCCGGCAGCGGCCAATGAAATCAATGTTTTACGCTCGAAGGTCATAGATATTTCACCAGATAGAAACCTGCCAGCAGGATGACCACGAACAGCGTGAACATCAAGCCCAACCGACGTTCGATAAAGTCACGAATTGGTGCGCCGAATTTCCACAGCAACGCCGCGACGATGAAAAACCGCAGCCCACGCGCGATAACCGAGGTCACAAAGAACGTGGCCAGCGGCAATCCGGTCCAGCCGGACATGATGGTGATCACCTTGAACGGAAACGGCGTGATCCCGGCGATCAGCACTGGCCAGAACCCGAAATCGTTGAACCTGCTGTTGAACTCGGCCATTGAATCCGCCTTGCCCATGGTTTCCAGGATCGGCCGCCCGATCTGGTCATAGAACTGCGCGCCGATCAGATAGCCCAGCAGCCCGCCCGCAACCGAGGCCACCAGCGCGACCCCGGCGATCAGCCAGGCACGGCTGGGGCGCGCCAGAATCATCGGGATCATCAGAACGTCCGGCGGGATCGGAAAGACCGAGGCCTCGATGAACGCGATCGCCGCCAGCACCCATAGGGCGCGCGGGTGATCGGCAAGGGACATCGTCCAACGGTATAAAGAGTTCAGCATAATAAGGGTCCGGCTGGTGTCTCTTGGTTACGCCACGCGCTGTCCTTGGCGTCAACCGTAAAGAGCATGCTTTTTGCCTCTGGACGCGGGCGCGGGGGTTGGATAAATGAGTCCAACGTGCCCAAGTGGCGGAATGGTAGACGCAGGGGATTCAAAATCCCCCGCCGCAAGGCGTGCCGGTTCGAGTCCGGCCTTGGGTACCACTGGAACCTCTGGTTTCAGCCCGCATTTTCCAATGACATTGATATCTGTCCCGGCCCCGGCCTGTTCTGACCCTGGCCTTGGCTGGATTATCCGGCCTTCAGCATTGGGCTGGTGTCGGCCAATGCGGTTTGCAGCAAGGTTTCCCATTGGGTGGCAAACTGCGTTTCCAGCGCGCCGGGCTGGGGGCGGGGCGCGCGGGGATAGGTGCCCGCCACGAGATTCTCAAGCGCCAGACGCCAGGCCGAGACCGTATAGGCGGGAACCGGAATGGCGCCACTGCTGACGTGATCCTTCAGCCCGTCTTGGCCCGACACCAGAAGAGGCCGACCGGCGGCCAGCGCTTCGAAGGCAACGATGCCGCATGCCTCCCAGCGCGAAGGCATGGCGATCGCGTCCACGCTGTGCATGGCCTCGACCGGGTTGGTGACGTGACCTGCGAAATGGATACGCGCGTCGCCCTTGGCCAGGGCCTCTAGGGATGCGCGTTCGGGGCCGTCCCCGAACAGGGTCAGCGTCAGGTCGGGGTTGTTGACGGTGCGAAATGCCTGGATCAGCAGATCAAATCCCTTTTGGCGGTCCAGCCGACCGATGGCACCGATGTGGCGCGGCTGGTTCACCGCGTCGGGCAGGGTAGCAAAGTGCGACAGGTCCACTTGCGGGTGAATGACACTGAGTGCACCCAGATCGGCCAGGCGGCGGCGAAACATCCAGCGCGCTTGGGCATGGCTGACTGCGACCAGATGGTCAAACATCGAATACCCGATCCGCAGCAGGGTCAGGAATCGGTCCCGATCCGGCACGTTCAGCGCGGTGAACGCCTGAGTATAGCTGTGCTCGACATGGATCAGGGGAATGCCCGCGTGCCGCGCCCTCAGCGAGATCAGCGCAGGCAGCGCCCGCCAGCTGATTGTCAGATGCGAGACAATGACATCCGCGTCCAGACGGCGGAGCGACAGGCAGCCGCGTTTGACCACGCGCAGGCTGTGGCGGGCGTTTTGGCTCATGCGGGCGTCCGTGCGGATGAAATCCAGCAGGCGCATCACGCCGCCAGCAGTGGTGTCGTCAACAATGTGCAGAATATGGGGACGGGGCATTTGGCTCTCCTTTTGGGGCGGCGTGGATCGGGGTTTCGGGCGGGCGGGGGTGAACAGGCCAGACAGGCGGCGCAGCGGGGCATCACCCAAGGTGCTCAGCGCCCCGGCCGCGGTCAGTGTGATCAGCGTTTTTATTGGTTCTTCGATCAGTGGCCGCCGCGAGGTTGCCAGCGATTGGCGCACCAGCCGGGCGGCGGTGTCCCCGTCCAGGTCCGACACAGCCCGTCGCGCCAGATACCGCAGCTGATAGGCGCGGGCGGCAGGTGCATGGGTGTCGAAAAACGCGGGGTCCAGCGGGTGCAGCTTGGTGATCATGCGCTCCCATGCGGTTAGCTGGCGGGCGGTATTGGCCGACAGCCCACCGGGGTTGACGCGGTACAGGGTCAGATCACCGGGGATGCCTTGGATGTCCCAATCGGTGCTCAGCGCCAGACGCAGCCAGCATTCAATGTCCTCGGATTGGCGAAAGGTTTCGTCAAAGACCCAGTCGCGGCTGTGTTCCGTGGCGGGGCGCGTCGAGATCTGCTCCAGCGCCGCGCGGCGCAGCACCGGCGCCGAGCCATTGCCGATCGGGTTGCGTTTCAGCACATGGGCGGCTGAAATATTATCCAGGCGGGGGCGCTGGCGGTGCTTGGTCGGCTGGCCCGCCTCGTTGATCAGACGCGACCCAGAGAAGCTCAGCCCAACGGATGGGTTTTCCTCCAGATGCGCCACATGCAGGGCCAGCTTTTGCGGCACCCACAGATCGTCCGCGTCGCAAAATCCGACAAAATCGCCCCACGCGGCGTTGATGCCGGTATTGCGCGCGCCCGCCAGACCGCGATTGGCCTGTCGGATCAGGCGGATGCCATCGCGCGCCGCATAGCGCTCTGCGATCTGGGGCGTCGCGTCGGTTGATCCGTCATCAACGATGACGATCTCGAAATCCTGATAGGTTTGGGCCCGCAGGGCCTCGATCGTGTGGGGCAGGGTGCTCTCGACATTAAAGGCGGGCACGACAACGGTTGCTTTGGGCATGGTTTGGCCTTTCATCAGTGCGAAAACAGCGCGCGGCGCAGGGCGGATGGGATAAACGGGGCGACACAGGCGCCCAGCGCCGTGGCCAGACCCCGCCGCGCGGGGGAACAAAAGGCACGCGGGTCCATGATCATGCCGCGCAGCGCCAGACGCAGGGCCTCGGTTCGGCCCAGGTTCAGCCGCAAGGCCCGCCGCGCCAGGTAGCGCAGGTAAATCGCCTCGGTTGCGCGGTTGGGCTCATAGCCATAGCGCCGGGCGGTCAGCATCGCGCGGGTGCGGCTGATCCGCATCGCAGGCAGGTCCGACGACAGCCCCCCCGTCGAGGCGCGATACCACACTTGCACCTGATCAACGCCCAACAGACGCGCACCGCCGCCGATCACCCGGATCAGCCAGTCCAGATCTTCGTTGTGAACCATCGACGGATCGAACCCGCCCGAGCTGACAAACAGATCGCGCCGGACGGACAGGTTGGACATGGTGCAGACCGGGTTTTCCCCCATCAGAATCGGCACGCTCAGCGGCTCGGTGGGCAGGGTCGAATGGGATTTTGCATCCTCGGGGGTCTTGGTGAAAAACGCGACCCGCCCAAAGGCCCCATCAACAAGAGGCGAGGCCATCACACGGGCGATCTCGGCCAGTTTGGTGTTGGACCACATGTCATCGGCGTCGCAAAAGGCCAGGATATCGCCCGTAGCCAGGTGAAAGGCCCCAAAGTTCCGCGCATCGCTGGGGCCGTTGCCCGGATGACCGCACAGGCGGATCTGTGGGTTGTTGCGGGTCCAGGCCGATACGATTTCACGGGTGGCATCGGTTGAACCATCGTCCACCACGATGATTTCCCAATCCCGATGGGTCTGCGCGATGATCGAACACAGCGTATCAGCGATCGTGTCAGCGGCGTTAAAGGCGGGGATGATGACAGAGAATAGGGGCATAATTTACACTCGAACCAAGGGACGGGAAAAGGCGAAGGACAGCGCGGGCAGCGAAGCGGCGATCAGGATCACCGCAGTGACAACCGAATATCCGGTGGCAATGGCCAGCAGACCGTGGGGGGCCATCAGGACCGTGTTGGCAATCAGCGCCAGCGTCAGGGTCGCGGTGACGGCGAATTCTTTTTGCGGCTGACCGTTGGCGCGCAGCCACCCCGCAGCCGAGGTCCACAGCAGCGTCGGGATCGCGGCCAGACACAGGACCGACACAACCGAGGCATGCTCGGCCCAGCCATCGCCCAGCAGCAGCGGCACATAGACCGGGGCCAGCAGCGCCTGGGCCAGAACAACCGGGGTGATCAGCACCATGCTCATGACGATCCCCTGACGCAGCGCACCTGCACGGTCCTGCGCGGTGCACAGATGCGGGAACAACACCGTGGCAAAGGCCACCGAGAACGAGCTGGCAATGCTCAGCCCTGCATTGAAGGCCATGAAATAGATGCCCAGCGCCTCGGTGCCCAACACCAGCCCGACGACCAGCTTGTCGGCCTGCATCCGCAGGGCCTTGACGATTTCGACCCCCAGAACGGCCCAGCCATAGGCAATGAACGGACGCACGGGCGCAGGAGCGACACGCAGATCGCGGGTCCAGGGCTGCAAACGGCGCATGGCCACCAGCCAATAGGGCGCCGTCAGCAGGCGCGGCAGGATCAGCGCCAGGGCCGAGGGCCAGACAATCACCAGCCCCACCGACAGCACATTCGACAGAACAATCTGGCTGCCTGCGATGGCAGCCGTGCTGCGCAGTTTCCCCGCGCGCATGGCCAGCCCGGCCTGCACCAGACCACCCGGCATGAACAGGTATTCGCAGGCCAGCAATACGATCAACAGCGCGACAACGGTGCTGCCGCCCCAGATCCAGACCCCGGCGGCGACCATCAGTTGCAGGGCAAACAGCCCGCTGCACCAGACCCAGAAAATCCGGTGCGCTGTGGTACAGGTGGCCTCCAGCTGCTCTTTGGGGGCTGCGATAATCCGTTGGATGACCCCGTTTTCAGTCAGCGCCTTCAGGATGTCCGCTGCCGCCAGGGCCGTCGCGGCCAGGCCTATTTCCAGCGGGTCCAAACGCCGAGCGACGGCCACGACCACAAACAGACGCGACAGCTTGGCGGCAGCCTCGGACGCGCCATAGGCGGCCAGGTTGCTGGCAAGGGTCCGTAGTGTTCCAGTTTGTTGCGTGATGTTCATGGTCATGTCCGTGCTTGGGGTAGGAACAGATTACCCCGGCCCGTCGCGCAACGCTTGTGCACAGAGGGTCGGGTGACGGGCGAATTCGCATGACCCCCTATCCAACTGGGTAGGCGCACCTACCCGCGCGCAGCGTAGAGCCGTGCCGCCTGTTGCCTTAGGGTTGCGGCGCATCATAGAGTGAGGAAACAATTGTGCCGAGCGGAGCCATCATGACCATTTCCAGACCCTCCCGGTCACTTGCAGGGATCAGCCTGCTGTTTCTGGGGGCCTGCGCTGCATCCGTGACACCGGGGAATATCGAACCCGTCGGGCAGGGGCAGGCCTATCAGGCGCAATACCGGCACCCGCCCGCCAAAGTTCCCGAACCGCCCTTGCTGCAATCCGAACAGATGAACGCCGCGCGCTGCAAGGCGCCACAGGGCGGTGGGTTTGTCAAAGGCGGGCGTCTGGCGGCGCTTCCGCTGCGGGGGGAACGGCTTAGCCGCAAGGATCTGGTGGATATTCGCGTCGATGACGACGAGGTGCTGAACGGTCTGTATGTGGTGTCGCGCGATGGGATGCTCAAACTGCCGTTTCTGGATCCGATCCCCGCGCAGGGGCGCTCGACCGACCAGATCGAGTCCGACCTGGGCCGCGCCCTGATCGCCGAAGGATTCTATGAGGATCTGCCGCGCCTGTCCGTGCGGATCACTGATTTTGCCTCGGTTGCGGTGGCGGTATCGGGTGCGGTGTTTGAACCCCACGCGGTCGAGATCGGCGGCCTGCGGGGCGATCAGATTGATCAGGCCCGCCAATCCGCTCTTGGGGCCTCGACCGAGGCGCGCAACCTGTCGGCTGCTGTGCGGGCCGCTGGTGGTATCCGCCCTGACGCTGACCTTTCTGCGGTGGAGCTGATTCGGGGCGGGCGCAGCTATCGCATGGATCTGCGCGACCTGTTCGAAGGACGCGGCAGCCTGGATGTGATGCTGCTGGCCGGGGACGAGATCAACGTGCCCAGCCGGGATTGCTTTCAGGATGATCTGATGCGTCCGGGGCCGCTAAGCCCGCCGGGTATCAACCTGTTCCTGTCGAACCTGACGCAGCCCGCGACGGGGAATGCGCCCTCGGCCAATGGGCGCGAGACCCGACAGGTGCCATATGGCACGCGCTATATTCAGGCGGTGGTGAATGCCAACTGCGTGGGGGGCGCGCGCTCGACCAGCGCCCATCGGTCTGCCATGCTGGTGTCCCGCAACCCGGTGACCGAGGTTTCAACCGTGATCGAGCGCAAGATCGAACCCTTGCTGCGCCGTGCGGATCGCGATGACTATGATCCCTATCTGCTGCCGGGGGATGCTCTGGCCTGCTATGACAGCACCGTCACCAATATCGCCGAGGTCGGCCGTGTGCTGGGTGTCGTCGGGGCGGCGCTGCTGTTGCAATAAATAAGGGTTACGCGCCGCGCCACAGATCGCGCGCGGCGGTGATCAGCTGGATCAGCTCGGCGTCGGGGGGGTCGGTCTGGGCGGCCTGTTCCACTTGAACCAGCGCATCGCGCAGCGCCAGATTGTCAAAGGCAGCGGCGCTTCCGGCGACTTTGTGGCAGTTGGCGGCGATTTGCGACCGGTCCGCGGGCAGCGGGTCCAGCCATTTCATCAACGTCTCGACCTCGGTCTCGAACCGCTGCCGCAGCCCGTCCAGAACCGATGGCGCCGGACCTTCGGAAATAGGCACAGCCCCATGCCCGGCCTCGGCCAGCAATGTCACAAGTTCGTTTTGCTGCAAGGGCTTACCCAGAAATCCTGACATGCCTGCCGCGACGATCCTGTCGCGCATTTCAGGCAGGACATTCGCTGACAACGCAACGATCGGGCTGCGCGACGAGGGGCCTTGCCCCGCGCGGATCTGGCGGCAGGCCTCAAGCCCGTCCATCACAGGCATACTGATATCCATCAAGATCAGATCGAACCGGTGCGCGGTTGCGGCCTGCACGCCCTCCAGACCATTTTGCGCGCTGGTAACGTGGTGTCCCATGATTTTCAGGCGCTCTTGGAGCAGTTGCAGGTTGATCTCGTTATCCTCGACCGCCAAGATTTCCAGCGGGCGCTGCTGCGCGGGCTGATCGGCATCCGTCGCGCCGTCTTTTGGGGCCTCGGCACGGTCAAAGCGCAGGCGTATCCAGAACACACTGCCGTCGCCGGGTTCGCTTTCGACGCCCAGCGTGCCGCCCATTGTCTGCACCAGCCGCCGCACGATACCCAGCCCCAGACCGGTGCCCCCGGCCGCGCGCTGGAACGAAGCATCCACGGTTTGGAAATCCTCGAAAATGCGGTCCTGATCGGCCTCGGAAATGCCGATGCCCGTATCAATGATGCGAAATTCTACCTCGATTTCGGGACCAGACGACAGCTGTTCGGCCTCGATGTCGATCCGCCCGTCCTGCGTGAACTTGATCGCATTGCCAACCAGGTTCAACAAGACCTGCTGCAACCGTGCCGTATCGGTCTGCACCCAGGTCGCCTGCGGCCCGATCCAGCTCCAGCTTAGCGTATTGCCTTGGGCCTCGGCGGCGCCGCTCTGACCATCGACGATATCCTGCATCAGATGGCCCAGATGGGTTGGCGTTTCCACGGATGTGATCAGCCCGGATTCGAACCGTGCAATATCCAGCACCGTATCCACATGCTGCATCAACTGCCGCGCCGAAATGTTCATGTTATGGGCATAGCGCGCCTGTTTGTTGGTCAGCCGGGTGTCCTCAAGAAGGGACAGGTTGCCCAGAACCCCGTTCAGCGGGGTGCGGATTTCATGGGTCATCACAGCCAGGAAATCTGCCTTGGCCTTTTCGCCGGCCAGGGCGCGGTCGCGGGCGGCGACCAGCTCTTCTGCGGCGGCGACCTGGGCGGAGATATCCCGCAAGAACCCGATCACCAGACGTTCGTCGCCCACACCGGCCGTTTCCAGCGCCAGCTCGACCGGAAAGATCTCCCCATTGGCGCGCATCCCCTCCAGTTGGACGCGACCATGGCCGATCACATGGGGCTTGCCCGCGTTTTCAAACCGTTTGACCCCGGCATCATGGGCGTCGCGCAGATGCGGCGGGACGATGATATCGCCCAAGGCCTGCCCATGTACGTCTTTGAAATTACGCCCGAAAATCTTCTCGGCGGCGGCGTTGAAATCCAGAATACGCCCCTTGGAATCCGATACGATCACCGCATCCAAAGAGGTGTTCACAACCGTGTTCATCCGCGCATAGGCGCTTTGCAGCTCCAGTTTGCTATGCTGTGCGTGCCGCCCCATCCGATGCGAATAATACGCCAGCAGGCCCAGCGCCGCGATCAGCGACGTGGTGACAATGGCCAGGCGTTGCAGCGATACCGCAATCGAGGCGCGGCGGGTGTCGGATTGGCTGGCAAAGAAATACAGCCCGGAATTGGCCAGCCTTCGCACGTGGCCCGCAATCTGTTCCGCGCTTTGGGCGAGCGTCAGGAATTCGGCCTGGGATGCGGTTTCCAGCCGGTCGATCAGCGGGGCATGTTGATCCAGAAACTGGCGAACCACGGTCAGTTCCGTCTGAAAATCCGCCGTATCGCGCAGGCCTTGGTACAGGGCGCCGTTTTCCAGCGTTGAAACCCGGCTATAGAAAATGTCGAATTCCAGCCGGATGGTTTCGGCGTCGAATTCAGACTCGATCAGCCCTTTGTCCAGGGCGCGTTCAAAATCCAGAAATTCGACCTCGGTCTGCGACAGGGTCCATTGCACATTGTCTGAATTGGCCGATTCCAGCAGTTCCAGATCGCGCGACACCGCCTGCGCCAAAGAGATGATCGCCAGAATAAACAGGGCGGAGACCACCATAAGCACGGCATAGCCTTGGCGCATCAGGGTCTGAGCAGTCTTCATAGGGCCTCGGACAGACGGAATGGGCGGCTGCACGTTATTCAAGGACCTCGATGCGGTTCAGCTGCCAGATAGACCGCGAGTATACCACCTCGGTTCGGAAAGAGGAGGAAGAATCATAGGGGTATACAATCCAAAGCGGGCCTTTGTCGCGCACAGACATGGCGCTTCCATCGACCGCATAGGCGATTATGGCGCTGTCGGCGGTGGCATCATCAGCGGGAATATCAACCGAGTAATCGTTGATCGCATACCCGCGCAAGGCGCCCCCGTCGGCCCCCACATGCTCCATCAGGGTTTTCAGCGACACGCCGGTAAAGGTCAGCGTGCCCTTGGTCCAGATCGTGGCGGTGGAAAACTCGGTTGCGGGCAGGGCCTTCAGCATTTCCATGTCGAATTGGGCCATGCCGTCGCCATTGGTCTGGCTGACAGCGCCGGTGACGGTCAGCACAACGCGATCCTTGGGGGTGGCCAGGTCGGTCAGCTCGGCCAGGGCGACCGTCGGGATCATCAGCGCGGCCAGAACACAGGCGCGCAGAGCGGTCAGGGGGGGGAATTGCATTCGTGGTCTCCTCTGGGGTTAGGCAGACTATGGCACAGGCCGGGTCGGGCTTCACGGGCGCAAGGGGATGGGCGCCTACCCGATCGGATAGGTGGCCTATCCCCCCCGGCCATACCGTCCGGCTTCAATAGGCGCCGCGCCCGCTGAACACGCTACGAAAGGTCAGCAAGATCAACAGCGTATCCAGCAGGATCGACCGCGACCGCGCATAGGCGATATCCATGTCGACCATCTTGTCGAACCCGATGTCCGCCCGGCCCGAGACCTGCCACAGACCCGTCAGACCGGGGCGCACGGACAGACGTTCCAGCGCGGGCTCGGGATAGGCGGCGACTTCTTGCGGCAGGGCGGGCCGGGGGCCGACAATCGACATCTGCCCCAGCAGGATGTTCAGGATCTGCGGCAGCTCGTCCAACGAGGTCCGCCGCAGCAGGCGTCCCACGCGGGTGATGCGCGGATCCTGGCGTGATTTAAAGCAGATCCCCGTCCGATCCGACGTATTCAGCACCTCGGCGCGCCGCGCCTCGGCATCCACATGCATCGAGCGGAACTTCATCATGCGGAACCGGCGGCCACGGTGCCCGACGCGTTCCTGGCTGAAAAACACCGGCCCGCGACTGTCCAGCTTGATCGCCAGCCCGATCAGCGCCAGCACGGGCAGCAATGCGGTCACTGCGGTCAGGCTCAGCGTGATATCCATCGCGCGTTTGGCAAAGGCCGGACCAAAGGGCCGGGGCAGGGCGTGCCGCGCCGCACGCGCCATGAAGACGCCATTGCCCAGCAGATATCTTTTGGCCAGACGGCGGGGTTCCTGCGCCAGTCGCCAGATCCATTCGCAGCGCATTTTGCGCACCATCACGGGCGCGCGGCTGACATTTCCGGCCAGGAAATCGAACAAGGCCCCCACACCCAGGGTCAGACGCGGCGCCAGCTGCGCGGCGTTGCGGTCGATCCACAGCTCTTGGCGCGGGACCCCCATCGCCACCAGCAGAATATCCGCGCCCGAGTCATTGATCCGCGCCACGGCGGCGGCCTCGTTGCCAGCGTCGTTAAACCCGTTCATCGTCCCGGCAATCCGCAGGCCGGGGATGTCGCGGCACAGCGCATTCGCCGCGCGCTCGGCCGTGCCGGGGGTGCCGCCCATCAGGAATACCGACAATCCACGCCGGGCGGCCTCGTGCATCAGGGCGGGGGTGAAATCCGTGCCGTTCAGGTTTTCGGTCAGCTGTTGGCCTGTCATGCGCGCGGCCAGCTCGATGCCGATCCCGTCGGGCAGCACGTAATCCGCCCGCGCCAGCGCATCGGCATAGGCCCGGTCCGTCGCCCGCAGATTGGCGCAATGGGCGTTCAGAAAATAAACCTGCCGCGCCGCGCTGTCATCCAGCAGCGCCTGCACCGTGTTGCGAGTGGTGGCGTTCACCACGTGCAGCCCCATCACAGAGAGCGTCGGCAGGCCTCGTGCCCGCACATCCGAAGACGGGGCCGAGATCGGAAAAGAAGGAAGCGTTTGAAACTGAGCTGAATGCAGCATGTTGGATCTCCGGTTGTCTGAAAGGTCAGATCGATTGGTCCAAGCATGCCTGCGCCGCGCTCCTCGTTTCAAATGAGCGAGCGGACAGGTTTCGGGGGCGGACGTCTGGGCGTCTAGACAATTTGGCGGGGCTTTTGCGCCCGATGGGGCGCTGATCCATCCGAACGGATAGGCGTTGTGCCCCATCGCGCCGGGCGAAAATGGATTATCAGCTTGAGTTCGGCGAACACTCTGGATTTAATCCCCTATAGATAGAGAAGAGTATCCAATGTGCGTATCCTGATTGCCGATGACCATGAATTGCTGCGCGACACGCTCGTTGCGTTCCTCAGCGCCGAGGGCGGGCTGGAGACAGAAACCGCCGCCACCTTTGACGAGGCCTGCGCGCTGATTTCCGGCTCTGCGCCTTTTGATCTGGTGCTACTGGACTATAAAATGCCCGGCATGAATGGCATCGACAGCCTGAAACACGCCATGACCCTAGAGGGCGGCCAGCGTGTCGCTCTGATCTCGGGCGAGGCATCGCGCGCCATTGCTGAACAGGCGCTCGAGGCCGGGGCCGCGGGCTTTGTGCCCAAAACATTGCCCGCCAAGTCCCTGATAAACGCCATTAAATTTATGGCCATGGGCGAACAATACGCCCCCATCGCCTTTATGACCGCCGAGGAAGAGACCCAGACCAATCCCCTGGCGGAAAAGCTGACCCAGCGCGAATTGCAAGTTCTCGAAGGCCTGACAAACGGCAAATCCAACAAGGAAATTGCCCGCGATCTGGACCTGACCGAACCGACGATCAAGCTGCATATGAAAACGCTCTATCGCAAGCTCGAGGTGGCCAACCGTACCCAGGCCGCCATTGTTGCGCGCGATGCCGGTCTGTTCTGATCCATTCGGATAGGTCTGCATCCGTTTTCCTTGGCGGACCATCCCTTGGCGCTGCGGCGCGCGCGCGCTCCTCCCTGTAAACATAGGGCCAAGGAGAGTGCCCATGTTTACCCAGACCCATCCCAGCCCCGCGCCGAAATCCACCCTGTTCGCCCTGTGGCGTGCCCCGTTGCGGCAGCTGTCCTTTCGCCGCCTTCTGGCGGGGGGACGTCTAAGCGACGCTGGCCGTTTGCCGCGCTATGCCGGGCTGTTTCTGTTGGGGGCTGCCTGTATCTGGGCGCCGATCCTGGGCTATCTGCAAAGCGCGCCACTGCGCTATACCTCGTCCATGTCGCTGATCCTGCCGGGGTCGGGGGCGTCCGCGTCGATCAACCTGAATGAGATCGGTCAGGCCTCGTCCTATGCCAATTCTGCCTTTTCCAGCAGCTCGATCAGCCCGACCGAGACCTATAAACGCCTGATTGCCGCGGATCGCACCCGCCGCGCCGCCGCCGATACGCTGGGGCAGTCGCTCGGCGCGTATGGCGCGCCGCGCATCACGCTGGTCGATCAAACCGGGCTGATCCATCTGACCATGACCGGCCCCAGCCCCGAAGACGCCCAGGCCCGTAGCCGCGCCCTGCTACAGGCCTTCTTTGCCGAGCTGGACCGCCTGCGCACCGACGAGCAGCAAAACCGCGAGGGCAGCGGCCTAGAGGCGATCCAGGACTATCGCGCCTCGGTTCAGGCGACCCGCGCCGCGATTTCGGGGCTGCAAAAGGAAACCGGCCTGTTTTCCGTCGATCAATACCAAGAGCAAGTCGCTGCCGCAGATCTGTTGCATGCGCAGCTGGATACGCTTAGCGCCGCGCTGGAAAAACGCAACGGCGCCGTGCAGATGCTGTCCGCCACGCTGGGTCTGAGCCCCGATCAGGCCGCCGCCGCGCTCAAGCTGTTCGCCGACAGTGAATATCTGGCCATGGTACAGCAGATGTCCGCCAGCGCGGCCGATCTGGCCCGGCTCAGCGCCCGGTTCGGGCCGCGTCACCCACAAGTGACCCGCGCCGCCTCGGCCTTGCAGACCGAACGCCAGCAGGCCCTGGGCCGTGCCCGCACGCTGACCGGCCTGCCGACACAGGTTCTGTCGCGCATTGATCTGGCCCCGGATGGCGCGCGCGCTGATCTGCTGGCCGAGCTGGTCCGCCAGGACACAGAACGCGCCGGCTTGCTGGCCCAGCAACAGGACATGCGTCAGCGTTTGCGCCGCGACACCGCCCGACTAGAGCGTATGGCGCCGCTCGCCGCCCAGCTCGAGGACATGCAGCGCGATTTCGCCGTCGCCGAGGCGATCTTTGCCTCGGCCATCGCCCGCAGCCAGTCCAGCAAATCTGACATCTACGCCTCTTATCCGCTGGTTCAGGTGCTCGAAGATCCCACCCTGCCGGATCGCCCCAGCTCGCCCAATCGAAAAATGGCGGTTGCGGCGGGTGGGGCTGCGACGCTGTTTTTGATCATCGGCCTGGCCCTGGGGTGGGTGCGTCGCCGCCTGATCGGGTCATTGCTGACCAAAGGTGTCGCACAATGACCCCCGCCAACCCCGCCGAGCGCCTGATCTATCGCGCCTTGGTCTGGACATGGCCGTTTTACGGGCTGGGGGCGCTCTATGCGGTGGGGCCGGTGCTGGGCTGGATGCTGGCCGGGCTGGCGGCGGCCTCGTTATATTTCGGCCCCGCGATCCGCGCCGATCTAAGGGCGACCGGATCGGTTCCGCCGGTGGTCTGGGCCTGGGGGCTGGGGATGCTGGTCATGCTGGTGGCCCTGTGGGTCGGGCATCTGGATTGGGGGCTGGGGATGAAAAAGACCATCAAATCCTCGGTCGGCTGGGCCAAGGGCTGGGCGCTTTTGGCATTGTTCATCTTTGCCGGCGCGGTCCTGCCCATCCGCCGCGAAATCCTGATCCGTGGCCAATGCGTCGTCGGAGCCTGGACCCTTGCCCTGGCGCCGATCCTGCTGATCGCGCCGTATATTGGCCTCCCCGAGAAGATTTTCACCTCGCCGCTCAAGGTGCTGGGCGGGCCGGGCCCCGAATATTTCTCGGTCTATTTCTTTACCTATGACCCCTCCAGCTGGACCCCGCGCTGGCAGTTCTACGCCCCCTGGTCGCCCTTTGCGGCGCTGTTGGGCGTGATCATGGTGCTGTTCGCGCTCGAGGAAAAAGACCGCCGCTGGATGCTGACCGGGTTGGCGGCTGGCGTCCTGATGATCCTGGCCTCCAAGTCCCGCATGGGGCTGGTCGGGTTGGTCGCCTGTACAATCGGGCCGCGTATGATGCCGCTGATCCTGCGCGGCTGGGCCTGGCAGGTTGTGGCCGGGCTGGCGGCGTCGATGGCGGTGCTGGGGGCGGGGCTGCTGGACAGTGCGCAGCGCGGGATGCAGGCGTTTTCCAGCGCGCGGGCCGACAGCTCTCGGGTGCGCGCGACGCTGCAACGGATTGCTTCTGAGCGGTGGCGCAATGAATCCGTCTGGTTCGGGCATGGCACCGTTCAACCCGGCCCGCACCTGGTCGAGCACATGCCCATCGGCAGTCACCACACCTGGTACGGGCTGCTGTTCGTCAAGGGCGTGGTGGGGTTCGCCGCCCTGTTGCTGCCCTTGCTGTGGCAGCTGTGGCTGGCGCTGTCGGATGCCGCCAAAGGTCCGCGCGGACGGCTGCCTTTGGGGATCGTGATGACGATCGTTCTGCTGTCCTTTGGCGAAAACCTCGAGATCGAGGCCTATATGCTGTGGCCGGGGCTGCTCATCCTAGGATTGCACGCTCGCGAAACCGCGCCGCGGCCCCAAACCCGCGATGGCCAGCCTGGCATTCCCGCCGGACAGCCTGATTCGAATCGATCACCCGCAGGAGCATAACGGGGTAATTCGTTCCGAAACCTACATAATTTCCATGGTTTCACTCTATTGATGCCTGATAGGCGACGATTTGCCGATGTGCCTCGGGAAATCGGGCGAAAATGTGTCGGCATGTCGGCAAGGTTTTGAAAGAAGGCATTGTTCCCAAAACGGAAACAACACAGGACGCAAAGTCACGAGGCTCGCCCGATTTTGCAGGTATATCGCGGTTTCTCGTAAATTTGTCGCCAAAATTGCGGCAAATTTGGAAATGATCCCCCTGAAGGCATCCCTTAACTTGGGGTAAATTCGAGTCAAACAGGACCGAATCTAGGCAAATCTGTGGAAATCCTGTCTTTTTTGAGGCGGCCCCATTGGGTAGATTTACATATGCGCCCAACTGGGGCGCGAAAGAATTTGGTCAGGGGGCGACCAATTGTAACGTCACGCATCTGAGGATGCGAAGCTGCCAAGTACCGAAACCTGGGGGGAAACAGGTCAGGTACAATCTAAAATGGCCATGCTGAAAACATTGTTTTTCGGCAACGGGTTAGGTTTGCTTTGCTGTCCTCATTCGCATGACATTGGTTGAAAAGTCTTTGGCCTGCGCGTTGGAAACGCTTTTGGGCCGGATAGTGCGTATTGCTTGCTGAGAGAGGGTTGTCATGGCTAATTTATTTTTGGATTGGGGCGCGTTGGGGACGACGAACTCGGCGTTGTCGGACAGCTCGACCGTTGATACCGGCGGGGTTGCGGTCACAGTTGGTTTCACCGCCGTGGACGAGGGCGCCGAGGCCTATGTCATGGAGACCGACACCTATGTCGCCCCGGGCGAGGTATTCGATGCCGGGGACTCGGTCCTGAAACTGCTGGGCGAGGGCGGCGAAGGCGGCACCGACACCACGTCGGTCCTGTCGATGGATTTCAGCGCCACCGATGACATTTACAGCAGCGATGTACAGAACGTCAGCTTTCGGATTTCGGACATTGATGGCGGCGCGGATCCCTATACCTCGGGCGGGACCTCGATGCTGGATGTCGTGACCGTGCGTGCCTATGACGCCGACGGCAACCTGATCGACGTGACCCTGACCGCAGGCGGCGCTGTGGCCGAAACCGGCGACACCCTGACCGGCGGCGGCACCAACTACGAGCCCACCGACGCCGAGGCCTCTGTTCTTGTGGACATCGACGGCCCCGTGTCGCGGATCGAGGTGGAATACGCCAACGAAGGCGACGGCGCGCAGCGTGTCTATGTCACCGATGTGCATTTCGAAACCATCGACCATGACAACTGCGATGACCCGGAAACCGACCGTGACGGCATCGTTATGGGCACCGGCGGGGACGATCTGATCGACACCTCTTATGATGGTGACCCGGACGGCGATTTCGTTGATGCGGGCGACAATATCTTCCCCGAGAACGACCCCAACGATGACATCATCGAGGGCTACGAGGGCGACGACACCATCTTGGGCGGCGACGGCGAAGACACGATCTATGCCGGCGACGGCAACGACGTGGTCGAAGGCGGCGACAACCGCGATGTGATCTATGGCGACGATACGGTGGTCGATCTGACCGACCTGCCGGACCTGGGCTATCCGGGGATTTACGACGCCGATGCGGACCCGGATAACAACCGGGATTTCCTGGACGGTGGCGAAGGCGCGGACGAGATCTTTGGCGGCGATGACGCGGACACCATCATCGGTGGTCTGGGCAGCGACAGCCTGGATGGCGGTATTGACGCGGACGACATCGACGGCGGCTCGGGCAATGACACGATCATCGGCGGCGAGGGCTCGGATACGATCATGGCCGGTTCGGGGGACGATCTGGTCTATGCCGGTCTGGACCCTGTGTACCCCGATGCGGTGAATATCCCCGACGATATTGATCTGGTGCCGGACAATGGCCGTGATTATGTGCGCGGTGAAACCGGCGACGACACGATCTTTGGCGCGGATGACGATGACTCGCTCTATGGGGATGCGGGCAACGATTATCTGGACGGTCAGATCGACGAAGACCTTCTGGTCGGCGGCAACGATGATGACACCCTGATCGGCGGCGAGGGCGGTGATACGCTGGTCGGCGGCTCGGGTATTGATGTGGTCGATGGCGGCGCGGATCGCGACGACATCATCGGCATCGAGGCTGGTGAACATGTCGACGGCGGCGAGGCCGGCGACGATTGGGACACCCTGTATCTGACCGGCGGCAACAGCCGCGTAGGCGCCACCACCGTTGACAGTGACGGCAACGGCTTTGATGGCACGATCGAGTACCTGGACGACGACGGCAACGTGATCGGCACCTCGACCTTTGAAAACATCGAGGAAATCGTGCCCTGTTTCACCCCCGACACCCGGATTGCCACGCCTCAGGGCGCGCGTCTGGTGCAGGATCTGCGCGAAGGCGACAAGATCCTGACCCGCGACAATGGCATTCAGGAAATCCGCTGGGTTGGCGCGAAACAGCTGACCGGCCTGGAACTGGCGCGCAGCCCGCATCTGAAACCGATCCTGATCAAGGCCGGGGCCCTGGGCAATGGTCTGCCCGAACGCGACATGATGGTGTCGCCCAACCACCGCGTGCTGGTGAACTCGGATAAATCCGCCCTGTATTTCGAAGAGCGCGAAGTCCTGGCCGCCGCCAAGCATCTGGTCGGCATGGATGGCATCTATAATGTCAGCGTGATGGGCACGACCTATATTCACTTCATGTGTGATCATCACGAGGTGGTCCTGTCCGATGGCGCCTGGACCGAAAGCTTCCAGCCGGGTGATTATTCGCTGAATGGGATCGGTGACGCGCAACGCCAAGAGATCCTGGAGCTCTTCCCCGAGCTGGCCACCCAGGACGGTCTGAACGGGTATAATTCGGCCCGCCGGTCGCTCAAGGGGTTCGAGGCGCGCCTTCTGGTGGGCATGTAATCCCATATCGTTTGCAGCAGCCTGCCCATGATTTTGGGCGGGCTCGGGCCAGGAAGCGGGCTGTCTTCCTGTTCTGATTTCAGCCGCCCCGTTATGGGGTGGGGCGGCTGAACCCTAGATTGAATTTGGAAACAATCGCCATATTTTCCCGGTATTTTTACGGAATGGCCCCAATCATGCCCCAATATCGCCGACAAACTTCGGTGTAAGCACTGATGAATGTATCTCCTGTGATCCCCGCAGGACCAAAACAATGAGGCAAGGTAACATGCGACAGATGCCCCAACAGGTCGGTCATTTTGGACCGCTCGGGTTCGGTCGCCGTTCTTGCCGTGTGACGGAGTGTGAATCGTGAGTGTTTCATTTGTTTCTTTTGGTGTGGATGTTGTCGGCGGCCCGGTGCTGGGCACGACCCCCGGCGCGGGTAATGATGCGGCCGGGCAAATCACGCTGACGGGTGGGACGCAGGTTTTCGATGACACGCATATCGTCGAATTCATCGTTGACGATGCCGCCGCAGACGGAGAGCTCTTGCCAAGCTCGAATATCACCGGCATTCGGGTTTATGAAACGCTTGCGGATTATCAGGCGGGCACGGCGCTGTATTCCTATACCGGCAGCAGCGCGGTGCAGGATGACCTGACCGGCATGGGCGATACCTATCTGAATTTCGATGCCTCGACCCTGGTGACGGATGATCCGGGCGCCCCGGCGCTGACCGGGGTGTTTTTGGCTCCGGGTACGGATGCGACGGACAATATCGGTGCGCTGACGCTCGATCATGACACCGACGTGGATTACAGCGGCGACGGCACCATTCAGCCCGGCACCACCGAAGAGGGCAACACCTATTTCAACATCAACTACCCCACGCAGGTCTACGGGCCGATTGCCGATGGGGTGGTGATGGGCACGGATGCGGGACAGGTCATGGGCCTGGGCTATGTGGATGCCGCGGACGGCGATGAAATCACCACCGGCGACGATCAGATCGACGGTTTCCTGGGCGACGACACGATTGATGGCGACGCGGGCAATGATGGTGTGTCGGGCGGCGGCGGCGATGATGTCGTCACCGGCGGCGCGGGCAATGACTGGGTCTTGGGCGATGGTGGCGATGACACGATCACCGTCGCGGATGGCTGGGGTCAGGACGTGATTATCGGCGGCGAAACCCACGAGATCGACGGCGACACCCTGGACGCCAGCGCGGTCACGGGCGGGCTGACCCTGGATCTGAGCGGCGCTGACCACGACGCCGGCACCCTGACGGATGGTACCTCGGGGGCTGAATTCTCTGAGATTGAAACTGTCGTTCTGGGCAGCGGTGAGGATACCGTTGTCCTGGGCGATGGCGGCGGCGCGCGCAGCGTCGGGGAGTTCGCAGGCCCCACAGATAACGGCGACGGCACCTTTACGGGCACCGATATGCTGGACGTCAGCGGCTTGACCAATGGGTCGGGTGTTTCTGTGTCCACCAGCGACGTGACTGTCTCGGATGATGGGGATGGCAACGCGGTTCTGACCTTTCCGGGCGGCGAAAGCCTGACTCTGCTGGGGATTGCCCCGGCCGACATCGGCACCAGCGCCGCGCTCGAGGCGATGGGCATCCCCGCCAGCGGCGCCCCTGTGGTTCCGACACCACCTCCGCCAGCCCCGTCCGGGGGATCGGATTACATCGTGTCGGGCACGGATAATGACGACTGGATCGACGGTTTCTATTCCGACGACCCCCAGGGCGACATGGTCGATGCGGGCGATGCGGCGGATCTGTCCAATGACGACCATATCCAGGGCGGTGCCGGCAATGACACGATCCTGGCCGGTCTGGGCGATGACCTGTCAGAGGGCGGCGAAGGCAATGACCAGCTCGAAGGCGGCGAGGGCAACGACACCCTGATCGGCGGCGTGGGCGATGACTATCTCTATGGGAACGAAGGCGACGACAGCGGCCTTGGCGGCGCGGGCAACGATACGTTCGAAGGCCACTATGGCAACGATTATTTCTTTGGCGGTGCGGGCGATGACCGCATGTTGGGCGACAGCGGCAATGACACGCTGATCGGCGGCGACGGCAACGACTGGCTGCGCGGCAGCGTCGGCTATGACTCGCTCGAGGGCGGGCTGGGCGATGATTATCTCTGGACCGGCTATCAGGACGACACGATCCGCCTGGAGGACAATTTCGGCAATGATACCATCGAGATGGAGGACATTGACGAAACCTATGGCGATATTCTGGACGCCAGCGCCGTCACCTCGGATCTGACGGTGGATATGCGCGCGGCCTCGGCCGGGGTGGGGACGCTCAGCGATGGCGTTTCGACCGCCAGCTTTGAGGGCGTCGAGCACCTGGTCCTTGGTTCGGGCACCCATACGGTTGTTCTGGGGCAGACCTCGGGCGCTGATGCGGTCGAAGGTTTTACCGGACCTACCGACAATGGCGACGGCACGTTTACCGGCCACGATCAGCTGGATCTGACCAATATGGTCAATGACGATGGTGATCTGATTGATACCGATGATGTCACCGTCACGGATGATGGCAGCGGCAATGCGGTTCTGACCTTTTCGGGCGGCGAAAACATCACTCTGGTGGGCGTCAGCCCTGCAGAGCTGGCGACCCCGGCACAGCTGACCGCGATCGGCATTCCTCTGGCCAGCTCGACCGGCCCTGACGGTATTGTCGAGGGCGCGGGCAGCGATGATTTGATCGACGCGGCCTATACCGGCGATCCCCAGGGCGACATGGTGGATGGCGCGGACGGCAATGATGACAACATCCAGGCCGGCGCGGGCAATGACACCGTTCTGGCGGGCGCGGGCGCGGATACCGTCTGGGGCGGCGCGGGCGATGACCAATTGGATGGCGGCGACGGCGCCGACAGCGTCTCTGGCGGTTCGGGCAATGACAGCGTGACCCTTGGCGCGGGCGATACGGCCTTCGGAAACGAGGGCGACGACAGTTTCGCGGCGACGGGCACTGGCGGCGGGCATATGTCCGTTGATGGCGGTGAAAACGACGAAACCATTGGCGATACGCTGAATATCACCGGTCCGGCCACCATCACCTATGATGCGGGCAACTCTGAAAACGGCACGGTTGAATGGGACGACGGCACCGTTCTGGATTTCGAAAATATCGAAAACGTCAATTACGTGCCCTGTTTCACGCCGACCACCCTGATCAAGACCCTCCGCGGCGAGCTTCCGACTGGTTTGTTGCAGGCGGGCGACCGCGTGTTGACCCGCGATAATGGGTTCCAGGAAATCTGCTGGACCGGCGCGCGCGCCCTCTCTGTGCCCGAGCTGAAACAGGCGCCCAATCTGCGGCCTATCCTGATCCGCAAGGGGGCCCTGGGCGATAACCAACCCGAGCGCGACATGCTGGTATCCCCGCAGCACCGGATGCTGTTCGCCGCGCGCGATACCGCCCTGTGGTTCGGTGAACCCGAGGTCTTTGCCCCCGCCATCGCGCTGACCTGTCTGGACGGTGTGCAGCAGGTGAATGCCCCCGGCGTGACCTATGTGCACTTTATGACAGAGCGCCACCAGGTCGTGATCGGCGACAATGCCTGGAGCGAAAGCTTCCAGCCCGGCGATATGACCCTGGCCAGCATGGATCAGCCGCAGCGGGACGAATTGTTCACCCTGTTCCCGGAACTGGCAGGCGGCGCCTCGACCGAGGCCTATCCCGCCGCGCGCGTCACCCTGGACCCGCACGAGATCCGCGTTCTGGCCGGTTAATCCTGCGTTTGGCTGGCACGCCACGCGGCCCAGGCCTCGGGCGTGTCCAGATCGACAAGAGCGTGCTGATCGGGCAGGGGCACCAGATGCACCCGCTGCCTGTGCCGCACGATCACCGATTTCGCGCCTGCATCGCCACGCAGCTCGAACAATTCGCGCAACAGATCCTGTGGGAAAATCACCGGATGGCCGGGCACGCCGTCCGCGCTGGCTCCGCGCGTGATTGCGCCAGGCTGATGGGCGCGCCAGACCGTTGCCAGATCTTCGGACGTCAATTCGGGCATATCCGCAGGCAGGATCATCACGTCACCGGCCCCCTCGGGCAGCGCCGAAATCCCCGTCCGGATCGAGGCCGCCATGCCTTCGTCCGCCTCGGGCACCCAGATCGGGCGCACGTTCCCCAGACAGGCGACACGCGGGTGTGCCGCATCGGGCAGGCAGACAAAGACCTGTTTGCTTGCGCCCAAAGCCCGCTCAACCATCACTTGAAGAAGCGGTTCATTCCCGATCAATTCCAGTAGCTTATCGCGCATACCTCCCATGCGGGATGAATGCCCGGCGGCCAGAATCAGGATCACGGGGTCGCTCATTGGGGCCGGATTTTCAGATTGGTGATGCGGTTGCCGTCGCGCCCGCGCACCTCGAACCGGAAGCCGTGGAAGTTGAACACCTGTCCCACGTCCGGGATCATCTGAGCCTCGTGGATCACCAGCCCCGCGATCGTGTTGGCCTCTTCGTCGGGCAAGGACCAGTCGGTCGCGCGGTTCAGGTCGCGGATCGTCATGGCGCCCTCGATCAGGAAATGGCCCTCTTTGGTTTTCTGGATCGGGTGGTCGGCGTCGGGGTCGAATTCATCGGTGATTTCGCCGACGATTTCCTCAAGGATATCCTCCAGCGTGATCAGCCCTTCAAGCGACCCATATTCATCCACCACCAGCGCGAAATGCGTCCGGCGGCGCAGGAATTGCCGCATCTGGTCGTCCAGCGTCGTGGTGTCCGGGATGAAATAGGGCGGCATTGCCACGTCCTGAATGCTGAATTCCGTCAGCCCGTTCGCCTGAGGCCCAAAGGCCAGTTTATGCATCCCGCGCAGCAGGTCCTTGGCATGGACGACCCCCACGATATTGTCCGGGTCGCCCTGAAAAACCGGTAGGCGCGTGTGGTTGCTTTGCAGACATTGCGACAGGATCTGCTCGGGGCTGTCATCGGCGTTGATCATCTCGATCTGGCTGCGGTGGAGCATGATTTCCTCGACCGCGCGTTCCGACAGATCCAGTGCGCCCAGGATACGGTCGCGGTCTTCTTTTTCGACCACGCCTTCGGAGTGGCCCAGATACAGCGCCCCGGCGATTTCCTCGCGGACGGCCAGAATATGGCTGTCGGGGTCGGCCTTGATGCCGAACACCCGCAGCACCAGCCGCACCAGCCAGCGCACGGCCGTCACCATCGGTGAAAACACCGTGATCACCACCTGAATGATCGGCGAGACCCCCGCCGCGGCGCGCTCGGCGTTGGTGATGGCATAGGTTTTCGGCAGCACCTCGGCAAAGATCAGCACCAGCAGGGTCATCACCAGCGTCGCCAGCGCCACGCCGCTTTCGCCAAAGGCCCGCGTGAACAGCGATGTCGCCAGTGACGCTGCCAGGATGTTCACCAGGTTATTGCCCAGCAGAACCGACCCGATCAGCCGTTCGTTATCTTCGGTGATGTCCAGCGCCCGCTGCGCCCCGCGTGATCCCTTGTCGGCCTGGGCGCGCAATTTCCCGCGCGAGGCCGCCGTCAGCGCCGTTTCCGAGCCCGAGAAAAAGCCGGACAACACCAGCAACAGCAAAATCGAGGCGGCAGTGATCCAAAAGGCACTGTCCAAAACAGAGGTCGTTTCCATGGGGTTCCATCTTTATTCGTCGCTACGGTTATGGGGATCAATGCCGGCGTGATCAAGGGATCAGCCGCGATTGTCGCCCCGCGCCAGCGGGTGGTGGGTCAGAACCAGCTCTTTGAGCCGCTCATCCAGCACATGCGTATAGATTTCCGTGGTTGATACATCCGCATGGCCCAGCAAGGTCTGGATCGCCCGCAGATCCGCGCCATTGGCCAGCAGATGCGTCGCAAAGGCGTGCCGCAGCGTGTGTGGCGTCACCGTGTCGGGCGATACGCCCGCCGCCACGGCCAGTTCCTTGATCAGCGCGAAAAACCTGTGTCGCGTCAGATGCCCCGCCTTGCCGCGCCCCGGAAACAGGAATTTCGAGACGGGCTGCCCCTTGGCCTTTTGCGCCTCGGCCTCTTCGGCCAGGGCTGCGCGCCATACGGTCAGGGCCTCGCGGGCGGGGGGTGACAGCGGCACCATGCGCTCCTTGCCGCCCTTGCCCATGATCAACAGCATCCGCGGATCGCCATGCGTCGCCGCCAAGGGCAGCGACACCAGTTCCGTCACCCGCATCCCCGTGGCATAGAGCAGCTCCATCAGACAGGTATTCCTCAGCCGGTCCGCAGGGCTGCGCCCGGTCACACGCGCCGCCTGAAGCAGTCGTTCAACATCCTCGATGGACAGGACCTTGGGCAGCTTTTTGGCGCGCCCCGGCCCCTTGATCTGGATTGCCGGGTTGTCTTCGCGCCAACCTTCCTCAAAGGCAAAGCGGTACAGTTGTTTCACCGCCGACAGCCGTCGCGCGCGGGTGGCCTGCGCCAGCCCCTGCGCGTCGCAGAACACCAGATAGGATTCAATATCGGGCCGCCCAAGCGTCTGAAACTCCAGCCCCTGCGCCTGCGTCCAGTCGGCGAAATCCTTCAGGTCGCGCCCATAGGCCAACAGGGTGTTCGTCGCGGCCCCCAGTTCCGCAGCCTGCGCCTCCAGCAAGGCAGATATCCAGCGGTGCGGATCCATCATGTGGGCCTGTGCAGCAACAGCGCCTGTAACGCGGCCTGCCGGGCCGTGTCCTCCAGTCCCAGCGCGCGGAACGTGGCCAGCGCCGTCACCAGATCCTTGGTCTCGCCGCGCATCGCGCTTTGATACAGTTGCATCGCCTGCAAGATCACCTCGCCCAGCCGGGCCTGCGTCAGGGCGGTGCTCAGCTCCAGCGGCAGGTTCGGCGACTGGAATCCGCTGACGATGGCACGTTCCAGCGCGTTGGCGGCATCGGCCGGGCGCGGGCGGCCCATGGCCAGTGACGTCATAAAGGACCGCTCGGGGAATTTCGCCCCGTTTTCCTGCGCGATCGCCTCGTATTCGGGCGACAGCAGCGCGATGGCATAGGCCAGATCGGCGACGTGTCCGCTCAGCGGCAGATGCGCCAGATCCTGCGCGAACATCCGGGCAAAGGGCACCTCAAGCCGCGCGGCCTGCATTGCGCGCCAGGCATTGGGCAGCGCCCGCGCAACGGCCCCCGGATCGGTGGATCGGATCGCCGTATCAAAGCGTTGGATCGCCTCGACCCGGTCCCAGATCCCGCCCGACGCCGCAGGCAACCGTTCCGAATAGATCCCCAACAGCCGGTTTTCAGGCAGCGCGGCGGTTTGCGCCAGACGCTCGGCGGCCTCGATCCGGGCTTTCCAGCCGGTGGTGCTGCGCAGATCGGCCACGGCAAAGGCGCGCGGCAGGGACGCGGTGGGCAGCGGTTCGCCCAGGGCCTCCCACAGGCGGAACACCAACGGCGAGGGCCGAACAGGCGGCAAGGGCAGGGGGTCGTCGGCGAATTCTTCGGGGTCCAGGAAATGCGACAGCAAGGATTGCTCTTGGGCGGACAGATCGCCCAGGGCCTGCGCCGTGCTCAGCGTCAATGCCGCCGCGCGCCAGTCCCCCATGCGCGCCGTACAGAAAATCTGTGCCGCATAGGACGGGGACAGCGCAGGGGTTTTGACCAGCTCTTCACAGGCCGTGTCCTCGTCGCCGGTCAATAATGTGGCGTCAAACCAGCGCGCAAACAGCGGCCGCGTCGTGGGGCCCGCCCGTTGCAACAGCGCCTGAGCAGGCTCGACCGCGCCCAGCCCCACCAGCAGATCCAGCCGCAGCGCCAGAAACGCGCCGCTCACGCCGGTATCGGCGGGCGGTTCGGCCTCGGCCAGCAGCAGGGTGTAAAACAGCGATTGCATCGCAGGCAAATCGGCCAGTTTCTGCGCCTTCAGCAGGGCGCTGATCCGTTCGGTCGTGCTGGTTTGCCACAGATCGGCGGGCAGGCCCGTCACCTCGGGCGGTAACAGCCCGACAGAATCGCGCGCAGGCTCCCCCAGCGGAGTGACCGACACATCCGGCGTTGAAACCCCGCCCGACACGGGCGGTTCAGTGCTGGGAATGGGTTGGATCACCGGGACCGGATCGTTCAGCCAGTCAATCGCGGACAGGGGCGGCTCGGCTATCGCCAGCGACGGCAAAACCCCCAAAGCAAGCCACCTAGCCCGCATCCAGAGTCACCGTTTCGCGCACTTCGGTCTGTTTTGGTGAAAAATCAGCGCCCAGGAATGGCCCGACATATGCGTAGGCGGTCAACCCCAATACCGCCAGAATTATCAGGATAAACAACCATTTGATTAGACGCCCCATGTCTTCTGCCCGTTATTTTCTGTGTGTGCATTTTTCCCAACTTATAACTGGCCTTTCTGACAAGATCACGTCATTCATCCGTGAACATTGAAAAACGGCGCAAGATAGCCGAAAAGGCGCATCAATGAGCTGGAATTTGAATAAAACGGTCGTGCTTGTGGGCATGATGGGGGCGGGTAAAACCGCAGTGGGCAAGGCGCTGGCGCTGCGGCTGGGCGTGCCCTTTCTCGATTCGGACGCTGAAATCGAGACCGCCGCCAACATGACTGTCGCTGAGATCTTTGCCCGCGACGGCGAACCCTTCTTTCGGACCAAGGAAACTCAGGTGATCCAGCGTCTGCTGGAAAACGAACGCTGCATCCTGTCCACCGGCGGTGGGGCCTTCATGGCCGATCAGAACCAGCAGATGATCGCGGACAAGGGCGTTGCCGTCTGGTTGAACGCTGATTTGCCCCTGCTCTGGCAGCGCGTCCGCCACAAGGACACGCGCCCCTTGCTGCGTACGCCCGATCCGCTGGGCACGCTGCGCGATCTCTATGACCGCCGCACCCCGATTTACGCCCGTGCCGATTTGGCGGTAGAGGTGCAGCCGAAATTCTCGATCGAGGACACGGCCTCTCGGGTGATCGAGGCGCTGTTGTCCCGCCCAGATGTGTTGGAGAAAACCTGAATGATGGAAACCGTCCATGTTGGCCTGGAAGGGCGTGAATATGACATCCATATCGGCCCCGGATTGCTGGCGCGCTCGGGCGGGTTGATCGCGCCGTTGCTGCGCCGTCCGCGTGTGGCAATTGTCACCGATGAAAACGTCGCGGCCCTGCATCTGGATACGTTAAAGAACGGCCTGCAAGCCGCTGGTATAGAAAGCGTTTCCTTGGTTTTGCCTGCGGGAGAATCCACCAAGAGCTGGCCGCATTTCACCCGCACCGTTGAATGGCTGCTGGACCAGAAAGTCGAGCGCAACGACGTCGTTTTGGCCTTTGGTGGCGGTGTGATCGGTGATCTGGTCGGCTTTGCCGCGGCTGTCTTGCGTCGCGGCGTGCGCTTTGTGCAGCTGCCCACCAGCCTTTTGGCGCAGGTGGACAGCTCGGTCGGTGGTAAGACCGGCATCAACGCGCCACACGGCAAGAACCTGATCGGCGCCTTCCATCAGCCTTCGTTGGTGCTGGCCGATACCGAGGTTCTGGGCACCCTGACGGAACGCGATTTCCTGGCCGGCTATGGCGAGGTCGTGAAATACGGACTTCTGGGGGATTTTGAATTCTTTCAATGGCTTGAGGGCAATGCTTCACGCGCTGCCTCGGGTGATATGGACGCGCGGATTTACGCTGTGAAACGCTCGGTCCAGATGAAGGCCGACATTGTTGAACGGGACGAGACCGAACAGGGCGATCGCGCGCTTTTGAACCTTGGGCACACCTTCTGTCACGCGCTGGAATCGGCCACGGGCTACTCTGATCGGCTGTTGCACGGCGAGGGCGTCGCCATCGGTTGCGCCTTGGCCTTTGAGGTTTCCGCCCGCATGGGGCTGTGTTCCCAAGAAGACCCCAGCCGGTTGCGCGCCCATTTGCGCGACATGAAGACCAAGGTGGATCTCTCTGATATTGCTGGTGAATTACCGGACGCGGATGCGTTGATTACGCTGATGGGACAGGACAAAAAGGTCGTCGATGGCCAGATCCGGTTCATCATGGCGCGCGGCATCGGGCAGGCGTTCGTGACCAAGGACGTGGACCTTGGCATTGTCCGCGACGTTCTCCAAGAGGCGCTGGCCGCGCGCTAATCCTCTGGCGTTTCGCCTGTCCCTCGCGATAGGTTGGCCAGCATGAAACGGGATCTGCGCAGACGTCTGGCGATATTGCTGATCTTTCTGGGGGCCGTCGCGGGCTTTGCCGGGGGGGTTGGGCGCTATGGCTATTTGCAGGCGCTGGATCAATTGGCGCAGCGCGGGGAATCGGACCTTAAACTTGCCGCGGACCGCCTGACGGGGCAGCTTCAGCTGTATCAGCAGCTGGCGGTTTTGATGGCCAAGCATCCCGCCGTGACGGGGTATCTGTCGGGTATTCAGTCGGGGCCGTCGGATGCGCTGTTGCAACAGGCCGCTGATATGACCGGCGCGATGGATGTCATGCTTACGGATACGGACGGGCGGATTTTGGTCCGCGCGCATCAGTTTACCTCGCAGGATGTTTCGGGCACCCCGTATTTTCAGCGCGCCATGCAGGGCGCCCTGGGCGAGGCGCATGGCATCAATGCCGACACGGGGTTGCGCGCGTATTATTTTGCCGCTCCGGTGTTTCGCCGCACCGGGCAGGTGGGCGGTGCGCTGATCGTGATCGCCAATATTGGGCGGGTCGAGGCCGAATGGCGCGGCGCGCGCCCGGCGGTGTTTTTCTCGGACAAACAGGGCGAGGTCTTTGTCACCAACCGCTCTGAGCTGTTGTTCTGGCAGCGCAGCGCGCGGGGGCTGACGCCGCCCGATGGCTCGGTTCAGGATTTCACCCAGCGCACTGTCGGGCCGCATCGGATCTGGGCTGAAAACTGGTCGCCCTATGTGCCGACCCGTGCGCTGCATCTCAGCCGGCATCTGCCTGAGATCGCCATGACCGCCGAGGCCCTGATTGACGTCGATCCCGCGCTGCGTCTGGCGTGGTTGCAGGTGGCTGTCACCGCAGCCGTCTGTCTGGCCTTTGGCGCGCTGCTGTTTTTGGCCACCGAGCGCCGCCGCACCCTTGCGCTGGCCAATGCCCGCCTCGAAGGGCGTGTTGCGGAACGCACCGCCGAGCTGTCCCAGACCAACCACGCTCTCCGACACGAGGTCGCCGAGCGCACCGCCGCCGAGCTGGCCCTGAAAAAGGCGCAGGACGATCTGGTGCAGGCCGGAAAGCTCTCGGCGCTGGGGCAGATGTCGGCGGGTATCAGCCACGAGCTGAACCAGCCCCTGATGGCGATCCAGCAGTTTGCCGAAAACGGATCGGCCTTTCTGGAGCGGGGCAAACCCGACACCGCCGCGCAGAATCTGACCCGGATCAGCGCCATGGCCAAACGCATGGCCCGCATCATCAAGAACCTGCGCGCCTTTGCCCGTCAGGAATCCGAACCCGTCGCGCGGGTCGATCTGGTTTCGGTCGTTGAAACCGCGCTGGAGCTGTCGGAAACCCGGCTGCGTCAGGACAATATCCATCTGGACTGGACCCCGCCCGCGATGCCCCTGCACGTCATGGGCGGCGAGGTCCGCCTGGGTCAGGTTCTGGTGAATTTGATCGGCAACGCCGCCGACGCCATGGCTGGGCTTGAAAACAAAAACATCGCGATTTCCCTGCGGCGCGAGGGCGCGAAAATCTGCATGGACGTGGCCGATACAGGCCCCGGCATCCGCGAGCCAGAGCGGATTTTCGACCCGTTCTATTCCACCAAAGAGGTCGGCGCCTCCGAAGGCATGGGCCTGGGGCTTTCCATTTCCTATGGTCTGGTCCAAAGCTTTGGCGGGGCCATTCGGGGCCGCAACCGCGCGCGGGGCGGCGCGATTTTCACGGTCGAGCTGACCGCAGCCGAGGGGGTTCAGGCAGCATGATCCGACGCGTTCTTGTGGTGGACGATGACATGGCCGTGCGCGACGCGCTGGCTCAGACGCTGGAATTGGCCGATCTTGATCCGCTGCCCGTCAGCAGCTTTATCGAGGCCAAGGACCATATCGCCCCCGATTTTGCCGGCGTCATCCTGTCCGATATGCGGATGCCGGGCCGCGATGGGTTTCACCTGCTGGACCATGCCAAAACCATCGATTCCGAACTGCCCGTGATCCTACTGACCGGCGAGGGCGACATCCCCATGGCCGTGCGCGCGATGGCGCAGGGGGCCTTTGGTTTTCTTGAAAAACCCTGCGCCCCCGAGGATCTTCTGGCGGTGATCCTGCGCGCATTAAAGGCCCGCATTCATGTGCTGGAAAACCGGCGGATGAAGGCGCAGCTGGAAACCGGCGATCCCGCCGCGCGCCTGTTGTTTGGGGCCTCGGCCCTGTCTGAGTCCCTGCGGGCGCGCGTCCGTATCGCGGGCCAGGCCCAGACCGAGGCGCTGGTCACCGGCCCCCCCGGTTCCGGCATTTCCAAGGTGGCCGAGGTCATCCACCTCATGTCTCCGCTGGCCAAGGGCCCTTTTGTCAAACGCTCGGCTGCGGGCATGACCCGCGAGTCCCTGGACACCGCCTTTGATGCCGCGCAGGGCGGTAGCCTGTTTCTGGATGACATCGGCAGCCTGCCGGCCGACACGCAATATTCCCTGCTGGAACGGCTAGAGCACGCCGATGTTGTCCGCCTGATTGCCGGCACCACCGCCGATCTGCACCAGGCCGTCGAACAGGGGCGCCTGAACTCGGATCTGTTTTATCGGCTCGAGGTGATGCGCGTCCGTATCCCGTCGCTGGCGGAACGCCCCGAGGACATCCCCGTGATGTTCCGTCTCTATGTCGAACAGGCCAGCGAGCAGGCCGGCCTGACCCCGCCCGACGTCACCCCCGATGTGATCGCCCGCCTGATGGCGCAGAAATGGCCCGGCAACGCCCGCGCCCTCATGAGCGCCGCGATGCGCTTTGCTCTGGGCCTGTCCGCCGAACAGACCGACCCGACCCCAACCGAAGAGCTGGGCCTGGCCGAACAGATGGCGCGTGTTGAACGCTCGCTTTTGATTGCCGCGCTGCGCCGCGCCGAGGGGCGGGCAGGCGAGGCCGCCAGCAACCTCAAGCTCCCGCGCAAAACCTTCTATGACAAGCTGGCGCGCCACGGAATCCGCCCCGAGGCCTTTCGCTGAGTCGCTGCATTGCAGCTGTGCGGATTTCCGCACACCCGCCCCAAACCCTTGTGCGGATTTTCGCACAGTGCCGCCCCGCAGCATAGCGGCCATGCTGTAGGCGCAATCCTACATCCCTGAAAATATTGGCATTTTTGGCGGGATTCATTTTCCCTTCACTTTTGCTTGTACCAATCTGCGGGCGTGGGAATTGTGGTTTCACCGCGCCACAGAGCGCATTCACCGTTTCAAGTTCTCTGGGAGGAGACTGATATGAAATTCCTGACCACTGCCGCAACGGCTCTGGCCCTGACCGTGACCGCTCAAGCTGCATTCGCCTCGGATGCGTGCCAGGATGGCGAAATTGTCATCAAATTCAGCCACGTCACCAACACCGACAAACACCCCAAAGGCATCGCCGCCTCGCTGCTGCAAAAGCGCGTGAACGAGGAAATGAACGGCAAGGCCTGCCTCGAAGTTTTCCCGAACTCGACCCTGTATAACGATGACCAGGTGCTCGAGGCGATGCTGCAGGGCGACGTCCAGATGGCCGCGCCTTCGCTGTCGAAATTCGAACAGTTCACCAAACAGTTCCGCATTTTCGATCTGCCCTTCATGTTCAAGAACATCAACGCCGTGAACGAGTTCCAGAACTCTGAGACCGGCCAAGAGATGAAGGAATCCATGGTGCGCCGTGGTCTGCTGGGTCTGGGTTTCTGGCACAACGGCATGAAACAGATGTCCGCCAACAAGCCGCTGAACTCGCCCGCGGATGCCAAGGGTCTGAAATTCCGCGTCCAGAATTCGGACGTGCTGAAGGCACAGATGGCCGCCCTGGGTGGCAGCCCACAGCCCATGGCCTTCAAAGAGGTCTACGGCGCGCTGCAAACCGGCGTTGTGGACGGTCAGGAAAACACCTGGTCCAACATCTACGGCCAGAAATTCTTTGAGGTTCAGGACGGCACCACCGAAACCAACCACGGTGTTCTGGACTACATGGTTGTTACCAGCGCTGACTGGTGGGACAGCCTGCCTGACGACGTGCGCACCCAGCTGGGCCAGATCGTAAGCGAGGTCACCGAGACCCGCAACGCGGCCGTGGCCGAGGTGGATGCACAGGCGCGTCAGGCTGTATTGGATGCGGGCGGGGTGATCCGCGAACTGAGCCCAGCACAACGGGACGAATGGGTAACCGTTATGAAGCCCGTGTGGGAGCAGTTCACCAAAGACGTCGGTCAAGAGAATATCGACGCGGCTCAGGCGATTAACGCCAAGCACTAAGACCTGAACGACAGGTCGACTTTCCCGGCCCCAGTCACGGGGCCGGGTTTTTCATATCCTCCGGGGGAAGGAGGCACCATGTCCGCCCATTACCAAGCAAACACGGCCCTGGGCCGCTGGGTCAACGAGATCGAGGAGACCGCCATCGCGGTGATCCTTGGGCTGATGACCCTGATTACTTTCGTTAACGTCGTGCTGCGCTACGGGTTCAACACTGGCCTGATCTGGGGCCTGGAATCCGTGACATTCCTGTTCGCCTGGCTGGTCCTGTTCGGGCTCAGCTATGCGGTCAAGGTTACCGCGCACCTGGGCGTGGACGCGCTGATCAACGTATTTTCGCCCACGCTGCGGCGTGTGGCTGGCCTAGTGGCCGCCGCGCTGTGCATCATCTATGCGGGGCTCTTGCTGAAAGGCGCCTGGGATTACTGGGCCAACTTCGCCAACCTGCCGCAGACCACCGGGCGCTGGTTCCCGACCGGTTTCGAAGAGATGAGGCGCACATCCTACCGCGGTTGGTACGAGGTCGTGGACATCCCGTTCCCCGAATTCCTGCGCTGGATCGAACCCATCATGAACGAGGGGGAGCACTACGAAAAACTGCCCCGTTTCATTCCCTATTTCATCCTGCCCTTTGGCATGGCCCTCCTTTTCTTTCGCTTTATTCAGGCCACGCTGCGCCTGATTGCGGGCGAAACCACGTCGCTGATCGTCAGCCACGAGGCCGAGGACGCTGTCGAAGATGTCAAACACATGAACGCCGGAGACTGATCATGGAAGTCGCAATCCTCTTTGCCATGGTCATTGGCCTGATGTTGATCGGCGTGCCGATCGCCGTGTCGCTGGGCCTGTCGTCCATCATGTTCCTGTTGGTGCTCAGCGATACCTCGCTGGCGTCGATCGCGCAGACCTTGTTCCAGGCGATGGCCGGGCACTACACGCTGCTGGCTATTCCGTTTTTCATTCTCGCGTCCTCTTTCATGTCGACGGGCGGGGTGGCGAAACGGATCATCCGCTTCTCCATCGCCATCGTGGGGCATTTCCCCGGTGGTCTGGCCATCGCAGGCGTTTTTGCCTGTATGTTGTTTGCGGCGCTGTCCGGGTCCAGCCCGGCAACCGTGGTGGCCATTGGGTCCATCGTGATCGCGGGCATGCGCCAGGTCGGGTATTCCAAGGACTTTGCCGCCGGCGTCATCGCCAATGCGGGGACCTTGGGTATTCTGATCCCGCCCTCGATCGTCATGGTCGTCTATGCTTCGGCCACGGACGTGTCCGTGGGCCGGATGTTCCTGGCGGGCGTGATCCCCGGCCTGATGGCGGGCACCATGCTGATGCTGACGATCTATGGTATCGCCAAGGTCAAGAACCTGCCCAAAGGCGAATGGAAAGGTTGGGGCGAGGCCTTTGCCGCAGGGCGCGAGGCCGGTTGGGGCCTGTTCCTGATCGTCATCATCCTGGGCGGCATCTATGGCGGGATCTTTACCCCCACCGAAGCCGCCGCCGTCGCCGCGATCTATGCCTTCTTTATCGCGAACTTCATCTACCGTGACATGGGCCCGCTGTCCCGCCCCGAGGGCGAGCGCAACCTGTCCCTGCTGCAAAAACCGCTGTCGCTGATCACCGCGTTTTTCCACCGTGATACCCGCGACACCCTGTTCGAGGCCGGCAAGCTGACTGTTACGCTCATGTTCATCATCGCCAACGCGTTGATCCTGAAACATGTGCTGACGGACGAGCAGATCCCTCAGCAGATCGCAGGCGCGATGCTGGACGCTGGGTTCGGACCCATCGTGTTCCTGATCATCGTCAACGTGATCCTGCTGATCGGCGGCCAGTTCATGGAGCCCTCGGGCCTGATCGTCATCGTGGCGCCGCTGGTGTTCCCGATCGCGATCCAGCTGGGGATCGATCCGATCCATCTGGGGATCATCATGGTCGTGAACATGGAGATCGGCATGATCACACCGCCGGTGGGTCTGAACCTGTTCGTGACGTCGGGCGTGGCGGGAATGCCAATGATGCGCGTTGTGCGTGCCGCGCTGCCCTTCTTGGCTGTGTTGTTCGTCTTCCTGATTATGGTGACCTACATTCCGGTCCTTTCCACGTGGTTGCCGACCACCTTTATGGGGCCCGAGATCATTACCAAGTGATCATCGCACGGTCTGATTATCAAAAAGTTACGGCGCCCAAATCGGGCGCCGTTTCTGTTTTTGGGGGAATATGTACCAAACCCTGGTACAAAAGGCACAAAAGCCCTCAAATTCAGCTGGGGCTGGCCTCTAGCGCGGCGATGATCGGGCAGAAATCCGCGGCCGTCAGGCTCGCGCCGCCGACCAGGGCGCCATCGACGTTGGAGACGGCGAAAATTTCGGCCGCGTTGCCCGGTTTGACCGAGCCTCCGTACAGAATTCTGACGCCGTCTGCGATGCCTTTTCCAAAACGATCAGTCAATTTTTCACGAATAAAATCATGCACTTCTGCGATTTGTTCAAGGGTTGGGATCAGGCCGGTGCCGATCGCCCAGATGGGTTCGTAGGCTACCACCACAGTGTTGGCCGTCGCCGTGTCGGGGATTGATCCGGCGACCTGCATGCCGATGATTTCCAAGGTCTCGCCCGCCTCGCGCTGAGCCAAGGACTCGCCGCAGCAAATCACTGAAATCAAACCATTTTCCATCGCGGTTTCGGATTTTTTACAAACAATTTGATCGGTTTCGGCATGGTCTTCGCGGCGTTCGGAATGCCCCAGAATAACAGCTAAGGCCCCGGAATCTTTCAGCATTTCCGCAGAAATGTCCCCGGTATGAGCGCCAGAGCCTTCGGTATGGCAATCCTGACCGCCGATCATCAATGCGGTGTTTGACGTTTTCTGGGTGGCCTGTGACAGCAGAGTTGCAGGAGGGCAAATCATCAAATCAACCGTCGGATTTTCGTTATTTGCCAATATGTTATCAAGCTCCGCCAGGTGAGATTTCAGCCCGTTCATCTTCCAGTTTCCGGCGGCAAGTTTGCGTCGCATATACAGAGTTCCCACAATTTTATTGATTTTCTATACCGCGCATCATTGCGATGCGTGGACCAAGGTCAAGTCCGGTTGCACCAGTGGCGTCACATGGTCACGACTTCTTTTTGCGGCGCTTTTCTTTGGCTGCCGCGCGCGCTGGGGGCAGGGCCTTGTGCGCCCAGAATACTGCATCTTCCGGGGCATCCAGGGCACTTTCAGGAAGGCTTAGAAGGCTTTGAATTTCCATACGTTTTTCGCCGCGCATGTACCAGAATGGTTCGGCGCCGGAGGCCAGGAAATCCGCCCGTGTACTGGCGTCGGATTTCATATAGACGGTCCCCGAGGAGGAGATCATGGCGAACATTGCATCGTCTTCGGCGTAGATGGCCGCGCCGGAAAACATCCGCGCCGTGCGCAGGGGACCAAGGCCCGAGAAGAGCTCTAACACATGGGTCAGGAACTCTTTCTCGACCGGCATCACATGCCTTCGAATTTGATCGATTCACCGCAACCGCAGGCTTCGGTCACATTTGGATTGTTGAACTTAAACCCCGATTCCAAAAGGGAAATTTCGTAATCTATCTGGGTGCCAAACAGGAACATCTGTGCCATCGGAGCGATCATCACCCGCGCGCCATCCTGTTCGACGACCTCGTCATGCGGGTCGATGTCTTCGACATAGTCCATGGTATATTCCATGCCCGCACAGCCGCCTTTCTTGACACCGATGCGCAGGCCTTGGTGCCCGTCCTTCGCCATCAGTTTGGCGATCTGGGCGGCTGCGGCCGGGGTCATCGAAACTGCTTGTTTGCCGGGGATTCCGAACATGAACTTTGCCTTTCAAGAGACTGTTTTATTACATGAAACCCAGCTCAAGCCGGGCTTCGTCGCTCATCATTTCCATGCCCCACGGTGGGTCCCAGGTCAGTTGAACGTCAACGGTTTTGACGCCTTCCATGGGTTCAACCGCGTCCACGATCCAGCCGGGCATGTCGCCGGCGACCGGACAGCCCGGGGCTGTTAGGGTCATGATAATCCGGACGTCATTTTCTTCGGATATATCAATGGTATAGATCAATCCGAGATCATAGATATTCACCGGAATTTCCGGATCGTAAACCGAGCGGCATCCTTCGACGACCCGATCATAAAGCGGATGGTCGGTCGAGGAGGGCGCAATCAGCGGTGCGCCTTCGAGGGGCTCTGCATTGTGGGTCATGGACCTGTCCTGTATTTCCTGACCGAAGATATAAGGAATGACTTCGGCTTCGTCCAGAGCATCAGGTTAGGTCTTTTTGCGCGTGCGGCAAGGGTCTAGCTCTTCTTCTCTTTTGCGATGCGCACCGGATCCATGAAATGGCCGATCATGACGTCGGTCGCCAGCGCGTAGGCCTGATCCAGCGGCAGATCCAGATGCGTATACAGCGCGCGCTTGCCGTCCGCGATGGCCTGGGGATGACGTGTCGCCAGTTTTCGGGCGAAATTCATTGTGAAATCAAAGAGTTCTTCTTGCGGGAGGATGCGATTGATCAGCCCCGAAGACAGCGCCCATTGGGCGTCAACTATCTCGCCGGACAGGGCCAGTTCCATGATGTGTTTGCGCGACAGGTTCCTTGAAACCGCGACCGCGGGCGTGGAGCAGAACCCGCCATTGTTGACTCCAGGCAGGCAGAAACGCGCATTTTCGGACGCATAAGCCAAATCGCAGGCGGCGGCCAATTGCAGCCCGCCAGCGGTGGCAATGCCTTCGATCAGGGCAATGGTTGGTTTGGGCGCATTGGTGATCGCCTGCATCATGTCGCCGCATTTCTCAAATAATTCAGTAAGATAGGCCAGACCATCATCCGGATCTTGGCGATGGGACGCGATTTCCTTTAGGTCGTGGCCTGCGCAGAAAATCTTGCCTGGGCCGTGGATCACGATCACGTTGACACCCGGATCGTCCGAGGCCTGATGGAGATGGGTATGCAGCGTCTCGATCATCGCCATGGACAGCGGGTGCGCGACACCTCCGCCCAGGGTCAGTCGCAGCACCTTGTCTGACAGCGTGGCCTGGACCAGCGCGGGTTTGCTCATTGAGTTCATGGTTGCTCCTCCCAAACTGACTATGACGGTGGAATTTCGTTTTTCAATGCTTGGCATTTCCGTCATCTGGTGGGAAAAGCGTCAGATTCCGGTATTATTGGGGGCTGTGATGGCCGAAAAAATCTCGTTTGAGCTGAAGGCGACCGATGGACAGGCGCGGCGTGGGGTGATCCACACGACGCGTGGCGATATTCGCACGCCGGCCTTCATGCCTGTGGGCACCGCCGCGACCGTCAAGGCGATGATGCCCGAGAGCGTCGCCGCCACCGGTGCGGACATCCTGTTGGGCAACACCTATCACCTGATGCTGCGCCCCACGGCCGAGCGGATCGACCGTCTGGGCGGGCTGCACAAATTCATGAACTGGGACAAGCCGATCCTGACGGATTCTGGCGGGTTTCAAGTCATGAGCCTGTCCGATCTGCGCAAGCTAACCGAGGACGGTGTGACGTTCAAATCCCATATCGACGGGTCCAAACACTTCCTGTCCCCGGAAACTTCGATGGAAATTCAAAGGCTTCTGGGGTCGGACATTGTCATGTGCTTTGATGAATGCCCGGCGCTGCCTGCGGATGAAAAACGGGTTGCGGAGTCGATGCGCCTGTCGATGCGGTGGGCGCAACGATCGCGTGATGCATTTGGGGACCGCCCCGGCCATGCCTTGTTTGGGATCATGCAGGGCGGTGTCACACCCGAACTGCGCGAAGAAAGCGCCAAGGCCTTGGTTGACATTGGGTTCGACGGGTATGCCGTTGGGGGCCTGGCCGTGGGCGAGGGCCAAGAGGCCATGTTTGGCGTATTGGATTATGCGCCCGGGTATCTGCCGCAGGATCGGCCGCGCTATCTGATGGGGGTGGGCAAGCCAGACGACATTGTTGGCGCCGTCAAACGCGGAATCGACATGATGGATTGCGTTTTGCCTTCGCGCTCGGGGCGGACGGGGCAGGCCTGGACGCGTCACGGGGTGGTAAATATCAAGAACGCCCGTCATCAGGACGATCCGCGCCCCCTGGACGAAAGCTGCACCTGTCCGGCCTGTCAGAAATACAGCCGCGCCTATCTGCATCATGTGTTCCGCTCGAACGAGATGATCTCGGGGATGCTGCTGACCTGGCACAATCTGCATTATTACCAAGAGCTGATGCAGACCATGCGCGACGCGATCGAACACGGCCAGTTCGCCTCTTTTGAGGCAGAGTTTCACGCGCAACGTGCCCAGGGCGATATCGACCGTCTGTAAGAGATTTGGTTCGGCTTGGCCTCGGCGTTAACGCCGGGGAGTCGCACATCTTGTGGTATTGCGGCGATTATGTGCTGTAATTTGTGTCCCGAAGGGGTGGCGCCCTGGAAAAACTTTGACCTGTTCAACCATTCTGAGCGTTCTCGCCTTGCCCCTGTCGTTTGGGGCGGGCATTCTGGTGTCAGGAAATTGTGACATGGTTGAATTCCGGGGAAACGCGCCCCAGATTAACAATCAGGAAACGGAGACAGCCGTGGTTGCCGATTGTTGGGACCGGTGCTGTTTTGCCAAGAATAAGGAAAACGTATGCTCGAGCCTCTCAATGCATCCTATCCCGTCCTCCCGCTGCGCGACATCGTGGTGTTCCCACATATGATCGTGCCGCTTTTCGTTGGCCGCGACAAATCTGTGCGTGCCCTCGAAGAAGTCATGCAGGACGACAAGCAAATCCTTCTGTCCAGCCAGATTGACCCGGCCGTGGACGATCCGACGGATGAAGGTATCTATCGCACCGGCGTGCTGGCGAATGTGCTTCAGCTTCTGAAACTGCCCGACGGGACCGTCAAGGTGCTGGTCGAGGGGCAGGCGCGGGTGAAGATCACTGATTTCATCGAAAACGAATCTTTCTTTGAGGCCCAGGCGGAATATCTGCCCGAGGCCGAAGGCGACCCCGAGTCGATCGCTGCCATGCTGCGCGCTGTCGGCACCGAATTCGAACGCTACGCCAAAGTGAAAAAGAACATCCCCGAAGAGGCTCTGGTGGCCGTTTCGGAAACCACCGAGCCCGCAAAATTGGCGGATCTGGTCTCGGGGCATCTGGGCATCGACGTTGCCCAGAAACAAGAGCTGCTGGAAACGCTGTCGATCAGCGAGCGGCTGGAGAAGGTTTACGGCCTGATGCAGGGCGAAATGTCGGTGCTGCAGGTCGAGAAAAAGATCAAAACCCGCGTCAAATCCCAGATGGAGCGCACGCAGCGCGAATACTATTTGAATGAGCAAATGAAGGCCATTCAGAAGGAATTGGGCGACGGCGAAGAGGGCGCGAACGAGATTGCCGAGCTGGAGCAGAAAATCGCCGGCATGAAGCTGTCGAAGGAGGCCAAGGAAAAGGCTGACGCCGAGCTCAAGAAATTGAAAAACATGAGCCCGATGAGCGCCGAAGCCACAGTCGTGCGGAACTATCTGGACTGGCTCCTGGCGATCCCGTGGGGCACCAAAACCCGCGTGAAAAAGGACCTGCACAAGGCTCAAACAGTGCTGGATAACGACCATTACGGTCTGGAAAAGGTCAAGGAACGCATCGTTGAATATCTGGCCGTTCAGCAGCGCAGCCAAAAGCTGAAAGGCCCGATCCTGTGCCTTGTTGGCCCGCCGGGTGTGGGTAAAACCTCGCTTGGGAAATCGGTTGCCAAGGCCACGGGGCGCGAGTTTATCCGCATCTCCTTGGGCGGCGTGCGGGACGAATCCGAAATCCGCGGCCACCGTCGGACGTATATCGGCTCGATGCCCGGTAAGATCATTCAGGCACTGAAAAAGGCGAAAACCACCAACCCGCTGATCCTGTTGGATGAAATCGACAAGATGGGCCAGGACTTCCGCGGCGACCCTGCCTCGGCCATGCTGGAGGTGCTGGACCCCGAACAGAACGGTACCTTTGTGGATCACTATCTTGAGGTCGAATATGACCTGTCCAACGTGATGTTCCTGACCACCGCGAACAGCTACAACATGCCGGGGCCGCTGCTGGACCGGATGGAGATCATTTCGCTGGCCGGTTACACCGAGGATGAAAAACGCGAGATCGCAAAACAGCATCTGGTGGACAAGCAGGTCAAAAACCACGGTCTGAAAAAGGGCGAGTTCGAGATCAGCGATGACGCACTGGACGAGATGATCCGCCGCTATACCCGCGAGGCTGGCGTCCGGAATCTGGAACGCGAGATCGGCAAACTGGCACGCAAAGCTGTGACCCAGATCGTCAAGGGCGAGGCCACACATGTGACCATCACGCCTGACAATATCGACGAGTACCTAGGCGTGAAGAAATTCCGCTATGGTCTGGCCGAGAAAGAGGATCAGGTCGGGGTTGTCACAGGTCTGGCATGGACCTCGGTCGGCGGGGATCTGTTGCAGATCGAGGCTCTGCGTCTGCCGGGTAAGGGCCGCATGAAAACCACCGGGAAACTGGGCGATGTAATGAAGGAAAGCATCGACGCGGCCAGCTCTTATGTGCGGTCGATCGCGCCTCAGATCGGGGTGAAGCCGCCGCGCTTTGACAAATGGGACATCCACGTTCACGTGCCGGATGGGGCCACGCCCAAGGACGGGCCCTCGGCCGGTCTGGCCATGGTCACGGGCATTGTGTCTGTCCTGACGGGCATCCCAGTGCGCAAGGATATCGCCATGACCGGCGAAGTAACCTTGCGCGGCAATGCCTCGGCTATCGGCGGGCTAAAAGAAAAATTGCTGGCCGCCCTGCGCGGTGGGATCAAAACTGTCCTGATCCCCGAAGAAAACGAGAAGGATCTGGCCGACATCCCTGACAACGTCAAAGAAGGGCTGGAGATCATTCCTGTGACCCATGTCAGTGAAGTTTTGAAACTGGCGCTGGTCCGTGACCCAGACCCGATCGAATGGGACGAAGAAGCCGAAGAGGCCGCCGCCGCAGCAGCCCTGGCGCATAAACCTGGGGCAGGGGCCACGGCCCACTGATCCTGAAAAAGACCTGAAATTGGCGCCCTCCGGGGCGCCTTTTTCGTTGATGGGAATTTCCTGAAAAACCAGGACGCTACCCTCTTGCACAATCAAGAGGGTTCTTCTAAATACCCCGCTACCGGGTGATTAGCTCAGTGGTAGAGCGCTTCGTTCACATCGAAGATGTCAGGAGTTCGAATCTCTTATCACCCACCATTTTCCCTTTAAATAACAGTGTCTTGTGCGCGCCGATCCGCATTTAACGAAGTGCATTCAGGTTCGGTGAACTTAAACACTGCGCTTGCGACTCGCAAAATCCAGCACGTCGGCGGCGTCTTGCATCTGTTCTGGCAGGTATCTGGCGTAGGTCCGATAGGTCACTGCGGTGTTTGTGTGGCCCAGCATTTGGCCTACTTTTACAAGCGGAACACCAGCTGACAGCATGGTCACGGCAGCGGTGTGGCGCAGCTCGTGGATGGTCACCCGTCCAAGCCCCGCGCGTTTGGTTGCGGCCTTGAAGCCGGTGCGGATGGATTTGATCGGTTGGCCGGCGTATTCGATCACGTAGTCAGACAGGGCGGCATCATGAGCGACTGACAGCGCGGCCCGGACGCCGCTGTTCATCGGAACGATGGCGCGACCCTTGCGGGTGGTGCCGTCGTCGATCCGCAGGTTGATCGCGTTGCGTTCAAAATCCACCCGATCCCAGGTCAGTTCCAGAACGGCGCTAACGCGCGCGGCGGTGCCCAGCAACAGGATCAGGGCCAAACGAATATGCGGATCATGTGCCCCGTCAATCAGCGCGCGGGCCTCGCCTGCATTCAGAATCCGTTTGTCGGTTTCGGGTTTGGCTGGTCTCCAGATCCGCGGGGCTCGATCAATGGCGTTGATGTCGCGCGCGAAATTCATAGTGGATTGCAAGTGCCCGAGTTCGGTCCAGACAGTTCCGACCGATTTCCCGGCGGCGATCCGTTTGTCGGAATAGGATCGGCACAGCGCCTTGTCGATCTGGTCGGGGCGATAGGCGCCGAAATGCTCCAGGACGGCTTTTCCGGTGTAGCCCATCGTTTTGGCCGTCGGCTTCTCGCCCAGGTCTTCGCGATAGGCCTCCCACAGCGCAGCAACGGTTCGCGCACCTGGGGCCTTTTGGTTCTCGCGGCGATAGACGTCTATTGCCTCTGGCTCGGCTTCCGCTCGGGTGCGTGCCGCAAGCTTAAACCGGGCGCGCTTTCCGTCTGGCTTGGTCCAGTAGACACAGAAACCACCTCTGAAACGTCCGATGCTGATGTCTGGCATTCGTATTCCTCTACTGCGTTAGCTGGAATTCTATATAGACGCCCAAGGCGAAAATGTTTCAAGGTGCCAGATCGGCAGAGGTTGCGCACGGTTTCCGCGCTGCATCCCCAGGCTGCGGCCAGGGTTTCGGGTGTGAATGGTCTTTGAGAGGTCACTTTTCGTCCTCCAGTTCTGCTATCTTGAGACGCAGTGCGGATCGGCCAGTTTGCCACCATCGGGCTCTTTGAGATCGCACCACTTTGGCCACGACGCGTTTTCGGTCTCGGGCGCCTCGGCCATCACCGGCGGCACGCTGTTGCCGCACATGCGGGTTTGATCAGCCATAGTGGGCCTCCAGTTCATCAATGTTGCAGCGGTGAACGGTGAAGGTGTACGCGGCCACCCACGGGGCAGCGTCCCATGCGTCGGGGCCGTTGATGCTGTTCCAGAGCCTCTGGAAATCATCCAAGGGCCCTTTTAGCGGTGCCATGTCCATGGTGCCCCCGTTGGGGCATCGCATCGGCCTGGGATTGTCTTCATCGAAAAATGGGCGACACCCCTCGGCAATAGCATCGCCCTCGCTGATGTCCCGCAACCTCTGCACCCGCACATCGGTGACGGTCAGGGTCAGGCGGGACGCCCAGCGGGGCATGAACAGCGGCGACACGTTCCCGGTTTTTGCCGCCTTTGGAAATCGCCAGTCGCCCACGTCAAGGTCACTTTCCAGATGATGGGTCGCGCCATCTGCCGCATAATCGACAAGCAAATCCCACGCGCCATATCCTTCTCTTGGGCGCCACGTCTCTCGCACCCAAAGGCGGTCTCCAACATTCGCGCGAATTGGCAAATTCGTTGTATATTGCGCGGCCAGACCTGTAGCCCCTTTGAGGTCATCACAAAGGTCTATGATGTCTTTTGACTTCACCACCCGCCGCGTTTGCGTCTTTCGCCCGTCCAGAAGCGCGCGAACCATCGGGCCGGAAAAAAGAATTGGTTTGTCAGTCGGCGTCATGCTGCTTCGCCCGCAGGCCGGTAGCTGGCCACCGCGTCAATGAACGCGCGGATCTGAGTTTTCAGGCGCTCGTCCGTGATCTTGGAGATCATGCTCGCGATCCGGGCGGTCTCTTCGTCAATCACCGGGCCGCCGTTGTCGTCGTCGCTCAGGCCGTCGAAGAAGTGCGACGGCGGAACGTCCAGGATGCGCGAAACCTCGAACAGTTTGCTGGCCGAGATCCGGTTCCGGCCCAGTTCGTATTTCTGGACCTGCTGGAACGAGATGTTCAAACCATTCGCAACGTCCGTTTGGGTCAGCCCGCGCAGGATGCGCAGGTTTTTCAGCTTGGTCCCGACGTGGGTGTCTACGGGGTGTGTCATTGGTTTGTTCCTTCCATCCAGAAAATCAGTTCTTCGGCCTCGCCACGTTCGGTGGGCATCGGGCTGTGTTTGACGATCACCTGCGCGGCATCGATCACCTCGGCCTCGGGGTGGTGGGGCAGATCGGCGATCACGGCGCGGGCTGAAATGAGCCTGTCCGCGATCGCCTCGCTGATGACGTCGTGAGTGGTGGCAGCGTTGGTCATCACCAGCTCCTGTTCAGTTGGTCGATGGTCTGAATAAACAGAGCGGCGACATAAGCGCCGCCTGCAATGACGGTCGTCCAGGTCAGCACCCACAGAAGGCGTTCTCCAGTCTCACGCAGATGATCGCGGCGGATCTGGTTGCGGTTCATGCGTTCGAGGTGGGTCATGCGGCACCGCCTTCGGAGCCGGGGCGCAAGCTATAGCCTTGCTGTTCAGCGTGCCTGCGGACGCGTGCCCGGGTGCGGGCGCTGACCTTGTCGATCATGGCGGCGACGGAATTGGGCTGGGGAGTGGGCTGAATGGTGTCGCCGGTCAGGTGTGCGGGGCTGCGCAGGCGATCCCAGTTGCAATGCTGGCCGCGCGCGGATTTGAGGGTGTCCCATGCCTCCATGATGACAAATGGGTGGTAGCCGCGCGGGTTGAGAATGATGCCTCGGGCGCGATTGAGTTCTTGGGTGCAGGGAAGCATTAGGGACTCCATCATCGGTTGTGATGGAGCAAATGTTTACGCACAGAAAACTGTACCGTCAAGAAAAAAGTTTACACTGTGAAAACTTGCAAGGAGAACTGGTCGGCCATGTTGTCTGCGGGTGGAATCTGGGCTTCTGTGTTGCAATGACAGGTAGATTTTTTAGGAGGTTTTGCGATGTTTGGTTATCTGGCTTTGATTGCATCCGCTGCGCTGATTTATGGTTTTTTTCTCGTCGCGTTTAAGCGCGAGCGGCGCTGGCGCGGGTTAAAAATTGCCAGTGCCTCGTTTGTTGCAATGATTGTTGCGGCCGGAATGTGGGGTACCTCAAATTACGAAGCATCCGTTCGCGAGGAGGGTTGGGACGATGTAGCGGACCGGCTCGCCGCCTCGGAGGCCGGTTTCGAAACGCCCGAAGATTGGGTTGCGGAAAAGGAGCGCGTCGCGCGGCTCAAAAAAGTCGCGGAAGAGGCTGCCGCGCGCACCAACGAAATGATTGCGCGGTCGAAAAAGGATCAAGCGCAGAAAGAGCAAGCGGAAAATCGTCGCAGCGGGTTTCACTGTTTGTCGGCCTGGGATGGATCACACCCTGCATTCAAGCGGGCGGTGCGGGACCAGATGCGCGAGCCTAAAAGCTTCGAGCATATCGAGACCCGCGTGACCGCAGTGGATAAAAACGGTTACCATAAGATTTTCATGTCCTACCGCGCGCGAAATGGGTTTGGCGGCATGAACGTTGGAACAGCGACCGGCGTTTATGCGAGCTCGGGTTGCGCTTTTCAGGTTTTGGCAGTCGAATAATCAGGCGGCCAGCCCGCGAAGGCTACCGACAATCTTGCCCAAAATCGAGATCCGACCATCGTCATCCGTCTTGCGTGGGGTGCCGCCGGTCGGATCGGTTATTACCCACGGGTCCGCCCACAATGCGATTAGGCTGGTTCCGCTGCCCGTTTCATCAATTTCGGTGGCAATCACCAGATCGCCTGCATTTAAGTCGGCATTCAGGTCCACCAAAAGCGTATCGCCGCGCGACAAATTGAACTGTCCGCAGTGCTGTTTTAGTCGGTAAAGCGTCGGCGTTCTGGGTGTCGCCGCCATCATTTTGCATATCGCCTGCAGCTCGGTTTCGGGTGTCTTGAACGGCTCCACCTGTTCAGCAAAGCCAGTGGCGATCGGCTGGGGGTCGAATAAATCTCCTACTGCGACCTCCAATACCTCAGCCATCTTAGTCAAGATAGCGTGGGACGGGTCGCGGTCCCCGTTGATCAGCAGGGACATGTAGCCTGGGGAAATGTCCAGCTCTGTTGCCAGTTTGGCCTGCCGGATGCCCCGTTTTTTGAGAATCGGTTTGATGTTCAGCTTCATAAAAGCACGGATGCCATGTCCGCGGGGCACTGGCGATTAACTGTAAGAAAATGTTTGACCGCTAGAAAACTTTTGCTTGAACTCAAAAAGTTTTCGTGTAGTAAATTTTCCCTATGTTGAGTAACTACTTGAAAACTTCTGGCATCAGTCAGTCTGAGTTTGCAAAGCGGATCGAGGTTTCGGCCCCGTTCCTTTCGCTTTTGATTGGCGGTCGCCGCAGCCCTTCTTTGAGTTTGGCTTTCAGGATCGAGACAGAGACTAAAGGGGCTGTGCCAGCGGCTAGCTGGGTGCAGGCCATACCTGAGAGCAAGGGTGCAGCGTGATGAGTATGCTTCTTTCATACCCGCAATTTGCGCCAATAGCGGCGTGGCGTCCTGTTAAATCGGTGAGGGAATTTTCATGACGCGTGCGGTGCGGCCAGGTTCGGTTCAGTTTGCTGTGTCTTCCTCCTATCGCGCGGTTGGCGGTCTGGAATGCGCCAGCGCGGATTTGGGGGTGTCGGTTGCCACGCTTTCCTATGGGACCGAGATCAACGACCAGCGGCCCGGCGGGTTGGGGGTGAATTATCTGGATCGGTTGGGCCGGATCGAGCCTACGGCGGCGCGGCCCCTGGCTGATCATTTCTGTCATCTGGCGGGCGGGGTGTTCATGCCTGTGGCCAGCCGGGGCGATCTGGCGCCGGATGTGGCGCGGCTGACGGCCGAATTTTCTGACGTACTGGCGCGACACGCCGAGGCGCATTCGCCCACGTCTGTCAATCCGTCGGGATACACGAAGGCCGAAGCTATGACCCAGATCCGCGAGTTGGATGAGGTGATCGCGGCGGCGGTGGATCTGCGTGCCGGATTGGAGGGCATGGTATGAGTTCCCAGCAGTTTGTATGGCAGCGGCTGTTGGGCGGCACCTCGGCGGGGCGCTCCTCCTCCCTGTCTCGTCGGGGTGTCCAATTGTTTACTGCCGTCGCGCGCCCAGCCTGTGGTGTCGCGGCTACCTTGCGCGGGGCTGGTCTGGGCCGGATTGGCTTGGGCTGTCCCCGCGTCTTTTTGAATTTCAGATCGGGTGGTTTGTGCCGCCTGATAGCGCGGAGATCTCGCGCGATTGCCTCCCTGAACTTCGGGCGCGCTTTGGTTCTGGATGGCAACCTGTCCGGGCGCGCCCGCTTTTTGGAGGTGATGTGATGGGGGCTGTTAAGCATACCCGCGCGGATGATGAGCGCCTTTTGCAGATGATGCATCTGCACGATGTCGAGGGCCTGAGTTACGGCCAGATCGCTGAGCGGTTCGTATTGAGCCGCAGCTCCGTCGCTGGATATATCCGTCGGGTCAAGAGCGAAGCTGATCTAGTGGCGTCGGAGTGTGTCGCGCCAGAAAATATGGACGGTGGGATGGGCGTCAGGTGGTGGGCGAAATGAGCGCTCACAGCGTCAAATCCAAGCGCAGACACCCGGATCCCGACACGGCCCGGAGGGAATTGTTTCAGGTGTCGCATGTGACCTTTGAGGTCGTTGATCACCCAAAGTATGGCGCGACGTTTGCTCTGATAGCTGGTGAGGCGTGTCACGCGAAAGATCGTCGCCCGCTGTTTTCAGGCCACATTGGCGCGGGGATGGCCGACCAGTTGCGCGATCTGGCGCGACGGATCGAAGAGATTGAGCCGACCGGAGGATGTCATGAATGATATGTCTGATGTGGGTGTAATAGATGCCCAGGGGGTGATGTGATGGGTGTGCGCATTATTGGAAATCGGCCCGACACGCAAAACCCGAATTCGGGCCGCAGTCCGTTGGCCCTGCGGCGCATATGCGGTGTGTGCCAGCACTTTCAGGGTGACAGCATTGTTGCCGTTGGGCGCTGTGCGCGCCTTGGGCGTGATGCTTTGTCCGGGCGCGCGCGCGCCTCTGATTGCGAGTATTGGGGGCGGCGCACGGTGGCGCCAGGGCAGGGGGCGCGGATGCGTCCTGTTGCGGACGGCGTGCAGGAAATTTCGGCAGGTGTTCCATCCGCCAAGCCGCACCGGACATCTGCAGCGGTGCCCCTGGAGGACCGTCTGAAGCAGTATCCGATTTTGGCTTCAGAGGGTTTGACGCTACCGCAGGCCGCAGCGCGGCTGAATGTCGGGCGTGCGACGATTGTGCGTGATTTGTGGAAGCGTGGATTGCGGTGGACCGTGCTGCGCGGGGATCACAGCCATGTCGTATCGTCGATCGAGTGTGTGACTGCCGCCGTGGCGGATGTCTTTGGGGTTTCTGTCGATCAGATACGCGGACGGTCACGGGCAGCGGATGTAAGTGCGGCGCGCGGCGTCGCCTTTGTGCTGGCGCTGGATATGACCGACAGCAGTGCCCGTGCCGTTGGGCGCTATTTCGACGGAAGAAATGGCAAAACAGTATCCCCTGTGGCCGAGGCTGCTCGACGCAATGTGGTGCCCAAAAGGGCGGACGATGTTGCGCGCGCGCGGGCTTTGGCGGTGGATTTGTTTAAGGGGGGTGAGTGTTATGTCAGATGATGCTGATGTCGCCAGTGTTGCGCGGGTTGTCGCGGATGCATTTGGCATCACGGTCGCCGATCTGCAGTCAAAGCGGCGCGATAGCCGCGTCACCACGCCACGACAGATTGCATATCTTTTGGCGCATGACGGTTTGGGTATCAGTTTACCCAGGATCGGGGCCTATTTCGGGGGGCGTGATCACACGACAATATTGCACGGTGTCCGCCGGGCGCGTGATGTTCATGTGCAAGCGTTTGCTGCGGAATGCGAAGAGGCGATATTCGTTCTGCGCTTGCGCAAATTCGGGACGTTTTTGCGCCAAGGCGCCGCTGTGTTTCAGTCGGTTCGGGGGGGATCGTGATGGACGGGGCGCAGGTGCAGCCTGATATGTGGCCGCTGCAACGCGGTGAAACGCTGTCGAACCATGACTGGTTCCCCTTTTATGGTCATCGCTTTTTGGCGTCAGGATTTCTGGCCTCGGCCATAATGGATGGGCGGCGGGCGGACGTGGGCACCGCAATAATTCTGTGGTCTGAATCCATGCGTCAGGATCCTGCGGGTACATTGCCCGAGTGCGATATTGAGCTGGCCAGCCTTGCGCGGTTTGCCACAGTCGATCGGTGGTTGTCGGTCAAAGCTGGTGTGATGCGCGGCTGGTTGCCTGTTTTGGTCGAAGATGGGCGTACGGGCGAGGTGTCTACTCGCTTGGGTCATCCTCGATTTATGCAGGGTATTGTTGAGGAAATGTACAAGCGCAAGCGGGGCCGTGATGGTGCGCGAGAGGCCGCAGCCCTGGCGCAGCGCAGGTCGCGCATACGTAAGAAAATGACGGACCTGAAGGTTGCAGACCATATCATTGGCGACGATCAGGCGGTGAATGCGCTGTCTGATCATTTCAAGCTGTCTGACCTATATATCACCGCTGAGAATGTCCGGGCCGCTATGATTGAGGTGCTGGGCTACACGGGCGAGGTGGCGCAGTTCCCGGTGCGTCGCGGTGGTCGTGGCCCCTAGGGCAATGCACTGAAATTCACTGTCATTAACTGTCATCATGACAGTGCGTGACAGGCATATGACAGTCATCAACTGTCATTGCCCTATAAGACAAGACAATAAAAAACCAAACAAAACACCTTACTTACAGGCGCTTGAAAACTTGAAGGATGGGCTGGTGGTGACGTGGCGCCATGGCTGAGAAAGGGGCGAAAATGGATGCAGAGGTAAAACAGGAAACAAAACGCGGGCGGGTTAGGCGGCTGCTGTTGTCGCCACTTCAGGAGCTTGGGTTTCGGTTCAAGCGTGGAACGCCTGAAGATGTGGTCGCGCGGAAGATGGCCGGGCTTTGTGATGATCTTGCGTATCTGAGTGATCAGGGCCTGACGCGTATGGCGCTAACCATGCGCGACAAGGGCCAGGGGTCTGCGAAAAACTTTTGGCCCGAGCGCGCCACCTTTATCGCGTTCGCGCAGGTGGTCGAACCGCGCCCGATCGAAGAAATGCCGGGGTTGGCATCTTGGTTTGGCAGTGCGGCTGGTACCAAGGCTGTCGCTGAGGATCGTTTGGTTGCGGAATATCGTTGGTGGCGGCAGAAGCACCGTCCGCCCATGACACCGCTTGAGTGGTCGCAGGTCGAAATCAGGTCGCGTGAGTTGCGGTCGCAGGCGTCCCGGCTTCGGGAGCGAGTTCTGAATGGTCATGTCCTGGGGGCTGACGATGATGGGTGGTTGGCTGGATATGACGCGGATCACGCGGCGGCTCGGGCTTTGGTTTCGGGGGATGGGTGTTGAATATGCATGCGACCATGTTGGGCAGGGTGCCCGCGAGATCAGAGGTTCAGGATGTCGCGATCCTTGATCTGCTGGTGTGGGCATTTCAGCGCGAGTGTGCGCAGTTGGATTTTGACCGGCATGGTGTGTCGGCGGCTGGCTGGGGCTATGTGTCCTCGACGGCGGCGATCATTCAGCATGAACAGCTGGGCTGCCGGGTGGATGGCGGCGGGCGATCGGATCCGCATCCTGACGCTGATGTGGTGGCCTCGGCTGTGGCCAGTCTACCCGAGGCGCGTGGTGGGCGCGGGATGGCGATCCGCATTGCCGAGCATGCGTTGACCGGGACGGTGCCTGATTGGGGGTGTGGTCTAGGCGGTCCGAAGTGCGTTCCGCTGGAGTGGAAGCGCTCGAAGCATGGCGTCTTTGCTCAGAGGGAATACTGGAAGGGGCCAGGCCGTTGGCCGGCCAATCTGCTGGGGCGGGATCATGGCTATGTTTGCCCGGTGCACATCACGGGAAGCGCGGCCGAGCATGCCATGCGTCGGCGGGCGTATCTGGATTGGTGGGGTGCGCTGTTGGACCTGCGGATGACCTTTCAAGTTTACCCGAACCTGTCCTGTTGGGTTGTCTCGGATGACATGCCGCCAAGGGCCCCTTGGAAATCCGTCGGCAACGGCCTTGACTGAATGTCAGTTTCTTGACTAAATACAGCTAACGAATTGCGCCCGGCGAGGATGAACCCTCGACCGGGCGTTTTCTATGGAGGCAGGCGTGTCGGGCTTCTTTTCAGTAAAGGGTGGCGGCATCGCCATGGCGTTCGACACGCGGGATTTCGAGCGCCGGATGACCCAGATCGAGCGCAGCCAACTGCCTCAGGCCACGGTGTGGGCGCTCAATGACACGGCCAAGGATGTTCTGGAGCATGTTCAGCACGAGATGGACGTGGTGTTTGATCGTCCGACGCGGTTCACCAAAAACGCTTTCATGGTGTGGCGCGCGACCAAGAGGACCTTGGTGGCTGAGGTCAAAGAGCGGCCCTCTGTCGGGAAGCGTCACTATCTAAAGCGCCAAGAGCGCGGCGGAGCGCGATCGCAGACCGGGCTGGAGCGCATGGTGTCGGCCAATCTTGCCTATGACGGTGTGTTGGCGGCGATTATTCCGACGTCGGCGGCGCGAAAAAACGCCTTTGGCAACTGGGCACCGGCGGAACGAAAGCAAGCAGTGTCGGCTTTGAAAGCGGTTGGCAGTGCTGGGTATATGGCTGCGGCGGTGGCGAAGTCCAAGGCTGGGGCGTCCAGGCGGCGCGCTACCTATTTTGTGCCGCAAAAGGGATCGCGGATGTCGCCGGGGATTTGGCGTCGGAAGGGGCGCGGAAAGCGCGAAAAAGTCGAGAAGATAGCGCATTTCGCCAGCAGCGCACCGGTCTATGAAAAGCGCCTGGGCTTCTATGATGGTGCGCAGGACGTATTCGAGCGTCGGATGGCGCCGAACTTCTGGAGATCGTTCGAAAAGGCAATGGCGACACGCAGGTAGGTGATTGGGTCCTTCCTGGGCTGGTGGCGCACGCGGGTAATTCGCGCCCCGGTGCATTCGTGTGGTTTGTTTTTGGCGGGGGCTTTGGTTTCGGTTGCTGTTGTTATGACTCTGAAAAGGATGAACAAATGACTACGTCGCTCACATTGGACACGGGGGAAGTGCTGGATATGTCAGCCTATCCGTTGCCGGATGGGTATGGCGACGAGGTGTTCAACCGCGAACAACTGGCCAAGGCCATGAACACGTCGACCGTGACGATAAGCAAATGGGTTGATCTTGGTATGCCGGTCGCACAGCGCGGCGGGAATGGCCAATCCTATGAATTTCGGTTCAGCCATTGTTATGCGTGGCGGCTGTGGCGCGAGGGGCGGGATGCTGATGAGCGCCGCGCGCGGGATGGGCGGGCCAGTCAGTTGGCGATGTTGTTCCTGGGCCAAGAAGAAGAGCAAGCCGATCACCGCCTGACGCCCAAAGAGGTCAAGGAATGGTCCGAGGCCGAGTTGATCCGTAACCGCGCTTCCGAGCAGCGCGGCGAGCTGGTGCGTGCGGCCCAGATGCAGGACGTTCTCGATCGTGTTTTGGTCAGCTTTCGCAACGCGGTAATGAACATGCCCGATTGGTTGGAACAAGAATTCAGCCTGTCGCCACAGCAGGTGGATAAGGCGCAAAAATTCTGCGACGGGATTTTGAGCGAGGCGAGATTGCAAGTTTCTGATGCAGGCTTTCATGCGCCCGAAGTTGTGGCGCTCGATCAGCGGCAGGGCGGTTAGTAATGGTCACAATGAGCGATCGCGCGCTGGGGCAGGTTTATGACTTGCCGCCGCTGCCGCCATTCGTGCGCGCGGATGAACTGCTGGCGGATTCATTGCCATTGCTGGATGCGCCCAGCCGGATCAGCCCGACCGAGGCCGCTGAGCGGTACGTGCGCGTTGAGACGCGCGGCGTTTGGCAAAACTATGACCGGGACGTGACGCCCTATATGGTCGAGCCGGTCGATACCGCCCAGTCGCGGCTTTACAAGGCCGGTGCATTTGTTGGCCCGTCGCAGTCTGGTAAAACGATGGCATTGATCACCGCATCGATGCACCCGGTGACCTGTGATCCGGCGCCGGTGTTGATTGTTCATATGGACCGGCCCAGCCGTGACCGCTGGGTGGAGGAAAGCCTGAATCCGGTGATCCAGAACAGCCCTGATTTGCGTGATCGGATGGGGCGCGGGCGCGACGACAACACGTTCAGCCGCAAGCGGTTTCGCGGAATGCGGATGATGCTGGGCTATCCGACGCCACAATGGCTGTCGTCGGCCAAGTACCGTATGGTGATGATGACCGATTTCGATCACTTCCCGCCGGAATTGGGGGTGCGCAAAGATGCGCCCGAGGGATCGGCCTTTGACATGGGGATGCAGCGGATCAAGACGTTCCTGTCGCGCGGGTATGTTTTTGCTGAAAGCACCCCGGCGTGGCCGGTGCGCAGCGATGTTGAATGGTCACCGCGCAAGGATGCACCGCACGAGTTTCCGCCGGTCAAACACGGCATTGTGCCGCTGTATAATCGGGGAACGCGGGGCCGCTGGTATTGGGAGTGTCCAGACTGCGGCGAGATGTTCGAGCCTCGGTTCGACCGGTTGCATTTTGATCCCGACGCACCCCCCGTACAGGCGGGTGAGGCGGCGGAAATGGAATGTCCGCATTGTCATTGCCTGATCGGGCCGCATCACAAGACCGAACTGAACCGCGCGGCTCTGGGCGGTAAGGGCGGGTGGTTGCATGAGGCGGAACACGGTGGCGATTTGCTGCCTTTGGGCGACAGCCGGATCCGGGGTACAGAAATCGCCAGCTGGTCATTGAATGGGGCAGCGGCCACCTTTGCGAACTGGTCGGATATGGTCGCGCGCTATCTGGACGCGGCGCGACAGGCCGATGAGCTGGACGATGATTTGGCGCTAGGGCGGTTCTATTACACCGATGTTGGGGTGCCATTTGCCCGCGTCGGCGCGGGGGATGATGATGATCTAAGCCCGCGCGCGCTGAAAGAAGATCGCACAACAGAGGCGCGGGGCGTGGCGCCGAATTGGGTGCGGTTCATCACGGTCAGCGTGGATGTTCAGGGTACGTATTTCACGGTGCAGGTCACTGGCTGGGGGCTGGATGGCACCCGCACCGTGATCGACAGATTTGATTTGATCGCGCCACCGGGGGCCAAGGTACAGGCCGGTCAGCGTAAACTTGATCCGGCGAAATATCCGGGCGATTGGGCGGTGCTGGATGATCTTGGGCAATGCAGCTGGCCGGTGCGGGGCGCGGGGTTTTCCTTGCGAGCGTTGGCGTTGGGGGTAGATTTCCACGGCGCGCCTGGGGTGAGCGACAATGCCGAGGAATTCTGGCTTGGCCGCCGCGCCGCAGGCGAGGGGCCGCGGTGGTTTTTGACGCGCGGGCACGGCGGATTCAGTCAACGCGATCGGGTTTGGTTCGAGGCCCCTGGCCGGTCGAACCAGAAAAAAGCCCGCCGTATCAAGCTGCTGAACATGGCAACGGACCGACTGAAAGATTCTGTGACGGCGGCACTGTTGCGCCCGGTCTCGACGCCGCGCAGCTTTCCGCTGCCGGAATTTCTATCGGATGACCATGTCGCCGAGTTTTGTGCTGAAGCGCGCGGCGACAAAGGGTGGTGTCCCAAGCCCGGCCAAAAGCGCAACGAAAGCCTGGACCTTTCGGTGCAGGCTCAGGCGTTGGCGGAATATAAGGGATTGCGCCGCATCAACCCCGAAAGCCCGCCAAATTGGGCCACCTTGGGAGATGGAAACCCGTTTGCGATCCCGGCTGATGCTGATCAGCGCGAAAAGCCCGCGCCCGCGCCATCTGCGCCGGTGCGGATCAACTTTCTGAAAAGGTAAGATCATGGCCTATACGCAAGCCCAAGTCGACGCCCTCAAAGCGGCGGTCGCGAAAGGTGCGACTCGCCTCAAGATGAACGGTGAAGAGGTCCAGTTTGGATCGCTTGCCGAGATGCGACGCCAGATCTCGGTCATGGAGGCGGAGCTAGCGGGCGGTAGTAAGGGCCAGATGTCTGTGAGCTTTCCCGTCACTATGCGGGGGCTGTGATCATGAATATTCTCGACCGCGCCATCCTGAGTGTCGCGCCGCAGCGTGGTCTGGCGCGTATTCGCGCACGGGCGCAGGCGTCGACCTTGATGAATTTCGACGCCGCGTCGCGCGGGCGCCGGACATACGGCTGGGCCGGGCCCGGCACCTCGGCGGATGCGGCTTCCGGTTCGAGCCGCGCACGTCTGCGTAATCTGAGCCGCGACATGATCCGCAATCGCCCGTTGGCGGTTCGTGGGCAGTTTGTGACCACCGGCAACGTGGTTGGAACGGGCATCATGCCCTCGGTGGATGTGCCTGATGGCCAGGAAGCGGCCCCGGCAATGCAGGTGTTGCGCGATCATTTGTTGACGCCTGCGATTGATGCTTATGGTGTGAGCGCGCTGCCCGCGTTGCAATGGCAGGTGATGAACGGGGTGTTCTCGGACGGGGAAATTCTGGTGCGCCGCCGGATGCGGGATCTGCGGTTTGAACCCGGCCTCAAACTTCCGTTTCAAGTGCAGCTTTTGGAAGCTGATTACCTGGACGAAACGATCACCAGCTATGGCAAAAACGAGGTGATCGACGGGATCGAATATGGCCCGACCGGCAAGGCGGTTGCCTATCATTTGTTTGATCAGCACCCCGGTGACAATCGCCGGATCACAAAGGGGCGGTTCACCAGCACCCGCGTACCGGCGCAGCAAATATTGCACATTCGCCGGATCGACCGCCCCGGTCAGATGCGTGGTGTGCCGTGGCTAGCGCCGGTGATGATGACGCTGGGCGAATTGAGCGACTATCAAGAGGCGCAGATCCTCAAACAGCGGATCGCCTCTTTGTTATCGTTCTTCGTCACGGCTTCTGACGATAACGAGGTCTACAGCGGCACAGAGATGTCCAATCTGGAACCCGGCGCAGTGGTGGGCCTCAAGGCGGGTCAGGAAATCGTGCCGTCGCAGCCGCCCAAGGTGGACGGGTACGAGGAATTCGTGCGCGAGGGGATCCGGCGGATCGCGACAGGGCTTGGGCTGACGTATGAATCATTTGGTGACTTGATGGGGGTCAACTTTTCCTCTGGCCGGATGGGTCGGATGGAAATGGACCGGTTTATTCAGGTTTGGCAGCAACAGATCATCATCGCGCAGTTTTGTGTAGGCATTAGCCGCTGGACACTTGAGGCGTGGCCGTTGGTTCGGATGTCGCAAAACCTGCCGGCGCCGCCAACCGCGATCAATTGGACGGCCCCGCGCCGTCCGCTGATTGACCCGTCGAAAGAAATCAAGGCGTCAGTTGATGAGATCAAGGCGGGCCTGAACAGCCGCCAGCGCAAGCAGCGTGAGATGGGTCTTGATCCCGATGTGATCGCCCGAGAGCGCGCAGAAGATGCGGCGCGCGATCGGCAGGCCGGGGTGTCGGCTCCGAATGGCAATCAAAAGGAGACTGAATGATGGACGGAAATGACCTGATCCTGAACGGCGAGATCATCCTCGAAGGGGATGTTTTGCCACATGAATTTTGTCAGTGGATGGATGGCGGCTGCTTTTCCGCGCGTATGGTGCGCGAGGCTCTGGCGCGGTTCGACGGGGGTGTCACGATCCGCGTGAATTCGGCTGGCGGCAGCCCCTATGAGGGCGAAGCCATCCGTGCCGCGATCGAGGCCCACAAGGGGGCCGTCACGGTTGTGGTTGGCGGGATCGCCGCCAGCGCAGCTTCGCTGATGATTATGGCTGCGGACCGGATCGAGATGACTGCCGGGTCGTTCTTGATGATCCACAACCCCAGCCGCTGCATGTGCGGCACCGCCGTTGATCTTCGCAAAGAGGCGGATGACCTGGACCGGTTGGCCGAGGTCTACGCCTCGGTCTATGCGCAGCGCAGCGGTCAGAGCGCGGATGAGGTGTTGGCGCTGATGACTGCGGAAACATGGCTTGGTCCGCAGGATTCTGTGGCGTCGGGGTTTGCTGACGCGGTCACCGGCGCAGAGCCTGAGCAGGCGTTGGTTATGGCTGCAGCGATGTCCCTGCACCAACAGTCAATCTCCAATCTGCGCATGTGCGCTGAGAAATTGAATTCGGTGGGCGCTCTGCCCGCTGGTCAACGGGCCGAAACCACCGGTCAACAACCGGCCATGATGGTCGCAACACAGGAGGCAGATATGCCGCAAGAACCAACCCCGGCGGTCGCAACGCCCGCCACCCCCGCCGCTACGCCCGCGCCACAGACCGCCATGCAGGCCCCGGACGCGGCTGCGATTGCCGAAACTGCGCGGCGCGAAGAACGCGCGCGCGCCACGGGCATCCGTCAGATGGCGCAGCCGTTCATGTCGTCGGGTCAGTTGACCGAGGCGCAGGTCAATGTGTTGATAGACGAGGGGTGCCCGCTGGAAAGCGCAGGCAACCGGCTGCTGACCGTCATGGCGGCGTCTGAGGTGCCGGTGATGCGTCACGAACCGGCGCGGATCCTGCGCGATGAGACCGATACACAGGTCGAGGGCTTGGTTTGCGCGATGATGCGCGATTACACAGGGCCCGGCGCCCAGTATCGCGGTATGCGTCTGAGTGGACTGGCCATGCATTTGGCCGGCGGCGGCAATCAGTATGATCGCGTCGGGGCAATCCAGCGTGGTTTCCGGTCCACCACCATGATGAACGGGGCGCATGGGGTGAGCGATTTCGCCTATATCACCACTGAGGTCATGAACCGCTCGCTGATCGCCGAATACGAGCGTCGTGGCGCCAACTGGAACATTGTCACTGGCGCGCCGTTGTCGGCCTCTGATTTCCGTGAACTGCACGCGGTGCGGTTTGGTGGCGACTTTCAACTGAAGGCCGTCAAGGAAAACGGCGAGTATCAAGAAGCCACCCTTGCCGATCAGGCCGAGGGGCTGACTGTCGAGCGTCGTGGCCGCACGATCAACCTGACCTTTGAGGCGGTGATCAATGACGACATGGGCGCGTTTAACCGTATCCCGCGCGAGTTCGCGCTGGCCGCGCGGGTGATGGAAAGCAGCATGGTTTGGAAATTGATCCGGGATAATGCCGCGCTGAAATCCGACAGCACCGCGCTGTTCCATGCCAACCACAAAAACCTTGCAGGTTCTGGCGGTGCGATCTCGGTTGCTACCATCGGGGCGGCCCGCAAGGCGATGTGGGAGCAGACCGCCTACGGTAGCAAGGATGCCGAAGACTTTCTGCAGGTCGTCGCCGATCAGTTGATCGTTCCGCCCGCACTGGAAACTGTGGCACTGCAGTTTGTGGCTGGGATCACCCCGACCAAAACCTCGGATACCAACCCCTACAAGGGCGCTCTGACGCCTGCGGTTGTTCCCAACCTGGGCGCGGCGGCCGGTGGGTCGAATACCGCTTGGTATCTGATCAGTTCTGACCTGCCGCCGGTCAGCGTGGCCTATTTGGACGGCTATGAATCGCCCACGGTTCAGACCATCGAGGGGATGAATCCGGACAAGGTCACGATGGACGCGCGTCATATCTTTGGCGCCGCCGCCAGCGAATACCGCGGTTCTTACAAAAATGCTGGGTCCTGATCGCGGCCCAGCAGTTTGATATGATCAAGGGGCGGCCAGATGGTCGCCCTTGATCTTTTTGAGGCTGCGCATCCCGCGCGGCTGACAGAAAGGAAATCAATCATGAAAAACTATATTCAACCGGGCGCGAACCTGACGGTCGCGGCCCCTGCAGATGTGGCCTCGGGCGCAGGCGTCAAGGTCGGTGTCCTGTTTGGTGTCGCGCAGGGCGCGGCGCTGAGTGGTGCCGCTGTGGTGATCTGCACCGAAGGTGTCTACGAGCTAGGCAAGACCAGCGCGCAGGCATGGGCCGTTGGTGACGCGATCTACTGGAACAACTCGACCAAGCTGTGCACCACGGCCACCACAGCGGGCAACCTGCTGATCGGCGTTGCGGTCGCTGCTGCGGCGAACCCCAGCAGCACCGGTATTGTTCGCCTGAACGGCGCTGTTCCGGCTGACGTCACCGCCTGATGACCAGCATCTTCGATGGCATGGCCGGTGTGCTGAACGATGTTCTTGGCGCGCCGGTCACGATTCATCTGGCAGATGCCTTGCCGACCACGGTGCAGGCCGTATTTCGAAAAGACCCGATCGAAGTGCAGTCCGAAGAGGGCGAGCCGATACTGATTTTGGCGCCGACACTAAAGGTGCGCCGGGATTTGGTGCCGAATATTGCGCGTGACGATTTGGTGGCGCCCAGCATTGCCCCCGGCCAGCAATACCGCGTCGTGAACACGCTGCCGTCGGGGTCACCGGCGGCGGATGGGTTTCTTATCTGTGAACTGGAAGAGGTGATTTGATGCCGCATTATCGTTCCGAGATCCGCGCAAAGTTTCGGGGCGCACTGAGTGCATCATCGCGGTTCGAAAGTTTCGGCAGCGTCCGGTTGTGGGCAAAGTCTTTGGACTACAAATCACTGCCAGTTTTGGCTGTCGGCATTCCCAGAGAACTGAATGAGCGCAGCGTTTTGGAGGAAACCACGCGCACCATCAGCGTGATCGTGGCGATCAAGCGCCTCGGCGGCGATGATCTAGAGGACGTGCTTGACGAAGATAGCGCCGAGGTCGAGCGCGTCGTGATGGCGGCATTCGATCCCGGCGCCATTGATTTGACCGAAACCAGTTTCGCTGAAGATGCCTCGGGCGAGCAGTGCGTGGGCACTTTGACGATGACCTTTGCGGTTCCGACCTACCTGGTCGATCCGCTGACCTGAACCACATGCCCGGGACCAGCCCGGGCCCCAACCTAGGAGAATGAAAATGTCGAGTAGCGGAGCTGTGCGGGGCTATGGGTCGACCGTCCGGATCGGGCGGGGCGAAACCCCGGCCTGGACGAAACTGACGGGCGTCGAGGAATTCGATTTTCCAGATCAGACACCAGACGATGTGCCGGTGACTCATCTGGAAAGCCCCAGCGACACTGAAGAGGGTATTCCCGGAATGAAGAAGCTGGCGGCGTGGTCGCTGAATATGCACTACGTGCCGGGAAATGCATCCGACGTTTTGCTGATGGCTCTCGCAGACACCAGGGAGGCTGTTCTTCTTGAGCTGACAGCCGTCGGCGCGGGTGCGGTGCAATATGCTGCCTATGTCAAATCCTGGCGCCCGACCGGGATCAAGGGCACCGATAAGATGATGGCGGAACTGTCCATGACTGTCATGGCCAAGGTGGTTGCATGAGCGGTTCCGGCGCCGCCCTGAGAGGGGATTTTCTGATCGTCGAAAATGCCGGTCGCTCGGATGAGGCGCGGTGGACGCTGCGGTTTGACTTCAACGCACTGTGCGATTTCGAGGCTGAAACCGGCCTGAACGCGCTGGACTTCATTGCAAAGGTTGATGAGGGCGCTGACGTTTCCGCCAGCCATCTGCGCACGCTTTTCTGGAGCGCGCTGGCGCAGGTGCACCCCGAGGCGTCTTTCAAAGACGCAGGGCGTCTGATGTCGCAAAACCCAGAAGCGCTGAGCGCTGGTTTGGCTGCCGGTCTGCCGGATCCAACGGAAAATGCGGATGAAGCGCCGGGAAACTGACAGGGGGCGCCGCGCTGAATGTGGCGTCCCTTTTTGAATTGTACGTCGAGGCAGGTTATGCGCCGGAACTTTTCTGGCGGCTGACCCCTCGTCAGCTCGCCGCGCAACTGCGTGCCGCGGCAAAACGACAGGCTGCAACGCAGGCCCTGGCGGCCGAGGCCGCATGGGTTGGGTTTCGCGCGGATCATCGGGATTTGAAAGCCTATCAGGCCGCGCTGCGCGGGCAGGACGCGGCGTTGCCACCCGAGGCGCTTGCAGGAGTGGCGCGCGCCGCATCGGCGGGGCTGCCCCAGGTGACCTGGGCGGAGTTTTTGAAAGGAACAAGGTAACATGGCACAAGCGGGTCGCTTGCGGGCGTTTTTGGGGCTGGACAACAGTCAGTTTCGGCGTGGTCTTGGGGAATCGCAAAGCCAGGCAAAGCGATTTGTTTCCTCGATGCGCGGCATGATTGGCCCCGTCGCGGCGGGCCTGGCTGCGGCATTTTCGGCGGCGGCGATCAAAAGCGCGGCCAGCAACATTGATGCGCAGGCCAAGCTGGCAAAATCTTTGGGGACCACGGTTAAATCCATGCAGGTGCTAGAGCGGGCCGGGGAACTGACGGGTGTCAGCATGGGGCATCTGGAACAGGGCACCAAGGATCTGTTTCGCCGCCTGAGCCAGGCTGCGGCTGGCAGCGGGCCTGCCAAGGAAGCCCTGGCGCAGTTGAACTTGTCCGCAACCGATTTGTTGAACCTGCCGCTGGATGAGCGGCTTGCCGCAATCAATGGGGCGATCAAACAGTTTGTTCCAGCGGCGCAACAGGCCGCTGTGGCGGGCGCGTTGTTTGGTGAGGAGGGGGCGCTGTTGCTAAGCCGCCTCGATCCCGGCGTGATCCGCCAGGCGACCGAGGAAATTTCAGCTTTCGGCTATGCGATTTCAGAAACGGATGCCGCGAAGATCGAGCAGGCCAATGATGCGATGTCCAGGCTGGGGCTGATCGGATCAGCCCTCGTGAACCGCATGACGGTTGCGCTCGCGCCTGCTATGACCGCCTTGGCGGAAGGGTTTGCGCATCTCGTTCGTCGGGGCGGATTGCTGGAGCGCGCATTCAGCGCCGTTGCGAGTGTTTCGGCGTTTCTGGTCAAAAACTTTGACCTGATCGCATCCGCGATCACCGGGCTGGCGGCCACTAAGGTGCCAGCTCTGTTTGCCGGATTGGCCGGACTAAAGGGGCTGATGGTCAGCCTGACAGGCGTTGCGCGAGGTATGGCGACGGCGATGTGGCTTTCGGCTGGCCCTTGGGGGATGCTGGCAGGTCTTGCGGCGGCAGCGGCTTCCTATTTTCTCGTATTCAAGAGGAATGCGGGTCTGGCCGAAAACTCATCTTACGATGCAGCGGCGGCTATGGCCGCGCTGAATGGGGAGTTGGATACATTCTACATGACAACTGCGCCCTCGGCTGCCCGGAAAGCCATCGAGACAGCCAACAGTTTACATCAGCAGGCGAAGGCCGCGCGAGATGCAGCGGCGGCGCAATTGGCGCTGATGCAGGCAGAGCAGGCACGGCTAGGTTCGATGATCCAAAATGGTCATCTACGCACCCTTACAGACAAAGAGCAGGAAAAAATACAGGCGCGCTTGAAGGCTGGCGCCGAGGCGCTGGCAAAAGCGCAGTCTGCGTTGGCTGAGGCTGAGCGCGCCCGCCGTCGGGCGGCGGATGCGGTGACAGGTGCCATGTCTGACCAGATGACGACACAGAACGATTTGAACAACAAGATCACCGTGACCGTTGATGGGCTCGAGAATTTTGGCAAGGCTGGTGTTGGTGCGGCGGGTCAGGTCGCGGATGCGGTGGCAAATGTTAAGTCGCAGTTTGATGACCTGCGTGGCACCATGAAATCCGCTTTCGTTGGTCTGGTGTCCGGGGCGAAAAGTCTGCGTTCGGCATTGTCCGAGGTGCTGGCCAAGTGGCGGGATATGATCGCTGAAAACCTGTTCGACAAGCTGTTCGGCGGCGGGTCTGGTGGTGGTTTGCTGGGGTCGCTTTTCGGCAAGGCGTTGCCCGCGAATGCGGCGGGCACCCCGAATTTTAAGGGCGGGTTGACGCGCTTGAATGAACTGGGCGGCGAGATTTTGGACCTGCCCTCGGGCACGCGGATCATCCCGCATGATATTTCAAAAAGAGTTGCGGCTGTGGGTCATGAGGCAGCGCGCGCTTTGGGTGTTACCATCACGATGGACCCCAGTACCGGAAAGTTGGGTGCGTTCGTTCGCGACCAGGCCGGGCAAGTGGTGGCGCAAGCCACGCCGCAAATCGTCGGAGCCTCGGTCGGCGCGGCGCGGGAAAACCTGAATGAAAACCCTCTGGGCTGGCGGCGCTAATGGACATCTACAGCTTTCCCCCTGCGCCAATCATAGGCTGGCTGCTGGATGAAGAGCGGCCTACGCGGCGCGGTGAATATGCGCTGGACGGCAAGCGGGCGGTCTCGACGGCGGGGCCTGCGCGGCGGACGTTGCAGCTGACCTGTTCCGCGCTGGGGCGGGGGCACAATGCGGGGGCGGGCTATCTGGCTCAGCTGTGGCGCTATATTGACGGTGGTGTGTGTCTGGTGCGGCTGAACTTGCCGCCGCAGAACTGGCATCTTGATCAGATCCGCCTGGCCCGACAGATCCATCTGGGTCCACAGATCGGGAACGAACTGGTGACCTGGACCAATGCGGGCGATCCGATCGATCTGGTGGATGGTGTTACGCCGGTCGCCACGTTCGGCAACACGCGCCGCATGGCCGCGCCTCTGGTGCTGGCGGGCTATCCCTACGCTGTGACGGTCACGGGTCTACCGCCTGGTATCGTCGTCGCACGGCCCGGCGACATCGTGCGGGTCTGGGACGCAGGCGTGGCCACGACTGCGCGGGTGCTGGATCTGACGTACTCGGACGCGGCGGGGGTGGCCGAGGTACCGGTCTCGGCGGCGCTGCCTGCCGGGGTGGTCGCCTTTGCGGATGAGGAAAGCGCGGTGTTCGAGGTGCTGGAATACAAACCCGGCGCGCAGGCGATCGGGCGCAACTGGTCAATCAGCCTGACCCTGCGCGAAGTGCTGGACAGCGAAATTGATAACCCCGTGGAGGTGAACCCATGGCGTTGACGATCCCGACAGCAATGCGCGATGCGATCTTGGCGGGCGGGTTTCATCCGGTCATGCTGGTCTATGTTGACTGGCCGGGCGGTGCGGTGCGGGTGCATTCCGGCGTGGGGGATCTGTTTTGGGGTGGCTATACTTGGACGGGCGTTCGCGGCTTTGGCTTTGTCAGCCTGCCGGTCGTGGCGCGGGGTATCGGACAGGAAACGGGATTGCTGCAATTCGGTGGGCTGGATGCGGTGATTGATGAAATGATCGGCGCGGATAGCGCGGGCGCGCAGGTTGATGCCTGGTTTGGCGTTCTGACGGGACGGGCCCCCGCGCCACTGCTGGCCGATCCGGTGCGCATGTTTACCGGCACGATTGACGATGCGGGTGACACGATCAGCGCGGACGCCAGCACGCGGCAGGGGCGGCTGACCATTGTGTCGGGCCCCTCGCAGATGAGTGGGGGCAGTCCGACGCATACGTTCGAGGATCAGAAGCTGGCCTCGGCTGGCGATACGGCGGGACGATGGGTGCGCGCGGCTGTGGCATCTGCGCAGGGGAATATCCCGAAATGGTAATGGACGTGATCGATCAGGTCTATTTGCGGCCTTTTGAATGGGGGCGCTCGGACTGCTGCACGCGGGCCTGCGATGTGTTTCATCGGCTGCATGGCGTGGACCCAATGGCCCCGCTGCGCGGGCGCTATGACGGGCCTGTGGGCGCTGCGCGTCTGATCCGGTCCCTCGGTGGCTGGCCAGCGATGTGCGCCACACTGGCGGCGGGCGCGGGGCTGATCAAAGGTGCGGGCGGGCCGGGGTCTGCTCTGGGTCTGGTTCCGAACGGTGCGCGTGATTTCGCGCTGTCTGTGGCGGTGCCGGACGGGTGGGCTGTGCCGATCGATTGCGGCGTGGTGGTGGTGCCTGAAGTTAAAATTTCTTGGGGTCTGAATGGCTGAATTTATCGCAGGCAAGATTGCACTGATCATTGGTGAGGGCGCGGTCGCGTCAGCCCTTGGATCAATCGCCTCCTCAATTCTACTGTCCACGCTGGCCGCGCAGCTGCAAAAGCAATCGCAGAACACGGATCGGGAACTTGCCTATCCGACCAGCCTACCGGCCAAACGGTTCGTCTATGGCCTCGATCAGATCGCGACCGGGACACCGGCCCCGGCCTGGGTGGTGCAGGATGGCGTGCTTTACTGCTGTCATATCCTGAATAGCCGCCCGTCTGATGCGGTCTCGCAGATCACGCTGGACAAGCGCTACCTGGATTTCACCGGCGATATTTACGACTTCACCGGCGCGGGTGCGGATCCGGTACATGACAAGCTGTCCGGTTATGCAAACTTCTGGCTGGGGCTGGGTGATCAGGCCGGTCCGCCCGATCAGATCATGACCGAGGTTGGTGACGCGACCGCCACCGATCAGGAAAAATTCTGGCCAACGGATCGCTGGACGGGCTGCACGGTGCTGTGGGGGCGCTACAAAAAGGGCCGCTCGCGGACCATGGCGGAACGCTGGCCCTCGGCCCCGCCCAGCGTGGGGGCGATCGGCAGCTGGACCAAGGTCTGGGATCCGCGCGACGGCGCGCAGGACGCCAATGACCCGACCACCTGGACAGTCAGCAACAATGCGTGGCTGTGCGTGCTGGATGCGCTGCGCAACAACCCGCTGGCGCGCTGGTCGCTGGGGCAGATCGACCTGGACAGTTTCATCGCGGCGGCCAATGACGCGGACGCGTCCCGGCTGCGACTCGATACCACCACGGAACCGCGTTGGCGGCTCGGCGGGACAGTCGGGTTCGGTGGTGGCTCGGTCCTGCTGGATGTGATCGCACCGATGGTTGCGGCCACGGGTGGCGATCTGCTGATTTCGGGCGATGGGATCACGGCCATTCCGGCCCTTGCCCAGACGCCGGTGACGACCGTCACCAACTGGCTGAAAGGTCGGGCGATGACCTTCAAGGCGCGCCAGAAGGGCAGGGACGTGCCTAAGGCTGTGCAGGCCAGTTGGCCGCAGCCCGAGGCCAAGTGGGAAATGCAGACGCTGACGCCAGTTGTGGTGCCGGGGCAGACCTGGCTGGGCGGAGAGGATCGGGTTGAGCCGCTGGATCTGGGCCTGGTGCCCTTTGCTGGGCAGGCGATGCACCTGCAACAGATCGCGGCGCGGCGCAAATCAATGGGGCGCGAGTTGTCGTTTCTGGCGGGTCCTGAGATATTTGCCAGCGGCGCGCAGGCGGGCGATTGGTTGGGTGTCGATCTGGGCGCGGACTATGCGAGCCGCGCGGGAACATATGAGATCCAGCAGACCGCGCCCGGAGAGTGGTTGGAGGGCGCTGATGGCGTTGCGTTTCAGCAGGGCGTGACGCTGCGCGAGACGGCGTCCAGCATTTTCGACTGGGACCCGGCGACGGATGAGCAGGATGTCTATGTTCCAGATTCTGTGGCTGAAATCGACCTGTCCTTGGATGTGCCCGCGTCTTTGGATCTGACCACCGGACTGACCTTTGGGTCTGTCGGGGATCCGTGGATCGATCTGGAAATAGCCCGATCCCTCAGTGATTACACGTCGGACGGGGCGACATGGGAATGGCGTCCATTATTTGGCGGCGCTGATTGGTTGGCGGGTGGTGCGATCGACGCCCGCGCGCGGCTGGATCCCGGCGACAACCAGGTGCTGTCAGCGCGCCTGACGGGGGTGGCTGCTGGCGAGGCATACGAGATTCGCGCGCGGCTGGAGGCTCCGGGGCGGGCATCGGACTGGATCACGGATTCCATCGTCGCGGCCAGCCCGTCGCTGGACCTTGGCCCGCCAACCGATGGTCTGGCGATCGGTGCGGGTGGGCAGATCATCGCAACATTCACCACGCCGAACGCGGCCGATTTTCGCGCGATTGAGTTCTGGGGGAGCGACACTGACGATGCGCAGGCCGCCACCTTGTTGGCCACCACCTATAGCGGCCAGAACCAAGAGCGAAACCACACAGAGACCGGCCTGGGGCCTAGCGTGACTCGGTACTACTTCGCGCGCTCACTTGGCCCGAATGACGCTGTTAGCGCGTTCACATCCAGCGTCAGCGCGACGACCGACCCGTAAATAAACGACCACAGTTTGACCAACGCAGACCCGCCCTTTGGCGGGTTTTTTATTGAGGAGAGACCCAATGGCTGCACCGCAGGTTCCCGTGACCAATGGCGAGGTAGATGTCGCTGACATCAATTCGGCCTTCACAGAAGTCGATGAGAATATCGAGCTGCACAAAGCCAAAACGAACAATCCCCACGGCGTCACCGCGGCTCAGGTTGGCCTGGGGAATGCGGACAACACGTCGGATTTAGACAAGCCGGTCAGCACAGCGCAGCAGGCCGCGCTGAACGGCAAAAGCGCCACGGATCACGGGCACGAAATCGGTGATATGACGGGCTTGCAGGACGCGCTGGATGGCAAGAGCGCCACGGGCCACGGCCACGAAATCGCCGACGTGTCCGGCCTGGCCGAGGCGCTGGCGGCAAAGGTGCCACAAGAGGATCTGGACGGCCAGCTGACAACGGATGTAGCCCGCCCCGGCGAGGATCCCGCGCAATTCTCGGCCATCCTGACTGGCGATCCGGCTGCTCGCCCGGTGATTGTGGAGGGTCTGTCCGTTGTGGATGATGATCTGGGTGCTGTCTGGTCACTGCCGGGTGCCGCCTCGATCGCGCCGCGCCGCGCATATGCGCTGGAGCTGGGCCGGATCTACCGGCTGCGCGTGGTGGTCAAGCGCCTTGAGGATAGCAGCGACCCGAATAACGATGCTGTGGAAATCCGCTGGCAGAACCTCAACAAAACAAAGGGCGCGGTCAGCAATATTGCCCTGCACACATATTCGGATCTACTGGTCGCCACGGGCGCTGTAGAGTTCACCGCGCTAATCAGCCGCGACGTGGGTGGCGCGGACTATGTGCCGCCCGCCACGGCTCGCTTCGGTGTGCCAGAAGTCCGCACTTATGGCGCTGACGGGAAGGTCGGGATTGCGGCGATGTCCTGGGAGGATGTGACAGATCAGCAGAAATTGGCCACTGAAACGGCTTCTGCGCAGCAGGACAGTATGACCAGCCACAAGGCGGCGGTGGATCAGCACCAGATCAGCGGGATCGTAGACCTGCAAGCCAAGCTGGATGAGAAGGCGGCGGCGGATGATCTGGCGGATGAAGCTAGTGCCCGCGCGCAGGCGGATTCTGTGCTGGCAGAGCAGCTTGCCGACAAGGCCCCGGCCCGCGTGGTTGGCAATCGGCTCTGGCCTTTCGGGGTCATCGACGCGGTGGGGCGGATGCCGCTGGCGATCAGCAGATTGGGCCGCCTGTTTGTGCGCGGCGTGGATGTCTCGGACCTGCTGTCGACTGAGGGTCTGGAGCGGTCGCAGCGCACCAAGATTGACACCCGGCGCACGGGCTATTTCTGGGGCGTCATTGACGGGCTGGGGCGGTTGCCGCTGGCGCTGAACCGCAGCGGTGATCTGATCGTTAAGGGCGTCAATGTGGCCACGCTGCTGACGGCCAGCGCCAAGAATGCGGCCAGCCGCCTGATCACCAGCACGGCGCGCAGTGGTTATGCCTGGGGCGTCATTGATGCGGCGGGGCGGATCGTTCTGGGGCTGACCACGGATGCTCGTTTGACCTTTCGCGGGCAGGACGTGACCGCTGCGCTGGATGGAACGCTGGCCGGGCGCGTGAATGCGCTGGAGAGTAACTGGGCTTCGGGGCCTGATATAGTCTGCTGGGGCGATAGCCTAACGCAGGGCGCGGGTTCCAGTGCTGCTGAATATACATATCCGGCGCAGCTGGCCAGTTTGACAGGTCGCGCCGTTGAAAATCTTGGCGTCGGGTCTCAGTCCACTGCGCAAATCTCGGCGCGGGCCGAGGGGCAGGCGTCACTGCTGACCGTCACGGGTGGCGCGATTCCTGCAAGCGGCCCGGTGGCCGTGACCGATCTGACCATTGAATTGATGTACTTTGCGGGCGGGGCCTGGTCGCTGGATGGATCGCTGGCCGGGGTGCTCGGCACCTTGGATGAGGACGGGTCCGGCGGCTATACTTTCACCCGCACCGAGGCCGGGGCGGTCACGCGCTGCCTGCCCGGAACGCCGTTTATCCCAGCCGACGATTACGATGAGCGCCTGCACGTGATCTGGCTGGGCCGGAATGATTACAGCCATGTCACCGATGCGGGCGAGTTGGCGACGATCAACGCGCGGATCAAAGAACACATTGCCGCCATTGTGGCCAGCATGAAGGGCGTGGAAAAGCGGTTCATTGTCCTGGGCGTCACCAGTCGTCACGACCCGATCGAATATGTCGGCACCGCCAATTATGACGCCAAGCGCGATCTGGCCGCCGATCTGGCCAGTCTCTACCCGCGCAGCTTTATCGACATTGACGCAATCCTGCGCGCCTCGGGCGATGGGGGCGCAACCGACAATGCCGACATTGCCAATGGCGTCATCCCCAGCAGCCTGCTGGCCGGTGATGGCATTCACCTGGTCGATGCTGGCTACAGCATCACCGCCTCTGAAATCTCTTCTCGCATCAACCAAAACGGATGGTAAAAAATGGCAACTTTCATCGAAACTGACGCAACTTTCCCCACCGATGCAGGCCCTATCCTGCAGGCCGATCCGGCGATTGACGGCGGAACGCTGTTCTGCTGCGACCTGCTGGATGCAGCAAGCTGGCCGACGCAGGCCGCGCCCGTCGATGGCGATGCGATCATTGATCTGGCCGGGATCGACAATTCCGCGATCACTGTCTCGGGCGGGGACATCACCTGGAATGACGGCTTTGTGTTCCCCGTTGGAAGCGCCTCGCGGATCGTGTTGCCGACGTCCTCGGATCTGGCCAGCGATGTGGACAAGTTCGCGATTGCCGTCTGGGTCGAGTTCACCGATCTGAGCGGGGCCACGGAGTCCGTTCTGACCATGGGCAAATCTGGCTCTGGGTACGACAATACGCAGTATATTGTTTACACGAACGGCACCGATCTGCGCTGGGGCGTGGTGGGCGAGGCCGATCTGGATACCCCGCACTACACGCTGTCCACGGGTCAGGTCTATGCGCTGATGATCACGCTGGAAAAGAACGGCGCTGATTATGACGCTACGCTGTGGGTCAATGGTGCGGCGGTGGATACTCACACAGTCACCGGCGCGATGGTCGATGCGCTGACCGAGACCGCCGCCCGGATCGGTCAGGGCGATATTTTCGGCACCACGCCCGGAATGATCGTCAAGCGCTGGAATGCCTCGGACCTGACTGGCTGGAATGCGGCCGAGTTTGTCGCTGCTGACTACGCCGCGCGTCAGGCTGAGTTCTGATCGCACCTGAAAATTAGAGCGTAACGACCGGCCTGTGTGCCGGTCTTTTTGTTTGCGAGGCCCTATGAGCGAAAAACCAATCGAATATTACGTGGCGCTGGCCTCGGCCATGGTGGTCGTGGCGTTGCAGCACAAGGAAAAGCCCTGGGTGGTGCGGACCTGCATTGCCGGGGCGTCTGGGGGCCTGGGTTATGCACTGGCCCAGGAGGCGGCCAGCCTGATCCCGTGGATGGGCGAGGCCATGGCCATCGTGGTGATCACGGCGTTTTCTTACGCGGTGATTGACGCGGGCCTGGCCATTCTGGCCGACCGGCAGGCCATCGCGGCGGCGGCGCGCAAATGGCTGGGGGTGGGCAAATGATCCGCACCCGAGAAGTTCTCAAACGTCAGACCCATCCGGGCTGGGTGATCCTGTGGATCGCGCTGGCCGGGCTGGGATTGTGCTCGGATATCGCCACCGAGCCGCCGGTGATTGCCCTGGAGGAGATGCCATGAAATTCACAACGCGCGATTTGCAGGCGCGGTTGGCGGCGCTTGGGTTTCATCCTGGCCCGATCGATGGCTTGCATGGCGCGCGCACGAATGCGGCGCTGAACGACGCTATGGCCGACCGGGTGGTGATGCGCCCCGAGGCGCTGTTCCATAGCTCAGGTTTGCACCGGATTCATTGGCACTGGACCGCCGGGGCCTATGGCGAGATTCAGCTCGAACTCGATCACTACAACGCGCTGATCGATCAGGATGGCACCGAAGTTGCGGGCACGTTTCCGACCGAGGCGCAGGCGCGCTATCATCCAGGGCTGGCCGCCTCGCATACGCGGAACGCCAATACCGGCGCGATCGGGCTGGCCGTGGATTGCATGGCCGGGGCGCGCGAACGTCCGTTTAGGGCGGGGCGCTATCCGATGACCCGCGCCCAACTGGACGGGCTGGTGCGCGTCACCGCGCGGCTATGCCGCCAGTACGACATCCCGGTCAGCCGATGGTCAACGCTGAGCCACGCCGAGATCCAGCCGACCTTGGGCATTCCTCAGCGTGCGAAATGGGACATCTGTTGGTTTCCCGGCATGGATCGCCCCGGTGATCCTGTCGAGGTCGGGGATCGCATTCGTGCGATGGTGCGGGGGCTGCTGTGAGGCGCACCGCGCTAGCGCTGGCCTTGTTTTTGGGGGCAGGGGGCTGCGGTGGCCCCTTGGCGCTGCTGACCGGCGGCGGGCCGAATGTAGCCGCGAATGTCCAGGCGGGCGAGACCAATACACAGACGGTGGGCCAAAGCGAAACCACAACCCAGAAGATTATACGCCCGCAGGCTCGCGATATTCGACAGTCCGCCGACCGGAATAAGGTTCAGGCCGATCGCGTCGAGACCGTCGTGGTGCAAGAGGTGCCCGCCTGGCTGATCCTCGCCTTCGCCGTAGCGCTGTTTCTGGATAGCCCGCTGCGCTGGCCGGGGCAAATCAGGGCGGGGTTGAGGGGAAGGTAGGAAAGAGGTTTAGCGGAACTGCACAAAGCGCAGATTGCGAACTTTGCAAAGCGGAGCTACCGGCCCATTCCTGCCGTTCAACTATCTATCAAGAAGCTGCAGTCGCAGCCCGCATAGCGGACGTTCGTGGTACGCGCAGCGAATTATCAAGACGATGGAGTCGAGGGAAACGCCTCATCGTTCCTCTCGCGGTGTTAGTTGTTCCAACCGACGCAGATTGAGCGTAGCGTCTGGCGAACGACACTGCACCGGAGAACTAGAAGTTTATCGTTGTATTAAAGCTGCAACCGGCTTGAACTTCCGATAACTTCAACCAAAAGCCGCATCAAAAGTCGAAGGAAAAAATGCTAAGTCTAGTTAAGCACCTCAACGAGCCAGAGACTGTAGTTTTTGTAGGTTCAGGAGTTTCCCGTTGGTCAGGGCTTCCTTCTTGGGAAGGTATGATCTCAGAGTTGATTGAATTCCTTGAAGTCGATGGAAAGAATGCGGATCTGGTTCGCGACGAGCACAAGAATGGCGAGTTACTGCAAGCCGCGAGCTACGGATTTGATCAACTAACTCAACAGCAAATAGGCGAATTTATTCGCCAATCCTGCCGCTACGGTACGGCTAAGCCCCATGAGATCCATCGAAAAATTGTAGAACTTGGGCCGACAAGCTTTGTGACGACGAACTATGACAACCTACTAGAAGAAGCCTTGCGCACTTTTAAGGCGGGTGCCTTTTTTCCACCACCAGTCACTAATCGACATCTCACCGAAATGGCGACAGTTGCCCATGCCAAGCATTCGGGATTTGTCTTCAAACCTCATGGTGATGCATCTGACGCGGAAAGCATCGTCCTAACCCGCGAGCAGTACCGCAAACTGTTGCCCCAGGGAGAGTGGAACCGAGCGCTGGAAACCTTGAAGACTTTGATGATTAGCCGACCGGTCCTTTACGTCGGCTTTGGGCTGAGGGACCCTGATTTTCTTTATTTGAGGGATTTGCTAGCAAACACATATGAGGGCGCCGTCCGAGATCATTACGCCATACTGCCAGACATGACTGAACAAGAAATAGACTATTGGAGGCGCGCCTACGGGATTCACATTCTCAATTATAAAACGACGACCGATGATCAAGGCAAGGTATCACATGGCGGTCTCTTAGTTGCCCTAGATCAACTAAAAAAGCAACGCGTTGAACAAGTAGATGAGCAGGGGCAGAAGGCCGAAGACGCGGAATTCGTTCTGGCGCTTTTGAGGCACGCTTCTCGTCTTGCCCGTGTTGAAAATTCCAACGAAAAAATTCCAATTGGCGTGGAGTACCAGTCTAAAGGGATGCGGGAGTTTTCCCGAAAGTACTGGAGAAAGAGCTTCCGCAATGTCGATGAGTTGCTTGTAGATGGACCTCAGAAAACGCTGCTTGTTGGCCTACCTGGTGCGGGAAAGACCCACTCGCTCCGTTTCGCTGCTGCTAAACTCTCGAAACAGCTGCAAGAAGCCAGCATGGGAGCTGAGGCCAGCATAGAGGAGGCTATCATTCCAGTTGCCGTGGATATGAAACAATACGACGGCGATCTATGGAGCCTTGTAGATAGCACTCTTCCAGTTGGAATTTCATTGGAACAACTCGTAAGTCACTTCAAGGTGAAGATATTCATCGACTCTTTCAACGAAATGCCCAAGAAATATTGGACTGATGCGAAATATGAAGACGACTTGGGGGAATTCGTAGAGCGCGCGCAAAACGCATCCTTGGTTTTTGCATCTAGGACGTCGCACGGCATACCTGAGCATGATTTTGAAGTTTATACATTGTCGAGTATTGACGAAGAGCTTGCTGAAAAAGCTCTACTAGATAAGGGCTTTCAACTTGATGGAGATTTTCGACGGGAAATGGTTGCCCTAATACGAAGGCCGTTTTTCTATCGTCTTCTACAAGACGGAAAAATAGATGTTGGCAGTTCGCCGAACCCAAGATCCGTTTTTGAACGAATGTTCGAAGATTTGAGTGAGCGATTTAGAAATAGATTTCAAGATTCACTGGATTTGACTTCAAAACTGGAGCGCATCGCCTTTAGCACCATGAATGCAGGCACGGAGTACTTTAACTTCACAAATCTTGAATCGACAATTGTTAGCGCACTTGAAGGGACCGATTGCGAAGCATTCTCAGCGGGGGAGATTATCAATTGGCTTGTTTCCGAGGAGGTGCTGCAACCTTTGCCAAAAAGGAGGCTGGCGTTTTTCCACCAATCGGTCACTGAATTTTTAGCGGCTTCTCATTTAGCATCTGTCTATGAACAGGACCCGTCGGTTCTTAAGGACGTTTTGCGGTTCCGTCGATGGGATCAAGCACTAATGCAGACCATGGCTCTACTTCCAAAAGAGAAGTCGAGTCAGTTATTAGAAAAAATTCTCAAAGCAGATCAAAGATTGGCGTTGTCATCTTGTAAGTACTTGGAAGAAGATCGCGACCAAGTAATTCTCTCCGTTTTGAACAAATGTGTGGCAGATCATGACGCAGAATCCTTCGACGACCGAGGACTTGAATGGGCAATAGAAACTGATCTGCCGTTGAACTCTCATCACATTCCCGTCCTTAGACAATGTGTAGAAATAGGTGGTTCGCTGGGCGGTTCGGCCATCCAGAGGTTAGCAAGGATACGCGGTGCCGATGAGAAACCCATACTTCTGCAATTTCTTCTGGAAGGAGAGCGAGATTTCAATTTCTTGGCAAACGGCGTGGGGAAAGCGCTTTCCAGAATGGTCACTAGTGACGATCTTGTAATCATTGCAAATTGGGTGGCTGAGAACTCAAACCAAACGGATGACGTTGACGCCACGACCTCTTCGATCGCTGAGGCACTTTCCGAATTCCCTGCAAAGGAGGTTGTAGATTGTTTGGCACCTTCATTGAAGGAAGGGACCGTTTCAACCTTGGCAGCGGACATTCTGTGCGACATAGCTCACAAAAAACGAACACAAGCATGGCTTGACGTCTGCATTCGATTGCTTCCAATAGAGACGCATCATGCTTGCGTTGCTATTTGTTTTATTATTGGTTTCGGCAGAAGCAAGAAGGGCCTTTCTTTAGACGGCATCGGGGAGAAAGAGCTCGATTGCGTCATTCAATCTATAGATCGCGGAGACGACTTCGCTCTTTCGGCTCTAGTAGATATTTGCCGCCACTCAGAATCTTGTGCCAGGTTGGTTGAACAGAAGGTCGAGGAAACCAACGAAATGTCGGCTGCACTACTCATGTATTGTGTTTGCCCTGACAGAACTGAAGCAGTGTTTGATGTCATCGAGAATGTGTCTGATGGGACTATTTCACCCGGTGCGGAATTGCAGTCCCTGAATTACGTCAAGCTGGACTGGAATGGCCATAAAGAGCTTTTTCTCAAGGTCCTACGATCAAAAAACAAGCCGTTGATTAAAGCCATCTTGCCAAATGGGATGCCTACCGAATTTGACACTCTTGGGGATGTGGATTTTGGCGACATTGTTGATTTTCTGGATTATATAGAGTCGGAACGGGCGTCAGCCGCAAACGATATGGATTGGTTCGGTGATCAAGTTGCTTCGGTTATAGGTTGCCATGGCGATCTGAAAACAATACATCGATTGATCGCTGTACTCGCCGACGAGGAATCAAAGCACCGCGCTACGGTTTCAAAGATGATACTTCCATTTTGCGAGAGCGTGACATTATCTGATATGCCGGAAAGCGCAGTATCCTACTTGCTTGCTGAATTGAGGGACCCAATGCGCCTTCCGTGGCAACGGCATCTTATAGCAGAGGTCGCCGACGAGGACTTTGTACAGGAACGCCTCTTGCCTTTGTTGACGGACGTCGAGGATCAATTCCAAACCAACTTAAGAGCCGCGCTAGAATATGTAGGTCAGCGACATGGAAGGCGCTACTTGGCTTGATCTCCCGCGAACGACCACTTTTCACCTGGGGTTTGTTTGTCTCGCAACTGCAACGAATGACTGCTTCCCGCCCCCTGGTGCCGCCTGTCCATTGGCTGCAGACAGCCCAAAGCGGACGCTGGTTTTCTCTTCGGATCAGGGAAGGAAAGCAATCTTCTTTGAGCCAATTCTTCACCCCCAAAACTCACCGTGGCAGCTTTGGGTTGTGGGAAGTGATCATTCTCACCTAAGGTTGACGAAATTGTGAAGTAGGAGGCTCGCATATGCATCGTCCGGATTATCTTGAACAAGGCGAAGTAGCACGCCTATTTCCGGTGTTGGCAACGACATCAAAAGAAGGACGAACCACCTCAATAGTTCTCGCTTGCATTTCGAAGATTGACGAATTCGGAGCGGAGATACTGAACACGGTAGGCAAGCGCGTAGGAAAACGCTCCAAACTTGAGACCTATACCGAGATCGTCTTCAAGAACGAAAAAACCCAGGTGAAAGACCGCCCGGATGGGCTGATCGTCTTAAGTACAGGGGCAAACGAATGGCGCGCGTTGGTGGAAGCCAAGGTTGGAAACGCAGAAATTGGTGCTGACCAAGTTGAGAAATACCGAGAAATCGCCAAGGAACAGGGCCTCGACTGCGTTATTACAATTTCAAACCAGTTTGCGACCCAACCTGAGCATCATCCGGTCGAAGCTATTCGCAAGAGCCGTTCCAAAATTCCCGTTTTTCACTGGTCATGGATGTTCATTCTGACCGTCACTGACATCTTGCTGAATCAAGACAATGTCGCGGACGAAGACCAAAAGCTGCTTCTGAATGAACTCCGGCGTTTCCTGACCCACGAGAGCGCAGGCGTCAAAGGCTTCGATCGAATGCCCCCTGAATGGACTGAGCTCAACAGGCTTGTATCCGCTGGCGGGAAGATCCCGGCAAAGTCCCCAGAGGCAGCCATCGTATTGGATTCCTGGCACCAGGAAACACGTGATCTCTCTCTTATTCTGAGCCGACAAACTGAGGCCGAAGTGCAGGAGAAACTGCCCCGAAAGCATCGCGCGGACCCTGCACAACGACGGAAAGACGAATTGCAGCTGCTTCGAGAGGGTGGCCAATTGCAGTTAGTTTTAGACGTGCCCGACGCGGCTGCACCGGTCGAAATAGTGGCAGATCTTGCGCGTCGCACCATAGATATCGGGATGACCCTGCGCGCGCCAGAAGACCGAGTGTCGTCCAAAGCACGCGTTAACTGGCTGATACGACAGATCAAGACCGAGAAGTTGGAGGAAGCTTTCGTCAGGATGACCTGGCCAGGCAGAAGTGAAACCACTCAGTTTCAATTGTCAGAACTCATCGCAAATCCAACTATCTGTGAAAAAGACAAAAATGGCTTACAGGTTACCCGATTTCATATTTTCATCGCTCGTAGGCTTGGTGCAAAATTTACCCAGCAGATCAACTTCATCAAAGAACTCGAAGAAGTGGTTCCTTTTTTCTATCGAGAGATTGGTCAGAATCTCCAAGAATGGAGGAAACCAGCGCCAAAAATCAAACCAGAGCGCTTAGCTGCAGAGGAAATCGCAAGCGCTGCTGTTCGCGATGACGAGGGCGAAGTGGGATGATCGGCACTCAAGGCAATCAGCCATCTCGCCAAAAGCACAGTCCCAGTCATAGCAAATTGGCACGGTACAGCCAATCACAGCCCAAAGCGGACATGGTCATCCGGCAGGGAGGGCGGAAACCGGACCTTAGCTGCGTCTGCGAAGGTTCCGTGCCAGACAGGCAAAAGCGGCCATTCAAACCGTAGCAGACCGAAGCCCACATGCTGCGCTGCGCAGCAAAGGCAGCTAAGCGCAGATAGTGATCTTTGCAAAGTCAGAAAAACAAGAACGCCTAAAAACGATGCGTGTACAGTGCTGCTATCGGCTGATACTACGAAATCGCGTCGGCAAGCAGTCATCGACCAAGGCTACGCTTCTTCCAAGTGAATTAACTTTCTGGCGACGCTTGGTCGGGTCTGAAAATATGTCAACAATCGGTTAGAGTTTGCTACTAGTCCCTGTCAAAACTCAGGTCAAAAAGCGCCGAGAGGATGCTTTCAACGACATCCCGGTAGTCCATTAATTGGGTGTCCGTGATCTCCACCGTAGCGCGTTCATGGATAAACTTATTTCTCAAGCCGTTGTAGTATCGGGCTTTTCCCCAAGGCAAATCGGGCGAAATTCCTAGACGTATGACTTCATCGACTACCTTATGGCGTTGTTTGAACAAGTCTGCAATTTTAGCATCGGGGTAATACTCGGTAGGATGGTTGACGAGGAATTCTTTCAACCCAATTTCAAGGTTGCTGTCGAGGATAATTAAGCCAACTCTATTCTTCGTTTCATATCTCTTTCCTATCACGACTTCCAGCAAGCCCATAGATTCAACGATCCCTAAAGTCCAAGGCTTTGACCTAGTCATTGATTGATTTTGCTCAACCAGGCGATCGCAATAGGACTTCCTTCGACCTCGCGGAGTCGGAAGCTGGACAATTTTCTTACTTATGTTGGGTGAAGATATGTCAAAATTTTCTATCTCACCACTGTCGAATCGAAATACTTCATTTTCCCGATCTGACTTAGTTCTTCGCGAAACTGTGGTGTAGTAGGTTGTCATTTCGACAATCTTTTCCCTCAAAGATAAGAAAGTCGGATGGTTCCAATTGATACCTGCCTTGTTTGAGGTCCAAGGCATCAGTTCAGGGTTGCCATGCAGTTCGACAATAACCCGGCATAGAGATGCGTCAGGGTGAACCGTACCTGCTTTGCCTTTATAGTATCCAACCTCAGCGCTCTTTTCGTGTGCGAGAACTAGTCTGTCATTGCAGTAGAAGTATACGCCATAATTCCCCTCTTTTGGATCCCGGTCCAAAATCAATCCTGCTGTAATTTTCACCTTTACTTCATCGTCTGAGCTGTCAACAGGAGTGACAAAAAAGGAAGATGACTTTGGACGGTAGTCCGGCGGAAACGCCCAGTTGTCGAACTTTTCAATAAGGACTGGGCTGCCGTTGAGGGTTATTTCGCAGTCCGCGTTAAGAAATTTAGCATATGTTGATCCAAGAGCTTTTTCCAGAACACTTATCTGCTCCAAGTTGATACCTTGACGTAATTCACTAATCGCTACCACTGTCGATCCCGACTCAATGTCAGATACTTCTTCAGCCGTAAGCTGCCAATTGTCTTCGGCTGCCAACCATTGGCTATCCAAAACAATCTCGTACGTTGGGTCGTTTGCAAACCTAGTTCGAATTGAAACTCTTTCCCCCAGGGCAATGCCTGCTCGCTTTCCTCCGACGCCAAAATTTCCAATAAGCTCTTGAGTAACATTTCCTCTTGATGCGCCTGGCGCTACCAATAGCTCCAGTGAATCGGATCGAACACCCCCGGCGCTATCAGATATACGAATGGATTGCCGATCTGTGTTAACAACTAGTTTCACCGATAGGGGTTGTCGCCTACCTGAGAACATCCAATGATCCAACGCATTGTCTATCAGTTCGCTCAGTGACGTTGTTAGATCGTAATCTGCGATAATTGAAAGGAATAGGCGCTTCTGTGGAGTCGCGTTTACCGGTATGCTAACCATCTACCTTGTATCTCATTTTTTTTGCGGGTTTAGGGTTGCAAGTCCAACCAACCCGTTCAGGACTGTATCCGGTTTCGAACTACAATCAAGGGTAGACTAACTTTGGTCCGAAGTCGGTCCAAGAGATGGGCAAAGCTCACAACCGCATCTGATCAAGTGATGGAGCTTGCAGTGATGGTGTTGAATGGCACCAACATGTCCGTTTTGGGCTGCAGCCGGTCGTCCAGAGATACCGTCACAGCCGTTCCAGGGTGAAAACCGCGTGCTGCACCACCGCAAGGCAGCTTCGAGCCCAAACGGCTCGATGCTGCATGATGCACGGATGTCTGCTATCATGCGCAAGCCAAAATCCTTCAACAACCGATCAGGTTGTGAACGGGGTTTATGGCAGCGGAAATTGAGGCAAGATGGGCAAGTTCCAAAACGAGGGTTTTTGGAACGATATCTAAAAACATCTTTTAAGTATCTTTATTTAGATCGAACGCTTAGATTTTTTCAACTTCTAGCGCATAAGAGTAAGGATTGTTTTCGTGTTTAATAGGTAAGCTGGCTGACACCGCAGACCTAACAATTGTGACACCGGCACCCGCGAGAAACGCTGTGTCTAGCGATGCTCCTGCAAAGTAAGTCACCCCTGCCGGAAGCACACCATCTAGTGCAAATGCAGAGGTCAAGTTTTTGGTTACCTTTTTGACCCACCTCTCTTCATAAACACGCTGTAGGTCGGAAACCGCTGAATTCACATCGTGCAAAGCTAGTGAAAGGGCTTTCTCATCGTCCATCATGTCCACGTATCTTGACGCCACTTGGCTAAGTTCGGCGTGAAGCCTCTGAATTTGTTCATTTCTACTTTCTTTAAATTCTAACAAGTCTTCATATGGAACATCGCGATCAGGAACGGGCAGAGCGTTTTTTAGCTGCACTTCAATGGAAGCATTCGTCTTGTGAGACTTGGGTAAGTAAGGGGAGGATTGTGCAGCGAGAGTGCTCTTCTGGTTTGAAAGCAGGGGCATTACAGACCACGTTTCCAGAGATCGTGCGTCAAGCTCACTGAGAGACTGAGCGTAGCTTGAGATCATTTGTTGAATATCAGAATGGGAAAAAGAGTTTTCAGACTTTAAGTCAAAACTCTCTGCGATACCCAAATTTACTAGTCTTTCAACAGCAATATCATACTGAGGAGACATGCCTTTGATCGCGATGGGTGCGTGAATTTTGTCCCAATAGAGCACTGCTGCGGGGGCCGCATCTAAGAACGGAATATCGCCAACCGTAAAAAAACTGGTTTTACCATTTTCTTTCTCCATACCAATTGGAGGCAGCATAACTCCGCGCTTCATTTTCAGTCCTTGTATGTCTGGCTCAATTCTGTCTGACCTTATGCCGCCAGCCTAAGAATTACCATTAGTGTTTAAGCGCTGATCATCATGCGTCCGAGGGCTTCGATCTGAAGCTGACCACGTTGGCACAACGTTCCAAAACCACCATTTTGAACGGTCTACCGAAGCGGACCTTGGAGCGCATTGTGCCAGGGTCCGCAAAGTCCCGCACTGTGTGAATTCACCTATCACAGATTTTGCATTGGCAGCGAAAGTCCGGTCTGGTGGGCCGCACCGCAGCATGTCGAACCGAGAGTGAACGGCAGGAATGGGCCGTCCGCCGAACTTTGCAAAGTTCGCTATCTGCGCTTCGCTGCCATTGGGGCGGGACGCAGCATGAGGGCCTAGCCCCGTTCGGGCTTGAATGGCTGCTTTCCAGAGCAAGCCGACCGGATGCATCTATTCTTCGCACCCCGCATAGATCCCGCTGCTATATTTCGGCCAGTCAGATGCATGTCCGGCCTTGACCATCTCGCAGGCCAGATCGGCCCCACCAGGCAGTCGGCATCGGGCAATCATGCGACCGTATTTTCCAACATCCACCACATCACAAACGAGGGGCTGACCATTGGTCAGATCGGCCAGGGCTTGCTTGGCCTCTGGTCCGCCGTCGTCCTTCAGCTCGGGGGCGTCTATGCCCCACAGCCGGATTCGCAGATCCCCGCTGCGCAGGGTGTCACCGTCCGTGACGGTTATGGTGGTCACAATAAGCATCGCACTAATCATGCGGTCAGTTTGGTGGGGAAATGTTTAGGAATGGTAAGGGTGCCCTTTTTGAGTGCCTACGAAGTGCATGGCGGTTCACTGAACCTGCATGAACCTGCCTTTGCCTGCATTGGCTGCGAAAAACTCCGTTTAAAAACAGCTCTGTTGACCAAAAAACAATAGCTTGAGTGCCCGCCGCTTCGTTCACATCGAAGATGTCAGGAGTTCGAATCTCTTATCACCCACCATTTTCCTATTTTTATGTCCTCGGATGCTTGGTTTTTCATCATGAATGCCAGAAAAACGGGCTGCGTGGCTGTATGCTGCGGGATTGGGTTGCTCTGGACCACCCTGAACGGGCACAAGGGGTGAAAAGCATAAGACATTGAAATGGCCCCTCAAAACCAATCCTTTAGCCTGAAACTCGCAAGTCTTCTGGAGCAGATATATCCTGATCTTGATGGCCCGATCCTGTCCAGCCAGATTATTGAGGCCTTCTGGCCCGACGACACTCATCGGCGAAAGCGCGGGCGCGTGCCAGGAAACAACCAATGGTCCGAGCGCGACTCTTTGTTGATCACCTATGGGAACTCTGTGATCGACGGGCAGCACAAACCGCTGGATTTGCTGCATGATTTTCTGGAAAAGCATCTGAAAGGCGTGATCGACGGCGTCCATATCCTGCCGTTTTTTCCCTATACCTCGGACGATGGGTTTGCGGTGACGGATTATCGCGCGGTCAATCCGGTGCTGGGGGATTGGGCGGATATTTCGCGCATCGGGGCCGAGTTCAAACTGATGTCCGATCTGGTGCTGAACCATGTCAGCAGTCAATCCATGTGGTTCAATGCTTACCGGCAGGGGCATGAACCCTTTGACGGTTTCTTTTTCGAGGCCGAGCCAACAGACGATTTGGCCTCGGTTGTGCGGCCCCGCACGCATCCATTGTTGCGCGAGGTCGAGACGGTCAACGGCCAGCGCCACGTTTGGTGCACCTTCAGCCATGATCAGGTCGATCTGGATTTCCGCAATCCCGAGGTGTTGCTGGAATTTCTGCGGGTGATGCGCCTGCATATCGACATGGGTGTTCGGATCATCCGGCTGGATGCGGTGGCCTTCTTGTGGAAAGAGGTCGGGACGTCGTGCATCCACCTGCCGCAGACCCATGCGATTGTACGGCTGATGCGGCTGTTGGCGGATTATGCCGTGGAACCTGTCATTCTGCTGACCGAAACCAACGTGCCCAAGGCGGAAAACCTGTCCTATTTCGGTAACCGGAACGAGGCGCACGCGGTCTATAATTTTTCGCTGCCGCCTTTGGTGCTGCATGCGATGTTGTCGGGAACCGCTGAGTATCTGAATCGTTGGCAGGGCTCGATGCCGCCGGCGCAGATGGGCTGTGCCTATCTGAACTTCACCGCCAGCCATGATGGTATTGGAATGCGCCCGGCCGAGGGGTTGCTGAGCCAGGACGTGGTCACGCAGGTGGTGGACACGATGCGTGATTTCGGGGGGCAGGTGTCCATGCGCGCGCTGCCAGGCGGGGGCGAGGCGCCCTATGAGCTGAACATCACCTGGTACGAGGCGATGAAAGGCACGTTTGACGGGCTGGACCAATGGCAATTTGACCGCTTTATGGCCAGCCAGACGCTTGTCATGGCGCTGGAAGGAATTCCTGCGGTCTATATTCACGCGCTTCTGGGCACACCAAATGACCATGAAGGCGTTGAAAAATCGGGACATAATCGCGCGATTAACCGGCATCGCTGGGACTATGGCGATCTGAACAGCGCTTTGGCAGATCCTGAAACGACCCAGTCGCGTGTCATGTCCGAAATGCTGCGCAGATTGACCGTGCGGCGCAAACAGTCGGCATTCCACCCGAACGCGACGCAGTTCACCCTGCAAATCGACAAGCGCCTGTTTGGCCTGTGGCGCCAAAGCCTTGAACGTGATCAATCGATTTTCGCCCTGCACAATGTCAGCGGAGACGCCCTGACGATCGCACCAGAAGCGGTGAACCTGATTGACGGTGAAGAGTGGATGGACCTGCTGAGCGGGCAGAGGATCGATCCGACAGGGGCCGAAATCACCTTCGCCCCCTATCAGTGTCGTTGGATTTCCAACCGTTTCTAGGGCTTAGCCGATCTCGGCAAAGTCCAGTTCGGCGGCTTCTTTGCGCATGCGCATCAGATCGGGATCTGCGGCGTGTACCCGTGCCCAGGTGGGAATGAACGGGGTTTCAGCTGGGTTGTCCAGGTAGATGCGCCCGGCCTCGGTGATGTTTTCCGCAAACATTTCAACGCTGCGCTCTTCTTGGTGGCGGTCCACAGTCAACCCGTTCATCCGCGCATCGTGATAATAGTCCTCTAGCAGGTCCAAGGCGGTCCGGTAATAGGTTGCCTTGAGCGTGCGAAAGGTCTCTTCGGTCAGAACCGTGCCATCGGTCGCTAGCTTGCGGTAGATAGACTTGCAGATGTCGATCGACATGCGGCTCAGGCCCTGAGATTTGTCCTCGGGGCTTAGGTCCTGGTGTTTGTGATCGTATGCGTCGGAAATTTCCACCTGACAAACTGATTTTCGCGCCAGATTGCGCCAGGCCTCGGACAGCAGGCCGATCTCCAATCCCCAATCCGAAGGCATCCGCAAATCCGGCAGAATCGAGGTCCGCATCGCCATTTCCCCCGACAGCGGGTAGCGGAACGAGCGTAGGTAATCCAGATAGTCGCGGTCCCCAATCACACGTTTCAACGCAATCAGGATCGGCGAAACAAGCATTCGGCTGACGCGCCCGTTGATTTTGCCGTCGCCGATGCGTGGATAGTACCCTTTGGACACCTGGTAGGGGAAATTCGGGTTGGCCACAGGATAGACCAGCCGCGACAGCATTCCCTTTTTATAGGTCACAATATCGCAGTCGTGGATCGCGACCACGGCGCTGTCCTGACAGGCCATCAGATACCCCAGGCAGGACCAGACGTTTTTGCCTTTGCCCGGCTCGCAGGGGCCCAGGCCCAGACCTGCCAAACGGTCGTCGATGGCTTGCATGCGCGGGCTATCGTTCCAGATGACTATGTGTTTCTGCGGCAGGCGCGAGAAGAACTCTTTGGCGTGGCGATACTGTTCGGCATTGGCGCGGTCCAGGCCGATAATGACGCGATGAAGATAAGGAACCTGCGACAGCTCATCCAGGATATTTGGTAATGCTTCTCCTTCTAGCTCTGAGAAAAGAGAGGGCAGGATCAAAGAGATTTTCTGTGACGTCGCAAAGGTTTCCAGCTCGCGGCTTAGATTGTTCGCATCCGTCGCGCGCAGGTTATGTAGGGTGGTAATGTTGCCGTTCTGGTGAAAATCCGCCACGCTGGTCAGGTTCCTTGTTCTGGGCACGTCAGGGTGGGAACGATCTGCATGATCGCTTCATTCCATCCTTGCGGGCCGGGAAGTGTACTGTGAGTGATCCGGGCCTTTTGATCAGATGACAGGCCAGGAAGAGGTTTAGAATCGGGGTTGCAGATCAGGACCGGGTGGTCCGCCGCCAGCAACATTTCAACGTCATTTGGCGCATCCCCCAGCGCAATGACCGGGGGATTGCCGTAGAGTTCACAAAGGCTTGCCATCTGGTCGGCCTTGGTTTTCCCAAAACTGAGCGTCAGATACCGCCCGCCTTGCCGTGCTGTGATGCCTTTGTCGGACAGGGCCAGCAGGAAAACATCCAGAATTTCGTCCGGGCCTTTCCACAGACCAGGTTCCGAGAACGCGCGTGTCTTTGCCAGCGCAGATTGTGCGGGGCTCAGGCCGGTTGAGGTCGAGACCTCGACGTTAGACATGTCTCCGAAGCCTTTGTAATATTGCACTATTTCTTGTGGAAGAGATTGGAGAATATCCCGAATCTTTTGATACTCGGGCCTGTCAGTTGTCTGGGCATTGGCCTGCGCAGGTAATAGGCCAGCCCCGTTTTCGACGATCGCGGGATAGGCGGCCAAGCCAAGCTCTTGGCGGAGGGGGGCAATTTCTGCGGCCGTTTTAGAGCTGGCCATGATAACGGGAATTTGGTGTTTCTTCAGAAGGGTCAGCGCCGGAACCGCCGCCGCATAACTATAGCTATGGTGGTCCAGAAGGGTGCCATCCAAGTCTGTAAACACAATTGCAGGAATTTTGCGCATCAGGGGTCTTGCGCCTTTGCGCAGCTTTCGTTAATTGAAGCGCCACGGGTGATTAGCTCAGTTGGTAGAGCGCTTCGTTTACACCGAAGATGTCGGGAGTTCGAGTCTCTCATCACCCACCATTTCCCCTCGTTCCAAAGCATTTTCCCCAGCCGGGGCTATTTCATGTTCACGCTAACAATCTAGCCTGCGAATAGGGGAGGAAACAGGTGTATGCCTGTAAAAGTATCGGTTCCCGTGACTGATTTGCCATGTTCGCATAATAATTAAGCATTTGGGCTGGGCCATGAAGGCATTGCCGTCTCTGGGCACCGGATATCTGGCTTGCTTGGACGTGGATCAAGGATGACAGTTTTGCAGCCTGAACCAGCGCGAAAAATCAGAGTGAATAATTTCCATTTTTTCGATCATCATGCGCTTGACGCCCGTCAACACTGCGCATAAACAGCCTCTCACGCTTAGGACGACTGAGCGGGTAGTGAGCGGTTGTAGCTCAGATGGTTAGAGTACCGGCCTGTCACGCCGGGGGTCGCGGGT
>JARGPB010000003.1:0-64551 GCA_029212905.1 Thalassovita sp.
TCCTTTGGTGCAGTAAATGCTACCAAAGGAGCGGCATCAAACCGCGATAGGTCCAGATCGACAAGGGCCTTAGGCGCAGGCTCAGCACCGAGAGCATCAAGCTCGGGAGTGTCAGCCTTCCAATTGTAGGTTTTCATGCTGTCGGGATGATCTCTTGAAACTCTTGAATTTGCGAGTTTGAGAGAAGTTGGCTGGGATGGTAGGATTCGAACCTACGGTACACTGTACCAAAAACAGTTGCCTTACCACTTGGCTACATCCCAACGTGTGGGCGTAAATAATGCGGTCGCTTGGTGGGCGCAAGCCCTGAATCGCGAAAAAAATCCACAAAATTCGGGCGGCCCTGACAGCGGGTTTTAGCGCGTTCCAAGGTCGCCCGGTACGGGGCTTAGGCTTCTTTGAAGCCAAGTGCATAGGTGCGCGGGTCCGTGCCTTGCGGCGCATTCAGGGGGAAATGCTGCGATGAATCGGTAAAATCATGCATGTGCACCACCACGGTGTCTCTTTCGACCAGCGCGACGCCATAAGCGGGGACTTCGGTGTTGCCTTGGATGGACTGCGGATCCCCGTTCAGGTCCAGCGCAACCTGATGATTCAGGCCACGCATGCAAGAGAAGGATATCCCGCGCCAGTTCCCAAACAGGGCCCGATGCAGGTGGCCAAAGAACAGGTGGCGGATTCGGTGTTTATGCGGGGCAAGCACAGTATGCAGGGCCTCGGCATCCTGTAGCATGATCGCATCCATTGCGGCGATCCCGACTTTGAACGGTGGATGGTGCAGAAACAGGAAAACGGGTCCGCAGCTTTGCTCAAGCGTGTTGCGTAGCCAGGCCAGCCGTTTGGCGCAATACTGCCCAGCATGAGAGCCGGGCATGTGGGTGTCCGTCAGAATGAATAACCCTTCATCGGTCTCAAAGGCGGTTTGCACGAATCCGTTCGGGTCGCGCGGCGTGTCCGGAAACCGGGCAAACAGCGCCTCGGTGGCATCGTGATTTCCGACCATCAGGTGCACCGGCACAGTCAGCGCGCTGATCGCCTGGGCGAAGGCCTCATAGGCCTCGGGCTCGCCCCAGTGGGTCAGATCCCCGGTGATGATCACGCGGTCTGCATCACCGTGTTCCGTGTTAATCGAAGCCACAGCGCGTGACAGCATCGCAGCGGGATTACCGCCATACAGTCGCGCATCCGCACCAACAACGTGGGTATCGGTCAGGTGAATGAACTTCATTCGGCTGCGCTGGGTTTGGCCCAGTCCTCCCAGCCGGTGCCGGATTTGGCGACCGGACCGTCCCAGGCAAAGGGAATCTGGTGGATTGTGGTTTGCCCGGATTGCACCAGGATCACGTGATAGGCGGGGGCCATGGGGGCGCCCTTTAGCCAAACGGTTTCTTGCAGATCAGGCAAAGACTGGTTCCCCGTTGAGGGAACTGAATTAAACGGAATGCCGTGGAATTGGCCCGAAATCGGTGCGTGGACATGGCCGAAATGCAAATGCTCGATCCGGTCCGCATAGCGTTTCAGCAGGGCGTGGAACGCGGGGCGGTGCTCGGGGATCAGCGCGATCCGGTCTTCGGCCGGCAGGCCCAGCGTCATCGGGTTATGATGCATGAACAGACGCAGGCGAGAATGGGCGGTCAGCTCTGATTCCAGCCATGACAGGCGGTCAGGGCCGAAATTGCCCGCGTGTGTGCGCGTGCCGACAGTATCCAGATAGACGAGCCGCGTGCCGTTCACCGTTTCGGCGTGGTTGACATAGCCTTGGGCATCGACCGGATGATCCGGGAATACCCTAAGGAAGGTTGCGCGGTCATCGTGGTTCCCGATCAACAGGCGCACAGGCAGGGCCCTGAGTGCCAGAGCATCGCTCAGAGCCTGGTAGGCGGCAGACTCGCCCCAATGCGCCAGATCGCCGGTGATAATGACGCGGGCGGCATCGGCGTGGTGCAGGGCGACATGATCCAATGCCGCCGCAAAGCGGGCGTGGGGATTCAGCCCGCCCATGGGCTCACCCGGAACCGTCAGGTGAATGTCCGAAATATGTATGATTTTCATAGGGGTCTCTGAAACAAAAATGGCCGCCCCCGAACCCGAGGGCGGCCGGTATTGAGATTAGCCGTTCGGCAGCAGGTCGTTGACTTCTTCGACCAGCTCTTCTTGCAGCTCTTTCATGTCGGTGGCTTCGCCGGTGACGATGCGTTCGATTCCGTCATAGATCACTTGGGTGATCGCCAGGCCGTTATCGCCGGGATAGGCCAACCAGTCGCGCAACAGCGGCAGCTGATCCACGGCGGTCTGTTTGTTCGGGTTCTGCTGGTAGAAATCGGCCAGGATCACCTCGTTTGCGGCTTTGTTGGGGGGCATATAGCCGGTGGTTTTGGCCACTTCGGCCGCGCCTTCACCGCTGGTGATGAACTTCAGCCAAGTCCACGCCGCCGCTTGGACTGCAGGGTCGTCCGAGGTCGAGGTCAGCAGCGCCGCGTTGCCACCTGCGGGCAGGCCCTTGGGGGTGGCGCCCATGCCGGGGAAGGGGCCGGTGACCAGCTCGAAATCACCCTTGGAGCGTTCGACCGCGCCCAAAGCCGAGGTCGACCAGAACATCATGCCAATCTCACCGGCCGAGAAGGACGCCAGGGCGGCTTTCCAGTCCAGGTTCTTCATTTCGCATTTGGTAAAGATCTCTTGCATCTGTTCCAGCGCGACCAGGGCTTCGGGGCTGTCCAGCGCCATTTTTCCGTTTTCGACGATGGCCTTGTCCTGGGTCCACATCAGGGCCTGCATGAACCAGTTCCCGGTGATGTTCCAACCCCAGAAGATCGGGTTGTCGATGCCGTTGGCCTTCATGGTTTCGCAGGTGTTGATCACCTCGTCCCAGGTGGTGGGCAGTTTGTCGATGCCACCGGCCTTCAGGACATCCATGTTATAGTACCCAACTGGCAGCGAGACCGAAAACGGCAGACCGTGCACGTCACCACCAAACGTCGACAACGACAGCATCGCCTGGTGATAGCCTTCGGTTTCAAAGTTGGCCTCTTTGGCGATGAATGGCTCCAGCGATTTGGCGATGCCTTTCTCGACCAGGATCTGCTGGCGGTTCAGGCCCTGCATCGTGACATCCGGCAGGTTGCCTGCGACGGCTTCGCGCAGGATGGTATTGGTGCCGTCCTCGTAGTTTTCATAGGTCGCGCGGAATTTGACGTCGATATTGGGATGCTGGGCCTTGAAGGCGGGCATCATCGCCTCGTAGGTGACGTCAAACAGGTGGCTGTAGGGATAAGCGAATTCGATGGTCACGGTGTCTTCGGCCATCGCTGCCGTGGCGGTCAGCGCCATGGCTATTGCGGACAGGGTGGTTTTCATGGAAGTCTTCCTCTTGTTCCTGACGTGGAGCGCTGTGTTTGGCGATGCGCGCTCCGGGTTGGTCCCTTGCGGGATTTCGGACGGGTGCGGGGGAAACCCTGCACCCATATTCATTTCATGCCGCTCAACGTGATTCCCTCGATGAAGCGTTTCTGAGCCAGCAGGAAGGCGACGATCAAAGGCGTGACGATCACCGTGGCCGAGGCCATCATCGGGCCGTACATGCTCCCGTCAGCGCCGCCCTTGAATTCGCGCAGGCCCAGCGGAGGGGTGAACAGGTTGCGGTTGCCGGTGACAACGATACGCGGCCAGAAATAATCGTTCCAATGTGCCACGACCGAAAAGATCGCAAAGGCCAGCAGCGCAGGGATCGCAGTGGGCAGCATGACGCGCCAGACAATGGCCAGCTCGCTCATCCCGTCCATGCGGGCGGCGTCGATCAGATCATCCGGCACGGTCATAAAGAACTGGCGCATCAGGAAAATCCCGAAAACGCTGATCGTCCAGGGCACCACCAGCGCGGCATAGGTATTGGTTAGCCCCAGTTTCGCCAGCATCATATAAAGCGGAAGGGCAATCGCATGGACGGGGATCAGCAGGCAGAACAGAACCAGCGCGAACACCGCCTCACGGCCCCAGAACTTCAGCTTGGACAACGCGTAGGCTGCGGGCACCGCAACCACGACCTGGATCACGAAAATCGACGCGGTGACCAAAATGCCGTTCAGCAAATAGCGCAGCAAAGGCGCAGCGGTGAAGGCCTTGGTGTAGTTATATATCGCAGGCCGCATGGCACAGTCTGCCTCGGCCTGAGCGACCAGTGTGGCGCGGATGTCGTTGTCCGTCTGGCCGGGAAACTGAGGCCGCGCGGCGGTGACTTCGTCGCGGTTGGGGTCACGCAGTTTGACGCAATGTTCGTCCACCATCATTTCCTGATGGCCGAAAAACCCGCCTTCGCCGCGGTCGATCTCGCCCGGGCTTTTGAATGAAAAACTGACCATCATATAGAAGGGGGCGATAATCACGATCGCGCCCAGTATCAGGATTAGATGTTTCCACCAGTCGCGTGTCATCCGTAATGTACCTTGCGTTCGACCAGCCAGCGCTGGATCAGGGTCAGAAACATGACAAAGATCAGGAACAAAACAGTGATGGCCGAACCAACGCCGATCAGGTTTTGCTGCACGCCTTTCTCGAAGATTGCGAACATCATCACGTAGGCTGATTTGCCGGGGCCCGCGCCCAAGGGATAGAAAGCCTCGATCGTGTCAAAGACCTGAAAGGCGCGGATGCAGGTGATCGTGACGACGAACACCGTTGTCGGCCCCAGTGCAGGCCATGTCACCAGGCGGAATCTGTCCCAGCCGCTTTTGGCGCCGTCCATTTCAGCGGCATGATACAGCTCGCGGTGGACCGAGGTCAGACCTGCCAGATACAGCACCATGTTAAAGCCAAAGCTCTGCCAGATGCCGACGAAACAGACCACCCAGATCGCATATTGCCGGTCCCCCAACCACAAAGGCATTCCGTTCGCACAGCCATCCGCCAACCATGGCCAGAAGCTTTCGATCACGGTGCCGCAGCCCAGTTCCAGGGTGCGGTTGATCGTGCCAATTGTGGGGTGCAGCATGAATTCCCACACGATGGCCATGGCGATTAGCGTGGCCATGACGGGCAGGAAATAGATTGTTTTGTAGACCTCTCCGAAGCGGGACAAAGAGTTGATCAGCAACGCCGCACCAAGGCCCAGCCCGACCGAAATCGGGACAACTGTCAGCACATAAGTAAAGGTCGCGGTGAACATTTTGGCATAGGTCGAGCGGGTGAAAAGTTTGACGTAGTTGTCAAACCCAACCCAGTTGAACCCGCTGTTTCCTAACGAATAATCCGTAAATGACAGCGCCACTGCAATCGCCACAGGCACCAGCAGGATCACCATCATCAGGACCAGGGCCGGGGCGCTAAGCGCCCATGCGGTCCGGCGCTCTTGGACGGCGGCGCTGGGCGCGGGTTTCGTGGGGGGGATATGAGTTTCGGCGATGCTCATATCAGGCGACCGCATTTGCAGGCATGGGCGCCCGGTCCAACTCGCGGACGCGCTGACCGTCGTCGTCAAAGACCAGAACATGCTGCCAATCCACGTCAATGCCAATGGTTGCGCCAGTCTTCAGCTGCCCGCGATCCGCCGTGCCAGCACGCAGCACCAGACGTTCGCTCAGACCGGGCACATCCACCTGGGCAAAGACCTCGGGGCCCAGGTTTTCGCTGTGGACGACGACGCCGGTCAGCAGGGCCTCGGCGCCAGCAAGCCGTAGGGCCTCGGCACGCAATCCGATCCGCGCGGGGCCAAGCGGTAGCTGTGTGATCACAGGTAGGGTCTGCCCCAGCAAGGTCAGGCGGCCGGCCGTGTCCACCTTGACCGGCAGGATGTTGATTTTCGGAGAGCCGATGAACTCGGCCACGTGAATATCGCTGGGGTCTTCATAGACCACATTTGGGGGGGCGCATTGCAGGATACGCCCATTCATCATGACGGCGATCCGGTTGGACATTGTCATCGCCTCGACCTGATCATGGGTGACATAGACAAAGGTTGTGCCCAACTGACGGTGCAATTGCGCGATTTCAACACGGGTCTGCACGCGCAATTTGGCATCCAGATTCGACAGAGGTTCGTCCAACAGAAAGGCCGCCGGGTCACGCACCATGGCACGGGCCAGCGCTACGCGCTGTCGTTGCCCGCCAGACAGCTGTCCGGGCTTGCGATCCAGGACGTGGTCGATTTCCAGCTTTTGCGCGGCCTCTAGGACGTCCTGTTCCATATCACGGTACAAATCCGGCGCGCGGCCCAGGAACCGTCCCACCGCAGGCAGGCGTTGCAGGGCGCTCATCCGGCGCATTCGCAGCGGAACCGATATATTTTCGGCCACGCTCAGATGCGGATAGAGCGCGTAGGACTGGAATACCATCGACAGGTTCCGATCCGCGGCGCGAACACCCGCCACAGACCTGTCACCCAGAAGAATGTCACCCGAGCTCTGCTCTTCCAGACCTGCGATGATGCGCAGCAGCGTGGACTTACCACAGCCAGACGGCCCAACCAAAGAGACGAACTCTCCGTCGGCCACGTGCAGCGAGACGCCCTTCAGTACCTGGGTGTCCCCAAAGCTTTTCTTGATGTTGTCAAGGATCAGACCGGCCATGCGATTCTCCTGTTTGGCTACACGCTACCGGCTCTCTTGCGCTTTTTTGTAACGTCATATTAGTGAGGCTAATGCTGGCTATGCTTGGCGCAAAAGGAGACATGTTTTGCGCCCGAACCATCATCAATTCATCGCCTTTGCCTATGTCGTCCGAGAGGGGAATTTTTCAGCGGCGGCTGCGCGCCTGGGCGTCACGCAATCGACCATCACCCAGCACGTGGCCAAACTGGAGAAACAGATCGGGACGCAGCTGTTGTTGAGGGGACGCGATGGCGTCAACGTGACCCGGACAGGGCAAGAGTTCTTTGATCTGGCGGACCGCCTGGTCACATTGGACAGCGCGATTTCTGAACGGCTTGAGGGGTTCGAGGCGATGCAGAAGGGCCACCTGAAGGTGATCGCCAATGCGCCGCAACCGGCGCTGCGTGCAATTCTGGCGTTTCAGGACAGCTTTCCGGGGGTTCAGGTGGATTTTGCCCTGCATGACTGGACGACAGCCACTAAAATGATCCGCAACCGGCGCGCGGATGTCGGGCTGATCACTGACGCGCCCCGATCCGAGGAATGGGACATCATTCCGCTGCAAAAGCTTTCCTATGTCGCCTATGTCCCGACACCCGGACCGTTTGCGCAGGTGCGATCGCTGTCCCTCAAGGATCTGGAGCACGAAACCGTTATTCTGCCCGAACAGGGGTCGCTGACGGAACGGGTCATTCATGCGGCGATCAAAAAACATGGCGTTGTGCTGAATCGGACCATTCGGATGACGACCTTTCCTCTGATGTGCGAGGCGGTGCTGCAAGGCATCGGCGTGGCGCTCTTTCTGGGGCGCAGCGGGCTGATCGCCAAGGGGCTGCGGGAAATTCCCGTACGCGAATTGCAGCACGGTCATCAGATTTCGATCGTCGCACCGAAAGATCGCGCGCGCCTGCGGCTGATCAAGTCCTTTGTCGAAACGGCTTCGGATCTGGAATTCGAATAGAATTGTCCAAATTTCGACAGAGGGGTTGAACGACTCGTTCGGGTGTGATCGTCTGACGATCGCTGCCGGACCGGATGCGCGCTGACTGAGGGGGAGCGCGTATGCGGCCCATTCCCGACGGAGAGGGAGCTTTGCATCGGCATCCCGCGCAAAAGAGGAGTTGCGCCGGATTTCAGGGGGAACCCGCCTGTGCAAGCGTGGGTTTTCCGATCGGGAATGCGCGGCCCAACGGTCCGGAGCACTTGATCGGTGGGGCGCAGAGGGTGATCCTCTGCGTCTCCCGATCCAAACACAAGAACGAGGAGAGCCCTATGGATTTTTCAGTAAGCGCGCGCCTGCGTGATCTGGCAGAGCGCACCCATGCCTTTATCGAGCAGGATATTATCCCGTTTGAGAAAGACCCGCGCTGGGGCGAACACGGCCCTTCCGAAGACATGCGGCTGGAAATGAACGCCCTGGCGCGCAAGGCCGGTGTCTTTGCGCCGCATGTGCCCAAGGAATTCGGAGGCCTGGGGCTGGGGCATCTGGACCGGGCCTTTGTGTTCGAAGAAGCGGGATACTCTATTCTGGGGCCGTCCGCGATGCATTGCGGTGCCCCGGACGAAGGCAACGTGCATTTGCTGGACGTCGTGGCCAACACCGAACAGCGTCGAACCTACCTAGAGCCACTATGCCGTGGTGCGCGCTCGTGTTTTGCGATGACAGAACCGGGCGGGGCAGGGGCTGACCCGATGATGATGCAAACCACAGCCGAGCTGACTTCGGATGGCTATGTGTTGAACGGGCGCAAGTGGCTGATCACCGGCGCGCGCAACGCCAGCTTTATGATCATCATGGCGAAAACCGTGGGGCTGGGCGATGCGGATGGCGCAACCATGTTCCTGACGAAACTTCCGCGCGACGGCATCGTGATTGAACGGGACATGAATACGATGGACAGCTCTTTTGCGGGCGGCCATTCGGTGATCCGCTTTGACAATCTGGTCCTGCAAAAAGAGGATATCCTGGGGGCCCCCGGAGAAGGTTTCAAATACGCGCAGGTCCGGCTGGCCCCGGCGCGCCTGACCCATTGTATGCGTTGGCTTGGGTCGGCCCGGCGGGCGCATGATACCGCTGCGCGCTATGCCGCGACGCGCCACGCCTTTGGCAAGGTTCTGGGGGAACACGAGGGCGTGGGGTTTAAGCTCGCTGATAATGATATGGAGATCCGCTCGGCGCGGTTGTCACTGCAACAGGCCGCTTGGGTGCTGGACCAGGGTGAACGTGGCACCACGGAAAGCTCGATGGCCAAGGTGCAATGTTCTGAAACCATCTGGAACGTGGTGGATAGGTCGATGCAAATTCTGGGCGGGGCTGGGATTACGGATGAAACCCCGGTTGAACGTATCTTCCGCGAGGTGCGGGGGTTTCGTATCTACGATGGTCCGTCCGAGGTGCACCGATGGTCCCTGGCCCGCAAGGCCCTGAAACGCGCAGGACGGAACGCCTAGGGCCGGTCCCTAGGTTTCCATCCACAGCGTCACCGGCCCGTCATTCACCAGGGACACCGCCATATCCGCGCCAAACTCTCCGGTTTCAACGGGCACGCCCTCTGCGATTAGCCGCGTCGCGAAATATTGATACAGCGCTTTGCCTTCGGTGGGGGGCGCGGCTGCTGAGAAACCGGGCCGGTTTCCGCGAGAGGTATCCGCCGCCAATGTGAACTGGCTAACCACCAAGGCCGAGCCATTAACATCGCGCACCGAGCGGTTCATCTTGCCGGTCTCGTCCTTGAAAATCCGTAGCTTCGCAATTTTCGCGGCCAGCTGGTCGGCCTGCGCCTCTGTATCCCCGGCCATGGCACAAATCAGGATCAGCAATCCGGGTCCTGTCTGTCCGATAACCTGGTTCTCTACCGATACTGACGCGCCCGAGACGCGCTGTAATAACGCTCGCATAAAGGCTCCTTTCACCTTAATTGTCCGCACAAAAAGGGATGGCCCCCTAGCTGCGCCAGTCGATTACCTCGGACAGGTCCGCTCGTTCTGTGCGGAACCCATTGGCCGGGTGCTCTGTGTCCTCGTATCCAAAAGAGATCGCACATAGGATTTGCCGGTTTTCGGGGATTCCAAAGAAAGTCCGCACCGTCGGCGCAAAGGCCGCGATTGCCGCTTGCGCGATGCTGGCCACCCCTGCCGCCTCGGCTGCAATCGTAAAGGCCGCAACAAAGCCGCCGCAATCCATCGCGCCATAGGGTCCAAGATCGGCCTCAGTGGTCACGATGGCCACATGAGGCGCACCGAACAGGCGGTAATTCTCCATCATCTGTTTGCCCGAGGCCGTGCGATCCCCGCGCGTTACTCCAACGGCATCATACAGTTGCAACCCGCAGGTGCGCCGCCTGTCTTGATAGACTCCGGTATAGTGTGCGGGCCATTCCATGTCGGGCACCGGGGGCAGGGTCGACGCCGCCTCGGTTATTGTGTCGCGGAACTTGCCGGTCTGGGCCCCTTCGGTAATGATCACCTGCCAGGGTTGCGAGTTGCACCAGTTCGGCACGCGGCTGGCAGCGGTGGTGATTTGCTCGATCACGGCGCGCGGGACGGGATCGGGGCGAAATCCACGGCAGGAATGGCGCCGATGCATGAGGGTATTGAACGCATTAAATTCGTCAGTCATATCAGCGCTTTCAGTCATCACTATTGATTTTGAGAAATGAAATAACCGGCGATCCCGGCCACAATCAGCCCCAAGATCACCGCGATCGTGATTTTCCAGGCCGAGTACGGACGCTCGCCCTGGACCCGCCCGGTTTGGCCGTTGACCACAAACCGATAGGTTTTCCCGCGGTATTTATAGGCCGCCAGCCAGATCGGCAGCAGGATGTGTTTGAAGGTCACATCGCTGATCTGGGTCTGGATGTCGTGGATACGCTGCTGATCGCCGCCGATGTCAAACCTGACATCGCGCTCGATCACCCGGTTCATATGGCTGCGCGCCTGATCATAGCCCTCGTCCAGCTCGATCGCATAGCCTTCGGCGCGGAACCCGGCCAGGAATCGGGGCTGATACGGTTCCAGCGCGGACAGGTCCCAGGGCTCTAACGCATCAGTATATCGTTTAGGCAGGCTGCGTGACGCCAGCACCAGAACATCATCGAAGAATCGCGCGACACGCCCTGCGGCGGGTCTCCAGCGAATTTTCGAGACACGCTGCTGGGTGCGTTTGCCATCGCGCATGACGGTCCGGGTTTCATAATAAACTGTGCCTTGCTCGCCTCGATACGCGGATTTCGTGTCCGCATCAAATGTCCAATAAGGAACGTAGATCCCGTCCATTTTCCGGCCCTTTCGGGCATAGTCCTGCAAGCCGTTGGGCGCGAACCAGAGCTTGCCCAGCCACGTGGTCATCGCATCGCGGGCCTGACGTTCTGTCATTGCAAAGGGCAGAACTCCGCGTGGTTTGATGTGACGATGCGTGCCCGTGCCCGTGACCACAGGTGTCGCGCAAAACGGGCATTCCAGCGCATGGGTCGCCTCGTCGAATTCGACCTGCGCCCCGCAGTTCGGGCATTGCGTGACGCGGGTTTCCTCGATTTCCTGGGCCGGTAGCAGGTTGTTCAGCGCCTGTTTGAAATCCAGTTCGCGGATGGCGCCGCCTGTCCAAGGCCCCGAGTCCGTGACGGTTTCGGTGTGGCCGCAATGATCGCAGACCAGTTGGCCGGCGGACGGGTCAAACCGCATATCCGCCCCGCATTGGACGCAAGGAAAGCGGTGCTCTTGGTTATCGGTCATGCTTGCCCCCGGCATGTTCGAAACTGACGATCTGTACGATTTCACCGCTGCCGACCGAGGTGAACTTGATCACATGACAAAACAGCCGCGTCCCTTCGCCGGGGCGGCGTAACAGCCCTGTGGCGGTGGCGGCTTTGCCGTGGCTGACCACCTGATCAATGCGAATGCTGTCGCAGGCGGGCAGGGTGGCGCGCATCTGTTGGATCGCTTGCCGCCCCGTGATCGCGCCGCCAGTTCGGTCCCAGACGGCCCCTTCGGACAGCTGCGCATCCGGCAAATCCCCGGCCCCCAAGAAGGCCAGGGCAATCTGCTCTGCGCGTTGATCTGTGTCCGAGTGTTCGCAATCCGGGCTGCGGACGACGTGCGTCATGGGTCAGCCTGCGGGTGGAGGTGGCGGCAATATGGTGAACAGCTGCGCCAGCTCTTGGACGTCATCGGCGTGTTTCCAGCCATCCTGACCGGCTGTCCAGACATAGGTTTCACGCGTCAGCTCTCCGTTGGTGGCCATCCGGCCCAAGGTCGCGCGGGAAAACGGTCCTTGCGTCTGTCCGTCTACGGCGATGTGCCAGACTTTTTCGACAGGTGGCGGGGGCGGTGCGACGGGGGCGGGCTGAGGCTGTGGGGCAGCGGGGCGCGGACCCCACGGGCCGGGATTGGCCATTTGCTGGGCCATTGCCATGCCCATTCCCATACCCAGCCCGGCGCCCATGCCGGAATTCGGCGTCTGAGCGGCTGCGGTCATCGCTTCGGCCGCGGAATACTGGGTGAATTTGCCCAGATCGCCCGCCAACCCCATCGAGGTCCGCTTGTCCAAAGCGGCCTCAACCGCAGGGGGCAGGCTGATATTTTCGATATAGAGTTCGGGGATCGACAGGCCGTATTCGGCGATCGTGCCGGAAATCTCCGCTGCGATCAGTTTCCCCAGATCGGCAGTGTTTGCCGCCATATCCAGAACCGGAATCCCCGAGACCGCAATCGCGCGCGAGAATTCCTGAACGATGATGTTGCGGATCTGATAGCTGATCTCGTCCATGGTGAATTCGCCGTCCGTGCCAACGATTTCCGTCAGGAAACGCGCCGGATCGGACACGCGCACGGAATAGGTGCCATAGGCGCGAATGCGCGTCGGGCCGAATTCAGGATCGCGCAGCATGATCGGGTTTTTCGTGCCCCATTTCAGATCATTGAAACGGGTGGTGTTGACGAAGTAAACCTCGGATTTGAAGGGCGATTTGAACCCGTGATCCCAGTGTTGCAGCGTCGTCAGCACCGGCATGTTGTTGGTTTCCAACATATACAGGCCGGGGGTAAAGACGTCGGCCAGTTGGCCTTCGTGCACGAAAACGGCGGATTGGCCCTCGCGGACGGTCAGTTTCGCGCCGTATTTGATCTCGTGGTCTTCGCGCTCGAACCGCCAGACCATCGTGTCGCGTGTATCATCAACCCAGTGGATGACGTCGATAAACTCTCCGGTCAGGAAATCGAAAATACCCATGTTTGGGCCTCCTTGAATTAGCTGGAACCGCGGGTCAGCTCGTCTGCAATCATGCGAATGATCGGACGTGCCTCGGGGGCGCTCATGCCTGCTCTTAGCCGCGGATCATAGAGAATCCGCAACAGCATTTCATCATGTGTCGTCAGCAGGGCGAACTCGTCATCGTCATTGAAAATTGACGGGCGCGCCTTGGGGTAATCATTCCCCAGACCCAGGCCCTGAGCGATTTCCTCGTGGATACAGGACAAGCGCAGCAGGTCAGGGTGCTCTGCGCGGACCAGAGCGATCGCCTTGGAATAGTGTTTTTCGTCATTGGCATTCGAAAACCCAATGACCAGACATTGAACCGAGCGCGGCATGCTCTCAAAGATTTCCAGTGAACTGTCCTGAATATGCGGTTCGATCTGTTTGATCCGTTCCAGGGCTGCGGGCCGGTCATCCTCGCTCAGGAACATGACATGGAAATTCGCCCCCTGATCGCGCATCGAAATCGGGTGCCCGGTGATCCGGTTCAGTCTTTGCACGTATTTCGTTACAGCGGCCAGATCTTTGGCCTTTTGGTCGGCAGGGGTGGACAGGCCGAATTCGGCTGACACGCGAACAGGCCCCGCCCAACGGCGCAAAACGCCTGCCCCAGCCTTGGAGGCCTTCAGCCCCGCGCCCCGCGCGTATTCGTCAAAGAACGCGATACGGATAAAGTCTCTGGTCAGCAGTTTCGGGCCAAAAGGTGTGTCCGGTCCCCCGCCATCGGTGCGCAGCAGGCCCTGCGCCAGCAGATCGGCCTGCAAGTGTTTGTAATAGCTCGCCAGGGCACGGGACTGCGCCGAGGGCTGCCCCGTCGGCAATCCAGCGGGGCGCGCCTGAGGGTTGGTGGTTGGCGGGGTCTCAATACATCCAGCCAGGGCCAAAACGGCCCCGGCAGTGATGGTTTTGATCAGGCCAGACAGGTGCAAGGGGACTTATGCCTCCGGTACGGCGGTGCCGGCAGTGTCGCCCAGCCCGGTTTTACGTGCCTTGGCCGCGGCAAGCGTGTCACGCAGTTCGGCCTCCATTTTTTTCAGGTCTTCTTCGGCAGCGGCGCGTTTGGCCTTGCCTTCGTCAGCGATCTGGAGGCTTTCATTGATCGTGGCGATCAGGTCCGCATTGGCCTGTTTCACAGCGTTGATGTCAAAGACGCCCCGCTCCATTTCTTCGCGGATCATTTTGTTGCTGTCGCGCAGGTTTTTCGCATTGGCGGTCAGCAATTCGTTGGTCAGATCATTGGCGTCGCGTACGGCGGCGGCGGCCTCGGCCGAGCGCTGAATTGTCAGTGCCTGCGCCAGCTGGGTTTCCCACAGCGGCACGGTGTTCACCAGGGTCGAGTTGATCTTCGTCACCAGCGATTTGTCGTTTTCCTGTACCAGCCGGATCGAGGGCAGCGACTGCATCGTCACCTGGCGGGTCAGTTTCAGATCGTGCACGCGGCGTTCCAGATCATCCCGCGCGGCGCGCAGATCGCGCAGCTCTTGCGCTTCCATGACTTGTTCGGCTTCGGGGGCGGCCTGAACCTGGGCCTCTTTGGCGGGGATGATGGTCCCGTCCAGTTCGGCCAGCTTGGCCTCGCCCGCAGCGATATACAGCGCCAGTTCATCATAGAACGCCAAGGTCTTTTGATACAAAAGATCCAGCGATTTGATGTCCTTCAGCAGGGTATGTTCGTGGCCCAACAGGTCATCCGTGACCTTGTCTATCTGGCCTTGAACGGTTTCAAACCGCGCGGTGAATTTCGCAAAGGGCGCGGCGCGGCCGATCAGTTTCTCCCACCAGGACCGTTCCCGGCGCGTGTCCAGCTCGCTGATTGAAAACCCGCGGATCGAGGTCACGATCTGGCGCAGGCTGTCGCCAGCGGGGCCTACGTCCTTGTTGCGGACATCTTGCAGCATGGCCTGGCTGATTTCTTGCAATTCTGCCTGCGCAGCCGACCCAAAGTGCACGATGGACCCGGTGTCGCCCATGTCCAGTTCTGCCATACGAGAGCGGATTTCCTCGGATGCGGCGGGATCGGCTTGTTCCAGCGGCACGATTTGCTCGGCTTGGGTGGGGTCGGGCAGGATCACGGCGTTGACTTCTTCGACCAGGGCCAGAGTGTCCTGGGCCTTTTGCTGAATGGTTCCGGACATGAGTTTCCCTTTCAGTATCCGTTAAAACGGTTTGTTAGTGCGAGGTCAGACCTTCGCGTTTCAGCCGGTCGCGCAGCACGTCGATTTCGATATTCAGATCGCTGCGGTCGTCCAGCAACAGTTTTTGCGTGCGGGCGGCGAAGTTCTGCTCAAGATCATCCAGAAGCGCCGCATAATCCGTGCGCGCCTGCGCGTCGCCGGTGCGGGCATAGATGTCTGCGAACTTGATCGTCGCGTCGCGGGCGCCCATCAGATAGACGGACAGGTATTTTCGGGCCGCAGTCAGATCGCGCGGGTCGTTTTCGACGGTGCGAAACAGATCGCGGGCGGTGGTCTGGAATTGCTCCAACCGTGTGATCATTTGCCGGTCGCCTGCGCGTTTCATGGCGTCAGTCATGGCGGTCAGGTGGTTTTCTGCCTCGTCTACAGCGCGGGCGACGCGGTCGGTCTGGAAGGTGTCGATACCTTCCATCCCCTTGTTTTTCATCGGGTCCATCCCAAAGGCCATCAGGTGCAGCGCGGCGCCGATCACCAGATAGATCACCGGCGCGATCAGGTCGCCGGTGGCGGCAAACCCCGCCAGCCCAAGCCCCAGCCCCGTCAGGATGCTGCCAGCGATCTTGCGCGGAAAGGCCGGGCGGCGCGCGACAGTGCGCGCGTCATAGGCCTCTTGGGCGATCAGGCCTTCGCGGGTCAGCCAGGCCGCCAGAATCAGCACGCCAAGCGCGGCCAGATTCAGCGCCAGGGCCGTTGGACCATTGCCAAAGGCCGACCAAATCAGGGGCAGGGGGGCCAGAAACAGCAGATTGACCCGACCACCGGCACGGGTGCGCCGTGCCGCGCGGAACTCGCCGCCCGACGCGCGGGGCGAGGTGTCAGCAGGGGTCTCTCCCTGCGGGCTGAATTTTCCGCCGTATCGCTGTGCCATATCACACGCCTCCTGCGACAGAGACGTAAAGGATCAATATGACAAGCAAGACAAAAGCCAGCTTTTGCAGACCAGTATCAGACATCCGTTCCCCAAACAGTTGTTCACCTTCGAACCTAGGAGATCGGCCCACCGTATACTAGGGGGAAGATTGTGGTGTGCGCGTCACTTACGCCGTTGCGGTGGTTTTCCACCTTGCGGGCGCGAGCGGGTGCCGGGTTTTCCCGCACGGGCGGGTTTGCCGTCCTGACCCGGGCGGGTGGACAGTTCGGGTGGTTCGGATTTGTTGCCGCGACGCGTGCGCTGAGCGGTCTTTCCGCCGGGCCGACCCGAGGGTGCGTCTGTGGGCTGAGGGCGCCCCGGCTGGCCAGGGCCTCCGAACCCGCTGGTGCGAGGTTTGCGGCGCAGACCGGGCTTGGGTTTCTCGCGCGTGGCCTCCTCCATCACGGCCATGCTTTCGTCGTCCAGCCCCAATTGATCGCGAACGATCTTGCGGCGAATTTCTTCGACGCCACCGGATTTGAGCTGCCCCAGCTGGAATGGCCCATAAGAGATGCGGATCAGCCGGTTCACGGTCAGGCCGATTGCCTCCATTGCGCGGCGGATTTCACGGTTTTTCCCCTCGCGCAGGCCGATGGTCAGCCAGGCATTGGCGCCTTGCTGGCGGTCCAGCGTCACGTCCATCGGCTGATAGGTGATGCGTTCATAGGTGATGCCCTGGCGCAGGGGCTCCAGCAACTCTTCGGTGACGCGGCCATTCACGCGCACCCGGTAGCGGCGCAGCCACCCGGTCGAGGGCAGCTCCAGCTTGCGTTTGACGTCGCCGTCATTGGTCAGCAGCAGCAGGCCCTCGGAGTTCAGGTCCAGCCGCCCCACGGTCATCACCCTCGGCAGATCCGAGGGCAGCTCGTCGAAAATTGTGGTGCGCCCCTGTTCGTCGCTGTTGGTTGTCACAAGTCCCGTGGGCTTGTGATACAGCCAGATGCGCGGCGGTTCCGGCGCGCTCAGAGGTTTTCCATCGACGGCGATCTTGTCCTTGCCGGTTACATTCAGCGCAGGGCTGGAGATCGTGTCGCCGTTTACGGTTACGCGCCCCTGTTCGATCAGACGTTCGGCCTCGCGGCGCGAAGCACGGCCCGAGCGGGCGATCACTTTGGCGATACGGTCGCCTTTGGGGGTCGGTGTGGTCATGTTCAATCCTGTTCAGGCGTCTCGGCGGTCTGGTGCCGGGATGCTCTGGTCCCGATTATAGCATTCAGCCCCATTGCGAAAGCGGCCATTGCCGGGCAAACACAGGGAATGGAATTTCGCAGCTACATGGATCAGGCGCTGGAAGAAGCAAAGGCTGCCGCCGCACGCGGAGAGGTGCCCGTGGGCGCCGTGCTGGTGTCTGAAGCCGGGCAAGTGGTGGCGCGGGCAGGCAATCGGACCCGTGAATTAAACGACCCGACTGCCCATGCTGAAATCCTGGTGATCCGCGCAGGCTGTGCGGAACTTGGTAGCGAGCGGCTGCTGGGGTATAATCTGTATGTGACGCTGGAGCCTTGCCCGATGTGCGCGACAGCCATTTCGGCCGCACGGATCGCGCGGGTGTATTACGGCGCCTCTGACCCCAAGAGTGGCGGCATCGCCCAAGGCCCACGCATTTTCAGCCACCCGCAATGTCATCACACCCCCGAAGTCTATGACGGGATCGGAGCGGTCGAGTCTGAGGGTCTGCTAAAACGGTTCTTTGCAGAGCGGCGCTAGCAGCACGCCTGGGATCATAGAGTCATCGGCACCATGACTTGTGGCTCGATCACGTTCACGCCTTGCAGTTCTTCCTTCATCAGATCGGCTGATTGTTCCAGCAACGGGAAGGTGCGGTAATGGCACGGGATCACCGTCGAGAAATTAAAGAAGGTTTTCGCCGCATAGGACGCGCGTTTCATGTCCATGGTGAAATGCCCGCCGGCGCACAGGATGCCGATGTCGGGTTTGTGCAGGTCGTGGAAGATTTTCATGTCCGCCATCACATCCGTGTCGCCGGACACATAGATCGTGTGGCCTTCGGCTGAAATCATATACCCGGCTTCGGACCCGCAATAGATCGGTCCGTTCGGCCCCGCCATGGACGAGGAATGCGCGGCGTTCACCATGGTGATGCTCACGCTGCCTTGTTTCACGGTGCCGCCCTTGTTGAATCCGACGGTCTGGATGCCTTCGGTGGTTTCCCAATGGCTCATCAGGTCATAGATGCCGATGACTGGGATGCCTGCCTGTTTGGCTATCGTCAGCGTGTCGCCTGTGTGGTCTCCGTGGCCGTGAGTCAGTAAAATGGCCGTCGCGCCCTTGATGGCGGTGTCGCGGCTGTCTTCGGGGAACATCGGGTTGCCGGTCATCCATGGGTCCAGCAACAAGATTTGATCGCCGATCTCGATTCGGAAGCCGGAATGGCCAAGCCACGTGAGTTTCATTTTTGCTCCTCCATACTTGCTGTTTAGTCGAACCCTAGCACGTCCGGTGGTGCTGACCAGATCGGAATCCGCACGATTTGCGGCCTGACCCGAATCCAGACGCGCAGCAGCACGGCCTGACGCTTGCGGAGCGCGGGCCACGGCGTTAAACGCTTCCAAGACTGGAAAACGGAGACTTGCCGATGTCGATCGACACGCAGACCGCTGCAAAAGTGGCCAAGCTGGCCCGGATCAAGGTGGAAGACGAGGCGCTGCCCGCGCTGGCGAATGAATTCAACACCATCCTTGGCTTTATCGAGCAGCTTAACGAGGTGGATGTCGAAGGGGTGGAGCCGATGACCTCGGTCACGCCGCAGCGCCTGAAACGCCGCGAAGACGTGGTCACAGATGGCAATATGCAAGACAAGATCCTGAAAAATGCGCCCGATGCGCGCGAAGGCTTTTTCGCGGTTCCGAAGGTGGTGGAATAATGTCTGATCTGAATAAACTCACCCTGGCCGACGCCCGTGACAAATTGCGCGCCAAGGAAATCACCAGCGTTGAGCTGACCGAATCCTGCCTGTCCGCGATTGACGCCGCCGATGCGCTGAACGCCTTTGTGCACAAGACCCCCGAGATCGCACTGGAACGCGCCAAGGCCGCCGATGCGCGTCTGGCAACGGGCGATGCGCCCGCGATGTGCGGTCTGCCCATCGGCATCAAGGATCTGTTCTGCACCCAGGGTGTGCCCAGCCAGGCCGCGAGCGGCATTCTGGAGGGCTTTGTCCCCGAGTACGAATCCACTGTCAGCGGTAAGCTGCATGACGCGGGATCGGTTATGCTGGGTAAACTGAACATGGACGAATTCGCCATGGGCTCGTCCAACGAAACCAGTGTGTACGGCAATGCGGTCAATCCGTGGCGCCGTGGCAACGATGAAACACCCCTGACGCCGGGCGGGTCTTCGGGCGGGTCGGCCTCGGCCGTGTCTGCCGATTTGTGCCTGGCGGCAACGGGTACGGACACAGGCGGATCGATCCGCCAGCCCTGCGCCTTTACCGGCACCGTTGGGATCAAACCCACCTATGGGCGTTGCTCGCGTTGGGGCGTTGTGGCCTTTGCCTCGTCGCTGGATCAGGCCGGTCCGATGACGAAAACAGTGCGCGACGCGGCGATTATGCTGGAGGCAATGGCAGGCCATGACCCCAAGGACAGCACCAGCGCCGATCTGGCCGTCCCGAACTTTGAGGCGATGCTGACCGGTGACATCAAAGGCAAAAAAATTGGTATCCCCAAGGAATACCGCCTGGACGGCACCCCCGACGAGATCGTCAAATTGTGGGATAACGGTACCGCGATGCTCAAGGATGCAGGCGCTGAAATCGTTGATATTTCTCTGCCGCACACCAAATACGCATTGCCCGCCTATTATGTGATTGCCCCAGCCGAGGCATCCAGCAACCTGGCGCGCTATGACGGGGTGCGCTATGGCCACCGTGCCACGCTGGGTGCAGGCGATGGCATCACCGAGATGTACGAAAAGACCCGCGCCGAAGGCTTTGGCCACGAGGTCCAGCGCCGTGTGATGGTTGGTACCTACGTTCTGTCCGCCGGGTTCTATGACGCCTATTATAACCGTGCACGCCGGGTGCGCGCGCTGATCAAGAAAGACTTTGACGAAGCGTTCGCGGCTGGGGTCGATGCGATCCTGACGCCCGCCACGCCGTCCTCGGCCTTTGGTCTGGGTGAAATGAGCGACGAAGATCCGGTGAAAATGTACCTCAACGACGTGTTTACCGTGACGGTTAACCTGGCTGGGTTGCCCGGCATCAGCGTTCCGACGGGCGTTGACGCCCAAGGTTTGCCGCTGGGGCTGCAACTGATCGGTCGACCGTGGGAAGAGGGCGATTTGCTGAATACCGCCTATGCGCTTGAGCAGGCTGCTGGTTTTGTGGCCAAACCGGGTCGGTGGTGGTAAACAGTCGCAAAACAAAAACAGGCAGGACGGCTTTGATGCGGTATCTTCTTTGTGGTGTGGCCCTTGTGGGTCTGGCAGCGTGTGACCCTGCGGTTCCTGACAGTGGGTCGGGCGTGGGGTTCGGTGATTACGCGACCTATCGGCAAACCCAAGCACAACGCGACGCCGCATTAGAGGGCGAGGCATTGCCCGCGCCGTTGGCCGTGTCCGAAGAGCAACTCGCGCCCAGCCGCAGCGGCGTGTCCGGCACGGTGCCCGCAGCCGCGCAACCCGCAGACGAGGCGGAACGGATCGCGGCCGAAACCGCAGCTGCGCTGAATTCGGGCCAGACACCCGTTCAGGCCAGCCCAAGCAACCCAGAGCCGGTGAAGACGGATCACCCGGGGATTTCTTCGGAGAATGATTTCAGTTCGGTTTCGGCAGAGCGCACCATCGAAAGCGACGCCGAACGGCTGGCGCGTAACCGTGCCCAGTACCAGATTGTCGAACCGACCAAAGTGCCGACACGCTCGGGCGGGCAGGGGCCGAATATCGTCGAATACGCGCTGAAAACCAGCAACCCGGTCGGAACGCAGCTGTACAAACGCTCGTCTCTGAGCACCCAGGCGCGGGCTGATCGCAATTGCGCAAAATATCCTTCGCCCGACATGGCTCAGACCGAATTCCTCAGCCGTGGCGGTCCCTCGCGGGATCGGTCGGGGCTGGACCCGGATGGGGATGGCTATGCCTGTGATTGGGATCCGCGTCCCTTCCGCAAGGCGGCGGGCGGGTAACACCTGATGCGCACCGCGCCGGAAGTGATCCAACATCCGTCGTCCAGTTGCGGCCCGCGCCGGGATGGTGCCGTGCCCGATATTGTCGTGATACACTATACCGCGATGACCAGTGCACAGGCGGCATTGGATCGGCTCTGTGATCCCGAAGTTGAGGTTTCGGCACACTATCTGATCTCAGAGACCGGCCAAATCTGGCAGATGGTTCCCGAAGAGCTGCGTGCCTGGCATGCGGGCGCGGGGCAATGGGGCAGTGTGACGGATGTGAATTCGCGGTCCATCGGGATCGAACTGGCCAACACAGGCGATCATCCCTTTCCCGAACCCCAGATGGCGGCGCTTGAGACGCTGTTGGCCGAAATTTTGCAACGCTGGGCAATCCCACCAGAGCGCGTGATCGGCCATTCAGATATGGCCCCCGAGCGGAAAGCAGATCCAGGGGCGCGGTTCGATTGGCGGCGGCTGGCGATGCAAGATCTTGCCGTGTGGCCTGATGTGCGCCGCGCCGCGCATATGGGCGAGGTCGGCTGGGACGCTGCGCGAATTCTTGAGATCGGCAAAGCGCTGCGTGCCTTTGGCTATGTGATGCCCGACAATGACATGGCGCCTTTGCATGTCTATGGCGCGTTTTGCGCGCGGTTCGGCTGTGCGGGGCCGGAAAATCGCGGCTATGCGATCGCGATTGCACAGGACCTGGCTGCACGCTTCCCCGTTGACCACACTGTCACCAACGCCTAATGGAACGGGGCGCGGAGGGCTGGATGGCCGCGGCGGGCAACCGTCGAGGAAAGTCCGGACTCCACAAGGCAAGGGTGCCGGGTAACGCCCGGCGGGGGTAACCCCAGGGAAAGCGCCACAGAAAACAAACCGCCCATGCGTGCATGGGTTAGGGTGAAACGGTGAGGTAAGAGCTCACCGCGGGACTGGCAACAGGACCGGCACGGCAAGCCCCACCCGGAGCAATGCCGAATAGGGGCCTCGCGCGGGGTTGATCGGGTCCGCCCGATATCGCCGCACGGTACGCTTTGACCCAGAGGCCCGGGTTGGCAGCTATAGGTGCGTTGGCAACAGCGTGCTCAGATGAATGGTCATCCAGAGGGGGTAACCCTTGGACAGAATCCGGCTTACAGGCCCTCCGCGCGTATTTCTGTCCCGGATTCAGGGAAAAAGGTTGGCCTGACGGGGACTTGCCCTCAGTATGTCGCCATCACTTTTTCAACCGGAAGGATCCCCTCATGAGTTTTGTCAAAACGTTGGCCACGCTGGCTGTCGGATTCGCCGCTGCGCGCGGTGTCGATAAGTTTCGTCAGATGGGCGGGGTCGAGGGCATTCAGGACGCAATGAAAAAGGCCGGGGCGGATAACCCCATGGCCGGACAGATGTCCGAAATGGCCGAGAAAATGGGGATGAGCGGTGGTGCGGACGCGTTGCAAAACATGATGGGCATGTTCGGGCAGCAGACCAAGGGCGCTACGGACGCGGCACAGGCCGGCCTGGGTGGGCTGATGTCCGCCATGACTGGTGCGGCCACGGCGGGTGCAGGCGGCATGTCTGGCCTGTTCGAGGCGATGACCGCTGGCACTCCGGTTGGCGCGATGGCCGAGGAAAACGCCCGCCTGATGATCCGAGCGATGATTCAGGCTGCTAAATCTGATGGTGAAATCGACCCGGCCGAACAAGAGGCGATCCTGGGGCATCTCGAAGGCGCCTCGGACGAGGAAATCGCCTATGTTCAATCCGAGCTGAACGCCCCGGTCGATGTGGGGGCGCTGGCCAAGGACACCGGCGATGCCGCCAAGGCACAGGTCTATTCCGCAGCTTTGATGACGATCACAGTCAACACCGACGCCGAGAAACAATACCTGGCGGCGCTGGCGTCGGCGCTGGGGCTGGAGACCGCGAAAATCCGCGATATTCATACGGCTATGGGCAAACCCAGCCTGTAATTCACAGGATCGGGACGGGCTGGGCCACTCTGCCTGGATTGGTCCAACAAATGCTGTTGACTCGGGGCGTGGAACCCTTAAAAGGCAGGCTTCAAGGATTCCACGGGCGGCCCGACTGACCCGTTAGACCAAGACTGGAGTTTTAAAATGGCGAAGCCGACGACGATCAAAATCCGTCTGAACTCGACCGCAGGCACGGGCCACTTCTACGTGACCAAGAAGAATGCCCGGACCATGACCGAAAAAATGATCGTACGTAAGTACGACCCGGTTGTGCGCAAGCATGTCGAGTACAAAGAAGGCAAGATCAAGTAAGCGATCTTTCTTTCGACGAGCTTGAGGCCACGCAATAGCGTGGCCTTTTGCGTCTGTGACTTCCTGCAAATGCGTTGCAAAGGACAGCGAGATGCCAAAAGAGGGCCATTTCATTAACCGCTCGGGCTGGTTGCGCGCCGCGATGCTGGGCGCCAATGACGGAATCGTGTCCACGGCCAGCCTGCTGGTTGGCGTAACTGCTGTCGGTATGGACCGATCGGGCATCCTGTTTACCGGGTTGGCGGGGCTGACCGCGGGTGCATTTTCCATGGCCGCCGGCGAATATGTCTCGGTCTCTGCGCAATCGGACATCGAGGCCGCAGACCTCGAACGCGAACGTAAAGCCCTGGAAGAGGACCCAATTTACGAATTGGGCGAACTGGCGGATGGTCTGATCGCCCGCGGGGTGGATCCCAAAATCGCCCGCGAGGTCGCGCTGCAAATGACGGCCCACGACGCGCTGGACGCCCATGCCCGCGAAGAACTGGGCCTGACGGATCTGGCCAGCTCCAACCCGCTGGAGGCCGCGATTGCCTCGATGATCGCTTTTGCGCTGGGGGCGGGGCTGCCGTTGGCGGGCGCTCTGGCGGCACCCACGGCACAGATGTCTATGGCGGTTGCCACGGTCACTTTGGTCGCTCTGGCGGTGCTGGGGGGCGCTGGGGCGCGTATGGGGGGGGCTCCGATTTTACCGGCGGTGGTCCGTGTCCTGTTCTGGGGGACTTTTGCAATGGGCGTCACGGCGGGCGTGGGGCATCTGTTCAGCGCCACCCTCGCGGGTTTCTAAACGCTGCATTCATCTTGCCAAAAATACTCAAATCAACGGTGCCAACAGGCGTATAGAAAAAGGGCCAGTCTGATGACCGGCCCTCAATCAATTCTATTATGCGAAACCCGAAGTTATTCGCGATTGCCCAGCAGTTGCAGCAGGAACATGAACATGTTGATAAAGTCCATGTACAGGTTCAGCGCGCCCATGATGGCGGCCTTGCCCAGCCACTCGCTGTCGCCATGATGTGCGTGTGCAAGGTAGGTGGACTTGATTTTCTGGGTGTCATAAGCGGTCAGGCCAGCAAAGATCAGAACCCCCAGGACCGAGATCGCGAACATGATTGCAGGCGAGCCCAGGAAGATGTTGATGATCGAGGCGACGATCAGGCCGATTACACCCATGATCAGGAACGTGCCCATGCCGGACAGGTCTTTCTTGGTGGTGTAGCCAACCAGCGACAGGCCCGCAAAGGCGATCGAGGTGACCAGGAAAACCTGCGCGATCGAGAAGCCGGTGAAGGCAACGAAAATCCAGCTGAGCGACAGGCCCATCACGCCGGCGAAGGCGTAAAAGAACAGCTGCGCACCAGCGGCGGACAGACGGTTGATGGCTGCTCCGAAGGCGAAAACCATGATCAGGGGCGCAAACATAATGATCCAGCCCAGGATATTGGGCTGTAGGGTCATCGGATCACGGAACATGCCCAGCAGGGCAGGCGCGGTCCCCACGGCCCATGCAACAGCAAAAGTGATCAGCATGCCCACGGACATAGTTCCGTAGACCTTGTTCATATGGGCGCGAAGCCCTGCGTCGATCTGGGCGGTGCGTGCACCAGCCGTTGCGCGCATTGTTTCGAATTCAGCCATTAAAGCCTCCGGTGCGTGTTGGGTGCCCCGTTAAAGGGGGCTTGTGCGGAATATTGGCTACTAAGGGGCTGTTTTCAAGAGGTTCAGGAGGAAAATAGGGCGAATTTGCGCTTTAGTTCATCCAATGTCTTGGCGCATCCCAGAACCGACGCTGCGCTTCTTGCAGTGCTTGGGCGCGAGTCAGGCCGATGTCACGCAGGGCGTCCTCGTCCAATTGCGCCAGACGTGCGCGCTGACGGTGCACAGAGATCGCGCTCATCAGGCGAGCCAGGACCGAAGAACGTGAGCGCCGAGCCATCGGGGCGGCGCAATGCGAGTGATGTGCAGAAATCATGGTACTCTTTCCTTTTTGTGATGACGTGAGTCGCTTGAATCATTTATGTTGATATATATGGCGGGATATGATTCATATGAAAATGAATGCTTTTGATCTGATCAATCAATTTTGGTGATGTAATGCGAAATCTGGATGTCACGACCCTGCGGTCTTTTGTTGCTGTCGCCGATTTGGGGGGTGTGACGCGTGCGGCGGGGGTGTTGAACCTGACACAATCGGCCGTGTCGATGCAGCTCAAGCGGCTGGAGGATCTATTGGGTGTGCCGCTTCTGGATCGCTCGAACAGGTCCATCGGGCTGACCGCCGCGGGCGAGCAACTGTGCAGCTATGCCCGCCGCATGGTCGAGTTGAACGACGAAATCATGTCGCGCCTGACCGATCAGGTCTTTGAGGGGGAAATCGTGCTGGGGGTCCCGCATGACATCGTGTACCCGGCGGTGCCGCAGGTGCTGCAACGGTTCAACGCTGCTTTCCCTCGCATGAAGGTGCAGCTGATCACCTCATTCACGCGTGAACTGAAGGCGCAGTTTCAGCGCGGTGAATGCGACGTGATTCTGACAACCGAAGAAGTAAAAGATCCAGGCGCGGAAACTCTGGCCTCCAAACCGCTAAAATGGGTTGGGGCTCCGAATGGGGCGGCGTGGAAACAGCGCCCTGTACGGCTGGCCTTTGGGCGGTTTTGCATTTTCCGTGCGGGCGCAATTGCGGCGCTGGACGAGGCGCATGTGGATTGGGAAATCGCGGTCGAGACAGAATCAGACCGCACGATCGAGGCGACAGTGGCCGCAGATCTGGCGGTTCACACGATGATCGAGGGCATGGAGCCCCCTCATCTGGAGACGATCGACCACGGCGGTGCGCTGCCCGATCTCTCGATGCAGCACATCAACATGTATGTGTCGGACAAAGGCCGCAAAGAAGCGCTGAAGCATCTGGCGGACCAGCTGCGCCAGGCGTTTCTGTAACCCTTAGGGTGTGATCACGACCTTGCCGGTGGATTTGCGGCTGCGCAACAGCTCTAATCCTTCGGCGGCCTGGTCCAGTGGCAAGACGTGGCTGATGTGGGGTTTCAGGCGCCCTTGTTCGTACCAGTCCAGCATGGTTCTCAGGCTGTCGGTGACAGCTTTGGGTTGGAATTTCAGGTAACCGCCCCAATAGACACCCATCACACTGAGGTTTTTGACCAATAGGTGGTTGGCGGGGATTTGCGGAACATCGCCGCTGGCAAAGCCGATCGGCAGCAGGCGGGCCTCGGGTTTGCAGGCACGAAAGGCGGCCTCCCATTGGTCGCCCCCCACGGCGTCATACACAACATCTGCGCCGCCCAGGGATTTTACGATCTCGCGGATGTCCTCGGTTTTGGCGTCGATCAGGTGGTCGGCCCCCGCGGCACGGGCGATTTCCAGCTTGTCAGCGCCACGCGCGCAGGCGATCACGGTTGCGCCCATCAGCTTGCCTATTTCGACGGCGGTCAGGCCTACGCCCCCAGCGGCGCCGGTCACCAGCAGGGTTTCTCCCGGCTGCATCCGGGCGCGGTGATCCAGGGCGACATGGCTGGTGCCATAGGCGATCTGAAACGCGGCCGCGTCCTCAAAGCTCATACTGTCAGGGATTTCCACGCAGCGCGCTGCATCGAACACGCCATAGTCCGCCAGCCCCCCTTGGCCGCCGAATACTGCCACGCGGGTGCCAATGGCGGGGCCATCTGTGTCGGGGCCAAGGGTATCAACGGTGCCGGCGACCTCCATGCCCAAGGTAAAGGGGGCAGTAGGGGTATCCTGGTATTTTCCTTGAATCATCAGCAAGTCTGCAAAATTCAGTCCACAAGCTGCGATCCGCAGGCGAATCTCGCCCTTGGCGGGCTGAGGCATGTCCAGATCGGTCAGTTTGGGGGCGGTGCCAGCCGAAGCAATGTGAAAGGCGCGCATGAGTTCCTCCGATTTTGGCCGTTATGCGAGGTCGATGGGAGTGTGTCAAACCAAGCGCCCTGACGCACGCGACCCGAGTCCCGTGATAGAGGTTTCTCCTCTATAGATTGTTAGATCTCTTCTCTTTTTCACGTATTCGATGTGTCTTATGCTTGATTGAAGAGCAAAAACGAGTAGCTTGCCACCGACTCAGTGTCAGAAGAAAAAACAAAGGCACAGGCGCAATCCTGTGTTTTTCATCTTATTGACCCTGGTTTTGTTAATTGGTTTAGAGGGGCGTGTGATGACTCATCCGGTGGATGTGCATGTTGGTCAAAAAATACGGCAAAGACGTTGGATGATTGGCATGACCCAGCAGCAGCTGGCGCAACAGGTTGGAATCAAATTCCAGCAAATTCAGAAATATGAAACTGGGGCGAACCGGGTTAGTGCCTCTCGGCTGTGGGACATTGCCGAAGTATTGGGCGTTCCCGTCAGTTGTTTCTTTGAGGGGATCAATGATTCCGAAGACGAGCAAGAGCCTCGGGCCCCGCGCCCAGAAGAATTGATGATGAATCGCGAGGCGCTGGATCTGGTGCGCTCGTTTTATTCCATTCCCGAAGAACAGCGCCGCCCCCTGTTCGAATTGGCCAAGGTCCTGTCTGACGCTGCTTGAGCCATGCGGCGCGGTGGTGTAGGCGCAAGGGGCACTGCACCGCCGGAGGGACCAATGTCTGACAATGACAGCCTGATTTCCACTGCTCATGCGCTGGCCGATGCGGCCCGCGAGGCGGTGCGCCCGTTTTTCCGCCAGCCAGGGCTGGAGGCGGATAACAAGCTTCAGGGTGGGTTTGATCCGGTCACGGCAGGTGATCGCGCGGCCGAACAGGCGATGCGCGATGTACTGGCACGGCTGCGCCCCGATGACACAATCATCGGGGAAGAATTCGGTCATACCCAAGGCTCTAGCGGTATTTCCTGGGTGTTGGACCCTATCGATGGCACACGCGGGTTTTTATCTGGGACGCCGACTTGGGGCGTGCTGATCGCGGCGGCCGACGTGACGGGGCCGATTTTCGGCGTCATCGACCAACCATATATCGGTGAACGCTTTTGGGGCGGTCTGGGGCAGGCGGACATGGACGGCCCGTATGGTCCGCGTCCGCTGAAAACCCTGGGATCGCGCCCCCTGTCCGAGGCGATCATTTTCACCACCTTTCCCGAGGTCGGCACCCCAGCCGAGGGCGCGGCGTTTCATCAGGTTGCGCAGCATTGCCGCCTGACGCGCTATGGCATGGATTGCTATGCCTATGCGCTGTTGGCGTCCGGCCATATCGATTTGGTGATCGAGGCGGGTCTGTCGAACTATGATATTCAGGCGCCGATTGCTGTGATCCAGGCGGCGGGAGGCATCGTCACTGATTGGCAGGGTGGCCCTGCCCACGACGGCGGGCGCGTGGTCGCAGCCGCCGGACCCGAGCAGCATGCGGCTGCACTGGATATTCTGCGCCATATCCCTCTTGATTGAGCAGAAATCTCGCGCGATAAATAGATAACGGCGCGAGTCCTTTGTCCCTTTCTGTCGCGCCCTGTCACACTCTGACCGAAAGGGGCCTACAGGAGTGTGACAATGCCTATCCAAGAAACCCTGATCCGCAATGCTGACCATCTGTTGACGATGGACGATACGCGCCGCGAACTGTCGGGTGCGGATGTTCTGATCCGTGACGGCCAGATTGCTGCAATCGGCACAGGCCTGTCCACGACCGGCGAAATCATTGAGGCGCGCGGCTGTGTTGTTACTCCTGGTTTGGTGAACACCCATCACCATCTGTATCAATCGCTGACCCGCGCGGTGCCCGGGGGGCAAGACGCGTTGCTGTTTGGCTGGTTGCAGACGCTTTATCCGATCTGGGCGCGCTTCGGGCCCGAGGAAATGTTCGTTTCGGCTCAGTTGGGACTGGCCGAGCTGGCACTGTCAGGGTGTACGCTGTCCTCGGATCATCTCTACCTTTATCCTAACGGCGCGCGGCTAGAGGACACGATCCACGCGGCGGCTGAATTGGGGTTACGGTTCCATCCCACGCGCGGCGCCATGAGCATCGGCGAAAGCGATGGCGGTTTGCCGCCGGATCGTCTGGTCGAACGCGAGGCCGATATTCTGAACGATTGTATTCGCGTGGTGGACGCGTTCCATGACCCCGCCGAGGGCTCTATGTGCCGGGTTGGGATCGCGCCTTGTTCGCCGTTTTCCGTTAGCCGGGAACTGATGCGCGATGCGGCGCTGCTGGCGCGCGACAAGGGCGTGATGCTGCATACCCATCTGGCTGAAAATGACGAAGATATTGCCTATAGCTTGGAAAAATTCGGCTGCCGTCCCGGTCAGTATGCCGAGGATCTGGGCTGGACCGGCGCTGATGTCTGGCACGCACATTGTGTCAAACTGGACGGGCAAGAGATTGATCTTTTTGCGAAAACACGTACTGGCGTGGCGCATTGCCCCTGTTCGAACTGTCGCCTTGGTAGCGGGATAGCCCCTGTTCGCCCGATGCGGGACGCGGGGGTCAAGGTGGGGCTGGGTGTGGACGGATCGGCCAGCAACGATGCGGGGAATTTGGTGCTGGAGGCGCGTCAGGCCATGCTGTTGCAGCGTGTCGCACGCGGCGCCGATGCCATGAGCGCCCGCGAAGCCCTGGAGATCGCGACCCGCGGCGGGGCCGAGGTGTTGAACCGTCACGATTGCGGTCAGATCGCTGTGGGTAAGCGCGGTGATGTGGCAATTTGGGATGTCTCGGGCATCGAAAGCGCGGGCAGCTGGGATCCGGCGGCTCTTTTGCTGGCGGGGCCGGTTTCGGTTCGCTATCTTCTGGTTGAAGGGCGTCAAGTGGTGCGCGACGGCAGGGTTGCGACGATCGACACACAGGCGCTGGTGACGCGACAAACGCAGCTGGTACAGGCGCTGATGGCCTGACGCTTTGCGATACCGGAGGACACATGAGCAAGAGACTATCGGCAGGGATCATGGCGCTGGCATTGGGTGTGGCGGGATGTGTCTCGACCGACCCGGAAAAGGTGGCGAAAACTCCTGAAATCACGCCCGCGCCCGCAAAGACGGCGTTCGATTTTGATACCGCCCTAGCTGCGGCGCGCACGGACAGCGGGGCCAAGCCATTGAAGGCCAGCGCCGCGTTGACAAAATCCGCACAGGACCACGCTGCGGATATGGTAAAGCGCGATTTTTATGACCACAAAACCCCGGATGGCGTGAACTTTGATACGCGCAATCATCGGGCCGGATATTGCGTGGCCGCAATGGCCGAGAATATCGCCGAAGGATACAAGACCGAAGCCGCCGCATTCAAAGGCTGGATGGACTCCGAATCTCACCGAAAAAACATCCTCAACCGCAAGTACACGCGGTACGGTTTTGGGAAATCGGGCGGTTATTGGGTGATGGAACTGGCGGGGCCCTGCGTCAAAACCTGACCGGCAACATAGGTGGCCGCGATGGCGCGGTCATCTCCCATCATGATTGTGGGGAACACGGCCTCCCAGATGTCATCAGCCTGAGCTGCGCGCTGTGCGATGGCCGAGGTCGAAGCCAAGTCTAACACCACGATATCGGCTTCGTGTCCGGGGGTCAGGTTGCCGATCTTATCCTCCATCCGCAGGGCGCGGGCGGATCCCGATGTGGCCAGCCACAACAGATGTGCGGGATGCAGCGGATGGTGGCGCAGCTGGCCGATCTCATAGGCTGCGGCCATGGTGCGCAGCATCGAGAAAGACGACCCGCCGCCAGTATCCGTGGCCAGCCCAACCCGGTGGCCTTCGGCCATCATTGCCCCCATGTCGAACAGGCCAGATCCGATAAACGTGTTCGAGGTCGGGCAGTGGATCAACGCGGCGTCCACTTCCCGCAGGCGGGATTTTTCGCGCTCTTCCAGATGGATTGCATGGCCATACAGGCCTCCGGGACGCAGCAGGCCGTGTTCCTCGTAGGTGTCCAGATAGTCCCGCGCGTCCGGGTACAGAGATTTGACCCAGGCGATTTCGTCCACCTGCTCAGACAGGTGGGTCTGCATCAGGCAATCGGGGTGCTCGCCCCACAATGCGCCAAGTGCGGCCAGCTGTTCGGGCGTGGATGTGGGGGAAAATCGCGGCGTGATGGCATAGGACAGCCGATCCTGACCGTGCCATTTTTCCAGCAGGCGTTTGCTGTCATCATAGGCCGATTGGGCGGTGTCGCGCAGGGCTTTGGGGGCAGTGTCGCGGTCCATGCAGGTCTTGCCTGCGACCACCCGCTGCCCGCGCGCCTGCGCCGCGTCGAAAAATGCATCCACGCTTGCGGGGTGAATGGTGCAGTAGCTGACGACTGTGGTGGTGCCATTGGCCAGGGTCAGGTCCAGATATCGCCCGGCAATTTCGGCCGCATAAGCGGGGTCATAGAACCGCATCTCTTCGGGAAATGTATAATGGTTGAGCCAATCAATCAGCCGTTTGCCCCAACTGGCGATGATGGCGGTCTGAGGATAGTGGACGTGCGCATCGACAAACCCAGCCATGATCAGACCGTTCTTGTGATCGGTGATTTTGGCCTGCGGATGGCGCGCCCGCAGATCATCCGCCGGGCCGGTTTCCTGAATCACCCCATCGCGGATCAAAACGCCACCGCGCGGATTGATCCGGGCGGCCTCGGGGCCTTCTGCAAAAGGGTCGGCAGCAAAGCTGAGCGTCTGTCCCAGAAGCAAGATGTCGGTCATTGTGGCGATTTCCTTTTTCAACCACAGTATTGTGCCAGAATGCCAAGGTAAATCATTCCTCGCCATTGTTTCCGCCCCTGACCTTCAGCTATGAGAAACACTAGGTAAAAAGTCAGCAAGCGGGGGCGTCATGAGCGAAGAATATACGAAAGACGAGACGCAGCCCGAGCTTCAGGACGAGGGCAGCTACGGGTTGGACAAACGGTCTGTTTCGGCGATTCTGTATGCTGTCGATGTTGGCGACTCTGACCAGTTGAAAGAGCAGATGGAACCGCTGCACGCGGCTGACATCGCTGACCTTCTGGAGCAGCTGAACACCTTTGACCGGCGCCGGTTGGTCCAACTGTATGATCAGGAATTCGACGGCGAAATCCTGTCTGAATTGGACGAGAGCATCCGCGAAGAGGTGATCGCAGTCCTGAAGCCCGATGTTCTGGCCGAGGCCGTCCGGGAAATGGATTCGGATGATGTGGTCGATCTGGTCGAAGACCTGGACGAGCCACAGCAAGAAGCCATCCTTGAAGCACTGGAAGACGCCGATCGGGTCGCGGTCGAGCAGGCGCTGACCTATCCGGAATTCTCGGCTGGGCGCTTGATGCAGCGCGAAGTCGTCACCGCGCCAGAGCATTGGACCGTGGGTGACGCGATTGATTACCTGCGCAACGCCGAAGAACTACCTGATCAGTTTTACCATATGACGCTGGTTGATCCGCGGATGCATCCGGTGGGTAACGTGACGCTAGGCAAAATCATGTCCTCGCGCCGGACGGTGCCCTTGATGCAGATCGTCGAGGATCTGTTTCAGGTGGTCCCCGTAACGCAGGACGAAGGCGACGTGGCCTATGTGTTCAACCAATATCACCTGATTTCAGCCCCGGTGGTGGACGAAGACAACCGGCTGGTTGGTGTCATCACGATCGACGACGCCATGGCCGTGCTGGATGACGAACACGAAGAAGACATCTTGCGCCTTGCCGGTGTGAGCGACGAATCCAGCCTGTCTGACAGCATTCTGGAGGCCGCCAAAGGCCGAGCAACCTGGCTGTTTGTGAATCTGTTGACGGCAATTTTGGCGTCGCTGGTGATTGATCTGTTTGCCGAAACCATCAATCAGATGGTGGCTTTGGCGGTGTTGATGCCGATTGTGGCCTCGATGGGCGGGAATGCCGGAACGCAGACGATGACAGTGACAGTGCGCGCCCTGGCGACACGCGACCTGACGGCTCAGAACGCCATGCGGGTAATCCGCCGCGAAGTTTCTGTGGGGGCGTTGAACGGGGTGTTGTTCGGGTTGATCATGGCCGTGGTGGCGGGCCTGTGGTTCGGCGTGCCGATGCTGGCAGCGGTGATCGGCATCGCGATGGTGCTAACGCAGATTGCGGCGGCGATAGGCGGTATCGTTATTCCGATGGCGTTGGACCGGTTTGGGGTTGATCCAGCGCTGGCCTCGGGGCCATTCGTGACGACGGTGACTGATGTCATCGGGTTCTTCGCCTTCCTTGGGCTGTCTGCTTGGGTGCTGTTGTGACGGATCTGGTGGCCAAGAAGGCCGCGGCGCGCCAAGCGGCCTTTGCCCGGCGCAAGGCCGCGCACGAGGCGGGGTTTGTCGGGCGTTCGTCCCATCTGTCCCAGGTTCTGGCGGGGTATCGCGGGGTGCCTTTGGCGGGGTATATGCCGATCCGCACCGAAATCAGTCCCTTACCCGCGATGGAGGAGGCCTCGGCTCATGGGCCGGTTGGTGTTCCGGTGATCATGGGCGAGGGGATGGCGTTGCGCTTTGCCCGGTGGGAGCCGGGGTGTCAGATGGTCCCTGGTCCGTTCGGCGCGAAAATCCCTGCTACGCAAGAATTTTTCGACCCTGAAATCCTGATCGTGCCGCTTGTGGCCTTTGACCCAAAAGGCGGGCGTCTGGGCTATGGCGGTGGATTTTATGACCGAACGCTGGAGGCGCTGCGCGCTAAACGGGCGACGCTGGCCATCGGGTTTGCCTATGCCGCGCAAGAGGCCGACGACCTGCCGCTTGAACCCACGGACCAGCCGCTGGACATGATCGTCACCGAACAGGGTATCCTGTCATTCTAAGCGTCCGCGCGGCGCCAACCGAACCGGAGGAACCGCATGACCAAGCAGCATAGTTATAGCTCTCGTATTCTGTGGACCGGGAACCGGGGCGAGGGAACGACGCATTACCGCGCATATGATCGGACGTGGGACATTGCGACGCCAGGCAAGCCGGTTGTGCAGTGTTCGAACGACCCGCTTTTGGGCGGCGACCCGACCAAGCACAACCCCGAGGACCTGCTGCTGTCGGCGCTATCCTCTTGCCATATGCTGTGGTTTTTGCATTTGGCCAGCGAGGCCGGAGTCGTCGTGACAGGGTACGAGGACACCCCCGAAGGCATCGCCGAAGTGTCCCCTACAGGGGCGGGGCGGTTTTTGCGCGCGGTGCTGCGGCCGCAGATTACGCTGGCTCAGGGGGGAGATGCGGCGCTGGCCGATACGATCCATGGCCGGATACACGAAGTCTGTTTCATTGCGCGTTCGGTCAATTTTCCGGTCAGCTATGAGGCTCGGTATCAGATCGAATAGGCCCTAAATCTGGCCGTTTTCTGTTCAGAATGGCGTGTCGCGGGCAGGTTGCTCTTGCCTGTCCGGAAACTGCGGCCTAGGCAGGGCGTATGAGGATACTTTTTCTTGGCGATGTAATGGGGCGGGCCGGACGGAACGCTATCAGTGAAACTCTTCCGCGGTTGCGCGAGGACTGGAAGCTGGATTTCGTAGTCGTGAATGGCGAAAACGCCAGCAACGGCGCAGGGCTGAGCGGGGATCACGCAAAGCTGCTGTTGAATGCAGGGGCAGATTGCGTGACGCTGGGCGACCATGCGTTCGATCAGAAGGACATGTTGCAGTTCATCGAGGGCGAGACCCGCGTCGTGCGTCCGTTGAACTTTGCCAAGGGGGCTCCGGGGCGGGGACATCGGGTGTTCAAGGATCACCGTGGCCGCAAAATTCTGGTGGCTCAGGTGCTGGGCAACGTGTTCATGAAACGCGCCTTTGACGATCCGTTTTCCACAATTGACGAGGTGCTGCGCAAACATCCGCTGGGTGGCGCCGTCCATGCCATCCTGGTGGATGTGCACTGCGAGGCGACATCGGAGAAAATGGGCATGGGGCATTTCTGTGATGGACGCGCCAGCCTGATCGTGGGGACGCATACTCATGTGCCAACGTCAGATACCCAGATCCTGCCCAAAGGCAGCGGGTTCCAATCGGACGCGGGCATGTGTGGCGACTACGACAGCGTGATCGGCATGGAAAAGGCCGAACCGATGCGGCGCTTTGTGACCGGCATGGTCAAATCGCGTTTTACCCCAGCCAATGGCGAGGCAACCCTGTCTGGCGTTTTCGTGGAAACCGATGATCGCACCGGACTGGCGAAAGAGGTCAAAATGATCCGGGTTGGCGGACGCTTGCAGCAATCGGGGCTCTAGATGCTGCGGATGTGTCTGGGCTCTTGCCGGACACTGGCGCATCGGCCAAACTGATCTGACAAATCCTGATCAAGGAACCCATATGGATCTGTTTCACCTGTCACAGTCTACGCAAGCGGTGTTGGCGCTTCTTGTGGTTCTGGGCATGTTTGTCCTTTTCGTAAAAGAGATTTTCCCGACCGAAGTCGTGGCGATCATGGGGACCGGGTTGATGCTGGTCCTGGGGTTATTGCCGTATCAGGCGGCGCTGGATGTGTTGTCGAACCCGGCACCATGGACCATTGCAATGATGTTCATCGTCATGGGGGCCTTGGTGCGAACAGGGGCGTTGGACGCGTTCACGGTGCTGGCGGACAAACAGGCCCGAACTAATCCGAAACTGGCAATTGCGATGCTTTTGGCCTTTGTTGTGCTGGCTTCGGCGGTCATGAACAACACGCCCGTCGTTGTGGTGATGATTCCGGTTTTTGTGCAGCTTGCCAATACGATGGGGGTGTCGGCCAGCCGATTGTTGATCCCTCTCAGCTATGCTGCGATCATCGGGGGGACGCTGACGTTGGTTGGGACCTCGACCAACCTGCTGGTTGACGGGGTTGCGCGTGCACAAGGGCTTGAGGCCTTTTCGATCTTCGAAGTCACGCCGCTGGCCATCATCCTGGTGATCTGGGGCATGATCTATCTGGCAGTGTTCAGCCGTTTTTTACTGCCGGATCGGTCCAGCATGGCGAGTATGCTGTCAAACAAAAGCCGAATGAAGTTCTTTACCGAGGCTGTGATTCCGCCGGAGTCCAACCTGATCGGCCGCGAGGTGCTGGACGTGCAGCTGTTCAAACGCGAAGGCGTGCGTCTGATTGACCTTATCCGTGGGGATCAGTCCTTGCGTCATGATCTGAGTGGGGCGGTCCTACAGGTTGGTGACCGCGTTGTTCTGCGAACCCAAATGACCGAGCTGCTCAGCCTGCAACGTACCAAAAGCCTGAAACGCGTGGACCAGGTGTCTGCGGTGGAAACCAACACGGTCGAAGTGCTGATCACACCTGGCTGTCGGATGGTGGGGCGGTCATTGGGATCAATGCGTTTGCGGCGTCGGTATGGTGTATATCCACTGGCGGTACACCGGCGGAACCAGAATATCGGTTCGAACCTACAAGAGCTGGTGGTGCGCGTCGGTGATACCCTGCTGCTGGAGGGCGCCCCTGACGATATTCAGCGTCTGGCGGATGATATGGCGATGGTGGATGTGACCCAGCCGACGGCACGCGCATTCCGACGGTCTCAGGCCCCTGTGGCGATCGCGGCGCTCTTGGGCGTGGTGGTGCTGGCGGGGTTGGGTGTGGCCCCGATTCTGCTGCTGGCGACGCTGGCGGTGGCTTTGGTTCTGATCACCCGTTGCATCGACTCGGACGAAGCGTTTTCTTATATTGATGGCCGTTTGCTGGCGCTGATCTTTTCGATGCTCGCCATCGGGGCGGCTTTGCAGCACACCGGCGCTGTCGAATTAGTCGTCGGCGCGGTCGAGCCATGGCTGGCCAAATTGCCACCGGTTCTGGTGATCTGGGCAATCTATGTGCTGACATCGACCCTGACGGAAATGGTGTCGAACAACGCCGTGGCCGTGGTCGTGACGCCAATTGCGATGGGGCTGGCCGATGCTTTGGGCTTGGACCCGCGGGCGCTGGTTGTGGCGGTGATGATCGCCGCCTCGTGCAGCTTTGCAACGCCAATCGGCTATCAGACCAACATGCTGGTCTACGGTCCGGGCGGGTATAAATTCACCGATTTCTTGCGCGCTGGCATTCCGCTGAATGTGACCATGGGAATGCTGGCCTCGGCGTTGATCCCCTTCTTTTTCCCGCTGTGAGTCCGGCGGCTCAGAGCGGCCAGAATATCAGGATCAACGGGATCGAGACAGACACCACCAGGATTTCCAGAGGCAGGCCCATGCGCCAGTAGTCCCCGAAGCGATAGCCCCCGGGGCCCAGCACCAAGGTGTTGTTTTTATGGCCAATCGGGGTCAGGAAGGCCGCCGAGGCTGCAATGGCAACCGCCATTAGGAACGGGTCCGGGTTCACGCCCAGCTGCTGCGCCATCTGAATTCCGATGGGGGCCGCAACGATTGCCGTGGCGGTGTTGTTCAGCACATCCGACAGCGTCATGGTGACCACCATCAGAACCGTCAGAATGGCCCAGGCCGGCAGACCTTGTGTTACATTCACCAGTGTCCCGGCGATCAGGTCTGTCCCACCCGATGTCTCTAACGCAGAGCCTAGCGGGATCATTGACCCCAATAGCACCACCACGGGCCACTCGATGTGATCGTACAGCTCTTCCAGTGGCAAAACCCGTGTAAGTACATAGGCGACCACAACCAACCCCAGCGCCACGGGCAGATAGATTAACCCAACGCTGGCCGCCACGACGGCCGCTGCAAACAGGCCGATTGCCAGCCAGGTTTTCGAGTCCTCGGTCACGGCCAGCCCGCGATTCGCCAGTGGCAGCACACCCAGCCACTCCATCACATCGGGGCCGTTTTTGCGCGGCACCAACAGCAACAGGATGTCGCCGGGCTGAACCTGTGTTTTGCGGACCTGGTCGCGGATCTGCCGCCCCTGACGGGAAATCCCCATCAGAACCGAGCGTTGCCGCCAGGCCAGGCCAACCCCTTGGGCTGTCCGCCCCACCAGGCGGGATTCCTCGGGCACGACGGCCTCGATGATATCCAGCCCATCGCCTTCGGCCTTTAGCAGGGTTTCACGTTTTTCGTCGGAAAAAGCCAAGGATAGCGCTGCGCGAAATTCATCAAGCGCATCCGGCGCAGCCTCGAGCACCAGCGCGTCCCCAGCCTGAAGCGTGGTATACCGCGACCGCCCATAGCGGCGCTTGCCATCGCGGATCAGGCCTATGATAGCGACATCGGCTTTTTCAGCCTCTTCATACAGTTCTTCGACGCGTTTCCCGATCTGTTTTGACCCTTCGGGTACCGTCAGTTCGGCAATGTAATCTCCCAGATCGCCGGTTGGGTTGCCCGCGTCTTCGCGTTTGGGGATCAGCCGCCATCCCACCAGGGCGACGAAAATCAGTCCGGCAACCGCCGTCAGCCCACCGACAGGGGCAAAGTCGAACATGTGGAACGGCTCGCCCAGGGATTCCTCGCGGATGGCGGCGATGATGATATTGGGGGGCGTTCCGATCAGCGTGGCCATGCCGCCCAGAATCGTGGCAAAGCTCAGCGGCATCAGGCTAAGCCCTGGGCTACGTCCTGCCTTGCGTGCGGTCTGAATGTCCACCGGCATTAACAGCGCCAGTGCTGCAACATTGTTCATGAACGCTGACAGGATGCCGCCGATGCCCCCCATCAAGGTAATGTGTCCACCAAGCGCGCGGCTGCTGTCCACCAGGGTACGGGTAATCAGGAACACCGCGCCCGACCGCACGAGCCCGGCCGAAACGATCAAGACCAGCGCCACCACCAACGTGGCCGAGTGGCCAAATCCTGAAAATGCCTCTTTGACGGGGACAACGCCCAGCACGACCCCCAGCAGCAACGCCGAGAACGCCACCAGATCATAGCGATAGCGCCCCCACAGCAGCAGCGCGAACACGCCCCCAAACAGCGAAAACAGGATGATTTGGTCACTCGTCATGGCAAAGGCCTCCTGATGGCACACAACCTCACTACGTTCCCAAGTGCAACCTCCTTGCGGCCATGCCCTCAGGTGACTTATAGAGGCGCGACACAATTATTATGATGATGGAGGCACCATGGCCGGCCACTCAAAATGGGCAAACATTCAGCACCGCAAGGGGCGGCAGGACGCCGCTCGTTCCAAGCTGTTTTCGAAACTATCCAAGGAAATCACCGTCGCCGCCAAAATGGGCGACCCTGATCCAGACAAAAACCCGCGTCTGCGCATGGCCGTCAAAGAAGCCAAGTCGCAATCCGTCCCCAAGGATGTGATTGATCGCGCGATTAAGAAATCCACTGCGGGCGATGGCGACGATTACGAAGAAATCCGCTACGAGGGCTATGGTCCCAACGGTGTGGCTGTGATCGTCGAGGCGATGACGGACAACCGTAACCGGACGGCATCGACTGTGCGGTCTACCTTTACCAAAAACGGCGGCAACCTTGGGGAAACCGGGTCGGTCGGGTTCATGTTCGACCGTAAGGGCGAGGTGACGTATCCCGCCTCTGTGGGCGATGCAGACACGGTCATGATGGCCGCGATCGAGGCCGGCGCCGAAGATGTCGAAAGCAGCGAAGATGGTCATATCATCTGGTGCGCCGACACGGATCTGAACGAGGTTTCCAACGCGCTTGAGGCCGAACTGGGCGAGTCCGACTCGACCAAGCTGGTTTGGAAACCGACCACGACCACCGAGCTGGGCCTGGAAGACATGCAAAAGCTGATGAAGCTGGTGGATGCGCTGGAAGACGACGATGACGTTCAACGTGTCACCACGAATTTCGAAGCCACGGACGAGGTGATGGATCAGCTTTGATCCACGCGCTATTACAGCCTTTAGGACCGGCCCAATGGGCCGGTTTTTTCATGCGCTCTCTTGAAACCCGTGCAGACTTATCCACAGGCTGCCGAATTCAAAGCGAAAACCGGGTATCACAAATGAGTCCTTCTGGATGCCTCGGCGGGCAACCTGCGGTGTTTTCTTTCCATATTGCAGAGTCAGTGAACTTATCCCCTGAGGCCTGATCGGAATGTGGATAATCATGTGGATAAGTTTCTTGGGAAAAAGAGCCAGTGGACGCGCCAAGTGGTTTGATTTAACTAATTGAAAGTAAATGATAAAAGTATGCGCGCGACGGTTGATCACAAAAATTCGCGCACCATGCCTCATTTCCTGAATAGACATCAATGATTTAGGCGATACTCTTCACCCAACACGTCAGGAGGGCGCATGGAAACTATAGTTGCGGGTTTCGGGTTAGGGCTGTCTTTGATCCTGGCGATCGGCGCGCAGAATGCCTTTGTCTTGCGGCAAGGTGTGCGCCAAGAGCATGTCCTTGCTGTTTGTTTTACCTGTGCCTTGTCGGACGCGGTTCTGATCGCCGGGGGCGTGTCGGGCTTTGGCGTATTGGTGACCAAGTTGCCGTGGCTAGAGCCGGTGATGCGATGGGGCGGAGCGGCGTTTTTGATCATCTATGGCGCGCGGGCATTTGTCGCGGCCTGGAAAGGCGGTGAGCATCTGGAGGCGGCAGACGAGGGGCGCGCCAGCCTCAAGGGCGTGCTGATCACCTGTTTGCTGCTGACCTGGGCCAATCCGCATGTCTATCTGGATACCGTGGTTCTGCTCGGCTCTGTCGCGGCACAATACGAGGAAAAAACCTTGTTCGCTGCGGGTGCGATGACTGCCAGCTTCGTGTTTTTCTTTTCCTTGGGATATGGCGCGCGGCTGTTGGCGCCGCTTTTCGCCCGACCTGTTGCCTGGCGTGTGCTGGATGTGTTCGTTGGCTGCATTATGTGGGCCGTTGCGGCCAGTTTGCTGCTGTAGCCCCTTGCGGTCGTGGTTAAAACCATGAATTGGTACGCATATGAACAATCAAGCCCCCTCTAGCCCGGTCATGGGCGTTTTTTGGATGCTGGTCACAGGCGCTTTGTTCGTCTGTGTGACGGCTTTGGTCAAAACACTGGGGCCCGTCATCCCAGCGGCCGAGGCCGCGTTCCTGCGATATGCAATCGGGATGGTGTTCGTTTTGCCGATGCTGCGCCCGATTTTTCGCGCAAGACTAACACGCCGACAATGGGGGCTGTTTGCCCTGCGCGGATTGGCGCATTCGGGTGGGGTCGCGCTGTGGTTCTACGCGATGGCGCGCATCCCGATCGCAGATGTAACCGCGATGAACTATATGTCTCCGATCTATGTGACATTGGGGGCTGCGTTGTTTTTAGGGGAAAAATTGGCCTTGCGCCGAATTATGGCGGTGGTTTTTGCGCTGCTTGGGGCGCTGATTATCCTACGCCCTGGATTCAGAGAGGTCGGGCAGGGGCATATTGCAATGCTGTTCGCAGCAGTGGTTTTCGGTGCGTCTTACCTGTTGGCAAAACGTCTGAGTGACGAAAGCAGCCCGGCTGTCGTGGTGGGGATGCTGTCGATATTCGTGACCATTGGCCTGTTTCCCATGGCGGCCTCGGTGTGGGTCACGCCGGATCTGTGGACGCTGTTTATTCTGTCGGCGGTCGCTCTGACTGCGACTGCGGGGCATTACACGATGACAATGGCCTTTGCTGCGGCGCCATTGACCGTGACGCAGCCGGTGACTTTCTTGCAATTGGTCTGGGCGTGTTTGCTGGGGTATTTTGTCTTTGACGAGGGAATCGACCTGTGGGTCGTGGTGGGCGGCACGGTCATTCTGGGCTCGGTTAGTTTCATCACCTGGCGCGAGGCCGTGCTGAAGCGGCGCCTGAGGACGCCGCCCGCCATTGCCACAAAACTGTAGTTAGCCGCCGCGCGGGTCTAGCAGTTTTTCCATGATGGTTTTGGCCGTGATCTGGCCCACCATCCGTCCGTTCTCAAGCACACTGACAGGGCCAGCGCTGGCGGCCTTCATGACCTCGCGGACGGATGTCTCTGGCGTCACCGTTGTCGCGTGGCTGTCGCTTGCGGGTTCCATCACATCGCGCGCGCATAGCACACCCAGAGGGTTCATATGTGCCACAAATTCAGCCACATAGTCGGTGGCTGGCGCGGTGAATATCTCTTGTGGGGTGCCGCATTGAACGATACGCCCGCCCTCCATGATGGCGATGCGATTGCCAATTTTGAAGGCCTCGTCCAAATCGTGAGATACGAAAATGATCGTGCGTTTCAGCTTTTGTTGCAGGTCCAGCAGTTCGTCCTGAAGATGAGCCCTGATCAATGGGTCAAGGGCCGAGAACGGCTCGTCCATCAGCAGGATCGGTGCATTGGTGACAAAGGCACGGGCCAGGCCCACGCGTTGCTGCATCCCGCCGGACAGATCACCGACTTTGCGATCGGCCCAGTCGGCCAGCCCAACCAGTTCCAGCTGGGTCTCGACGCGGGAATTCCGCTCGTCAGGGTCAATACCTGCCAGCTCTAACCCCAGTCCGACGTTCTCACGGACGGTGCGCCAGGGCAGAAGCCCGAATTGCTGGAACACCATTGCAACATTGTGCTGACGGATCGAACGCAGTGTTTTGGGGTCCGCGTTGGTGACATTCTCCATGCCCTGATCCGTGGAAACCTCCACATGGCCACGCACGACGGGGTTCAGCCCGTTCACCGCGCGCAAAAGCGTTGATTTCCCAGACCCGGAGAGGCCCATCAGCACCAGGATTTCACCCTCATCAACGGTCAGAGAGCAGTTGTGCACTCCCAGAACCTGATCGGTTTCCTGTTGGATCTCTGTTCGATCCTGACCGGCATCCATCAGGGGGAGGGCAGTCTCGGGGTTTTCACCGAAGACAATGGAAACATTGTCGAAAATGACAGCACTCATTTGCGTTCCATCCTCAGCATGCGGTCCAGAATGATGGCCACCACAACGATGATGAAGCCCGATTCAAAGCCAAGCGCGGTATTCACCTGGCCCAGTGCACGCATCACCGGCACGCCCAGCCCATCCGCACCGACAAGAGCCGCGATCACAACCATGGACAGCGAAAGCATAATGGTCTGGTTCAGCCCGGCCATGATCTGCGGCAGGGCATAGGGTAGCTCGACCTTCCACAGGGTTTGGCGCGGGGTGGCACCAAAGGCGCGCACGGCCTCAAGCAGGGCCTGAGGGGTCGAAGAAATGCCAAGCTGCGTCAGGCGGATCGGCGCGGGGAGCACGAAAATCACGGTGGCCAGCAGACCAGGCACCATGCCGATGCCGAAAAACACAATGGCGGGAATAAGATAGACAAAGGTCGGCAATGTCTGCATCAGGTCCAGAATGGGGCGCATCCAGGCATACAGGCGCGGGCGGTGCGCAGCGGCGATCCCGATCGGCACACCCAGCCCCATGCAGACCACACAGGCCGACAGGACCAGTGTCAGGCTTTCGGTTGTTTCTTCCCAATAGCCTTGATTAATCACGAATAGCAGACCCAGCGCGACGAACAGGGCCGTCTTCCAACTGCGCTGCAGGGCATAAGCGATCCCCGCGAAAACCACGACCATGATCAACGGATGAGGCGTTTGCAGCACCCACAGGATGCCCTCGATCATGGCTTCTAGCACCACCGAGATCGTGTCGAAGGCGCCTTCGAAATTGTCCTTCAGAAAATCAAAGATCTTTTTGGCGGTTTTGCCCACCGGGATCTTGTCGTCTTCTAACCACTCTAAGAGTGAAACCATTGCGTGTCCTCGCGTTTCCCTGTCGGTCTGGCGTCGTTGCGCCGGGATAGCAAAACACCCCTCTGTTGGATCAGAGGGGTGTTTCCGTGGTCAGTTACATGCCAAAGGCGGCTTTGACTGCGGTCAGGCCATCGCCACCGTCTTTGGTGGTGACGCCGTCCAGCCAGCTGGCCCATGCGTCAGGGTTGGCCTTTAGCCAAGCCTCGGTTGCGTCATCGGCTTCGGTGCCTTCGTCCAGAATCTCGCCCATGATCTGGTTTTCCATCGGCAGCGAGAATTTCAGGTTGCCCAGCAGTTTACCCACGTTGGGACATTCCGCAGCATACCCTTTGCGGGTCACGGTATGAACGACGCCTTCACCACCAAAGAAGTCTTCGCCACCGGGCAGGTATTTCAGCTCGAAGTTGGCGTTCATGGGGTGGGGTTCCCAGCCGAGGAAAACAACATCGTTGCCCTTGCCATAGGCGCGGGCGACCTGAGCCAACATACCCTGTTCCGAGGATTCAACGACTTCGAAACCCTCCAGACCGTGTGTGTTGGCTTCGATCAGCGACACCAGATAGCCGTTGCCCTCGTTGCCTGGCTCGATCCCATAGATCTTGCCGTCCAGGCTGTCCTTGAATTTGGCGATGTCACCATAGGACTTCAGGCCTTTTTCATAGGTATAGGCGGGCACGGCCAGTGTATATTTGGTGCCTTCCAGGTTGACCGCGACGCTCTCGATCTCGCCGCTTTCCAGATAGGGGCTGATCGCGCCGTTTTGCGCGGGCATCCAGTTGCCCAGAAAAACGTCGACGTCGTCGCTTTCGAGCGAGGCAAACGTGACGGGGACCGACAGGATTTTGACATCGACGTCGTAGCCCAGGGCTTCGAGAACGTGCTTGGTCGCCGAGGTGGTCGTGGTGATGTCGGTCCAGCCAACATCCGAGAAAGTGACTTCGTCGCAATCTGCGACTGCGGGGGCCGCCGCCAGCATCGCCAGGACGGAAAGAGTGGATTTAAGATGCATCGAGTGCTCCCTGTTTTTTCTTGATTGACGAGTCAATAAAAACCCATTTAGCCTTGTGAGGCAAGAAATACATGGATGTGTCATGCCTCGACTTGGAATGGAGCCTATACGGCGAGAAGCGCTTGTCAAAGCTACGATCGCCGAAATCGGCGAGGCAGGAACGCTGGATGTGACGGTCAATCGGATCGCCAAACGCGCTGGAATGTCGTCGGCATTGGCGCACCACTATTTCGGCGGAAAGGAAGATATTTTCCTGGCTGCCATGCGCCACGTCCTGACTGTTTACGGCGCTGAGGTGCGCGGAGCCCTGATCATGGCAGCGGACCCGCGCAGCCGGGTCGAGGCGATCATCCGGGCGTCGTTTTCGGATACCAGTTTTCGCCAAGAGGTGATTGCCGCCTGGCTGAATTTCTATGTGATGGCGCTGTCCAGCGCTCCGGCAAAGCGGCTGTTGTTGATTTATCAGCGGCGGATCAGATCGAATCTGTGCCATGGGTTGCGCCCGCTTCTGGGTGCGCGCGCCGGTGGCGTGGCCGAGAATATCGCTGCGCTGATTGACGGGGGATACCTGCGTCAATCTTTGGGCCAAGAAACAGTAGACGGGGCTAAGGCCATTGAAATCGTTATGCAATACCTAGATCTTGAGCTGGAGAGGGGGTCCGCATGACGCGGCCAAACATACTTATTCTGATGGTCGATCAGCTGAACGGCACTCTGTTCCCTGATGGTCCGGCCGAATGGCTGCACCTGCCGAACTTGCGGCGCCTTGCCGACCGTTCGACCCGGTTTCGCAATGCTTATACTGCATCGCCTCTTTGCGCGCCGGGGCGGGCCAGCTTTATGTCTGGCCAGCTGCCCAGTGCCACGCGGGTTTATGACAATGCGGCCGAGTTTGCCTCGTCCATCCCCACCTATGCGCACCATTTGCGCCGTGCGGGTTATCAGACCTGTTTGTCGGGCAAGATGCATTTCGTTGGGCCCGACCAGATGCATGGCTTCGAAGAACGCCTGACCACCGACATCTATCCTGCCGATTTTGGCTGGACGCCGGACTATCGCAAGCCGGGGGAGCGGATCGACTGGTGGTACCATAACATGGGCTCGGTTACGGGCAGTGGCGTGGCTGAAATCTCAAACCAGATGGAGTATGACGACGAGGTCGCCTATAACGCGACTCGCAAGATTTATGACCTTGCACGCGGGCAGGACGCACGCCCCTGGTGCCTGACTGTCAGTTTTACTCACCCGCATGACCCGTATGTGGCACGCAAAAAATACTGGGATCTGTACGAGGATTGCGCCCATCTGGACCCGGATGTGCCCCCGATTCCCTATGACGATCAGGACCCGCATTCCAAACGGATTTTCGACGCGAACGACTGGCGCTCATTCGATTTGACGACCGAGGACGTCCGCCGCTCGCGGCGGGCGTATTTCGCCAATCTCAGCTATCTGGATGACAAAATAGGCCAGATTCTGGACACGCTGGAAACCACCCGCCAAGAGGCAATCATCCTCTTTGTGTCGGACCATGGTGATATGCTGGGCGAACGCGGCCTGTGGTTCAAAATGAGCTTCTACGAAGGGTCGGCGCGGGTCCCGATCATGATCTCGGCCCCGCAGATGGAACCGGGGCTTTGCACCGATCCGGTGTCGAACATTGATATCTGTCCGACGCTTTGCGATCTGGCGGGCGTCAGCATGGACGAAATCGCGCCATGGACCACTGGCGAAAGCCTCGTGCCATTGGGACAAGGGGCGGAGCGCACCAGCCCCGTGGCGATGGAATACGCGGCCGAAGCGTCGTATGCGCCGATGGTCAGTTTGCGCTATGGTAAATGGAAATATAACCGCTGTGCGCTGGATCCTGATCAGCTGTTCGACCTGGACGCTGACCCGCACGAGCTGACCAATCTGGCCGACGATCCCGCACATGCGGGCACGCTGGCCAGCCTGCGCGCCAAATCCGAAACCCGCTGGGACCTGGATCGCTATGACGCCGAGGTTCGCGAAAGCCAGGCGCGCCGCTGGATCGTCTACGAAGCTCTGCGCCAGGGTGGTTACTACCCCTGGGATTACCAACCGCTGCAAAAAGCCTCGGAACGTTTCATGCGCAATCACATGGACTTGAACACATTGGAAGAAAGCCAACGCTTTCCGCGTGGCGAATAGCTCTTTCATCTTGCTGGAAATACTCAATAAAATGACCTATCCAACCCAACCCACCGCCAGCCATTTCGTGAATGGTGCCTATCTCGAGGACACGGCGGGCACGCCTTTGCCCGTGATCTATCCGGCCACCGGACATGAAATCGCGCGGCTGTATATGGCCACGCCTGCTGTCATCGAACAGGCCTTGAATGCTGCCAAACAGGCGCAGGCGGAATGGGCCGCACTGTCTGGCACGGAACGGGGGCGCATTCTGCGTCGCGCCGCCGATATGATCCGCGATCGCAACCATGAGCTCTCAGAGCTGGAAACCTATGACACCGGAAAACCATTGCAGGAAACGCTGGTGGCGGATGCGACCTCCGGCGCCGATGCGTTAGAGTATTTCGGCGGCTTGGCTGGGTCTCTGACCGGAGAACATATTCCGTTGGGCGACGGAAACTGGGCCTACACCATGCGCGAGGCTTTGGGCGTGTGCGTCGGGATCGGCGCATGGAACTATCCCACGCAGATCGCCTGCTGGAAGGCCGCGCCCGCGCTGGCCTGCGGGAATGCGATGGTATTCAAACCCTCGGAAACCACGCCGTTGTGCGCTCTGAAAGTGGCCGAGATCCTACACGAGGCGGGCCTGCCAGCGGGTCTGTTCAACGTGGTGCAGGGCGCGGGCGAGGTAGGCCGCAGCCTGGTCACTGATGCACGTGTGGACAAGGTTTCTCTGACTGGGTCGGTTCCAACAGGTCGCAAGGTCTATGCCGCAGCGGCGGCGGAAATGAAGCATGTGACGATGGAGCTGGGCGGGAAATCACCGTTGGTTGTCTTTGACGACGCAGATATCGAGGACGCCGTGGGCGGGGCGATTTTGGGGAATTTCTACTCCTCGGGGCAGGTCTGTTCCAACGGCACGCGTGTCTTTGTGCAAAAGGGTATCAAAGAAGCGTTTCTGACACGTCTTTCAGAGCGGTTGAGAGACGCAGTAATCGGAGACCCTATGGACGAGGCAACCAGCTTTGGTCCGATGGTCAGCGCTGGGCAGTTGGGGATTGTCGAACGCTATATCGCAAAGGGTCAGGAAGAGCGCGCGCGGCTGGTGACTGGCGGCAAGCGGCTGGAGCGCGACGGGTTTTTCATTGAACCCACTGTTTTTGCGGATGTTTCCGACGATATGGTGATCGCCCAAGAAGAGATTTTCGGCCCCGTCATGTGTGTTCTGGATTTTGATGACGAGGCTGAGGTTCTGGCCCGCGCGAATGAGACCGAGTTTGGTCTGGCGGCGGGCGTGTTCACTCGAGATCTGGCCCGTGCGCATCGGATGGTGGCGGGGTTCCAGGCGGGCACTTGTTTCATCAATTCGTATAACGATGCGCCCGTCGAGATGCCGTTCGGAGGGGTCAAGGCCTCGGGCGTTGGACGTGAGAATTCGAAAGCGGCGATCGAGCATTATTCGCAACTGAAGTCAGTTTTCGTGCGGATGGATGCGGTCGAGGCGCCGTTCTGATCACCTGAAGGGTCGCCGCCCATGCGGGTCGGCCCACCCGCCCACCCCCGCCCCGCATGGGCGGCGGCGTGGGTGACAAGCGGAGCGTAAAATATGGAAGCGGATTTCGTGATCGTCGGGGCCGGCAGTGCCGGTTGCGCCATGGCCTATAGATTGGGTGAAGCGGGAGCCAGTGTGCTGGTGATTGAATTTGGCGGCAGCGATGCAGGGCCATTCATCCAGATGCCTGCGGCTTTGTCTTATCCGATGAACATGGGCGTCTATGACTGGGGGTTCCAGTCCGAGCCCGAGTCGCATCTGGGCGGGCGCCGTCTGGCGACACCGCGCGGGAAGGTGATCGGGGGGTCTTCGTCCATCAACGGGATGGTGTTTGTACGCGGCCACGCGCGGGATTTTGACCACTGGGCAGAATCTGGCGCGGACGGTTGGGGCTATGCCGACGTGCTGCCCTATTTCAAGCGGATGGAGACATGGCACGGGGGGGCATCGGAATTCCGCGGTACAGACGGGCCGCTGCATGTGACCCGTGGTCCGCGCAAGAACCCATTGTTTCATGCCTTTGTCGAGGCCGGTCAGCAAGCCGGCTATCCGGTCACCGACGATTACAACGGCCAGCAGCAAGAGGGCTTTGGCCCGATGGAGCAGACCGTTTACAAAGGGCGACGCTGGTCCGCGGCGAATGCCTATCTGAAACCCGCCAAGAAGAAATTCAATGTCGAGGTCGTGCGCGGTTTGGCCAGAAAGGTCGTCATCGAAGACGGGCGCGCCGTGGGGGTCGAGATCGAGCGAGGCGGTCAGGTTCAGGTTATACATGCGCGGCGCGAGGTGGTTTTGGCGGCCTCGTCGATCAATTCACCCAAGTTGCTGATGTTGTCTGGGATCGGTGCGGCGCAACATCTGTCCGAACACGGTATTCCTGTGGTCGCGGACAGGCCCGGCGTTGGGGCCAATCTGCAGGACCACCTAGAGATTTACATGCAGATGGCAGCCAGCCAACCGGTGAGTCTGTACAAATACTGGAACCTCTGGGGGAAGGCCCTGATCGGGGCGCAGTGGCTGTTCACAGGCAAGGGGCTGGGGGCCAGTAACCAGTTTGAAAGCGCTGGGTTTATTCGCTCGGCCGCTGGGGTGGATTACCCGGATATTCAGTATCATTTCCTGCCCATCGCGGTGCGCTATGACGGCAAAGCTGCCGCCGAGGGACATGGATTCCAGGCGCATGTGGGGCCAATGCGAAGCGAATCGCGTGGGGCTGTCACCTTGCGTAGCGCCGATCCGGCTGCTGCGCCTGTGATCCGGTTTAATTATATGTCCGAGGAAAGCGACTGGCGCGATTTCAGAAAATGTATCCGTTTGACACGTGAAATTTTTGGGCAAGAGGCTTTTGCGCCTTTCGTTAAACACGAAATCCAGCCTGGTGCCGCCGTGCAGTCCGACCAAGAGCTGGACGACTTCATCCGCGAACACGCCGAAAGCGCCTATCATCCCTGTGGGACCTGCCGGATGGGGCGGGCAAGCGACCCGCTGGCTGTGGTGGATCCTCAGGCGCGGGTGATCGGTGTCGATGGGCTGCGGGTGGCGGATAGCTCGATTTTTCCGCGGATTACCAATGGCAACTTGAACGCGCCTTCGATCATGGTGGGCGAAAAGGTAAGCGACCTGCTGCTGGAGAGAGAGCCGTTATCGGCGCAGAATCTGGAGCCCTGGCTACACGCTGATTGGCAGGCGGCCCAAAGATAGGCGAGGGGTGTCCTCAGCGTGCTGCAATATGGGGCAGCTATGGCGTGAAAATTGGCAATAGGTTGATCCGTATCAATGTTGGTGTGCGCGTGACTGCGTAAGTTTTGGTGCCAACATCAAGAACAAGGAGACAGCGCGATGTCGAACACCCCTCATGAGCTGCACGAAGAATTCCCCGAGCAGGCCGACAAGATCACCGAACTGAAGACGAACAATGCGCATTTTGCCAAGTTGGCAGAAGAGTATCACGAGCTGAACCGCGCCGTGCACCGTGCAGAAACCAACGTCGAGCCGATGGATACCTTGGCCGAGACAGACCTGCGCAAACGCCGCGCGCTGCTGAAAGACGAAATCTGGGGTCTCTTGGCTGGATAAGTAAGAAATTGAGACAGTGAAGCGACAGCGCCGGGCCATGTGCCCGGCGTTTTGCATTCAGCGTTGCCCGTCGATAAAGCGCCAGAGCCGCAACAGGCTGTCCGTGCGCCACAGGTCCGTGTGGCCCGCACCTTTGACCGAGAGGAACTGTTTGCGCGGACTGGGTGCGGCGGCATAGATGGCGCGGCCCATTCGTTGAGGGATCAGCGTGTCCTGTGTGCCGTGAAATATGAACAGTGGCAGGGAAAGCTTCGGTGCGCGGGCCCGCGAGGGCCATTTGCTATCCAGGTAGTCCGCGTATTCAGCGACGCTGGGGTAGTGGGCCTTGGCCAGGCCTTTGATCGAGGTGAAAGGCGCCTCGAGGATCAGCGCCTTGGGCTGGCTGTCGAGCGCGGCCACCAGAGAGATCGCGACTGTCGTTCCCAGGCTTTCGCCATAGATGATCAACGGGGTCTGCGCGCTGTAGGTGTCATAAACCAGGCGGGCATCTTCGGTCAGTGTGGCTTCGCTCGGGGCACCTGTGCTGCCTGAAGATCCGCGATAGGCGGGGGCGATCAGCCCATAGCCTCGGGCCAGGAACCGCTGGAACCGGCCTTTGCGTGCGGCCAGGTTTCCTGCATTCCCATGGAAATACAAGAGAGTGGGTTTGCCTGGTTTGGGCGGCGCGATCCAGATAACCAGAGTTTTGCCGTCGGGCGTGGTGAGCGTTGTTTCCGTCAGCGCAGACAGGCCAATGTCCTCTGGGGCCGTATGCCGTGGATCAAACGGATAGAACAGCAAGCGCTCGGCCTGCGAGGCGGCGGCGACCGCGGCCAGAACGATCCCGATCAGAAGGACCAGCTTGAACAATAGGCGCCGCATTAATCCACCTGATAGGGCAGCACGCCACGCTGGTCTGTGTCGATGGTCAGGCGACGCTCCAGGGGGGGAACGGATCTTTGGTGGCAGGTTTTGCGCTCGCAGATGCGGCAGGAAATTCCGATGGGTTCATACGCCTTGGGGTTCGAGAAATCCAACCCGTCAGCATAGACTAGGTCGGTGGCGTGGCGGACCTCGCAGCCTAATGAGATTGCAAAGCGGCGCACAGGAGCACCAAAGCTGCCGGCGGATTTGGATATGTCACGCGACAGGCTGATATAGCGCACGCCGTCTGGGGTTTCGGCCAGTTGGCGCAGGAACCGTCCCGGCGTTTCAAAGGCGCGGTGCACATTCCACAGCGGGCAAGCACCGCCGAACCGGGCGAATTGCAGTCGTGTGGCCGAGTGACGCTTGGTGATCGTGCCAGCCTGATCAACGCGCACAAAGAAGAACGGAATGCCCTTGGCGTTGGGCCGTTGCAGGGTGGACAGGCGATGGGCGACCTGCTCGATCGAGGCGCCGAACCGATGAGACAGCAATTCCAGATCGTGGCGGGTGTCTTGCGCCGCTTTTTGGAACTGAACATAGGGCATCAACGCGGCCCCGGCGAAGTAATTGGCCAGACCTATCTTGGCAATCGCGCGGGCCTCGCCGGACTGAAAACGGGCCAGGTCCAGTGTGGCTTCTAACAGTTTGTCCTGATGCAACAGTGCGATTTGCAGCAGCAGCTGAAAGGTCTGGGTTTGCTGCGCAGCGTGGCTGGACAGGGTTAACACCCGATTGTCACGGTCAAAGTGCCGGGTGGTGGGGCTTTCGTCCATCCGCACCGAAATGCCCGCCGCCCGCAAGGTATGCAGGGCGTGGGCGCGAATGCCCTGATCCCCAGCCCCGGCGGCGAAACGTTCCGCCGCATGATCGACCGCGTCGATATAGTTGTCGCAATAGTGAAAGAAGTCGCGCACCTCGTCCCAGGGCGAGGGCTGGGTGCGGCTATCCTCGCGGCCCAGGGCCTCGTCCAGCGAAGCAAGCCGTTCGTGGGTTTGGCGGTATGCCCGGTGCAGATCCAGAAAGGCGCGGGCCAGCGCGGGTGCATTCGAGGCCGTCAGTCGCAGATCGGCCAGGGGCGGGGCGGCGTCGGCAAAGACCGGATCGGCCATCGCCTCGCGCATGTCACTGACCAGGCGTTCACTGTCGCCGGTACTCAGCTCGGTTACGTCAAAGCCGAACTCTTGTGCCAGCGCCAGAACGACGGTGGTGCTGACCGGACGGTTGTTGTTCTCCATCTGGTTCAGATAGGGCAGGGACACGCCCAGCTTGGCCGCGAATTCCTTTTGGGTCAGGCCCAGACGGGTGCGGGTCTCGCGCAGCTTTGCGCCTGCATAGAGTTTTTGCGTGGCCATCGGCTTCCAGAAGTTTTGCAAATTAAGCTGAGAAAGACGTTATCTTTGCAAACTTGTCTGGGCAAGGGGCGCTAGACGCCCAGCCGCCGTTCGCGCCGGATGACCAACAAGATCGACACGACTGACAAAACGGCGGTGCCCATCATGATGCTCAGCAACGGCATCTCGGTCGAGCCAGGAGACAGCATCGCACCAGCCAGTGCCGACAGCGCCGCGCCGCCGCCAATCATCATCGTGCCACCCAATCCCGACGCGGTACCTGCCAGATGCGGCCGCACAGACAGCATCCCGGCGGTGGCATTCGGGATGGTCATGCCATTGCCCAAGCCCACAAACACCATGCACCCAAAGAAACTGAGCGCCGATCCCATTCCCGTGCTGCTGATGGCGACTGACAGAACCAGACCGGCGGCAACAATCAGTGCTCCGGTCAGAGCCATCGTGTTGATCCCGATCCGGGCCGAGTACCGCCCGGTGACAAAGTTCCCCACGAAATAGCCAATGCCCGGCGCGGCGAAATATAGGCCCAGTTCGCCGGGATCCAGTTCATAGACTGTCATCCCGACGAAGGGCGCGCCGCCAAGGTAGGCAAAAAACGCGCCTGACCCAAAGGCCGACGCCATGCAGTAGCCCCAGAACCGCGGCGACGTCAGAAGCTCGGGGTACTCGCGGAACTGCTGCCAGATTGTATTGTCCGATTTGGGGGCGGTCTCGCCCAGGTCACGCCAAGAGATGATGAACAGCAACACGCCCAACGCCAACAGCACTACAAAGGTGGCCTGCCAGCCAAAGTGCTGCTCTAGGTAGCCGCCGGCCGCAGGGCCCAGCATCGGCACCAGTGACATGCCCATCGTGACATAGCCCATCATCGACGCTGCCTGATCCGCAGGAAACATGTCGCGCACGACGGCACGCGATAGCACCATGGCGACGGCGATCACGGCCTGGATCATTCGGAATACCATGAAAATGACGCCATTTTGGGACAGGAGGCATCCCAGTGTCGCCAAGCAAAACAGCGCTACCCCGGTCAGGATCACCGGGCGCCGCCCGTATTTGTCCGACAGGGGCCCCACGAAAATCTGCAAGATCCCGTTGATCGCCAAATACAGCGCTACAGAAAGCTGCATAAAGGCGTAATCGACCTGGAAATACGCAGCCATGCCCGGTAGGGACGGCAAAAACATGTTCATGGCCAAAGCAGACATGCCAGCCAGAAAAATCAGGGTCGTCAGGTGTGGTGGGGTGGCCCTGTCAAAATATCGGGCATCGGGTTTACTGTTCATATGCGAATGGGTAGGACCGGTGCGACAGCTTGTCCACTCTGTCGTGCGATTGTTGCTGTGTTTACGTCACGGAAATTTGCGAGTTTGCGTTTTCCTCTTTTTGCATCTCCAAAGATTTGCAAATTTGCGCAAATTGTCTTTGCGCCGGACGGCGCTGCGCATATACCCGTGTCAATTCAGAAGGGGACTGCCATGAAAGATATCCTCCAGGAACTGGAAGGCCGCCGCGCCGACGCCCGTTTGGGCGGGGGACAGAAACGTATCGATTCTCAGCACGCCAAAGGCAAGCTGACCGCGCGCGAGCGCGTTGAACTGCTGCTGGACGAAGGGTCGTTCGAAGAGTTCGACATGTTTGTCGCTCACCGCTGCACTGATTTTGGTATGGAAAATCAAAAGCCTGCCGGTGATGGTGTCATCACAGGCTGGGGTACAGTCAACGGCCGTATGGTCTATGTGTTCAGTCAGGACTTTACGGTTCTGGGGGGGTCGGTGTCGGCCACACACGCACAAAAGATCTGCAAGATCATGGACATGGCGGTGCAAAACGGCGCGCCTGTCATCGGTCTGAATGACTCGGGCGGGGCGCGAATCCAGGAAGGCGTGGATGCGCTGGCTGGCTATGCCGAGATTTTCCAACGTAACATCATGGCTTCGGGCGTGGTGCCGCAGATTTCGGTGATCATGGGGCCGTGCGCCGGTGGCGCCGTGTATTCGCCTGCGATGACTGACTTTATCTTTATGGTCAAAGACAGCTCTTACATGTTCGTGACCGGCCCTGACGTTGTGAAAACCGTCACCAACGAGGTTGTCACCGCCGAGGAGCTGGGCGGCGCGTCCACCCACACTAAGAAATCGAGCGTGGCAGATGGCGCGTTTGAAAACGACGTCGAGGCGCTGGCCGAAGTGCGCCGTCTGGTCGATTTTCTGCCGCTGAACAACCGTGAAAAACCGCCCGTGCGCCCGTTCTTTGACGAACCGAACCGGATCGAAGACAGCCTGGACACTCTGGTCCCTGAAAACGCCAACACGCCCTACGATATGAAGGAATTGATCCTGAAAATCGCGGACGAGGCGGATTTCTACGAGATTCAGGAAGATTTTGCCAAGAACATCATCACCGGTTTCATCCGTATGGAAGGCCAGACCGTGGGTGTTGTCGCCAACCAGCCGATGGTTCTGGCAGGGTGTTTGGACATCGACAGCAGCCGCAAGGCCGCGCGTTTCGTCCGTTTCTGTGACGCGTTTGAAATTCCGATCCTGACCCTGGTGGACGTGCCGGGCTTCTTGCCCGGGACCTCTCAGGAATACGGTGGCGTGATCAAACACGGTGCGAAACTGCTGTTTGCCTATGGCGAAGCGACCGTGCCCAAAGTGACGCTGATCACCCGCAAAGCCTATGGTGGTGCCTACGACGTGATGGCGTCCAAGCACCTGCGCGGCGATTTCAACTATGCCTGGCCGACTGCGGAAATCGCGGTGATGGGGGCCAAGGGCGCAACCGAGATCATCCACCGCGCTGATCTGAAAGACGCGGACAAGATCGCGCAGCATACCGCCGATTACGAAGACCGTTTCGCCAATCCTTTTGTGGCGGCCGAGCGGGGCTTTATCGACGAAGTGATTCAACCGCATTCGACACGCCGCCGAGTGGCCCGCGCGTTTGCCTCGCTTCGTAGCAAGAAGCTGACAAACCCGTGGAAAAAACACGACAACATTCCGCTGTAAGGCGTGTGTTGGAGCGTGGGGGCTGCCTGCCCCCACACCCCCGGGAGTATTTCGGGCAAGATGAAACCTGTGGATCGGATCAGCCTGCGGGCGGCCGGGCGGAGACGTCGGAAATGAGCCGGACGAAGTGGCATATCCTGACTGAGGACGGAGCGCTGACGCTGGCGCGTCGTCTGCCGGTTCGGTTTGACCTGTCGGTCGAAACCCGCCTGCCACGCTGTGGGCGGCGGCGGCTGGCCACGCAAGTGCGTCAGGATATGTGGCGTTGTTTGCAGGCGTTGCCTGGGTTTTCTCCTGTCGTGCGCATTGAGGACGACGGAGACGCCCTGACTGTGATTGCCGGCGGGCAGGTGGATCGTCGTCCTTTCCCAAAGGAAAAGGCTGAAGCAAAGTTGCGCGAGATGCTGCTGGATCGCAACAATCGTGTTCGATGGGTGGCCTGTGCCGGGGGATTCTGCTATGGGTAGAACGAATCCAGTTATCGCCGCGCTCTGGGGTTGCCTTATGGCAAACGCGGCCACGGCTGTGGGGCAAGAGGAGGCCCCCGCCGTGCCCTCGGGTCTTCTGATCAGTCTTCAGGAATTTTTCATAGATATGCAGCCTGATGGTGAGCGGCTTGCGCGCTTTCGGTTTGTTGCGCCGGACCTGGCGGACGGTGTGAGCTTTGCACGAGTAGAGCAGGATTTTGCGTATCTATGCACCGATGTGGCCGTGCCGACGCTGTCTGTCGAGCATGAGGATGTTGCTCAGGTGGTGATTTCTCTGGCCTCGGCCGAGGTGGAATTTGGCGCGATGGATCCCTCGGTCATTCAGTTTTTCGAGGCGTTTCGCATCGAAAGCGGGCTCTGCATTTGGGAGGGGTTTTGATGTACCCACAACATGTTGCGGGCCTTTCCTCATCCTATCTTGGTTTTGCGGCTTTGCAGTCACAGGATCGTGCTGCTGTCTGGGGGGAATATCCTTTGGCGGCTAAATCGGCTATGATTCCAGTGGGTGGCGTATGTGCTGCCCGGTTCTCGTTCATGAGGCAGTGGAGGGAGAAATCCCTCGCTCAACAAGAAACAGAAAACTGGAGAAACAGATGTCAAAGAGCATCAAAACCATATTGGCGTTGTGCACCGTCGTCTTTGTTACGGCCTGCGCACAGCCGCAAGACGAATACGTTGTGGTCGCGCCTGAGCCGATCAGCGAAGAGCCAGTTTACACTGGTAAATACAAATAGGGGCCAGCCCCTTGAGCAGGCAGTCCGGGCGGTTTCGTCCGGTCTGACTTGTCGCGCGGCTGGCACGGGAGACACTCCATGCTAAAGCACCGCGGCTTTCCGGGCAGAATGCCCAGTTCCGATTATCAATTCACTATTCGACGCGCCAACCCCAAGGGCGCGACGCCACTGAAGCGCCTAGAGCGCTATCGTGATCGCAAGGCCGTGGATCGGCGCGCTGACACCGCGTTTTTGGCCGCTCTTTGGGCGCATTTTGGCGACAAGCCCTTCGAGCGGGGCAACCTGGATGCAGGTCGCCTGAGCTGGCTGTTTGGCCGCGAAGTCGTGGCCGTGGACGACCCGTTTGACCCCAAAAGCTATGAAGCGCTGCTGGTTATCAACGAACCGATCGCCCGTGCGTCCTTTCCCGAAGCATTTCAAGAGGGACAGTTCGAAGATCTGGGCCCTGACGAAGACGAAGAGTGGTGATCGGCATGATTTTGCTGAGCAACAGAGCAATTGAGCGAGAAGCGGCCCAAACGGGTCCGTGCGCGATTGCTGGCTTGGCACAATCGCACCGCTGCGGCAGCGTGGGGCATGTAGTGGCGGCCCGAGATGAGCGGGCCGGGACGACATGTCTTTACCGTTACCCTTCCCCTGTTGGGCGGTGTGGTTCGCAGATGAGCCACCCGCCCTCCTTTTTGCGCAATTTGCACAAAATTAGCGTTTATAAGCAATGGCTTGCCGAAATTTGCCCCTCCATTTCGAACGTTTTGTGCGACGCTGAAAATGGACCAAGAGTACCTTCTGTAGAACGATCCGAGCAGAAAGGGATACTCTCGTGCACACACACAGATGGATTTTGGGCCTCGCGGCCTGTGCGGGCCTTGCGGCCTGCGGCGACACGTTTGGCGAACAGGCGCTGTTCGGTGCGGGCACCGGCGCGGCTGGCGCGGCCGTGCTGGACGGCAATGTCGCAACCGGCGCGCTTGTCGGTGCGGCGGCCAATGTCGCCTATTGCAACCAATACCCGTCACGCTGCAACTGAGCGCGACGCACCGGCCTGTGGGTCGGATATGAATCGAAACCCCATCTCGGCCTTTGGTCGGGGTGGGTTTTTTGTTGCCATTGCCCTGCGGACAGTTGCAGGGCCAAGACCGGAAGGGACGAGAAATGTTCAATAAGATCCTGATTGCGAACCGAGGCGAAATCGCCTGCCGGGTGATCAAGACCGCCCGTAAAATGGGTATTCAGACCGTGGCCATCTACTCGGACGCGGACAAACACGCGCTACACGTCAAAATGGCGGACGAGGCGGTCCATATCGGCCCGCCCCCGGCGAACCAGTCGTATATCGTGATTGATAAGGTAATGGACGCGATCCGCCAGACCGGCGCGCAGGCTGTGCACCCTGGGTATGGTTTTCTGTCGGAGAACAGCAAATTCGCTGAGGCCCTGGCCGCCGAAGGCGTCGCCTTTGTTGGCCCCCCCGTTGGCGCGATCGAGGCCATGGGCGATAAGATCACCTCGAAGAAAATTGCTCAGGAAGCCGATGTTTCCACCGTTCCGGGCTACATGGGCCTGATCGAAGACGCCGACGATGCGGTGAAGATCTCGAACCAGGTTGGTTATCCTGTGATGATCAAGGCCTCTGCTGGCGGCGGCGGCAAAGGCATGCGGATTGCCTGGAACGACGAAGAAGCCCGCGAAGGGTTCCAGTCGTCGAAAAACGAAGCGGCCAACTCGTTTGGGGATGACCGGATCTTTATCGAAAAATTCGTGACGCAGCCGCGCCACATCGAAATCCAGGTCCTGTGCGACAGCCACGGCAATGGCGTCTATCTGGGCGAGCGCGAGTGCTCGATCCAGCGCCGGAACCAGAAGGTTGTCGAAGAGGCGCCAAGCCCTTTCCTGGACGAAGCCACCCGCAAGGCGATGGGGGAACAGGCCGTTGCTCTGGCACAGGCAGTTGGATACTCCAGCGCGGGTACCGTGGAATTCATCGTCGATGGCGAGAAAAACTTCTACTTCTTGGAAATGAACACTCGTTTGCAGGTGGAACACCCGGTAACTGAGCTGATCACCGGCGTTGATCTGGTTGAACAGATGATCCGCGTCGCCAATGGCGAACCGCTAAGCATCACGCAGGATGATGTACAGCTGAACGGCTGGGCCATTGAAAACCGTCTGTATGCCGAAGATCCCTATCGTGGGTTCCTGCCGTCGATTGGTCGCCTGACCCGCTATCGTCCGCCTGCGGAAATCGCAGCGGGTCCGCTGTTGGACAATGACAAATGGCAGGGCGACGCACCGTCGGGTGCCATGGCTGTGCGCAACGATACCGGCGTCTTTGAGGGCGGCGAAATCAGCATGTATTATGACCCGATGATCGCCAAGCTGTGTACGTGGGCGCCCACACGCGCCGAAGCGATCGAGGCAATGCGCGTCGCGCTGGACAGCTTTGAGGTCGAAGGCATCGGTCACAACCTGCCGTTCCTGGCGGCTGTGATGGATCATCCGATCTTTATCGCAGGCGACATGACCACTGCGTTCATCGAAGAGCAGTACCCCGAGGGGTTCGAGGGCGTGACCCTGACCGACGAGACCTTGCAACAGGTTGCAGCCTCGGCTGCCGCGATGCACCGTGTCGCGGAAATCCGTCGGACTCGGGTGTCGGGACGCATGGACAACCACGAACGCCGCGTTGGCACCGAATGGGTCGTCAGCCTGCAAGGCCAGGACTTCCCGGTCAGCATTGCTGCGGATCAGGCTGGTTCGACCGTGACATTCGAGGATGGCACTGCCCTGCGCGTGGCCAGCGATTGGACACCCGGCGATAGCCTGGCGAAGATTGCTATCGAGGGCACAAACGGTCTGGTCCTGAAGGTTGGAAAAATCTCGGGCGGGTTCCGCATTCGCAGCCGTGGCGCGGATCTTAAGGTCCATGTCCGCAGCCCGCGTCAGGCTGAACTGGCCAAGCTGATGCCGGAAAAACTGCCGCCGGATACGTCGAAAATGCTGCTGTGCCCGATGCCGGGTCTGGTGGTGAAGATCAACGTTGAAGTCGGTGAAGAAGTTCAAGAAGGCCAGGCCCTGTGCACCATCGAAGCGATGAAGATGGAAAACATCCTGCGCGCCGAGAAGAAGGGTATCGTTACCAAAATCAACGCTGCTGCGGGCGACAGCCTGGCCGTCGACGAAGTGATCATGGAATTCGAGTGATCCAATGACCATGGCGCAGCCGTATATGTCTTATTTTCTGGTCGGAGCCGTGGCTCTGGCTGGAATGACAGGCTGCGCCATGGATGCTGAAGCCAAAGTCCGCGCCGAGGTCGATCGCTGGGTCGACATCGGGGCCACTTTGTATTTCGACTCCCGGATGAGCTGTACGGCTGGTGTCTTTTCCCTAAGCTCGGACGAGGTAAAGTCCACGGCCGTTCACGCCGTCACGATCCGCGAAGGGCTGAGCATTCTGCGCCGTGGGGAGACCGCCAAATTCCAAAGTAACACCCTGAGCCCGAACGACATTTCCGCTCAGGTGAACTCGATGGATATGAGTGTCGGAAACGGGATGATTGCCTCGGGACTGGCCGCGCGCGATTGTCTGAGCGACGCATGGAAAGACGCTTATCAGGCCGCCTTGGTGACCCAGGGTGCCACGCTAATTTTCCAACGCGAGGACAACACCCTGGTGCTTGTCGATCACGCGTCCCGTCAGGTGTTTTTTGCGCGGGGGGACGTGTGATGACGCCCCTGAACCAGGCCTATTCGCTGCCATGGCTATCGCGGATTTCCTGTTGGCGTAGCGGCTGTTTGTCGATGGCCCGCCCGATTTCGCGCACATGCCAAGGGAGAGGTTTGCGTAAGATCACCGATCCGTCTTTGGCCAGCACGACCATCATAAACCCGCGTGGGCGCAGTTTTTGCCGTAGCGCCGATTTGGCCGCCGGATCCGTATCGACCAGAACCACGACGTCCCGCGTTTCCAGACCGGGCTGGTCCTCCTCTAAGAGCCGTATCTGTTCTTCGAACCGAGGGTCGGCCGGGCTGTCTGCAAAGACCACCAGCGGGCGGTTTTTCCACAAAAATTCATTCAAATCCGCGACAGTTCCGTCTTTTGGCGCGAATGCTGGTTCCTCGGCCCAAACCGGAAGGGCCAGAAAAGCAGTAAGAACAATGGCTAATACGGGTTTCATGGTGCCTCCTGTAGGGACAGATATAAGCCCGATTTCGTCAAATGCGACAGGTCTTTGGGAAATCTCTGTTAATCAACCGCTCATCGGAGCCATGCAATGATCGCCGCCGTGATGATATCGCGGCCTGTTGGGGCCGCCCTTGCCGAAAAGGTGCGCCGCGCGTTGGAGATTGTTCTGCATATCGGGGCCCACCGGACGGGCTCGACCAGTTTTCAGCACTTTGCGCGGGAAAATGCGCGAGGTCTGGCTGCACAAGGGATTGCCGTGTGGTGTCCCAGAATGACACGCCCAGAATTGCTATCGGGGATTCAGCCTGCGCCGGGTCGCGTACCTGCACAGGCACGCCGGGCCGAGGCACGCCTGCGGTTGCGTTGTGCCGAGGCCGAGCGCGCAGGCACAAAGACACTGATTCTGAGCGACGAAAACATGATGGGCACGCCGCAAGGCAACGTGCAGGCCGCGGCGCTGTATCCTGGCGCGGGCGAGCGTTTGGCCCGGATCGGCGCAGCCTTGCACGGACAGGTGACCCGTGTGGTTTTGTCAGTGCGAAGCCCGGATGCCTATTGGGCCTCGCTTCTGGCGATGACAGTGGCGCGGGGCCATGCGGTGCCGGGGGCGAGGGCGATCAAGGCCTTGGTTGCGACGCGTCGGGGCTGGCGCGATGTGATCTGTGATGTGGCCTGTGCGCTGCCGGGCACGGATGTATGTGTGATGCCTCACGAAGCTTTTGCCAGCACACCAGAGGCGCGACTGGATACCATGGTCGGGCGCCCCTGCGGCCTGCCGATGCGGCGCGACTGGCTGAACCGCGCGCCTGACCTGCCCGCGTTACGCCGTCTGCTGCGTGACCGTGGGCAGAACCCAGCCGTTCTGCCACATGGCGCAGGCCGCTGGACCCCTTTTGACGCCGGGCAAACCGCTGCCTTGCGTGAATCCTATGCTGACGATCTGCACTGGCTGGCGGCCGGCGCGGATGGTGTGGCGCAACTGATAACCTGGACGGCGCCGGATAAGACGGGGCAAACCCCGCGACCCGGCGCGATGACAAGAGGACATACTCATGAGCAACAAGGACGATTGGCGTAAGCTGGCGGAAAAAGAACTCCGCGGGCGCCCGTTGGACGATCTGACCTGGAATACCCTGGAAGGGATCGAGGTCCAGCCGCTGTATACCGAGGACGACACCAAGGACCTGCCGCATATGGGCAGCCTGCCGGGGTTCGGCCCGTTCACGCGCGGCGTTAAGGCCACGATGTATGCGGGCCGTCCCTGGACGATCCGTCAGTACGCTGGTTTTTCGACCGCCGAGGAATCCAACGCATTCTACCGCCGCAACCTGGCCGCCGGTCAGCAGGGTGTCTCGGTCGCGTTCGATCTGGCCACGCACCGCGGCTATGACAGCGATCACCCGCGCGTTGTGGGCGATGTCGGTAAGGCCGGTGTGGCCATCGACAGCGTTGAGGACATGAAGGTTCTGTTCGACGGTATCCCGCTGGACAAGGTGTCCGTGTCGATGACGATGAACGGCGCGGTGATCCCGATTCTGGCGAACTTCATCGTAACGGGCCAAGAGCAGGGGCACGATAAGGCTCTGCTGGCGGGCACCATTCAGAATGATATTCTGAAGGAATTCATGGTGCGCAACACTTATATCTATCCGCCCGAACCGTCGATGCGGATCATCTCGGATATCATCGAATATACCTCGAACGAGATGCCGAAATTCAACTCGATCTCGATCTCGGGCTATCACATGCAAGAGGCCGGGGCGAACCTGGTTCAGGAACTGGCTTACACGCTGGCCGATGGTCGTGAATACGTCCGCGCTGCGATGGAAGCCGGCATGGACGTCGACAAGTTCGCGGGCCGTCTGTCGTTCTTCTTTGCCATTGGCATGAACTTCTTCATGGAATCGGCGAAATTGCGGGCTGCGCGTCTGCTGTGGCACCGCGTGATGACGGAATTCGGGGCCAAGAACGACCGTTCGAAAATGCTGCGGACCCACTGTCAGACCTCGGGCGTGTCGTTGCAGGAACAGGACCCTTATAACAACGTGATCCGGACTGCCTACGAGGCGATGTCGGCGGTTCTGGGCGGTACCCAGTCGCTGCACACCAACGCGCTGGACGAGGCGATCGCGCTGCCGACTGATTTCAGCGCGCGGATCGCGCGGAATACTCAGCTGATCTTGCAGGAAGAAACCGGCGTGACCAATGTGGTCGATCCGCTGGCGGGGTCCTATTACGTGGAAAAACTGACCGCGGATCTGGCCGAAAAAGCCTGGGCCCTGATGCAGGAAGTCGAGGAAATGGGCGGCATGACCAAGGCCGTGGCCAGCGGGATGCCCAAGCTGCGAATCGAGGAATCGGCGGCCAAGCGCCAGGCGATGATCGACCGCGGCCAGGAGGTGATCGTCGGCGTCAACAAATACCGCAAAGACAAGGAAGACCCGATCGACATTCTGGACGTGGACAACGTGGCCGTCCGTGTCAGCCAGATCGAGCGTCTGGAAAAAATGCGGGCAACGCGCGACGAGGCCGGCTGTCAGGCCGCCCTGGACGAGCTGACCCGCCGCACCACTGAGGGAGGCAATCTGCTGGAGGCCGCTGTGGAGGCAGCGCGTGCTCGGGCATCCGTCGGGGAAATCAGCATGGCAATGGAAAAAGAATTCGGCCGCCACCGCGCCGAAGTGAAAACTCTGGCTGGCGTCTATGGCGCGGCCTACGAAGGAGACGAAGGGTTCGCCGCGATCCAAAAGGACGTGGATGCCTTTGCCGAGGACGAAGGCCGCCGCCCGCGCATGTTGGTGGTGAAAATGGGCCAGGACGGGCATGATCGCGGTGCCAAGGTGATTGCCACCGCATTCGCCGATATCGGGTTTGACGTGGATGTGGGCCCGCTGTTCCAGACCCCGGACGAGGCAGCGCAGGATGCGGTGGACAACGATGTGCATGTGGTTGGCATCTCTTCTCAGGCGGCGGGTCACAAGACCCTGGCGCCTCAGTTGATCCAAGCGCTGAAGGACAAGGACGCGGGCGATATCATCGTGATTTGTGGTGGTGTTATTCCGCAGCAGGACTATGATTTCCTGGTGTCTGCGGGGGTGAAGGCCATCTTTGGGCCGGGCACGAATATTCCCGAGGCGGCTCAGGATATTCTGCGCCTGATCCGCGAAGCGCGCGCGTAAGTGTCGCGATGTGGGGGGGGGGGGGGGGGGGGCCGCCGCCCCCCCCCCCCCCGCGGGGGGGGGGAGGGCGCGCCGGGGCAGAGAGAACAGAAGAAAGGGGGGTGGGGGGGGGGG
>JARGPB010000003.1:64561-256278 GCA_029212905.1 Thalassovita sp.
GGGGGGCAGTATTTTCCCCGGGCCGGCTCGGGTTATTGGGCGCCTGCGCCGCTCCGCGCGCGGGTATGTGGGGCGTGGTGGGGGGCTGGCTGCCCCCCACGCCCCCCGCGAGTATTTGGAGCAAGATGAAATGCGCAAGCGGGTAAAAATAGCGATTGGAATGGGGGCTGGGGCGATCTGGTCCCTTTTTCTTTTGTGGGTAGGCGGGGAACTGAATTTGCCGGTGTTCAGTCTGGTGCCGATTGTATTCTCGGCGTTTCTGGCGCCTGGCGTGGTTATGCTGTTGATGGTTGGTCGGCTGGCTCAGCGGCGATTCTTTGATGATGCGGCGATTGACGGGCTACCGTTTGAGCAGGGTCAGGGGGGCGCGCTGGATCAGCGGGTTTTATCCAATACCGTTGAGCAATTGATATTGGCTTTGTGTCTCTGGCCTGCGGCGGCTGTGATCTTGCAGGGGGACGGGCCAGGGGTCATTGTCGCTTTGGGGTTAGGGTTTGCTTTTGCGCGGGTGGTGTTCTGGGTGGGGTATCATCTGTCCCCACCCTTGCGCGCTTTTGGTTTTGCAGCGACGTTTTACCCGACGGTTGGTGTCGCGGCCTGGGCGTTTTGGCGTTTGATTGCCAAGCTGAGCGCAGTGTAGCCAAGGATTGCCGACAGTACGGATCCCGAAAGGACGCCCAAGCGAACCTCGTTCATCAGGGTGGGGTCGCTGAAGCTGAGCCCGCCGATGAACAGCGACATGGTAAAGCCGATGCCGGCCAGGCAGCTGATCCCATAGATGTGCAACCAATTTGCCCCTGAGGGCATTCGCGCCAACCCGGTTTTGACCATCACAAAGGTGATGCCAAAGACGCCCAGTTGTTTGCCGACGATTAGCCCCAGCGCGATGCCCAGGGGCAGGGGCGCCAGCAGTTGATCCAGAGTCAGTCCGGCCAGCACCACGCCTGCGTTGGCGAAGGCAAAGATCGGCACGATCAGGTACAGCACATACGGGGTCAGACCGTGCTCAAGCGCGTGCAGTGGGGATTTCCCCCATTTGTCCTTGAGTGGAATACAAAAGGCGGTGATTACGCCGGCCAGCGTGGCATGGACGCCTGATTTCAGAACGAAGAACCACATGATTGTGCCCAGCAGGATCGCCGGGGCAATACGGTGCGCGCCCTTCATGTTCAGCCAGATCAACCCGGCGAGCGGCAGCAGCGCCAGATACAGATAGTCCAGTTTCAGATCCGCCGTGTAGAACAGCGCAATGATCACGATGGCCCCCAGGTCGTCCAAGATGGCCAGCGTTAGCAGGAACACCTTTAGCGACGTTGGCGCGCGGCTCCCCACAAGCGCCAGGATGCCCAGGGCAAAAGCGATGTCGGTTGCGGCCGGAATGGCCCAGCCAGATATCGATGGTTGCCCCCAGTTGAAGGAGGCAAAGATCAGGGCGGGGACGATCATGCCCCCGACGGCGGCCATTCCGGGCAGGATCACGTCACTGGGGTTCTTGAGCTTGCCTTCGAGTATTTCGCGTTTCAGCTCTAGTCCGATCAGGAAAAAGAACACCGCCATCAGCCCGTCATTGATCCAAAGGATCAGAGGTTTTGAAAGACCCTCGCCGTTCAGTGTGACGCTTAGGTAGCTGCTAAGCGCCCCGTCATAAGTACCGTTCAAGGACGAGTTGGCAACGATCATCGCGGCGGCAGCCGACGCCATAAGCAGGATACCTCCTGCGGCTTCGTGTTTAAAAAACCTGTCGATCGCGCGTAGCAGCATTGCATTTCCCTGTCAGTGAGTCCTAATTCCTTTGTGAAATGGGGGCGCTTACGCTTCTTTCAATACCAAATAGTTGGGAGGCAGATGGAATGTTGGAACTGGATCATCTGGCTGTTGCGGCCCGGACACTAAAAGAGGGGCGGGCCTACGTCGAAGAGGCCTTGGGGATCACCCTGCAAAAGGGGGGGCAGCACCCCAGATTTGGCACGCATAATCTGCTGATCGGCCTCGCGGACGGGCTGTATCTAGAGGTGATCGCGGTGGACCCTCAGGCCGATTTACCCCCAGATCCGCGCTGGTTCCGGTTGGACGAGTTTGATGATGCGCCGGTGCTGCACAATTGGGTTTGCCGGACCGAAGACATGCCCGGTGATCTGCCACAATTGCCCGAAGGGGCCGGGCGCCCGATTTCTCTGACGCGGGGCGATCTGCGGTGGAAAATGGCTGTTCCCGAAGATGGTCGCCTGCCCTATGACGAGATGTGCCCGGCGCTGATCCAGTGGGAGGGGCGTCACCCAGCTGTGGCAATGACGCAATCGGGCGCGCGGTTGCAACGGTTACTGGTGCGGCATCCACAGGCCCTGGATTTGGCTGCACGGATGGACCCGGTTCTAAAGGATGCGCGGGTTCAGTTCGAACACTCTGATACGCCCGAACTGGTGGCTGAGTTTGACATAAATGGCAGCATCCGTACGCTATGATTATTCGGTCTGCTCTGGCCTCGGACGTCGCTGAAATCGCTGCGCTGTGGAACCCGTTTATCCGGGACACGGCTGTGACCTTTAATAGCATCGAAAAGACACCACGTGATCTGGTGGCGGACATTGAGTCCAAAGAACAAAACGGCAAAGCGTTTTTCGTGGCCGAGCGTCATGGCCCTGTGATCGGGTTCGCGACCTATGGCCAGTTCCGTGGCGGGATCGGCTATGCACACACCATGGAGCACACGGTGATCCTGTCCTCCAAAGCGCATGGAAGCGGTGTAGGGCGGGCCTTGATGACTGCAATCGAGGATCACGCAGGGGCAACCGGGGCGCATTCAATGATGGCCGGAGTCAGCGCCGAAAATCAGGCAGGCATCGCCTTTCACAAGGCCATTGGATACGAGCAGGTCGGGCAGGTAAAACAGGCAGGGTTCAAGTTTGGGCGCTGGATGGACTTGATCCTGCTACAGAAAATGCTGTGATGGCGAAAATGTGCATAATCGCGCAATGACATGGTCTGCGGGCCGGGGTAGGGTGCGCCCATGTCGATTTGGACCCGCATATCCGACGCGATCGCCGCGCTGGCCATGGGCGAAGGCCTGGCCTCTGTATTCGAACGCCTGCGCACCCCGCCAGAGCGTAGCGTGGCCTTTACCATTGCGGTGATTGCTCTTGGTGCGAAGATGGCCAAGGCCGATGGGCTGGTCACACGTGACGAGGTGACAGCGATCCGCGAAGTATTTCAAATCGCGCAAGAGGACGAGGCCGGCGCGGCGCGTGTCTTCAATCTGGCCCGGCAGGACGTTGCGGGTTTCGAGGATTACGCCCGCCGGATCAAAGCGATGTATGGCGATAGCAGCGACTGTTTTTGCGACCTGATGGAGGGGCTGTTCCACATCGCCATGGCCGACGGGACATATCACCCGGCCGAGGATGCCTTTCTGCTACGCGTGTCCGAAATTTTCGGTCTGCCCGAGGCCGATTTTCGCAGCCTGCGCAGCCGTTTTGTGCCTGACGCGGTCCCCGATCCCTATGCGATTTTGGGTGCTAGCCCGGACACGCCCATGGACGAGATACGCAAGAACTGGAAACGTTTGATCCGTGATTCTCATCCGGATGCGATGATTGCCCGCGGCGTGCCCGAAGAAGCGGTCAAAATGGCCGAGCGGCGCATGGTAGACATCAATCGAGCCTGGGAAGAAATCCGCGAGGCCCACAGATGATGCGTATCGCCACGTATAACGTCGAGTGGTTTAACAATCTGTTTAGCGATACCGGCAAGCTTTTGGCTGATGACAGCTGGTCTGGTCGGCGCAACGTCACGCGGATGCAACAGATCGAAGCCTTGGGCATAGTGTTTACCGCACTGGACGCCGATGCGGTGATGGTGATCGAAGCGCCCGATCATAATGGCCGACGCGCGACGGTGCCCGCGCTTGAAAATTTCGCCAAGACCTTTGATATCCGGGCGCGCAAGGCGCTGGTCGGCTTTGCAAATGACACGCAGCAGGAAATCGCACTGTTGTATGATCCCGACGCGCTGAGCGCCTGGCACGACCCTCTGGGGGATCCAACGGGCAAAAAGGGCTCGGATCATTGTCCGCGCTTTGACGGGGTGTTTCGTATCGACTTGGATGTGGATGATACCGAAGATCTGGTGCGGTTCTCCAAGCCTCCGCTGGAAATTGGCGTGAAAACCAAAGCAGGCACAACGTTTCGCATGATCGGCGCGCATCTGAAATCCAAGGCGCCGCACGGTGCTCACGGGCGCGAGGCTGTCATGCGCATGGCCATCGCCAACCGACGCAAACAACTGGCGCAGGCGATCTGGCTGCGACGCCGGATCGAAGAGCATCTGACGGTAGGCGAGCCGCTGATCGTTCTGGGCGACCTGAATGACGGTCCGGGGTTGGACGAATACGAGGACCTGTTTGGGCGCTCGTCAGTGGAAATCGTTCTGGGCGAGGGGAACGGCCAGCAACTGTATGATCCACATGCGGCGATGGCGCTGCACCAGCGGATCGGTGCGGTTCCCAGCTCGGCCCGATTTCACATGCCGAAAGGGAAACGCTATCTTCAGGCGCTGTTGGACTACATCATGGTTTCGCCCGAGCTGCGCAAAGTCCCGGCTGAATGGCGCATTTGGCACCCCTATGACGATGAACGCTGCCTGGAGGTCCCTGAACTGCGCGAGGCGCTGATAACGGCCTCGGATCATTTCCCGGTGACGCTGGACATTGATCTGGACTAGGCGAATTTGTGCGAGGGGACGGGATGCCCTCTAATAAAATTTCCAAATGGGGTTATATTGGGCGCATGAAACAGCTTGTTCCCTTGATTGCCGTCCTGAGTTTTTCCGCGGTCCCCGTGCTTGCAAACGAGGCCGAGGACGAAGGTTTCTCTTTGATGGAGGAAGGTGCGAAACTGTTCATGAAGGGCATCATGCAAGAGATGGAGCCCGCCATGGACGACCTGCGCAGCTTTGCCGACACGATGGAGCCCGCCATGCGCGAATTCGTCCGGGAAATGGGGCCTGCGCTGGCTGAGGTGTTGAAAAAGATCGACGATTTGACCTTGTATCACCCGCCCGAAATGCTGCCGAATGGTGACATCATTATGCGACGTAAACAGCCAGACACCCCCGAGGCCACGCCAGAAAACAACGAGATAGAGCTGTAGTCAGCCCTTGATGCGTACCTCGGTTTCGGCACCCAGAGAGTTCGCCAGAGACTGGAACCGCGCGGCGGCGACCTCGCCGAACAGCGGGGCTGCATCTGCGGACAACAGCAAAGTCAGGTGTTTCAGTTTTGGGTGCCACTTTAGCTGTCCCAACGGCTGTTCCGCCTGAAGCCACATCATCGCACCAAAGCGCATCGCCTTGCCCAGAATCTCGGCTTGTTTTTGCATCTTTTCGTCGATCATGCCGAAAATCGGTTCAAAAGACGTGCCCGAGCGCGAGTTCTTATACCGATGCAGCAGGGCCAACCCCAGATAGACCCGCTCGGGATGTTTCAGCCCGCCTAGATTGGCGCGCGTGGCATTGTCAAAGCAAACTTCGGCGCGGTAATCGGGGTGGGCGCGCCAGCTGACATCGTGCAGCAAGCAGGCGGCCTTGATCAGGCGCTTGCGTTCCAGGGTGGCGGAATTGAACAGCGGCAGGATGAAATCATACAAGGATTTGCCGAATCCCGGCAGGCGGGCGTCCTTGTTTTCGGCGAAATAGCACGATTCAATCAGCGGATCGCGATCCCGCAGTTTTTGCGGCATCTGCTCATACAGCATGCCTTCGCGGATGCCATAGCTGGACACGGCAATATCATGCGGGTGGAAGGTGCGAACGACCTCTTTGAGCACTTCGGCCGCGAAAGGAACCAGTTCCATCCGGTTCGAGGAAACGCCACAGCGCTGGCGCAGCTCGGTTGGATCATTTTCGTTGATATAGCGGATTGTGGCGTCAATTGCCTTCGAACTCATCCGGTATTCATGCAGGACGTGTAGAGGATAGTTCCGGCGTTCCATGTCGATCCGCGCGATCGCCCGCCAAGAGCCACCGACCAGAAACAGGCGGTTCCGCTGCTGGCCCATGGTCTCGGCCATTTCGGCCATGGTCGCGCGGATAAAGGCCTTTCGACCCTTTTTGCCGCCCTTGAGATTCCGCAGTTTCAGCGGACCCAACGTCGATGTAACGCGTTTGCCAACCTGGCCCGCGCCGATTTCGGCCAGCTCCATGGACGAGCCGCCAATGTCACACACCAGCCCATAAGATCCGGGCCATCCCAGCAGCACGCCTTGCGCAGACAGCCGGGCCTCTTCCTTGCCATTGATGACGTGGATTTTCAGGCCGGTTTCGCGCTCGACCTGAGCCACGAAATCCGGGCCATCGCTGGCCTCGCGGACGGCGGCGGTGGCGACGGCGGTTAGGGGCTGGATGTTCAGCCCTGCCGCCAGAGCCTGAAAACGGCGCAACGCAGCCAGCGCGCGGCGACGGCCTTCGGGGTTCAGATGGCCGGTGTCGGACAGGCCTTCGCCCAAGGCACACATGATCTTTTCGTTGTAGAAATAGGCAGGGCTACGCGCCGCGCCGTCGAACACCACCAATCGGACCGAGTTCGACCCCACATCCACCACACCCACGCGTGACAGCGCTTTGGCTGACGGGTCATTGAACAGAGGGCGGCCAAACGGACCCCAGTCTTTCGGGGCCTTGTGGGGCGTTTCGTTCATGTGAACCCTTCCTCTACTTCTGGCCCTAGGATGCGTCAGGCGCAGCAGTTAGGTCAATCGTCGGTGTGGGTCAACTTGGGAACGTCTTTTGCCCCAGCAGATCCGCGCCCGGACAGAGATGGGTACTCCATAAAGAACCGGTGACAATTAAAGGCAAATTCACCTTCGTCCCAGGTGGCGCGATCGAAGTGACCATCAGGACGCATGACCCAGCTTTGGGCGACGTCTGCCATGTTTGCGGCCATGATCTGGCTGACGATCTGTGCCTTTACGGTGGGATTGGTGATTTCCACCAGGGTTTCCACGCGGCGGTTCAGGTTTCGGCCCATCCAGTCGGCCGAGCTGATATGCACGCGCGCCTTTTTACCTGGGAGCCCGTGGCCATTGCCAAAACACACGATGCGCGAGTGTTCCAGATACCGGCCCACGATGGATTTGACGCGAATGTTTTCGCTTAACCCTTTGATGCCGGGGCGAATGCCGCAGATGCCACGGATGACCAGGCTGATTTTGACCCCCGCCTGGCTGGCCTTGTACAGCCCGTCGATGATTTCAGGGTCGATGAGCGAGTTCATCTTGGCCCAGATTTCTGCGGGGCGACCGGCGCGGGCATGTTCGGCTTCGGTTTCGAAACCATCCAGCAGGCGCTGTTTCAATCCGTCAGGGGAAATTGCCAGGTTTTCCAGCCCTTCGGGTTCGACATAGCCCGACAGGTAGTTGAACACCTTGGTTGCGTCGCGCCCCAGCGCCGCGTCACATGTAAAGAACGACAGATCGGTATAAATCCGCGCTGTAATCGGGTGATAGTTGCCGGTGCCATAGTGGGTATAGGTCACCAGCTTGTCGCCCTCGCGTCGCACCACGGTCGAGATTTTCGCGTGGGTTTTCCAGTCCACAAAGCCATAGACCACATGCGCGCCGGATCGTTCCAGACGGCGGGATTGGCGGATATTGGCGGCCTCGTCAAAGCGGGCCTTCAGCTCGACCAGAGCCGTGACGGATTTCCCGTCCTCGGCGGCTTCGCACAGGGCCTCGACAATCGGGGACTTTTTGGAGGTCCGGTACAGGGTTTGTTTGATTGCGACGACATCCGGATCGCGTGCCGCCTGTTGCAGGAAACGCACCACCATGTCGAAGGTTTCATAGGGGTGGTGCAGCAACATGTCCTTTTGCTTGATCGCTTCGAACATGTCGCCGTCGTGGTCCTGCACGCGTTCGGGGACGCGCGGCGTGAAATTCGGCCACAGCAGATCGGGGCGTTCGTCCAGCACCAGTTCCTTGACGTCGGCGATACCGATCATGCCGTCGATTTCCACGATTTCATGCGGGGTGACGTGCAGTTCGCGCATGATGACGGATTTCAGTTCGTCCGGGGCGCCGGCCGAGATTTTCATCCGCACCACCTCGCCGCGGCGGCGGCGTTTCAGGGCGGTTTCGAATTCGCGCACCAGGTCTTCGGCTTCTTCTTCGACTTCCAGGTCACTGTCGCGCAGCACACGGAACGTACACTGGCCCAACATTTTATAGCCAGGGAACAGTTTGTCGATGAACAGCAACAGCAGCTCTTCGAGGGGGACGAACCGGTGGCTTTCGTCGCTCTCGGGGAGTTTGACGAAGCGGTCGATCTGGTGCGGAATCGGAAGCAACGCCATCAACATGCGCTTGTCGCGGCGCCGTTCCAGTTGCAGCGCCAGGCTGAACCCGGTGTTCGGGATAAACGGGAAGGGGTGCGCCGGGTCCACGGCCAGCGGTGACAGAACCGGAAAGACCTTGTTCAGGAACACGTCCAGTAGATAGGGCTTTTCGTTTTCGGGGACGTCGTCACGGGTCAGAATTTGGATATTTTCGTCGGCCATTTCGGCGCGCAGGGTTTCAAAAACGCGTTGTTGGCTGGCGATCAGGCGGCGCGCATCCTCGTTGATCAGCACCAACTGTTCGGCGGGGGTTAGACCGTCCTGCGCCGGGGTGGTGTTTCCGGCGCGCGCCAATTCACGCAGGCCGGCCACGCGGACGGTGTAAAACTCGTCCAGATTGGTCGCCGAGATCGAAACGAAACGTACGCGTTCCAGCAACGGGACACGCTTGTTTTTGGCCTCTTCCAGCACGCGCCAGTTAAAACCCAGCCAGCTGAGTTCTCGATTGTAGAACCGCCCCGGACCTGCGGGGTCCAGTTCGGGAATTTCGACGGGTGTGGCAAAGGGTGCCTTGAGGAAATCTGCTTGTGTCATGCGTGGCTTATGCTTTTTCGGTGTGACGCGGGAATGACACAGAGTCTGCGCTTATGTGTCTGGATTGTCCAGACGACCTGAACGCGCATCCTGCTTCATGATTTCGATTGCCAGCCCACGATTGACCGGGCGTTTCAGATCCAGTGCGGCACGGTCCAAACGGGTCACCAGATCGCGTGCGACATCAAAGCTGCGATCCATATGAGAGACCATATAGGCGATGGTTTCCGGCGAGGGCAGAAGCTGCCGGTCACCGAACATTTTTGCGACGACGGCGCTAAGCAACTGGTCGTCGGGCTGTTCCAGCGTCACCGATTGGGTGCCCTGCATCCGGCTGAGCAGGTCGGGCAGGGTCAGCCCCCAGGTCAGCACAGGGCGGTCGGCCGTGACCAGCAGATGATGCCCCTCGGCGAGGACCAGATTGTGCAGGTGGAACAGGGCCTCTTCGGCGGGGGTGTCGCCTGCAATGGAGGGGATGTCCTCGACCGCGATAGGGCCGGTGGCCAGAGCGGGAATATCGGCCTGCACCAGATCGCAAGCCCGCAGGATTTGCGCGCCGGTGGCAGCCGCCCAGACATGCGTCAGATGGGTTTTGCCAGCCCCCGCAGGACCGATCAGAGCCATTTTGCGCCCCGCCCATTGATCCCAGTTTTCAATCATTACCACGGCCATTGCATTGGCAGGCGAGACAAAGAAGGCCTCGCGCCCCAGCGCTGGGCGCACGGGCAGATCAAAGCTCAGCTGTGTGGGCATTAGTCTTTGGCCTCGTCTGACAGGCCCTTGTACAGGCGGCTGTCCTTGTAATTCGCCAGGACAAAGCGTGCAACCACGCCCAACGACGCCGCGACGGGCACGGCAACCAGCATACCAACAAAGCCGAACAGCGTGCCAAAGACCGACAGGGCAAAGATCAGCCACACCGGGTGCAGCCCGACGGAACTGCCGACCAGTTTGGGGGTCAGCACGTTGCCTTCGATCACCTGCCCCAGCACAAAGACGCCAGCGACCAGCGCCAGCGACACCCAGTCCCCCCAGAACTGAAACAATCCCAGCCCGATGGCCAAGGCTCCGCCGACAAAGGCCCCGACATAGGGAATAAAGGTCAGCGCGCCAGCGACAAAGCCCACAACCAGCCCGAATTGCAGCCCCACCAGCATCAGAGCGACCGCATAATATGTGCCCAATGCCAAGCAGACGGTGCCCATGCCACGAATGAAACTGGCCAGGGTTTGGTCGATCTCGCTGGCCAGGCGGCGCACCACGGGGGCATGATCGCGAGGCAGCATGTCGTCGATCTTGGCGATCATGTTGTCCCAGTCATACAGCAGGTAAAATGCCACCACCGGCACGATGACCAGCAGCATCACCACATTGATGATCGACATGGCCGAGCTGAACACAGCGGTCAGCAATTCCCCGCCGCGGGACTGAATAGTTTCGCCAACAGTTTGCAGCGATTTGTACAGGGCCGAGTTGCTGTCCAGCAATGCCGGGAATTGCGTCGTCAGGAAGGCCCTCAGATCCTCAAACAGCTTGGGGATCACATTGAACAAGGAGATAGATTGCTCGATCAGAGTCGGGAGGACCAACAAGGCAAGCAGGACAAAGACAATCAACGCCACAACGGTAATGATGGCTGTTGCCAGCGTCCGCGACGCCCCCATCCGCTCCAGCCGGTCTGCGACAGGATCCAGGAAATAGGCCACCGCGCCGCCCAGCACAAAGGGCAGGATGACATCCCCCAGATACCAGAGCACCACCAGAAACACCGCTGCGGCGGCGCTCCAGTATTTTACCTGATCGCGGGCGGGTAGGGCCATGGGGTCTCCTGTTCGTGTTGGGCTATTATGTCGTGGCTCTGGTCGGTTTGTGCAACCCGTTTCTGCACAGGTATTCTCGACAAGAGAGAGGGTTGCGCTTAGGTTTCCGGGTCGAAACCTGTCCGAGTGCCCTTATGATCCGTGATTTTCCCAGTCTCAGCGATAGCGACGCGATCCACGCCATCAATCGGATTGCCGCCGCTCAGACCGTACAGGCGACATGGGCTCTGATGATTCAGGCTCTTGCGGGGTTTGGGTTCGAGAGGGTGAACTATGGGTATACGCGCTACAGGGTGGGGCGGTCGATCGGGCATGCAGATGATGCGTTTTTCCTGTCCACCCATGCGTTGCAGCAGGTCAAAGACTTTCACGAAAGCGGGCTCTATATGAAATCCGCAGATTACCGCTGGGTGCGCGAAAATGTCGGCGCCTGTCCCTGGGACTGGACCCGCAAAGAGCGCGCGGCAGGCCGACTATCACCCGAGGAATGCGCGGCCATGGATGCGTTGGGCGCGACGCGTCAACGGGCGGGCTATTCCATCAGTTTCCCGGTGGGGGCGCCCAGATCCAAGGGCGCGATGGGCATGGGCTGTGCGGATGGCGTGGCTCAGTCGGGGCTGGATGCCCATTGGCAGACCCACGAGGCGGGGATCACCGCCATTGCCACCATGGGGCATTTCAAGCTGTCTCAGCTACCGTTGCCCGTGCCCAGTGTCGATCTGAGCGCCCGCCAGCACGAAATTTTGGGTTGGATAGCAGACGGGAAAACCTTGCAGGATGTCACTGTTCTGACCGGGTTGTCCCTGTCTGCGGTCGAAAAATATCTGCGCCGCGCGCGTGACGAACTGGGCGTCGAAACCACTGCTCAGGCTGTGGCCAAAGTGTCGTTTCTCAATCAGTTGTTCGTCCGAACAGGGCCGGGGAATTCTGCCTGACTTGGCAAGGTACGGATTTCCGCACTGTCCAATCTGATTGCTTTGCCAGATACCAAAACCGTTCCGTGAGTGCCCCGTCGCGCATCGGCAGACCGCAGCGGGAGGAGCCGTGGCCCGTCCCCAAACGGACCATACCCCCAGCGGGCCAGGTCAATTCGTCTGGCTTGGCCCGCTTTTTCCCCACAAAGGCACGGGTGACTTGTCTGTAGGGCGATCCTCTTCTAAACCCCGTAGTCAAACAGCTCTTATCCCAAAGGGGTCCGCCATGCGTCTGTCGCGCTATTTCCTGCCTGTCCTGAAAGAAAACCCCTCCGAGGCTCAGATCGTCAGCCACCGCCTGATGCTGCGCGCCGGTATGATCAAGCAACAGACAGCCGGAATTTATTCCTGGCTGCCGATGGGCTTCAAGGTGTTGCGCAAGCTGGAAAACATCGTGCACGAGGAGCAAATGCGCGCGGGTCACATCCCGATGCTGATGCCTACGCTTCAAGGCGCGGATCTGTGGCGCGAATCCGGTCGCTATGACGACTACGGCGAGGAAATGCTGCGTATCACCGACCGCCATGGCCGCGACATGCTGTACGGCCCCACGAACGAGGAAATGATCACCGATATTTTCCGTTCTCATGTGGGCAGCTACAAGGACCTGCCGATGACGCTGTATCACATCCAGTGGAAATTCCGCGATGAAATCCGCCCCCGTTTTGGCGTGATGCGTGGCCGTGAATTCTACATGAAGGACGGCTATAACTTCGACCTCACCAAAGAGGACGCGCTGCACGCCTATAACCGTCACCTGGTCAGCTACCTGCGCACCTATGAACGTATGGGGCTTCAGGCGATTCCGATGCGCGCGGATTCCGGCCCGATCGGCGGCGACGACACCCATGAATTCCTGGTCCTGGCCGATACCGGCGAATCCGAAGTCTTCTATGACAGCGCCGTCACCGACATCCGCTTGGGCGAGCGCGAGATCGACTATGACGACAAGGCCCAGTGCCAGGCCGTGATGGAAGAATTCACCGCGCTCTATGCCCGCACAGACGAAACCCATGACGAGGCGGCATTTGACGCCGTGCCTGCGGATCGCCAACGCTCGGCCCGCGGTATCGAAGTTGGCCAGATCTTCTATTTCGGCACCAAATATTCCGAACCCATGGGCGCCACCGTCCAAGGGCCCGATGGGAAACCCGTGCCAGTGCACATGGGAAGCCACGGCATCGGCGTGTCCCGCCTGATCGGCGCCATCATCGAGGCCAGCCATGACGACAAGGGCATCATCTGGCCCGAAGGCGTCACCCCGTTCCATGTTGGTATCGTGAATCTGAAACAGGGCGACGACGAAGCCGACGCCGCCTGCGATGCGCTCTATGCCAGCTTTGCTGCGCTGGGCTTGGACCCGCTTTATGATGATCGCAAAGAACGCGCCGGCGGCAAGTTCGCCACGATGGACCTGATCGGCCTGCCGTGGCGCATCACCGTCGGCCCGCGCGGGCTGAAAAATGGCGTGGTGGAACTCACCTGCCGCCGCACTGGCGAAAGCGAAGAGCTGCCCCCTGAACAGGCCGTGGAAAAAGTCGCAAAAATTTACGCGACCCACAGGGTCCGCGGCCTCTGATCGGGCTGCCTGCGCTTTCATCTTGCCAAAAATACTCATTCCCGCCCCCAGCCGGTCACGCGACGCTGGGGGCGGTGCGCGTTTGGTGCTATAGTTTCCAAAACAACGCATGAGCCGAGCATGATCATAAGGGCACTGACATTGGCGGGCGGGCTGGCCGGAGCTGGCGCAGCCTCGCAATTTCCCGAGTTTTCTCAACAGTATACGCAACGTTTGGGCGGGGCAGTGGATGCCTTGGCCACGGTGGCAGCGGAATTTGACGCATCAGCGCGTGTCTCGGGGCTGACCCGCAATCAAGCTTTGGAACAGATGGTGGGGTCAGATTTCGTGGCCCGTCGCCGTGCAGATATGGAGCGCGTTTTCACCCGTCATGCGCAGCTCTCTGCCGATCTGGAGACGTTGCATGCGGCGGGGCCATTCATGCGGGCCTATCACGCGACCCGATTGAATGATCGCGACATCGCCACCCGCGCCTGGGAGGCCTATCAGCCGGCGATTCCGACGAATTTCGCCGGGGCGGTGTTTGGCGGATTGGGGTTCTTGTCTGGGGCTGTGCTGATCGCGCTGGCGCTGGCGACCCTACGTTGGCCGGTGCGTTTGTTGCGGCGCAAACCGGCTCAGGCAGCTTGACCTTGGCCACGGTGTCGCCCACTACATTCACAGACAGAGTAATGGATCTTTGATGAGCAATTCAACCGCCCCTTTTGCGCGTTTCGAATGGATGATTGCCTGGCGTTACCTGCGTGCCCGCCGGGCCGAGGGTGGCGTCAGCGTTATGACCTGGATTTCTCTGATTGGGATTACCCTGGCGGTGTTCGCTCTGATCGCGACGTTGGCCGTGCGGTCGGGGTTTCGGGCAGAGTTTGTCAATACGATCCTAGGCGCTAATGCCCATGTGACCATCTATAATATAGGTACGGTGGACCCGCTGACGGGCCAGATTGACCGCACCTTTCCCGACTATGTTCCCACCGCTGAACGGGTGCGTGCTGTGGCGGGTGTCACGCGTGTGGCGCCATTGGTTAAGGGGCAGGTCATGGCCAGCGCCCGGTCGCGGAATGCCGGGGTCGAGGTGTTCGGGATCGCCCTGGAGGATCTGAAAACCATCCCGAGGGTCGCGCAAGCGCAAGACACGGCCGGCAGTATCGAGGATTTCAACGACGGGATTGCCATCGGATCAGGTGTCGCGCGCGAGCTGGGCGTCAGCGTCGGCGACAAGGTCAAGCTGATCTCGCCCAACGGTGTAAAAACCGCCTTTGGTACCAGCCCGCGGGTCGTTGCCTATCCAGTGGTCTATGTCTTTACGGCCGGGCGCTATGACATCGACCGGACCCGTGTCTACATGCCGTTTGAGGCAGCGCAGAGTTTCTTTAATCGGGACGGTGTCGCGGATGAGCTGGAGGTGATGGTCGCCCATCCTGAATCCGTCGATGACATGGCCCTGGACTTGCTGCGCGCTAGCGGGGATCGCGGGCAAATCTGGACCTGGCGGGATGCCTCGGGCGGGTTCCTGCGGGCCTTGGATATCGAAGACAACGTGATGTTTGTGATCTTGTCCATCCTGGTGCTGATTGCCTCGATGAATATCGTGTCCGGGCTGATCATGCTGGTGAAAAACAAGGGGCGCGACATTGGTATTCTGCGCACGATGGGCCTGACCGAGGGCGCCGTGCTACGGGTGTTTTTCATTTGTGGGGCTTTCACAGGCGTCATCGGCACAGGGCTGGGCGTGGTGTTTGGCTGTCTGTTCGCCATCTATATCGACCCGATTTTCAGCTTTGTGAACTATGTCGCGGGGGGCGGGGTTTGGGACCCATCGGTGCGCGGGATCTATAATCTGCCGGCACAGTTGCGATTGAACGATGTGCTGTCGGCCGTCGGGTTGTCGTTGTCGCTGAGTTTCGTTGTGACGATCTTTCCGGCGCGCCGTGCCGCACGTATGAACCCGGTGGAGGCCCTGCGCTATGAGTAACCCCGTGCTGGAGCTGAAGGGCGTCGCCAAGACCTATAACAAGGACGAACCCAACGCCGTTCAGGTGTTGCAAGCCATTGATCTGACAGTGCACCCCGGCGAGATCGTGGCGCTGGTTGCCCCCTCTGGCGCGGGGAAATCCACGCTGCTGCATATCGCGGGGCTGCTGGACACACCCGATACCGGATCGGTAAAAATCTGCGGCGCCGAGATGGTCGGCCAAAGCGATCGTAAACGCACCGCCGTGCGGCGTCAGGACGTGGGGTTCGTTTACCAGTTTCACCACCTCTTGCCCGAATTCACCGCGCTCGAAAACGTGATGTTGCCGCAGCTGGCGAACGGGTTTGCGCGGGACGCAGCACAGACCCACGCGGCTGATCTGCTGTGCCGCGTGGGCGTCGAAGCGCGCGCGGATCACCGCCCAGCCGCCCTGTCCGGGGGCGAGCAACAGCGCGTTGCCTTGTGTCGTGCCTTGGCGAATGAACCCAAACTGCTTTTGGCGGATGAACCCACTGGAAATCTGGACCCGGAAACTGCGGATCAGGTGTTCGGTACGCTGATGGGGTTGGTGCGCGACACCGGACTGTCCGCACTGATCGCAACCCATAACATGGAACTGGCCGCCCGCATGGATCGCGTGCTGCGCATGGACAAGGGCGTGTTGAGCACGCTCTAGGCTTTTTGCGCCATATAGACCCCCGCGGACATCAGCGCGATGCCGATCATGCGGTTCAGGCTCAGGGGGTTGATCCGCGCACCGAACAGGCCGAAATGGTCAATCACTGCGGCGCTGACCAATTGCCCCAGCAGCACAAAGAACACCGCGTTCCCGACGCCAAATTTTGGCGCGACAAATGTCACAGACAGCACATAGAACAGCACGAATAGCCCTGCCAGAAACAGGTGTTTTGGCGCGTCCCATGCTTTGGCCAAGGGGGCTGTTCCATGCAGAAGCAAGATGATGATGCTGCCAGTGAATGCTACGCAAAACAGGATAGCCGCCGCCGCGACGGGCGACCCGATCCGGGCCCCCAACGCAGCATTCAACGCCGCAAGAAGCGGAATTCCCACGCCGGCCGCAATCATCGTCAGCGCATATGCAGTATTCGGGGTCATGAGGGCTCCTTACGGGCAGAAAAATGTGGCTGTCGCAGTCGCGACCTGCTTGTTGTCCGGCTCGGCGATCATGCTGGCCTGACAAAAAATCAGAGCTTTCCCGGCCCGCACGATCCGTGCGTCGCAACGAATTCGCTCACCCGTGCCAGGACGCAGGAATTGCGTGTCCAAATTGGTGGTCGCAATGGGGCGTAACTCTCCGAAGTGCCCCAGACAGGCGATCACCATCGACGTATCCGCCATCGCGGCCAGCGCCTGTCCTGAAATGATCCCGCCCATCCGCGCCAGTTGATCGGTAATCGGCATCGAAAGGACGGCATGGGTCGCGCTGATTTCGTCCACAGTTAAATCCAGCGCCTTTACCCACGGGGCAAAGCCCTGCTCCAGAAAGGCCTGCGCCTCGGCAGTCGATAGGGTCATGCGTGCTCCTCCTCACTTGGCCCGAGAATGCCGCCCAAATATGCAATTGTCACGCGCGGGTTGTGTGTGTGACGCTATGATACGGATCAAAGCGGGGTCCAACCGGCTGTGCGAGGATTCTCTCGTGGGGCCAATAACGGAGAGAGATCATGCGCGTTTTCACCATGGCTGCATTTGCGGCGCTGACACTGGGCGGAATGGCCCAGGCTCAAGACGCCCAAATCGGGCAGGACCTGTATCTGAAACATTGCGCGACCTGCCATGGGATCAATGCCGACGGGCAAGGGCCCATGGGTCCGGCCTTGGTGGTCCAACCCAAGGACCTGACCCTGCTGACCGCCGAAAACGACGGGACATTCCCCCTGATGCGGGTGGTGCGCCGGATTGATGGGCGCGAACCCATGGTCAGCCACGGCAGCGCCATGCCAGTCTATGGTGAGTTTTTCCAAGGGGATGATACCGCCTTGAAAACGGCCAGCGGACAGCCGGTCTTGGTCGGGCGCGCCATTGCAGATCTGGTAGCCTATCTGCAAACAAAACAACAATAAGGGGAGAGCAATGCAGAAACGATACATTCTGATGACGATGGCCCTAGGCCTAGCAGCCTGCGCGCCCAATTGGATGCCTGAACCGGACGAAGGCGCGCGGCTCTATTCGGATAATTGCGCCGCCTGTCACGGGATCACGGGACGTGGAGACGGAGATCTGGCTGGCGATCTTGATACACTGCCGGCCGACTTGACCTTGATATCTCATCGCGCTCAGGGCGCCTTTCCAACGGTTCAGGTTCTTTCTCAGATCGACGGTTATACCCGGATGCAAAACCGCGACGAAGTGATGCCGGAATACGGTGCACTTCTGCAAGGTGACACCGTGCCGGTGCAACTCGGTGAAGATGAGTTTTCGCCCGTGCCTCGGCCTTTGGCGGCCCTGCTCAGCTACCTCGAAAGCATTCAGCGCGCGCCATAAGATGAGTATTTTCAGCAAGATGAAATTAAGCGCGCGTTAAGGTTAATGAAGCGCTGCCTTTCATCTTGCTCTAAATACTCAAATTCTGAGCTATCCGCAGATGCCGTGGATTTGGGCCTTTTCCCACGGGACAAAGGCATGGTTGTCGATGATCTGTGATAGCCGCGCGACGGGCAAATTCTGGCTCAGCATGTTGTGCAGGCGCTGGGTGCGGGCTGCTTTGGGTGCCAAGGCGCGGCAGCAGGCGTATTCCTCGACTATCGAGGCTTGCTGCTCATAGGGGTATGACAGGAAATCCGTTTTTGTCTTGAGTTCAAACAGATAAGGGTCGTGGCCCGGCTGGTGTTCTTGTGCGGCCTTCAAAGGGTGATAGCCCGTGCGGTCTCGGTTTTGCCACTGCCAGACATGGGTCATTTCATGGGCAAAGAACATCAACGCATAGAGATTGCCCCGGCCATTGATGGAATAGGCATAGTCCTCAAGGTACATGTCTTTGCGGTAGAAAACCTTGTTGAACAAGGTGATCGCGCCGGGGCTGGTGGTAAAGCTCTGTTCTTTCTGAGGGGGGTAGATGCGTTCCGTGCAGGTCACCCTTGGTCGGGCCTGATAACGCATGGTGAAGGATTCAGCCGCGTGGCCACGCACGAAACGGACGCGGGATGTGGTGATCTGATCCGCGAAAATCGTATCTGCAAAGGCGATCTCGTTCGGGGTCAGCGGGCGACCACAGGCACAGAGAAACAGAAAGAGAACCCACAAACGCATAAGATGATTAGGCCCCGATCTTGGTCTGGGGGCAAGTAAATATGGTTTGTAAAAAATGAAAACGCCCGCGACATCGGCGGGCGTTTTCGAAGGTATATTGCGCGATTGCTTAGCCGATGATGGCGTTCAGCGTGGCGCTTGGGCGCATGACTGCGGCTTTCTTTTCAACCGACGGGTTGAAGTACCCACCGATGTCGGCAGGGGCGCCTTGGGCGGCGGCCAGCTCGGACAGGATCGCGGCTTCGCCGTCGGCCAGGGCCTTGGCGATCGGCGCAAAATGCGCGGCCAGATCAGCGTCTTTGGTCTGTTCGGCCAGTGCATCGGCCCAATAGCGAGCAAACCAGTAGTGGCTGTCGCGGTTGTCGGGCTCGCCGACCTTGCGCGAGGGCGAGCGGTTGTCGTCGAGGATGCCCTGGGTGGCAATCTCGGCGGCGGTGCCCAGAACGCCGGCCTTGGCATTGTCCTTACTGTCAGCCAGGAAGTTCAGCGATTCCGACAGGGCGCAGAATTCGCCCATCGAGTCCCAGCGCAGGTGGTTTTCGTCTACCAACTGCTCGACGTGTTTGGGGGCCGAGCCGCCAGCACCGGTTTCGAACAGGCCGCCACCGTTCATCAGTTTCACGATGGACAGCATTTTCGCCGAGGTGCCCAGTTCCAAGATCGGGAACAGGTCGGTCAGATAGTCGCGCAGCACGTTGCCGGTAATGGCGATGCTGTCGTTTCCTGCAGTGATGGTTTCCAGCGAAGCGCGGGTGGCTTCGCGCGGGGCCATGATCTGGAATTTGTCGGCGGCGCCGGCGGCTTCCAGGGCAGGGGTGACGTATTTGATCAGTTCGGCGTCATGGGCGCGGTTTGCATCCAGCCAGAAAATCGACTGAAACCCTGTCAGGCGCTGACGATCCAGTGCCAGCTGAATCCAGTTCTCGATCGGGGCTTTTTTCGCGGTGCAAGCGCGCCAGATGTCACCAGCCTCGACGTCATGGGAATGCAGGGTTTCGCCATTGGCCAGAACGACGCGGATGGTGCCGTCTGCGGGGGCCTCGAATGTTGTCGGGTGCGAGCCGTATTCTTCGGCTTTCTGGGCCATCAGGCCGACGTTTTGCACGGTGCCGGCAGTGGCCGGGTTCAGCGCGCCGTTGGCTTTGAAGAATTCGACCGATTCATCGTACACAGGCGCGTAGCAGTTGTCGGGAATGACGCAGTTGCTGTCGCCTTCGTTGCCGTCAGCGCCCCAGCCTTTGCCGCCAGCGCGGATCAGAGCAGGCATCGAAGCGTCGATGATCACATCCGAAGGTACATGCAGGTTGGTGATGCCCTTGTCCGAGTTCACCATGTACATGCCGGGACGTTCAGCAGTCAGCGCGTCAATATCGGCCTGGATCGCGTTTGCATTCGGCAGGCTGGCGATACGTGCCAGTACGTCGCCCATGCCCGAATTCGGGTTCACACCGGCCGCAGCCAGATCATCGGCGTATTTGTCGAAAATCGGGGCCAGCCATGCCTTGACTGCGTGGCCAAAGATGATTGGGTCCGAGACCTTCATCATCGTTGCCTTTAGGTGCAGCGAGAATAGCGTGCCGTCTTTCTTGGTGTCTTCGATTGCATCGGCCAGGAAGGCGGCCAGGGCTTTGACGGACATGAATGTTGCGTCAGCGACGGTGCCTTCGTCCAGTGCCCAGCCGTCTTTCAGAACGGTGACAGCGCCATCTTTGGCGACGAATTCGATTTTCGCGTCACCAGCCTGGGCGGCGGTGATGGTGGCGGATTTCTCGTTGGCATAGAAATCGTTGCCGGGCATCGAGGAGACCTTGGTCTTCGACGAGGTTTCCCATTTGCCCATACGGTGCGGGTTGGCCTGAGCGAAGTTTTTGACGGCCTTGGCGGCGCGACGATCCGAGTTACCCTCGCGCAGGACCGGGTTCACGGCCGAGCCTTTGATGCCGTCAAAACGCGCGCGAATGGCTTTCTCGGCGTCGGTCTTGGGCTCTTCGGGGTAGGAGGGGATGTCAAAGCCCTGTGCTTGCAGCTCGGTCACGGCGGCCACCAGCTGAGGCACCGACGCCGAAATGTTCGGCAGCTTGATCACGTTGGCATCGGGGGTTTTCACCAGCTTGCCCAATTCGGCCAGATCGTTCGGCTGTTTTTGATCGGCGGTCAGGTTTTCAGGGAAGGTCGCCAGGATGCGCGCAGCCAGCGAAATATCTTTGGTACCGACGGTCACACCGGCCGCCGAGGCAAAGGTGCGGATGATCGGCAGGAACGAGGCGCTAGCCAGTTCGGGCGCTTCGTCTACAATGGTATACAAAATGTCGGGGGTGGAATTTTCAGCCATTTTTCTACCTGTCTTTCTTTTGCTAGCAGATATGTCTCGAAGAGCAGTGGCGCTGCTTCTCTTGGGGTGCCCAAGTCTGGCCGTGGATACGGTCGCGGGCAGGGTGTTCAGGGTTTCCCATAAAACACGAGGCGCAAAAGATCAATTCGCCAATGGGGGATTCTTGGGGCGTTGGTGACGCAGGCGGGGAGTTTTCGGGGGTGGAACGGGCTAATCAGCCGTCAAATCGGATTTTCAGGTTAAAGCTGAAGCGCGCGCCGGCCAGGCCCTTGGGCGCGGCAGGGAAACGACCGACACGTTTGACAGCGCTCAGCGCCGCGCGATCCAGGGCGGAATGCCCCGCGCTTTGGGTGATTGTGGCTGCTTGCAAATTACCGTTGCGGCCAAGGGTTAACCGCAGCCCGACAACGCCATCCCGCCCGCGCGCCGCTGAAGGATAGCGTTTCTTGCGCTCGATCCGCGTCACGATCTGCCCCGCCCATTTTGCGGTCAGGCGGCGTGTTTGCGCCTGAGACAGGCTGGCGTCGTTGGATTTTGCACGTTGCCCGGCAAGACCCGTGTTGCCTTGGCCCGCCGCCTTTTGTCCGGCGCTGCTGGTGCTGGATTTGGACTTTGGTTTGGTTTTGGTTTTGGGCTTGGTGGCTGGTTCCGGGGCGGGCTTTGGCGCTGGTGGCGACATGTCCAGACGTGGGGCGGTCGCTGACCGGGGCATGGGCGGCGCGGTGCTTGAACCAGTTGGGCGCGCTGGCGCGGCGGCATCGGACAGTTGGGGCATCGAGCCATCAGATGAGGGTGCTTGTAGCCGCTCCATGGCGGCCGGGGTCACCTCGGGGGGGCGATCCCATTGTTGGACCAGCGCCGTCAGGCTGGCGGTGGACGCCGCAAGGCTGACCCGTTCGGTTCCACTGTCACCCGCCGCACCCGCTGTGCCAGATGGGACCGAGGAAAATGATAACACCAGAACATGCAGCCCAAACGCGGCGCCTAAAAACATCCCTGCCTCGAACCCCCCTCTCATTGTGACACCGTGACCAGCTGTACTTGAGTCAGTCCGATTTGCCCCAACCGAGGCATCAAGCGCGCCAGACTAGCGGCGGGAACATCCGCATCCGCCCGAAGCAAGACGGGGCTGTCGTGCACCCATTCTTGGCGAAGGGCTTGCAATGCGAGATCTCCGCGCAGGTCGCGAAACCCCAGCTCGCCGGTTGCGGATAGGTACAGGGTCAATGGGCCGTCGGCCGGGTCAGATGCATCCGACGCCGGAGGAGAGACGTCGAATGGTTCAGGAGGCACGATCTGCGCCGTCATCAAAAAGAAGATCAACAGCAAGAACACCACGTTGATCATCGGAACGATGCTTTCGGATCGGGGTTTGCGGTTGGGGCGTGCGAAATCCATCTGCTATTCCACCAGAACCAGCCGGGTCATTCCTGAGCCCCGCAGCAGGTCCATCACTGCAACCAGCTTTTGCAGAGGCACGTCCCTGGCGCGCAGCACGATGGTGTCCTGGGGGGTCTGCATCATGGAGGTAAGCGCCTGCGCCAGCAGGTCGGGGGGGGTCTCTTGTCCGTTCAGCCGTATTCCATCCGGTGCAATATCCACCAGTCGAGGCGGACCGGACCACGCGCCCGAAGAGCCGCCGACGTTCAGCATCATCTGGGTGTCCGCCCCGAACCGCGCCGCCAGCATAAAGAACACCAACAGCAGGAACACCACGTCGATCATCGGCGTCAGGCTGGGGCGTCGCCTGACCCTGGCTTGGCCGAACTCCATCACTCGATGGCCTTCAATGTCCGGTCAGGTTCGCGATCGTGGCCCTCAATCGGGCGCAGGAAAATGCGTGTGGCGGCATCCTCCATTTCCAGTCTTAGCCGGTCTTCGATGCTCTCGAACCAGCTGAGCGCCATGGAGGCAGGGATCGCAACCCCCATCCCGGCGGCGGTGGTCAAAAGCGCCTCCCAGATGCCGCCGGCCAGGGTGGCAGGATCGGCCCGCGTCCCGGCTGTTTGCAGCGCCTGAAACGCCGCGATCATACCCAGAACAGTCCCAAGCAAGCCCAACAAAGGCGCGATGGTCGCGATCAATTCCAAAGGCCGCTGACCACGTTGCGCATGTGCCAGCACCTGACGGGCAACGCGGGTGGTTTCGGCCCGCGCCGCAGTGTCATTCATCGAAGCGTCGCGCCGCGCTGCCATGGCCGAACGCGCCAGAACAGCGCGGCAAGTGCGCCGATCTGCCAGCAACTCTTGCGCCGCGCGTTCTTGGCCTTCAGCCCACAGACTGACTGCGCGCTGTACATGACGGCCGCCATTCCAGGCCCCCAATCGTGACAAATCCCAGACTTTCCACAGAATCAACGCTAGGGTCAGCACGGATAAACCCGCGATCACCCAGATTGCAGGCCCTCCCAGACGTAGGAATTCCCATGCGGTTTCAATGCCTTGTGTCAGGTTGATCTGGGGCTGGGCTGGGGTCTGTTCCATTCCGTGCCTCCTGTGGAATGCGCTGCGGGATTGGGCAGGTTTCCGGCATAGCGGGGCGCGTTGTCAACTCTGCTGCTGTCATGCAGAAAAAAGGGGCAGGGATTGCCCCCCGCCCCGATGGTGCTGAAATTTCGGTTTGTTAGTGCTGGACGATAGCAGGCGCCGCCGTCGGTACCGCGTGTGCATCGGAACCCGAAGCAATGGCGGAAATCGCCGTGACGGCCAAAGCCCATCCAACAATGATGGTGGTGAAACGCATGTGTGATCTCATCGAATGACTTGAGTTGATAAGAACACACTATCCTTTCGTATAAGAGGCCAACAGTCCGGGATTCCAGACCTGTAAGGAATTGAAGGGTATGGAATTCCTGTCCTTTTTCCACTTGAAGCGGTGCCTATGAGCGTGTGCTTGCTTTTTGGGGTGGTAGGTGATTTTCTTCAACTAAAAGGGGAATAACATGGGCGCACTAAACGAAGCGCTATTCAGAAGCGCAGCAAGCAATTGCCACTCTGAAATCTCTGGTCCGAACCGTGTTGGAGCTTGCTCCTGAGGGGGGCTAAAGAACTCGGAAATCGGCAGGAGCCTTGGAATCTATTCAGGACATATTGAACACGAAGGGCATATTTCGCGGACTCTCTTGGCAATGTTGGAGGCCGAAGGGGTTGTTCAGCAGGATGAACGCACCAAACAATGGACCCTTCGGGACAATAACGTCACCGGTTAGGCTCACACATCCAATTCCTCTACGAACCGTGCGTTTTCCTGGATGTATTGGAACCGCAGTTCGGGTTTTTTGCCCATCAGGCGTTCGACCAGATCTCCGGTCTCGCCGGGCTCGTCCTCGTCGATGGTCACGCGGATCAGTTTGCGTGATCCGGGGTCCATCGTGGTTTCTTTTAGGTCCTTGGCGTCCATCTCACCCAGACCTTTGAAACGCGAAACGTCTATTTTTCCCTTTCCGCCCAGACCTTTGGACAGCCATTCGTCACGCTCGGCCTCGTCCAGGCAGTAAACGCGTTTGGCGCCTTGGGTCAGGCGGAACAGCGGCGGGCAGGCCAGATACAGGTGGCCATGATCAATCATCGGGCGCATCTGCGTAAAGAAGAACGTCATCAACAGCGCCGCGATATGCGCGCCGTCCACGTCCGCGTCGGTCATGATGATGACCTTATCATAGCGCAGGTCATCAACGTTGAATTTGGTGCCCAGACCAACGCCCAGGGCCTGTGTCAGGTCGCTGATTTCGGCGTTTGAGCCCAGTTTCGAGGATGCCGCCCCCAGCACGTTCAGGATTTTGCCTCGCAGGGGCAGCAGTGCCTGGTTTTTACGGTTGCGGGCCATCTTGGCGCTGCCACCGGCGCTGTCACCCTCGACGATGAAAAGTTCGGTACCCTCGCGGGTGTTCGAGGAGCAATCGGTGAGTTTGCCCGGCAGGCGTAGTTTCTTGGTCGCGGTTTTGCGCTGGGTTTCCTTTTCCTGACGACGGCGGAGGCGTTCCTCGGCGCGCAGGATCAGGAAGTCCAGAATGGCGCCTGCGGATTTGGTATCGGCGGCCAGCCAGTTGTCGAAATGGTCGCGGACCGAGTTTTCCACCAGGCGCTGTGCCTCGACCGTGGCCAGACGGTCCTTGGTCTGGCCGACGAATTCGGGCTCGGCGATGAAACAACTGACCAAAGCGCAGCCACCTGTTGTCAGGTCGTCGCGGGTGATCTGCGCGGCCTTTTTGTTGTTCACCAACTCGCCATAGGCGCGGATGCCTTTCAGGATCGCAGCCCAGAATCCGGCCTCGTGGGTGCCGCCTTCGGGGGTGGGGACGGTGTTACAATAGGACTGGATGAAGCCATCGCGCGAGGGCGTCCAGTTGATCGCCCATTCGACCTTGCCGGGGGTATTGAACTTTTCGGTAAAATCAACTGTGCCCGCAAAGGGCTGATCGGCATAGGTTGAGGCTTTGTCCAGCGTCTCGGTCAGGTAATCGGACAGGCCGCCCGGGAAATGGAACGTCGCCTCTGTCGGGGTTTCCTTGTCGTCGATGGCGGATTTCCAGCGGATTTCGACGCCGGAAAACAAATAGGCCTTGGACCGGATGGATTTGAACAGGCGGGCGGGTTTGAACCGATGCGAGCCAAAGATCTCGGCGTCTGCATGAAAGGTGACGGTGGTGCCGCGCCGATTGGGGGCTGCACCGATCTTGGCGATCGGGCCTTGCGGAATCCCGCGCGAGAACCGCTGCTCATACAGTTCCTTGTTGCGGGCAACTTGTACGACCATCAGATCAGACAGCGCGTTCACGACAGAGGCCCCAACCCCATGCAAACCACCCGAGGTCTGATACGCCTTGCCGCTGAATTTCCCGCCTGCGTGCAGGGTACACAGAATGACCTCGAGCGCGGATTTGTCGGGGAACTTGGGGTGCGGATCAATCGGGATGCCCCGGCCATTGTCGCGGATCGTGACCGAGTAATCCTCGTGCAGCTCTACCTCGATTCGGTTGGCGTGGCCTGCGACGGCCTCGTCCATCGAGTTGTCCAGAACCTCGGCCACCATATGGTGCAGCGCACGTTCGTCCGTGCCGCCGATATACATGCCGGGACGTTTGCGCACCGGTTCCAGACCTTCCAGAACCTCGATCGAGGACGCGTCATAGGTTTCAGGCTGGTTTCCGTCGAGAAGATCGGTCATCGGCTGCTCTTTTTCATTCTTGTTGGAAGGGGATCATACTGAACCGCCCGCGCTTGGAAAAGCCTAATCCTTTGGCTGTGGCCTGACACGTGAAGTGACACTTATGGCCTGACCGAAACCAATCCGGGCGGAAAATCGCTTTTCTGAGGAGGAGAACGCAGAAAAACACAATTTTGCCGAAAGTTTCAGGCAGAATACGCCTTAGGCGCGAACAATGGGGGAATGGCTTTAGGAGGTGAACTGGAATGAGCGGAGCGGAATTAGGTGGGCCAAAAGAGGGGGCGCAGGTGAAACCGCGCAAACCCAAGCCGCGCTGGATACCCGAGCTGGGGGAAACTGTCCCGGATTTTCAGGCCGAGACGACCCGCGGTACCTTGACCTACCGCCCTTGGTCGGCCGGGTACTGGACTTATGTGTTTGCCTTTCCTTCGACCTTTGCGTCGGTTTGTTCGACTGAACTGATCGCCTTTGCCGGGCAGCGCGCCGCGTTCGAGGCAATGGGGATCAAGGTCATGGGCATTACCCCAGCGGGGCTGAAAGAAACGCTGGAATGGGTGCTGGACCTGGAAAAGGTATTCGGGCTGGACATCCATTTTCCAATTGTGGCGGATGAAGGCGGCGACCTGCTGCGTCATCTGGGCATGATCCAGGCCCCGATGGGGGGGCGTTTGGAATCGCGCCCCAGCCTGTTCACGGATCCAGAAAACAAGCTGCGGATGTATACCAACTATCCGATCCGCATGGGGCGCTCGACCGCCGAAGTGTTGCGCTGTTTTGAGGGCATGAAAGATCTGGATTATTCGGGGCTGGCGATTCCTGCGGACTGGTGTCCTGGGGATGATCTTGTGGCGCCCAAAGGGGTGAACGCCCAGGATATGCAGCGTGTTTTCGGGAATGACTGGAGCAAAGTCAGCGAATACATGTATGTGGCACATGTCTCGAAAAAATAGCGTTGGCCCCGTGCGACAGCGGAATGTCGTATTTAGACGGGACAGCCCTGGTTAAACATTTGAAATCTGACCTTCCAGGGGACGGAGGTGCAGATGTCGGATGTTTCAAGCGGAGGGCGGATTTCGGATCAGCCCGACTGGCAGTATTTACTGCGTGAATACTATGAAATGTATCGGTTTTTGCCCGCAGGGGGCAGCAAGGCCATTCGCAGTCACCAAAAACAGGTGCGCGAAGCGATCAGCCGCTTGTTGCGTGCGAACCCGATGCTGCGGGACTCTCCTCCCGCCAGCCTGCCGGTGACCGCGCATATGCGGCGCGCACTGGACGAGGGGCGGACGGCCGCCTTGGCGCCGGTTGCGCGGGCGCTGGACGCGGTACGCACGCGGCTGCATTGGGAATACGGCTATGACAAACTGCCCAAGGGGCTGCTGCGCAGCTATGGCTATGCCGAGATCGCAGGCCCAAACGGCCCGGTCCCCAGCACCGAAGTGATCCTTGGGGTTGTTCTGTTTGCTCCGGGCTGCACCTATCCTGCGCATTCCCATGACGGTATCACCGAAAGCTATATCTGCGTGTCCGGGTCCGTGTCCGAGAATGATTATGGTGTCTATGCGCCGGGGTCTTCGATCTATAACCCGCCGGGGCATGCGCATCGGATCACCGTGTCCGATCTGGAGCCTGCGTTGCTGGCCTATGCCTGGGTGGGCGTGCCGTCCGTGCTGGCAAGCAACAAGATGGTGCTTGGTAAACCTGCGCCGAAATAGAGCGTGGCGGCGCAGGTCAGCGGGTCTGTAGCCAGGTGCGGATGATGTCGGCAACCTTGTCTGGTTTCTGATGGCTAAGCCAATGGTCCGCATCTTTGATCGTGACGCGCGTCAGGTTGCTGCAATAGGCTTCGAGTCCCTCTGTGGATTCGGGCAGAAGGGCGGTGTCGTTCTCTCCCCAGATCAACAGGTGGGGCATTGCAACATGGAACTTTTCGGTTGGAAAATCAGGGGCTTCAATGCGTTGCCCCGACTGTCCAAGCTCTAGCGGAGAGGCGCGATACCAGTTCAGCATTCCCGTCAAGCGGCCGGGCCGCGCCCATTCAGTCTTGAGCGCAGTCAATTTTTCGGACGTCAGCCAGGACATGTCCATCTTGGCGGAGAACGCCGACATTAGTTTTGCATAGTTGTCCGCGGACAGTCTGGCCTCGGCGCCGTCGCGTTTCAGTGCATGGATATATTGCGATGCATCCGTCTGGGCGCCGCCAGCTGCCATGGCGCGCTGAAATGGGCCGGGATGGACGCCGTTCATCACGATTAAGCGATCCACCAGATGCGGCTGGAACATGGCCAGGCCATAGGCCACAGCCGAGCCCCAGTCATGCCCGACAACTGTGACCGGACCGCCGCCCAGATGCGCGATCAACGCGGCCATATCGCCGACCAGCTCCGAGGTGCGATAGGCCTCGATCTCGGGGGGGGACCAGCTTTGGCCATAGCCTCGCTGATCCGGGGCGATACAGTGGAACTGTCCGGCCAGGCGCGACGCCAGATCCTGCCAGGCGCCGGAATATTCGGGGAACCCATGCAGGAACAGCAGAATCGGCGCGCCGGCACGTCCCCAGCCAAGATAGTGAAACGAATGGCCGTTCAGATCGATGTGGTGACTCAGCATGGGGTTCTCCTGCCTGCGAGGGGCGATTGCCCTCTTTCAGACCGTTAGCCTAGCAAGAGGCGGCCCGTGCTCAAAGGTCGCCGCTACGTCACAGAGCCGTGGGGGGATTCTGCGGGGAAAGGGACGGGGAAAATCGCCGCGCGGACAGAAAACATGACATTAAGTTGACATCCATCAAAGCAGGGACGGCGCTGGGCACATATAGTGCGCTCATACCAGTTAAGGAGAGACGCATGACCGTGACGCCCCCCGCCGCGAAGGCAAATTCTGTTTCGAAACCAGTTGCCAAGGTGGTGACCCCAGTCAAGGCCGCCGCAAAGCCCGAAACAGCCAAGCCGACGGAACAGCAAGCCCCAAGCAACACCACGAACCCGACCCCTGCGGAGGTGCGCCACGCCTTTGAGTCTGGCGAATATCCATACAAGACCAAACTGTCGCGCCGGAGCTATGAAGCTCAGAAGGCCAAGCTTCAGGCAGAGTTGCTGAAAGTTCAGCACTGGGCGCAGGAAACCGGGCAGAAATTCGTTCTGTTGTTCGAAGGCCGTGATGCTGCGGGCAAGGGGGGGACGATCAAGCGCTTTACCGAGCACCTGAACCCTCGGAATGCGCGTGTTGTCGCGTTGAATAAGCCAACCGACGAAGAGCGCGGCCAGTGGTATTTTCAGCGCTACATCGATCATCTGCCGACCGCTGGTGAAATCGTGCTGTATGACCGTTCGTGGTATAACCGCGCCGGCGTGGAACGCGTGATGGGGTTCTGCGAGCCAAACGAATATCTGGAATTCATGCGTCAGACGCCTGACCTGGAGCGGATGCTGACACGCTCGGGGATCCGTCTGTATAAATACTGGTTCTCGGTCACGCGCGAAGAGCAGCTGCGCCGTTTCAAAAGCCGGGAAACCGATCCGTTGAAACAGTGGAAACTGTCGCCGATTGACAAGGCATCCCTGGACAAGTGGGATGACTATACCGAGGCCAAAGAGGCGATGTTCTTCTATACGGACACTGCTGATGCGCCTTGGACGGTGGTTAAATCCAACGACAAGAAACGCGCGCGCCTGAACTGTATGCTGCACTTTCTGTCGACTTTGGATTATCCGGGCAAAGATCTGCACATCGCGCATGGTCCAGATCCGCTGATCGCGGCCGGAGCAAACCATGTGATCCATCGCTCGGATCATATTCTGGGCAGCGCTTTGCACCCCGATATGCGCAAAACCCGCGACTGATCGCGCGACGCTGCGAAACGTTAGATATTTATCCAGAACACCGCCGCAGAAATGTGGGCGGTGTTTTCTTGCCGGGGCACCAGTCAGTGCGTTCTGGCGGATACAGCGCATGTCGATGACATTCTAGGGGGGCTATGGTCCGGGCAAGGCGCGCCGTCGCCCCGAGCGATGTCGACAGCGCGGTTGATGGAAATTCTGATGACAGAGATGAGAGGCTAAACCGGTGCGGCGAAACCTTGCCGACGCATGGTGCGTGGTGCGCTGTGCCGCCTTTCCCTGGCGCGCGGCCCGCGCTAATCCATACGAATGAAACTGATCCAAATCCTGTCCTGTGCGGCATGTTTCAGCGCGTCTGCGCTGCCTGCGGCGTCGCACCCGCATATCTTTGTCGACACGGCGCTGCGTATTCTGACTGATGAACAGGGGCGCGCAACCGGGGTCGAGGTCTATTGGGCCTATGATGATCTGTACTCGCTGTTGATCCTGGAGGACATGGAGCTGGACGCCGATTACGACGGCAAGCTGACCGAGGACGAACTGAGCCGTTTGCACGGGTTTGACATGCAGTGGGACGCCGGGTTTGACGGTGACTTGTATGCCTCGGGGCCGCAGGGTGCGTTGACGATGACCGCGCCGACGCCGCTGGACACGCACCTGTTAAATGGCAAGATCATCACGCGCCATGTGCGCCGCTTTCCATCCCCGCAGACCGAGATTGTGATCAAGGCGTATGACCCAACGTTCTATACCGCCTATGACATGACCGGGGGGATCACGGCGCCAGACGGCTGTCAGATCACGCGTCATGCGGCGGATATGGACGCGGCCTATGCGCTGGTCGAGGAGAAGATGACCCAGAAGGCCTATGCCGAGGATGACTATCCCGAAGTGGGCGAGGCCTTTGCCGATACGATTACTGTGACATGCAACGGCGGGTCCTGATCCTGGTGCCCCTGCTGGGGCTGGTCGTTCTGGCGGGGCTGGCGTTGTGGCTATGGCCGATGGGCGGCATGGTGCAACTGGAACGCTGGGCTGCTGCCGGGCAGCGCGATGTGCAAAACGCGATGGCCGGCGCGCTGCGTCGCCTCAAGGGCGGCGACCCGGCGGCGCTGAGCACCCTTTGGGGATTGTGTTTTGCCTATGGTTTTTTTCATGCGGCGGGGCCTGGTCACGGCAAAGTACTGATCGGAGGCTACGGGCTGGGCCGCCGCGTGCCGGTGCTGCGTCTGTCGGGGTTGGCCGTTGCCTCGTCCCTGGCGCAGGCTGCGACGGCGGTGGCGATGGTCTATGCCGGGGTTTTCGCCTTGGGCTGGGGCCGCGAACGCATGGTTGATACTGCCGAGCGCATCCTTGCCCCTGCCAGCTATGGGTTGATCGCCCTGGTTGGCCTTTGGTTGCTGATCCGGGGCCTTGGGCATCTGCGCGGCGCCCTGCATACCCGCAGTCACGCGCATCAGCATCAGACCTGTGGTTGCGGACACAAACACGGCCCCACCGCGGACGAGGCAGCGGGTGTGCGCTCGGTCCGAGAGGCGTTGATGCTGATCGCGACGGTGGCGGTGCGGCCTTGTACCGGGGCTTTGTTCCTATTGATCCTGACCTGGCGGATGGATCTGGACTGGGTCGGAATTGTCGGGGCCTTTGCGATGGGGCTGGGGACGGCGTCGGTAACTGTGGCCGTGGCGGTTGGGTCCAGCCTGCTGCGCGAAAGCACCCTGTTACGAGCACAGACGCCGGGTGTTCTGGCTGTTGCGCTCCCGGTGCTTGAAATCGCGGCGGGGCTTTTGGTGGCGATCCTGTCGATTCAATTGATGATGTCTGCGCTTTGATCCTACGCTCCGCGTGCAATAATTGATGGCACCGTAGTTTCACGGTGTATTGCGGGGGTGTCTTGCCAGCCCAGAGTTGCACAGCTAGGGCAGAAGTATGGAGACACAACTAACCCATCGCCAACACGTCCGCGCCATCATGGTGCTGGGCCTGCCGTTGATCGGCAGCCATGTGGCGCAGTTTGCCATTTCGTTGATCGATGCGATCATGCTGGGCTGGTACGATGTGCAAGCTCTGGCCGCGCAGGTCCTGGGCGGGATGATGTTTTTTGTGCTGTTCATCATGGGGTCGGGCTTTGCCTGGGCCGTGATGCCAATGGTGGCCGAGGCCGAGGCCGCAGAAAACCAGAGGCAGGTGCGACGCTATACCCGTATGGCGATGTGGATGTCGCTGCTGTTTGGGGCGGTGGTGATGCCGTTGATGATTTGGTCTCAGCCGATCCTGCTGGCCTTGGGGCAGACGCCGGAAATCTCGGCCCTGGCGGCGGAGTATCTGATTGTCGCAGGATGGGGAATTTTTCCGGCGCTGATTGTCATGGTGTTGAAGTCCTATCTGGCCGCGCTTGAGCGAACACGCGTCGTCCTGTGGGTTACTCTGGGGGCTGTCGGCGTCAATGTCGTGGTGAATTACGCGCTGATTTTCGGGAACTGGGGCGCCCCAGAGATGGGCATCACCGGGGCGGCGATTGCCTCGGTGGCCGTACAGGTTGTGTCGGGTGTTTTCCTGGCGCTTTACGCGGCGATTGTCACACCTGAACATCAGCTGTTTAACCGTTTCTGGCGCCCCGACTGGGAGGCCTTTGGCCAGGTTTTCAAACTGGGCTGGCCGATCGGAATCACCAATTTAGCCGAGGTGGGGCTGTTTGCTGCGGCCTCGACCATGATGGGGTGGCTGGGGGCGATCCCGCTGGCTGCGCATGGGATCGCTCTACAGATTGCCTCGTTGACGTTCATGATGCATCTGGGGCTGTCGAACGTGGCTACTGTGCGGGCCGGTCGCGCCATCGGGCGCGGTGACGCCGAAGGGCTGAAGCGCGGAGCCAAGGCCGTCGTTTTGGTTTCACTGGTTGTGGCCGCGGTGACTGTGGTTGCCTTCCTGACCTTGCCAGAAATTCTGATGGGGGCGTTTTTGTCCCCAGATGATCCTGAACGAGCTCCTGTGATCGCGCTCGGGGTGCCCTTGCTGGCGGCAGCGGCCGTGTTCCAACTGGCTGATTCCGCACAAGTGATGGCGCTGGGGCTGCTGCGTGGCGTACAAGACACCCGCGTGCCGATGGTGATTGCTGCTATTTCGTATTGGGTGATCGGGGTGCCGATCAGCTATGTGCTGGGGTTTGTGCTGGACTGGCAGGGGCCAGGGGTCTGGATCGGTCTGGCCGTCGGGCTGTTCTGCGCCGGGGCGTTGATGATGGCACGGTTCTGGATCTACTCGGTTAAACAAGCAGTTCCCGCGCAATCGTAGCGCCTGTTCATGCAGGTTTATTCAGATCTGTTGAGCCGCTCTGCCTTGCGGCGCACCAGCACGCTGCGCAGGTCATGCATGGCCAGCAACAACTTGTCCGTCACCTTGTCCAGTTGGTTGTCCTTTGCGCGGCTCTGAGCCCAGTGCGCGGTTTGGTTCAGGTGATCTACCGTGCGCAGGATGTCCTCGACCTCGCGCTTGTTCAGCAGCTTTTGTCGCTCGTCCATCCAGTCACGGATTGCTTCCATGTCAGCCTCGGACAGGACGCGGTCGCCTTGGGGCTTGATGTCGCCGTTGCGGGTGTTGACCGTGGCGATCTGGTCCATGTCGATCCGCCGCTGGCGGTTCTCCGTATCCACGCGGAACACAAAGGCGCCGTTGTCGCGGGTACGGAAATAGTATTCGGGTAGATCGCTCATGTCAGGCTCGCGCAGAAGGCCTGAATGCGGGTGCAGGCCTCGGTCAGTTGCGCGTCCGAGGTGGCATAGCTGATCCGAAACGCGGGGGACAAGCCAAAGGCTGCACCGAAGACCACGGCCACGCCGGTTTCATTCAGCAATTCGGTGGCAAAGATCTCGTCATTGGTGATTTTCACACCCTTGGGGGTGGTCTTGCCGATCAGGCCGGAAATGAACGGATAGACATAAAACGCGCCTTCGGGAACGGGGCATGTCACGCCGTCAATGTCGCGCAGCATCGACACGACCAGATCGCGGCGACGGGCAAACATCACGTTGTTGGGCGCGATGAAATCTTGCGGGCCGTTCAGGGCCTCGACGGCGGCCCATTGGCTGACGGAACACGGGTTCGAAGTGCTTTGCGATTGCACCTTGCGGATGGCGGCGATCAGGGGCTCAGGGCCGGCCGCATAGCCGATACGCCAGCCGGTCATCGCGTAGGCCTTGGAGACGCCGTTCACGGTCAGTGTCCGGTCATAGAGCGCGGGTTCCACCTGTGCGGGGGTGCAGAATTCGAAGTCGTCATAGGCCAGGTGTTCGTACATGTCGTCGGTCAGCACCCACACATGAGGATGACGCATCAGCACATCTGTCAGGGCTTTCAGTTCGTCATGGGTATAGCCCGCGCCAGTCGGGTTCGAGGGCGAGTTGAACAGGAACCATTTGGTGTTGCGGGTGATTGCCGCTTCCAGCTGCTCTGGCGTGATCTTGAAATTGGTCTCCAGGCTGGCCTCGATGAACACGGGCACACCGCCTGCCAGCAGCACCATATCGGGGTAGCTGACCCAATAGGGCGCGGGGATGATCACTTCGTCATTGTGGTTCAGCGTGGCCATCAGGGCGTTATACAGCACCTGTTTGCCACCCGTGCCGACAGTGACCTGTTTAGGTGTATAGTCCAGCCCGTTGTCGCGCTGGAACTTGGCGCAGATGGCCTGTTTCAGTTCGGGGATGCCATCGACAGCGGTGTAGCGCGTCTTGCCTTCGTTGATCGCGCGGATGCCGGCTTCGCGGATGTTTTCGGGCGTGTCGAAATCAGGCTCGCCCGCCCCCAAAGAGATCACATCGCGCCCCTGGGCCTTTAGCTCCATTGCCAGATTGGACACAGCAATGGTGGGCGACGGTTTCACGCGGGCAAGCGTCTCGGACAGGAAAGACATGGCGGACCTCAATGGTTACTGAAGGGTAGTTTGTGTTCCTAGCCTGCTTGTCATAGGTTGCGCGCGAGGACCGATCAAGCGTGATCGGCGGAAAGGGATGAGGTATGTCACTCCAGGACCACGAAGACTGGTACGGACCCGAAACCGCAACCATGGGCGACCGCTTGGCCGCCGCACGCGAGCAGGGCGGGATGAACCAGGCCCAACTGGCCAAACGCCTAGGGGTCAAGACCAGTACGCTGAAGAATTGGGAGTACGACCTGTCCGAACCCCGCGCCAACAAGCTGTCGATGATGGCGGGCCTGCTGGGCGTTTCTGTGGGCTGGCTGCTGATAGGAGAGGGCGACGGTGTCGATGCGCCGCTTGACGACGCCCCGATTTCCCCGGATATCAACGAGCTGTTGATCGAAATCCGTGATCTGAAAACCCAGCTTTCCGGGGCGGCTGATCGTCTGGGAATACTGGAAAAGAAATTGCGGCTGAAACTAAAAGGCGATGGCGCATGACGACTGAACTGCATGAACACCGGCTGAAACGGCTGACGATGCGCTCGATGCGGCGCGGGATCAAAGAGATGGATATCATCCTGTCTCGCTATGCTGCGGCCAAGTTGGACGGCATGAGCGACGTTGAATTGACCGAATATGATGCGCTTTTGTCGGAAAACGATCAGGATCTGTACCAATGGGTGTCAGGTCAGGTTGCACCTGATGCACGCTTTGCCGGGTTGGTGACGGATATCCGCGATCTGATCGGCAACGCTGAATAGCTTGCATTTTAGGGATTACCCTTACGATTTAACTGAATATTGGGGTTTGTCTTTCAAGTTCTCCTCCAAGGTTTTCCGGACGGAGATAGGAATGAGCATACATAACCCCATCAGCAGCGGTGATCGAGCGGCCTTTATGGGCGGGTATCTGGAAGCGCTGGCGCTGGTCGAACGACTGCACCGTCTGCTGCTGGACGTGATCAAGGATGAATTTGAACGCGTCGGCGTGTTGGAAATCAACGCGGTTCAGGCCCTGTTGCTGTTCAATATCGGCGATAACGAAGTCACTGCGGGCGAGCTGAAATCGCGCGGCTATTACCAGGGTAGCAACGTCAGCTATAATCTGAAGAAACTTGTGGAAATGGGCTATATGCATCACCAGCGTTGCGAAATTGACCGCCGGTCCGTGCGTGTACGTCTGACGCAGAAGGGCCGCGATATTCGGGATGTTATCGCCGAATTGTTTTCGCGGCACGCTGACGGGCTGGAATCCAAGGGCGTCCTGGGGCCTGACGGGATTGCCGACATCACCTCGTCATTGCGCCGGGTCGAACGCTACTGGACCGATCAGATCCGCTATATCTATTGAGGGTCTCACCAATGCCCAGTGTTTTCCATGCTGGTCCAGGGCTCGGTCGGCGGGAGCGCATCGCCCATCTGTAGCAGTTCGACAGAGATATTATCGGGCGAGCGAACAAAGGCCATGCGCCCGTCACGCGGGGGCCGGTTGATCGTGACTCCGTTGTCTTGCAGATGCTGGCACATGGCATAGATGTTTTCGACCGCATAGGCCAGATGCCCGAAATGGCGGCTGTCCGAGGGCAGCTCTTCATCCCCGTCCCAGTTGTAGGTTAATTCAACGGGGCAATCTTCTTGGCCCTCGGGGGCCATGAAAATAAGGCTGAAACGGCCTGCCTCATTCTCGGTCCGCCGGGTCTCCTTCAGGCCCAGTAGCGTGAAAAACGCCATGGTGGCCTCCAGATCTTTGACCCGGACCATCGTGTGCAGATAGCGTATTTTCATGGTTCTCTCCTCGGTCGGTTTTGCGGCGTCTCACTCAGAACCGCGATACCACGCCCAGCGAAACCGATAACTCTCGGGTCTCGAACCGGCTGACATTGGACCGCGTCTTCTGCGCTTGTATCTTCAAAGATGGCACAAAGCCCGCATAGTCAAGCCGCTCGAACACGAAATCGGCGCTGCCAAAGATCGTCTGGTCTTCGCGTTCACCGGGCACCCGGATCGTGCCAACATGGTAATCAGGGTAAGTGCCAAGCGACCCACCGATGCTGAGCGAGACACGCGCTGGCCCTATTGGCTGCGGGAGCGCATAGGCGACGAACCCGGTGGTACGGGTGCGCCGTGCGTTAACATACACACTGTCGGCGGTTTGCAGCGACAGCCCATAGCTGAGCACGCCGCCGCCCTCCAGCTTGCGGGTCATCCGGGCGCGCAGGTCAAGATCGGTGATTTTCCTGCGCCCGCCTTCGGGGACAGCATGTTTCAGCGCGGCAGACAGATTTGCCTGTGCGGTTTGTCCAACAGGAACCGACCGGGCGATGCCGAACCGATACGAGGTTTGGTAGCGCGCACCACCATACCAGGACTGACCAAACTTGGCGTCGTAGGTCAGGTTCCCCTTGGCTTTGCTCAGGCGAATCTTGTGTTCCAGCCCCAGCTCGACCTCGGAATAGGCAAAGTCGCTGTTGCGGGCTGTCGGTGCTTGCGCGCGTGCTTCGTTCGACAGGGCAACGCGGCTGAGGTATAGGCGTCCAAGCAACCGTGTCTGGCTGCGGTCTGTCTGTGCAAAGCGATAGCCCAGCGTCAGCTCACTGGTCATTTTTGTCCCCGACAAGGCCAAGGCGTCGCCACTTAGCAGGCCGACAACGGGGACACCATCGATCACGGCATAGGGGTCCTCGGCGCCGTTATTCACGTTGTCGGATGGGGTGATAGACAGACGGGCGTTCAGGCTCCATGGGTTCAGTGCGCGCAACACACGATAGTCCCGCTGCATCAATTTACGGGCGCGATCGTCTGGCGCGTGGTTCCATGAGCGCCTCAGCCATAGCTGTGCCAGGCTGGGCTGACCGCTTTCGTAGGCAAGTGTTGCGGCCAGTTGAGATGCTTGATATCGCCCGGTTTTTCCAGTTGCGTGACGATAGGCCAAAGCCGCTTCGTGCCGTCCGGGCCGGGGCTGGCGCAGTTGCTGGAACGCGCGAGCCAACAGAAAATGGGCGAAGGCATCACTGGGATTGCGTTGCAGCAGTCCGGTGGCGATTTGTGCAGTGAGTTGCGGCTGGCCTTGAGAAAGCGCGGAAACCGCAACCTGCCGGGCCTCAGCGACGCTGAGAGAAACGGTGTTCTGCGCCTGCGCGGGGGCCGCGGCCCCCAACGCAAGCAACAGTGCCAGGCATTTAGTTAAGCGCGTCACACAGAGCATCGTCGCCAGACTGGCCGCATTGCGTCAGGACGAAAACGCCGATTTCTTCGTCTCCGGTCCAACTGTAAATGTTGTTGTCGATGTCTGACAGAGCGACGACCCCGCCAACAGATGTGGCGTTGTTCCCGCCGAAAATACCGCCATAGGTGCCGATGCCAGCTGACACGCTGGCGTCAAATTCGACCTCTCCGTGGAAAATACCATCCTCGGAAATCTCGGTGCTGATCAACACGATGTCCGGCAGAGTAATCGAAGTATCGTCAACGAAGCGGCGATTATAAACACCGCCATTCACTGCGTTATCGCCGAAATTCACGTTAAGGAAAATTTCACCTTCGACCACGGCCGATTGGGCTGGCAGGATCGCCGTATCCGTGCCCGCAGGGACAGGCAACAAATCACCGCCGGGAGAATCCAGGTTGGTTACACCAGCATAGGTTCCGGCATAGGACACCTGACCGCTTGAGGCGCCCGGTGCATCGAAATTGCCGTTACGCTGGTAGAAACCACCGCCATAATATCGATTGAATTGTCCGCCGTCAGCAACCGCACCGGCAATAACGGACCCGTCGTTGCTTTCGGCGACCATTGCGGTGAAATGCCGATCTAGGGGATCATCCTGATAGGTGTAGGCCTGATAGCCGCCGACATCCAACGCCGCGTTGCGCGAATAGACCAGGTCTTCGGGGCCCCCGTCCAGGCCGTTCAGCCGCAGAACCAGCCGCTCGGTGTCTGGATTGTAGGACACCGCCGAGACGTTTTTCTTTAGGTCATCAGGGATATCGTCAAGTGTGCCGCCGTTGCCAATCGAGCCACCACTACCTGACCCGTCTGTGCATGCCGCCAATGCCAGCATGCACAGCAAAAATGCTGCGCTACGATGCATAACCTGTATCCTTGTCGTTTATTTGCTCGACTTATTGCTTAGCAGAATCCGCCTATCCCAGATGAAAGTCAACGAAAGAAGCCTCTGTCGCAGGAAAAACCCAAGCGGTGTTGCGCGGAGAATTTTAGCCGCATATAGAAGTTCTCCCGAAGGTGGACCCCAGATATAGTGTTCCCCGACTCACTCACGCTGAAGAAGGACAAACCCCATGCCCGTGACTCCAGAACAACAGGCTGAAATTGATGCCTTGCGTAGCGCACCCCGCCAGACCTTGCGGGCTGTTTCGGAAGGGATGGAGAGCCATCTTTACACGGCTTATCCGGTTCTGGACCACGGATTTGTGCGGGTTGTGGATTATATGGGGGACGATGCCGCGATCTGTCAGGCGGCGCGGGTTTCGTATGGCAAGGGCACCAAATCGGTACAGAATGACGAAGGCCTGATCCGTTATCTGATGCGTCACTGGCATTCGACCCCGTTCGAGATGTGCGAGATCAAGCTGCACGTAAAACTGCCCGTCTTTGTTGCCCGCCAGTGGATCCGCCACCGCACCGCCAACGTTAACGAATACAGCGCCCGGTATTCGATCCTGGATCGTGAATTTTATATCCCTGCGCCCGAACAGCTGGCCGCGCAGTCGGTGATCAACAATCAGGGCCGCGGAGAAGCCCTAACCGGGGACGAGGCCGCCCGCGTGCTGGAGCTTCTCAAATCCGACGCCAACCGGGCCTATGATCACTATGAAGCCATGATTTCCGAGGACGGCCAACAGGGTCTTGCCCGCGAACTGGCCCGGATGAACCTGCCCGCCAACATCTACACCCAATGGTACTGGAAAGTGGACCTGCACAACCTGTTCCACTTCCTGCGCCTGCGCGCCGACAGCCACGCCCAATACGAAATCCGCGTCTACGCCGACGAAATCTGCAAGGTCGTCGCCGACTGGGTGCCCTTTGCGTTCAAGGCGTTCGAGGATTATCGCATGGGTGGCGAAACCCTATCCTCCGCAGCCCTTGATTGCGTTCGCCGAATGCTGAAAGGCGAGACCGTCACGCAGGAAACCTCGGGCATGAGCAAGCGTGAATGGCGGGAGCTGCAAGAGGTATTGGGGTGAGTGATTGAGAGTTAACTCGAGTGACGTAATATCTCGCGACACAAAAGGTGCGGTAAGAAACCTCCTTATTGTGTCGTCGAGCGTTTATGCTGTCCTTATTTTTGATTGGAATGCGGAACAGTGGCCGCTACTCGGCCGACAAGTGACGCCGACGCAGTTCAGTACTATTGCGTTGGTTTTGCTATGCTTCTTGCTGATGGACCATCTCGTGAAATGGAACTCAGACTACCAGCTCTACAAAAATTGGTTTTCCGAAAACAAGGTTGCCAAAGGGGGGGATGGGCGAACTCAGTATGTATCAGAATTCTGAGGGGCCTATGGCTGGAGTCGTCCGCCGTTTGGGATGGTTGCGCGATGGTGAGGGACGCATAGACCAAACACTCAAGCTCACTGAAAAGACCAAGGATATCGAACAACATTTGAAAGGTCTGAAACGAAATATTGAAGATTTGTCGAGCAGTGCCAATGATCTAAAAGCATTGCTTTCCCAAATTGATAAGAGCTTCTCGCAGACGAACCGTGTCGTAAAGTTTCTTATTTTTGGTTGGTATCTTACATTCCCGCTAGTGATCGCATCTGGAGCGATCGGAATGTTATTTTCAGAGCTGTGGTTGTAGAGTTATTGCTATTTGAAGGGGGGTATTCGATGAAAATTTTCGCCCCAAAAGTTGCGCCAGATCAATCCGCGCCCCACATCTTCTTTGTAGCCTGAACAAAACAAAGAAGGAGGACGGGATGCAAATCCAGATCAACACCGACCACAATATTCATGGCGACGAACGCGTGGCTGAGGTCTGCGAACAGATTGTGCGCGACGCTCTGGCCCCCATCGCCAAACGCCTGACCCGCGTCGAGGTGCATTTGAAGGACACCCGCGGCCCCAAGGGCGGCGAGGATATCCGCGCCACGGTCGAGGCGCGCCCCGAAGGTCTGCGCCCCTATGCGGCGCATCATGACGCCTCGGATATTCCTCATGCGGTGAAAGCGGCGGCCAAGAAGCTGCGCCAGCGGTTGGAAACGGAATTCGACAAGTTGGCCCATCACTAGGCCCGAACACGTGTAAGCCCCGCCAATTCTGCTCTGCCCGCAATAATCCACTTTGTTGGACGGGCAGAGTCGCTTAGCCTGAGTGCATATGTGTTTTCCAATTGTTAGGGAGCTTGCAAATGTCGAAACTCAGACTGATTTCAGCGGCTGGTCTGATGGCTATGGGCGCGGTGCCTGCGTTGGCAGATGGACCCAAGATTTACCCATATGCGACCAGTGCGAATTTCTGTCCGGCGGGGCTGCGTCCAATTTCCATCAACGGCGTTATCTGCTGCGGGACGCCAAACCAGTCCATGACCTATCAACAGGCCAAGTCTGCGCCGCTGCCTCGTCGTCACGGTCCGGCGCCGCGCCGGACAGTGTGCCCTGAGGGTGAAAAAGGCTGCTATTGACGGTCAGGTGGGCGGCGGCAGCGCTTGCCGCTGCCCGATCTGTCACACGGGCGCTATTCGGCCCGCAGGTCGGCTGCCATTTGGCGGCCGTCACGGCCCTCGATCAGTTCGTAGCTGATTTTCTGATTGTCGGCGAGACCCGTCATCCCTGAACGTTCGACCGCCGAGATGTGCACAAACACGTCCTTGCCGCCAGTTTCAGGGGCAATGAACCCATAACCCTTTGTCGTATTAAACCATTTCACGGTGCCGCTGGGCATGTTCCGTGTCTCCTTTTGTCTTGTCGTTTCCCTGTGAATTCAGGGCCATGTGCTGAGGGACCACGGGACAGCCAGTCGCAAGAAACCATGCAGAAAACCCGTAAAGACCTGTTTCGCGTCTTTGATGATTGAGGGGTGAATGTAAAAATCAAGCAAAACGAACGTGCGCAGTGCGGCCATGCTTGATATTCAGGCAGATGACAGAAAGGGATCACGATGAAACTCTACGGGCTGAAAAATTGCGATACCTGCCGTAAGGCACTGAAAACGCTTGATAGTGCTGTACTGATTGATGTGCGAGAAGCGCCTCTTGATGATGCGCTGCTGACGCGGGCCCTGGAACAATTCGCTGAAAAACTGGTCAATACGCGCTCGACCACTTGGCGGGGCCTGTCGGCCGAGGATCGGGCGCGCCCGCCCTTTGATTTGCTGCGTGATCATCCTGCCCTTATGAAGCGTCCGCTGATCGAAACCGCTGACGGGGAATTATTCCTGGGTTGGACCCGTGACGTGCAGGTAAGCCTTGGCATCGTGGACTGACGCCCCTAGGTCATAGCAAACGGAGGTTACATCATGCGCAACGCAGCCCTATTTTTGGGAATTATCGGTGGTCTGATCGGAATGGTGGTCGGCTTTTTCAGCTATGGCTATACCGAATTCGTCGAACGCGTCGGTGATTTCGATGGCATGCTGGATCAGGTGGAAAACGTGGATCTGATCCGCTTTGCCAGCTTCTTTGCGCCGTTGCTGGCCATCGCTGGCGGCGCCATGGCCAAGGCGCGGGCCCTCTGGGGCGGCGTGCTGCTGCTGCTGTCTGCCGCGGGTATGTACTACGCGTTCAGCTTTAGCGTTTTCACCATGTTCCCTATTGGGTTCTGCGCCTTGGGCGGATTGCTGGCTATTGCGGCTGGGAAACCGGACGAGCCAAAGGCCCATTTCTAAGCAGCGCATCGACCGAGATCGGGCCTGCCCCCTTGATCACCAGTGTGATCAGCGCCAGCATCCAGAATGCGCGCTGGTCTAGGATCACGCCATCGGGCAGCCGATCGAACCAAGCGCCCAGGGTCTCTGCGTGTTCAATCCCGCCGTGACCATAGAGATCCGTCAGCGACTGTACGGCGATGAACCCCATCATGCCCAGGGCCGCAAGGCGGGTCATCAGGCCTAGTAGGATCAACAAGGGCAGCGCGAATTCTGCCACTGTTCCGGCGACGACAACGGCCCAGTGAAACAGGCCCAATTGGCTGGAATCATAGCCGACCGCCTCAAACGCTTTGGGGAAAATTTGCGCGTAGGCGCCTGTCGAGGGCTGGAAAATCCCCAGAAACCCGTCGCCCAGTTTGGTCATGCCAGAGGCCCAGAAATACGCTAGCAGGACCGCCGCAAAGACGAACCGCGCCAGCGTTGGCAGTAGCCATTCCAGGCGCCGCATCTGATCTGAAACAGAATGGTACAGGCTGAGAAGTCGGGCCATATCGGGCCTCCTATTGAAGTGAGTGAAGCGCGCCATGCTGCAACAGCAGCGGCAATAACGCGGACAGGTCGGCATCAGGCGCGGGTTCCAGCGCGTCGCCCAAGGGCTGACCGTTCAGTAGGGCCTGCAACAGATCGGCCTGCGCAGGAGGCAAAACTGTCAACGCCGGGTCAAACTCTGCCCTGGTGATCAAGACGGCTTCGGCGGCTCCTTGGGGCTGCGCGCCGCCATTCAGGGCATAGGCCCGAATACTCGCAACCGGGTAGTCATAGCGGTGTAACTGCACGGCAGGTGCGAATTGAAACCGCGCTGTCATGAACTCTTCGGGCGTCAAAGATTGCAGGGTTTCGGTAGCAATTGGCGCGGCATCTGCGGCATGATACGCACAGCGCATGCCCCATTCCAGTCGCGCCACATCCGAGAGCCAAGGCAGATGCGCAAGGGGAGCGATCCCCGCCAGAAACTCGGGAAAACTATCGCCATACAGGTACATCAGCGGGGATCTTGGCGCGTGGCAAGCCACGAACTGCCGGGCGATCTGGGTAAAATTTGCCTCGCCCAACAGACGGGCGGTGGCGGGGAATCCCTCGCGCAGGGCTTCGGACAGGGACACAGCGACGTTGTTGCGATAGACGTCGAACCGCTTGCCGGCCGGGGCCACGCCTTTGTCCTGCAACCCCTCGGGGATCGGACGCGCGGCATCGCGCAAGGCGCTGTGGAATTCAGATTGCGAGATCATGCGGGCACCCGCAAAGCCGTTTCAGCACGAGATGCTTCGGCGCAGAGTGTCGACCAATCGGGCACATCATTGTCCCATTCGATCAACAATGGCTGCGGGCCGGTTTGGCACAAGGCATAGTCCAGTAGTGCCCAGACGGGATCGGCGACCTCGCGGCCGTGGCTGTCAATCAACAGGGGCGCGCCGGTGTCATCAGCATCCTCGTCATGACCGCCAAGGTGGATTTCACCCACCTTATCAGTTGGATAGGCGTCGATATATGTGCGTGGATCATAGCCAAGGTTCGTGGCCGAAACGAAGACATTATTGACGTCCAGCAGCAGGCCGCATCCCGTACGTTGGGCGACCTGGGCCAGAAATTCGGGTTCTTCATAGGTGGATTCGGTAAACCGCAGATAGCTGGAGGGGTTTTCCAGCAGCATTTGACGACCCAGCGCATCCTGTACCTGGTCAATGTGATCGCAGATCCGGGACAGTGTCGCGGGCGTATAGGGCAGGGGAAGCAGGTCGTTCAGGAACTCGGCCCCGTGTGTGGACCACGCCAGATGTTCCGAGAAACTGGCCGGTTGCAACCAGTCGCACAGGTGTTTCAGACGGGCCAGGTGGTCCAGATTCAGGGCGTCTTCTCCGCCGATCGACAGGCCGACACCATGGACCGAAATCGCGAACCGCTGGGCCAGATGTCGTAGCATCGCCAGAGGGCGACCTCCGTCCCCCATGTAGTTTTCCGCGTGAATTTCCAGCCAGCGCACAGGGCCGGCTGTTTCCAGAATTTCGGTATAATGCTGGGGCTTGAACCCGACACCCGCAGCGGCAGGCAGATGATTGGATTGGTCGAACATTGTGGCTTCTCCGGCGGGGGAAAGGGGACGGGAATTCCGCCCCCTCAGGCGATTAGCCTTTCATCGGCAGATCGCGATCCAGGGCTTCCAGGCTGCCTTTGCGCATGGTGCCGTCTGCGGCTGCGGGCAGCTCGATGTTCATGCAGGTACCTGCGTCAACCAGGGTCCAGGCGTTGCCCTGATAGTCCACTTTCGAGGTGCCAGCACAGGTGGTGCCGGGGCCTGCTGCGCAGTCGTTCTTGCCCGCCATGGACACACCGAAGCATTTCTCTTTTTCCATCGCGTGGACAGCGGTGGTGGTCTGGGCGGTCAGTGCAGCAGCCAGTGCGCCTGCAACGGCTGCGGTTTTAAGTGCGTTGGACATGTGTATTTCCCTTTCGATGTAAACTCGGACCGGTCTGTTGCCGGTAAGGGAAATGTAGGAGCGGAGCGGGCTCACAGGCCACTCACAGCGCCGTGCATCACATCCGCGTCAGGTGGTGTGTGCCGGTCGTGATCATTTGGGTAATAAAACCCCAAAATATTACGGCCCGCGATGGGGATTCCGTCGCGGGCCGTGTCAGATTTTTGCAATTGTTACAGAAGATCGGGCGGCGTGGATTCTTTTGACAGGTCGCTCACGATCGTGTCCAGAGGCTGGACAGAGGTCTGTTTTTCACCCAGGCGCCGGACCGAAACGGTGCGTTCTTCGACTTCTTTTTTGCCGATGGCCAGAATTGCGGGGACCTTGCCCAGCGAATGCTCGCGGACCTTATAGTTGATCTTCTCGTTGCGCAGATCGGCCTCGGCGCGGATGCCAGCGGCACGCAGGGCGGCGACGACCTCGTGGCAATAGTCGTCCGCTTCGGACACGATCGAGGCCACAACAACCTGGCGCGGGGCCAGCCAGAACGGCAGTTTGCCAGCATGGGATTCGATCAGGATGCCGATAAAACGCTCGAACGAGCCCAGTACGGCACGGTGCAGCATGACGGGGCGGTGTTTTCCGCCATCCTGTCCGATATAGCTGGCGTCCAAGCGGTCGGGCAGGTTGGGGTCCACCTGTAGCGTTCCACATTGCCAGTCGCGGCCAATGGCGTCGGTCAGCACGAATTCCAGTTTCGGCCCGTAAAAGGCGCCTTCGCCCTCCTGGATTTCAAAGTCATACCCGGCGGCCTTGCAAGCATCACCCAAGGCGGCCTCGACCCGGTCCCAGCTTTCGTCCGAACCGATGCGTTTTTCCGGGCGGGTCGACAGTTTGATCGTCCAGTCATGGAACCCCAGATCGGCATAGATCGCGGCTAGGAATTCGATGAATTTCTTGGTTTCGAATTCGATCTGGTCGTCGGTGCAGAAGATATGCGCGTCATCCTGCGTGAAACCGCGCACACGCATGATGCCATGCAGCGCCCCCGAGGGTTCATAGCGGTTACAGCTGCCAAACTCGGCCATGCGCAAGGGCAGATCACGATAGGATTTCAGACCTTGGTTGAACACCTGCACGTGGCAGGGGCAGTTCATGGGCTTAAGCGCGTTGATGGTTTTCTCACGGGCATGTTCTTCGTCGACTTCGACGATGAACATGTTCTCCTGGTAGTTTTCCCAGTGGCCCGAGGCCTCCCACAATTTGCGGCTGACGACCTGAGGCGTGTTCACCTCGACATAGCCATCCGCGTCTTGCTTGCGGCGCATATAGTCCTGCAACAGAGTGTAGATGCGCCAGCCGTTCGGATGCCAGAAGATCTGGCCGGGGGCCTCTTCTTGCATGTGGAACAGGTCCATTTCGCGGCCCAGTTTGCGGTGGTCGCGCTTGGCGGCCTCCTCCATCATGACTTCCCAGGCTTTCAGATCCTTGCGGTTCTTGAAGGCCACGCCGTAGATACGTTGCAGCATCGGGCGCGAGCTGTCGCCCAGCCAATAGGCGCCGGCCACATGGGTCAGTTTGAACGCGTCGGCCGGAACCTGGCCGGTGTGCTGCAAATGGGGGCCCCGGCACAGATCCTGCCAATCGCCATGCCAGTACATCCGCAGGTCTTCGCCTTCGGGGATACGGTCGATCAGTTCGATTTTGAAGGGCTCGCCACTGTCTTCGTAGTGTTTGATGGCGCGGGCGCGGTCCCAGACTTCGGTTTTCACCGGCTCGCGGGCGTTGATGATGTCCTTCATCCGGGCTTCGATCTGGCCCAGGTCTTCGGGGGTAAAGGGCTCTTCGCGGTCAAAGTCGTAGAACCAGCCCTGATCGCGGACCGGGCCGATGGTGACTTTGACGTCGGGCCAGATTTCCTGAACCGCGCGGGCCATGATGTGGGCCAGGTCGTGGCGGATCAGTTCCAGCGCCGCGTCATCATCCTGCATGGTGTTGATCGCGATCTTGGCGTCTTGGGAAATCGGCCATTGCATGTCCCAATGGGCACCATCAACGGTGGCGCTGATCGCCTTTTTCGATAAGGATTTCGAGATGCTTTCGGCAACGGCGGCGGGGGTGACGCCTGCATCGTATTCGCGCGAATTTCCATCAGGGAAGGTAAGGGTGACTTGTGCCATGTTCGGCCTCCTCGTCAGTTTGGCGCCCACGGAACGCCCGGTTGCGGGTGAAAATGTTGCCCTCTTTTGAATCGCGCACCTGCGCAAGTCAAGCCGGACGCAACGGTCATAAGGAATACTGAGTCCCTTGGGCCACTCTCCTCTTTCGTCGGGCGTTTGGTTGTTGCACACTCGGCACGATAAGTGAGGGTACTATTATGAGCGGGCACAGCTTTCTGGAAACGCCGCAAGGACGGCAAATTGCGTTTCATCAGACGAGCGGGCAGGGACCCGGAGTGGTGTTTTTAGGCGGGTTCAACTCGGATATGGGGGGGACCAAGGCGGCTTTCCTTCAGGACTGGGCCGAGACGTCCGGTCGCGCTTTTCTCAGGTTCGACTATTCCGGCCATGGTGACTCGTCCGGTCAGTTCGAAGAGGGATCAATCGGTGATTGGGCGCAGGACGCGGCCGATGCGATTACCCAATTGACCGACGGGCCTCAGGTGTTGGTGGGTTCATCCATGGGCGGCTGGATGTCTCTTTTGATGGCACAGCGCATTCCCGAAAAGGTTGCAGGCCTGATTACCATCGCCGCCGCGCCTGATTTCACCGAGGACAGCATGTGGGGCAGTTTCGACGCCGCCCAACGCGCCGAGCTGATGGAGCAAGGCAAGCTGGTGCTGCCATCGGACTATGATGAACCTTATACGATCACCAAACGCTTGATCGAAGAAGGCCGGGACAATCTGGTTCTGCGTTCCCCCCTGTCGCTGCCGTTCCCTGTGCGGTTCCTGCAAGGCACAGCAGACGAGGAAGTGGACATGTCCGTGGCTTTGCGCCTGCTGAAACATGCATCGGGAACAGATATGCGCCTGACATTGGTCGATGGTGCGGATCATCGGTTTTCGGACGAGACCTGCCTGGTGCTGATTACCTCGACGATCGAGAGCGTGTTGCAACAGCTGGATGCGTGACCCCCGCGATTGTCATGCTGATGCAAGATTTGCGGGATAATCGTACAGGATTGAAAGAGGTCTCAATGGAACAACGTATCAGCCTGATTACCCTGGCCGTCGAGGATGTAGAGCGCGCCGCTACCTTCTATGAGGCGATGGGGTGGCGCCGTTCTGAAACCCCTCCGGGGATTGTGGTGTTTGATCTGTTGGGGCAATCCATTGGCCTGTACCCCAAGGCCGATCTGGCCCGTGACATGGGGGTCGACTCCACACAATTGGGCACAGGGGCGATGACGTTAGCGTTCAATACCCGCTCTATTGAGGAGGTCACACAGGTTTTTGACGCTGCCAAATCTGCCGGGGCCAGCGTTTTGAAAGAACCTCATGACGTGTTCTGGGGCGGTCATATCGCTTATGTCGCTGATCTGGACGGCCACGTTTGGGAAATTGCGTACAACCCTTTTGCCCCATTGCGCGCTGACGGTGCGTTTCGCTGGCAGGGGTACGAGGAGCACTGAAATGTCCGAACCTTTGGTTCTGCTGCCCGGAATGGGATGCGATGCACGCCTTTTTGGACCGCAATTGGCTGCGCTGTCACATGATCATGTCGTGACGATTGCCCCCATCACACAAGCTGACCGGATCGAGGATATCTGCAACGCAATCCTGCCATTGTTACCCGAGCGGTTTGCGCTGGCGGGCCTGTCCATGGGCGGCATCGTCGCGATGGAGATCCTGCGCCGCGCACCCGAGCGCGTCACCCGCATTGCGCTGATGGACACCAATGCCCTTGCGGAAACCCCTCAGAGTGCTGCGGCTTACGAACCCATGATCATCGGTGCACGCGCCGGACGGCTGGACGAGGTCGTGCGCGACATGATGCGACCCGATTTCCTGGCCCCCGGACCGAAACGGGTGGACGTGCTGAGCGTTTTCTTTGAGATGGCGCGCGACTTGGGCCCCGAGGTTTTTATCCGTCAGGTTCGCGCGCTGCAGCGTCGCCGCGACCAGCAGGCGACCTTGCGGAAATGTAAGTGCCCAGCCCTGGTGCTGTGCGGCGAGCACGATGGGCTGACACCACTGAAGCGCCATGCCTTTATGGCCGACTTGATCCCCTATGCGCAGTTAAAGGTCATCCAGGATGCGGGGCATTTGCCAACGCTTGAACAGCCTGCTGCTGTGACACAGGCCTTGCGCGACTGGATCAAACAGCCCTTGGTGCTGCGGACCTGACAGATGAAACCCACCTCGCGAACGAACCGACTGCGCCGCGCAATGTTGCGGGTATTGGTCTGGTCGCGCGCGAATATCCCACCGGGGTTACGGTTGGTGCTTGGGCTTTTATTGATGCTGGGCGGCGTGTTCGGGTTTCTACCCGTCTTGGGGTTCTGGATGGTTCCACTGGGGCTGGCCGTTGCTGCGCTGGATGTTGTGCCGTTTTGGCGGGCGCTGCGGGGCAAGGGCCGGGACGATCCCCCCAAATGACAAAGGCGCCAGCCGAAGCCAGCGCCTTTGTCGTGAAATAGCTACGATCAGGAGGCCGCAGCGGTCTTGACGACCTTGGGTTTAGCACGGCCTGCGGGCTTGGCCGGGGCCGAGTTCGCATCAATGAAGTCCAGAACCAGCGGGCGGATGTTGTCGCGCCAGCTTTTGCCGGCGAAGATGCCGTAGTGGCCTGCGCCTGGTTCCAGGTGGCTGGCTTTCTTGCTGTCGGGCAGGCCGGTACACAGGCGCAGTGCGGCGACACATTGGCCCGGAGCCGAGATGTCATCATTCGCGCCTTCGACGGTTTTTACCGCAACAGTGGTGATCTTGCCGATATCCACATGTTTGCCATTCACCGTGAATTGGTTCTTGGCGATGTCGCAGTTCTTGAAGACGCGCTCGACAGTCGAGAGGTAGAATTCGGCGGTCATGTCCATCACGGCCAGATATTCGTCATAGAAGCGGTTATGGGCATCGTGATCCGATGCTTCGCCTTTCATGACGCGGCTGATCTGGCTTTTGAACGCTTCGCTGTGGCGGTCGCTGTTCATCGACATGAACGAGGACAGCTGCAACAGGCCGGGGTAAACCATGCGGCCAACCCCCTTGTACTTAAAGCCAACGCGCTGGATCATCATTTCTTCTAGCTGGCCCATGGTGACGCGGTTGCCAAAGTCCGTAACGTCCGTGGGGGTGGCATCCGGGTCGATCGGGCCACCGATCAGCGTCAGCGAACGAGGCTGCGCTGCGGGCTCTTCTTCGGCCAGGTAGGCCGTTGCCGCAAGGGTCAGCGGGGCGGGTTGGCACACTGCGATCACATGCGTGTCCGGGCCCAGATGTTTCATGAAATCGACAAGATACAGAGTGTAATCTTCGACGTCGAATTTACCCTCGGAAACAGGGATGTCGCGCGCGTTATGCCAATCGGTGATGTACACTTCGCAGTCGGGCAGGAGGCTCAGCACGGTCGACCGCAGAAGCGTCGCATAGTGGCCGGACATGGGCGCAACCAGCATCACCTTGCGGGGCTGGGTTTCGCGGCCAGCAACATTGAAGTGAATCAAACTGCCGAACGCCTTGTCCACAACGGTTTCGATGTTGACCAGGTGGTCTTTGCCGTCCGAGCAGGTAAAGGTCCGGATGCCCCAGTCGGGTTTAACAACCATGCGCTGGAAAGTGCGTTCCGTGACTTCGCCCCAAGCGGCCAGCCATTGCAAAGCAGGGTTTGGCACCATGCTAAAAACCGGATAAGATGCCATAGACAGGGCGGAGGCACCCAACCATTGGTTCGTATTACGGAAAGTTTCCATAAGGTCGTATGTCGCCATATAGCGCATGTAGAACTCCTTTTTGCCGGTGTTCGCCGGTACTTTCCGTCGCTTTGCCCTGCGAATAGAGCGACAGTTAACCTGTTCACCGAAGATGCTGCGTAGCAGCGATAATAGTGGGGAATCTTTAATATGACAACAAAAGAGGATGTCGCAGGCGAAAATATGGACCGCCTCAATGCCAATCTCGCTAAGGTAGAAGAGTTATCCAAGCGATTGATTGCCGCGATGTCCGGCAGGAAAGGTGCCAATCCCACGCTGAACTCCCCTGACCAAGAGGTGTTCATGAAAGCGGCCGGTAACTACTGGCAAGAGATGGCGCAAAACCCTGCTAAGTTGTTTGAATCCCAACTGGAATACTGGGGTAAGACGGTAAAGCACTTCATTGACGCACAGCAGGTCCTGGCGCAGGGCAAGCTGGAAGCCCCCGAAGACCCCACCCCCACTGATCGCCGGTTTTCGAACCCTCTGTGGAAGACAAACCCCTATTTCAACTACATCAAACAGCAGTACATGATGAACGCCGAAGCGCTGCGCAATGCGGTCAATTCCGTTGAGGATCTGGAGCCGGTCGAGCGCAAGCGCCTTGAATACTTCTCGTCTCAGATCATTGATATGATGGCTCCGACGAATTTTCTGGGCACGAATCCTGATGCTCTGGAAAGGGCGGTTGAAACGGACGGGGAATCGCTTGTGCGCGGGCTGGAAAACCTGGTGTCGGACATCGAGGCCTCGGGCGGGGAACTGCTGGTTCGATTGGCAGATGGCACCCCCTTCAAGCTGGGCGAGAACATTGGCGCCACCCCGGGCAGCGTCGTCTATCGCAACCGCATGATCGAACTGATCCAATACGCGCCGACCACCGAACAGGTGCATACCACGCCGTTGATTATCTTTCCGCCGTGGATCAACAAGTTCTACATTCTGGACCTGAAACAGCAAAACAGCCTGATCAAGTGGATCACCGATCAGGGCTATACCTTGTTTGTGGCCAGCTGGGTGAACCCGGACGAGACCTATCGCGATGTTGGGCTGGAGGACTATATCGAGGACGGTTTTCTTGCCGCTATCCGCGAGGTCAAGGAAATCACAGGTCAGCCTCAGGTGAATGCTATCGGGTATTGTATTGCCGGAACCACGCTGTCGTTGACACTGGCATTGATGAAGCACCGCGGCGATACCTCGGTTAAATCAGCCACCTTCTTTACCACGCTGACGGATTTCTCGGATCAGGGAGAATTCACACCTTTCCTGCAAAACGATTTCATCGACGGGATCGAAAAAGAGGTGGACGAGATCGGTGTGCTGCGCTCTTTCATCATGGCACGGACGTTTTCATTCCTGCGTTCGAACGACCTTATCTATGGGCCCGCCATCCGCAGCTATATGCTGGGCGAGGCCCCGCCGGCCTTTGATTTGCTGTATTGGAACGGGGATGGCACCAACATGCCCGCGAAAATGACGAAACAGTATCTGCGCAAACTGTGCCAGCAAAACCAGTTTGCAGAGAACGGCATGGAGCTAATGGACGACGTGTTGCAGATCGCGGACGTTGATATCCCAGTCTTCTTTATCGCGTGCGAGACGGACCATATTGCCGCGTGGAAGGACAGCTATCGCGGCGCTCAGAAGATGGGGTCGAAGAACAAGACCTTTATCGTGTCCGAGTCTGGCCACATCGCGGGTATTGTGAACCCGCCCTCGAAAAAGAAATACGGCCACTACACCAACGCCACCATGGATGTGACACCAGCAGAATGGATGGACGGCGCCAAATTCCACGAAGGCTCTTGGTGGCCGCGTTGGGAGAAGTGGCTGTCCAAGCGGTCTGGCAAGATGATTCCGGCCCGCGAGCCGGGCGATTCGTCCCATCCGGTACTGTGTGCCGCTCCAGGGACCTATGTTGCCCCCGCGTCAAATACCTGATTTCCCTCAATAACTGAAAATATGCCGCAGTGCAGCAAAAATGCTTGATTTGCTGCACTGCGGCATTCATATTGTTTGTAGATGCAAAAGCCGGGGTGGGCCCGGACAGCAGACCTAAGGAATTTAAACATGGCTACCAAAACAGCACCCGATTTCACCGCGATCATGAAAGACATGATGGGTTCGTTCCCCGTAGACACCAAAGCTTTCGAAGACAGCTTCAAAAGCCAAGCCGCTCTGAACGAAAAACTGGCTTCGGTTGCTCTGACCGCCGCTGAAAAATCGTCCGACCTGTCGGCAAAATGGACCAAAGACACCCTGACCAAACTGGCAGACATGTCCAAAGTCAAAGCCGAGCCCGCAGATTACGCCAAAGCCCTGACCGATTTCGCATCGGCATCGGCCGAAGCAGCCGCCGAAAACATGTCCGCTTTCGCTGAAATCGCAAAAAAGGTTCAGATGGAAACTGTCGAGCTGCTGATGGCCGCTGGCAAAGACATCACCGAAGAAGCTTCGGCTGCTGTTCAGAAAGCAACCAAAGACGCAACTGAAGCAGCCAAAAAAGTGGCCGCGAAGTAAGTAAAAGAGATCGCCGCATCGACCTCCTCCCAAAATAGATGCGTAGCGTGGGGCGGGCAGAAATGCCTGCCCTTTCTTTTTGTTTGCACCTGTCGTAGGCTACGCTGCAGCGCTGCATTTTGGGAGGACTGCCCGTGGCAGAAGACAACAAACCGCTTTTGATCAAACGTTACGCCAGCCGTCGTTTGTACAATACGGAAACCAGCGATTACGTGACGCTGGAAGATATCGCAGGTTTCATTCGTGAAGGCCGCGAGGTGCAAATTATTGATCTAAAGTCCGGCGACGACCTGACCCGTCAATATCTGCTGCAAATCATCGCCGAGCACGAGAGTCGCGGCGAAAACGTGTTGCCAGTGAATATCCTTACAGATCTGGTGCGGACTTACACCAACCAGGCCGGTTCGGTTGTCCCGCAGTTCCTGCAGATGTCCTTTGACATGTTTCGCGACAGCCAATCCAAGATGATGGAAAACATGACCAAGGCGAACCCGATTGCCACTATGCCGGGGTTCGAGGCGGTCCAGGCCCATCAGGAGGCCTTTGTTAAGGCGATGACTGGCGGGCTGACCAAATCCTGGAGCGCACCGGGACAAGACGCGGGCGCTGAGAAGACATCGGGCGAAGACGAAAGCCTGGATGCCATCAAAAAACAGCTTTCTGATCTCCAGGAAAAGCTGACCAAGATGAGCAAGTAAGACAATGGTCGACAGCCCCGGACGTATCACGCTCTGGGGCGTCGAGGTATTTGTGGCAACCGCCGAAGAAGGTAGCATTTCGGCGGCTGCGCGACGCTTGGGGGCCAGTCCCTCGGCGATCAGCCAACAACTGACCAATCTGGAAAATGCGATCGGGACCACGTTGTTGCAACGCAGCACGCGCCCGATGTGTCTAACGCCGGCAGGCGAGCTGTTTCGTCGTCGTGCTGCGGCAATTCTGAACGAAGCCGCTCTGGCCCGCGCGGAATTGGCCATGGCGGACATGACAGCGCTGACCCGCTTTCGGCTGGGCGTGATCGAAGATTTCGAGGCCGATGTCACGCCCCGCTTGCTGACTGGCCTGTCTGAGCGGCTAAAAGGTTGTCAGTTCCTGCTGGAAACCGGGGCCAGCCACTATCTGCATGATCAACTGGACGGGCGGGCCTTGGATGTGATCGTTGGCGCGGAAATGGGTGCGCGCGCCGACTGGATGGAGGTCCACCCGGTTCTGACCGAAGGGTTCGTTGCCGTTGTTCCCAAAGGGCGGATTGACGCGGGTGCCGATTTGCTTCCGCAGTTGCAACCTTTGCCGCTGGTGCAATACACCACGCGCCACTACATGGGGCGCTTGTTGGCCAGCCATTTGTCCCGGCAGAATTTGACGCTATCGCATCGGTTCGAATTAGACAGCTATCACGCGATACTGGCGCTTGTGGCACAGGGAGCAGGGTGGTCGATTCTGCCGCCTTTGGCATTGATGCGCGCTCGGCGGTTCGAGGATCAATTGGACGTGCTTGAGCTGCCGTTCGAACAGCTGTCCCGCACAATTACCGTCACCGCTCGCAAAGGCATTCTGCAAGACATCCCCGCGCAGGTCGCAACGCAGATCAAGCCCATCCTCCAAGAGGAAATCATTGATCCGGCGTTGCAGACCTATCCGTTTATGTCTAACGTATTGAAATTGCTATAGGTTCAGGTGCCGTAAGAGCGCGTGTTGCCCATAACATCCTGCGCCGCACGGATCAGAGCATCCGCGATCAGGTCCAGTTCGGGCAATTGCAGGCGGGCGGGCAGGCGAGTGTCACAGGCCTTCATCAGCATGGCACGCGTTTCGGGCAGGGTGGGGATCTTGTCCATGAACTGCCAGTTCCAGAAGGCCCGCGCGTTATCGGTGCTTAGCCCGAAAATCTGTACTTTGACTCCACGGGTGGCAGCGGCACCTTCAAAGGCGCGCACCTCGTCTTCGTTCATGCCGACCAGGTTGAATTGGATCGAATCCGGGGCGCGTTCCTCGGGGGCCAGTTTCTCGGGCACGTCGATCCAGGGGGAGTCATTTAGTTTTGCCGCAACATAGTCATGGTTGCGACGCCCGTCATTCACCCGGCGGGCGACTTCAGCGATCTGAGGTCGCACGATGGTGGCTGACAGGTTATTCAGACGCAGATTGTACAGCGGCAACTGGTTTTGCCAACGTCCGAAGGCCTCGGTCAGCGCCTGAGCGTCGGCATCCGTCTGGCAGTGGTGCTTTTTCCAATTGTGCTCATAGGCGCCCGACATGATCACGGCGCGCGCAACGATATCGGGGTCATTGGTGATCATGACCCCTCCTTCGCCTGCGTTCAGCAGTTTATAGCTCTGGAACGAAAAACAGCCCACATCGCCAATCGTACCGATCTTGCGCCCATGCCAAGTGGTGCCCAGCGAGTGGGCGGCGTCCTCGATTACCGGGATATTCCGAGCCTGACACAGCGCCATGATCGCATCCATGTCGGATGTGTGCCCGCGCATGTGGCTGATGATCACCGCGTCGATATTGTCGTCCAGCTTGGCAGAGAAATCTTCGATGTTCAGGCGGTAGTTTTCGCTGACCTCGGCCAGAACCGGTTCGCAATCTGCGTGCACAATTGAGGAAGGCACGGCGGCAAAGGTAAATGCCGGGATCAATACGCGGGCACCTTTGGGCAGGCCCAGGGCCTTGAGGGACAGGAACAACGCCGCCGAACAGCTGGAAACGGCCAGCGCATATCTCACACCCATGAATTCCGCGAATTCTTTTTCCAGCAGCGAAACAGGCGCGTTTTCCGGCGCAGTGTAGCGGAACAAATCCCCGCTTTGCAGCAGACGCTCGATCTCGGCGCGTGCAGAGTCCGGGATGGGTTCGGCGTCGTAGACATTGGGGGGCAGAGTCATCTTCGGCTTTCCTGAATTCACTTTTCAGTTTTTGTTAAAGGAAAACCGCCCAAAGGCCAAATGAAATTCAGATGACGGGCGGATCTCTGATTAGATGCCCAGCCGATCCCGCATCGCATACCATGTCATAGCCAAAGCCAGCAGGGGCGTACGGAATGATGGCCCGCCCGGAAAGGGCACCACAGGAAGGCGCGCCATGACGTCAAAGCCCTCGGCATCGCCTTGAATTGCCTTGGCCATCAGCATCCCCGCATGTGTCGCCGTCCCCACACCATGCCCAGAATACCCCGAGGCCGAGAGAACGGATTTGCCCACGCGCGCCACATAGGGGAGCCGTTTCATCGTGATGCCCAGCGTTCCACCCCAAGCATAGTCTATCTTAACATCCTGAAGCTGAGGGAAGATTTCCAACATGGGTTTGCGCGCCTTGGGCGCAATATCGGTCGGGAATTTGTACCCATAGCTTTCGCCGCCGCCGAACAGAAGGCGCCCGTCATGTGACAAGCGGAAATAGTTCACCACGAATTTCGAGTCCGCCACGGCGATATCCTGCGTCAGCACGGTCTTGGTACGTTCGCCCAACGGCTCTGTTGCGACGATGAAGTTGTTGATCGGCATGACCCGTGCGGCGACTTTGCGGTTCAGCCCGCCCAGATACCCGTTGCAGGCCAGCACAACATGGTTGGCCGTGACAGATCCTTGATCCGTCCGCACCACATTGGGGGTGCCCTCATCCACCTGATGCACATGGGTGTTTTCGTGGATACGGACGCCGGCCTTGGCGGCGGCCTGGGCCAGACCCAGCGCAAAGTTCAGTGGATGCAGGTGGGCCGCCCCCATATCCAGAATTCCACCCTTATAGGCAGGCGAGGGGCAGATCTGCGTGCACTCCTCGGCGGACAACGTGCTGATCTGATCATAGCCATAATCCCGCTGCATCAGAGCGGCATAGTCATGCAAATGCTGTACGTCGTTCTTGTCAAATCCGGTCCAGGCCACGCCGGGCTTTAGCTGGCAGTCGATATTGTGACGTGAAATCAAATCTTTGACGACGTCCTTGGCCTCTTCTCCCAGGTCCCAGAGACGCCGGGCATCGGCCCGCCCGACCATCTTTTCCAGCGCAAGCTGATCCTGGCGCTGTCCGCTGCCCAACTGTCCACCGTTTCGTCCCGAGGCTCCGAATCCGACCCGGTGCGCCTCTAGCAGCACCACGTCAAACCCAGCTTCGGCCAGATGGAGCGCCGTCGACAGCCCGGTATACCCCGCGCCAATCACGCAGACATCGGCGGAGTTGGCCCCTTTCAACATTGGAAAATTTGGCAGTGAATTCGCCGAAGCAGCGTACCAGCTGTCAGGATACTGCCCGCGTTTGTCGTTGGAATACAGCAGGTCCACGATGGCCCCTTTCTTTTGCAAATGACCCGGGCGCGAGAGGGCCCGCGCCGCCGCAAGGGCGGCACCAGCGGTTCACACGTTCAGCAGCAGGTGCTCACGCTCCCATGGGCTGATGACTTGCAAAAACTCTTCATACTCTGCGCGTTTCACGATCGAGTAGACGCGGGCGAAATCGGGGTGGAGCAGCTCGTGCAGCTTGGTTGCACCGTCGAACAAGTCCAGCGCCTGTCCCAGCACGCGCGGGACGTCCTCTTCGCCGTCATAGGCATCGCCCTTGAACTGTCTGTCAGGGCGTTTTTCTTCCATCAGGCCCAGGTATCCACAGGCCAGCGAGGCAGCGATCCCTAGGTAGGGATTGCAATCCATCCCGGCCAATCGGTTTTCCACCCGGCGCGCCTGTGGGCCGGACAGGGGCACGCGGATACCCGTCGTCCGGTTGTCGCGGCCCCACTCCAGATTGATCGGCGCCGCGTGATCGCGCACATAGCGCCGATAGGAATTCACATAGGGTGCCAGCATCGCAATGGCCGAGGGCAGGTGGTTTTGCATTCCCGCGATAAAGTGGAAAAATGCGTCTGTCTCGCCCCCCTGAGGACCCGAGAAAATGTTTGTCCCGTCTTCGATATTAATGATCGAGTGGTGGATGTGCATCGCGCTTCCGGGTTCGTCCGCGATTGGTTTGGCCATGAACGTGGCGAAACAATCATGGCGTAGCGCGGCCTCGCGGATCAGACGTTTGAAGTAAAACACCTGATCGGCCAGCGCCACAGGATCGCCATGCAGAAGGTTGATTTCCAGCTGGCCCGCGCCGCCCTCTTGCGTGATCCCGTCGATTTCCAGGCCCATGGCCTCGGCGAAGTCATAGATGTCGTCGATCACCGGACCAAATTCATCCACGGCCGACATCGAGTAGGCTTGTCGTGCCGCCGCAGGACGGCCCGAGCGCCCCATCATAGGTTGGATGCTTTTGGCGGGGTCGATGTTGCGCGCAACCAGGTAGAACTCCATCTCCGGGGCGACGACGGGTTCCCAGCCTTGTTTACGGTACAATTCCACCACGCGTTTCAGCACATTCCGCGGTGCAAACGGGATCGGTTCGTTTTTGCGGTCAAAGGCGTCGTGGATCACTTGCAGGGTCCAGTCGCCTGTCCATGGTGCGGCGGTGGCGGTGGACATGTCGGGCTTCAGGATCATGTCGCGTTCGATGAACCCTTCGGCGCCTGCAGCTTCGCCCCAATCCCCTGTAATGGTTTGATAAAAGATCGAGTCCGGCAGGTGGAAATAGTCCTGCTTAGCGAATTTCGAGGCCGGTACGGCCTTACCGCGCGCAATGCCGGGCAGATCCGAGATGATGCATTCGACCTCGTCCAGGCGATGATCGGCCAGATAGGCCAGGGCTGCATCGGGCAGAGTTTTCAACCAGTCGCTCATATCTTTTCCCCTTTCAGGACGGCGGCCATCTTAAGCGCCATGGCCGCGTTATCCACGGGTTTATTCAGGTTTTCCGTCGCGCTGGCGATCAGATCGGCGGGCACGACACCCTTGGCCCGATGTTCCAGCAACTGGTTGATCACGGGGGCGGTGAATTCAGGATGGGGCTGGACGGTCAGGATGTGGTCGCCATACGCCAGAACGGCGTTTTCGCAAAAGGCGTTCGAGCCCAGAACGCGCGCGCCATCGGGACGTTTGATCACCTGATCCTGATGCCAGGCGTTCAGGAACATGGAGGCGCCATCGACTTGGTAATCCTGGCGCCCGGTGGCCCACCCGCCGTCGAATTTGACAACCTTACCACCCAACGCCTGAGCGATAATCTGGTGGCCGAAACAGACGCCCACCATGGGTTTGCCAGTGTCACGAATGTCGCGGATCAGGGCCTCTAGCGGAGCGATCCAGGTGTGATCCTCATAGGCTCCATGACGGGATCCCGTGATCAGCCAGGCGTCGGCATCCTCCGGGCCGCCGGGAAACTGGTTGTCTACCACCTCCCAGGTCTCAAAGGTAAATCCGTGCCCGTCCAGAAGACGTGCAAACATGGTCGGATAGTCGCCGGATGTGTCCACCACGGTTTCCGGCGCGTATCCGGTTTGCAGAATGCCGATTTTCATAAATCACCAGTTGCTTGTTGGCGTTGCCCTGTCGGGTGCCCGTCACCCGGCAAGGAGGGGCCGCGACCGCGACCCCAATTCCCTCAGACAGTATCGAGGTAGATTTCAACCCGCTCTTCAGGGGTCAGTTCGTCCATATAGCGCAACTCTTGTCGTTTCGTCAGTACAAGGTTGCGGATCATTTCCGGCGCGAAAATCCGTTTGATTTCGTCGCTTTGCTCGAATGCATCAATGGCGGCACCCCAGGTGTTCGGAACCTGCGGCAGATCCAGCGCATAGGCGTTGCCCGTGATGGGCGGCGGCGGGGTGATCTGGTCCTCGATCCCGGTCAGGGCCGCGCCCAGAATGGCCGTCATCAGCAGATAGGGGTTTACGTCCCCGCCCGCCACACGGTGTTCCAGTCGGCGGGCCTTGTGGCTGCCCGAGGGCACGCGAATCGCAGCGGTGCGGTTCTCATAGGCCCAGCTGATCGCTGTGGGGGCATGAGCGCCAGGGACCATCCGGTCATAGCTGTTCCAGTGCGGCGCAAAGACCAGTGTGCTGTCATGCATCGCACGCATACAGCCCGCGATTGCGTGATGCAGCATTTCTGTCCCTTTGGGGCCGCCATCGTCAAAGACGTTGTTCCCATCCTTGTCGATCAGTGAAAAATGCGTGTGCAGGCCAGACCCCGCATAATCATCATAGGGTTTCGCCATGAAAGACGCGGCAAACCCATGGCTGCGCGCCAGCCCTTTGACCAGCATCTTGAACAACCAGGCATCATCGGCGGCGCGCAGGGCGTCGTCGCAATGCATCAGGTTGATTTCGAACTGGCCCAGGCCAGCCTCGGAAATCGCGGTGTCGGCGGGAATGTCCATTTCCTCGCAGGCGTCATAGAGATCGGTAAAGAAGCTGTCGAAAGCGTCCAAGGCCCGGATCGATAGGGTCTCGGCGCCCTTGCGGCGTTTGCCCGAACGCGGGCTGGCCGGAATGCGCAGATCACGGCCTGAATCGTCGATCAGGAAGAACTCCATCTCCATGGCGACGACGGGGGTCAGGCCCATGTCCTTGAACCGCTGGACCACGGCGCGCAGCGCATGGCGCGGGTCGCCCGGATAGGGGCGGCCATCATCGCGGAACATCCAAATTGGCAGCAATGCCGACGGGGACGACAGCCACGGCATCGGCATGAACCCCCGTTCGGTTGGTTTCAGCACGCCATCTGCGTCGCCGCTGTCAAACACCAGCGGGCTGTCTTCGATGTCCTCGCCCCAGATGTCCAGATTCAGGACCGAGAGAGGAAAACGCGTGCCGTCCTCGACCACCTTATCGGCGAATCGAGTGGGGACGCGCTTACCGCGAGGTTGTCCGTTCAGGTCAGCCGCAGCAACGCGGATTGTGCGCACTTCGGGGTGCTTTCTCAGCCAGTTATTCATCATCATAGTCTGATGAGGCCGTCCCTGCAGGCCAGACGCAAGCCAAAACTGCGTCACATACGTGCCGGGGCCATGCCCTTGGTCCCTATTTGTTAAATTATGATCAAATTAATCCCTTCGAATGACAGAGGTAACTGTTCTGTAGCGAGACGCAGTTTTTGCCATCCGAATAATTTGATCAAATTATTGATACTACCGGATCAGCTTGGGACGCAAGTGAATTTTGCGGCGATGTTCCTGCGGCAGATGTCGGTTCAGGTACCTGTTGATCAGGCCGAAAATTGCCAACACGATCAGCGTCAGTAGGATGAAATAGCCCGCAAGGATCGGGTAAGGGACAAACGGGTTAAAGGTCTTTTCCGCGAAATAGCTGGCGTAATACAGCGCATCGCCCTTCTGTCGCCAGGCCGGAAACCCCGAGAAAAACACGAGCGTAGTAGCGTGGAACAGAAAAATGGCTTCGTTTGTGTAAGCAGGCCACGCCAGCCGTAGGGTGGTGGGCCAGGTGATACGGCGAAACTTCTTCCAGCCGCTGAACCCATAGGCATCCGCGGCTTCCATCTCGCCTTTGGGGACGGTGCGCAGCGCGCCATAGAAAATTTCGCCCGAATAAGCGGCCGTGTTGAAAAACAGCACGATTAACGCACCAAGCCAAGCACTCGTCAGGGCGGACAGACCCGGGGCGATCTGTTTCAGAGAAAGGAACAGGAAGTAGCCAAAGAAAAACTGGATGAACAGCGGCGAGCCGCGAAAGATGAAGATGAACCATTCTGCCGGTTTGCGGAACAATGGGTTCCGGGCGTTTTTTGCGACGGCCAGCATATTGGCCAGAAAGAACCCCGCAATCAACGCGATCACCCCGAAATAGATGTTCCACAGCATCCCGGATCCGATCAGCGTGAACTGATGGCATAGGGTGAAATCGGCCTTGGGCAGCAACCTTTCGCCAATCCCAATCGAACGCAGGCCGTAGTCCTGTATCGTCTGCCAGCAGCTCATGCTTCGGCCCTCCGCTGGGCTTCGCCTGCGGCGGTGGCCTGGCCGTGCGACAGACGGCGCATGATACGATCCAGCACCAATTCAGATATGCGGGTAAAGCCCAGATAGAAAATCAACAGACCCAGGAAATACCACATTCGCCAATCAGGATGAGGGTAGTCAGTGTAGCGAGGGGTCTTTGATGCGCCCAATTCGCGCGCCCAGTACACGATGTCCTCGACCCCCAACAGGAACAGTAGCGGCGTGGCCTTGATCAGCACCATCCACAGGTTCGACAGTCCGGGTAGGGCATAGACCCACATTTGCGGCACCAGCACCCGCCAAAACGCCTGCCGTTTGCTCATGCCATAGGCATAGGCGGTCTCCATCTGGGCGTGGGGTACGGCGCGCATGGCGCCAAACAGGACATTGGCCGCAAAAGCGCCAAACACGATGGCAAAGGTCAGCACGGCCAGGGTGAAGCCATAGACCTCGTGTACCCATTGTGGGGACGTTCCCAGCGGCAGTTTCGCCGCCGCACAGACGACAAAATCATTGCCCTGACGGATCGGATCAGCCCAGTCGGGGCATTTGATCTGATGCCGGGCCCATTCGAACAGCTGGTCCAGCGCGATCACGAAGAACAAGAAAAACGCGATGTCCGGTACGCCCCGCACGATCGCGATGTACAGCTTTCCCAGCCACCGCAGCGGTGCAATGTGCGATTTTGCGGCCGAGGCCCCGGCAAACCCAAAGGCCAACGCCGTGGGCGCCGTCACCGCCAACAGCAACAGCACCGTTCCCAACGAATAGAACAGCATCATATGCTTGGACGTGGTCAGATAGCAGCTAAGCCACGCCAGCCCGTCCAGTGTCGAAGGATCGGTGCAATAGGGGAACATTACGTCATCCGCTTGGGGCAGGGGCGGCGCGCGCCCCCGCCGGTTTTAGTCAAGAATGGCGGCTTAGAACGTGTCGCCGATTTCCCATTTCACGATCAGCGCGTTCAGCGTGCCGTCGTCTTTCATTGATTGGATCGCAGTGTTGAAGGTCTCGCGCAGGGCGCTGTCCGATTTACGGATGCCCATGCCGACGCCGCCGCCGATCAGCTCTTCTTTCTCCAGGAACACCAGCGCGTCATTCGAGGCAACCTGATCCTTCAGGCTGGCCTTGTCCGCCAGGGTTGCGTCGGCTTCGCCGTTGATTACAGCGGCCAGGGCTTCGTCTACGGTGGCGAATTCTACCAGTTCCGCACCCGAGGAGGCCACGAACGAGGCTTGAATGGTGTTGGCCTGCGCCGCGATCACAGCCGAGTAGGGATCGACGTCGCCCGACAGCGAGGCATAGGCGGACGGATCAGGCTGGGTATAGTTCTGCGTGAAATCGATCTTTTCTTTGCGTTCGTCAGTGATCGACATGCCTGCGATGATCGCATCATAGTTGCCCGAGACCAGGTTCGGAATGATCGAATCCCAATCGTTGGTGACCCATTCGCAGGTCAGGCCGGCACGTTTGCACAGCTCGTCGCCCAGATCGCGCTCGAACCCGTCGATCTCACCTTTGTCGTTGATGAAGTTGAAGGGGGCATAGGCGCCCTCGGTGCCCAGGCGGACAGTGTCGGCCATGGCCATACCGGCAGTCAGAGCCAGGGCTGCGGTTGTAAGTATCAGTTTCTTCATGGTTTGCTCCCGTGAGTTTGATTTATTGTGCCTGCGGGCCATGCATCGTTACAGATGCGAGGTTACCGACAGGAATTGTTGAAGCCGCTCGGTTTTCGGATGACCGAGCAGCTCGGCAGGGGCGCCTTCTTCTTCGATACGCCCTTGATGCAGGAAAACGACGTGATCGCTGACGTCGTGGGCCATTTTCATGTCATGCGTCACGATCAGCATGGTCCGGCCTTCGGCGGCCAGGTCCTTGATCACCTTGACGACCTCTTGTTCCAGTTCGGGATCCAACGCGCTGGTCGGCTCGTCGAACAGGATTGCCTCGGGTTCCATGCACAGGGCGCGTGCGATTGCGGCGCGTTGCTGTTGCCCGCCGGACAATTGGGCCGGGTAGACATCGCATTTATCACTGATCCCGACCTTGTCCAGATACCGCCGCGCAGCGGCCTCGACTTCGGCCTTGTCGCGGCCCAGCACGGACACTGGGGCCTCCATCACATTTTGCAGGATGGTCAGATGCGCCCAAAGGTTAAACTGCTGGAATACCATCGACAGATTTGTGCGGATGCGCAGGACCTGTTTGGAGTCAGCAGGGTGGCGTGCATGGCCGGTGCCTTTCCAAAGCAACGGTTCGCCCTTGAACAGGATTTCGCCCTGTTGGCTGTCCTCCAGCAGGTTGGCGCAGCGCAAAATGGTGGATTTGCCAGACCCGGACGAACCAATCAGCGACACCACATCGCCTTTGCGGGCGGTGATATCGACGCCTTTCAGCACTTCGAGCGATCCATACGCCTTGTGAAGTCCCCGAATTTCAATGACTGGTTCTTTTTCGGTCACAACCGCCCCGGTCTTATGTGTGTTATCTATTGGCGCTTAGTAGGGCGGATATTTTGACGTCGTGCAACTTGCAAAGCGGCGAAATCGAGCCGGAAACGGCGCAATTTACCCGTGGTCAACGTCTGAATGACAAACTCTAGGCAATGTCTGGCTTAGGAACGGGTCTCGATCCGTTGGCGCGCCAGGGCGCTGTCACGGTCATTGATTCCCAGCAGATTGGCAACCAATCTAAGCAACGCATCCTCGGCATCATCGCGGGTTCCATCCGCCAGAACCACGGCCCAAAGGGATTCGATCACTGCATTGCGGTCCTCGTAGGGGACGGCGTCCTTGATCGCACGGGTAAAGCGGACAGTATCGGGGGCTTCGGTTTCCAGGATTTCGGCATTCGCCAGAAGCTGAGCAGCCTCCGGCGGGGTCAGATCATAGCGATCGGCCAGAATTTTCAGGATTCGTGCCCGTTCCGCGGCATCGAAATGCCCGTCTGAGCGAGCAACCCGCACCAAAAGGGCAGATAGGGCCAGCCGCGCGTCGGCGTCAGGCAGTTGAGCGGGGGCGGATTGGACCAGCCGTTTAAGGAAATCTGCAAACATGCAAGGCATATAGGCGCTATTCGGCGCCTCGCCAATCACTTATCCCTGAGCGGTACCAATGGTCCGTGCCGCAGTCGCCCGCGCCTGTACATTGTCAGCCTCGGACAGACCCAGAGCCAGTTTGGTGCGGTCCATGACCTCCAGCTCTTCGGGTTTTTCATGGCCGTCGGCCAGGGCCACCTGCCACATTGCTTCGAGTGCGGCGAGGCGGTCGTCAAAATCCACCCCTTCGCGGATCATTTCGGAAAATACATCCATATGGGGCGCGTGCTGTTCCAGTTTTTCGCAGGTGGCGCGCATTTTCGCCGCCGCGACGGCGTTCAGGGCGTACATCTTCTGAAAAATCCGGTCGATCCGCTGGATTTCCTTGACGTTATAGCTGCGGTCAGACTTGGCCACGCGCACCAGCAGTGCCCCCAGCGCCAGTTTTTCATCTGGCTCGGGTAAGTCGTTGGCTTTGCTGCTTTTGGCTGAGCGAAAGAGATGAGCGAACATTTGCCAACGCTACGCGTGAATTCGATTCTTGCAAAAAGAAAAACGCTCATGTGGTTCTGCATGATGTGCGGTTTGTGACTTCGCAGCGACAGTTCCACATGCCCCATACCGGCCACATTTCGTCCGCATTCTTTGCACCAATGGCCCGTACAACCAAAGAGAGATGCAACACCAGTAGGAGTTCGGGAATGAACCGAATTGTAGCAAATGACTGGGAAGGGGTACCAGCTGCGACCAAGACAGAGGAAATTTCTTCTGTTTCACGCGCTGCTGTCGAGTTTAATTGGGAAACAGGCGATAAACGCGTTCTTGGACGGTTGATGTCCAAGATCGGATTGGATTTAGCGACGGCGGTTCGGGTGTTTCTGAACGGGCGCCCGCAGGATTTCAACCATATGACAAAGGATGATGTGCCGCTGGCGGATAGCGCGCGGTGCTCGATGCTGGATTGTCTGCACAGCAAGATCGGCTGCGGGTTTTACCTGCCTGATCCCCAAATTGGTCTGGCCCCGGTGCGCGCCGAGGCCGAAGCCTGGATCAAGGCGCAGCGTCTGGATCGTGCGCGCGGGCGCGAAGGGCGCTGGGTGTTTGACGAGACCAAGTTTCACGCGATTTCCGACAATGGCCCGCGGACAATCGTGATGACGCCGTCCAAGGATACACGACCGGCTTTCTTGCGCGTCCTGATGGAGCCGCTCTGGAAGTAATTACATCGCATTTCTACGAAAAACGGGGCCGTCGAGGCCCCGTTTTTTTATGCAATATCGGCTTAGACCAAGCGCGAGTTTTCCACGGCTGCGCGGACAAAATCCTTGAACAGCGGGTGTGGATCAAACGGTTTGGATTTAAGCTCGGGGTGGTATTGGACACCGATAAACCACGGGTGATCCGCCCATTCCACGATCTCGGGCAGGCGGCCATCAGGCGACATTCCCGAGAACCGCAGCCCGCAGGCCTCCAGTTTATCCCGGTATTTGATGTCCACCTCATAGCGGTGCCGGTGGCGTTCCTCGATCGCAGTGCCGCCATACACATGCGCAACTTTCGAGCCATCGCTCAGTGTTGCATCATAGGCGCCCAGGCGCATGGTGCCGCCCTTGTCGTCATCGGCTTTGCGCTGCACCTTGGCGTTGCCCTGCACCCATTCCTTCAGGTGATAGACAACCGGTTCGAACCGCTTGTTGCCGGCCTCGTGGTCGAATTCTTCGGACCCAGCAGTTTCGATGCCTGCAACGTTGCGTGCGGCCTCGATCACGGCCATCTGCATGCCCAGACAGATGCCCAGATAGGGGATCTTGCGGGTGCGGGCGAATTCGGCCGCTTTGATTTTGCCCTCGGTGCCGCGCTCGCCAAAGCCGCCGGGCACCAGGATCGCGTGATAACCCTCCAGATAGGGGGCGGGGTCTTCGTTGTCGAAAATCTCTGCATCCACCCACTCGACCTTGACCTTCACACGGTTGGCCATGCCACCATGAGTCAGGGCTTCCTTGATGGATTTATAGGCGTCTTCCAGCTGGATGTACTTGCCGACGATCGCAATCTTAACAGAGCCATCGGTGTGGTTGATCCGGTCGGCGACGTCTTCCCAGACGGTCAGGTCCGGTTTGGGCGCAGGCGAGATGTCAAACGCATCCAGAACGGCCTGATCCAGTCCTTCGTAGTGATAGGCCAGCGGGGCCTCGTAGATCGAGTTCAGGTCATACGCAGCGATAACGGCCTCTTTGCGGACGTTACAGAACAGTGCGATCTTGCTGCGTTCCTTTTCTGGGATGGGCTGCTCGGAGCGGCAGACCAGAACATCCGGCGCGATGCCGATGCTTTGCAATTCCTTGACGCTGTGCTGCGTTGGTTTTGTCTTCAACTCGCCGCTGGCTGCCAGATAGGGCAGCAGCGTCAGGTGCATGAAGATACACTGACCGCGTGGTTTGTCGTGGCTGAACTGGCGGATGGCCTCGAAAAACGGGAGCCCCTCGATGTCGCCGACGGTGCCGCCGATTTCGCACAGCATGAAATCGACCTCGTCCTCGCCGATGGCCAGAAAGTCTTTGATCTCGTTGGTGACATGCGGGACGACCTGGATGGTTTTGCCCAGATAGTCGCCGCGCCGCTCTTTTTCCAAGACGTTCGAATAGATTCGCCCGGAACTGACCGAGTCGGTGTTGCGTGCGGGAACACCGGTGAAGCGTTCGTAGTGACCCAGGTCCAGATCGGTCTCTGCGCCGTCGTCGGTAACGAACACCTCGCCATGCTCAAACGGGCTCATGGTTCCGGGATCGACGTTCAGATACGGATCCAGTTTGCGCAGACGCACCGAGAATCCGCGCGCCTGCAACAAGGCACCCAAAGCCGCCGAAGCAAGCCCTTTGCCTAACGAAGACACAACGCCACCGGTGATAAAGATATAACGAGCCATGTTCGGCTTCTCCCGTGAAATTTCGTCTGGCAATTTGCCAAAACCTGCGCCCCTACGGTTTGTAAAAAACCGTAGCATCACGGGACTCAAGCCTTACTAGATTCGCAATAGATTAGCAAGACGACCGCAAGATGCAGTTGCGCTCGTCCGCATAAACTCAAGTAGTTGTGGTTAGTCCGCGCGAGGAACGATCGGACCGCTTTCGTCTGCCGACGGTGGCAACAGATCGTTGCCCGGCTGGGTTTCGGCAGGCTGCGTTTCTTCTGCAACGGGGGCTGCACCGCCCAGACGATCCAGAACCGAGCTACCGGCTGATTTCTCGGCTGCGATGACCGTCAGCGCCAGCGATGTACAGATGAATGCGATGGCCAGGCCCCAGGTGACTTTGCTCAGCGCGGTGGCTGCTGCGCGGCTGGATACGCCGCCGCCGCCGCCGCCCATACCCAGACCGCCGCCTTCCGAACGTTGCAAAAGCACGATGCCAATCAGCGAAAGCGCCAGAAGAAGATGGATGATGAGAACGACGTTTTCCATGGAGGCCTGCCTGAGATGTCTATCCGCGCCTATTTAGGCAAAACCCTAGCGGCCCGCAACCCGCCAATCAGGGCTGGGGTGCATCAATCCCAATCTAAACGTATATCGTGGGGGAAACGCAGCTCTTTGGGCAGGGTTTCTGCCGTGGCGTCCTTGATCACGCTGTGGACATTGCTGGGCGGGGTTATGGTGGCATCGCGGCCATAGACAAAGCTTTGTTCGCTAACGATGACACGGTAGGCCTTGTTCAACTGCAAGGCGCGGGCCGGGCTGGGGGTGATCAGGTCATAGACAGTTTGATCCTTCAGCGCCGTGACATTCACGTTGCCTGCGTCAAACCAGCGTTGAATCATCTCCATATTGGAGCGGAATTCATCCCCGCCGCCGACCCGTTCGAAATACGTGGCAATTTCGCCTTTGGTTTGGCCTTTGTTCGGTGCATCCGGCATCGCGCGATAGTCGATATAGCCCCATCCAGCCGCCCCGCGCAGTTTGCGGGGAAACGCCCAGGTCTGGTCGATATTCGCACCGACCGAGGCATGGCACCCGCGGCAGAAGAATTGCTCTTCGTTGGTTTGGGGGCGCAATGCGCCATCGGCGTCCTCGATAAAGCCGGTCAAAGTCCAGGCAAACCCCGAATCCACACCGCGATCGCCCAGGTCAATATAGCGCGGCAGGTTCTCGTCCTGTTTTTCCTGCAATTCATTGCCATATCGCGACCGGATCTGCGCCAGGCTCAGCGCGCGGGTTTTCACCATATAGCGCAGTTCTTTCATGCGGCGCGGGGTGGTGATCGTATCATCCTGTACACCGACATAGCGGACCGAGTGCAGGAACTCTGTCCCCACGGGGTACAGCATCCGCTTTACGGCGACGTCCTGCGCTGCCCCCAAGTAGCTGCCGCGCTTCAGGATCGTTCGGGCGGTGCCAAGCGTGCCGTCACCATCCAGATCCGTGTCCAGTACGGTTTCATCCACAGGGGGCAGAGTGACGCTGTCCAGGTCCTGAAAGGCGGCCTCGAGCAGGGCCAGGTTTGCGATATATGCATCAATCGAGGGCCGACCGTCCGGGAGGGTGCGAAACGCTAGGGGCAGGCGGATCAGCACGTCATCGGTGGATCCGTTGGTGGGCCAAAAAGTCGAGGGCTGCGGTTTGTAATTGAACGCCACCCAGCCCGACCCGTCGCGCGCCATGCCTTGTGCATTAAATGCGTCTGCGCCCTCGGCATAGCCCTGCAAGTCAGGCATCCAGCCGGTCCAGCCCATCGCATCCAGTCGGGCCGCCAAGGCGGAATAATTGTCCTGTTCGATCCAGTCCAGAATCTCGGCATCGGAAATGGCGGCGACTTCGGCGCTGCGGTCGGTAAACAGGTTCCGGTGGTGGTTGGTCAGCCCGGCGTCGGAAAACTCATAGGCCTGCTGAAGCGAGCCATCCTGCATGAAATTCGGGCGCTCGGGGTCGTCGTTATTTTGGTGACAAACGTAGCAGGGATTAAATTTTCCCTCGATTTTTGTATAGCACTGCGGCGGGACCGGGGCCTCGGGGTTATAGATCCGCCCGGCCTGAGCCAGCTCTAATGACGAGGGGCGTGCAGCCATGATTTCGGCCGTGCTCATCTGGCTGACAGGCGTTTCCGCCGCCGCTGCGCCAGAGATCAGGATCAAGGGGAATGCCAGCCGTTTCATCGCGTGCTCCGTCTAGAATAGGAAAGGGGCGGCGCGGGGCCGCCCCAAAATTTACCGCCGATTACTTGGCGGTTTTGTACAGCCACAGGGCGTTGTTTTCGTGCTTGCCGGTGTCTTCGCCGATCACCACGTCGCCGTTGGCGAGAACCAACAGGTTGTCGGGGTTCGACACGCCATTGGTGGGGCAGGCGTTGGGCTGGGCGTTCTTGTCATACGTGCCGCCAGCAACGACTGGAACCATCATCGAGGTGTTGAAGTTGTCATCCAGTTTCATCTGGTAGACCACACCGCATTTGTTCTGGCTGACCTGAATGTCGCCTTTGTCGTCCGACATGCCCTTGGCCACTTCGGACATCGCCATGTACATGTAAGGCACCGAGCCGTCCTTGGCTGCGGCGTGGTTAATGTTCACGCCTTCCATTTTGCGGAATTCGGCAGTGGCGCCTTTGGCGGCGGCGGCCTTACGGCTTTCAAGGAAGGCTACGCGGTTATCTGCGGCCTCGCCCCGTGCCCAGGCGGCGACGTCTTCGTCCGTGATATAGCTGGTGGCGTCGGCGGCATAGTCGTCCTTGGTGATGCCGTCATAGCCGCGAATCCAACCCGCGATTTCGTCGTTTGTGCCATGTGCCAGCTCGATCCAGCTGATTTGCAGCGGGGTTGTGGCGCTATCGGCGCCCGGTTCACCCAGTTGCATAATCTTGGCGGCGAACAAAGTGCCCGCGCTCAGATCGCCGGCGGTGTCCGCGACGAATTTAAAGAATACCACGTTCGTACCGTCATCCGACAGATAGACGGTTTTCTGGTCCGGCATCACAACCGCGTTTTCGTGGCTGTAGCGCCCCAAGGAGAACATCTTGACCGGGGTGGCGGTGCCGGCGGGATCGGTGATCTCGACGATATAGCCATAGTCGTAAGGGTTGGGGTAGGTGCCGTTATAGGACTCCAGTGCCTCGGGGCCGCTGATGTATTTGTATTCAGCGTTGTTCCAGTCAGCGGTATCGTCGAAATATAGCTCTTCCGAGGTCAGCGGTGTGCCCCAGGGCGACAGGGTGCCAAAGCAGTTGACCCACGTGCCGCGCACGCCCGAGAAGTCGATCATCTTGGCGTCGCGGCTGTCCACGGACCATTTGCCATCAGCGCTGCGGGTGGCGCGCACACGGCTCATGCCGCCGGGGCGATCTTCCCAGTTGGTGAACAGATAGCCCTCGGCGTCGCCGGTTTTGACGAACGCGTTGAAATCGGGGTCGTTGGAGACCTTGATGCGGCCCCCCTTGCCCTCGATCGCGCCGATCTTGTCAAAATCGCCTTCCTGCACCAGAATTTGGTACGCACCCAGCGAGGTCTTTACGACTGATTTGTCAGCGTCCGACATGGGCAAGGCCAGTTCACCAGCACCGAAATCAGCATTCGCAACAACACCGACGGTGGCCTTGGCGAAGGCGCCGGGCAAATCATCCGACGGATGCTGTACGTTAAAGAACAGGTCGTCGTCTTGCAGGAACAGGCCGGTGATTTCGCCGCCCAGCGGGACGGTTGCAACACGGGTCAGGTCGCCAGCAAAGGCGGCAGTGGTCAGGCAGGTGGTCGCGGCCAAAGCGGCAACAAGCGATTTCATAGACATTGGGTATCCTCTGTAGATGGAGTGCCGAGTCATTACTCTGACGCCTGACTAATCCGAGGATATGACAGTCCTGTTACAACTTGTGGTCTCTATTCGTCGATGTCATCCACATCGGCCTGACCGGACAGGCGTCGGCGGATCAGGCTCCAGCTTAGGCCGACACCCAGCACCACGGACAGGGCGAACAGGCCCAGCCAAGTGTTCATTGTCTGGTTGTTGATATCCAACAGGCCGTAATCATACAGTACCCACAGCAGTGCCCCGATGATGGCGACGATCAGGAACATGCCAAACGCTCCGATCGAGCGCAGCGTTGCGCGCAGGTAGATGATATATCCCACCAGCAACAACAGCCCCAACAGCACGGCCATCGGCAGTTGCGTCTGATAATTCAAGCTGGCCCATTTGGCATAGTTCCAGCTGGTCGGGTTGAATGTTGCAGACAGCAGAAAGAACGCCACCAGCCAACGCAGAAAGAACCCCATAGAAGCTCCGGTACAACAGGATTTTCGTGTATATATCTGTATGGATCGCCCAATCCGCGCCTGGTGTCCAGCCCTGCGGCGAATTTCCGGTTTCGCTGGGATGAACTGCGCTATATACGGGCGCGGGTTTGAACCGCATTGAAAGAGGTCCAGCAATGGCAAACGTCGTCGTCGTCGGCGCCCAGTGGGGCGATGAGGGAAAAGGCAAGATCGTGGATTGGCTGTCTGAACGCGCCGATGTGATCGCGCGTTTTCAGGGCGGCCACAATGCCGGCCATACGTTGGTAATCGACGGAAAGGTTTATAAATTGCACGCGCTGCCTTCGGGTGTGGTGCGGGGCGGGAAACTGTCGGTTATTGGCAATGGCGTGGTGCTGGACCCCTGGCACCTGCTCAACGAAATCGAAACTGTGCGCGCCCAAGGCGTGGATATCTCGCCCGAGACGCTGATGATCGCCGAGAACACACCGCTGATTCTGCCCATCCACGGTGAATTGGATCGCGCCCGCGAAGAGGCTGCCAGCAAGGGTACCAAGATTGGCACCACCGGCCGCGGCATTGGCCCGTGCTACGAGGACAAGGTTGGCCGCCGCGCCATCCGCGTGGCCGATCTGGCCGACGACGCCACGTTGGAGGCGCGCGTGGACCGCGCCCTGCAACACCACGACCCGCTGCGCAAAGGTCTGGGCATTGACCCCGTGGACCGCGACGCGCTGGTCGCTCAGTTAAAAGAGATCGCGGGGCAGATCCTGCCCTATGCTGCCCCTGTGTGGAAGGTCCTGAACGAGAAACGCAAAGCCGGCAAACGCATCCTGTTCGAAGGTGCACAAGGCGCGTTGCTGGACATCGATTTCGGAACCTATCCGTTCGTGACGTCCTCGAATGTGATCGCGGGTCAGGCCGCGACGGGTGTCGGTATCGGCCCCGGCTCGATCGACTACGTTTTGGGTATCGTCAAAGCCTATACCACCCGCGTCGGCGAAGGCCCGTTCCCCACGGAGCTGGATGACGATGATGGCCAGCGTCTGGGTGAGCGCGGCCATGAATTCGGCACCACCACAGGGCGGAAACGCCGCTGCGGTTGGTTCGATGCTGCCTTGGTCCGTCAGACCTGCGCCACGTCGGGCGTCAACGGCATTTCGCTGACGAAGCTGGACGTGCTGGACGGGTTTGAGACCTTGAAAATCTGTGTCGGCTACGAACTGGACGGCAAACAGATGGATTACCTGCCTACCGCCGCTGATGAACAAGCGCGCTGTAAACCGATCTACGAAGAAATCGAGGGCTGGTCTGGCTCGACCGAAGGTGCGCGCTCTTGGGCGGATCTGCCTGCTGCGGCGATCAAATACGTCCGCCGCATCGAAGAGCTGATCGACTGTCCTGTCGCCCTGCTGTCCACCTCGCCCGAGCGCGATGATACCATCCTCGTCACTGACCCGTTTGCTGACTGATGGCGCTGGGATATAAAACCCGTCGGCGGCTGTCGTTGCTGATCCTGCTGGTCGGTTTGCCGCTATATATTGTGGCGGCCGTGACCATCGTGAACCTGTTGGATCGCCCCTCGATTCTGCTGGAGCTGGGGGTCTATGTGGGGCTGGGCTTTCTTTGGGCGCTGCCGTTCAAGTTTGTGTTCAAAGGGGTCGGTCAGGCCGACCCCGATGCGCCGAACGATCAGGACTGATTACCCCAGCAATGCGGTGATATGTGCCGGGCCCTTGGGTCTGATCCTTGTCGGGTTCAGCGCCTTGATCGAATAATAGCCCCGCGTGATGTGATCCATACTTACCGTGGCCCGCACGCCGGGCAGGGCCAGTATCCGCTCCATATAGGCCTGTAGGCGCGGGTAGTCAGCGATTTGGCGCAGGTTGGTTTTGAACAGCCCGTGATAGGCCGCGTCGAACCGGATCAGCGTGACGAAAAGGCGGATATCGGTCTCGGTCAGCCGATCGCCGAACAGAAAATCCCCGTCTAACCGTGTTTCAAGTGTGTCCAGCGTGTCGAACACGCCCTCGACGGCCTCGTCATAGGCGCCCTGAGAGCTGGCGAAACCAGCTTTGTAGACGCCGTTGTTCAGCCGGTCATAGATTTGCGGGTTCAACGCATCAATTTGGGGTGCCAGATCATCCGGGTACAGACGCACATCCGATGGAACCAACCCTTCGAAAGCTGTATCCAGCATCCGCAGAATATCGGCGCTTTCGTTGTTGACCATGACATTGCGCTGCATGTCCCACAGCACCGGAACGGTCGCGCGGCCGGTGAATTCTGGATCCGCACGGGTATAGAGCTGATGCATATAGCTGGCTCCGAACAGGGGGTCTTTGTCCGCACCGGGATAGCCACCAAAGGCCCAGCCCTGATCCGTTAGTGTTGGGTTCACGATTGTGACGGGGATGATATCCTCCAGCCCCTTCAGTGCGCGCGCGATCAATGTGCGCGAAGCCCAGGGACAGATCAGCGCCACATACAGCCGATAGCGCCCCGCCTCGGCCTTGAACCCATCCGAACCAGTGGGGCCGGCACTGCCGTCTGGCGTGATCCAGTTGCGGAAACTGGAAACCTGCCGCACAAACCGGCCCTTTTGATCTGCCTTTTGAACTGGGTCCCAGTCCTTGGTCCATTTACCATCTACCAGCATTGCTGCACTCCCTTAATAAAACACAAAGCTGCGCATAGAGACGCTGGCGATGTCGATTGTTTCGTTCATGAACAGCAGCTCGTCACGGCTGTCGGCTGCTCCGGCGATGGTCAGCGCGGGCAAATAGTGGTCCAGCGACGGATGCGCCATCCGCAGCAGGTTGCCAAAGGTGTCGCGGTCCGCCAGCGCCGCCATATTGCGGTCCTCCAGCAGAGAGGCAAAGTTGGTGTCGAACTCCAATGCCCAATCATAGGGACGCACGCCGAACCGCATGGTGCGCAGGTTGTGGACGATGTTCCCGCTGCCTAAAATCAGCACGCCACGATTGCGAAGCTCGGCCAGCGCGGCGCCAATCTCAAGGTGCTGAGACAGCGGTGCCGCCATGTCGATGGACAGCTGGAACACAGGTACGTCGGCGTCGGGATACAGGAACTTCAGCACGGACCAGGCACCGTGATCCAGCCCCCAAGTGTCGTCGCCTTCGGCGTGGTGGCTGCTCAGCAGGCTTGTCACCTCTTCGGCCAGTTTGGGCGCGCCGGGGGCGGGGTATTGTTCGCGATAAAGCGCGTCCGGAAATCCATGAAAATCATGAATCGTCCGCGGCATGGCTGACACATCCACCAGGGTGCTGCCGCGCGTTGCCCAATGGGCTGATACGACCAGGATGGCCTGAGGACGGGGCAGAGATTTCCCCAGCTCCTTCCAGGATCGGGAATAAGGCGTGTCTTCGATGGCATTCATCGGGCTACCGTGACCCAAAAAGACGACGGGCATCCTATCCGAGGCCTTGAGGCGGTCGCGCAGCGACTGGAGCGATTGAGCGATAGACATGGGCTTCCTTTCGGAGTGGCATGGGGGAATGTGCGTGTCGTTGCACTGATTTGATGCTCAGAGTTTGCATCTTGTTCTTTCGGAATGAAATGGTGATTGTATGGAAATACTTTCGTCATTTTGTTCCAGGTGGGTGCAATGGATATTATTGATGGGCTGCGGGCCTTTGTGGCCACGGCACAGACGGGATCGTTTACCGGGGCCGCTGATCGGCTGGGGGTGTCCAACAGGCTGACCTCGAAATACGTGGCCGAGCTGGAGGCCCGATTGGGGACGCGGCTGTTACAGCGCACCACGCGCCGGGTGGGGCTGACCGCCGCCGGAGAAGAGCTGTTAGCGCGGGTACCCGTATTGCTGGACGATCTTGACGAGGTGCTTAGCTTAGTTTCAGACGAGGAACGGGGCTTTGTTGGTACGTTGCGCGTGTCCGCGCCGGTCACTTTTGGCGAGGTTTATGTTGCGGGTCTGCTAAGCCGGTTCGCTGCGTCCCATCCTGACCTGACGATCGACCTGCGCTTGTCGGACGACTACGTGGATTTAGCGTCTGATGGGATCGACCTTGCGTTTCGGGTTGGCATTCCGGACGTCTCCGCGCTGAAAGTCCGCAGGCTGGGCACGATCCGCAGTACGCTTGTTGCGGCTCCATCCTATCTGGCCGCCCATCCAGCACCACAGCACCCGCGCGATTTGCTTGACCATCGTTGCATTCTGGACAGTAACCGACGCAGGCCCGCACGATGGGAGTTTCGCGACGGAACGACTGATTTCGACGTCCAGGTGCCTGGTCGGTTTCAGGTCAACAGTGCGCGGGTGGCTCGTGATCTGGCGCGGGACGGGCTTGGCATTGCCAATTGTCCGAATTTTATCCTGAACCAGGATATCGAACAGGGGAGGTTAATCTCTGTTCTGACGGAATTTACGACGGCCGTGATTCCGTTCAGCGCTACCTATCTCGAGGGCCGGGTTCTGCCGCGCAAAGTGCGTGCTCTGATTGATTTTGCGGTCGCAGACGCCAAGCGGCACAAATTCCTACAATCCTGATGGAAAGCAGCTTTAATCCCAGACAGTTTGCCGTGATCTCGGCATTCTGACGTTTGCAAAGGGGCGCGATTGATCTATGCACCCCTATCACAATCACTTTGATCCCGACCGGAGGGTCCATGTCTGTCTCGATGATGTCCACTTTCGTGAAACCCATGCACCCCGAAGGGCGCAAGTTCGTTGCCATTGCGGCTGCGATTACCTTGATCCTGTTTTGGCTGTGGGAGCCTTTGGGCTGGATCGGTGCGGGCCTGACGGTTTGGGTGTACTACTTTTTTCGTGATCCCGAACGCGTGACCCCCGACCGCCCTGGCGTGATGGTGTCGCCTGCGGATGGCGTGATCTCGTTGCTGGAACCCGCAGTTCCCCCGGCCGAATTGGGCCTGGGTGATCAACCGATGACCCGCGTGTCGGTCTTTATGTCGGTGTTCAACTGCCATGTGAATCGTCTGCCCTATGAGGGCACGCTGACCAAGGTCGCCTATCGCCCCGGTAAGTTCCTCAATGCCTCGCTGGACAAGGCGTCCGAGGATAACGAGAGGAACGGTCTGGCTGTACAGATCGCGGATGGGCGTCAATATGGTGTTGTCCAGATTGCTGGCCTGGTGGCACGGCGTATTCTGTGTTGGTCCAAAGAAGGTCAGCACCTGGACAGCGGTGAACGGTTCGGCTTGATCCGCTTTGGCTCGCGTTTGGATATTTATCTGCCCGACGGGGTCGAGCCGCTGGTCGAGATCGGCCAAACGATGATCGCTGGCGAAACCGTCTTGGCAAGTCTGGACGTCGAAGCAGAGGGCTGATCATGAAGCGGATTATCTCTCGTTCCCCGGATCGCGACCGAGTTCCATTCTTGCTGTTGTTGCCCAATCTGGTGACGCTGGCGGGTATGTGCCTGGGGCTGACCTCGATCCGGTTCGCGATGGATGAGCGCTTTAGCCTGGCGGTTCTGCTGATCTTTCTGTCGGTCCTGATGGATGGGCTGGATGGGTTGCTGGCGCGGCGGCTGAGCGCGACCTCGAACTTCGGGGCCGAGCTGGATTCGCTGTCCGATTTCCTGTGTTTTGGGGTGGCACCGGGGATTTTGGTCTATCAGTATCACCTGTCCACGATCGGCAGCCTGGGTTGGATTTTTGTGCTGATCTTTGCCGCTGCGGCTTGTCTGCGGCTGGCACGGTTCAACGTCATGCGTGGCACCGCTGTCCCGTCCGAGGATGAAGACAAAGACAAAACCCATTTTGTTGGCGTTCCTGCTCCGGCAGGGGCGATGCTGGGCTTGATGCCTTTGTTCATGATGCAAGCAGGGGTCCTCAGCATCGATCTGCCTCCGATTCTGGTGGCGTTCTGGCTGGGCCTTGTGGCGTTGTTGATGGTCTCTCAGCTAAAGACCATTTCGCCCAAGTCACTGAATATCCCGCGAGGGTTGGTCGTGGTGATGATGTTCACGCTGGTCGTCGGCATTGGCCTTATCTTCACGCGGCCCTGGCTGTTGCTGGTGGTGGTGAATACGGCATATCTGGCGCTACTGCTGCATGGATTGATCAAGGCGAAGGGCCGGATTTTTTCCTGATCACGCAGCGATTCCACCCTATGTTTTGGTGCGGCACTCTCTCAATTGGGCCGCGCGGGGACGATGATCATCGCTTCATGTGTTGGATGAGCTTCGCCGCCTAACTTGCTGACGGCAGGACAGAACTATAGCGTTCCGATGCGCCGAAAATAAGCTTGGTCTACAGGGGAAAGTGGCAGCCCGTAGGGGAATCGAACCCCTCTTTCCAGGTTGAAAACCTGGCGTCCTAACCGATAGACGAACGGGCCATACCTTGGCGTGAGGCGTCTTCTAGGCAAAGCGGGAAACTTCCGCAAGAGGAAAGTGCGCCCAGATTGCCGATTCTTTTACATTTCTGTACCCGTCGCGGGGGCGGCATCCTCCAACCGCAGCTGAACGGTTTGCCGTCCTCCCCAGCTGTTTATTTCCAATCGCCCAGCCAGATGGAACCGCGCGCCTTTGTGCGCCTCCAACATGGGGCCGATTGCACCATCATAAGCGCCAAAGCAGATCGCCTCGAGGCGCGCTCCCAGCCCGTCCCCGAAGCTGAGTTTCAGGTGGCTGTCGCCGATCCTTTTGGTGAAATGAATCGCGACATCCGGAAAGGCGAACCGCGGCGCGGCGGCGCCCGCCCCAAAGGGCCCGGCCTTGTCGATCTGGTCGATCAGATCGATCGTGGCAGCGCCCGGCATCAGTATCCCGTCCAGCTTCAGGTCCGCCGGGCCGCCTTCGCCCGCGCCCTGTTTGCCCAGCAGTTCGGACAGGCGGGCCATGGCGGGCTCCAGCTTGTCGCGGGCGACTGTCAAACCGGCGGCCATTTTATGTCCACCGCCCTTGATTAGCAGCCCCTCAGCCGCGAGACGCTGGATCGAGGCCCCAAGGTCCACACCCGCCACGGACCGCCCCGAGCCCTTGCCTTCGTCGCCGTCCAGACCGATCACGATGGCTGGGCGGTTCGTGGCTTCCTTGATGCGGCTGGCGACGATTCCGACGACGCCTGGATGCCAGCCCTCGCCTGCCGCCCAAACCAGAGGCGCCTCTAGCCCGCGCTCTTCGGCCTGCGCCAGGGCCGCGGCGCGCACTTGATTTTCGATCTCGCGACGTTCCGAATTCAGCTCGTCCAGCCGTTCCGCCATCGAGCGGGCCTCAATCGGGTTCTGACAGGCCAGCAGACGCGCGCCCAGGTCGGCCTTGCCGATGCGCCCCCCGGCATTCACCCGCGGCCCCAGTAGAAACCCCAGATGATAGGTGTTAGGCGTCTGATCCATCCGCGCCACGTCTGCCAGCGCCACCAATCCCGGTCGCGCCCGCCGCGCCATCACCTTCAGCCCCTGTCGTACCAACGCCCGGTTCACTCCAACGAGCGGAGCCACATCGGCCACGGTCGCCAGGGCCACCAGATCCAGCATCGCCATTAGATCCGGCCCGGACACCTTCTCCGCTCGCATCTGGCGGTTGGCCTCGACCAGCATCAAAAACACCACAGCAGCAGCGCACAGATGCGCCAGATCGCCGGTTTCATCCTGGCGATTGGGATTCACCACGGCCACACAATCCGGCAGGATCTCTGCGCCCAGGTGGTGGTCCAATACCACCACATCCGCGCCCTTGGCGGCAGCTATCGGGCCATGAGACAGCGTCCCGCAATCGACACAGAGGATCAAATCATGATCGCGCGCCAGCTCTTGCATAGCTGTGTCATTCGGCCCGTACCCTTCGTCAATCCGGTCGGGTACATACAGCGTCGCCTTGCAGCCCATCTGCCCCAGCCAGTCCAACAGCAACGCGGCCGAGGTCCCCCCGTCTACATCATAATCTGCAAACACGGCGATCCGCTCGCGCTGTTTGACGGCATGCAAAAACCGCGCCGCGGCGGTTTCCATGTCTCTCAGGCTGCGGGGATCGGGCAGCAAATCGCGTAACTGTGGCTCCAGGAAACTCGCGGCCTCCTGCGGGGGCACGCCGCGCCGCGCCAGGATGTTGCACAGCGCAGGGGGCAGGGCGGTCTGTTGCGCCATCGCCTCGGCCAGTCGCGCAACATTGGGATCAGGCCCAACCCAGCGCCGTCCGTTGGCCGAGCTCTCTACGCCCAGAAAGGCCATGCTCCCCTCTTTCATCTTGCTCTAAATACTCCCGCCGGAGGCGTCCTCCCCCTCCGGCAGCGCAGGTCTCAGACGGATTCGATCCGCAAGGCAACAGGCGCCCCGGTGACCACATCAGTCTGCGCGATGCCCGCAAGGGCCGCATCCACGTCGCTGCGGGTGGTTTTATGCGTCACCAGCAACACAGGCGCGATGTCGTCTACATGATCATACTGGCGCATCCGGTGGATAGATACCCCAGCCTCGCCAAGGATCGAGGCAATTTTGGCCAGAGCACCGGGTTTGTCGCGCAGGCTCATACGCAGGTAATAGGGGGCCTCTAGCGTCGATTGCGCCCGTGGCGTCTCAACCAGCGTTGTGGCGGGCTGTCCGAACACAGGATAGCGATAGCCGCGCGCCACGTCGCAGATATCTCCCATGACGGCGCTGGCTGTGGGGCCTTCGCCCGCACCTGCGCCGCGCAGAACGATCTGGCCGACGCTGTCGCCTTCGATCACGACCATGTTGGTGCCGCCTTCCAACTGCCCAAGAGGGCTGTCCGCAGGAACCAGGCACGGCGACATGCGTTGCTCCAGCCCGCGGTCGGTCATCTGAGCCACACCCAGCAGCTTGATGCGGTATCCCATGTCGGCCGCGGCGTGAATATCGTCCAGCTCGATCCGTTGGATGCCTTCCAGCTCGACCCCATCGAAGTCGACTTTCGTGCCGAAGGCCAGCGACGACAGCAGCGCCAGCTTGTGCCCGGCGTCAATCCCGCCCACGTCCAGATTTGGGTCGGCCTCCAGATAGCCCAGCTTGTTGGCCTCGTCGAACAGGGCGTTATAGCCTTGGCCGGTGGCTTCCATTCGGGTCAGGATATAGTTGCAGGTGCCGTTCATCACGCCCATCACACGGGTGATCTGGTTGGCGGCCAGCCCTTCGGCCAGCGATTTGATCACGGGGATGCCACCGGCGACAGCGGCCTCGTAGCGGATCACGCTACCTGCGGCTTCGGCCTGTTCGGCCAGCGCCTGACCGTGCAGCGCCAGCAGGGCCTTGTTTGCGGTGACCACGTCCTTGCCTGCGGCCAGCGCCGCCTCGGTCGAGGCTTTGGCAGGCCCGTTCGAGCCGCCCATCAGTTCGACATACACGTCAACATCATCGCGCTTGGCCAGCGCGACGGGGTCGTCCTCCCAGCCATAGCCGGACAGGTCGACGCCACGGTCCTTATTGCGCGAACGGGCTGAAATCGCGGAAATGGTGATTTCGCGCCCGGTGCGCATGGTCAGAAGTTCGGCCTGCTGTTGGATGATTTTAATGACACCGGCACCTACGGTACCCAGCCCGGCAATGCCCAGACGCAAGGGTTGGCTCATCGAAGCCTCCTGACACTTGTTGTTATTCAGCCGGGATGTACCGCGCTTGACGTGGCCTTGCAACGCGGCAAATCACGATTTGGCCGGGCTGGGGGGCGCAAATCTTGGATTGGGGGCTTATTCCTGACCAGATGCCTGCTGCATACGCCGTGCGCGCGCCCGCAAGGCGGCGGCGCGCGCCTGTAGGGCGGCGTCGGTGTCCGTGCTGGTCTGGGCCTGAGTTGTGTCGCTGTCCTCGAGCAATGGGCCAAGCGGTAGCAGAGCGGGATAGGGGGCTTGACGCGCGGCGGGGGTCACGTGGTCATCCAGTTTAGGTACCTCACCGCAGGCGGCACAGCCCAAAGCCGACAGTAAAAGAACGAAACGCATCGCAGCACCACCAAGTCATCTGCACCTGTTGTGCCCCGAAACCAGGCCAGGGTGCAAGCGATAGCCCATCGGGTCTTCGGCGATGAATTGCCGGTTTTGCTTTGATCTGAACAGCCGTTCAGATAGAAAGCAGGGCATGGCAAGAACAGCAGGCTCTCATTCCGATATTACTGGCCCACGGGTGTTGCAGGCGGCGCTTCAGCTGTTTGCGCGGCATGGGTTCGCTGCGGTCTCGATGCGGCAGATCGCGGGGCAGGTCGGGGTGCAGGCTGGGGCGCTGTACAATTACACACCCGACAAGCAGACCCTGCTGTTCGATCTGATGCGCGCCCATATGGAGGGGCTGCTGGCCGCTTGGGAGGACGAGGCCGCGACCGGGTCCGCACTGGAGCGATTGCAGGCTTTTACGCGGTTCCACATCCGGTACCACCTGGAACGCCCCGACGAAGTATTCATTTCGTATATGGAGCTGCGCAATCTCACGCCCGAAAATTTCAGCGTGATCGAGGATCTGCGCCGCAGATACGAGGATCAGCTAGAGAACATCCTGCGCGATGGGGCCGAGCAGGGCGTCGTTGACGTGCCCGATCCCAAGGTGGCGACCATGGCTGTGATCGCAATGGTGACGGGGGTGACGACCTGGTATCGCACCGCGGGGCGTCTGACCGTCAACGAGGTGCAGGACATCTATTGGCAGATGGTGCGCAAGGCCGTCGCGGCCTGACCCCCTCGCCAAGCGGGTGAAATGGCGCTACATCCCCGCGAGACACCCCAAAGGAGACCGCCCCATGCACGATAGTTCAAACCACGATCAAGTCAGCGCCGCAGCCTCGGTGCCGCGCCGTTGGATGGGCGTGGGAATGCTGGCGATCCTGGGCGGATTGCTGGTCTATGTGGCGTTGTCGACGCCGCCGCAGAACGTTTTGTGGCAGGTATTCTTGATTGTTCTGGGGGCGGCTGCGTTGGTTCTGGCAGATAAAATGCGCCGCGCCACCGAGCTGTCCATTCACCTGACCGAAGATGCGCTGGTCGATAGCGCGGGCGATGTTATCGCGACGCTGGACAATATCACCAGGGTCGAGCGCGGCACATTTGCGTTCAAGCCGTCGAACGGGTTCACTCTGCGTTTGAAGCAGGGCGACAGTCGGCGGTGGAATCCTGGGATCTGGTGGCGGATGGGACGTCGTGTCGGGATCGGCGGAGTGATGCCCGGTGCGCAAACGAAAATCATGGCCGAATTGCTTCAGGCCATGATTGCCAATCGCGATGAACAGCAGGATTGATTAGCCGTTCGACCAAGGAAGCAGCGGGGCAAAACGCGGGCTGGTAAAGACATAGTTGTACATGTCCCGCTCGGCCAGGCCGACCTTGAAGGGCGGTGTATAGTGGCCCCAGGTCTCTACCAGGATCAGACGTTCATTGTCGGACATGATCGGCAGTTTGCTGGCAAGGTTCGCCAGGTCGCCGTTCGTCAGAACATCAACCGCCCCGCGTGACTTTGACCAATCGCGCGTAAAGGCTTCGTCCTCTTCGTCCCATTGCACAACAGTCACGCGCATCTTTGTGTCGCTCGCGGCTCCGGTCATGTAGTCGAACAGACCCTTCATGCCATCCAGATAGTTATTGTCGATCGAGTTCGTCTCTCGCGAGAGCATGTCCCCGACCATATAGGCCGCTTTGATGTTGATGCTGTTCTGTCGGTACGCATCGAAAAAGACAAAGGACGCCAGAAACGCCCAGAATAAGATGGGCAGGGCGATCACGGCCTCGATGGCCACGGTGCCGCGTGTGTCATCGGCAAACCGTGCGATCCGTTGTTTGAATAACCTTGCGATACCCATCAGCTTGGCTCCTGTACGAATGCGGACGCGGCGATCAGCGCGGCCATGCCAGCGCCATCCTTGCTTAGTTGTTTACCAATTCCGGCTCCCGGAAAGATCGGTTCGAACTTGGCGCAGGCCCGCAACAGCATCAGCTCGTTGTCCATCCCGTTGACGAAGTTCCGCACCGGCTGCACGTCTTCGGATTGATCGGTGCAGTCGAACTGCTCTTCTGGGCTGGTCCAGTTGCGTGGGTCGATCTGGATCATTTCCAGCCGCAGGTTGGCCTCGCAATCCGGGATTACCGGGGCGCGGCTGCAGACGCGGGATTTAATCTCATCGTGTTGTGGCGCACTGCCGGTTTCCAGACGGATTTCGCGCACAGTCAGATCCAGTGCCCGTTCCAGCATGGTTTCACGCATCGTGATCAGGGACAGCTCGAACGAGGACAGCAGGACCCCCAGAAAGAAGGGGAAGACAATCACGAATTCCACGGCAGCTGTGCCAGTTTCATCCCTGCGAAGGCGGTTAAAGAGCATTTTGATCTGTCTCATTGGATCAACCTCAGTTTGCGGATCGACGCTGCGATCGACGAGAATGCGTCTTCGATTTCCAGCCCGTCCACATCAAAATAATGTCCATCCGAGCTGGCGCAGTCCTTCAATACCTTCTGCCCCGAGTTGGGTGCCTCAAAGCCGATGGCGTAGACGATGACGCCTTGGTCCTTGGCGGCGTCGCAGATATGTTTGGTCCGCTGGTTTTTTACCGTGCCATTGATCGAGCTAAAGGCCGCATTGTACCAGGTCGCCCAAGCGTTGTTCATGTCGGCGTAGTTATAGGTGGCGTTCCATGCCAACGAGACCTGATTGTACAGCTCGGGGAAGGTCATGCGTATTGCCTCGCCGGGTTCGTCCACTTGGGTACATGTTGTCGTCGGAGTAGAGCCACCGCCCCAGCCACCGCCCCAGCCACCGCCCCAGCCACCGCCCTTTTTGCGGCTTCTCTGGCCATAGGTCGTGGTGCAGACCTCGTAGGTGCCATTACCATAAGGGTGGTCGTTCCAGGTATCATTGTGCGGCCAGTAGTAGGTCGTGCTGGAGCTGGAGGAATGCGAGTTTCCTGAGGATTGATAGACCGAGTACCTGTCTTCTGTGGCGTTATAATACACAGGTGAATCTCCGGTCCGCATGGAGGGGTTCAACAAGTGCTGGCTGGTGTTTTGCCCATCGGTCATCAGCACGATGATCTTCATGATGCCGTTCGTATAGGCCACAGGGCGCCCTTCAAAAGCCGAGCTGATAACACCATCGCTAATCAGCCCGGTCACAATTTCGTCTGTGCTGGGGTCCAATAGCAGAGTGCCCCATTTCATCCCGAGGTCGATCGAGGTGTTCCCGGTGGCGTTCAGGTTGTCGATATAGGTGTGCAGATCAGAGACGTTGTTTGACAGCGGCAGGATCTCGCGGGTGGGGTCGCTGGGGCAGACGGGCTGTTGGATCGGGTTTTCACTATAGGTGAACGGATCGAAATGCGCGGTGCGTTCCAGGATGCCCGAATCGTGCCAGTTTGAATGGCTGAATTCATCCGCGTTAAAGTTGATGCAATGTGAATAGCTGTGTTCATCCGTAACGTTCAGTTTGTCCAGAATCTGTGCGCCGCCGCTGACCTGCGTGGCGTAAGGAATAACCGAGATCGACACGTTGCCGATTTCCGAAGACGTCAGGATGGCCGACACGAAATCCTTGGCCGCCGGTTTCAGCCGGGCCAGGCGTGAGTTGCTGTTCATCGAGCCAGAGACGTCCAGAACCAGCGAAATTTCCAACCCGTCGATGCTCTCCATCGCGGCGCCATTCGCCTGGGCTGTCAGGGTGGTCACGCCCATCAATTTCAGAAAGAAGGTGTTGATTGTCGTTTCAGCAGTTGCCTCGACGCGTTTGGACCCGAAACCGGTCTGCACATCGACACCCGTCAGATACTCGCTCAGACCGGCTTTGTCGAAATAGTCGGTCACGACGGCGTCAGCGTCCAGATTTTGATCCAGATCCGCAGCCGCCAGAACCGCGCGGTCCAGCGTATTCTGAAGCCGGGCCCGATCCATTTCGAACCGCATGATGTCGATACCGATCCCGCCAATCATCAGCATGAAGATCAGCATCATCAGCGAGAAGGCCACCATGACTCCGTCCTCTTCCTTACGGAATCGTTGGAGGTGCGCCAGGGTTCTGCCTTTGCGTTGATGAAGCCAACTTTGCGAGATTTGTTTCTTCTGCTCCCAGGACATGATCCGGTTCCACACTCTTTAAGTTTTGCCATTCTTGGCGGGGTTCGGCGATTCAGTTTTCACCAGCGTTATTTTTCGCCAATCAAAATGGCGCAAATATGGCGTGATCCGGGCATTGCTGAGCAATATCTTTTGACAATATTTCAATCACTTGCGATTCGGGGCTGTGATCAGGTGTCTAGGATTCAATCCTAGGGTATATTGCCCAAAGGTGCGTTGGCTCTGTAGGGTTGCCAGGCCAGCTGCCCATGGGCAGCGCAAAGTGAAAGACGAATGACATGGTTCAACGGAATTCCCTGAAACTCGGCTGCCAATGCGGAAGCGTTCAGGTCGAGCTTGCCCCCGAAGGCGTGGCGGCGGCGACGCGGTTGCGCTGCTACTGCACGGATTGCCAGACAGAGGCGCGACACCTGGGCTATGCGTTGCCTACGCATCAGGGGACGGATCTGATCCATACGACGCCTGACCGGGTGACGCTGTTGTCGGGGCAGGAAAACCTGGCAGCCTTACGACTAAGCCCAAAAGGAATTTTTCGGTGGTACGCGTCGTGCTGCGACACGCCGATGTTCAATTCGCTGCCCAAGCCTGGCAAGTCGTTTCTGGGACTGGTGGTGCACGCGGCCGAGACCCAGGCCGCAGACGATTCAGTCGGGCCGGTTTGGGGGCATGCGTTTACCAAATCAGCGCCGCCGGGGCTGGGTGCCCCCGGCAAGGACGTTAATTTCGGGGGCATCGGGCTGGGTGTCATCCGGCGGATGCTGGGCGGGTATTTGACCGGGCGCCGCAAGATTAATCCGCTGGTAAATGACGCAGGCGAATGGAACGTCACGCCCACGATCCTGACCCGTGAACAACGCCGCGCTGCCGCCTCGTCCGGGCGTTGAGTGCTTGCGGATTTGCAATCGGGCTGGCATCAAGGCCGGGTTCTTATGTTGCCGAAAGGAGCGCCCATGTTTCGAGCTTTGACCCTTGCCTTGACGGGTGTGCTGGCCGTGCCTGCTTTTGCTGAAACCAAATCCGAGAAGGCAGATCGTTGCGCGGCACAGACCGGGATCGTTGAGGCTGCAATTGATCATCGCGCCAGCAAACGTTCGCAGAAACGCGCAACCCGCAAGATTTTGAAATCCGATGCGATCAAAGGCAGCAAATACGAAGCCAATGTCGATGTGCTGGTCGCCTGGGTGTTCTCGTTACCGGATGGGCACTTGAACGCTGACACGGTAAAGACATTCGAGCAGGCTTGCCTTGACTATAAACAGTGACCGGATCATGAGCCATTTGCACCCGGCCCGGCTGGGCCTATATTCAGACACATGAGTCTCCCGCATGGTTTCCTGGATGAATTACGCACACGCACCAGCCTGTCTCAGGTGGTGGGGCGCAAGGTCATGTGGGACACGCGAAAATCCAATCAGGGTAAGGGCGACATGTGGGCGCCATGCCCCTTTCATCAGGAAAAATCCGCGTCTTTTCATGTAGATGACCGCAAGGGATTTTATTACTGCTTTGGGTGTCACGCCAAGGGTGACGCGATCAATTTCGTGCAGGAAACCGAGAATGTCGGCTTTATGGAAGCGGTTGAGATTCTGGCCCGCGAGGCTGGAATGCCGATTCCCAAATCCGATCCACGCGCCCAAGCCAAGGCCGACCGACGCACCCAATTGGCCGAAGTCATGGAGCACGCGACCCAGTTTTTCCGTCTCCAACTGAAACGCGCCGTGGCCGAAGAGGCCCGCGCTTACCTGACCCGCCGCGGCCTGTCCGAAGCGACGCAGGACAGATTCAGCATCGGGTTCGCGCCGGATGGCTGGCAGAATCTGTGGGATCATTTGACCGGCAAAGGCGTGTCCGAAGATTTGATCCTTGGGGCGGGTCTGGCCAAGGCTTCGACCAAAGGCAAACGGCCCTATGATGTGTTCCGCAACCGGATCATGTTCCCGATCCGTGATGCGCGCGGGCGCTGCATTGCCTTTGGCGGTCGGGCAATGGACCCGAATGACAACGCTAAGTATCTGAACTCGCCCGAAACCGAACTGTTCGACAAGGGGAACAGCCTTTATAATCACGGCCCGGCGCGTGAAGGTGCAGGCAAAGGCCAGATCCTGATCGTCGCCGAAGGCTATATGGATGTGATTGCCCTGTCCGAGGCCGGGTTCGCAGCGTCTGTCGCGCCTTTGGGGACAGCGATTACCGAAAATCAGTTGCAGCTGTTGTGGCGGATCTCGCCCGAGCCAATCATCGCGTTGGATGGGGACACAGCGGGGATACGCGCTGCGATGCGCGTGATTGATCTGGCGTTGCCATTGCTGGAGGCTGGTAAATCCCTGCGGTTCGCCTTGATGCCCGAAGGCATGGACCCCGACGATCTGATCCGTGCCAAGGGGGCCGGGGCCGTCCAACAGGTTCTGGATGCAGCAATTCCGATGGTCACTCTGCTGTGGCAGCGCGAAACTGAGGGCAAGAATTTCGACAGCCCCGAACGCAAAGCCGCCCTGGACAAGGCCCTGCGCGAGAAGATCAAGCTGATCCGGGATCCCTCGATCCGGGCACATTACGGCCAAGCGATCAAGGACATGCGCTGGGATCTGTTCGGGCAATCCCGCAAGCGCAGCACTGCGTTTCGTCAGGACTGGCGCAAGTCGGCGACGCCGATCCCGGTTTCCAGTACGCGCAAATCGGCGCTTGTGGCCTCGGGGGAGCATGTCGAGGACCGCTTGCGCGAGGCGGTGATCCTGGCCACGCTTATCCGCACGCCGTCGATCATTCTGGAGTTCGAAACCGAGATTGAGACAATGGAATGCATCGATGCCGATCACGGGTTGATCCGGGATTTGCTGTTGCGCGAAGGTCACGGCGCCGAGCCGTTTGAGATCGAAGAGCGGATTGCCATGGCAATGGGCCCCGAAGGGCTTGAAAGCCTCTTTGCGCTTCCCCATGTGGCGATTACACCGACGATCCGACGCGCAGGAAACCAAGAGGCCGCCCGGATGACGGTGGCAGAAGAACTTGCCAAAATGAAAGCCTACCGGGGATTGAGCGCCGAGATTGCAGAGGCCGAGGAAGAGCTGTCAGGCGTGGCAGACGAAGCCGTCACCTGGCGATTGCATCAAGCCACTGAAACCCATAATCGCGCTCTGCGCAGCCAGAACGAAGACAAGGCAGAATACGACGTCGGCAAGAACGGAGCGCGAATCAATCGTGACGAACGCGCCGCGTTGGACGATCTGTTAGGCAAAATATCCTTCTCGAAACGACGTTAATGGTCGTTTCGCAGAGGAAAAGAGAAAGAAATCAGGTTACACGGGTGTCCGAATCACTCAGACGCGCTAATGATTCGGTCCAGCGAATCACCGACGACCTAGAGTAACTGCAAGAACTCGCACCGTGCAGGAGTAGTACATGGCCGCTAAAGACAACGATGACGCAAAGCCCGACGATCAGGACGCCGAAGTCTCTCTCGATATGAGCCAGGCCGCGGTCAAAAAGATGATCGCCGAGGCGCGTGAACGTGGCTACATCACATATGATCAGCTGAACCAGGTTCTGCCGCCCGAGCAGGTGTCCTCGGAGCAAATCGAAGACGTGATGTCGATGCTGTCCGAAATGGGCATCAACATCATCGAAGACGACGAAGTCGAGGAAGAAGAGGCCAAGTCAACCGCCGTGGTGGACGTGTCCTCGAACAAGGGTGAAGTGACCCTGTCTTCGGCTGGCTCGGAGAAGCTGGACCGCACGGATGACCCGGTTCGTATGTACCTGCGTGAAATGGGCAGCGTCGAACTGCTGAGCCGTGAGGGCGAGATTGCGATCGCCAAACGGATCGAAGCAGGCCGCAACACCATGATCGCGGGTCTGTGTGAAAGCCCGCTGACCTTTCAGGCGATCACCATCTGGCGTGACGAACTTCTGACCGAAGACATTTTGCTGCGCGATGTGATCGACCTTGAAACGACCTTCGGCAATCAGATGGGCGAAGAGGAAGAGGAGGCGCCCGTCGTGGACGCCGCCAACGTCGCCACTGCGCCCAAGCAAGAGGGCGAGACCGCCAAGCAAGAGCTGGACGCGGACGGCAACCCGATCAGCACCGATGACGACGACGACGATGATGATGAACAGGCCAACATGAGCCTGGCAGCGATGGAAGCGGCGCTGAAGCCCCGCGTTCTGGAAACGCTGAATCAGATCGCCTATGACTTTGAAACCCTGGCAGAGATGCAGGACAGCCGGATCTCGGCCACGCTGAACGAAGACGGCTCTTTCTCGGCGCGCGACGAGCAGATGTACCAAAAGCTGCGGGCCGAAATCGTCCTGCTGGTGAACGAACTGCATCTGCACAACAACCGTATCGAAGCCCTGATCGACCAGCTGTACGGCATCAACAAGCGCGTTATGCAGATTGATAGCGCGATGGTCAAACTGGCCGACCAGGCCCGCATCAACCGCCGCGAATTCATCGAGGCCTACCGTGGCCGCGAGCTGGACCCGAACTGGCTGGACGACATGTCTCAGAAATCGGGGCGCGGTTGGCAGATGCTGATGGAGCGTTCGACCGACAAAATCGAAGAGCTGCGGAATGACATGGCTCAGGTCGGGCAGTATGTTGGTCTGGATATTCCTGAATTCCGCCGCATCGTTTCCCAGGTCCAGAAGGGCGAGAAAGAGGCGCGTCAGGCCAAGAAGGAAATGGTCGAGGCCAACCTGCGTCTGGTGATCTCGATCGCCAAGAAATACACCAACCGCGGCCTGCAATTCCTGGACCTGATCCAGGAAGGTAACATCGGCCTGATGAAGGCCGTCGATAAATTCGAATACCGCCGTGGTTATAAATTCTCGACCTATGCGACCTGGTGGATTCGTCAGGCGATCACCCGCTCGATTGCTGATCAGGCCCGCACCATCCGTATCCCGGTTCACATGATCGAGACCATCAACAAGCTGGTCCGGACCGGTCGTCAGATGCTGCATGAGATCGGCCGTGAACCCACGCCCGAGGAATTGGCCGAGAAGCTCCAGATGCCGCTGGAGAAAGTCCGCAAGGTGATGAAAATCGCCAAAGAGCCGATTTCGCTGGAAACGCCGATTGGCGACGAAGAAGACAGCCAGCTGGGCGATTTCATCGAGGACAAGAACGCGGTTCTGCCGCTGGACTCGGCCATTCAGGAGAACCTGAAGGAAACCACGACCCGTGTCCTGGCCAGCCTGACCCCGCGCGAGGAACGTGTGCTGCGGATGCGTTTCGGCATCGGCATGAACACCGACCACACGCTCGAGGAAGTCGGCCAACAGTTCAGCGTGACCCGCGAACGCATCCGCCAGATCGAGGCCAAGGCCCTGCGGAAACTGAAACACCCCTCGCGGTCGCGGAAACTGCGAAGCTTCTTGGATCAGTGATGTAACGACACCCACAGATCAAACAGAAATGGGTCGCGACTTCGCTGAGGTCGCGACCCATTTTTTTACGGTCTTTTGGTTTCAATGATATTCCGTTCGAGCCGAATGGCTATACTACCTTCCCGGACTTTCTTGTTGATGGAAAGATAGCGGTCGAAGTCACTCGGCTGAATAAATTCGTTGACCCAGGCGGGAAAAAGCCGGATTTCACGAGCCATTTTGTCCCATTCTGGAAGAAAATAAAACAAGCCGTCGATAGCGCTATTCTGCCTGTAGATGGAGGAGATTACCATCTGTCAATTGAAGTAAGTGTTCCAATTTACCGACGGGAATGCCTAAATACCCTCAATGACCTATTGCAAGAAATCGCAATGGAGAGAGTTTACACGTTGGAACCGATCCAATTGGCTGACGGTGTTCTATTGACACTTTATAGATACGAGGAAGCGCAGCCAGGAATTGCGTTGGGCAGTGTAGTACCAATAGACAAGGCTGGCGGGGGTGTGCGTGACCTGATGGAGCAAGTGACCGCTGCATTGGGTAAAAAAGCTTTGGCTTTGGAAAAATGCGAAACAGAGTACGAAGAAGTATGGATCGCCGTAGCAGATGGTCCCTGTACCGCGTTCCCGGACCTAAGTTTCCGATCTTTTGTAATTAAATTGGTTCCATCGGCGAATTTACAAATTTGATATTGGTTGACATGGGCCAGCCTGAGAAAAGCAGATTTCTTTTCCCCAAATAGACACCAGGTGCCCTGTATCGGGCAGCGCCTGTGGAGGATCAGCACTTGGACGACCCGATGAAAACTACCTTCTGCAATTCGATCCGCGGGTATGTGTTTTGTGAATTCTACGACAGCGCGGCCTATTGGGTAGACGTATTCGGATTTTTCTATGGCATTGCTTGTCTATTGGCGGGTAGATCGCTAACAATTGCAGTGTTTGTTATTGGAGTGGACGATGAAAGTCTCGACAAAGTTTGCCGCTTTTGCGCTATCGGTTTTGGTGACGGTTCCAGCTCAGGCCAGGAATTTTGAGTATTATCTAGAGACTAACCCTCTGCCCGGCGGGCAGGAATTCGAGGTATTGAACCGACCGGGTACAGGCCCCGCGTTGTTCTGGTGCGGCGCGGGCACTCATGCGTTCCGCCAACTTGGGCTGGGCCACAACGACAGAATTTATCTGGTTCAGGGACGGGCACCTTCGGTGACGCAACCAGGCTGGAGCGCCGTGACGTTTACTGTCGATCCTAATCATCCCGTTGTGGGAACCTATCAGGATGAAAGTTGGTCTGTGTCGATCAAGGACCCAGGTTACAAAATGTCAGTCGACAGCGCTCGGCAATTTTGCTTTGAGAAAATGTCGTGATAGATAGCTGACGCCCTTGCCTGTTGAGGAACGACGTGCAAACCACTTTCTCCATCCAGACCCGCGGGCAGGGGCTTTATGAGTTTACCCGCGATGTGACCCGCTGGACCTCGGGGCATGGCGGCGCGCTGTTGACGCTGTTTGTCCGCCATACCTCGTGCAGCCTGTTGATACAGGAAAACGCGGACCCAGAGGTCCAGACCGATCTGCGCAATTTCTTTGCGCGGTTGGTGCCGCCCACGTCTGATCCCAGCATGTCCTACCTGACCCACACCTACGAAGGCCCGGACGACATGCCTGCCCATATCAAAGCCGCAATGATGCCGGTCAGCCTGTCCATTCCCGTGGCAGGCGGACGCCCGGTTTTGGGCAGTTGGCAGGGGATCTACCTGTTCGAGCATCGCGACCATCCGCACACGCGTCAGGTGGTGGCGCATCTTTCGAAAGACTGACCTCATCCCCTTAATCTAGCGGTGTAATTTCCCCTCTACCCAAACCCTAGAGGCTGGCCTATAGTGGCTGTGGATAAGTTGGGAACAAACCCAACACCCAAGAGGCGGTGAAGAAAGAGAGGACCGGCAATGCGTTGCCCGTTTTGCGGAAATATCGACACTCAGGTCAAAGATTCACGCCCCGCGGAGGATCACGTATCGATCCGACGTCGCCGGTTTTGCCCGGCCTGTGGGGGACGGTTTACCACCTATGAACGTGTGCAATTGCGCGATCTGGTGGTCATAAAATCCAACGGTCGACGCGAAGATTTCGACCGGGATAAGCTGGAGCGCTCGATCCGGATTTCGATGCAGAAACGCCCGGTTGAACCCGAGCGCATCGACCAGATGATCAGCGGCATCGTTCGACGGCTGGAAAGCATGGGCGAAACGGACATCCCATCGAAAACCATCGGTGAGATCGTGATGGAGGCCCTGGCCCGCATCGACACTGTGTCCTACGTCAGATTTGCCAGCGTTTACAAGAACTTCCAGGCGGCGGGTGACTTTGATAAGTTCGTGTCAGAGCTGCGCCCAAGCGAGCCTTCCGAAGAGTGAGTAACGACCTGCGTTACATGCGACTGGCTCTGTCATTGGGGCGGCGCGGTCAGGGGAATACCTGGCCGAACCCTGCGGTGGGCTGTGTTGTTGTGCAAGGGAACCGAATTGTTGGCCGTGGCTGGACACAGCCCGGCGGGCGCCCGCATGCAGAGCCGCAGGCGTTGGCTCAGGCGGGGGCGCTGGCGAATGGCGCCACGGCTTATGTGACGCTGGAGCCCTGCGCGCATCATGGGGCCACTCCGCCCTGTGCCGAGGCTTTGATTGCGGCGGGGGTGGCGCGTGTCGTTTCGCCTCTGGCGGACAATGATCCGCGCGTGTCAGGGCAGGGGTTCGCCATGCTGCGCGCTGCGGGGATTACGGTGGATACGGGCCTGTTAGCGGATGAGGCAGCACATGATCACGCCGGATTTTTCCTGCGAAATGATGATGGGCGCCCTTGGCTGACGTTGAAACTGGCCAGCAGCTTTGACGGTCGGATCGCGACGGCCTCGGGCGAAAGCCAGTGGATCACGGCACCGCCGGCCCGCCATTTGGTACAGGCACAGCGGGCATGTCATGACGCGGTCATGGTAGGGGCAGGGACGGCCCGCGCGGATGATCCGTCCTTAACCGTGCGCGACTTTACCCCGGCACGTCAGCCCGTGCGCGTGGTCATTTCCCGACATCTGGATTTGCCGTTGATGGGTAATCTGGCCCGCACCGCGCAGGAAATTCCGGTGTGGATTTGCCACGGGCCGAACCCCGACCCGATGCTGCGATCAGCTTGGGAGGGGCTTGGCGCGACCTTGTTGGAATGCAGGCTACAGGGGCGCCAGATTGATCCGGCCTCGGTACTGGAGACGCTGGGAAAGCAGGGCCTGACCCGTGTGTTCTGCGAAGGCGGAGGGATGCTGGCGGCGTCCTTGCTGAGCGCGAACCTGGTGGATGAATTGGTCGGGTTTACTGCTGGTCTGGCGTTGGGGGCCGAAGGCCGTCCGGCGCTGGGTGCGCTGGGTCTGGGGCATCTGTCCGAGGCCACGCGCTTTGATCTGATCGAAACCCGCGCGATCGGCCCGGATGTGCTGCATCGGTGGCAGCGGCCGCGCCTGAGCTGACGGCGCTAGCGCCAAAGATGCGCGAAACCGGCGAAAACCCCCTGTAATTTGGCCAATAGCCGTAGACCTCTTCCGCGGGGGGCGTTCTGATCATGGGCCAGCCGTTCTGCGGCGACCTCAACTGGGCAGGCCAGTCCTGTTATCGGATCATGGTAGCGCGGATAATCAATTAATACCGCGTGGATCAGGCCTTCGAGCGGGACTTGTATCTGGCGGCGGGCGGGAATGTCGCCCAGATCGCGTGTCAGTCCCCAACCGGCATAGAACGGGGCCCCCAGCGTCACGACTTTGACCCCCCGCAACAGCGCCTCGAACCCCAGGGTCGACGTCATCGTCCAGACCTCATCGACCTGCGCCAGTACAGCGACCGGATCGGCCTGTGTCAGCACCAGATCGGCCAGCCCCGAGGCGTCAATCGCGCCGGGGCGCAACCCGGCCTCGACATCGGGGTGCGGTTTATAGAGGATCACCGCGTCGGGATTGGCCTTCCGGGCGGTCTGGAGCAGGTCCAGGTTTGTGCGCACCTGACCCGCACCGAATTGGATCGAGGCATCATCCTCCACCTGCCCAGGAACCAGAATGCGCTGTCCGTCGGGCAGTGGGGGCAGGGTGCCGCCCTGATTGTATTTGCTCAGCCCGTCGCGGGTGATGGTGTCGATCAAGTCCCGCACCCGATCTATCTGATCGCCACGCAGGGAAACCCGTTTGCTGATCCAGTGCTCCAGGCGGCTGGGCCGGGTCGGATCATAGTAAATGCCCAGATCATCGCAAACCAGGCTGATCGGTGGCACCAGCTGGGCGCCCAACCCGCGCGACCGCAGGAACCCGTCCTCTATGCGGATGGCATCCGGGGCGGCGCCCGATTTGCCTGCCCAGACCATATGGCGGCGGGAGCCCCTGGGCGGGGTCTTGGCGAATTTGATCGCGTGGTCCGAGCCGAAAAAGGCATTCAGCGGTTTGCGTTTCCACAGGCGCATTCCAGTGGCCTGCCACCCGTGCCGATCCTCGCGCCAGGCGCGGGTGCGGGCCTCGAGCCCGTCGATGACCTCCTCAAGCTCACAAAGGGTATCGCGATAGGGATCGTACCACACCGGATAGAGGACCATCGCAGCCGCGAACAGTTGCGCACGGGTCAAAGACCGATGGCGGCGGGGGATAAGATGGGTGTCTTCGGTCAAATCCCAACCTGCATAGAAGGGCTTGCCAAAGACGCGGGGGCGGTGGCCTGCCAGGATGGCCTCGAACCCCATTTGCGAGGACACAACATAGACCTTGAGCGCGCCTTCTAGCAGGGTCCAAGGGCTGACCGGGGTGTCGCACAAGGTGATCCGGTCGGTTGTATCCTCGGCACTGAAATAACCCGCGCGAAACCCTTGTTCTGTTTCTGGATGGGTCTTGATGACGATGCGGGCGTCGGGGTTTTCTTCTTGCGCGCAATACAGCATTTCGCGAAAGGCATTGGCATCCGCGCCGCCCTTGGTGACGCTGGCGTCGCCGCGTGTCTGGTCGATCACCAGAATATATCCGGGGGCGGGCGGTATGGCGTCGGGGTCGTGCCCCGCGTATTTGCTTAGATCCGCCTCGCGCAGGCGTTCGATACAGGCACGCGCGCGGTTCAGAAGATGAGCATCATCCAAGGGGTGGGTCGCCAGAATCTGTTCCAGTTCGGATGCCTGAGCGGGGTCGTAATGCATTCCCTTGTGGTCGATCAGCAGGCCAATGGGCGGCTCTCCGGCGCGACCGGGGCGCAAGGACCGCAGAAAAGCGTCCTCGATCCGCACGATGCCCGCACCTGTTTCCTGCGCGACGGCTTCGCCCCTGGCGGCGTATTTGGTATGGCCCCACACGCCAATCAGATCATCTTGGCCGGGCTTGAACAGCTGCAGATCATAGCCCGCCAATGACAGGATGCGGCGAATACGGCTCTGCGTCAGAAAGCCCGCATTGAAATACGCAAGCCGCCGCGAAGTTTCCCTCGCGGCGGCTGTTTCATGTCTTTCGGAACGCAAGGGCATTAGCCCCCGGAAACGCCCAGAGACGAGAGCGAGCTGACCGTATTCAGCGATCCAAAGGCTGCGGCGATCGTTTTGTCCCACTGGGTGAACGGCGCCTCGGTGACATAGAGCGTATCCTCGTCCCGGACGGCGAAATCGCGGGCCATGAACATGCCGTTGGGTTTGGTCAGGTCCAGCACGTAGACCATGCGTTGCGCACCTTCCAGATCGTTGCGACCCAGTACCTGGTTGGCAATTTCGGCCGGTTCGTTGCGGAAGACGAACACACCAGTCGGGTCTGCGGCCGTCGGAACCAGACCGCCCACCTGAGCAATCGCCTCGATGGCCGAGACGGTTTTGCTTTCGAAATTCACGCGGCTCTGAGCCCCGGTGGCGCCCAGAGCGGTGAACGAACGGGTGTCGCCCTCGACCAGGATGCGGTCGCCGCCACGCAGGGCGATGTCCAGCTCGGGGTGTTTGTACAGGTCTTGTAGCCAGATTTTGCCAGTCGTCTTGCCACGGATCACGGTGATCTGTGCGATGTCGGGTTCAATCGTTACGCCGCCAGCGCGGGCCAGCATGGTCGCCAGCGTGCGGGTCGGGCGCTCGATGGCGAATACGCCTTGGGCTCCGACAGATCCGACCAGAGACACGGTCGATCCATCCCCAGCCAGGCGTCGGACTTGAACCTGAGGGTCTGGAGTCTGGTCTTCCAGCTTTTTGGTGATGATCCGGCGCAGGGCCTCGGGGGTGTTGCCCGCCGCGCGGATGCGACCGGCGTAGGGCACAAAGATAAAGCCCGAACCGTCCACCTGCACCTCTTCCAGAGAGGTGGAATTCGATGCTGCGCCGGATAGCAGCCCGTCCTCGACGTTCTCCCAGATGGTCAGGCCCAGCGTGTCACCGGGACGCACAATGTCCGACCCCAGTTGAGAGGCGCGGACAAATTGGTTCGAGAATCCCAACGCAGGCACCACAGATGTGGCGCGCGTGACGCGGTCGTTGACGGATACGACGAATGCATCGCCTTCGCGTTGGACGGAACCGGCGTAAATTTCGCGTTTCGTGGGGCCTGTGCGGGGCAGCCCGCAGGCTGCAACCACGGCTACAATAGCCAAAAGGGCGACAGACTTCGCCCGGCGAGTCGCTTGGGTTTTCACTGCTCTGGTCTCCTCGACCTATTTTTCTGCCTCAAGTATTTTCTTTAACCTACCGGAATCCGGTTCAGAAATCCAGCGCTACAGGTTGTGTTCTTTATCGTACCACGCGCAACTGTTGCCTTGGCGCCGCTGTGCCCGCCTTTAGGGCATCATAGGGGTCGTCGGGGGCCAGCATCATGTCCACAACCTGCCTTAGCAGCTGTCTGCGTCCACGGGACGAATAATACCCGCCGGCAATTTGGCTGGTTTCCAGCAGATAGCGGCGATAATCGCGATAGGCGGCCAGATCGGGCCGGTCAGCGCGGGCGAAAAACTCGGCCAGGGGCTGGGTCGAGACGAATTCGGGCTTGTCATAGACAGCGCGGCCAAAGGCCTTGAGCGGGATACCGCGCCACAGCACCTGTTGTGCGGCGGTGGAGTTCACAGTGACAGCGCTGCGGGCGTCATTCAGCAGGCGGGCCAGTTTGCCGCCACGGACGAAATGCACGCGGTCGCTGACGCCCAGATCCCGAGCCAGACGGCGGATGTCACGGTGGAGCGGCAGCTGTCCGTTTTCCAGCGGATGAGCCTTGATCACCAGATGGTGGTGACGCGGTGCGCCTTCGGCAAAACCACGCAGCACCATATCCAGGAACTCGGTCATCGTGGCAAAGGGAGAATGCATCTGGAACGAGCTGTCATGTTCCAGTTGCAACAGCACCAGATGATACGGGAAGCCGCCGTTCCGAATGCGTCGCGTTGCCAACCCCCGTTCGATGGCCTGCACCGGCATCAGCAGCAGGCGTTTCAGATACAGCGAAAATTCACGTCGTACAGATAGGTCACGATGGGTGCGGAACTGCGGGTAGCTGCCGTTTCTGAACATCACGAACCAGTGGTAAAGCGCGCCATAGAACACGTGTTGGCGCATGTCTCCCCAGCGGGCCGGAGGCATGGGCGTGTCGGGGTCGTATTGCTCTAATGCGGTGCGCATTTCGGCGACGCTCATGTCCATCAGGCGGGAATGGCCGTTGGTGCCGCCACGCTCGTAGCTGACCCAAAAGGGCCGCATATAGCCCTCTTCGAAGGTATGAACCGTAAGGCCCGCGGATTTGGCCCGCGCGACGGCTTCGGCATGAATAGAGCGCGTGTCGCCATACAGAACAACGTCGGTCACACCCTTTTCAGCGATCAAAGCGCTGAACCGATCGGCCCAGTCCTGGGGCGCGCCATCATAGGGAATATAGCCTTCGGCCCCGAACCAGAACGCCCGGTCGCCCGCATTGAACCCGACGCGCAAAACCTGCGCCCCAGCCCGGCGCAACATCTGGCCCAGCCTGTAAAAGAATGGCCCATGCGGTCCCTGTAGGAATAGAAAAACTGGGGTTTGGTGTGTGTTCTGGTTCATTCGTTACGGTCTATGCTCAGCTCGTTACCAATGTCTTAGCGGGAATACCCGGCAAAAATAAGACCTTTTCACGCCGTGCTCTGGCTTGCCAGCGCTTGGCCTGCGGGCTAGGGATTTGACAGGATTGCAAGCAAAGGGCGTAGGGCACATGTTCACCGGCATTATCACCGACATTGGCGAAGTTCAGGAGCTGGAGCAGCGCGGCGACCTGCGCGCGCGGATCAAGACGCGGTATGATATGGCAAGTGTGGACATGGGGGCCTCGATTGCCAGTGATGGCGTTTGCCTGACCGTGATTGAAAAAGGGGCCGATTGGTACGATGTGGAAATCTCGGCCGAGACCGTGTCGAAAACCAACCTAAGCGATTGGTCCGTGGGGCGTCATGTCAATCTGGAACGCGCCCTAAAGGTCGGGGACGAACTGGGCGGGCATATCGTATCGGGCCATGTGGATGGTGTGGCCGAGGTGGTCGCGATGGTGGATGATGGAGACAGCACGCGCGTCACCCTGCGTGCACCAGCCGAGCTGGCGAAATATATCGCACCCAAAGGCTCGGTCGCGCTGAATGGCACGTCGCTGACGGTGAACGAGGTTGATGGCTGCGATTTCGGCATCAACTTTATCCCGCATACCAAAGAAAACACCACCTGGGGCAGGGTGAAGGTGGGCGACCGGATCAACCTAGAGATTGACACGCTGGCGCGCTATGTTGCCCGGCTGCGCGATTTCGGCTGAGGTTTTTCTGGCCTGTTGAGGCGCGGCGGCTACAATTAATGTCAGGAGGTACCGTCATGCGCTCATTCGACGAGATTTACGACATTTCCGCCGACCGTAAGGGTGGGGCTGAGGCACTGGAGGGAATGCTGAAATCCCCTGTGCCTGTTGACGAGCTGGCGGCGCGCCCGGCGTCTGGCTGGTTGCGGGAAATGGCGCGTGCGGTGTTCCAGGCTGGGTTCAGCTGGAAAGTGATCGAGGCCAAATGGCCCGGTTTCCAGGCCGCTTTTCATGATTTCGACCCGGGCCGCGTGGCCTTCTACCATGACGAGGATATGGATCGTTTGCTGGCCGATGCCGGGATTGTGCGCAACGGGCGCAAGATCCAATCGGTGATCGACAATGCACGTATGCTGAGGGACTTGCAGGAGGAAACCGGGGATGTCTCTGGGCATCTGGCGCGATGGCCGGTGACAGAGCAAGCCGATCTGGTCGCCATGCTGGGCAAACGCGGTGCACATTTGGGTGGAAACACAGCGCAGCGCGTGCTGCGGGTGATGGGCTGGGACGCCTATGTTCTGTCAGGAGATGTGGTCAAGCGCCTGGTCATCGAAGGCGTGGTGGATAAGGCTCCAACCTCGAAAACCGCAATGAAAGCAGTACAGGGCGCATTCAACGGCTGGCACACTGAAAGCGGCCGCCCGATGACGCAGGTCAGCCAGGTTCTGGCGATGAGCGTAGACTGATCAACCTGCGTTTTGCGCGCGGATAGGTTGGGGCTTGAGTACTTATTGCAAGATGAAAGCGGGGGCGCATTGGGCCCAAAGGACAAGGCGCCCCATAGGGCGCCTTGGGGTTAGGTTTTGAAGACCCGGTAAATGGCTGGGATCACCAGCACCGTCAGCAAGGTTGAGGTCAGCAACCCGAACAAGAGCGAGATCGCGAGTCCCTGGAAAATCGGGTCGGCCAGGATCACCACGGCGCCGATCATGGCCGCGATGGCGGTCAGCAGGATCGGCTTGAAGCGGATGGCACCTGCATCGATCAATACCTGCACCTTGCCCCGGCTTTCGTCAGCGTGACGGATGAAATCCACCAGTAGGATCGAGTTGCGGACAATGATGCCTGCCAGCGCGATGAATCCGATCATTGATGTCGCCGAGAACGGTGCATTGAACAGCCAGTGGCCAAAGATGATACCCAGAAAGGTCAGCGGGATCGGCGTCAGGATCACCAGTGGCAGGCGGAAGCTGCCGAATTGTGCTACCACCAGGATATAGATCCCCAGCAGCGCCACGCCGAATGCGGCCCCCATGTCGCGGAAGGTGACATAGGTGACCTCCCATTCGCCGTCCCAGAGCAAGGTCGTTTGGGATTCGTCATCGGGCTGGCCGTAGAAGCTGATTTGCGGTTGGGTCCCTTCGGGCCACTCCATCGTGTTTAGTTTCGCGGCCACGTCGATCATGCCATACAACGGCGCCTCGAAGTCGCCAGCCAGTTCGGCGGTGACCATTTCGGCAAAGCGGCCATTGTGGCGGAAGATCGGGAAGGAAGCCTGTTCTTCTTGGATGTCGATGACGTCTCCGAGTTCGACAACGCCGCGTGCACCGGGCAGGACGTTGGCGGGGATCGGTGTGGTCAAGAAGGTCTCATCCATCACGCGGCTGCCTTTGTCGCGGCTGACGGTGATCGGAATCGGGTGGCGACCCGCGCCGCGATGCGAGTATCCAACGGTCGAGCCGTGGTTCAGGATAGCGATCGTGTCGAAAACGTCGCTTTCCTGCACTTGGAAAAACTCGAGATTATCAGAGTCAACAGTCGCGCGCAGACGGCGTGGTTGGGTTCCGAAACTGTCGTCCACATCCACCACGTAAGGGACCGAGGCGAAGGCAGCGCGGATTTTTGCGGCTGCATCGCGGCGGGCCTGGGGTGTTGGGCCGTAGACTTCGGCCAACAGGGTGGCGATGACCGGGGGGCCGGGCGGGGGTTCAACGGTTTTCAGGTTGGTGCCGGGCGGCAGGTCCAGTTCGCTGATCATCTGGCGGATGACCAGCGCTAGGTCGTGGCTGGAGCGGTCGCGGTCGGTTTTAGGGGTCAGGTTGATCTGAACGTCCCCCATGTGCGGGCGTTCACGCAGATAGTAGTGCCGCACAAGCCCGTTGAAGTTGAAGGGGGCCGCGGCGCTGGCGTGGGTCTGGGCCGAGATGACCTCGGGCAGCTCCATCACCGTGCGGGCGACGGCCTGAGCGACAGCATCCGTGGCCTCAGTCGAGGAGCCTTCGGGCATGTCGATGACAACCGACAGCTCGGATTTATTGTCGAACGGTAGCAGCTTGACCGTCACGTCCTTGGTATAGAGCGCCCCGAGCGAGCCAAAAGACAGCGCTGCGGTGATCAGCAGAAACGCCAGGCTGATGCCTTTGGATTTCAGCAAAGGCCGGGCGATGGCGGCATAGGCGCGGCCCATGATGCCGCCTGTGTCATGATCTGTGGCGCCGTCAGAGTGGCCGTGCAGTGGGGCTTTGCCTGCGATCTTCAGCATCAGCCAAGGGGTGATCATCACCGCCACGAAGAAGCTGAAGATCATCGCGGCCGAAGCATTCGACGGGATGGGCGACATATAGGGCCCCATCAGCCCCGACACGAACAGCATCGGCAGCAGGGCCGCAACGACGGTCAGAGTGGCAACAATCGTGGGGTTGCCCACCTCGGCCACGGCATCAATTGCCGCCTGTTTGCGTTCGCGCCCATCCTTCATGCCCCAGTGGCGGGCGATGTTTTCGATCACGACGATGGCGTCATCCACCAGAATCCCGATCGAGAAGATCAGCGCAAACAGGGATACCCGGTTCAGCGTATAGCCCATGATCCAGGCCGCAAACAGCGTCAGAAGGATCGTCACGGGGATGACGATGGCCACCACAATGGATTCGCGCCAGCCGATGGCGATCAGCACCAGCCCAACAATGGACACAGTGGCAAGACCTAGGTGAAACAGCAGCTCGTTGGCTTTCTCATTGGCAGTTTCGCCATAGTCGCGGGTGATTTCCACGTTGATGCTGTCGGGGATGATCCGGCCTTCGGCCATGTGGACCTTATGGAGGATTTGCTCGGCGACGACGACGGCATTGGCACCAGCACGTTTGGCCACAGCCAGGGTAACAGCGGGGGTGCGGATGATTTCGCCGTCCACTTTGGTGACATTGGCGACGATCTGGTCCGATGTGTTCGAAACAAATTCGACGTCAGCCACGTCGCCCACATAAACCGGGCGCGCATCGCGGGTGGTAAGCAACAGGCTGGCGATCTGCGCAGGGGTTGTCAGGGTTTCGCCCGCGACAAGGTCAATCATCTGGCCCTGGTCACGTAAAGAGCCGGTATTCAGCGAGCGGTTCGCGCTTTGGACCTTGCCGGCCAGCTGTTGCAACGTCACGCCATACAGCGCCAGCCGATCAGGGTCGGGGTTGATGCGAATGGCCTCGGGGGCTTCGCCGACCAGATAAGACAGGCCTACATCGCCGATCTTGGCGACCTCGGCGCGCAGCTCGCGGGCGATGCGAGTCAGGTCGTTGGCAGAGACATTGTCGTGCCCTGGTTTGGGCGACAGCGTGAGCGAGACAATCGCCACGTCATCAATTCCGCGTCCGACGATCAGCGGCTCGTCGATACCGACGGGGATCATATCCAGATTGGCGCGGACCTTGTCATGCACGCGCAAAATGGCGGCATCGGCCGAGGTGCCCACGACAAACCGCGCTGTGACCATCGCGTAGTCATCCGAGGTCTGAGAGTAGACGTGCTCGACCCCGTTGATGCCTTTGACGATGGTCTCCATCGGCTCTGTCACAAGTTTGACAGCGTCAGGGGCTTGCAGGCCGGGCGCCTGAATATGGATGTCCACCAGAGGGACGGAAATCTGCGGCTCTTCTTCGCGCGGAAGGCTGATCAGGGCGACGATACCCACCGCCAGCGCGGCGATGATAAATAGCGGTGTCAGAGGCGAGGCGATGAACGCGCGGGTCAATGCCCCCGCGATCCCCAGCTTGGCCGGGCTGTCGGATGGGTTACTCATGCGTGGCCCCTTCGTATCCGGTGACGATCACATCTCCCGCAGTCAGTCCCGTCAGGATTTCTACGGTGTCCCCATTGGCCTGTCCGGTGACGACGGTGCGCAGCGCGGTCTTGCCGTCTTGCTTTACTGCGACGAAATCCAGACCCGAGCGCGTGATCAGCGCGGCCGTTGAAATAACCAGCGCCTGACGTGTGCCCACAGGGATGCGCACCAGAACCCGCGCATCGACAAAGGCGTCAGACAGGCCGGGGACTTCGACATCTGCGACCACACGGCCGTTTTCGATCTGCGGGTAAATCCGAGCCAATGAGCCGGTTGCGTCAGTGTCGCCTGCGTCGATTGCTATGCTGGCCCCTTGGGTCAGGGCCGTGGCGTGGCGTTCAGGAATGGCCAGCCGCAGGAAAAAACCGCCGCCGCCGATCGTCGCCACGGGCTCGCCGGGCATCAGAACCGCGCCTTTGGTGACGGGTACATCCAGCACACGACCCGCTGCGGGGGCCAGAACCTGCCCCTCGGTCGCCTGTTGCTCGATCACGCGGCGGTTGGCTTGGGTGGCTTCGATCTGGCCGGTCAGAACCTCAACTTGGGTGCGCAGCGCGTCCAGGCGTTGCACCGTGGTGACGCCGCGCGCCAGCAGCTCTTCGCCGCGCTTTAGCTCTGACTGGGCATTTTCCAATTGCGAGTTCAGTGATTGCAGTTGTGCGTCGATTGCCCCCAGCTGAAAGCTGAGTTTCTCATCAACGATCGAGGCCAGGGTCTGACCCGCCTCGACCAGATCGCCCTCGGTGACGTTTAGCGCCATCAACGTTCCCCCTATCCGGGCGCGGGCGGGAACGCGGTCACGGGCCTCGATCCGGCCATAGACCGCCTTCCATTCTGTCAATTGCGTTGGCGTCAGAACCGTTTCGGTTTCACCAAAAGCAGCCAGGGGCATCAACCCAATGGCAAGTGCAGTAAGCAGGCGTTTCATCTGTGGGGTCCTTTCGGCGCGGTGTGCCGTTGTATTCACATTCTGTGAATTGAATATGATATGGTGCCACCATTTTCAAGTGCTAAGGTGCAGGCGTGTTCAGCTTGTTGTTTCATTCCATCAGGGTTTGGGCCTTGATTGAGGTCAATGGCGAGGCTTAGCTGCGGAATTGACTGCCCTAGCGTCAATTCTACCGCATATGGTGTGTCAGTCCTTTATTCTATGCATGCTTCGAGTCATTGTTGCCAATGATAATAAACGACCCGGAGGGATTGGGATGAAAATGACGAAACTGGCCGCCTTGGCCACTGCAACTATGCTGGGCGGACTGCCTGCGTTTGCCGAAGGTGTCAAAGTCGGCATGATCACCACCCTGTCCGGTGGCGGCGCGGGGCTGGGCATCGACGCACGGGACGGGTTCCTGCTGGCGGTGAAAATGGCGGGGCGCGATGACCTGGAGGTCGTGGTGGAAGACGACCAGCGCAAGCCGGAAATCGCAGTGCAGCTGGCCGACAAGATGATCCAGTCGGAAAAGGTGGACGTGCTGACCGGGATCATCTGGTCGAACCTAGCGATGGCCGTGGTGCCCGCAGCTGTGGCGCAGGATAAATTCTATTTGTCGGTAAACGCCGCGCCGTCTGCATTGGCGGGCAAGGGCTGTAACCCCAACTATTTCTCGGTGGCCTATCAGAACGACAACCTGCACGAGGCCGCAGGGGCCTATCTGGCCTCGGCCGGTTACAAGAAACCGTTCATTCTGGCGCCGAACTATCCCGCCGGGAAAGATTCGCTGACCGGGTTCAAACGTTTCTACGAGGGCGAACTGGCCGGGGAAATCTATACCAAGCTGGGCCAGACCGATTATGCAGCCGAGATCGCGCAGATCCGCGCGTCGGGGGCTGATAGCGTGTTTTTCTTCCTGCCGGGCGGGATGGGGATCTCCTTTATGAAGCAGTATGCTGACAGCGGTGTTGATCTGCCTGTCGTCGGGCCTGCCTTTAGCTTTGATCAGGGTATTCTGGGCGCTGTTGGCAAGGCTGCGCTGGGTGTGAAAAACACCAGCCAGTGGAACAAAGACATCGACAACGCGGCTAATGCGGCCTTTGTCGCGGGTTTCCAGGCTGAATATGGCCGTCTGCCGTCGCTTTATGCGTCGCAGGGGTATGACACGGCGAACCTGCTGATCTCGGCCATGGATAAGGCGGATATTAAGGACGCTGCGGCCTTCCGTGAGGCGCTGAAATCGGCGGATTTTACCAGCGTCCGAGGTAAGTTCTCGTTTGCCGGTAACAACCACCCGGTGCAGGACATTTACGTCCGCGAGGTCATCATGGAGGGCGATGTGATCACGAATAAAATCGTCGGTACTGCCATGGAAGATCGCGCAAACGCATACGTAGATATGTGCAAGATGTAAGACAGGCGGGCCCCGGATCACCGGGGCCTGACCGCCCGGGGGCAGGGACATGAGCGCAATACTATTGGTCGAGCAGATCCTGAACGGGCTGCAATCGGGTGTGATGCTGTTTCTGATGGCCGCCGGGCTGACGCTGGTGTTCGGCGTCATGGGGCTGATCAACCTTGCCCATGGATCGCTGTACATGGTGGGCGCCTTTGCGGCGGCGAGCATTGCGGCGGCGACTGGGTCCTTCGTGTTGGCCTTGGTCGCGGCGCTGGCGGCAGCTGCTGTTGCCGGGGCGCTGATCGAGCTGATCGTGATCCGCAGGCTCTATGCGCGCGACCATCTGGATCAGGTGCTGGCCACTTTTGCGCTGATCTTGATCCTGTCCGAGGGCACGCGTTGGATGTTCGGTTCGTTCCCATTGTATCTGGATGTGCCCAGTTGGCTGTCGGGACCGATCAGCCTGCCGGGGGGTATCCAATATCCCCTGTACCGTTTGGCGATCATCGTGGTGGGGCTGGCGGTGGCCGCAGGTCTGTTCTTGCTGATTTCTCGCACGCGGTTGGGTATCCGTATCCGCGCTGGCGAAGCTGACCGCGAGATGATTGCCGCCCTGGGGGTGGATATTTCCAAACTCTATACGATGGTGTTCGCTTTGGGCGCCGCGCTGGCCGGGTTGGCGGGGGCACTGGTTGGGGCGATCCAATCGGTGCAGGTCGGGATGGGTGAGCCGGTTTTAATCCTGGCCTTTGTTGTCGTCGTGATCGGGGGTATCGGGTCAATCAAAGGCGCTTTTGTTGGGGCGCTTCTGGTGGGCCTGACCGATACGCTGGGTGGGGTCCTGCTGCCGCAATTGTTCGCATTGTTTCTGGACCCGTCCGCTGCTGCAACCGTGGGGGCCTCGCTTGCCTCGATGGCGATTTATATCCTGATGGCGGTGGTGCTTGTGCTACGCCCCTCGGGCCTGTTCGGAGAACGTGCATGACTCGGGAACGACTGATCAACTTATTGATTTTACTTCTGATGATTGCCGTTCCTGCATGGGCTTATGCGGTGGATGAACCATTCATCCTGACCCTGACGACCAAGGTAGCGATCCTTGCGCTGGCTGGGGTTGGTTTGAATATCGCACTGGGGCTGGGCGGGTTGATCAGTTTTGGCCACGCCGCGTTTTTCGGGATCGGAGGCTACGCGATGGGCATCCTTGCCAGCCACGCGCAAAGCTATACCCCGATGATGGAATGGCCCCTGTTGATCGAGGGTACCAAGTCCATGCCAGTGATCTGGCTGGTGGCGATGCTGACCAGCGCATTGGCGGCGCTATTGATCGGAGCACTGTCTTTGCGGACGTCGGGCGTGTATTTCATCATGATCACCTTGGCCTTTGGACAGATGCTGTATTATTTCGCGATCAGCTGGCCCGCCTATGGTGGCGAGGACGGGTTGTCGATCTATGTGCGCAATGGGTTTCCAGGGCTGAATACGCTGGACCCGCTTCAATATCTGATCCTGTGCTACGTTGTTCTTTTCATTGTGATTTTCCTGTCGTCTCGATTGGCGAAGTCCGCGTTTGGCCTGGCCTTGGGTGGGGCGCGACAGAATGCTGAACGGGTCCAGACGGTTGGGATCGCGCCGTACCGCGTGCGGCTGACAGCCTTTGTGATTTCAGGTGCGGTGACGGGGCTGGCGGGGGCGCTCTATGCGGATCTTAACCGTTTCGTAAGCCCGACCATGTTTAGCTGGCATACGAGCGGGGAAATCATGGTCTTCGTCATTCTGGGCGGGGTTGCGCGGCTGTTCGGGCCGGTGGCGGGGGCGGCTCTGTTCATCGGGATGGAACATGTCTTGGGCGGGATCAGCGAATTCTGGCAGGTTTTCCTGGGGCTGACGCTGCTGGCTGTTGTGTTGTTCGCACGTGGCGGCCTGATCGGCACCCTCGCGGGGCGCGAGGTGGCGCATGACTAGGCCCGTTCTTTCCACCCACCGCATCTGCAAAAGCTTTGGTGCGTTGGAGGCTAGCAAAGATGTCACGCTGGATTTGCGTCCAGGCGAAATCCATGCGCTGATCGGGCCGAATGGGGCTGGCAAATCCACGTTGATCAAGCAGATCGCGGGCAGTCTGCAACCTGACAGTGGCGAGATCCGCTTTATGGGGCGCGATGTAAGTGCGCTGGACACGGTGGCGCGGGCGCGCATGGGGCTGGGGCGCACCTTCCAGATTTCCGCGTTGGCGATGGAATATACGGTGCTGCAAAATGTGCTTCTTGGGGCGTTGGGCACACAAGGGAACGTGTTCCGGTTTTTTGGAAACGCGTTGAAAGACAAAGGGTTGCGCGCCATGGCCGAAGAGGCGCTGGCCAGGGTCGGATTGCTGGACAGAGCTACCGATCTGACCGGTGCGCTGTCGCATGGCCAGCGCCGTTTGCTTGAGGTGGCCGTGGCATTGACCCTGACCCCCAAGGCTTTCGTCATGGACGAGCCGATGGCAGGTTTGGGCACCGAAGGATCCGCCCGATTGACCGAGTTTCTGGATGGGTTGCGCGTTCAGGCGCCGATCTTGTTGGTCGAGCATGACATGGACGCGGTTTTCGCATTGGCAGATCGGATTTCGGTGCTGGTGTACGGGCAGATTATTGCAACAGGCTCTATCGCAGAGATTCGAGAAAACCCCGAAGTTAGAACGGCTTATCTGGGGGATGACGCAATATGACTCTTCTTTCTGTTCGTGATTTATGCGTTAGTTATGGTGCGTCTCAGGCGCTTTTCGGGGTGAGCTTTTCCATTCAGCAAGGCGAGGTGTTGGCGCTTTTGGGACGGAATGGGATGGGCAAAAGCACCACGATCCACGCGATCTGTCGGATGCTGCCATCATCTGGTGAAATCCTCTTTTCAGGGCAGGATATTACGCGGCTTCCGTCCCATCGTGCCGCGCGGTTGGGGCTGGGTCTGGTCCCCGAAGGTCGGCGCTGCTTTGCCCCGTTAACTGTGATAGAGAATTTGACCGCTGCCGCACGGCCTGGGGAATGGGATTTATCTCGTGTTTTCAACCTCTTCCCACGCTTACAAGAGCGAAAGACACAACGCGCCTCATCGTTGTCTGGTGGCGAGCAGCAAATGCTGGCGATTGCACGCGCTTTGATGACCAATCCGCGGTTGCTGATGTTAGACGAGGCGACTGAAGGTCTGGCACCTGTCGTGCGCCAGGAAATCTGGGATTCTGTCAAAAAGCTGAAAGAAAATAGTGGTTTATCAATTTTTGTCGTCGACAAAAGCTTGAAGGAACTGGCCGATGTCGCCGACAAAGCAGTCATTCTGGAACGCGGCCGTGACGTCTGGGCAGGGCCAATGACCGGGCTGAATGACGACCTGAAAACTCGCTTTCTGGGCGTTTGAATGTCGGAGTTAACTAAGCATCAACCCGACCGTGCGATACTAAACCCAGTAAATGGTTTGGTGCCAAACAGAAAAGGGGGGGGGGGACTCGCTACAGGTGATCTTCGAACTTGAAATCAGGTAGAAGGGTGAAAGCCTCGCGCAGGGCGGTTCCCCAACCATTTGAAACCTCCATAAAATATGGATCATCGGCGCTGATGCGGAACGTCTGGCCGGTTTTGAGGCTGTCTTTCTTATAGACATGAACGTCGAGCGGTGGGCTGACCGATAAGTTGGCCTTTATGGTCGAATCAAAGCTAACAACCAAAAGCTTGATGGCCTCCTCAAAGCTCATGGTCGGTTCATAAGCGCGCAGGATTATGGGGCGTCCGTATTTGGTTTCACCAATCTGGAAAAACGGGGTGTCTTCTCCGGCTTCGATGAAATTTCCTTCGGGGTAGATCAGGAACAGGCGTTGCTCGCCGTTACCGACTTGCCCCCCAACCAGTAGGGTCGCGTTAAAGGCGCTGTCGGCGCGTTGACCGACTTCGGCATTTGTGGCGATAACCTCTTTCAAGGTGCGCCCGACCAAGGTGGCCACCTGAAACATGGATTGCGCTGACAGGATGTCGGGGTCTCGGTCCGCGACTTCCTTTGAACGCTCCTCAAGGATGCTGATCACGGCTTGTGTTGTCGCCAGGTTGCCCGCGCTCATGATGGTGATTTGACGTTCACCGGGGATTTCCCAGGTGGACATCTTCTTGAAGGTCGAGATGTTGTCGACCCCCGCATTCGTGCGGGTGTCCGACATGAACACCATTCCGTGGTTAAGGCATAGCCCGACGCAGTAGGTCATTTTCGTCCATCCGATTCCCGAGTGACACGCCTATTGATCAGCCTGGCTTTGAACTTTCAAGGCGACAAGCAGGTCCTCGTTCCCGGTTCCTTGTCTAATTCCGTGAATCGGGGCGGCGTCCCGGTAGTCGCGGCCAACCGCCACGCGGACATAGCGGTCATCGGGGCAGATCGCGTTCGAGATATCAAAGCCGATCCAGCCGATATCCGTAACCCAGACTTCGGCCCAGGCGTGGGCGGCGTTCTGAACCTCGCGATCGTCCAGCATCAGATAACCCGAGACATAGCGCGCAGGCAGGCCCAGCAACCGCGCGACGGAAATCATGATATGTGCGTGATCCTGACAGACCCCATGCCCGGCACTAAGCGCCTCCTCGGCGGAGGTTGTGCTGTGGGTGCGCCCGGTTTCATAGGCAACGCGCTCGCCGATCAGGGCCGACAGGCGATGCATACGCGCGAGCGTGTTTTCTTCGGGGAGGGGCGTCATCTGCGCGGCTAGCGCACGGATGGATTTCCCTGGCGCCGTCATCGGGGTGGGCGCTTCGTAGATCCACAAAGGGGTAAAGGTCTTGTGCGTTCCCACAATACCTGCGCGATCTTCGATGTCGACCGTTCCTTGCGAGGTAAAGGTCAATTCAGTCGCGTCGGGGTCGGCGAGGATCAGATCCACATAGTTCCCGTATTCGTCTTCGAATCCCAGCTGGCGGGTCCCCCCTGTGACGGTCGTTTCCCAATTGATCACGGTCTGCCCGTGATTGTCGCGCGGCTTCAGGCGCAACTGAAACAGAGCATAGCTGTCCGGGGTGTCATAGGTATATGTGGTCAGGTGAGTGATAGTCAGGCGCATAATATTAACCGTAAAACCGGAAATCTTGTTCAATCTGGGCGGCCAACTGGGCTGTATCCTGTATGGCGGTTTCCAGAAACTCGTGCAGGCCGTCTTCGAAAATCTCATAGACCTTGCGGTTGCGATACCGGGCGGCGCATTTCTCGGACAGGTCCTGGCAGGGCTGCCGCTCACCATATTCCGATTCCAGATGTTCAAGATTTTCCAATATCTTAGCGTGGCAGAACGCCAGGCTGCGTGGCATCCGCCGGTCGAGGATCAAGAAATCCGCGATGGTCGAGGCCGAGACCTCGCCGCCATACAGCCACCCGAAAGAGCGTTCAGCCGATACGGATCGCAGGATGTTTTCCCATTGCGTGTTGTCCATGGACGAGCCCACGAACGAGGACGAGGGCAGAAGAACATAGTATTTGACGTCCAGAATGCGGGCGGTGTTGTCAGACCTTTCGACGAACGTTCCCAAGCGGCAGAAATTGTAGATGTCATTGCGCAGCATGGTGCCGTGCAATGTCCCGCGCACGATGGCTGTTCGGTTACGGATTTCGGACAGAACCACCGCCAGGTTTTTCTCGGTGACTGGGCGGGCCAGCACCGTTTTGATCGACATCCAGTATTCGTTGATGGCCTCCCAAACCTCGGAGGACAGGGCGGTGCGCACCAGCCGTGCGTTCGATCGCGCCAGTGAAATCGCAGACAAAACCGAAGAAGGGTTGTCGCGGTCCCGAAGCAGGAAGTTGATGACGTGACCTGCTTCGAAATCGGTATGTTTCTCGTCATAGATAAAGCGGAAACCAGCGGTGTTGATCACACTTTCCCACTCGCCCTCGGAATCCCCGCTTCGGGTCAGGGCAAGGCGCCAGCCAGCATCCAGCAGACGGGCGGTGTTTTCGCAGCGCTCGAGATAACGGAACATCCAAAAGAGGCCGCCAGCGGTTTTTCCCAGCATTGATTAGTCCCCCAGCACCCAAGTGTCTTTTGTTCCGCCGCCCTGCGACGAGTTCACCACCAAGGAGCCCTCTTTCAGGGCCACGCGGGTCAACCCACCGGGGGTGATCCGGATCTTGTTTGGCGAAACAAGAACAAAGGGCCGCAGATCGACATGGCGCGGAGCCAAACCCGATTTGGCCATGATCGGAACCGTCGACAACGCGAGCGTGGGTTGCGCGATATAGTTCGAGGGGCGCGCCCGCAGTTTCGCCTCGAACCGGGCGAGTTCGCGTTTCGAGGCCGCAGGCCCCACAAGCATCCCGTAACCACCCGAGCCATGTACCTCTTTGACCACTAGATCAGCCAAGTTATCGAGTACGTATTTCAGGCTGTCAGGTTCCGAACATCGCCAGGTGGGAACATTTTTCAGAATGGCTTTCTCGCCTGTATAGAACTCAACGATATCAGGCATATAGGAATACAATGCCTTGTCGTCGGAAATACCGGTTCCGGGGGCGTTGGCGATGGTGATGCCGCCCGCGCGGTAGACATCCATGATGCCCGGCACGCCCAGCATGGACTCGGGGTTGAAATTCAGAGGGTCCAGGAAATCGTCATCGACGCGACGGTATAGAACGTCAATCGCCTTGTAGCCACGGGTGGTGCGCATACAGACGCGCCCGTCCACGATGCGCAGATCGTGGGATTCCACCAATTCTGCACCCATTTGGTCGGCCAGAAAGGCATGTTCGAAATAGGCTGAGTTATAAATACCCGGCGTCAGAACCGCGACCTCGGGGCGGCCACCGTCAAACGCGGGTGGGGCGCAATCTGACAACGACCGGCGTAGGTTCTGCGGATAAGAGGAGACCGGCCGCACCTTTAGACGGGTGAACAGTTCGGGGAACATTTGCAGCATGGTCTCGCGGTTTTCCAGCATATAGCTGACACCGGAGGGCGTGCGGGCGTTGTCCTCGAGTACGTAAAAATCGTTCTCGCCAGTGCGCACAAGATCGGTGCCGACAATATGGGTGTAGACGCCTCCGGGCGGGTTGACGCCCATCATCTGCGGCAAGAATGCCTCGTTTCGGGCGATCAGCTCTTGTGGGACACGACCGGCGCGCAGGATTTCCTGGCGGTGATAGATGTCATACAGGAAGGCGTTGATGGCTCGAACGCGTTGCTCGATCCCTTGCTCCAGACGGGCCCATTCGCGTGCGGAAATGATACGGGGAACAATGTCGAACGGGATTAAGCGCTCGTCAGCTTCTTGTTGACCATAAACGTTGAAAGTGATGCCAATTTTGCGAAAGAAAGCCTCGGCTTCTTGTGATTTCTTGCGCAGATGTTTGGTGTCTTCTTGCTCGAACCATTCGCTATAGAGGCTATAGGGGACCCGTGGCGCGCCCGAGCTGTCGTGCATCTCGTCGAAGAAGCTAGGTTTTGTGTTCATATGACCAAGTATGTCGAGAGTTCCAATTATGGATTGATTTGATTCCTATGTGAGCAAATGCACAAGAGAACGTCGTTTCTTTCGAGGAAGAGATGGGCAGCGTTGCCTAAATATTAATCATTTGGGCCTTGCGCGGGGCGTGACAGTTTCGTGAAGAATACCGCGCTGACGTCGCGGGCGGCTTGACCAGGGGCAGGCACCCGCGCAGGAAAGCCCAAAGGAGAGCGCAATGGATGACCTGTTTGACCTGTTTGTAATCGGGGGCGGCGTGAACGGCTGCGGGATTGCACGCGACGCGGCTGGGCGCGGTTTGCGGGTCGGGCTGGCGGAAATGGGCGACTTGGGGGGGGCGACGTCTTCGGCCTCGACCAAGATGTTTCATGGCGGGCTGCGCTACCTGGAGTATTTCGAAATCCGTCTGGTCCGCGAGGCCCTGATCGAGCGCGAGCGCCTACTGCGGGCAATGCCCCATATTGCCTGGCCGATGCGGTTCGTGCTGCCTTATCACCGGGACATGCGGTTCGAGGGCGAAACCCCGGCCTCGCGGTTGTTGTCGATGGTCATGCCGTGGATGCGCGGGCGGCGTCCTGCCTGGGTAATCCGTGCGGGGCTGTTCTTATATGACCATCTGGGTGGGCGTCAGCTGCTGCCCGGAACGCGCGCGGTGGATCTGACGCGGGACGCGGCCGGACAGGCGCTGTTGCCCAAGTTCCGCAAAGCCTTTGAGTATTCGGACGTCTGGGTGCAGGATTCGCGGCTTGTGGTGCTGAATGCGCGGGACGCGCAGGCGCGCGGGGCACAGATCATGGTGGGAACGCGGGTATGTGCCGCGCGCCGGGTGGACGATCTGTGGGAGATTGACCTGGACCATGCCGGGCAACGGCAGCAGGTGAGGGCGCGCGCCCTGGTGAATGCGGCCGGTCCATGGGTCGAACAGATGTTGGGCCAGGTCGAGGCGATGCAGACCACGGCGCGGGTCCGGCTGGTGCGCGGCAGCCACATCGTGGTGCCCCGGATCGCGGGCCATGATCGGAGTTATTTCCTGCAAGGTGCGGACGGGCGAATTATCTTTGCCATTCCGTATGAACAGGATTTCACCTTGATTGGGACGACGGATGAGGATCATCCAGACCCCGATACGCCTCCGATCCTGAGCGAGAAAGAGCGCGACTATCTGCTGAATTTCACCAACGCATACTTCCGCGAAACGCTGAGCGCTGCGGATGTTGTTTGGTCCTATTCCGGCGTGCGCCCCTTGTATGATGACGGGGCAGGGGATGCGCGCTCGGCGACGCGGGACTATGTGTTGGCGCTGGACCAGGACGGCGCACCGTTGTTGTCGGTCTTTGGGGGCAAGATCACCACCTACCGGAAACTGGCCGAGCACGCGCTGCAAAAACTGGCGCCGTTTTTCCCGGATTTAGCGCCTGGCTGGACCGCTGATGTGGCCTTGCCCGGCGGAGATTTCCCGGTTGAAAAGGTCGCTGAGCGGGTCTCAGCTTTGCGCACCGCGATGCCGTTCCTGGATGAGGCGCACGCGTTGCGGTTATTTCGCACCTACGGGACCGAGGTCGCCGAGGTGCTGGGCCACCCCTCCAGCGCTGCTGATTTGGGCCGTGATTTCGGCGCGGGCCTGACCGAGATCGAACTGCGCTGGTTGATGTCTCATGAATTCGCCCGCACTGCGCAGGACGTGTTGTGGCGGCGCACGCGATTGGGGTTACATCTGACGGCAGAGCAGGCGGCTCAGGTCGATCATTGGATGCGCGAAACACTGGCAGACAGCTGAATTTTGCGCCAGATTGACCACAAAGCAGGAGGAGCAGATGGGGCACATTTTGGCGCTGGATCAAGGCACGACGTCCAGTCGGGCGATCGTTTTTGACGCGAAAATGCAGGTGACCTCGGTCGCCCAAGAGGAATTCGCGCAGCATTTTCCGGCCTCGGGCTGGGTCGAACATGCCCCCGAGGACCTGTGGGAAACCACGCTGCGCTCGGCCCGGCTGGCGCTGGAAAAGGCGGGGTTGCAGGGGGCGGATGTTTCCGGGATCGGTATCACCAATCAACGTGAAACCACGGTTCTGTGGGACGCGCGCACCGGGGAATGCCTGCACAATGCCATCGTCTGGCAGGACCGCCGCACCGCGCCATTGTGTGCGCAACTGCGCAATGACGGCCACGAGGACATGATCCGCCGCCGCACCGGGCTGTTTCTGGATCCCTATTTCTCGGGGACAAAGCTGCGCTGGTTGTTGGATAATGTGGACGGCGCGCGCACCCTGGCTCTGGCAGGGCACCTGCGGTTCGGGACGGTGGACAGTTTCCTGATCTGGCGCCTGACCGAGGGCCGCGTCCATGCCACAGATGCCACCAATGCCGCGCGCACGATGCTCTATGACATTCACGCAGGCACCTGGGATGCCGAGATTTGCGCGCTTCTGGATATCCCGATGTCCCTGCTGCCCGAGGTGCGCGACTGCGCGGGTGATTTTGGTGTGACGTATTTACTGGGCGGGGCGGTACCAATTTTGGGGGTGGCAGGCGATCAGCAGGCAGCAACCATCGGGCAGGCCTGTTTCCAACCGGGCATGATGAAATCCACCTATGGCACGGGCTGTTTTGCTTTGCTGAACACAGGAACGACGCCAGTTCTGTCGGAAAACCGCTTGCTGACGACTGTGGCGTATCAATTGAAGGGGCAGCGAACCTATGCGCTGGAAGGCGCGATTTTCATCGCTGGCGCAGTGGTGCAGTGGCTGCGCGATGGATTGCGGATTATCGAGACTGCAAGCCAGACCGGCCCGATGGCAGATCAGGCTGACCCGACCCAAGATGTGACCTTGGTGCCTGCTTTCACGGGGCTTGGGGCGCCCTATTGGTCGCCAGAAACACGTGGCGCAGTTTTTGGACTGACCCGCAACACCGGCCCGAATGAAATGGCGCGGGCGGCGCTAGAGAGCGTCGGCCTGCAAACCCGTGATCTGTTGGAGGCGATGCGCGCCGATTGGCCCGATGACACCAAGGCAATCCTGCGGGTGGATGGGGGAATGGCGGGGTCGGATTGGACGATGCAATTCTTGTCGGACATTCTGGGCGCGCCAGTAGACCGGCCCGCAGTGCTGGAAACAACGGCCTTGGGCGCTGCTTGGCTGGCTGGCATGCAGGCGGGGCTCTACCCCGGAATGCTTGGATTTGCCGAAGAGTGGGCTGCGGATCACAGGTTCTCTCCGCAAATGCCCAAAGATCAGCGCGAAATGCGCTATGCCCGCTGGAAACGCGCTGTCGCTGCTGCCATGGCTGTCTGATCTAAGGTCGGCGCCATGGATGGACAGCCCCCCACAAAGCGCTCATAACGCGAAACAGGAAATCTGAGGAGCATGCCATGAGCTGTGCGCTGTGCGGGGCCGATACGGCCACCGAATATACCGTTGCCCCACGTGACGAGGCGGTCTTTCTGTGCGACACCTGCCAGGCAGGCGCAGAAGGTCGGCCCGAAGATGTGCCGCATTGGAAATGCCTGAACGATGCAATCTGGAGCCCGGACGCCCCGACGCAGGTGGTTGCATATCGCTTGCTACACAAGCTGGAGGCCGTGTGGGCTAAGGACCTGCTGGACATCGCTTATCTGGAGCCTGAGACGCTGGCTTGGGCTGAATCCGGGCTAAGCGAAGAGCCAGATGTCGAGCATAGAGACTCGAACGGAACAGTACTATGCGCGGGGGACACGGTGGTCCTGATCAAAGATCTGCCGGTTAAAGGGGCTGGATTTACTGCCAAACGCGGAACAGCAGTGCGCAACATCTCTTTGGTAACGGACAATGCCGAGCACATTGAAGGCAGGGTCGAAGGCCAACGCATTGTGATCTTGACCCAATTCGTAAAGAAATCCTGACCAAAAGGGGCGCGCTGACGCGCGCGCATGGGCCTCGTCGGCGGCCTCCGGCCTTCTCCTCAGGTTTTAGGGGCTTTGCCCCTCTTGGCCTTTGGCCAATTCACCCCTTGGCGGCACGTGGAATACTACTGTTTCATCTTGCCATAAATACTCCGGGGGTGAATGCGTTGAAAACGCAGAGGGGGCAGCGCCCCCTTTCCATCCCTAAATTATCAGCTCGATCAAACTTGGACCGGGGGTGTTGTTTGCGCGATTGATTTGATCGACAAGGTCTTCCATGTTTTCGGCGCGGGTGGCTAGGATGCCGAACCCTTTGGCGATAGATTGCCAGTCTATCGACGGTCGGTCCAGATCGAACAGCTCTTGGGCGGCGGGACCGGGTTTGGCGCCAACAGCGGTCATTTCCCCCTGCAGGATCGCGTAACTCCTATTGGATAGCACAATCGTAGTGACATTCAGCCCCTCGCGTGCCTGTGTCCACAGTCCTTGCACGGTGTAGAGAGCCGAGCCATCTGCCTGAAGCGCCACAACGCGCCGATCGGGGCAGGCGGTCGCGGCCCCCGTGGCCATGGGAATACCCAGACCGATCGAGCCTCCGTTCAAGTGAAGATAATCATGCGGGTTGGCGGTTGTGAACGCTGGCAAAAGAGCGCGGCCGTAGCTGACGCTTTCATCCACGATGATCGCGTTTTCTGGCAGTGTTTTCTGGATCGCTGCGCCCAACAGTTCCGGTGTTGGCGCTCCTGAGAGGGTGCCGTGGTCGGGGGGCGAAGGGCGTGGCGCGTTTTCCGAGGCGCCTATGGCCTGCGCAATCGCATCCAGCGCGGCCAGATGGTCCTGATCGGGGCGCGTCACCATGTGACAGGTGCAGCCTTCGGGCATCGGGGTGTTCGGCTTGTCGGGATATGCAAAGAAATTCACCGGCTCGCGCGCGCCGATTTGGATGATTTGCTCGACTCCGGCCAAAGCTTGGATCGACAGATCCACATTATAGGGGATGCGTTCGATTGGGACGCGGCCTAGGCCAGCCTGTAGACGCGGGATTTGCGACAGGGTCATCAGCCGCGCGCCGGTTTTGTGGGCGATACGACCGGCGAGCTCCAGAGGGGCCTCGCGCAGGGCACGGTTCGACAGCAGCAGCACGGTTTTCTTACCGTTGCTTAGCATTTGCGCGGCGCGGTCCACGGCCAGGCCGGTGGGGCCGGTGGGGGGAGCGGGGGGCAGGTATGCTGCGATCTGGCCGCCTTCGGTCCAGGCCGCATCCGAGGGCAGGATCAATGAGGCGACGCCGGGGGCCTCCATACTGGCGCGAATGCCCTCCATCGCGTCAGCCGAGACGCGGGCGGGATCATTGCTGCGGCGGGTCCAGACAGACAGGGTTTGCGCCAGCGCGGTGGTGTCAGCGGTCAGCGGCGGGTCCAGCGCGACGATACTATCGGCCTGATCGCCGATCAGGTTCAGCACGGGGGTATTTGCACGGCGCGCGTTGTGCAGGTTGGCCATGCCATTGGTCAGGCCAGGGCCGCAGTGCATCAAGGTTACGGCGGGCTTGTCCATCATCCGGCCATAGCCATCGGCGGCGCCGGTCACCACGCCCTCGAACAGGCCCAGAACGCAGCGCATCCCCGGATGGCGGTCCAGAGCGGAGACGAAATGCATCTCGGATGTGCCGGGATTGGCGAAACATGTGTCGATGCCTGCTTGCAGCAGACTTTGGACCAGGGCCTCTGCGCCGTTCATGGAAAAACTCCCTCTCGTTTCCGAAAGGGAGTTTGCATGTTTCTGCGCTGGGGCCAAGGGCTGCCGTCAGGTTCGCACGCCTGCGAAACGTTCCTGCCAGTCTTCGCGCTGTTCGTCGGTGATTTTGCCGAACAACACGTCGGGCACGGTAAAGGCATGGCCGGCAGGCAGGGCGCTGAGCGCGGCGGGGACGTCATCGGGCCAGCTGTCATCGGTTGTCTGCATCGCGGCCAGCATCGCAGCCGAGGCATCGGGGATGAAGGGCGCGGACAGAACGGCATAGAGCCGGATCAGGTTTAGGCCCAGACGCACCTGTGCGGCCGCCTGTTCGGGGTCGGTTTTGAAGGTCGACCACGGCGCGGCGGCTTGCAGGTATTCGTTGCCGGCCACCCAGATCGAGCGCAATTCCTGCGCGGCCTTGCGGACCTCTTTGTCCTCCATCAGCTGCTCATAGACGCGGATTTTGGTGGTCAGATCGGCGATCAGCGCTTCTTCGGCCTCACCGAAACTACCGCCTTCGGGCACGGATTCGGTGAATTTAGAGCGGCAGAACTTGGTGATCCGGCTGACAAAGTTGCCCAGCACATCGGCCAGGTCCTTGTTGACGGAGCCTTGGAAATTCTCCCACGTGAATTCACTGTCCGAGCTTTCGGGCGCATGGCTCAGCAGCCACCAGCGCCAGTAATCGGCGGGCAGGATCTCCAGCGCCTGATCCATGAACACGCCGCGCCCACGCGAGGTGGAGAATTGGCCGCCATCATAGTTCAGGTAGTTGAAGGATTTGATGTAGTCCACCAGCTTCCACGGCTCGCCGCAGCCCAGCATCGTGGCGGGGAAGGACAGGGTGTGGAAGGGCACGTTGTCCTTGCCCATGAACTGGGTATAGGTCACGTCATCAGCGCCTTTGTCGGTGCGCCACCAGCGGGCCCAATCGTCGCCTTTGCCCGCGTCCACCCATTCCTGAGCACAGGCGATATATTCGATGGGCGCGTCGAACCAGACATAGAAAACCTTACCCTCCATGCCGGGCCATGGTGTGTCGCCCTTCATGACGGGAACGCCCCAGTCCAGATCACGGGTGATGCCGCGATCCTGCAACCCGTCGCCGTCGTTCAGCCATTTCTTGGCGATCGAGGTGGTCAGAACCGGCCAGCCTTCGCGGGTGTCGATCCATTCCTCCAGCTGGTCCTTCATTTTGGACTGGCACAGATACAGATGCTTGGTCTCGCGCATTTCCAAATCGGTCGAGCCGCTGATGGTCGAATGCGGGTTGATCAGCTCGACCGGGTCCAGCTGTTTGGTGCAGTTGTCGCACTGATCGCCGCGGGCGCTTTCGAAACCGCAGTTTGGGCAGGTGCCCTCGATATAGCGATCGGGCAGGAAGCGGCCATCGGCCTTGGAATACATCTGGTTTTCAGTGACTTCGCGGATCAGACCCTGATCGGCCAGTTTGCCGGCCAGATGCTGGGTTAACGCGTGGTTCTGAGGGCTGGAGGAGCGGCCAAAATGGTCAAAGGACAGGCGGAACCCATCGGCGATCTTGGCCTGAACCTCGTGCATTTCGGCGCAGTATTCAGCGACGGGCTGACCGGCCTTGGCAGCGGCCAGTTCCGCCGGGGTGCCATGCTCGTCGGTCGAGCAAAGAAACAGAACCTCGTTGCCGCGCGCACGTTGATAGCGGGCGAAAAGATCAGCCGGTAGCTGGCTGCCAACAAGGTTGCCCAAGTGTTTGATCCCGTTGATATAGGGGATTGCCGAGGTGATCAGATGCCGTGCCATATGCGCTTGCCCTTCATATGTTTCCTGCCTCCTTTAGCGCATGGGCGCGCGGTGTTCCAGCACCCTTCGATCCGAGCGCGGTTTGATCCGAAGGAGCGCCTGACGGCGCGCTGGATGTCTTGTCGTTAGCCTTCGGCTTCCTCCGCGGGGGAAAGGGGGCAGGCCCCCTTCTTGGCCTGAGGGCCAATTCATCCCCCGTTGCGCCTGATTTGACGGAAGGGTTTCATTTGGTGACGCATTCAATAGTTCATGTATGGTAGTGCGAGTGCGAACAGGGAGGAAACCGCATGAGAAAACTGATATTGGCCACAGTCGTGGCCTGCGCGCCGCTGGCCGCGTGGGCTGAGGACATGATGCATCGCGTGGCGGTTCATGTGAACAGCAATGAACCCAAGGTTCTGAACATGGCGTTGAACAACGTTCAGAACCTGGCAGCCTATTACGCTGAAAAAGGCGAAGCCGTTGCGATCGAAGTGGTTGCGTATGGGCCGGGTCTACACATGTTGGTCCCTGGAAAAAGCCCGGTCGAAGACAGAGTTTCGACGATGTCGCTGGAGCTGGAGCATCTGACCTTTGCGGCCTGTGGAAACACGCTGCGCAAGATGAGCCAGAAGGCAGGCAAAGACATTCAGATCATGGATGAGGCCAACGTGGTGCCCTCGGGGGTGGTGCGTCTGATCGAGCTACAGGAACAGGGATATGCCTACGTGCGTCCCTAAGCGAAAATGAATTGCCTTCCCCGGCTGGTCTTTTGGGTTTGCCGGGGTATCTTCCCGTTGAGTGATTGAACGGGAGCAGACTTCATGAAAACCAATTCGTTGGGCCGCACCGGCCTGAATGTGACCGAGCTGTGTTTGGGGACGATGACCTTTGGCACGCAGACCTCGGAATCTGATGGCCATGCGCAGATTGATCTGGCGCTGGAGCGGGGTGTCAATTTTGTCGATACCGCTGAAATGTACCCGGTGAACCCGGTGGCCAAAGAAACCGTCGGCCGAACCGAAGAGATTATCGGGACCTGGAACGCGGCCAATGCTGCGCGACGGGAGGACTATGTTCTGGCCACAAAACACTCTGGCGCGGGGCTTGGGCATGTGCGCGATGGGGCGCTGATTAGCGCGGCAACGATTCCTGGCGCGATCGAGGGATCATTGCGGCGCCTGCAAACGGATTACATCGATCTCTATCAGTTCCACTGGCCGAACCGCGGCAGCTATATGTTCCGCAAGAACTGGGCCTATGATCCTTCTGCGCAGAACCGGGCTGAAACAGTTGCGCATATGGAGGACACTCTGGACGCGTTGCAAAAGCAGGTCGACAAAGGAAATATCCGCCACTTCGGCCTGTCAAACGAAAGCGCCTGGGGCTGCACCATGTGGGCCATGATGGCCGAGAAAACCGGTGGGCCGCGCGTCGCCTCGGTGCAGAATGAATACTCGCTTTTGTGCCGCCTGTTTGACACGGACCTGGCCGAGATGACAGCAAACGAGGATGTCGGATTGCTGGCGTATTCCCCGCTTGCAGTGGGTCTTCTGACCGGCAAATATCAAAACCAGGCACAGCCCGAAGGCTCGCGTATCACATTGGTACCCGAACTGGGCGGGCGACGGACCGATCGGGTTTTCGCGGCCGTGGATGCCTATCTGGCGATTGCTGCACGCCACGGGCTCGACCCCGTCCATATGGCGCTGGCCTGGGCTGCGCAACGGCCCTTCATGACCTCTGTGATTTTTGGCGCGACAACGCTGGCGCAGCTGGATCATGCTCTGGACGCAGCGGATGTGACACTTGGCGACGATGTTCTGGCCGAGCTGGACACCGCACATAAGAACCACCCGATGCCGTTCTGAACACAGGTTTACACGGGGAGCCGCGCGCCTATGCTGGTCCCCGTGGAACCCAGCGCAGGAGCCAACCAATGAAACCGATCTTGATTGCCTTGGGGTTCGTCGCTCTGGCAGGCTGCCTCCCGCCTGAGACCGCGCCGCAACCGACACAGGTCCCAACCCAGAAATCTGCCTGCGTCGCTCAGGGCGGCACCTATGGCCGAGGCGGTCTGTCCCGACGCGAGATCTGCATCATGCCCACTCCCGATGGCGGTCAGTCCTGCAGCACGTCCACGCAATGCTCAGGCACCTGTCTGGCCCAGACCCGCTCGTGCTCCAAGGTGACGCCGATGTTTGGCTGCTACAGCATCCTCGACAGCACTGGCAAAGAGGTTAGCCTTTGCGTCGATTGACCCACGCCCTCGCTTCATCTTGCTGAAAATACTCAAATCCTGACCTTTCCCCCTGCGGAGCGTGTCTTGAACGAAAGCCTGCTATGACCTGGGTGCTGATCTCTGTCGCCGCTGCCGCGTTTCAAACCCTCAGGTTCATGTTGCAAAAGATGCTGGCCATGGGGGCGCTCTCTGCGGGCGGAGCCACATTGGCACGGTTCTTGTATTCTGCGCCCTTCGTTGTGGTGATGGCTGCGGGCTACGTGCTGTGGCGCGACCAGGGTGTTCCATCAGTCGGGCGCCTTTTCCTGCCCTATGCGCTCAGCGGGGCCTTGGCGCAGGTTCTTGCCACCTGGTGTGTGGTCGCGCTGTTTGCCGAACGTAATTTCGCCGTCGGCATCACCTTCAAGAAAACCGAGGTCGTTCAGACTGCTCTGATCGGGTTTATTGTCTTGGGGGACCGGGTGTCAGTGGGCGGGCTGGTGGCAATCCTTTTGGGGTTGGTCGGCGTGCTGGTTCTGTCAGACAGAAAAGGCCTGACAGGCGCGGGCGCATCGCGATTTTTCAACAAAGGCGCTGGTCTGGGCCTGTTGTCGGGGGCATTCTTTGCCATATCGGCGGTGGGGTATCGTGGGGCCACCTTAGAGGTCGGCAGCGCGGATCCGTTGATGCGCGCTCTGGTGTCGCTGGCACTGGTCACGACCTCTCAGGCGGTGGGGCTCGGCCTGTGGATTGGCTGGCGCGAACCGGGACAGTTGGCACGTGTCTTTGGGGCCTGGCGCACGTCGGTCTGGATGGGGCTGGCCAGCCTGGGGGGATCCCTGGGGTGGTTCACGGCCTTTACCCTGATGAACGCCGCCTATGTTTTTGCCGTTGGTCAGGTCGAGGTGATCTTTTCCGTCGTCATCTCGGTTCTGGTTTTCAAGGAACGGCTGACCCGGCGCGAGGGCGCCGGGATCGCGCTGATCAGTGCGAGCGTCCTGTCACTGGTCCTACTCCTTTAAGGCGCAGGAACAGGTTTGCCTCTTCGTTATTTTTGAAGAACGGCACGCTGGCCGGTGGGGTCAGATCATGTGCCCGTTTGGCGACCTCGGCCAGAACGACCTCGGTGATGAAGGGCAGATCGAATTCGCGCACCTTGGGCAGCGGTATCCACTGAAGGTGCGAAAGCTCGTCACAGGCCGCATCGAAATCATCCAGATCCGAGGCGATCTCGTCCGCGTCGATCATAAAGAACCGCGCGTCGAACCGGCGCGGCCGCCCCGGCGGGGTGATCGCCCTGAACACGAATTGCAGCGGATGCGCGGCGGGTAGATGCCCCGTCGCGGCAAAGCTGTCCCAATCGGCCGGTGGGGCGATGTCCCAATCGCCCTTTTGCCCCAGGATCAGGCCGGTTTCCTCCCAAAGCTCGCGGATGGCGGCGACGGATAGGGCGTGGGTCAAGTCTTCGGACACGTCTTCTAGCAGGCGGTCCCGGCAGACTTCGGGTAGGGGGGTGGCCAGCGGGATGTCGGCATCCTCGCGGTCCACAGCCCCGCCGGGGAATACGAATTTGTTGGGCATGAACGCAGCACTTGCGCCGCGCTGGCCCATCAGCACATGCGGATCATTCAGGCGGTCGCGCAACACGATTACCGTGGCCGCGTTCCTGAGCGCAGTTTTATCAATGGTCATAGTTCCTCCCTCGCAGGAAGCTTAGACCGAGGTGCCAAAGCCGTGCATGCCGCGCGCCCATTGATACCCGATCATCGCCCCCTTCAACCGAGGTAGAAGGTAGAGCGACAGCGCAACCGTGCCAATAGCGAAGATTGTAAACAGAACCAGAGGCTCGGGCCGCCAGGTTTCGAACACGAACAGCAGCAGCGGCGCCATCAGGTGGCCGACAATCAGAATGGTCAGATACGAAGGGCCGTCATCGGCGCGATGATGGTGAAAGGCCTCCTTGCAGACCGGGCAGGATTTTCGCACGCTCAGATAGCCTTTGAGCATGGGGCCATTGCCACAGGACGGACATTTCCGTTTCCAGCCTTTTCGGATGGCTGGCCACGTTTCGCGCTCATTTACATAGACGGTGTCAGACATAGTACCCTCGCGTTTCCCTAAGCGTGGGAAATTGGGGTATTCAGCAAGGAATAAAAAGCCCGCGCGTTGTCCTTGCGTCCCGATGTCGCAAAATCTGTAACCCACTAAGGTAACGGATGCGTGAGCGTGCATATTTTTCGACAGTTCAGGCGACGGAACCGACGACATGCCCCGTTTAGTACTCAGAAAACAGGCCAAGAGGCCGGTTTCTAGAGCAAACAAAAAACGGAGAAACGCACATGAAACGCGCAATTCTGATCTCGACTGTCGCAGCCCTGACCCTGACCGCTGGCGCTGGTGCCGCTCTGGCTTTTGGCAAAGACCGCATGGGCGGACATCACAATGGCCCGCGCGAAATGTTCTCGTTCGAAGAGGTGGATACCAACACTGACGGCAAGATCACCCAAGAAGAGATCGCCGCCCATTTCAAGGCCAAGTTCGACGCTGCTGATACCGACAAAGATGGCAGCCTGAGCCCCGAAGAAATGGCCGCTCAAATGAAGGCCAAACAGGCCGACCGTATGGCCAAACGCGCCGCCTATATGGTGGAAAAGCGGGACGCCAACAGCGATGGAAAGCTGAGCTTTGACGAAATGCAGCCTCAGAAACAGGGCCGTATGTTCGATCGCCTGGATGGGGACGATGACGGCGCAATCTCGAAAGAGGAATTCGCCAAGATCGAAAACCGCATGGCCAAGCGTGGCTACGGTGAAGACAAAAATGGCCGTATGATGCGTCACGATGATGACCATTACGGCCGCGGCATGGGCAAAGGCGATTGCCAGAAATAATCTGAACTGGGGTGGGGCGGTGCATCCGTCCCATCCCCCCAAAGGATGGGGCTGTTTGAATGGGGCATGGGATTGCCCTTTGATAGCTCAGAGGCTACGCCAATAGGACAATGAATATGCCCTTTGACGCCTTAGCGGATGTATCGGACGACGCATTGTTGGTGCTCTATGCCAACGGCGATCAGGATGCTGCGCGCTCTTTGAACGTGCGGTTCACGCCGCGCGCCTTTGGGCAGGCGATGCGCATGTTGGGGGACCGGGCCGAGGCCGAGGATGTCGCCCAAGAGGCCATGTTGCGCCTGTGGAAAATCGCACCGGATTGGCGCAGCGGCGAAGCAAAAGTGACCACCTGGCTCTATCGTGTGGTGTCCAACCTGTGCACTGATAGGCTGCGAAAACAGCGCGCGGTGGATCTGGACTCGGTACCTGAACCCGAGGACGATCAACGCAGCGCCGAGGGTGAATTACAGGAAACGGCGCGGATGACCGCGCTACAGGGGGCGCTGGCGGAACTGCCAGAGCGACAGAAACAAGCCGTGGTGCTGCGCCACATCGAGGGGTTGGGAAATCCCGAGATTGCGGAAATCATGGAAATCAGCACTGAGGCGGTCGAAAGCCTGACCGCACGTGGAAAACGGGCGCTTGCGGCCATACTGGCGGGACGGCGCGATGAATTGGGGTATACAGATGGCTGAGATGGACAAAACGACTGGCGAATTCGATCTGGACGCCCTGTTTGCCGAGGCACGCGGGCAGAGCGCGGATCCATCCCCCGACCTCATGGCGCGGGTGTTACAGGATGCGCTGGCCGCGCAACCTGTAACAGCTGCTGTGGTTTCGCCGCCGCGGACCTCGCGATTGCGACAGTTCCTGAATGCGGTTGGCGGCTGGCCTGCCGTGGCGGGGCTGGCGACGGCAGGGGTGGCTGGGCTGTGGATCGGGGTGAACCCGCCGAGCGCGATCGCCACAACGGCGGAAAATTTTCTGGGCACCGAGAGCGATCTGTATCTTGTCGATCTGATGCCTGGGTATGACTTCAATCTGGCAGAGGGGTAAGGCATGACCGAGACCTTGGAAAAGCCCGTGAAAAAGACCGGCGGTATGCGCCCTTGGCTGAAAGTGGTGCTGTTCGCATCGTTGGCGATGAACTTGGCCGTGGCCGGGGTCGTTGTCGGTGCGGCCGTGAAATATGGCCCCCGTGATGGCCACCGCCCCCCGCGTCTGGACCGGGTGGTCGGGCCCTATACACAAGCGCTGAGCAGGCAGGACCGGCGTGCGATCGGCGTGCGTATGCGCGAGGAATACTCCCGAAACCGGCCTTCGCGGACGGAAATTCGGGCTGAGTTTGCCACTGTGTTGCGGGCTTTGCGGGCGCAGCCCTATGACCCTGCGCAGGTCGAGGCGATCCTGACGCGGCAGCTTCAGGTCGGATCCGAACGGCAGGAACTGGGGCAACGCCTGCTGATCGAGCGGCTGACGAATATGAGCGACAGCGAACGCGCCGTTTTCGCGGACCGCCTGGAAGAAGGTCTGGAACATCACCACTCCCGACCCAGGCCTGAGCGGGACTGATGTTCGGGTGACTGCGACGACAAAGTAGCCCGCTGCGCTGCAATTGCTGTTTTAGGCGGCGCGACGCACCTGATTGCGGCCTTGCGCTTTGGCGCCATAGAGTGCCTGATCCGCTTGGTTGAGCAGACGGGTGACGCGGTTCAGAGACCCCTCTTGGTCGGCAGGGCGCTGATCGCATAACGCAAGGCCGATACTGACCGTGATCGTGACGGAACCATCGGCGCCAGGCAGTCTGATGGGGCGGTCACTGATGGCTTGGCGCACACGATCTGCGGCGTGCCGGGCTTGGCTGGGGTCGAGACCGGGCTGAGCAATCAGGAACTCTTCGCCCCCGAACCGTGCGAGCAGATCGCATGGGCGCAGGACATTTCGCATCCGCTTAGAGACCTCGGCCAGCACAGCGTCGCCCGCGCTGTGCCCAAAATTATCATTGAGCCGCTTGAAATGGTCCAAATCCGCCAGCATGACAGCCAGCCCATCGTGGTTTTGGGTCGCTGATTTGACCAACCGGGTAAGTTCCGGCACGGCATACCGACGATTATGTAGCCCGGTCAACGGGTCAATCAGCGCGGCGCGCAGGCCATTCTGCAAGGTTTCATGCAACTGATCCGAGCGCGCCTTGCGTCGCAGCAGTTGGTCCAGGCGCAGCGCGGCCTCTTCGGCATCGAAAGGACCGGTCATCAGATCATGCGCCCCAAGATCCAACATCTGGATGGCAGAGTCGGGACGGGCATCAGTCAGCGCGACCAGAAATTTGCAACGGCGAAACCCTGGCTGAGATCCGAGCGCAGCCAATAGAGCAGCGCCGAAATCGGGTTCTTCCCCGATGCCGCCTGAAATGACGATGGCATCGGGCGCGATGTCTTGCCCGAAATCCAGCGACAGGGCCCGCGGAGAGTGCAGGCTGAAACGATATGGCCGCAGGTGTTGTAGGCGTTTCATCCAGGTTAGGTTTCGGGCGGCATCCTCGGACACCAGCGCGATATGGGGTTGATGTGCAAAACCGGGCTGTTGCTCTGCGAACCCAGCAGAGGCGCGAGCGCTGGAATGCAGGCTTCGGTCCTCGCGGCTGGTGCCGCTGCGCAGCAGGCTGCGAAGCCGGGCCAATAGCAGGCGGGGCTCGGCGTGGCGGTCCAGGGCGTCGTCCGCCCCAGATTTCAACGCGGCCATGCGGCGGTCTCTGCTGGGTGCTGTGTCCAGAATGATGACTGGTAAATCCCCGTGTTCAGGGTCGGTGCGCAGGTCCCGGCACAGATCGCACGCGCTCATATCAGGCAGGGTTGACGAAATCAGAACCACATCGGGCCGCGTTGTCGACAAGAGCGTCAGCCCTTCGGCCCCGGTGGCAGCCTGAATAACCTCGTAATAGGCGGCGCACAGGCGCGACCGGAGGCTAATCCGGTTCGTCGCGATTCCGTCTATGATCAGTATTCTGCCGGGCATAATGGGCCTTGGTGTCAGATGATAAGCGCCCAAAGGCGCAAGGGGTCTACTTTGTGACTCCTTTATCCCGGTGGATTGGTTAAGAAAGAGTAACTAATTCTTAAGAGGACGGGCGCAGGCATGGCCGTTACGCGGGATTTCGCCGAAACACTGGCAATCGGAGCACTGGAATGGCTGGTAAGCAATGACGAGTTGCTACCTGTCTTTCTGGGGGCAACAGGGGCCGGGATCGAAGACCTGAAATCCGGCGCGGGCGATCCGGCGTTTCTGGGATCTGTTCTGGACTTCATTTTGATGAATGACGCCTGGGTGATGGAGTTTTGCGACGCGCGGACGATCCCTTACGAGCAACTGATGCAGGCCCGCGTGACGTTGCCAGGCGGTGAAGCCGTTCACTGGACCTGATTACAGGGTTTTCAGCTGTACGTCGCCCGCGCGGCGCAGCTTGGCCAGCAACTGTTTCAGCGCCTCTTCTTCGCCTGGCTCCAGCAGCCCGGACATCAAATCAGCATTCGCGCGTGCAAAGGGCGTGGCTTGGGCGATCGCATCGCAGCCCTTTTGGGTCAGCTCGACCCGGCGAGTGCGGCGATCCTCGGTCCCAGAGGATCGCGCCAACAGGTCGTCATCCTCCATATGGCGCAACGCGCGCGAGGTGGCGGTCCGGTCAATCCCTACAAAGTCAGCAATATCAGAGGGCTGGCTTAGGTTTTCGTTTCCCACGGCCAGCAGGATACACCACGTGGTCCGCGTCAATCCCAGGGTTTTCAGCTGGTCGTCCAGGCGCCGCTCTTGCAAGCGGGCAGCGATGGACAGGTGATAGCCCAAGGAATGCTGCAAGCGATATGGGGGTTCGTTTTCCATGCCGCACAAGCGACCCGAACCGCGTGCAGAAGTCAAGCAATCCCGACGTCTTTGCGGGGTTGCCAATTGACACAGGGGCGGGCAGTTTGGGCCTGAATTGGCACCGTTAGCAGACAGGGCACATGATGCGGATCGAAGGGCTTTTGTTTGACAAAGATGGAACGTTGTTCGATTTCCGCGCCACTTGGGATGGCTGGGCGGCGCAGATGATCAACGAGCTGGCTGACGGAGATCCTGCTCTGTCCGAACGACTGGCCGGGGCTGCGGGCTATGATCTGGCGGCGCGTGCGTTCAATGCCGACAGCCCGTTTGTGGCTGGATCTAACGAAGAAGTGTCCGAGGCTTTGGTTCCTTTCTTGCCGCATTACTCGGCCTCCGAGCTGGAGCATCTGCTAAGCATTCGCGCGGCCACAGCGCCGCTTGCCCCAGCAGTTGATTTGCCGCCCTTTCTAAGCGGGCTGGCCGCGCGGGGCATGGCGCTGGGGGTGATGACCAACGATTCGGAATATAGCGCGCGCGCATCTGACCGAGGCTGGCGTCGCGACTCAATTCCACTTCGTTGCCGGTTTCGATAGCGGATTTGGCGCCAAGCCCGCGCCGGGTCCATTGCTGGCCTTTGCGGATCATGTGGGTTTGGTCCCTGAAACGGTGGTGATGGTCGGGGACAGCACCCATGATCTGTTGGCGGGACGCCGGGCGGGGATGCGTACGCTGGGGGTTCTGACGGGCACTGCCCTGGCCGAAGAACTGAGCCCGCTCGCCGATGCGGTATTGCCCGATATCGGTCACATCCCGGCGTGGTTGGACGGGCTTGGCGATTGATCCTTTTGGTATCTAATTGCCGAAGCTGGTCCATTTAGTCGGCGAGATACCGCTATTTCCCTACAATTGAGTTTATTGAGGGAATGTTAAGGGCTCAGCACTCAAACTCTGTGCTACTATCAATAATGGTGAGTGGTATGCACGGGCTTGTTAACCGCGCGATACAGTGTTTTGTGCGCGATACCTATGGAAATGAAATCTGGCTGGATGTCGCACGAGGCGCCTCCCTTGAGGGGGCTACGTTCGAGGCAATGCTATTCTACGAGGATGCGGTGACGGATCAGGTCCTGGCCTACATCGTCACCCTGCTGAACAAACCGAGAGAGGAAGTGCTGGAAGACATCGGCACCTATCTTGTTTCGCATCCGCAGGTCGAAGCGTTACGGCGATTGCTACGGTTCGGTGGGGTGGATTTTATGGACTTTCTGCATTCTTTGGACGACTTGCCGGATCGGGCGCGGATGGCTGTTTCTGACTTGGAACTTCCCCGGTTAGAGCTGCGCACTGATGAGCAAAACCATATGCAATTGTATGTTCGTTCCCCCCACGAGGGTTTCGGGCATGTTATGCTGGGGGTGTTGCGCACCATGGCGGATGACTATGGCGCGTTGGTTTTTCTGGATTTGCGGCGCATGGCGCCTGGGGAGGATGTGGTCGACATTGCCCTGGTCGAGACCTCTTTCGCCGAAGGTCGCAGTTTTACGCTGAGTGCGGGGAAATCTTAAAATGACGGGCCTGACACAACTGGATTTGCAACGGCTATTGGATGCGCTCTGCCCGATGCATCTGATCCTGGACGCCTCTGGGGTGATCACGCACGCGGGGCCGACTTTGTGTAAATTGCGCCCTGATCAGGATCTTGTTGGGCAACCATTGTTTGACCTGGTGGAATTGACCCGTCCGCAGCTGGCCGACTTTGCCCATATGTCGAAACGGCAGGGGGACAAGCTGCATTTGCGTTTCCGCGAGGCGCCTCAGACCGATTTGAAAGGTGTCATGATGCGCTGCGGAACGCACGCCGTGTTGAACCTGTCTTTCGGAATCTCGGTGCTGGACAGCGTGCGCGACTATGATCTGACCAACGCCGATTTTGCAGCGACCGATTTGATCATCGAAATGCTATATCTGATCGAGGCAAAATCCGCCGCGATGGAGGCAAGCCGTAAATTGAACATGCGTCTTCAGGGCGCAAAAATTGCCGCCGAAGAACGAGCGTTTACCGATACGCTGACTGGCTTGAAAAACAGGCGGGCCATGGATCATGTGCTGGGGCGACTGATCAGTTCTGGGCAGACCTTTGCGTTGATGCATCTGGATTTGGATTTCTTCAAGGCTGTGAATGACACTATGGGGCATGCGGCGGGGGACCATGTGCTACAACGGGTGGCGCAGATTATGGTCGAAGAGGTCCGAAAGGATGACACCGTTGCGCGGGTTGGTGGTGATGAATTCGTGCTGATCCTGACTGGTACTGAAAACCGTGAAACCCTATCACGCATTGCCCGTCGGCTTATCGAACGGTTCGAGCGCCCGATTCCGTTCGGTGGGCAAGAATGTCAGGTTTCGGCCAGTATCGGGATTGTTCTGTCCGTGGATTATGCTCCTCCTACGCCGCAAGAGCTGTTGGAAGACGCGGATGAGGCGCTTTATGCCTCAAAACGACGTGGTCGTGCGTGCCACAGTTTCCATGTGGAATAGGTACCCCCCCGGCAGGACCGGGGGGGTACCCTGTGTGATACAATTTGGGATCAGCCGAAGGCGCGGTTATCAGGCTTGAAGCCGATCAGTTCGTCGGAGACCGTGAAGCGGCCACCCTTCAGCTTCTCAATTTTGCCTTGCCGCAGCAATTGCCCGAACGAGCGAAGCCCGTCTTCGCGGCTGAATTGGTATTCTTCAACCTGGCGCGCTTTGTTCATCAGCTGTGGGCGCGAGAATTTTTGCCGCCCTTCGACATAGGACATATAGGCGGCCGCGGCTTCCATCAGCTCAGCCAGATTTTTGACCCCGGCATTCTCCGCGAACTCGATAAAGTTTGAGTCCCCGCCCTGATGCGTTGCGGGTTCCACGTCTTCTTGGACATCAGCCAGAGATACACGGCGCGGGCGTACAACCTGGGATTTTTCCGGGCTTGGCGCATCGACGCGTTGTTCGGCGACCAGTTTCAACGGCGCGGGTTTCATCGCAGGGCGACGGTCTGGCTCTCCTCCGGCGTCGGCCTGAGCTGCGGCGCGCGGACGGCGCGGACGCACGACGGAATTCAGATCATCGCGATAGGCATGCAGGCTGTCGTCGCCTCGGTTCAAGCCGCCACCAGCTTCGGTTTCGGCGCGGGTGGCTTGAACCGCGGCGCGCAGATGGGCGATCGCGCTGCGGCGATGCGCGCCCTCGGGGCGGTCCATTTCCTCGCCCGCTTTGTCCATAAGGCGGCCAACATCGGTTTCGGCTTTGCCAACCGGCGCGGCTGGCGCTTGCGGTGCAGGAGCTTCGATCTCGGCTTCTTCTTCGGCGAAAATCGAGGGCAGAGCGTCCGCGTCGTCCTCTGTTTCGGGCAGGTCGGCAGCCAGGTTCAGCTCGGCTTCGACCTCGGCCAGTTCTTTCAGAAGCTCTGCCTCGTCCTCTTGCGACAGGCCTTCTTGCGCGTCTTGCGTGTCGTCTTGGCTGAGCTGCCCATCGGCGACAGCGGCTTCGAAATCGCGGCGCTTCATGCGGATGACCCGAGCGTGTTGCGGTGTCTGAGCGGCCTCTTCGACGCTTGCCGCGGCGATATCAGCGGCCAATTGCGGATCTTCCACAATCTCTTCGGCCTCAAATTCGTCTTCGAAGTCATCGAGCGCGTCGCTCGTGTCGTCGTCATATTCTTCGATTTCAGGCTCGGGGTCGGCGCTGGCGTGCAGTGCCGCTGCGATCGACGCGGCGGTTTCGCCGGCGAACTCTTCGGCGTGCTCGTCTTCGGAGTAAACGGCGGGCGCCTCAACTTCGGTTTCCGAATTGCGCGAGACAACGGCGCGGATACGCGACAGTTTGGCAGCTACGCTGTCATCTTCGACCTGAGGAGCAGGCGCTTCGGCGGGGGCAATCTCTTCGGCCACCACCTCTTCGATCGCATCATCAACCTCGGCCACGTCTTCAACCTCGGCTACGTCTTCTGCGAGGGGCGCGGCAATAGGGGCGGTTTCGACCAGGGGCTGTTCGGCGGGCTGCTCGGCGACGGTTTCTGTCGGCGCGGGCTGCTCGGCCTCTTCGGATGGGCGCAGTACGATGGCGCCACGTTCCTCGCGCGCTTCGACCCTGCGGGATGCCTCGCGCTCAGCGATACGTGCCAGCATATCAGCGTCCGGGGTCGGCGGTTCGGCACCGAAATAGCGGTCATCAGAGGCCAGATCGCGGAAATACTCCGCGATGGCTTTCATCATGTCGAACGAGTCATCGAACCCTTCTAGCGTACAGGAGAAGGTTCCATAAGAGACCGTGAGAATTTTGCTCGTGTTTACCATGACTACTCGCTTCCTGGTTATCTTGGTCCATTGTTTACCATAAGGAACCAGACCAAAGCGGAACGAATCTTGGGTTTTTACAGTATCATTTTGTGGCGATAATGTGATCCCCAAGGTTAACAGGTGCTAAATACTAGATGAATAAAGCGATTTTTCAAACGCGTGATGCGGTGACATTGATTGGAGCTGGGCGTGTTCAGGCGCAATCGTTACAGGCTGCGGTGGCTCTGGCGCCGCGGATTGTTGCCGCAGATGGGGGGGCTGACCTGGCATTGGACCACGGTTTGAGCCCCGAAGCGGTGATTGGGGACTTTGATTCTCTTTCCGGGCGGGTGCGTCAGGCCGTTCCTTCGCGGCATTTGCATCAGATATCGGAACAGGACAGCACTGATTTCGACAAGGCGCTGCGCAGTATTGATGCTCCGGTGATTATTGCGGTGGGGTTTGATGGGGACAGGATGGATCACGTGCTGGCCAGTTTCAACGTGTTGGTGCGTCGCGCGCACACGCGTTGTGTGATGGCGCTGGAGTCTCAGGTCGCGTTCTTATGTCCGCCGAACCTGACCTTGCCGCTGGAGGCCGGCACGCTGGTGTCGCTCTTCCCGATGGCCGCAACACAGGGACGATCCGAGGGGTTGGAGTGGCCAATTGACGGGCTGGACTTTGCGCCGGACGGGCGGGTTGGGACCTCGAACCGGGCTTTGGGGGCGATCCGTTTGGAAATGCAGGCGCCGTCCATGCTGGTTATTCTGCCGCTGGCGGCGCTGGGGACTGTGGTGCGGGCGCTTGGCTCTGCCGATGGCTGGCCTGCTCTCTGAACACGATATACAGGCCCGAGGCCATCGTGATCCCGATCCCCACAGTGGCCAGCCCGTTCGGAAAATCCCGAAATATCAGCCAGCCAAACCCGGTGGCGATGGGGATTTCAAGATATTGCATCGGGGCCAGTGTCGCCGAGGGCGCAAACCGCAGCGACCAGGTCATCGCCAGATGCGCTGCGGTGCCGACAACTCCGATCAGCAACAACAGCAGCGCCTGAGACAGGTCGGGCATTTGCAGCGTGAACAGGGGCCAATGCAGCGCAGCCCCCAGAAACATCAACGGCAGCAGTAGCGCGCTGGCCATGGCACCGCTGACCGCCTGGAGCGCGATAGGGTCCGTGTCCTTGGCAATTTGACGTGTGACCAACATGAACAGAGCAAACACCACTGCGACCCCCAACGGCAGAAGAGCAGGAGCGCCGACCGCGGCAAAGCTGGGCTGGATCACCAGCAATGTTCCGATAAACCCGACAATGCAGGCGGACAGGCGACGGGCGCCAACGCCCTCGTTCAGAACGTATTTTCCCAATAAAAGCATGATGAACGGCATGACAAAGGCAATCGCGATAGCGTCGGCCAGAGGCAGATACTGCAGGCTGGTGAACATCATCCCGATGCCTGCAATATGCAGCACCGTGCGCCAGATCGCGAGATAGAGCAGCCGCCCGCGCAGTCTCCAGGGGCGGCGGGTGGCAATCGTCACCGGGCCCAGAAATATGGCCTGCGACAGGAACCGGACGCTAAGGATGAGCACAAGGGGCAGGGACGATCCCAACAGTTTCGCCAGCGCGTCCCCCAGCGGGGCGAGCAGGCAAAAACACAGCATCAACATAATGCCAAGAAGGGGGCGATCCGTTTGCATCCGCGCAGGGTAGGCTGGGCACCGTTGGGGAACAAGGCCGTGAAAATGCGGTGGCCGTACGCGGATGAATTTATGATTAATATGAGGTGGTTAGCAGTTCGGTATGTTGACGGCCAACCCGCCAAGAGAGGTTTCTTTGTAGTGCTCATGCATGTCGCGGCCCGTCTGGCGCATGGTCTCGATCGCGGCGTCCAGCGGGACAAAGTGCTGACCGTCGCCGCGCAGGGCCAGGGACGCGGCCGAGACGGCCTTGATCGCGCCCAGCCCGTTGCGTTCGATACAGGGCACCTGAACCAATCCCTTGACCGGATCGCAAGTCATGCCGAGATGATGCTCGAGCGCGATTTCTGCTGCGTTTTCAATCTGTTCCGGGGTTCCCCCCATCACGGCGCACAGACCAGAAGCAGCCATGGCGGCGGCAGAGCCGACCTCGGCCTGACAGCCGGCCTCGGCCCCGGAAATCGAGGCATTGTATTTGATCAGCCCCCCAATCGCAGCGGCGGTCAGCAAAAATTCGTCTATTTTAGAATGGGTTGCGCCGGGAACGTGATCCAGCCAGTACCGAATGACAGCAGGCAGAACGCCGGCGGCGCCATTGGTGGGGGCGGTGACGACCTGACCACCAGCGGCGTTTTCCTCGTTCACGGCCATCGCATAGGCAATCATCCAGTCGTTAATCGTGTGCGGCGCCGATATGTTGCGTGTCCGTTCGGTTTGCAACGCATCATGTAGTGGTTTGGCGCGGCGTTTGACGTTCAGCCCCCCAGGCAGCGTGCCGGGGGTCGTCAGACCGCGCGTGATGCAGGCATCCATCACCTGCCACAGCTGCGCCAGACCGTCCCGCAGATGCGCATGAGAGTTGCGGGAGAGCTCGTTCGCGGCCTTCATCTGGGCAATGGATTTTCCAGATTTCGATGACATTTCAAGCATTTGCGCAGCCGTCTTGAACGGGTAGGGCACCGGCGCGCCCTCGTCCGTGGCCTTGCCCGCGGCAAGCTGGGCCTCGGTCATCACGAAACCGCCGCCGATGGAATAATAGGTCTCTTGCAAAATCACATCGCCCTGCGCGTCCGTGGCCATCAGGATCATCCCATTCGCGTGGCCGTCCAGCGCGTGATCATAGTCAAAGATAAGGTCAGTTTTCGGGTTGAATATCAAAGGGTTGAGGCCCGAAGGATGCAGCATTCCGGTGGCGTGAATTTGGGTCAGGGCGGTCTCGGCCTGGGCGTGACCATAGGTGGTGGGCTCGAACCCCGCGAGGCCCAGAATGGTGGCGCGATCCGTGGCATGCCCAACCCCGGTAAACGCCAACGACCCATGCAAAGACGCCCGCAGACCATGAAAGTCGAACGGAGATTTCCGCATGATTTCAAGGAATTGCGCGGCAGCAACCATCGGTCCCATCGTGTGAGAGGACGAGGGGCCAACCCCAACCTTGAACATATCGAAGACCGATAGAAACATCGCGCACCCTTTGCTGTTTGACCCACCCTAGCACCGCTGACCACCGGCGCGACCCGCCGATTTGCGACGGATTTGGGGGCTTTTGTGCCATTTGTACCGCTGTTTGGGACAAATCCCCTGTGGATGCGTGCTGCCGGGGCAGGCGCGGGCATATGAGCAGGATGATTGGTGGTTTTCGGGCGCTTCCCTCTCGCGCCCCGGTCGCATCTTTCCTATAAGCGACGGGCAATCAACGGAGTCGCTGCCATGACCGGAGAACTGTCGCCCATCGACAAGGCCAAATTCGTCGCCGCCAAGCGCGCGGTAGAGTTCGTCGAGGACGGAATGAAGGTGGGGCTGGGCACAGGGTCTACCGCAGCGTGGATGGTGCGCTGTCTGGGCGAACGGGTCCGCGAAGAGGGGCTGCGCATCAAGGGCGTGCCGACCTCGACCCGGACAGCGGTGCTGGCGCAGGAAATGGGCATCAGCGTCATCAGCCTGGACGAGGCGCGCTGGCTGGATGTGACAATCGACGGGGCGGATGAATTCGACCACGACTTTAACCTGATCAAGGGCGGCGGCGGCGCGCAGCTGCAAGAGAAAATCGTGGCAACCGCCAGCGACCGGATGGTGGTGATCACCGACGCAAGCAAAGAGGTGGAAACGCTGGGCGCGTTCCCTCTGCCGCTGGAGGTGATCCCGTTCGGCTGGCAGACCAGCAAGGCGCTGATCGAAGAGCTGCTGATTTCAATGGATGTGATGGGGCGCGAGACGTCATTGCGGATGAACGGAACGGTGCCGTTCTTTACGGACGAGGGCAACCACATCATTGATCTGCACCTGAACCGGATCGGCAACGCCCGCCAGTTGGCGATGGCGTTGAATCAGATCCCGGGCGTGGTTGAAAACGGGCTGTTCATTGATATCTGTGACACGGTGGTCATCGGATACGGCGACGGCCGGGTTGAGACGCGCGATATTAACGAAGGGACCGTACAGAATGACCGTCTGGATTTCGTCGAGGCGGATAATCTGTTCACGGACCTGTCGGACTAGGACACTCTTGGGGAATTCGGAATGACGTTTGATTATGATCTGTTCGTGATCGGTGGTGGCTCGGGCGGGGTGCGTGCTGCGCGCGTTGCGGCGGGTGAAACAGGGGCCAAAGTGGCGCTGGCAGAAGAGGACCGCTATGGCGGGACCTGTGTGATCCGGGGCTGTGTCCCCAAAAAGCTGATGGTGTTCGCCAGCGAATATTCCGAAATGGCCAAGGATGCGGCGGCCTATGGCTGGGACGTGTCCCTGGGCGATTTCAACTGGGACATGTTCAAGGGCAAGCTGCACGCGGAACTGGACCGGCTGGAGGGGATTTACCGCAAGTTGCTGGCGGGCTCGGGGGTTGAGTCGTTTGATGCGCGGGCGCGGGTGGTGGATGCCCATACGGTAGAGCTGTCGGACGGCACCCGCAAAACGGCGAAACACATCCTGTTGGCGATGGGCGGACGGCCGGTAAAGCCGGAAATCCCAGGGGCCGATCTGGCGATTACCTCGAATGACATTTTCCACCTGGAGCAGATGCCAAAGAACATCCTGATCCTGGGCGGTGGCTATATCGCGTGCGAATTCGCGGGCGTGCTGAATGGCTTGGGCGTGGAGGTGACGCAGTATTATCGCGGCGCACAGATCCTGCGGGGCTTTGATGACGAAGCGCGCGGGCTGGTGGCCGAGGAAATGATCCAGCGCGGGGTCAAATTGCATCTGGGCACCAATATCGAAACCATGCAGGCGACGCAGGATGGCAAAATCCGCGTTGTGGCGACGAATGGCGACGAAACCGTGTTCGATCAGGTGATGTTCGCCACGGGCCGTGCGCCCAACAGCGACGACATGGGCCTGCAAGAGGCCGGCGTGAAGCTGGGCCGCGGCGGTCAGGTGCTGGTGGACGACTACAGCCAGACGGACGTGCCCTCGATCTATGCGATCGGGGATGTGACGGACCGGGTGAACCTGACGCCTGTGGCAATCCGCGAGGGCATGGCCTTTGTTGAAACGGTGTTCAAGGGCAACCCGACCAAGCCCGATCACGATCTGATTCCAACAGCGATTTTCACCCAGCCCGAAATGGGCACCGTGGGGCTGAGCGAGGAAGAGGCCGCCGCGAAAGGCCCGATCGAGGTCTATGCGACCTCGTTTAAACCGATGCAATCCAGCTTTGCGGGGCGCACGGATCGTGTGATGATGAAATTGGTGGTCTGCGCGGACACGCGCCGTGTGCTAGGCTGTCATATCGTGGCCCCCGGCGCAGGCGAGATGATTCAGCTGGCCGGTATCGCGGTCAAGATGGGCGCCACCAAGGAAGACTTTGACCGGACGGTGGCCGTACACCCCACCATGTCCGAGGAAATCGTGACGATGAAGGCGCCCGTACGGACCGCCTGAACTTGAAAAAACGGGCCGGACTGCACAGGTAATAGGGCAGATCGGCACAACGGATAACAAAAGGAAAACTGGTTTATGACTGGGAATTCTGGCGGCCCATGGGGCGGCGGCGGAAATAAGGGAGGGGGCGATGATCAGCGTCCCAACAATGGCGGAGGACGACGTCCCGGTGACGACAGCCCGCAAATCCCCGAGATCGACGAGCTGATGAAAAAAGGCCAGGAACAGCTGCGCGTCCTGATGGGCGGCGGCAATGGTGGCGGCGCGAAACGCGGCGGCGGCAGCCCAATTGGCGGCGGCGGTATCCCTAAGGGCACGATTGGTCTGGCTGCTTTGGTGGCGATCGGCCTGTGGGCCTTTGCCAGCTTCTATACGGTGAAACCCGAGGAACAATCGGTCGAGCTGTTGCTGGGCAAATACAATGCCACCGGCAACCCCGGTCTGAACTTTGCCCCCTGGCCGATCGTGACAGCCGAAGTGGTCAACGTGACCTCGGAGCGGACAGAAACCGTGGGTGTGGCACGCGGCGCACAGGACACGGGCCTGATGCTGACCACGGACGCCAATATCGTGGACATTGATTTCCAGGTGGTCTGGAACATCAACGACCCGGCGAAACTGTTGTTCAACCTGCGGGATGCGCGCTCGACCGTGCAGTCTGTGTCGGAATCGGTGATGCGCGAAGTCATCGCCGCCAGCAACCTGGCACCGATCCTGAACCGGGATCGCGGCCTGATCGCAGACAGCGTGAAGGAACGTATCCAGGCAACGCTGAACGAATATGAAAGCGGCATCAACATCGTCCGCGTCAACCTGGAAAAGGCCGACCCGCCGCTGGAAGTGATCGACAGCTTCCGCGAGGTGCAGGCCGCAGAACAGCAACGCGACCGGCTGCAACGCCAGGCCGATGCCTATGCCAACAAGGTCCTGGCCGAGGCCCGCGGTGAAGCCGCCCAGAAACTGGAAGAGGCCGAAGCCTACCGCGCGCAGGTGATCAACGACGCGCTGGGTGAAGCCAGCCGTTTCAGCGCCGTTCTGGCCGAATACCAAAAGGCCCCAGAGGTGACTCGGAAGCGCCTGTATCTGGAAACCATGGAAAAGGTGCTGGGCGACGTGGATAAAACCATTCTGGACAGCGGCGTGATCGGCGAGGGTGGCTCGGGTGTGGTGCCCTATCTGCCGTTGAACGAAATGCGACGCACCGAAGGGGGGAACTAAGCCATGAATAAGACAACTCTGTTGATCCCAGCCCTGGTGATCGTCGTGGCGGGCGTCCTGTCCTCGGTTTTTGTTGTGGACGAGCGCGAAAAAGCGCTGGTGCTGCAATTCGGCCAGATCAAGGCCGTCAAGGAAGAGCCCGGCCTGAGCTTTAAGATCCCGCTGATCCAAGAGGTCGTCACCTATGATGACCGGATCCTGTCGCTGGATACCGAAACCATCGAGGTCACGCCCTCGGATGACCGCCGCCTGGTGGTGGACGCATTCGCGCGCTACCGGATCGCCGATGTGGTGCGGTTCCGTCAGGCCGTTGGTGTCGGCGGGCTGCGCGTGGCCGAGGACCGCCTGTCCTCGATCCTGAACGCGCAGATCCGCGAAGTGCTGGGTGCTGATCAGGTAACCTCGGACACGATCCTGTCAGAAGACCGGCGCGGGCTGATGACGCGTATTCGCGATCAGGCCCGCGAAGCAGCGCTGAGCCTGGGGGTTGATGTGGTGGACGTGCGTCTGAAACAGACCAACCTGCCGCGCCAAAACCTGAACGCCACGTTCGAACGGATGAAAGCCGAACGCGAACGCGAAGCCGCAGACGAGATCGCCCGCGGTAACGAAGCGGCGCAACGGGTGCGCGCCCTGGCCGACCGGACCGTGGTGGAAACCCTGTCCGAGGCCGAACGCGAAGCGCAAATCTCGCGCGGTGAAGCAGATGCAAAACGCAACAGCATCTTCGCCGAAGCCTTTGGGGCCGACCCCGAGTTCTTTGCCTTCTATCGTTCGCTTCAGGCCTATGAGAACGCGCTGGGCGGGAAGAACACGTCATTGGTTGTGACCCCCGAAAGCGAGTTCTTCGATTACCTGAAATCGAATCGCGTGGCGCAATGATCGCGACGGCCTTCCTGGCCCTCGGGCTGGTATTAATCGTGGAGGGGCTGGCCTATGCGCTGGCCCCTTCGCTTGTCGAGCGCCTGCTGGCGACTCTGAAAACCCTGCCCGAAGACCTGCTGCGCCGCTTGGGGCTGGCGGCGCTGGCGGTGGGCGTGCTGCTGGTCTGGATCGCCAAAACGCTGGGGGCGTGATCCGATTGTGCGCCTGCGGCGCGCTGGATTGTTTGGATTGGGGCTCTGCCCCCGAGGTGGAAAATCTGCGATTTCCCCCTCTCCCCCGGACGCACCCCACCAGGGGAGACGCGGTCCGCCTGTTTCATCTTGCTGAAAATACTCAAATTCCACGGCGGATCCGGGCGATATCTTTGGTTGGGATCACCAGCGGTTCACAGCCAGTTGAGCCGATGCGATGCGGATTGAGTTGCATGCGGGGCGCGGGCCGTGAAAAGGTATGTCAGAGAGCTGACCCGCGCGGGCCAGCGATATACCCAGGATCAAAGGAGTGATGGGAGTGAGCAGTTTGGCAGTTTCTGTTCCGAGCCGTGGAGGCGCCGCGATGCGGGCGCTTTGGCTGGGTGTTGTGGCATTGGCATTGGTATTGGCGCAGGCGATGAGCGCCGCCGCGCGGCCCGACAGTCTGGCCGATCTGGCCGAAAAAATCAGCCCGTCGGTGGTGAATATCACCACATCGACCGTGGTTGCCGGGCAGTCGGGCCCTAACCCGATTGTCCCCGAGGGCAGCCCGTTCGAAGATTTCTTTAAGGAATTTCAAGACCGTAAGCCCGGAGGCGACCGTCCGCGCCGCAGCTCGGCCTTGGGGTCTGGATTCGTGATTTCCGAGGATGGCTATATCGTCACCAACAACCACGTGATCGAAAGCGCCGATGAGATCGTCATCGAATTCTTCGGTGGCGAGGAACTGGACGCCAAGGTGGTGGGCACAGATCCAAACACGGATATTGCGCTGCTAAAGGTCGAGACCGACAAGCCGTTGCCCTATGTGAAATTCGGCGACAGTGATTCCTCGCGCGTGGGGGATTGGGTGATGGCCATGGGCAACCCGCTGGGTCAGGGGTTTTCGGTTTCGGCGGGGATCGTGTCGGCGCGCAACCGGGCCCTGTCCGGGAGCTATGACGATTACATCCAGACGGACGCGGCGATCAACCGGGGCAACTCGGGCGGGCCGCTGTTCAACATGGACGGGGATGTGATCGGGGTGAATACCGCGATCCTGTCGCCCAACGGTGGCTCGATCGGGATTGGGTTCTCGATGGCCTCGAATGTGGTCAGCAAGGTTGTGGCGCAGTTGAAGGACTTTGGCGAGACGCGCCGGGGCTGGCTGGGCGTCCGCATCCAGGACGTGACCGAGGATGTGGCCGAGGCCATGGGGCTGGAGACAGCCGCAGGCGCATTGGTGACGGATGTCCCCGAAGGACCGGCCAAGGAATCGGGCATGATCCAGGGCGATGTGATCATGAGCTTTGACGGGGTCGAGGTAACGGACACCCGCAGCCTGGTGCGCCAGGTCGGCAACACGGATGTCGGCAAGACCGTGCGTGTGCTGGTGTTCCGGGACGGCAAAACCCAGACGCTGAAGGTGACTTTGGGCCGCCGTGAGGCCGCAGAAGCCGTGCCTGCCGCCGTGACCAAACCCGAAGAGGTCGAAGCCCCCAAGGAGATCCTGGGGCTGACGCTGAGCCCGTTGACCAACGAGCTGCGCAAGGAGCTGCAACTGTCCCCCAAGGCCTCGGGGCTGGTGGTGATGGATGTGGACGAGACCTCGGTTGCATCTGAGAAGGGGCTGCGCGCGGGAGATCTGATCACCGAGGCCGGTCAGCAGAAGCTGGAGACAGCAGCGGACCTACAGGCCCGTGTGGACGAGGCGCAAGAGGCGGGGCGCAAGTCCATGCTGCTGCTGATCCGCCGCAACGGAGAGCCGCGTTTCGTGGCGCTGCCGTTCAAGAGGTGATCCGCGCAGACGATAGATTTGGAAAGGGCCGTCCTGGGAAACCGGGGCGGCCTTTGCTTTGGGGCGCGCCCGTGGCGATGTTGCGCCGTGAGTATTTTCAGCAAGATGAACGGCGGGGGTTAGTCCTGATCCGAGGTCTGATCGGGGGTCTGATCCGGGGTCTGATCGGGCAGAACAACCGCGATCAGGCCCAGTTTGCGCGCGGCGGCGGTGGACAGGATGCCTGAATCCAGCCCCTGAGGTTTCTGGTATTTGCGGATCGCGGCGCGGGTGCGGCTGTCCATCTGGGCGGTGATCTGGCCATGATAGACCCCACGGGCGGCAAGGGCGCGCTGGACCGAGGCGATGAACTCGGGGGATTGCTGGGCCGGGCAGGGGGTTTCGAACCAGATGTCGCGGCGCTCTTTGACGATGCGCTGATGGGTTTCGGTCTTGTAGATGGCGGGCTGTTCGACCGTGCCGTCGCTGCGGATCTGGGCGGGCTGGAGCATGATCTGCTGGGTCACGGTTTCGATCACGGCGGGGGTGGTGTGTTTGCCCCAGCAGGTGCCGGGTTTTGCGCCGGGCGGGCCGGGTTCGAACGAGCGCGTGACCTGGGGTTCCTGCATGTCGGACAGGGGCAGGGTGGCATTGCAGCCGGCAACACCGATAAGGGCCGACAGGGCCAGAACTGGGAAACGGATCATCTGCTCGGGTGCCTCTTGCGGCGTGTTGTTGGGGCGAGTGTAGCGTGTTTTGGGGATTGGGGAAAGCCATCGTGCCCTGGGAGGGGCTGATCACGCAAAAGGGACTGGCACAGGCGGGCCAGCTTGGCTAAGTCTTTTGCGGAATAGATGAACCGATCCAGTCAGGAGCCCGCAAACATGGCGAAAATCACTTATATCGAGCATAACGGCACCCAGCATGTTGTAGACGTTGCCGCCGGTCTGACCGTGATGGAAGGCGCACGCGACAACAATATCCCCGGCATCGAGGCCGATTGCGGCGGCGCCTGCGCGTGTTCGACCTGTCATGTCTATATTGATCCTGCCTGGGTCGAGAAGCTGCCTGCCAAGGACGACATGGAAGAGGACATGCTGGATTTTGCCTTTGAGCCGAACCCCGAGACCTCGCGGTTGACGTGCCAGATCAAGGTCACGGACGAGATGGACGGCCTGGTGGTGAACCTGCCTGAAAAGCAAATCTGATGTGGCGCGTGCTATGCGGGGCGCTGTTGGGGCTGACGCTGTCGGGGGGCTTTGTGCTGGCCGATATCGTCGGGGCCGAGTATGTGCGCCCTGTGTCGCGCTATCATCATGACATCCTGGGGGACACGCCGGAATGGGGCGGGATGCGCCTGCGGATGGACAACGGGCAGGTGCTGGAGTTCACCCTGCCCGAGACGCATATATTTGAGGATATTGCCCCGCGATTGGCGGATCTGGACGGGGACGGCGCCCCCGAGGTGATCGCTGTGGAAACCAGCCTGACCGCTGGCGCCCGGCTGACCGTCTGGGATCAGGACGGGGTGCGGGCGGCGACGCCCTATATCGGACGGCGCAACCGCTGGCTGTCGCCGATCGGTGCGGCGGATCTGGACGGGGACGGCAAGGTCGAGATCGCCTATATCGACCGGCCTCATCTGGCGCGGCTGCTGCGGATCTGGCGTTATGAGGACGGTCAGTTAACGCTGGTGGGCGAACGGGATGGTCTGACCAATCACCGGATTGGCGATGCGACGATCACCAGCGGGATACGCACCTGCGCGGGCCAGCCCGAGATGATCACCGTGAACCGGGACTGGTCGCGGATCATGGCGTCGGTTTTTGATGGAACACGCGTCACCGTGCGCGATATTGGGCGCTATCGCGGTCCAGAGAGCCTTAGGGCGCGGCTGGACTGTTCGTAGGCTTTAGCATCTGGACCAACTGGGCCAGGGGCAGGCGCGGCAGCGGTTTCCAGGGGCGGTTGGGCCAGCCATAGGCGGCCCCCATGAGGATCAGCAGAAGGCTGGGCGTTGATGCGGCCCACAGCCGACCCAAGGACGCATTGGTGGCCAGCATGGCGACGGGCAGGGCGACCCCGGCGGCGACAGACAGCATCGAGACCACGAACAGTGCGGTGCGGGATTTGCCTTGTAGCCCATAGGTGATTTTCATGTCGGGATGCAGATCGGCGACAGCGCGCAGCAGGGCGACCACCAGATCAGTAAAACCGGTCCGGCTGGGGCCGCGGTCTGATATGGCAAGCGTCTGGGACAGGCGCCGCACCCCGTCGGGCGTGACCAGATCGAGCTGCCGGATCACCGAGAGCTTTACCGTGATTTCGGAATAGGCAATGTCCTGAACGGTGCGCAAATCCAGCGTCCAGTCGGGGGTGTCATTGTCGGCCAGATGGGTCAGGTGGCCGTTTTCAACGCGGTAGGTCTGAGTGGCGCGCAGCAACGCCGGGTCGATGGTGAATTCGGTGCGGCTCACTGGCCCGAACCGACCACATGCGGCCCACCCAACGCCCCCAGAGACTGAAACAGCCCGGCCGTATTCGAGGCGCGGAATTTTTTCAGCAGGCGGCCGCGGTGGACCTCGACTGTGCGATAGGACATGCCCAGGATCTGGGCGATTTCCTTGCTGGTCTTGCCTTCGCCCATCAACGAGAACACCTCGCGTTCGCGGCGGGTCAGGGGCTGATAGGGGCGCGATTTCGACAGGTCGGCAAAGCTCCAGACGGCGCGTTGCAGCGGATCGGTGGGGGTGAAGGAATGGCCCCGCACGCGCACCCAGAACAGCGCGGCGTCCTTGCGGGCCATGACGCGTTCATCCCAATAGCCGGTGTTTTCCTGAAGATCTTTGACGCCGCGATTGCGGATGTTCAGGAATTCCTCTTGGCTGGGATAAAGGATCGAGAAAAGCTGATTGCGCAGCTCTTCGCGGGTGTATCCGAACATGGCGGCAAAGGTGGGGTTACAGTCGCGGATCACGCGGTTTTCTGTGACGACCAGCCCCACGGGCGCATGGGTGAACATGAGCTCCATAAAATCGCCGTTGGCATATGCGTTATCGACGAGATCTGACATGAGTTTGCAGAAGTCCTTTGGGGCAGTTCGCGCCATGATAGGCCCAGCCGCAGCAATGCGCAAACGGGCAGTTACGATGGGCCGGGTGAAAAATTGTTCCGTTTTTGTTCTGGCGCGCCTATGCTGATCGAAACGGTCGCAAGGGGGGAATCATGGCGGATCAAACTGCGAAATATGGGGTTTTGGCGGGGCTTCATCAGGCGCCGGGGGCGTTTGTCATTCCCAACGCCTGGGACGCGGGATCGGCGCGTTTGCTGGCCAGTCTGGGGTTTCAGGCAATCGCCACCACCAGCGCGGGTTATGCTTTTGCCAAGGGGAAGCGCGATTCCTTTGCTGCGCTCAGCCGGGAAGAGATTTTGCTGAACGCGGCCGAGATCGTCGCGGCGGTGGATCTGCCTGTCTCGGCCGATCTGGAGGATGGATTCGGCGCCACGCCCGAGGCCTGCGCGACCACGCTGGAAATGGCGCTGGAAACCGGCCTGGTGGGTGGGTCGATCGAAGATGCGACCGGCGCCCCGGATGACCCGATTTATGGGTTTTCGCAGGCGGTGGACCGGATTCAGGCCGCAGCCGAGGCGGTAAAGGACAAACCCTTTGTGCTGACCGCCCGCGCCGAGAACCACCTGTGGGGACAGGATAATCTGGCGGACACGATCAAACGTTTGCAGGCGTTTTCGCAGGCCGGCGCGGATGTTTTGTATGCGCCGGGGCTGCCGGGGATCGAGGCGATCAGAACCCTGTGCAAAGAGGTGGATAAGCCGGTCAATGTGGTGATGGGGCTTAAGGGGCCGAACTATACCGTGGCCCAGCTGGCGCAGGCCGGGGTCAGCCGGATCAGCGTTGGGGGCTCTTTTGCGCGGGCGGCTTTGGGGGCGCTGATGCGCGCGGCCCAAGAGGTCAGGCAGACCGGCAGTTTTGACTATGCGGCGCAGGCGATTTCGGACGGCGAAATCAGCGCGTTGATGTCATCAGATCAGCCGGATAGGCGTGGCTAATGCGGCTGGCCCTGATCACAGAGCCAGCCCTGTCGTCAAAGGGCGCGCCAGCCGATGTCACGGCGGCAAAAGCCCTGAGGCCAGTCGATCTTATCAACCATGGCATAGGCGCGTTCGGCGGCTTCGCTTAGGGTGTCGCCGCGGGCGGTGATGTTCAGAACACGGCCCCCTGTGGCGATGATCTGACCGTCCTTTGCCGCGGTGCCCGCATGAAAGCACATCTCGAAGGCGGTTTCGGGCAGGGCGTCCAATCCATTGATCACGCTGCCTTTTTCATAGGCGCCGGGATAGCCGTCGGCGGCCATGACGACGGTCATCGCGTGATCATTGGCCCAGTTGACGGTGGTATCGGCCAGGCGGCCTTCGGCGCAGGCTTGCATCAGATCCAGCGCCTGAGCACCCAGACGCAGCATCAGGACCTGGCATTCTGGATCGCCAAAACGGCAGTTATATTCGACCAGACGGGGCTGGCCGTCCTTGATCATGAAACCGGCATAGAGCACGCCCTGATAGGGGGTGCCGCGATCGGCCATGACCTTCATGGTGGGGCGGATGATTTCGGCCATCGCCTTGGCGGCGATTTCGTCGGACAGGACGGGGGCCGGGGAATAGGCGCCCATGCCGCCGGTGTTCAGGCCGGTGTCGCCTTCGCCGACGCGTTTATGGTCCTGCGCGGTGCCGATGGGCAGGCAGTCCTCGCCATCGACGAGGATGAAATAGCTGGCCTCTTCGCCATCCATGAATTCCTCGATCACGACCTCGGCGCCAGCGGCCCCGAATTCGCCGCCGAACATGTCGTCAATCGCGGCCAGGGCGGTGTCCAGATCCATCGCGACGATCACGCCTTTGCCTGCGGCCAGGCCGTCGGCCTTGACCACGATGGGCGCGCCCTGTTCGCGGATATAGGCCTTGGCGGCGTCAGCATCGGTGAAATGCGCATAGCCGGCAGTGGGCGCGTTGGCGGCGTCGCAGACCTCTTTGGTGAAGGATTTGGAGGCCTCGAGTTTGGCGGCCTCCTTGGAGGGGCCAAAGACGCTGAAACCCGCATTGCGCAGGTCATCCGCAACACCAGCGGCCAGGGGGGCCTCGGGGCCGATGATGATGAAATCAATGGCGTGCTCTTCGGCGAACCCGATGACGGCGGCGCCGTTGTTGATGTCCAGGCTGGCGCAATCGGCAATCGCGGCAATGCCGGCATTTCCGGGGGCGACGATCAGCTTGTCACATTTGGGGTTCTGCATGACGGCCCATGCCAGCGCATGTTCACGCCCGCCGCTGCCCAGGATCAGGATATTCATGCTGTGTCTCCGCTTGGCCTATCGTTTGGGGCGTTCTAAGGTGGCTCGCGTATGGATACAAGTCAGGCCCCACATGTCAGAACTGTTTGATCAGCCCGCAGAGGGCGAGAACGCCCCCGAATTCAGCGTGTCCGAGATTTCGGGCGTGGTGAAACGCATGATCGAGGGGGAATTCTCGCATGTGCGCATCCGCGGCGAGGTGGGGCGCGTGTCGCTGCCGCGCTCAGGCCATGTGTATATGGATCTGAAGGATGACCGCGCGGTTCTGGCCGGGGTGATCTGGAAGGGCGTGGCCGCAAAGCTGACCACCCGCCCCGAAGAGGGCATGGAGGTGGTCGCAACCGGCCGTCTGACGACCTTTCCGGGGCAATCGAAATACCAGATGGTGATCGAGGATATCAAACCGGCGGGCATGGGCGCGCTGATGGCGATGCTGGAAAAACGCAAGGCTGCGCTGGCCGCAGAGGGGTTGTTCGATCCGGCGCGCAAGCAAGTGCTGCCCTATCTGCCCGAGGTGATCGGGGTGGTGACGTCGCCCTCGGGGGCGGTGATCCGGGATATTCTGCATCGGCTGCGGGACCGATTCCCGCGCAAGGTTCTGATCTGGCCGGTCGCCGTGCAGGGGGCCAAATGCGCGCCCGAAGTGGCCAATGCAATCCGCGGATTCAACGCGCTGACACCGGGCGGGGCGCTGCCACGGCCCGACCTGTTGATTGTTGCGCGGGGCGGTGGCTCGATCGAGGATCTGTGGGGCTTTAACGAGGAAATCGTCGCCCGTGCGGCGGCGGCGTCCGAGATTCCGTTGATTTCGGCCGTGGGGCACGAAACGGACACGACTTTGATCGACTATGTGTCGGATATGCGAGCGCCCACGCCCACGGCGGCGGCGGAAATCGCGGTGCCGGTGCGGATGGAGCTGCTGGCCTGGCTGGATCAGCAAAACGCGCGGCTGACGCGGGCCCTGACCCAAGGTGTCGGGCAACGAGGTCAGCGGCTGCGGGATCTGTCGCGGGCTTTGCCACGGGCGGAAACGCTGCTGGATGGGCCGCGGCAACGGCTGGACACTTGGGGGGATCGACTGCCGCAGGCGCTGGATCGGTCCGTGCAGGTGCGCCGTGTGCGCCTGTCCGAGGTGGCGGGCGGGCTGCGTGTGTCTGCGCTGCGCAGCCGGATCGAGGCCGACAAACGCCATCTGAACAGTATCGCGCCGCGCGTGGATGCGGGGCTGCTGCGGGCGGTTGCGGTGAAACGGGAACTGCTGGACCGGCGGGCGGATCGCCTGAACGTTGCGCCGTTAGAGGCTGACATGAAACGGAAATCCGTGGATCTGGACCGGCTGTCCCAACGCCTGTCCGATGCGGGGCAGCGGCAGATCAACGGCTGGAGCGCGGATATCGAGCGGCTGGATCGGCTGCGCGAAACGCTGGGTTACAAGGAAACGCTGAAACGCGGCTATGCGGTGGTGCGCGGCGACGGGGCGGTTGTGACCTCGAAAAAGGCGGCGGGTCAGGCGGCGGCGCTGGAGATCGAATTCAGCGACGGAAAGCTGGCGATCGGAGCGGCGCGACCGGCCCGGAAATCCGGCGCAAAACCACCCGAGCAAGGCAGCCTTTTCTAGGTCTTAGCCAGAGCCTGTAGCCGGGGATCCATGACGCGGCGCCACAGCGGCGGAACCAGCGCGATCACCGCCATCACGGGCAGGGAATGCGGCAAAACGGGCATGGCAGGCGTCAGTTCGAGCGCGGGATAATGGCGCGCGGGATACATGTGGTGGTCCGAATGGCGCGGCGCGTTCAGCATCATCGCAGAGGAAAACACATGCGGGCTGTTCCAGGAATGCGCGGCGGAAACGGGGGCGTATTTGCCACTGTCCAGCCGGGCGCGACGCAGCCCGTAATGTTGGACATAATCGGCCAGAAGGACCTGGATTTGCGCATAGATGACGATGATCACAAGCGTTAAGATCCCGGTCATATTTGCTAAGGTAAAGGATAAGGTAAAGGCTGTAATGGCCCATAATAAATAGATAATATACGGATTCAGCTTTTGGGTTTTTCGGTTGTTTTTTGCCCTGAGCGCACGCTCGGCCGCGAGGCCCGCACGGAATGACCCGATCCAGGCGCGCGGGGCGAAGCGCCAGAACCCGACGCCTTTGGGGGCGGAATTTGGGTCTTGGTCAGTGGCGACATGGACGTGATGCACCAGCCGATGCGCCGAGGCATGGTGCCCCATCAAAAGCGTCGCGTAGCTCATGACCCCAAGGGCGCGCAGGGCGCGGGCGGGACGGTGGATCAGCTCGTGCGCGTTGGGATGGGTGATCTGGCCGAAAAACAGCGCGGCACCCAGGATCAGGCCAACACGGTCGGTACCGGATAGCGGGCCGTGGCCCCCGACGGCCCAGATCACCAGCCCCAGCGTGGGCAGGTGCAGCACGGCCAACGTGACCGAGAGCGCATCGCCGGCCGGGAACTCGGCCCCTGGTTCACGACGCGCGGCGTCGCCCTGCACCAGCCGATCCATCGCGGCACAGAGCACTGTGATAAAGGCCAGCGCGGCCCAGACCCACAGACCGCCCCACAGGGCCGCCCCGCAGATCAGGGCCGCGGGGATCAGCGTCGCCAGAGTAAAAAGAACCATCGGATTCCCGTGCTCCAAAGGGGTTTGGGCGCATGTTACGGTGGCGAGGAGTGAGGCGGAAGGCGGGGTAGTGAAATGTTGTGTTTGTGTCTGGAAGGGCGTGTTTTAGGTGGTGAGTCGGGTCATTATGATCTCTTTTGGATAAGTCAAACGCCGACGTCAGGCCCCAGGCACATCATGGGTTCGTCGCTTTGACGGGTCTCGTAGAGCATGGCTCTGGTTGGGTCATTTTCGAACTGAGCGACCAGACCGTCGGGGCCGTCATAGAAGGTCCAGCATTGCGGATCCGTGGAGTCCTCGTAGATGAAACAGATCTGATCGGCCTGTTCATACCACAGCCCATCCTTGCAGTGCCCATCCAGAAAGGACCAGCGAACGCGCCTGTCTGGCAGGTATTCCTCGCCGCCGTAATCGCGGCCGTTTTCGGCGTAATAGAAGGTCTTGCCCTGGGTATAGGCATCGAATTCTGCGCCGGTCATCGGGGTTTCAGCAGCCATGGCGGCGGGGGCGGCGATCAGCAGGGCAAAGAGCACATGTTTCATGGGGCCAGCCTGCAACAGGAACGGCTTGCCTCCAAGTCACATTTGCGCGGGAGGCGGTTTTTGGTGGTTTTACGCGGGTCCGGGGCTAGGCTGCGGGCAAAACACGGGAGGACGCGGAATGATCTTGATCGCAGTGGGGGCCGTTTTGGCACTGGTATACGGGGCGGTGTATTGCTGGCGCGAAGAAAGCTGGCTGCGGAGCGCCGTCAAAACCGCAAGCGTGGTGCTGCCGGCGGTGGCGCTGACGGGGATGGGGCTGCCGGTGCTGGCATTGGCGGGGCTGTGGGCCTGCGTGCTGGGGGATTTCCTGCTGTCGCGCCCCGGAGAGACGATCCTGAAGGCAGGTATCGGGGCCTTCGCGCTGGGGCATATCCTGTATATCCTGGCCTTTGTGACGGTGTTCCCGCTGGACGCGCCGGATGGGTTGTTTTGGGGCGTGACGGTCGCGCTGTTGGGGCTTGGTGTTTCGACCGAGGTCTGGCTGTCACCGAAAACCGGCGCGCTGCGACCGGTCGTGCGGGGCTATGTGGTGCTGATTCTGTTGATGGGGGTCTGCGCGGCGCTGCCGGGGGTGCCGCGGGCCTATTTGCTGACGGGCGCGCTGTGTTTCATCGGGTCGGACCTGATCTTGTCGACGCAGTTGTTCCTGGGAAAGGGCGGGCGCGTGTCATCCTATGCGGTGTGGGGGCTGTATTGGGCGGCACAGGCGCTGATCATGGTCGGGTTCTGGCGGTTCGTGGGGGTCTGAGGGGTTCCATTACGGGGCCGGAATGGATAGTTGGGATGAAACACGCCCGGAGGCCCGTATGTCATTTTTCGGCAAGCTGAAACAACGCCTGACTCGCTCGTCCTCGAAGTTGGAGGAGGGGCTGGAGTCGATTGTCGAAGACGGCGGCGTTGCAGAGGATAGCGGCGCAGAGCAAACACCGGCCGAGCCAGAGCCCGTTTCCAAACCAGAGCCCGTTGCGGACCCGCAGGTTGCGGCTGATCCTGATCCTGATCCTGTTCCGGCGCCGAAACCTGCGCCTGTGCCCGATCCGGCGCCTGTGCCCGAAGCTGCGGCAAAACCCGGCATTCTGGGCCGTCTTATGGGCCGGTCCGAAGACAAGCCTGTCGTGCGGCGCGTGCTGGATGACGACATGCTGGAACAGCTCGAAGAGCTGCTGATCGCCTCGGATATGGGGGTGGATACGGCGCTGCGGGTGACGGCCAATATCGCCGAAGGCCGGTTCGGCAAGAAGCTGTCGACCCAGGAAATCAAGCGCCTGCTGGCGGATGAAATCGCCCGGATCATGGAGGATGTGGCCAAGCCGATGCCGCTGTATCCGCGCAAGCCTCAGGTCGTGCTGGTGGTGGGCGTCAACGGATCCGGCAAAACCACGACGATCGGCAAATTGGCCAGCCAGTTCAAAGGCGCAGGCAAAAAGGTGGTGATCGCGGCGGGCGACACGTTCCGCGCCGCAGCCGTGGAGCAATTGCAGGTCTGGGGCGAGCGCGCAGGCGTGCCCGTCCTGACCGCCCCCGAAGGATCAGATCCCGCCAGCCTGGCGTTCGATGCAATGACCAAAGCTGAGGCCGAGGGCGCGGATCTGCTGATGATCGACACGGCGGGGCGGCTGCAAAACCGCGCCGACCTGATGGAGGAGCTGGCGAAAATCGTCCGGGTCATCCGCAAAAAGGACGAAACCGCGCCGCATAACACTTTGCTTGTGCTTGACGCGACAACCGGGCAGAACGCGCTGAGCCAGGTCGAGACCTTCCAGAAATTGGCGGATGTTTCGGGGCTGGTAATGACGAAACTGGACGGAACCGCCAAGGGCGGGGTGCTGGTGGCACTGGCGGATAAATTCGGCCTGCCCATTCACGCCATCGGCGTGGGCGAGCAGATCGACGATCTTGCGCCTTTCGACCCCGAAGAATTTGCGAAGGCGCTGACAGGTCTTGATGCTTGAGATCCACGAAACCCTAAAAACCCAGGCAGATTGGGAAGGCAGCAGTCTTTTCAATGACATGGACGATCTGATGCAATGGGCGCGGATCGACCACGACTGGGACGAGGACGGCTGGCCGGACGGTCGGGTTGTCTGTGCCGAATGCGTTCTGACCGACGGCGAGGACGTGGTGGGCATGGGCCGGGTGATCTGGGATTCGCATGTCGAAGACAGCCCGCCGCGCATTGCGCATCTGTGTCTGACCCCGGCGCAACGGACGGATTTCGTGATCGAGAGCCTCGAATCGGTGCTGGTGGAATCTTACGCCCAGGAACCCATCGGCGGAGAATTGGTGCGCCTGCACAGCGGCCGCGACCTGGACCTGACCGAGCGCGCTCGGACTCATCTGGCGGGGTTGCCCGGCCATGTTGACCCCCGAATGATATGAGCGCCTGGCTCGTCACGCTGGAAGGCACAGAGGCGGGCCATAATCTGGCGCTGGCACTGGCGTTGTTGGCGGCCTTCTTGCACGCTATTTTCGGCGCGATCCAGAAGGGCCGGCATGATCCGTGGCTGTCGCGGGGATCCATTGATTTCTGGTATGCCATGATGGCGGCGCCGCTGGCGCTGTTCGTATTCCCCTGGCCCGAGCCGCATATGTGGCCGATCTTTGCCACCGTCTGGGTGATCCACACGGTCTATAAGGTGCTACAGGCGATGGCCTATACGCGCGGGTCCTATACGGTGGTGTATCCGGTGGTGCGCGGGACGGGGCCGTTTTTCACAGTGATCGGCGCCTATCTGCTGTTCGGCGAGGTGTTTACGCTGGTGCAATGGCTGGGCGTGGGTGTCCTGCTGGCGGGGATTTTCGGGCTGGCGCTGTATAACTATCTGAAACTCGACGGAAATCGCGGCATGATGGGCGCCGCGCTGGGGCTGGCGGTGCTGACGGGCTGTCTGGTCGCGATGTATACGACCTATGACGCCTATGGCATCCGCGCGACCGAAGACCCATTTACGTTTCTGGCGTGGTTCTTTTTGATCGACGGGCTGTTCATGCCGGTGGTCGCGGGGCTGCGCTGGCGGTCGATGGAGACCCGGCCCGCGCTGCCGCCCCTGATGGTGCGGGGCGTGGTGGGCGCGCTGGTTGCGTTCTTTAGCTTTGGGTCGATCATGCTGGCGACACGGCTGGACAAGGTGGGCGAGGCGGCGGTTCTGCGCGAGACCTCGACCGTGTTCGCGGCGGTGATTGGCTGGCTGTTCCTGAAAGAAACCGTAGGCCCGCGCAGGGCAGGGCTGATGGCCCTGATCGCCGTGGGCGCAGTGATTGTAGAGATGGGAGGCTGAGACGTGGCCGAAAACAAGATCAACCCGATGCTGAAAACCGCGCTAGAGCTGGGCCCGGTGGTGATATTCTTTGCCGCTTATGTCTGGCTGAAGGATCGTGTTTTCACGATTGGCGGCACGGAATACGAGGGGTTCATTCTGGTCACGGCCGGGTTCATTCCGCTGATGCTGCTGTCCACGGGGCTGTTGTGGAAACTGACGGGACATGTGTCCAAGATGCAGGTCGTGACCCTGGTGCTGGTGGTGATCTTTGGCGGGCTGTCGGTCTGGCTGAATGATGACCGGTTCTTTAAGATGAAACCGACGCTGATTTACCTGCTGTTTGGCGGGGCTTTGGGGGTCGGGCTGTTGCGCGGCGAGAGCTATCTGCAATCGGTGATGGAGGCGGCCTTGCCGTTGACACAAGAGGGCTGGATGGTGCTGACCAAGCGCCTGTGCGGGTTCTTTTTCGGGCTGGCGGTGCTGAACGAGCTGATCTGGCGGACGCAGAGCACGGATACCTGGGTCTATTTCAAGACCTTTGGGCTGACCGCGGCGATTTTCCTGTTCTTCGTGACGCAGAATTCCGTGTTCAAGAAATACGCGATTGAAGAGGACAGCTCTGACGGGTGAGCCCGGAGGAGAGCGCCGGGGGCTGACTGCCCCCGGACCCCCGTGAGTATTTTCGGCAAGATGAAAGGGGTTAGCCCTTTTGGCCGAAGAGGACCTTGTGGGTGGATTGGTTCAGGGCGGCGTTGTTGCGTTGTTCGGACGCGAGGGCGCGGCCGGTCTGAACGGCGGGGCGGGCGGCGAGTTCGTCCAGCCAGCGTTTGAGATTGGGTTTGTCGTCCAGCGTTTGTTGTTGGCCTTCCCACAGGGACGCCCAGGGCCAGATCGCCATATCCGCAATCGAGTAGAAATCCCCAGCGACGTATTGATGTTGGCCCAATTGAGTGTCGAGCACGCGGTAGAGGCGTGAGACCTCGTTGCGGTAGCGGTCCTGGGCATAGGGCAGATCCTGGGGCGGATCCATTGCGGGGGCGTATTTCAGGAAGTGATGCGCCTGACCCGCCATCGGGCCGACGCCGCCCATTTGCCACATCAGCCATTGATCCACCGCGATGCGGTCGCGTTGCGTGGGGCCGCAGAACTGGCCGGTTTTGCGGGCCAGATATTGCAGGATCGCGCCGGATTCGAAGATCGAGATCGGGGCGCCGTCGGGGCCGTCGTGATCCACGATCGCGGGCATCCGATTGTTGGGCGACAGTTTCAGAAACTCGGGCGCGAACTGATCCCCCGCGCCGATGTTTACCAGATGGGTGGTGTAGGGCAGGCCCATTTCCTCGAGTGCGATGGAGATTTTCCATCCGTTGGGGGTGGGCCAGTAATACAGGTCGATTGGCTGTGTCATGTTCGCTCCGCTTCTTTGATTGCGGTCATGATGGCGCTTTGCGGAGCAATGGCAAGCTGACCGTGGGGCGGGGCGGTGCAAAAAGCCGTGACCAGCGCGGGGGAGGCTGGTCGGGCAGGGCGGCCTGAAGCGCGCGGAACGGATGGCGCTGAGGCTGGAGCAGCAGCGCGCGGTAGAGATCAAAAACGCCGGGGCGCAGGTAGGCGGACCAGTGACAGATGCGGCGCTGAGGCGGCGCGATGGGCAGGCCTCGGGTTTTGAGGGCGTCCAGCAGGTGGGGGTTGTCCAGGTGCAGGGTCAGCAGGTTCGGCGCATCGGGTGGGGCGCTGCCCATGATGCGGTCTTTGGGTTGGGGCGGGGCGATCAGCCGTTCCAGCGCAAAGTCATAGAGATCGTTTTCGCGGCTGGTGATGGTGAAGGTCTCGGTTTGGCGGCCGGCGGGGGTGTTCAGCGCGGCGGTTGCGGTGGAGCGGTACTCGGCCGGGGCGAGCAAGAGCAGCCGGTGCAGGCTGCCGGGCGGCACATGGGGCAGGGCGGACAGGATCACGCGCGCGCCCATCGAGTGGCCAATGGCATGGATGGGGCGGTCGGGCGCGAGCCTGTGCAGGGCCTGGATCAGATCAGCCAAGGCGAGCCCCGCCTGAGTGGCGCGGGCGTGGGCCTGCCACAGGGACCCCAGCGCCTGCCAGCCAAAGGCGATGGCCAGGCCGGGCTGGTTCTGGGTGCCAAGACCCAGGGCGCGGGGCCAGCTGAGGGCCTTCCAGTGGGGGGGCTGATCGTCGGTGGACAGGATATGGCGATGCGGGCAATCGGCCCCGGCGCCGGGGGCAAAGCGGTAGCCATGCACCATCACAATGATCGGTCCCGCGCCCTGCGCCATCCGGGCCAGCGTGGGGCCCAGTGGCTGGGCGCTCCCATGCAGGCAAAGCCCGTGATCCGCGGCATTGATCCGTAGCAGTGGCATTTCCCCGCCCCTGTGCACCGTGTTTGCGCTGTTTCTAGGCCAAGCGTGCAAAGCGGATGTGAAAGACTGGTTAAGAGAACGTAACGGTTGACGGCTACTTTGGGTGGGACTATCAGGCGGGCGTGGCGATTTGTTACCGGATTGCGGGCCACGTTAAACATGCCGCTAAAAGGTCAGGATGAGAGAGCCCCTTTCGCTTGACCGCGTCGGGGCTTTTTTATTGGGCCGTGGGCCCGGAGGGATGACAGATGAGCGACAGCTGGAAAAAACGCACCAAACTGGTTCATGGCGGCACGCGCCGTTCACAATATAACGAGGTCTCTGAGGCCATTTTCCTGACACAGGGATTTGTCTATGACACGGCCGAGCAGGCCGAAGCGCGGTTCCTGGAAACCGGCCCGGACGAGTTCATCTATGCCCGCTATGGCAACCCCACCGTCGCGATGTTCGAAGAGCGGATCGCCGGGCTGGAGGGCGCCGAGGACGGGTTTGCCACGGCCAGCGGCATGGCAGCGGTCAACGGCGCGCTGGTGTCGGGGCTGAAGGCCGGGGACCACGTGGTCGCGGCGCGGGCGCTGTTCGGATCGTGCCTGTATATCCTCGAAGATGTGCTGACGCGCTACGGCGTCGAGGTGACTTTGGTTGACGGGGTCGATCTGGAGCAGTGGCGCGCAGCGGTGCGCCCGGACACCAAGCTGGTGTTCTTTGAATCGATCTCGAATCCGACGCTGGAGGTGATCGACATCGCCGCCGTGGCAGAAATTGCCCATGCGGTGGGGGCCTATGTGGTGGTGGACAACGTGTTCTCGACCCCGGTGTTTTCCAATGCGATCAGCTTGGGCGCGGATGTGGTGGTCTATTCGGCGACCAAGCATATCGACGGGCAGGGCCGCGCGCTGGGCGGGGTCATCCTGGGCACGCGCGAATTTATCCGCGGCACGGTCGAACCCTATATGAAACACACCGGCGCCGCGATGAGCCCGTTTACCGCGTGGATCATGCTGAAAGGCCTGGAAACCATTGATCTGCGGGTGCGGGCGCAGGCTGACAGTGCGCTGAAAATCGCACAGGCGCTGCAAGGCCATCCGAAACTGGCGCGGGTGATCTATCCGGGGCTGGCGGATCACGCGCAGCATGCGCTGTGTGCTCAGCAGATGGAAAAGGGCGGCACGGTGCTGTCCTTTGATCTGGCGGGCGGGCAGGGGGCGGCGTTTAAGGTGCTGAACGCGCTGGAGATTGCCGTGATTTCCAACAACCTGGGCGATGCGAAATCCATCGCGACCCACCCGGCGACGACGACTCATCAGCGACTGCCTGACGAACAGAAGGTATTGCTGGGGATCACCCCCGGTCTGATCCGGTTCAGCGTCGGCCTGGAGGATGTGGACGATCTGATCGCGGACATCCTGACGGGGCTGGATCTGGTCTGATCAGACAGGCATGCCGGGATGACGTTTTCGGCCCATAGCCTTTCGAAATTGGAAATTCCCCGGAAGAGTGATTAGATTACTGTTCCGGGAGGAACCAGAAAGGGCTTGGGCATGAATATTCATACGCCGGACATCGACGGTGATCCGACACGCGAGGAGGCCGAATTGGCCTTGGCGCGGCTTCGGGCATGGGCCAGTGCTGCGTCCGCCGAGGACATCGCCAATCTGGATCCCGCCGTGGCGCGCCTGCTGCCGGGCGCGGAATACCCTGAATTGTCGCGGGAGTACCCCTCTGATTTCGTGGTGGACGCCGCGTACAAAGAGCAGCTGCCCGACCTGCAAAACGGCCCTGCCAGCCTGATCCGCGGCGCGCAGCGGCAGATCCAACATGTGGGCATTTCCAATTTCCGCCTGCCGATCCGGTTCCACACGCGCGACAGCGCCGATCTGGCACTGGAAACCAGCGTGACCGGCACCGTCAGCCTGGAGGCCGAGAAAAAGGGCATCAACATGTCCCGGATCATGCGGTCGTTTTACAAACACGCCGAAAAGACATTCAGCTTTGAGGTGATCGAGGCGGCGCTGGATGACTATAAATCCGACCTTGAGAGCTTTGACGCGCGTATCCAGATGCGGTTTTCCTATCCAATGAAGGTAGAGAGCCTGCGGTCCGGCCTGTCGGGATATCAGTATTACGACATCGCGCTGGAGCTGGTGGAAACCGATGGTCTGCGCAAAAAGATCATGCATCTGGACTATGTTTATTCGTCGACCTGCCCCTGTTCGCTGGAGCTGAGCGAGCACGCCCGCCAGACGCGCGGACAGCTGGCGACGCCGCATTCGCAACGCTCGGTCGCGCGGATCTCGGTCGCGGTGACGGGCGCGGACTGCCTGTGGTTCGAAGACCTGATCGACATGGCCCGCGCTGCCGTGCCGACGGAAACGCAGGTCATGGTCAAACGCGAGGACGAACAAGCCTTTGCCGAGCTGAACGCCGCGAACCCGATCTTTGTCGAGGACGCCGCGCGCCTGTTTTGCGAACATTTGCACGCAGATCCGCGCGTCGGCGATTTCCGCATCATCGCCAGCCATCAAGAAAGCCTGCACAGCCATGACGCGGTCTCGATCCTCAGCGAGGGGGACACGTTCGCGACCGAAAGCATTGATCCGAGATTGTTCCAGACGCTGTTTCATACGGGTTGACGTAGAGTCATTTCGCTGAATTTTCGGGCGCGATGCGGGGGAACCCACCGTGTATGTCTGTTTATTGGGCGTTGCGGGCAGGGGCGGCCCCGGTGCGCGCAGAAGGATTCGGCGCTGCGGCATGGCTCTGTCAGGCTTTTGGGGTGAAATGAACCGCCCCGTCGCAGAACAGTCATTTTCGAGCGATACGCTGGGCGGACCATGCAACCGGAAAGGACCGATCCGATGATCCATGTGTTGAACCCCTATCAGTTGTCGACCTCGATGTACCGGCTGGCCGCCTACACGTTTGAGACGCAAATGACCCTGTTCAAGGCGTGCTCCGAAATGGCGGCGGCAACCAATCCGATGATCGTTTCGCGCGCGTTGATCCTGAAAAAGCCCGCGCCTGAGGCTGCGGTTGCGCGGCCGCCCGCGCGCAAGAAAGCTGTGGCCAAGCCCGCGCCTGCGACGAAGAAACCCGCAGTGGCTAAGGCCGCGGCCAAGACCCCGGCGGCCGTCGCCGAAAAACCCGCCCGGAAGGCCGCGGCACCGAAACCCGCCGCCGCGCCGAAGCCCGCAGCAGAACAACCCGCGCCCAAACGGCACCGCGCGCCCGCGACACCTCCGGGTTTGCCCAAGGGATCCTCCAAAAGCTGATGGTCGTGCTGCGTTGCAGCATTTGCAGTGCAGGCATGTCAGGATTGCATTGGTAAAGTCAACATAACTGACCTATGTTCCATGGCAGGGAGGAAACCAAAGGTAAACGGAGGTTTCCAAAATGGCTGCTGCTGCATCCACTATCGTATTCGCCAAGGGCGGTTTGCGCGCGCGTGTTGACGCATTTTTTGCCAGCTTGGGCAAAGCTATGATGGCTTATGCTGTTGCGCGGTCGCGCGCGGCTGAAATCCAGGCGTTGAACGACAAAACCGACGCTGAACTGGCTCAGCTGGGCATCGCTCGTGATGATATCCCACGCTATGTGTTCCGGGACATGTTTTACGTCTGACCCGGACGCCACAGAATTTGAATGCCGGAGGCCATTGGGCTGACGTGTTCCCCCGTGCCGTATCCAATCCGGCGCGGGGTTTTTGTTTTGTGAGCTTGCGGCGGGGCAAAAGAAAAGGCGCGGATTGCTCCGCGCCTTTCTGCATTGAGTGGGGCAGGGGTTATTCCCAGCAGCTGACCAGGACGGTCATACCCGAGGCGACACCGATCATGTCCTCGGGGGCCATGGCGGTGATCTGGTCGGTTTCGCTGGCAGTGACCCCATTCGCGGCCATCAGCTTGCGGATTTCCGAGCCATCCAACGAGAAGTTGACATCGCCGGGCAGTTTCTGATTGCCCGAGACCCGGGGCAAGAGCATGCCCAGGACCTTGCCGCCGGTGTCAAACACCGGGCCACCCGCGTCGCCGGGCAGGGCGGTCAGGGCCAGACGGTCCAGGGTTTCCTCGCCTTGCAGGCCGCGCAGATCAGCCAGGGTGCCGAAGGTCAGCGTGGGCGCATCCAGCACAGCCCCATAAGAGAACCCGGAGACAGCGATTTCAGATTGCAGGCGCGGTACGGCAGTCTGGAAACTGGCCACGGTGACGGGTGCCAGCGCCTGAGACGGACGCAGAACAGCAAGCCCAAGAGCCGCGTCAGAGGCCAGAACGGTTGCCTCGGTATCGGCATCCAGGGTGATGCGGCTACAGGACTGGACGGCGTCGGCGGTGGTCACGACGGTGCCTTTGCTATCCACAAAGAACCCCGAGCGGCTGAGCTTGGGCTGACGAATGTCCAATCCCGCGACCAGATCCACGCGCTGTTCCAGATTGCTGCCAGCCGCAGGGTCCAGCACGCCGTCAATGCGGGCAAAGCTGGACTGCATCTCGCCCAGCAGGCGGGTGCGGCGCTCTTCGTCGCCGGTGGGCCAGATCAGGGTAAAGCCTTTGATCTGCCCGTCCTTTAGCGTGGCCTGGGTGTGGGACACGACTTGCGCGCCCTCGCCGACCAGTTTGAACGAGTCACCGTCCAGGTTGCGCGGGCCGTCCAGAGGCACGATTTCCAGCGTCTGCATGATGTCATACAGGCCATACAGCGTGTTGCGATCCCCCGTCTGAGAGATCAGCAGGACACGGGCCTGAGGCACCGATCCCGTGGCGGTGAAATGCGCAAAGGGGGCCTCGTATTTGTCGAACTTGACGGCGCCCAGGGGCAGTTTCATTTCGATGCCCATGCGGCTGTCCGCGGTGGTTTGCAGGTCCAGACCGTTCAGGATGGCGTTATATTGCGCCAGCAGCTCGGCGCGCTGGCCGGTGGTCATGACGCCGGTGGGTTCGTATCCGTTGGCCTCTTGCCAGGCGGACATCGAGGCGCGGGTGCCGCGCCCATAGGATCCGTCAATCGACGAGTTGTAGAACCCGGCCCATTGCAGCAGGCGCTGGAGGTCTTTCTTTTCGTCGCGGGTCAGGGCGGCCTCGCTGGCGCGGGCCTCGCGGATGGTTTCGTCGGGCTGACGAATTTCGGGCTCGGCCACGGGCTGAGGCTCTGGCGTTGGCGCGGTTTCGGTGGCCGGAGGCGCGGCGGGCGTGGTCACGCCAGCAGTCCCAACCGGCCAGAACTGGCTTTCGAAATTCGAGGAATAGGCGATGAAACTGTCACGTGGGATCGAGCCCTCGGCGCGGTAAACGCGCAACACTTGTTCGGCGTCATCACGCAGGTAGGGGCCCAGTGCGACGGCATACCAGCCCCCGGGCATGACGAATCCATTCACGTCCTGCAACTGTCCCGCATAGGCGCGTGCACGGTCCAGGGCCTGCGATAGGGTGGGTTGGGCCTCGATCTGTACCCAGACCGTATTGTCTTGTGCGAAAAGGCTTTTGGTGGTCATCACCAGAAAAATAAGAGCGGCGGTCACTAATCTCTGCATATTGTTAAAAGGTCCTTGCCCTGCATTTGTAAACGTCTTTGGGGATGGGTTTTACCAAATCACGCGTTTCATGCATCCAAATAATGCGTCTGGGTGCAATTGACCCCGCTTCCGGGGGACCGTAGGTAGAGCGGGACTTTTTCTTGGGCCGATTAACGGACCACCAGAGGCTGGAATGATGGCAGAGACGACCACCAAACCGCGCAGTTTTCAGGAAATCATCCTGAGGCTCCAGAACTATTGGGCTGAAAAGGGCTGCGCAGTGATGCAGCCCTATGACATGGAGGTCGGCGCGGGCACGTTCCACCCGGCCACGACGCTGCGATCCTTGGGCAATCGGCCCTGGGCTGCGGCCTATGTGCAGCCCTCGCGCCGCCCCACCGACGGGCGCTATGGCGAGAACCCGAACCGGTTGCAGCACTATTACCAGTATCAGGTGCTGATCAAACCCAGCCCGCCGGATTTGCAGGAGCTGTATCTGGGGTCTTTGCAGGCGATTGGCATCGACATGGATCTGCATGACATCCGTTTTGTCGAGGACGACTGGGAATCGCCCACTCTGGGCGCCTGGGGTCTGGGCTGGGAAGTCTGGTGCGACGGGATGGAAGTCTCGCAGTTTACCTATTTCCAACAGGTGGGCGGGCATGATTGCCATCCGGTCTCCGGCGAGCTGACCTATGGTCTGGAGCGGCTGGCGATGTATGTGCTGGGCGTCGATCACGTGATGGACATGCCGTACAATGATCCTGACGCGCCGATCGCGCTGAAATACGGCGACGTGTTCCGCCAGACCGAGCAGGAATATTCGCGCTGGAATTTCGACGTGGCGAACACCGACACCCTGTTGAAACATTTCGAAGAGGCCGAGGCCGAGTGCGAGGCGATCCTGTCGCAAGAGCATACCGACCCCAAGACCGGCAAGCGCATCATCATGGCGCATCCGGCCTATGATCAGTGCATCAAGGCCAGCCATCTGTTCAACCTGCTGGACGCGCGCGGCGTGATTTCTGTCACCGAACGCCAGGCCTATATCGGGCGTGTGCGGGCGCTGGCCAAACAATGCGCCGACGCCTTTGTGCAAACCGAGGCCGGGGGCTGGGCTGCGGAATGACCGGGAAACTGATAGCGGGGTTTATCGTGGTTACGGCTTTGGTTGCCGGTGTGGCGATGTATTACCTTCAGGTTTATGCCTATTACGACGAGGTCACGGCCTCGGGCACGGACGACGTGCAGATGACGTCGCTGGCCAGCGGTCAGCCTGAACCTATCGTCTATGATAATTTCCAGGCGATTGATTCCGACAGTTCTCCGATCCGGTTCCGGGCCTGTTTCACCACCAACCACAGCCAGGCGATGCTGAGCGAGACGTTCCAGTCCTATCAGGATGCCGCGCCACTGGTTGCACCCGGCTGGTTCGACTGTTTCGACGCCAAAGACCTGGGGCACGCGCTGGAAAGCGGCTCGGCTCTGGCGTTCATGGGACAGGAAAATTACCGCTATGGCATCGACCGTATCGTCGCCGTGATGGATGACGGGCGCGGCTTTGTCTGGCACCAGATCAACCATTGCGGCGAGGTCGCGTTCAACGGTGAACCCGTGCCTGCCGATTGCCCAACTCCGCCAGAAGGCCACTGATATGCCCGATTTGCTGATCGAACTTTTCTCTGAGGAAATCCCGGCCCGGATGCAGACCCGCGCCGCTGACGACCTGAAGAAACGCGTGACCGATGGTCTGGTCGAGGCCGGTTTGACCTATGGCTCGGCTGCGGCCTTTTCGACACCCCGCCGTCTGGCGCTGACCATCGAGGGCCTGCTGGACCAAAGCCCAACCGTGCGCGAAGAGCGCAAAGGCCCCCGTGTGGACGCCCCCGAAAAGGCGATCGAGGGGTTCTTGCGCGGGGCGGGCCTGACCCGCGATCAGCTGGAAGAGCGCGATGACAAAAAGGGCCGCGTGTTCTTTGCCGTCATTGAAAAACCGGGCCGTCCGGCGGCCGAGATCGTGGCCGAGGTGCTGGAAGACTGCATTCGCAACTTCCCCTGGCCGAAATCCATGCGCTGGGGCGCGGGGTCGCTGCGCTGGGTGCGTCCGCTGCACTCGATCCTGTGCATTCTGACTGATGAATCGGGTGCCGAGATTGTCCCGATGGATGTGGACGGCATCACCGCTGGCAACACCACGCAGGGCCATCGGTTCATGGCCTCGGGGCCGTTTGTCGTGCACGGGTTCGATGACTACGTCACCAAGCTGAAGCGCGACCACGTTATTTTGTCCGCAACCGAGCGCGCCGATCACATCTGGCAGGACGCCACCAATCAGGCCTTTGCCAACGGGCTGGAGGTTGTCGAAGACCGCGGCCTGCTGGCCGAAGTCGCCGGGCTGGTTGAATGGCCCGTCGTGCTGATGGGGGAAATCGGCGCGGATTTCCTGGAACTGCCCCCCGAGGTGCTGCAAACCTCGATGAAAGAGCACCAGAAGTTTTTCAGCGTAAAGAACCCGAAAACCGGGCGGATCGAACGGTTCATCACCGTCGCCAACCGCGAAACCGCAGATCAAGGCGCGACCATTCTGGCGGGCAACCAAAAGGTGCTGTCGGCGCGTCTGTCGGATGCGAAGTTCTTTTGGGAGAATGACCTGCGTGTCGCCAAGGCGGGCATGTCCGACTGGACCGACCGCCTGTCCAACGTGACCTTTCATAACAAGCTGGGCACTCAGGCCGCGCGGATCGACCGGATTGCCGCTTTGTCGCGTGAAATCGCGCCTGTGCTGGGGATCGAGCCCGATCTGGCGCAGCAGGCAGCCGCCGTGGCCAAGGCCGATCTGTCCTCGGAAATGGTGTATGAATTCCCTGAATTGCAGGGGCTGATGGGGCGCTATTACGCGCAGGCCGCTGGCCTGCCGCAGGCCGTCGCCAACGCAGCCGAGCAGCATTACGCGCCGTTGGGCCCGTCGGATGAGGTGCCATCAGAGGCGGTTTCGACTATCGTGGCGCTGGCGGACAAGCTGGATACGCTGACCGGGTTCTGGGCGATCGACGAAAAACCGACCGGGTCAAAGGACCCGTTCGCGCTGCGCCGTGCGGCGTTGGGGGTGATCCGCATCATCCTGGCCGGGGACATCCGGGTCAATCTGGACCGTTTCATCGACAGCCAGTTGCTGAAGCATCAGATCAACCAGTCCGAAGGAACCGAGGCCGAGATGGCCGCGCTGAACGATATTCTGGATGAAATCGCTGATCACGGGGTGTTTGGCGCCGCGTTCCGCACGGTTCTGGACAAGCTGGACGGCAAGGATGACGCGCCGGATACCTCGGACGGGTCATTGTTGCAGACCATGGGGACCACCGTGCCCGATACCAGCACGGATCTGCTGGCGTTTTTCCATGACCGGCTGAAGGTCTATCTGCGCGATCAGGGGCTGCGGCATGACGTTATTGATGCCTGTCTGGCGATGCCGGGGACCGATGACCTGACCTTGTTGGTGAAACGTGCCACGACGCTGGGGGCCTTTTTGAAAACGGATGACGGGGAAAACCTGTTGCAGGGCTATAAGCGTGCCAACAACATCCTGACCCAGGCCGAGGCCAAGGATGGGGTCGAGTATTCCTATGGCGCGGATGTGAAATTCGCCGAAACCGACGAGGAAAAGGCGCTGTTCGCGGCGCTGGATGCGGCCGAGGCGCAGATCGCCCCGGCGATGGAGGCCGAGGATTTCGAGGCGGCCATGTCGGCCATGGCCTCGTTGCGGGCCCCGATTGACGCGTTTTTCGAGGCTGTTCAGGTCAACGCAGAGAATGAGGTTGTGCGTCGCAACCGTCTGAACCTGCTGTCGCGCATTCGCGTGATTTGCCTGTCGGTGGCCGATCTGGGCGTGATCGAGGGCTGATGGCAGGGGGCGCTGCCCCCTGACCCCCGGAGTATTTACGGCAAGATGAAAGCGCGCGCAGGAAAAATCCAGACGCGGGCTTGCCTTGTTGGGGCTGGGGCGTATTCTGCGGCTACTTATGAAAGGCGCCGCAGTGCAGCAAAATGATCCTGACATCACCTTGATCACCCCGGTGGCCCCTGTGGCGACCTCGACCCATGGCGGGCGGGCGAAATGTCTGCAACGCCTGGTGCGGTTGGATTTGCCGGTGCCGAAGACTGTTGCCCTGAGCTTTGATGCGGTGCATCGGATTGCGGCTGGCGAGACGCTGGATACGCAGGATTTGCTGAAGCCATTTGGCCCGTCGGCATTGGTTTGCGTGCGTCCGTCCTCGGAGGATCCTGATTGGGGCGGGCCGGGGGCTGTGCTGAATATCGGGATGAATGACGCGCTGTATGTCGAGCTGTGTGATCAGCTGGGGCAGGACGCGGCAAGCGCGATGTATCTGCGGTTTGTTCAGGCCTATGCGATTCATGTGGCGCGTCTGGACCCGGATATGTTTGATGATGTGCCTTCGGACGGGCCGGAGGGGCTGTCGGAGGCCTTGCGGGCCTATGAGGATGAGACCGAGGAGAGCTTTCCTCAGGATCCGGCGGTGCAATTGGCCGAGGTTTTGCGGTCCATGGCGCGGGCCTGGGAGGGGACGACCGCGCGTCTGTTGCGCCAGGCCAAGGGGGCGCCTGCGGATGCGGGGCTGGGTCTGGTTGTGCAGGAAATGGCGCTGGGGATGGGACTGGGTGAATGTGGCTCAGGCGTGATTCAGCTGGTGAATTCCAAGACCGGCGAGCCTCAGATCACCGGGCGCTACCTGTCGCAATCTCAGGGTCGCGATGCGCTGTCCAAAGGGGCAGGGGCGATGTTTCTGGGCCGGGACGAGCGCGGGCCGTCCTTGCAAGAGCTGGAGCCAGAGGCCTATGACGCGCTGATTGACCATACGCGGCTGATGCGGGTGCGGCTGCGCGAGGAAATGCAGGCGGAATTCACCATCGAAAACGGCCATGTGCATCTGCTGGACGGGGTGCGCGTGGCGCGTAGTGCCCGCGCGGCAGTACGGATCGCGATCAGCCTGGCCGAGGATGGGATCATCCCCAAAGAAGAGGCGCTGACGCGGATTGAACCGCGTGCGATCAACGAATTGCTGCACCGGCAGGTGGATCCCGAGGCCGAGCGGGACCGCTTGGTCCAGGGGATTGCCGCCAGTCCGGGGGCTGCGACGGGGCGGATCGTGTTTTCGGCCGCCGAGGCGCAGGCCAGTGCGGCGCGGGGCGAAGCCTGTATTCTGGTGCGACGCGAAACCAGCCCCGAGGATATTCGCGGGATGCATGCCGCTGTGGGTGTGTTGACCGAACGCGGCGGGATCACCAGCCATGCGGCGGTGATCGGGCGTGGAATGGGGCTGCCTTGTGTGGTTGGGGCCTCGGCGTTGACGTTCAATCTGCGGCGCAGTGTGCTGCGGGCCCCGGATGGGCGTGAATTCCGCGCGGGCGATATTATCACGATCGACGGCACCAATGGCGAGGTCCTGGTCGGCGAGCCTGAGATGCTGGAAGCCACCCAGGACGATGCCTTTCTGACCTTGATGGGCTGGGCGGACGAACATCGCGACATCGGGGTGCGCGCCAATGCGGATACCCCGGCGGATGCGAAAACGGCGCGGAACTTTGGCGCTCAGGGGATCGGCCTGTGCCGGACCGAGCATATGTTCTTTGAGGCCGACCGGCTGACCGTGATGCGCGAGATGATCTTTGCCGATGGTGTCGGGGATCGCCGCGCCGCGCTGGACCGTCTGTTGCCCATGCAACGCGAGGACTTTGCCGAGCTGTTCCGCATCATGCAGGGGCAGCCCGTATGTATCCGTCTGTTCGATCCGCCCTTGCATGAATTCCTGCCGTCCGACCGGGCCGGGCACCGCGAACTGGCCGAAGCGCTGGATCTGCCGCTGTCCGACGTGACCCGGCGGGTCGAGGACCTGTCGGAATATAACCCGATGCTGGGGATGCGCGGCGTGCGGTTGGGCATCACTATGCCCGAGATCTATGAAATGCAGGCGCGGGCGATCTTTGAGGCGACAATCGAGGCCAGCCGTGATGGCGATCCTGTGGTGCCAGAGATCATGATCCCGCTGGTGTCGGCCAAACGCGAGGTCGAGCTGGTCAAGACGCGCGTCGATGCAATCGCCGCCGCCGTACGCAACGAGACCGGCGTGACCTTTGCCTATCGTCTGGGCGTGATGGTGGAAACGCCGCGTGCGGCGCTGCGCGCTGCGGAAATCGCGCCGCATTGTGCGTTCTTGTCCTTTGGGACGAACGACCTGACGCAGATGACCTATGGTCTGTCGCGCGATGATGCCGGCCGGTTCATGTCGACCTATGTTCAGCAGGGTGTTTACCCAGAAGACCCATTTCATGTGCTAGATGTTGATGGCGTAGGCGAATTGCTGAGTATTGGGGCCGCGCGCGGGCGTGGGGCGCATCCGGGCTTGACCCTGTCGATTTGCGGTGAACACGGGGGCAACCCCGAATCAATCGCGTTCTGTCGTGCCGAAGGGTTCAGCTATGTGTCCTGTTCGCCTTTCCGGGTGCCCGTGGCGCGCTTGGCCGCTGCTCAGTTGGCGGTCCGCGATAAAATGCAATTCCCCGTCGCTAAGTAACAGTTATTTAAAACTTTTCTAATTATCTGAGCGGCGTGGCAGATGATGCTGCACTGCAACATGTCGCTGTAGCCCGGCCCTGCGGGTGGACGAACCGCGTTTTTTTCTCTAAGGGCCGGGTGCTATGACGACGTCAAACGGCGTTTCTGTCGCTCGGAGACTGATAAAATGCGTATCCTTTTGGCCCTTGTTCTGGCCGTTTCGACCGTGACCCCGGCCTTTGCCGACACACCGATGAACCAAGTGCTGAAGCAAGAACAGCGCGGCCTGTTTGGCGTGTCTGCTGCGCGGCTCAGCAAGTTGCTGCGCCCTGAGGGCAAGGTTGAGCAGATCAACTATACCCGCGCATGGCTGTCGTCTTTGCCGGTCGCCAAGGGCGGCGAACAGTGGCGCTGTCTGGCCGAAGCACTGTATTTCGAAGCGCGCGGCGAAAGCGTCAAGGGACAGTTCGCCGTGGCCGAGGTTATCATGAACCGCGTGGATAGCGCGCGGTTCCCCAATTCGGTTTGTGGCGTTATCCATCAGGGGACCGGGCGCAAATACCAGTGTCAGTTTACCTATACCTGTGACGGCCATGCCGAGGTGATCGCCGAACACAAGGCGTTTGAACGTGTGGGCAAGGTGGCCAAGCTGGTCATTGGCGGCGCACCGCGTGCGCTGACGGCCGGCGCGACGTATTATCATACCAAAGCGGTCAGCCCGAAATGGTCGCGTAAATTCGCGCGCACCACAACGATCGGCGTACACCATTTTTATCGCCACCCGACCGAGCTGTCTCAGAACTGATCACGTGCCGGTTTTGGTACCTGTTCTGGCGCTTGTTGTCTGTTAACCTCTTTGCGAAACCCGTAGGGTGGCGTTGAACTGACATTCGGGCCAGAGGGAACCATGTCTCAAGAAGTCAAATGGGCCTTTGCCCACCCGTCCGAACGGGCCGAAGGCACCGCCACCGAGGGGCCTTTGGACCGTATCTCGCTGCGCGATCACGTGGTCGAGGTCGAGATCGGCGCCTTTCAGACCGAACGTGGCACCACACAGCGTATCCGGTTCAATATCGTGGTTGAGGTTAAGCCGCTGACCGGCCCGGTGGATGATGATGTGGACCGGATCCTGTCCTATGACCGCGTGACCGAGGCCATCGCCCACGAATTATCCGCCGAACGGCTGAACCTGCTGGAAACCCTGTCCGAACGCATCGCAGAGCGCATCCTGGCCGAACCTCAGGCGATGCGCGTCTTTGTGCGGATCGAAAAACTGGATCGTGGGCCCGGTGCCCTGGGCGTGGAAATTGTCCGTGCCCGCAAGGATGCGCAGCCCGTTCCCCTTTCCGAGGATCGCCCGCATCCGCAGGTCGTTTACCTGTCGAACACCGCGATTCAGTCGCCTTTGTTGCCGCGATGGATCGACCAACTGGTCGAGGAGCATCGCCCAACGATCCTGTGCGTCGGGGCACCTGATGGGACGGCGCCCAAGGCCTCGAACCTGATGGCGCAACGCCGGATTGATTTGCTGGCTGTGGAACAAAACGCCTGGGTTTTGGCGGGGCGCGACAAACGCTGTGTCGTGGTGAACACCCGAACCGAGCTGGACTGGTCGATGAAAAACGACCAGATCAGCGTCTGGGCCCCGTCCAAGATTGTGCTGGATGCGGTCGCGGGCCCGGCGGCCCAACCGCGCGATGCGTTGGCACAGGTTCTGTGGTTCGCCCGCGAAATGGAGGCCGCAGACGTGCTGATTATCGGCGAAGACCTGCCCAAAGATGATACGCTTCCATTGCGCGCGGTCGCTGTGGATGTGACCATGCTGTAATTCCAGCAGCCGACGATTTAGGTGCCAATTTCAGGCCCGGAGCTATTATGAAAAACTATTATCGCCCGATTCCACAGATTGATTCTGCACGTCCCAAAGGGGCTTTGCCCTTGGCAGGGGGCTGGGCCTGGTTCGACCGGATCGAAGTTCTGACCCGATCGGGTTCGCAGCATATTCTGGCCGCTGATGCCCCGGCTGACGTGTTGGAGCGCCTGACCGCGCCGCGCCCTTCGATTGCTGGGGTGCCGATGGATCGCCCCACGATCATGGGGATTTTGAACGTCACGCCGGACAGTTTCTCGGATGGGGGGGACCATGACGCGCCCGCGCAGGCCGTGGCCCATGCGCGCCAGATGGTTGCCGATGGCGCCGATCTGATTGATGTGGGCGGGGAATCCACCCGGCCCGGTGCAGACTGGGTTGCGGTTACGGACGAGATCGCCCGGATCGAGCCCGTCATCGCCCGTATCCGCGCGAAAATGCCGGTGCCGATCTCGATTGATACCCGCAAAGAGCCCGTGGCACGGGCCGCTGTCGCTGCTGGGGCGGATATTGTTAACGATGTTTCGGGGTTCACTTTTGACGGGGCTTTAGCCGGGTATTGTGCGCAGCAGAGCTTGCCTGTGATGGTGATGCATACGCAGGGCCCCCCGCAAACGATGCATCTGGCACCGCGCTATGACAACGTGCTGCTGGACGTCTATGATTTCCTGGAAGAACGGGTCGCGCACCTGATGGATCTGGGCATTCCACGCGGGCAGATCGTGCTGGATCCGGGCATCGGATTTGGCAAGGATCTAGAGCAGAACTTGTTGATTCTAAACCGTTTGTCCCTGTTTCATGCGCTTGGCTGCGCAATCTTGCTGGGGGTGTCACGCAAGCGGTTTATCGGCACGATCGGTAACGCACCCGACCCCAAGGATCGCGCGGCGGGCTCGGTCTCGGTTGGGCTGCGGGCGGTGATGGATGGGGTGCAGATGCTGCGGGTCCATGATGTGGCCGAGACGCGCTCGGCGCTGGATTTGTGGATGGCGGTTCAGCGCGGCGAACATGTCGAATAGGGCCGCAATCCAGCGGATCAGGACCCCCATTCGTTAACCACATATCTGGTGTTTCAGATGGCTGTTTGCCTTGGTCGGTTTGTCTGTTCCCAAACAAAAAAGACCCCGCGCTGAGGCGGGGTCTTTTCTGGTTTTGATACAGAGCCTTAGTTTTTGGCTTTGTCGACCATTTTACCGGCCGAAATCCACGGCATCATGCCGCGCAGCTTGGCGCCGGTTTCTTCGATCATGTGCTCGTCATTGGCACGACGCGAAGCTTTCAGGGTCGGCTGGCCAACAGCGTTTTCCAGCATGAAGTCGCGGACGAATTTGCCCTGCTGGATGTCTGTCAGGACGGCTTTCATTGCGGCTTTGGTCTGCTCGTAGGGCAGGATGCGCGGGCCGGTGACGTACTGGCCGTACTCGGCCGTGTTCGAGATCGAGTAGTCCATGTTGGCGATGCCGCCTTCATAGATCAGGTCCACGATCAGTTTGACCTCGTGCAGACACTCGAAATAGGCCATTTCGGGCGCATAGCCTGCTTCGACCAGGGTCTCAAAGCCGCAACGGATCAGCTCAACCAGGCCACCGCACAGAACGGCTTGTTCGCCGAACAGGTCGGTTTCGCATTCTTCGCGGAAGTTGGTTTCGATGATGCCGGAACGACCGCCACCGATGGCCGAGCAATAGGAAAGGCCGATTTCCAGCGCTTTGCCGGTCGCGTCACAGTCCACAGCCACCAGGCAGGGCACGCCGCCGCCTTTGGTGTATTCGCCACGCACGGTGTGGCCGGGGCCTTTGGGGGCCATCATGATGACGTCAACGCCTTCTTTGGGCTCGATCAGGCCGAAGTGCACGTTCAGGCCGTGGGCAAACGCAATGGCCGAGCCGGGCTTGATGTTGTCGTGGACGTATTTTTTGTAGGTGTCCGCCTGCAATTCGTCGGGCATGGTGAACATGATGACGTCGCACCAGGCCGCTGCTTCGGCGATGCCCATGACGGTCAGGCCTTCGCCTTCGGCTTTGGCGGCCGAGGCCGAGCCTTCGCGCAGCGCCACAACCAGGTTTTTCGCACCCGAGTCGCGCAGGTTCAGCGCGTGGGCGTGGCCCTGGCTGCCGTAGCCCAGAATGGCGACTTTTTTGTCTTTGATCAGGTTAATGTCGCAATCGCGATCATAGTAAACGCGCATTTTGGCGCTCCTTCCTTAGTGTTATTCTGGGGGCACTATCGACGGTATTGCCTGAATTTGGGTTTCAAAATTTGCAATTCTTTGCGTAAGATGTCAGAAATCATTCTTCAATTATTGATTTGAGGAAAATTTCATGCTTGATGATACGGATCGGCGCATACTGCGGCAGTTTCAGGCCGATCCGAACCTGTCGACCGCCGATCTGGCCGAACGGGCCGGGATCACGCAGGCCACCTGTTGGCGTCGGCTGGAACGCCTGACCGCGCGCGGTATTTTGCTGGGGCAACAGGCGGTGATCGACTGGCGCGCCCTTGGGTATGAGGTCGAGGTGTCCTTGCGCATCACCCTGGACAAGACCAGCCCACGTGCGTTTGATGATTTTCTGGCTGCGGCCCGCAAGGTCCCCGAAGTGCTGGAGATCCAGACCTTTCTGGGCCAGGTCGATGTCCGCCTGTCGGTGATCGCCCGCGATATGGCGCATTATCAGCAGATCTATCGCGATAGCATTCTGACGCTGCCGCATATCTCGGATCTGGATGCGCTGATGCATGTCGCCCGCATCAAAGAGGACGAGGTGCTGCCGGTATGATCACGCTGGACGATACAGATCACCAGATCCTGCTGGCCTTGGCGCGGGATGCGACGCTGAGCGCCGGGGCGTTGGGGCGCCAGTTGGGCCTGTCTCAGCCCGCGACCTGGCGACGGATCAAACGGTTGCATGACACGGGCGCGATCAAATCCCGCCGTCTGGTGCTGGATCGTGAAAAACTGGGCTTTGGGGTCACTGTTTTTCTGGGCGTCAAACTGGCCACTAAGGGCCGTGTCAGCCTGGAGGATTTCGAGCGGGTCGTCACCGCCATCCCCGAGGTCCAGACAGTCGAGCATATCCTGGGCATCTATGACTATCGGCTGAAAATCGTCGCGCGCGACATTTCGGATTTCGAACGGGTGCTGCGGCGACGGATCATGGCGCTGCCCGGCGTGGGTAACGTCGAGGCCAACGTCCTGCTGTCCGAAGAACGCCGCCCCGGACCGCTATGACCGGTATGCAACCGTAGACTTGGACAAGTCTGCAAATCCGCGCTAACCCATTGGTAATGAATTGGGAGAACTCACATGTCTGCTTTGCTTGATACCGTCGATCCCGATGGTCTGATGGAATTTTCCGTGGTCTTTACGGATCGCTCGTTGAACCACATGTCCGCCGTGTTCCAACAGGTGATGCGCGATGTCTCGGGCTTGTTGAAAGAGGTCTATCACGCGGATGGGGTCGCGCTGATCCCTGGCGGCGGGACCTACGGAATGGAGTCCGTCGCGCGCCAGTTTGGCCACGATGCCCATGCGATGATCGTGCGCAACGGCTGGTTTTCTTATCGCTGGAGCCAGATTTTCGAGGCCGGTGATTTCGCCGCCCAAACCACGGTTTTCAAGGCGCGCCAGACGGGTAACGGCGTGCAGGCGCCTTTTGCCCCTGCTCCGATCGAAGAGGTCACAGCCGCCATTCGCGAGGCCAAACCCGATGTGGTCTTTGCGCCGCATGTGGAAACCAGCGCGGGGCTGATCCTGCCGGATGCCTATATCACTGCCTTGGCCGCAGCGGCACACGAGGTCGGCGCGTTGCTGGTGTTGGATTGTATCGCATCGGGCTGTGCCTGGGTGGATATGCGCAAAACCGGCGTGGACGTGCTGATTTCCGCGCCGCAAAAGGGCTGGTCGGCCTCGCCCTCGGTGGGTCTGGTGATGATGTCCCAGCGCGCGCTGCAACGGTTGGAAAACACGCAGTCCGACAGTTTTGCGATTGATCTGAAGAAATGGCACCAGATCATGCAGGCCTATGAAAACGGTGGGCATGCCTATCACGCGACCATGCCGACCGACGCACTGCGGGTGTTCCGCGATACAATGCTGGAAACCCGCGAGTATGGGTTCGAGCGCCTGCGCGAGGCGCAATGGCAGTTGGGCGATGGCGTTCGCAAGATGCTGGCAGACAAAGGCGTTCAGTCCGTCGCGGCCGACGGTTTCGGTGCGCCGGGGGTGGTGGTCAGCTATACCAACGATCCCGACATCCAGAACGGCAAGAAATTCGCGGCCCTGGGGATGCAGATCGCGGCCGGTGTTCCGCTGGCCTGCGACGAGCCCGAAGGGTTCATGACCTTCCGTCTGGGTCTATTTGGTCTGGATAAGCTGTATGATGTGCCCGCCACGCTGGTGCGGCTGGAAACGGTGCTGAACCAGGTGCTCTGACGGGGCAATGGTGGCGGGGGCTGGGATGCCCTCGCTTTTGCGGTCCAGAGCGCGCGGTTATCCGCGCGTCCCCAACCCCAGTTGCATCATGGTTTTGCGCACGGGGCCCAACGAATAGATCGCGTTCAGCCCCAGCGCCCGCGCGTCCCGCAAGGGCTGTGCGCCCATCATCGAGGCGCGGTTCAACAGGTCGATCCCGGTGACGCGCGCCCGGACTTCGGTGTGGCGGCGGCGATGGTAGGTCTCTAGCATCTTGCGGTCGCCCAGCTGTTCTGGGGCGGCTTCGGCCAGTTCCAGCAGGACGCGCATATCGCCCAAGGACATGTTCAGCCCCTGTGCACCGATCGGGGGGACGACATGGGCGGCCTCGGCCACCAGGGCCACGCGTTCGGCATACATGCGTTCGGCCACCTGGCTGATAATTGGCCAGACCGTCCGGCGCGAGGCCAGCGTCAGCGGCCCGAACAGCGAACAGGACCGTTCCGTCATCGCGGCCTCGAATTCGGCCTCGGGCAGGTCGGCCAGGCGCATCACTTCGGGGCCGCGCTCCATCCACACGATCGCGGAAGAGGGCAACCCGTTATAATCCGGCAGCGGCACCAGCGTGAACGGCCCGCCCGAGCGGTGAATTTCCGTGGATACGTTTTCGTGTGGAATCGGGTGGGTGACAGCAAAGGCCAGCGCCTTTTGTCCGTAACGCGTGGTTTTCACGCTGACCCCGGCCGCCTCGCGCACGGGCGAGTTGCGCCCGTCTGCGGCGATCACCAGCTTGCATCGCACGGTGGTGCCATCAGTCAGTCCGACGCGGGCCTCGGCCTCGCGGGTGAACAGGGTTTTGGTGCCGGTGCCGGGGCGGAACTCGACGTTCGGCAGGTCGGCCAGGCGCGCGACCATCTCGCGGCGCAACAACCAATTGGGCAGGTTCCAGCCAAAGGGGCGCTCGGAGATGTCCGAGGCGTTGAAATCCTTGACGATTCTGGGTTTGGGATCGACCCCGCCGGCATCCACGATCCGCATCACCTGCAAGGGCGCGGCGTGGGCGTCCAGACGTTCCCACAGACCCGCACGATCCAGCAGCGCCTGGCTGGGCTGCAAAAACGCCGTGGTGCGCAGGTCAGACCCTGCGGCGTCGCGTTCCATAATCGGGGGGGTGGGGTCCACACACAGGACCTTAAATCCGGCCGCGCCAAAGACGGCCGCTGCTGTCAACCCGGCGACGCCGCCGCCGGAGACCAAAATATCAACGTCGCAGATGCTCATGTGGACTGCCTCCTGCTGCGCACCTTAGTGCCGAACGGGGGGGCATTCCAAGCGGCATCCTGTCATCCCCGAGAGATGACGATCAGCAGCACATAGATCACCGGCACCATGGCCAGCGCGGGGATATACAAGCCCGGAATGCCAAAGAAGAACACCGAGGCCCCCCATGCGACCACCGCCAGCAGGGTGATCAGCAAAATCAACGTGTCGGGCGAGCTTTCTTTGGGTTCCGAGGTCGGGGCGGCGGAGGGGTCAATCGCGGTCATGTCAGTGTCCTGTTAGATGGTGAGTGGCTTCATCTAACATTCACGAATTTGAATGGAATGGCTCGGATTGACGCAGTGCGGCAAGGTGCCCGAGTCACATTTTTGTTATGTCAGCCGGGCCAGGAAGGCCGCCAGATCATCGGTGTGGTGCTGGATATGATCGGCCGTGTGCGGGGTGGGGGCGACATGAACCGTGCGCATCCCCATCGCATGAGGGGCGGCCAGATTCCTTGGGTCGTCCTCGAACATGGCGGCGTTTTGCGGCTGAACCCCGTCGGCCTGAAATATCCGGCGAAAGGCGTCGGGTTCGGGTTTGGGAACAAAGCCCGCGTGCTCGACCCCGTAGACCGCATCAAACAGCCCGTCCAGCCCGCGGGCGGCCAGAACCCGTTGTGCATATGGCGCGCTGCCGTTGGTATAGACGATTTTGCGGCCGGGCAGGGCGCGGATTTGCGCGGCTAACGCGCTGTCCTTTTCCAGGTGGTCCAGGCTGATCTGGTGCACATCCTCCAGATAGGGCCGCGGGTCGAGGTCGTGCTCTTGCATCAGCCCGGCCAGCGTGGTCCCGTAGGTCTGCCAATAATGGTGGCGCAGATGATCGGCGCGTGCCTGATCCACCCCCAACGACCGCATCACATAGGCCGTCATGCGCTTCTCGATCTGGTCGAACAGACGCGCGCGGGGCGGATAAAGAGTATTATCCAGGTCAAAAACCCAGAAAGTGACGTGACTGAAGGCTTTCTTTGGCATAGGCGGACGCTACTGTGGCGCGACGAAAGGCGCAAGACGACAGGGTTGATCGCAGGCCAGAGCCGCGCTTACTGTGTCCGAATGTGTTTTTTGGGGCAGGGAAAAGGAACGCAGGGTGCATAAAGACGCTTACATGCTGATACTCGAAGCAATCGACTCGGGCGTTTATCGTCCAGGCGATCGGCTGGTCGAAAGCGAGCTGGCCGACAGGTTTGGAGTGTCACGCACCCCGATCCGCGAGGCTTTGCAACGGCTGGAAACCCAGTCATTGCTGACACGCGACGGACGCAGCCTGATCGTTGCATCGCTGGACCATAACCAACTGAGCGAACTGTATGTTGTGCGCGCTGAACTAGAGGGGCTGGCCGCACGGCTGGCCGCGCGTCATGCCACCCCCGAAGAGGTGCGCGTGCTACAGGAAATGGTCGAAGAGGATGGGGTTCTTCTGGATGATCCGGCGGCCTTGTCACGGGCGAACCGGCGGTTTCACAAGCAGATTCATCTGGCCTCGCATAACCGCTATCTGGTGCAGCAGCTGGATTTGGTGCATCGGTCCATGGCGCTGATGGCGACGACCTCTTTGGCGGCCGAGGGCCGGGGCGAGGATGCGCTGAAAGAACATGCCGCCATCGTCGAGGCGATTCACACCCATGACGAAGATCGCGCATATGCCGCGCTCAAAGAGCATATCTCAAAGGCTTTCGTGACCCGGCTGAAGCTGGATGCATCCGCCTGAGGTCTGGCAATCGGTCAGCGAATGACCGTGTTGCGTTTTGTCCCAGTAGAAGGGGGCAAAAACCAGTTCGTACAGGGCCTTATAGGCTGCCAGCACCCCCAGCGGGAAATAGAAATGGATCGTCGGCACCCAGGGAATAAGGTGCCGGTGCGACGGGCCTGAGACCGCAATCAGCGCCATCATGATCGAGCACAGCTCGACCGTGAAAAAGGTGACGCCCATGGTCCGCAACCATTCGTCCGGGATCAATCCGACAAAGGGATGGTACAGGCCCAGCACGATCAGCCACATGGACCACAGCAGAGGCGCCAGGAAAAACTGCGACATGGCGGTGATGAAATGGGTTTGGAACCCCAGGAATTTCCACGCCCCCAGCTGGCGAAACAGCTGAACCGGGCGGCGCATATGCACCAGATAGGTGATCATATAGCCTTTGAGCCAGCGCGAACGCTGCTTGACCCAGGGCACCGCACGGCAATTGGCCTCTTCGCGGGTGGTGGTGTCCAGCATTTCCGTCCTGTAGCCATGTCGCGCCAGACGGAACCCCAGATCGGCATCCTCGGTCACGTTGTGAGCATCCCAGCCGCCCAGCTCTTCCAGTGGTTTGCGACGGAAATACAAGGTCGTGCCGCCCAGCGGGATCGCCCAGCCCATGCGCGCCATGCCGGGCATAACCACCCGAAACCACGTCGCGTATTCGATGGTGAAACAGCGGGCCAACCAGTTCTGCCGCGCGTTGTAATAGTCCAGAACGCCCTGGAGGCAGACCATATCGTCAGGCGCGGCCATGAAACGGGCGGCGACCTTGTCCAGCTGGTCGGGTTCGGGCGCGTCTTCGGCGTCGAAAATGCCGATGATCTCGCCTTTGCAGAAATCCAGCGCATAGTTCATCGCCCGTGGTTTTGTCTTGGGCTTACCGTCCGGGACCACGACGACACGCATCCAACTGGGCAAATGAGCACTGGCGATGGCGGCGCGGGTCAGGGTGTCTTTTTCCTCGAGCACCAAAACCACGTCCAACAAGGATTTTGGATAGGTCAGGCGCGACAAACGATGCAAGAGCACGCGCGCCACCTCGGTTTCCTGAAATAGCGGCACGAGAACCGAGATCTTGGGGCGTTTTCCGGGGCTGGTCGCGGCGGTTGGGGGCGGGTCGTGCTCGGCCCCGAGATAGGCCAGGAACGCCGTCAGTTTCATCCCGGCGGCGACCAACATGGTGAACCCGGCCCAGCCCGTCAGCGCCGTGAACAGCCCAACCGGCTGCCAAAGGGCGAGCACCAGAAACGTTGCCACAGCCAGCGCCGTCAGAACCATGCGCAGCTTTGAGGCGCGTTCCCAGCTGCGGCAGCTTTCGGATTCGGGACAGCGAGTTTGGGCGGCCAATGTCAGTTCTGTGCGACAGTGTGCGGCCAGCGTATCCTGTATGTCCTGCGCGCTGGCGACAAGGGGATGCACCACGCCCCAATCGACCGGCATATCCTGTAAAACCTGCTCAAAGGCCTCGGGGCGGGCGGTGGCAACATAGGTCAGCCCTCCGCGGCGCCCCAGGGGCACGATCGCCTGACCCAAGCACGTCTGCGGGCTGACTTGCGCTATCATTGCGTGATCGGGGGTCAGCTCGTCCGGGCGGGCGCGGGGCGTTCCCAGCCATTCGGCGGCCAGATCTGCATAGCTATCAGCAGAGAGCAGCCCTTGGGCGACCAATACCTCGCCCAGATCAGCCTGCCCTGTGCACAGCTCTGCATTCGCCCGCAGCATCTGCGCGGAACTGACGACGCCGCGGTCCATCAGGTATTGCCCAAAGGATCGCTGGCCTGTGAAAAATGGAGCCCGTTCCTGAACCGTCACCGGCCAACCCCTTGTGAACCAAGTCCACAAGAGGGTGCCCTAACAGGTGTTAACGCCCAGTTAACTCAGGTTAATCAGGCCTTACGTGCGGCCATATTTTCGGCAAAACGCTCGAACAGATAGAAGCTGTCCTGCGGGCCGGGGCTGGCTTCGGGGTGGTGCTGGACGCCGAACACCGGACGGTCATCCATGGCGATACCGCAGTTCGAGCCGTCAAACAGCGACACATGGGTTTCGCTGATGCCTTTCGGCAGGCTTTGGGCGTCGACCGCGAACCCGTGGTTCATCGAGGTGATTTCGACCTTGCCGGTGGTCACGTCCTTGACGGGGTGGTTGGCGCCGTGGTGGCCGTGGTTCATCTTGATCGTGGTGCCCCCCAGGGCAAGCGCCAGCATCTGGTGCCCCAGACAGATCCCAAAGATCGGCAGATCTGCCTCGAGCACCGATTTGATCATTGGGACGGCGTATTTGCCGGTGGCGGCGGGGTCGCCGGGACCGTTCGACAGGAACACGCCGTCGGGATTATGGGCCAGCACGTCCTCGGCAGTGGCCGAGGCGGGCAGGACGGTCACATCACAGCCAGCCGAGGCCAGGCAGCGCAGAATGTTGCGTTTCGCCCCGAAATCAATCGCCACGACCTTGTGCTTGGGGTTTGCCTGGCGGGTATAGCCCTCGGGCCAGGCCCACCGCATTTCGTCCCAACGATAGGATTGTGCGCAGGTGACGTCCTTGGCCAGATCCATGCCCTCGAGACCGGGGAAGGCGCGGGCCTGGGCGACCAGGGACTCGATGTCGAAATTGCCTTCGGGATCATGGGCCAGGGCGACATGCGGGGCGCCGGACTGACGGATGGCGCGGGTCAGGCGGCGGGTATCAACACCACCGATGGCGATCCGGCCGCAGCGGGTCAGCCAATTGTTCAGATCCTCGACCGAGCGCCAGTTGCTGGGTGCGGTCGGGTCCCATTTTACCACCATTCCGGCGGCAACGGGATTGGCGGTTTCGTCGTCCTCGGGGGTGACGCCGGTGTTGCCGATATGCGGGAAGGTAAAGGTCACGATCTGTCCGGCGTAGGACGGGTCGGTCATGATTTCCTGATACCCGGTCATGGCCGTGTTGAAACACAGTTCAGCCTGTGCGACGCCGGTTGCGCCAAAACCGGTCCCGTAAAAGACGGACCCATCGGCAAGGACGAGGCAGGCGGTCGGGCGGGAAGAGGGCGTCTGGGCCATGTTTCGAGTCTCCGGGTGGGGGCAAATTGCTCGGGTTCTACGGGCCGTGGCTGGTGGGGTCAAGGGGGCGGAGCCTGCGAATTGAGCGCTTTCGCGGACCTTGAAAACAAGGCGGATGACGTGACGTATGCGCAACTTGATACGTCGCAGGCGATTGGGTAGGGTCCCCATTCGATACACACCCTAGGGGATGGGACCAAATGGAATTGCGAGACCAGATCACCACGGCCTTGAAACAGGCCATGAAAGAGAAGGCAGCCGCACGCCTGTCTACTCTGCGCCTGATCAGCGCCGCCATCAAGGACCGCGATATTGCCGCCCGCGGCGAGGGCAAGGACGAAGGGGTCGCAGACTCGGACGTTCTGGCGATTCTTGGCAAAATGGTCAAACAGCGCCAAGAAAGCGCACGGACCTACGAAGAGGCTGGACGGCTGGATCTGGCCGAGCGGGAACTGTCCGAGATCACTGTGATCGAAGGATTTTTGCCGCGCCAGCTGAACGAGACCGAGGTGTCTGATGCCGTGGATGCGGCGATCGCGGCAATCGGCGCCAGCTCGATCCGCGACATGGGCAAGGTGATGGGCGAGCTGAAAGGCAAGTTCACCGGCCAGATGGATTTCGGCGCCGTCGGCCCGATGGTCAAGGACAAGCTGTCGGCCTGATCACGGGCGCGACGCGATCTGAGAAGGGGCCTTTGCGGGCCCCTTTTTTATGTGTCAGGCCTGAGCGTTTTTCAAGAAATCGGACAAATCGGCATAGAGGGCTTTGCGTTCATCCTCGGACAGGAAGCTTCCGATTTCGACGGTCCGCCCGTTGCCCGCAAGCGTGACATAGAAGGGCACGGGGCCGCTCGTCAGGTGCATTTCGGTGCGGGTCCAGTAGATATTGCAGATCCAGGTTTTCGCGTCGCCCCTGACGGGGACGTGCCGCAGCTCGAGCGTGTCATCCGCCCGCAGGGTCAGGGTTTCGAGGATTTCGCCGTCTTTGTAAGACCGCTCTAGCCCCCACCACAGTGCGCCCACCATCAAGAGAATAAAGGGCAGCAATCCCCACAGGAACACCGTTCCGATAAGCCCGTACAGCGGCACGGTCCCAAAGGTGAACGCCAGCAGGATCATTGCGGCAAAGCCTTTGCGCGGCAGCGACCGATGTGGCCAGAGCCGCAGTTGGGGCTGGGGGCCGTCCGGGGCTTGGTGCTGGATCCATTCGTAAGGCATGAGAGGGCCGTCCGTTTTGCATGAAACCGAAGGTGTGGATGGCAAACGGGCCCCGGAATATCCGGGGCCCGTCTTGTATTCAGATCAGACCGAAGTCCTTAGTGGGCGTGGCCCTTGTCCCAGTCTTCGCGCTTGGGGAGCGTTTCAAACGTATGCTCCGGCGGCGGCGAGGGCAGGGTCCATTCCAGCGTATCCGCGTATTCGTTCCACGGGTTGGCACGGGTCTCTTTCTTGCCCTTCAGCAGGGCGTAGATCACGATACCAAAGAACAGCAGGAACGAAGCGAACGAGATCATGGCGCCAATCGACGAGATCTTGTTCCAGTAGGCGAAGGCCTCGGGGTAGTCGATGTAACGACGCGGCATGCCCTGACGACCCAAGAAGTGCTGTGGGAAGAAGGTCAGGTTGACGCCGATGAAGAACAGCCAGAAGTGGATCTTGCCGAAGAATTCCGAGTACTGACGGCCGGTCATCTTACTGAAGTAGAAGTATATCCCAGCGAAGATGGTAAAGGCCGCCCCCATCGACATGGTGTAGTGGAAGTGCGCAACGACATAGTAGGTGTCGTGATAGGCACGGTCCACACCTGCCTGGCTTAGAACGATACCGGTCACACCACCGATGGTGAACAGGATCAAGAAGCCAAAGGCAAACAGCATCGGGGTTTTGAACTCGATCGAGCCGCCCCACAGGGTTGCGATCCACGAGAAGATCTTAACCCCTGTCGGAACCGCGATGACCATCGTTGCCAGCATGAAGTAGGACTGCTGGGTCAGCGACATGCCAACGGTGTACATGTGGTGCGCCCACACGACAAAGCCCAAGGCACCAATCGCGATCAGGGCCCAGACCATCGGCAGGTAGCCAAAGATCGGCTTGCGCGCGAAGGTGGCGAACACGTGGCTGACCAGGCCGAAACCGGGTAGAACAACGATGTACACTTCGGGGTGACCAAAGAACCACAGGATGTGCTGGTACAGGATCGGGTCGCCGCCACCAGAGGGATCAAAGAAGGTGGTGCCAAAGTTGCGGTCGGTCAGCAGCATGGTAATCGCGCCGGCCAGAACAGGCAGCGACAGCAGGATCAGCCACGAGGTGACAAAGATCGACCAGGCAAACAGCGGAACCTTGAACAGGGTCATGCCGGGGGCACGCATGTTCAGGAAGGTGGTGATCATGTTGATCGCGCCCAGGATCGAGCTGGCGCCCGAAACGTGCACCGCAAAGATCGCCAGATCCATCGACATGCCGCCTTCGTTCACGGACAGCGGCGGGTACAGAACCCAGCCCACGCCGGAACCCAGCTGGCCATTCCCACCGGGGCTAAGCAGCGAAGCCACACCCAGCGCGGTACCGGCAAAATACAGCCAGAACGACAGGTTGTTCATGCGCGGGAACGCCATATCCGGCGCGCCGATTTGCAGCGGCATGAAATAGTTGCCGAAACCGCCGAACAGGGCGGGAATCACAACGAAGAACATCATCAGGACGCCGTGATAGGTGATCATCACGTTCCAGAGGTGCCCGTTCGGGGTACATTCGCCAGCGGCAGCGGCGGTGAAACGCGCGCCTTCCAGGCACATGTACTGCACGCCGGGCTCCATGAGCTCGAGGCGCATGTAAATGGTGAAACAAACGGAGATCAGGCCGACAAGCGCCGACGTGATCAGATAAAGGATACCGATATCCTTGTGGTTGGTAGACATGAACCAGCGGGTGAAGAAGCTGCGCTGGTCTTCGTGTCCGTGGCCATGGATGGCTGCGTCTGCCATGCTCTGCCTCCTGTTGGTGTGTGTAAAGGCGCAGAGATTGGTTCTCTACGCCTGCGGTCCAATTCTGGTTTTAGAATGTCGATGCGGTGGCGGCAATTGCTGAATTTGATCTAGGTCAAATTATATTGTCGCACCTTCTTGAATTTCGGGGGGATCAGCGGGTTCAAAGCTGCCCCGAGGGCAAGGTCACGCACATATGACCCATTCGGGCGCGAATCGATTGAAATGATACATCTTTGAGACACGAAAAACGGCGCGCAGTGAAACCGCGCGCCGTCTCGTCAGCCCGAAGGCGGTCGATTATTCAGTAGCGGCTTCTTCTGCCACTGCTGCTTCGGGGGCCGGTGCGACCGACGCCAGATAGGCCGCAACATCGTCGCCGCCTTTTTTCAGCTTGTAGGACATCTTCGACTTGGCTTTGCCGTCGCCGGTGACTTCTTTCAGGTATGCTTTGGGGTCAGCAGCATAGGCTGCAAGCGAGGCTTCGTCCCAGACCAGACCACCTTCGCCGGCTTCTACCAGCGACTTGCCGTATTTGAACCCTTCAACCGAGCCAGCCGCGCGGCCGATCACGCCATACAGGTTCGGGCCGGTTTTGCCGCCTTTGACAATGGTTTCACCTTCGGGCGAAACAACCATGTGGCAGGATTTGCATTTCTTGAAGGTTTTTTCGCCTTTTTCAGCGTCACCAGCAACGGCGGGTGCAGCAAGCGCCAGCAGTGCGGCGGAAGCGATCAGAAGGTTTTTCATAGGGCGTGCCTCTCTTTTGTAAATTCGGGTAGCGCGTTGCAAGTTAGATACTGCACCAGAAGGCGCTGGCAACAGTGGTTTCCTTGGCAGAATTGTCGCAGTTGGTAAAAACGCGACTGTTTCGATGTTTTTTCGGCGATTTGGTGCCGAAGGGGCTTCTGCTTTTTTGTTCGCCGATGTAGGCGAATACGAGATTATCAGACCGATCAGGAGGGCGCTATGACGACCAAGGTATTCATTGACGGAGAAGCCGGAACCACCGGATTGCAGATCCGTGACCGCCTGATTTCGCGTTCCGACATTACGCTGGTGCAGATTGATCCCGCCCTGCGCAAGGACGATGCCGCCCGCAAAGAGGCCTTTGCCGCGGCCGATGTGGCGATCTTGTGCCTGCCGGATGACGCCGCACGGGCGGCGGTGGCCTTGTCTGCGGATCTGGGCGTGCGGATTATCGACGCCAGCACCGCGCACCGTGTAAACCCCGATTGGGCCTTTGGCCTGCCCGAGCTGTCCCCGGCCCAGGCGGAACGGATCAAATCCGCGCGTTATGTGGCAAATCCTGGGTGCTATTCGACGGGCGCGATTGCATTGCTGGCGCCGTTGGTGGCCAAGGGGCTGGTGCCTGCGGATGCTTCGATCACCATTAACGCTGTCAGCGGCTATACTGGTGGCGGCAAGGCCTTGATTGCCGAATATGACGCGGGCACTGCGCCTGCGCATTTTGTTTATGCGACGGGGCAAAAGCACAAACACCTGCCCGAGATCGTGGAATATGTCGGTCTGTCCGGGCTGCCGATCTTTGTGCCGTCCGTAGGGAACTTTGCGCAGGGTATGGCGGTGCAGATCCCGCTGCATCTGGACAGCCTGGGCACGGGCGCCACGCTGGAATCCCTGCATGCGGCGCTGACTGCGCATTACGCCGGTGGCGGCAATATCCGTGTCTGCCCGATCGAGGATCAGGACAGCCGCATTGATCCGACGGCGTTGAATGATACGAATCTGCTGGAGATCCATGTGCGTGGCGATGCCGAAACCGGGCGCGCCGTGCTGATTGCGGTTCTGGATAACCTGGGCAAGGGCGCCTCGGGGGCTGCGGTGCAGAACCTTGATCTGATGATCAGCGCCTAAGTCGGGTCACAGCCAGCCAGCCAGACCGAGGGAGGGGGCTAGTCCCCCTCGAACACCTGCGCGAAGGTGGTGCGCAGGGCCACGTCCAGGTCGCCCATTTCGACGGGTAGTCCCAGATCAACCAGGCTGGTGACACCATGTTCGGTGATGCCGCAGGGGACGATTCCGCCGAAATGATCCAGATCGGGTTCGACGTTGATGGAAATCCCGTGAAAGCTGACCCATTTGCGTAGGCGAATGCCGATTGCTGCGATCTTGTCTTCTTGGGGCTGACCGTTAATGCCCAGAGGCTTGTCATTGCGCACGACCCAGACGCCGACACGGCCGTCGCGGATTTCGCCTTTGATGTTGAATTGGTCCAGGGTCGAGATCACCCATTCTTCGAGCTGCTGAACAAACCGGCGCACGTCATGGCCACGTTTGCCCACATCCAGCATCACGTAAACAACCCGCTGTCCCGGCCCGTGATAGGTATACTGCCCACCGCGTTTGGACGGGTAGACGGGAAAACGGTCCGGGTCCGTCAGATCCTGCGGCTTGGCCGAGGTTCCGGCCGTGTAAAGCGGGGGATGTTCGACCAGCCAAATACATTCATCAGCCTCGCCTGCAGCAATGGCTGCGGCGCGTGTTTCCATGAAGCTGACAGCGTCGTCATAATCTGTCAGCCCTTCTGTCGTAACCCATTCCGTCATCGGATTTCCTGATCTGAACCGCGTCTTCAGGTGGAAAATGCGGGATTTTTCGGTCGCCCTAGGAGAAAACGTGGGCTAACCTGATTCCATTCTTTCATAGTTATAGGGAGCGGGTGGGATGTTTTCCAAGACGCTTAAAATTTCGGTGGCTGCGGCGTTGATTGCGTCGTCGGCCTCGACCCCGGCATTTGCAGACCGTTTGGGGGCCGCAATCGTTGGGGGTATCATCGGGGGCGCGCTGGTCCACGAAGCCAACAAGAACAAGAAAAAGAAATACCGATCTTCCGCCAATACCGTCGCGCGCCAGCAGAACCGCGAAACGCAGACGTCGCTGAACTATTTCGGGTTCCCGGCTGGAACACCGGATGGGGTCATGGGACGCCGTTCGCGCACCGCTGTGTCGAATTACCAGGCCTATATGGGCTATCCGGCGACCGGTCAGCTGACCCAGTACGAGCGTGATTTCCTGGTGGCCTCTTATGCGCGCGCACAGATTGGTGGCCCGCAGGTGATCAACGCCATGCAAAGCCCGCAGGGCGTGCGGGGGCTTCTGGTGACCTGGCGCAACGAGGCTGCCGGCGTTCAGCAGCAACAGCCTGCGCCAGCGCCCTACGGCGGAACCATGGCCGCAGCGCCCGTACAGCAACAGCCGATGCAGCAGCAACCCATGCAGCAACAGCCTGTTCAGCAGCCCACCATGGCGGCCACGCAGCCGCTGGGAGGCATTCAGCCATTTACGATGACGGCGGACGCCCCACAGCAGGCCTCTTTGGCCAGCCATTGCAGCAAGGTCAGCCTGCTGACGAATTCGAACGGCGGCTTCATGACCGTGTCCAACATGACGGACCCCAACCTCGCGCTCAGCGAGCAGTTCTGCCTGACCCGCACCTATGCGATCAGCGCGGGCGAGACCATGGTCTCGAAGGTTCAGGGCGCCAGCCAGGCTCAGATCGACGCGCAGTGCGATGCGTTTGGTCCCGCCTTGCAGCCCTATGTTGCCAGCCTGAGCAGCTCTGATGCTTTGGCGGTAAAGGCTGAGGTGCAGAAATTTGTGCTGGGGTCGAACATGTCGGTTGGCCAACTGACCAGCACGGCCAAGATTTGCCTCTATTCGGGTTATCGTCGCGATAAAATGGATGTCGCGCTGGGGTCGGCCTTGCTGATGGTTGGTGTGGGGCAGGCGGCCTATGGCGAACTGGTCGGGCACCACCTGTCCCAAGGGTTCGGCACACAGGAATCCGCCCCCCGTGCACAGCAATGGTACGGCATGGCCACACAGGCGCTGGACAGCGGGGTCGAGCCGGTCTTTGCCCCCGGTCAACCCGAACGCGTAGGCGTGATCAAGGCTGCGTCAGTCGCGCTGACGGGGGGGAATCCCCTGCCACAGGCCAGCCCGGTGTCGGCCTTGCCCAGCTTCAATCTGGAATAAAAGCGTGCTCTAGATCGTTCGGAAAGGGCCGGTGTTTCACCGGCCCTTTTTGATGCGCAGCTTCGGCTGGGGCTGGGAAAAATTGCACTTCACATCCGTCTTCTGCTCGTCTATATGCCCCCCAACTACCTGATCACGTGCGGTCGTGGCGGAATTGGTAGACGCGCAGCGTTGAGGTCGCTGTTCCTTAACCGGAGTGGAAGTTCGAGTCTTCTCGACCGCACCAAAAACTCAATAAAATCAATTGATACGCCATTTTAAGGGCCATTCTGTGGGCCACTTGGTGGATGGTGGGGTGCCTGTCAACCGACTATTAGGTCAGCCTTGATGGCCTTAATCCGTTTTGGCTGCAGTGATTCGACTGACTGGTGAAGATATTCTATAGATTTGTCAAGATAAAATATTCATGACAAATGGAGCGTATATGTTCACCGTCACGGTGCCTGATCTGCAGGCATGTCTTAATGTGGCTGCTGCGACGCCGAAGGGTTGGCTGGGAGGGTGTGCGCGTGAGCGCACTGGCCCACGATATGCATACCGCCTCGCTCTCTGCGAGTCCCAGTTCACGGCAGCGCTGGTCGAAACATTGCTCGACCGCGATGTTTTCGAGCACCTTGAGGTCCTGCGTACGGTCCTCGCACTCCATCCCGACATCCTCGCCTATGTCCTGACCGGCAATAGCGAAGTCGAGTGGCGAGAGTTCTCGCCTGCTTTTGCTGTCGTCAACGCCCCCACCACGCTCAAGGAAGCTGCATAAAATGACCACTGAAAACGACCGCTTCGACAATTTTCGCGCAATTGCCGCCGCCGACCCCGACGTGCAGGCCAGATTTAACGAAGGTGCCGCCGCCCTTGCCGCTACCGCAGCGAAGTTGCTCGACATCAATGTTGACCCCGCTGACCTGATCCAGATCGACGCCCTGCGCCTCGCCGCTGTTGTCGGCGATGACGTCGACACCGACCGGGCGCTGGTAGAGTTGAATCGCTTGACCGAGGTTCGCGGCTTGATCGACGAGCGCGAGCGCGCGGAAAAGATCGTCTGAATAGGCCCTAGCTATCCTAGACACCTTCTTGGTTCACGTTGCGCTGTCTGT
>JARGPB010000040.1 GCA_029212905.1 Thalassovita sp.
TCTTACCATGGTCAACGTGACCAATGGTGCCGATGTTCACGTGCGGTTTGCTACGCTCAAACTTTTCCTTTGCCATTACCTTGGCGCCTCGCGTTTGGGGGCCACCTCGGCCCGGTTTGATCTTCGGGGGCCGATTTATTGGTTTGGTGAACGGAAATCAAGCCTTGGATGCAGCGTTGACCACGGGAAACATATCAGCGTGCCTACCCCTGCCCCATTAAGATCAATCAAGTTCCGCCAAACGGCTCAGGACGCAGGGCTATCATCTTTGAACCAACCCTGTTCGGCGTTTTGTTTTTGAAGAAACCGCTGAATCAATTTGGCCGCGTTGCGCGAAAGGTTCTGCATTTGCTGCTCTTTGCTTTGCGTCAGGCCGGATCCGACGATCGAGTTACCGGATAGCGACTCCAATACGGTGATCTGTTCAGGCTTTTCGTTCAGCTTTTTGCCCTTGGCATCATCCCAAACAGTCAGGTTGATAATCAGCACCGATTTAGGAGAAGCCACAAGCGGAATCCCCGGCTGCGCCAGGACATACCCCTCGACCGACACCCCGAAATGGAACAGCTTTTCGCCCTCATACCGGTCGAACCTCTCTCCAATCGCGCCGGTCAGAGAATCAATCCACTCTTGCGGTGTGGCCTCGCGCGACACCGGGCCCTTGACCATTTTGGGGGCCACAACAATGTTGTGCCCCAACCGGAAGCTCCCCAGATCCACCGGGGGATCGCCCAAATCGTTCGCATTCGTGCACGCGGAAAGAGCGAACAACAGGGGAATTACGGCAAGGATGCGCAGCATGATCGGGCTCTCCGTGAAAACTGGTTCTTTGAGGGATAAAGCACTCCTCCCCGCCGCGCAATCGCATCAGAGTTTGCCGCGCGCCCTTACCCTCTTATATCTAAGCACAGGAACCGGAGATGCCCATGACCGATACAGCCCCCCCCGTACGTGTCCCGCTGGTCACCCAGCCTCTGGGAGTTTTGGCCAGCCTCAGCGCCGCACGCCGCAACATCTTGTCCATCATCCCCGAAATCGCGACCCGGCAACCTATTGTCTCAGGCAAAACCGGCACCCGCTGGCATATGGTGATGGATCCCGACGCGCTAAAGCATGTCTTGCTGGACCGCTTGGATGACTATCCAAAATCCAACGTCACCAAGAACCTGCTACGCCCCGCGATCGGCGAATCCCTCTTTGTGGCCGAAGGTGCACATTGGCGTTGGCAAAGGCGCGCGGCGGCGCCGGTCTTCTCGCATCGGAACGTGACTAATCTGGCCCCGATCATGACCGCCGCCGCCGAACGAGCCTCGGGCCGCATCACTGGCTCTGGCGCGCGTGCGATGAACATGTATGACGAAATGGTCCGCGCCACATTCGAGGTCATCAGCGACGTGACATTCTCGGGTGACGAAGGCTTCGACCGAGACGCCGTTCACCGCGCCATCGACAGCTACATGGCCGAGGCCGGTCGCGTCAGCCTCCTGGATATGTTCGGCGCGCCAGCCTGGGTGCCACGCCCGGCCAGGCTTTTTGCTGGCAAGGCTGTCAAACAAATGAAATCTCTGGCCGACCAGGCAATAACAGCCCGCAAAACCACGCCCCTAAACCGCGTGCCCGACCTGCTGGATCTGCTACTGGCAGGTGAAGATCCCGAAACTCAACGCAGCATGACCACGGCCGAATTACGCGACAACCTGCTGGCATTTATCGTTGCCGGACACGAAACCACCGCGCTCACCCTGTCCTGGGCGCTATACTTGTGCGCTTTCGATCAGGATATCCAGAACCGCGCCCGCGCCGAGGCCCAGGCCGCCCTGCCCGACGGCCGCCCCGCCACCGCCTCAGATCTGGAACATCTCCCTCTGATCCGCATGATCGTCGACGAGGCCTTGCGCCTATATCCGCCCGCCGCGCTGATTTCCAGAACGGCACAACAGCACGACACGCTCTGCGATCGCGAAATCCTGCCCGGCGACACCGTGATCCTTCCGATTTATGCGCTCCATCGGAATCACCTGCTCTGGTCCGACCCGGACGCATTCCGCCCCGAGCGTTTCAAAGATCGCAAATCGATCCCCCGCTACGCCTACCTGCCTTTCGGGGACGGCCCCCGCATCTGCATCGGCGCCAGCTTTGCGCTCCAAGAGGCCGTGATCATTCTCGCCACGCTCTTGTCGCGGCACCGTTTCACGCCGATTGCGGGCCGCACCCCCGAGCCCGTCATGATCCTGACGCTGCGCCCCGAAGGCGGCGTTTGGCTGCAAGCAGAACCGGCCTGATGTCTCAAAGCCCGGCCTTTCATCTTGCCCAAAATACTCACCGCGCCGCAGGCGCAATTTACTTGAACGTAAAGCTCCGCGGGAAGCCATAGGGGGGCTTCTTGCCGACGCCCGCGCGCTTGCCCAGCCATTCGGTCATGTCGGGCTCGTGACGGGTTTTGCCGCCACCCATTTCCCAGCTTAGACCGTCATCCCAGTTGAACGTGGTGATGTCCGACAGGCCCCCGTCCAGCTCCAGCGTACCTTGCCGACCGCGCGCCATATTGTATTTCTGCAACCGGACCCCCTTGCCGCGCGTCATTTCGGGCAGCTCGGAAGACGGGAACACCAACAGCTTGCCGTTCTGACTGATGATCGCCACGTGGTCCCCGTTTATGGGTTGAACCAATTGCGCACGCGCTTCTTTGCCGACATTCAGGACCTGTTTGCCCGTCCGGGTTTGAGCCAGAATTTCGGCCTCATCCACCATGAACCCGTTCCCCTCGGTCGAGGCCACCAGCAGCTTGCGCCCTGGTTTGTGGATAAACAGATCAACGATTTCGGCTTCGTTCGGTAGATCAACCATCAACCGCAGAGGCTCGCCCATTCCGCGCCCTCCTGGCAGGTTCGCCGCCAGCACCGTGTAGAACCGCCCGTTCGACGCAAAGACCAACAGCTTATCCGTGGTTTCCGCGTGAAACGTGAACCGAGGGCCGTCACCGTCCTTGAATTTCAGCTCTCGGGTCAGGTCGATATGCCCTGTCATGGCGCGAATCCAGCCCATCTGCGAACAGACGATCGTGACTGGCTCGCGCTCGATCATCGCTTCCAGCGGGACCTCTTCGGCCTCGGTTGCCTCGGCGAACTGGCTGCGGCGCGCGCCCCCCTCATAGGAGCGGCCGAACTTCTTGCGCACATCGCGCAGCTCATCTGAAATCTGCCCCCATTGCAGGCCTTCGTCTGCAAGCAGATCCTCCAACGCAGCGCGTTCTGCCATCAAGGCGTCGCGCTCTTTGACCAGTTCGATTTCTTCCAGCTTGCGCAGGCTGCGCAGGCGCATGTTCAGGATTGCTTCGGCCTGAACCTCAGACAATTCGCCCTCACCCGTCGCAGGTAGCGGCGAAACATAATCCGCCTCGGACATGGCGCGCGAATGCGCAAGCCCCCAGGTTTCGCCCATCAAGGCCGCCTTGGGGTCGTTGTCGTAGCGAATAATATCAATCACCCGGTCCAGGTTTAGGAACGCGATGATGAAGCCTTCGAGTACCTCCAGGCGGTGGTCGATCTTCTCAAGCCGATGACGCGAGCGGCGTTGGAGCACGTCGCGGCGGTGATCCAGAAACGCGCGCAGCACTTCCTTGAGCGAACAGACCTTGGGCGTGACCCCGTCGATCAGCACGTTCATGTTCAGGCTGAAACGGATCTCCAGATCCGTATTGCGGAACATCATGCCCATCAACAGGCTGGGATCGACGTTTTTGGACTTGGGCTCCAGGATAAGGCGGATGTCGTCAGCGGATTCGTCGCGCACATCGGCCAGAATGGGAATTTTCTTGGTCTGGATGACCTCGGCGATTTTCTCGATCAGCTTGGATTTCTGAACCTGATACGGAATTTCCGTAATGACGATCTGCCATTGACCGCGTCCCAGGTCCTCTTGTTCCCATTTGCATCGCAGACGGAACGCGCCCCGCCCGGTCCGATACGCCTGAGCGATGTTTTCCTTGGGTTCGACAATCACGCCGCCAGTGGGGAAATCTGGTCCCGGCACATATTGCAGCAACGTGTCGTCGCGCGCATCAGGCGCTTTGATCAGATGCAGGCAGGCGTTGCACAGCTCTTCGATATTATGCGGCGGGATGTTCGTCGCCATGCCCACCGCAATCCCGCTGGAGCCGTTGGCCAACAGGTTCGGGAACGCCGCCGGAAGCACCACAGGTTCCGTCAGGGTCCCGTCATAGTTTTCGCGATAATCAACGGCGTTTTCGTTCAGCCCTTCCAGCAGGGCCTCTGCGGCGGCTGTCATCCGGGCTTCTGTATAACGCGAAGCGGCGGGGTTATCTCCGTCGATATTGCCAAAGTTCCCCTGCCCGTCCACCAGCGGGTACCGGACGTTGAAATCCTGCGCCAGACGCGCCATCGCGTCATAAATCGCGGCGTCCCCGTGGGGGTGATAGTTGCCCATCACGTCACCGCTGATCTTGGCGGATTTACGGAATCCCCCGTTTGCCCCGAGTCGCAACTCGCGCATTGCATAAAGGATTCGCCGATGCACCGGCTTCAGCCCGTCCCGTGCATCAGGAAGCGCACGGTGCATAATAGTGCTTAGCGCGTAGGTCAGATAGCGTTCACCGATGGCGCGGCGCAAGGGCTCGGCCAATTCGGCGGGGTTCATGTTGGGGTCATCCAGCGTGTCGCTCATAAATGCTGTGTACCGTTCAAAATCTGGCGCGGCAAGCCGCAGCCCATTTTCAAATCAAATCTTCTGGATTCGCTGGGCTAAACACCTCGGAACGTTGAGGATTTGTACACACTGTTTTGATCATAGGGGAACAGTACTGCGGCTTTCCCCATAAGCAATCCCCAGCCAACGTGATATGGTCTTTTAGAATATTTCAGTAATTGGGTTAAGGGGGACGCGCGATGTTGCGCTATATTCTTGTGACGTTTTTCTTTCTAGGCTGGGCCTTTTACGAAGCCAGCGGCGGAAGTGAATTTACAGAACAACTGCAAACCAAACGCGCCTTGGCCGAAGCAGAACGCCAAGCCGCCGAAACCCAAGCCGCTGAGATTGACAAAACTGCCGAACCAGTCGTCACAGACGCTATGGTCACACGCGCCGCATTCGACCCAACAGAAATGCCAGAGCCAGCAGCGCAAACGGTGGCTCCCACAATCACCCCCGAGCCCGCTAGCGTACAGCCCACACCCCCCGAAGCCACTGAAGCCGCCGTCACTCAAGAAGAAGCCCCCCTGGACATTCGTTCGGTGAAAGGCACCCGAGTCAATATGCGCAACGGCCCCTCGACCACCTACAACGTCATCGTGCGCCTGACGCGCGGCACCCGTGTGCGTATCCTGCAAGAGCCCGGCAATGGCTGGGTAAAACTGAAAGTCGAAGACACCGGCCGTATTGGCTGGATGGCGTCGCGGCTCTTGACCCCTGCCCAAGGCTGACCCTTTGATTGCAAACACTTTGGTTTTCCCCTAGCCAGCCCCCCTAGACACACAAGGCTTGGGGCACATGCAAAAATCCATTCTGATCACTGGATGCTCTTCGGGCATTGGATATGACGCGGCTCATGGGCTAAGCCAAGCCGGATGGCGGGTCTTTGCAACCTGTCGCCAGCAAAAGGATGTCATCCGGCTGCAGTCCGAAGGGCTGGAAAGCATCCGCCTGGACTATGCCGATGAAGACAGCATTCGCACTGCCCTCGCCTGGGTTCTAGAGCAAACTGGCGGCACTCTGGACGCGCTATACAATAACGGGGCCTTTGCCAGCCCCGGCGCGGCCGAGGATCTGCCCCGCGCTGCCCTGCGCGAGACATTCGAAGTCAATGTCCTAGGCTACCATGACCTGACGCGGCAGGTGATCCCTGTCATGCGCGCTCAGGGCCACGGATATATCATCAATTGTTCCTCTGTTCTGGGGCTGGTCGTTGCGCCGTGGAGATCCGCTTATAACGCGTCAAAATTCGCACTCGAAGGGCTGACCGACACCCTGAGGATCGAGATGCGCGACACGAATATTCACGTAGTTCTGCTGGAACCGGGGCCGGTTACCTCTCGAATCCGCGCCAATTCGACGGTCCCGTTCGAGAAGTGGATTGACTGGGAAAACTCTGTCCGCGCCGAACAATACCGCGACAGCCTGATCCCACGGCTTTATGCGAAAAAGGAAGGCAAGGACCTGTTCGAACTTCCTGCCTCTGCGGTCACAGCAAAGCTGCTGACAATCCTGAATGCCCGCAAACCCAAGCCGCGCTATTACGTGACCAAGGCCACCCATATCATGGGGGCCTTGCGCCGCATTCTGCCCACCCGAGCCCTGGATTGGATCGTCGCCAAAGGCTAATCGGGCGACGACGCGACAAAAAGCATATTCGCTTTTCCCTTCGCAACGGCTACATCATGGCCAAGTAACCGAAAGGACCATTCCTCATGAAGGACGATCCCCTTTTCTATGTGGTCGCCATCGCCTGCCTGATCGTCGTCGTGATCCTGATGACGGGCATTGGCGGATTTGCCAAAGGCGGTGATTTCAATCGCAAGCACGCAAACAAAATCATGCGTATGCGCATTGTGGCCCAATTTATCGCGGTCGCATTGATCCTTCTGTTCGTCTGGCTTCGTGGGGGCTAATATGGTTGTTCTGAACAAAATCTACACACGTACCGGCGACAAGGGCGACACCGCCTTGGGCAATGGGGACCGAGTAGCCAAAAACTCTGCTCGCGTAACAGCCTATGGAACGGTCGATGAAACCAACGCAACGCTGGGCATGGCCCGCCTGCACGCAGACGGCGACATGGACGCTGCCCTCGCTCGTATTCAGAACGATCTGTTCGATCTTGGCGCAGATCTGTGCCGCCCGGACATGGAAAAAGACGCGACAGCAGAATACCCGCCGCTGCGGATGGCCGATGCTCAGGTCACTAGGTTGGAAACCGAAATCGACGTCATGAACAAAGATCTGGCACCGCTACGCAGCTTTATCCTGCCGGGCGGCTCTGCCCTCGCTGCACACCTCCATCTGGGTCGCACGATTTCGCGCCGCGCCGAACGGCTGGCCGTCGAACTGGCCGGAATCGAGGCTGTGAACCCTGCGGCTGTAAAGTATCTAAACAGGCTTAGCGACTGGCTGTTCGTGGCCGCACGGGTCGCGAATGAAAACGGTGCGTCTGACGTGCTGTGGGTGCCTGGCGCGAATCGCTAGGCCCCCACATTCTGGAAACTTCCATCAAGCTGAGCGGCCCAATCTACCTTTGGAACCGTCGTTTCATGGCTGATCTCGACGATGCCAGCAGCCCATAAGAGCCTGAAATCACGAAACGCGACGTCGAATACCGATGATCTGGCGATTTTGCTCTGTTTCACACCCGCGCAAGAATATATCAACGCGCTGAGCATTTCCGGGGGAACCGTTTCGCGTTCCCCTCTAAAAAAGGGAGACCACACATATGAAGGTACTCGTACCGGTCAAGCGTGTGATCGACTACAACGTCAAGGTTCGTGTTAAAGCGGACGGTGGCGGTGTCG
>JARGPB010000004.1 GCA_029212905.1 Thalassovita sp.
TTGCCTCAAAATTACGGAAGAAGGTGTCTAAAAATATAGGGGCTATTTAGACATCGAAAGCCCAATACCCAAATCCGATGAAGCCTGGGGCCGCGCCAAGCCACGGCTCGTAGCCATCCGCACCGCATCACGCCGGAACTCGTCTGTGTATCTTTTGGCCAGTCCATTTCTCATTCATAGCAAACATTGCCCGAAAAAGACCGGAACTAAAACGGGGCAAGACCAATAGTACGCAGAGCCAACGGAGAGGGCATTTTTGCCCCCCTGGCCTCATCTAACGACAAATTCAGCGTGCAAAGCGCCCGCTGCTTTAATACTCTTCAGAATATCAATCATATCACGCGGGGACACCCCAAGCGCATTCAACCCTTCGACCACTTCTGATAGGGATGCTCCGCCAGAAACCTCTGCCAATTGAGGCCCATCCTCCTCCTCTATGTCAGCGCGTGTTCGTGGGACAACCACCGTTTCGCCTTCTGCAAAAGGGTTTGGTTGCACCGCGACCGGGGCCTCTTGGATACGCAGGGTAAGATTCCCCTGAGAGACCGCAACGCGTGATATCCGGACATCTTCCCCCATCACGATCGTTCCTGAACGTTGATCAACCACGACCCGCGCCTTCCGCTCGGGCTGAATTGAGATGTTCTCAATGCGCCCCAACGCATGCGCCGGGGATGCCATCCGCGTTGCAGTGATATCCAACCGAACCGTACCCGAATCCAGCATTCTAGCGACACCTAACCCAAAATCTTTGTTGATGGCACGCTCGATACGCCCTGCAGTCGTGAAATCGGGTTCACGCAGTGCCAGGCGCAGAGAGGTCAGGCTTGCAAAGTCAAAGTCAACTTCTCGTTCAACCCGTGCACCTGACGGGATCACCCCAGACGTCGGAACCCCTTGAACGACAGTGGCTGCCGCTCCTTCAGCAGAGACACCACCGGCGATGATGGTACCTTGCGCTACCGCATAGATTTGGCCGTCCGCAGCATTCAAAGGTGTCATCACCAACGTCCCACCTAATAGACTTTTGGCATCACCGATCGCTGACACCGTTACGTCTATTTGTGACCCGCTACGCGCAAAGGGTTGCAGAGCCGCCGTCACAAATACCGCAGCAACGTTCTTCGGGCGAAACTGTTCACCAGTAACGTTGACCCCCAAGCGCTCCAGTATGCTGGACATGATCTCTTCGGTGAAAGGCGCGTTCCGAATTCCGTCTCCGGTACCGTTCAACCCTACGACAAGACCGTACCCTACCAGATCGTTGCCGCGCACCCCGTCGAATTCGACCAAATCCTTCAACCGAACAACGTCAGACCAGGCTGGCGCGGCACTTAGTCCCAATATGATGATCAGAGATTTTAGAAGATTTTTCATTACAAGAAATTCACCAATGAAAGCCCGGAAAGGCGAGCAGTTACGCTGTAGAGAGCCTGTAAATGAAACTGAACATTCTCCAGTTCCGTAGCCGTCTGAAACTCATCAACCCCTATCAAAGATTCACGAGCATAGCTTAGCGACAATCGCTCAGCCGCCAGACTGGTCCCTATTTCTTCGATGCGCGCCTGGGCAAAACCCAAATCTGCCCGCACAGCCGTCAAACCATCCTGATCCTCGAGCAAGGCCAACCCAGCCTCTTCTAGAATGGTAACTTGCAGGTCGGGGTCTGAATACTCTGTGCTGATCGCCGCCAAGACCACATTTCCCATTACAGACCGCAATTCCTCCGCATCGGCCCTTAGATCCAGTTGGATCGCGTCTCGCTCGCCCAATCGAAACGGAGACAGGTTCTGATCAGAACCGATGTAAGCCACTGCCCCAAAACCCGTTTCAGAGCTGAACCAATCCTCCACGGCCCCGCGGATACCGTCAGCAGTGACCTCCCCTGCCACGGCGATGCGAACGGAGGTCAGAATGTCATCAGACGATGCCATAGCGGCCATTCCCGTTTCATCCCCAGCAAAGAGTGACCGCCCTGCAAACGACGTGTTCAAGGAGGCAACAATCTCGGACAAGCGCTCGGAAGCATTTTGCGACAGAACATTCCATGTTTGCTGCGTTCCCTCCGATGCAGTCAGCAAATCAGACGCCAACTGTTCCGCCCCCGTCTGGATCGACCCAAGAACGGCCTGCATTGTCGTCGCGAAACCCTGAGCTTCGTTTGTGGCGGTTTCATAGGCCTGTGCTGTTCGCGTTCGATGTTCAATATCCGCAAGATATCGAAAATCTCCGTTCAGATGCTGCGACAGGTTCGATGTTGTTCCCGAAGACAGCTCTTGGGTCAGCTTCGACAATTCGGCATTCAGCGACATGTTCTGTTGACGCAGCGCCCAAGTTTGCGCCATATCCCCCATTGAAACGAGTTTCATCAGCCAATCTCCATCAGTTGTTGCAACATTTCATCGACGGCTTGAACGATCTTTGCGTTGGCCGCATAGGCCCGCTCGATCAACATCAGTTTCTGAAGCTCGGCATCTGTATCGACGCCAAGAGCAAGTTCCATTTCTGTCAACTCGAATTGCCGCGCAGACGTGAAGCTGAGTGTCTTGTCAGCTAGGTTTTCGCGCTGCCCGATTGAAGAGAGGAAATCCGAGGTCAGACCTGCCAGATCCCGCGCAGCAATCCCCAATGAAGAAGACGTCGAAACGCGCGTGTCGGTCATCACATCGAGCATTGATTGCAACAGATCTGCGTTGCCGGAGTTTCCATTTTCAGTAGCGCCAAGGCCATCACGCAATCGCCACAGATCGCCTCCTTGCTCGGGATCAACAAGAGCGTTTATTGCGATCCGCCCAGCAATACCCGTTGTGTTTTCAGCCACTGATCCGTCGTCTGTGAACAGACCCGGCGCGCCAGCTGCCAGACTTGGGTCCACTCCAGTTTCAAACCTTTCGATGAGGTCAAGGGCAACCGTGTCCAGCTCGGCTTGCACACTTGTTAAAACTTCATCACGAACCGAGAACAACCCACCCAAGGTTCCCCCGGACATGGCGCCACTGCCGACAGCCGACACCTCAAAACCATTCACTTGGATCCCGGAAAGCAGCCCTTCTTCGACGGTCATATGGGCAACAACGGTGTTATGCGGCTCGAAGGTGATGTCGGCAGCCTTTCCATCCAGAAGAATAGCCCCCCCAGGTGTCATCAACGCGATCACCCCCATATCGCGCTGAAGCTCTTGCACAGGTACGATGCTTGAAATCTCATCAACCAACGCCTGACGCTGATCGAGCAATCCGGCGACCTCGCGCCCCTGCGAACGCGCGGATAGGATGTCATTGTTCAGCCTCTCGACGTTCTGCAATGCCGTGTTGAGCTGTGTCACCTGTTGATTGATTTCGCGATCGGCCTCAGCACGGAGGTTTTGCACACCGGCAGAGATCGTATTCAAACTTTCTGCAATGGCGTTTGCTGATTGCAAGACAGACGCCAGGCGGGTCTCGGATTCCGGCAAATTCGCCGCCGAGATCAATGACGTTTCAAATTCAGACAACAATCCTGTTAGTGACCTGGCCTCAGTAGGGTCACCAGTCAGAGATGACAGGCGCTGAAGGAAGCGCGACTGCGTGCTAGCCTGACCTTGCTCTGCATCTGCGAACCTGCGGTCGCCAACCAACGCCTGATCAACAAGCCGGTTAAGTCCATTGACCATCACGCCGCCTCCGGTACCGGCCGTACGCGCCGAGAGAGACAGCTCCCTGACCGCGTATCCATCGGTCAGGGTGTTCGCCAGGTTTGACGAGACAACATTTGCCCCTCGTGCCGAAGCCGTCAGGCCGGACAGGGCATTCGACAGAGCGCTAGACAGAGACATAGCCGCTCCTTTCTGAGTTCAGTGAATCATGAGGGAAGATCAGCGTTTGATATTCGTGGTTTCCTGCAACATTTCGTCCACTGTCTGGATGACCTTGGCGTTGGACGAATATGCGCGCTGCGTCTGAATCATGTCGGTTAGCTCGCCCGCGACATCGGTGGTGGATTCCTCCAATGCATAAGAGACAATATCTCCGGTTGGACCATCTCCGGCATCCCACAGAAAGAAGGTGCCGCTGTCAGGCGACGTTGCATAGGTTTGGTGATCCAGAGCGACCAAGCCATTCGGATTTGGCATATCGACCAACGGAATTTGGAAAATGGTTCGTGTGATTCCGGTGTCATAGATGGCATGGACATATCCGTTCGAATCCACCTCGACGGACGTCATGTTCCCAACCGGATAGCCATCTTTGTCGATCGAAACCGGAGCGAAGCTACTGGAAAGCTGTGTCAGACCATCCGGATCGCCAGGCTGCCCAATATTGATTTCCAACGGCCCCCCGGCAACATCCACGATCAGTGAGCCCGTGGTTTCGTCATAGGCGCCGCCCGACACCATCGTGACAGAATTCAACGTCCCGCCCGCATCACGTCCATCATCAAATGCCAGAACATATTCCCCGATCACCGCCCCATCCTGCGCGGTATCGCGCAAGATCATAGTCCATTCATTTGACGATCCGTCCGCAGGAATGCTCGGCGTGAACTCGATCTCGATATTCTGAGAGATACCCAGGTTGTCATAGTATTCAATCGAGAGCGCCTGAGAGTCGCCATTCGCAGTCGCATCCGTTTCGGTCGCAGGCAAATTCACACCCAGCGAAATGCTGGTGGTTGGCTCTCCGGTCAGTTGGTTCACGTTGACCTGAACTGGCTCTAGCCCTGCACCCGTATCGCGCGGATAGGTCGGGACGCTGCCATTCGCAAGGGCCGGCCATCCCATCAACGTCAGTCCGGATTGAGTCACCAGATATCCGTCGCTGTTGGTCTGAAAGGACCCGGTCGAGGTCAGCATCATCTGCGCACTGCCATTATCCAGGTTGATTTCAGACGTAGCGGCAACAGGCAGAAACCCCCGACCGCGGACAGCAAGGTCTGTGGCATTGGAAGTCGACACAAGAGAGCCGGACTGGCTGACCAAACGCTGCGTTGTTACCCGCACACCGCCGGCAGAATACGCCCCACCGGAACTTGACGAGATCACCATGGAGTGGAAATCCGCCTGCATCCTCTTGTACCCAAAGGTCGAGGAGTTCGCGATGTTGTCGGAAATCGTGGCAAGCCGGTTCGCGTTCGCGGCCAACCCGGCCACACCTGCGTTCAGGGAGGAGGAAATCGTCATGGATACGCCTTTCTGCTGCATCAACCAAAAGTTGCCCACAGCAATACAAGGCGCCGCTTAACAGCCCGCTAATAGGTAAAATTGCCTCTACTTTCTGATCTATCGGATATTCGAGCGTATCAAGATCACCTCAAGACGATTGTTCCTCACATGCGCGGGGTCGGCCACGGCCATTTCTTTGTCAGCATGTCCGGTCACGCGCTGAACGCGGTTATGATTCAGGCCTTTGTCTTGCAACAGCAACCGCATCTTGTCCGCACGCGCCGAGGAGAGTTCCCAAACCGGATTGTCCCGCAAAACCACAGGATAGGCCTGGGTATGGCCTTCGATGGCGACGCCGTTTTTCACCAGACCAAACACCCGCACCAACACGCTCGCCATCTCTTTCAACAAGGGCGTTGGCTCATCGCTATTGGGCTGAAACATCACAGCCCCTGGCAGGTCGAACAGCTCGACAATCAAGCCCTCATCCGTAACCCGCGTAATGATGTGGCGTTGGAGCATCGGGCTAAACATGCTTTCGCCGCCGCGCCCCATTAGCGCCTTTTCAATCCGCGCCAGGTTTTGCTGTTCCTGCCGCCCAGCCGCGTCCCCCAGTTCACCGCGCGCTTGGCGGTGTTCTGTCGGGCGCTGGTTGGTTGCGCCGGTTCCATTCTGAGGAAGCGTTACTTCAGAGAATACGGATTCGCCACCAAAGGCCCCGTCTCCGCCGCCCGACACGCGGCTGATCGCCACCGTCGGACTGAAGTAATCCGCAATCCCCTTGCGTTGTTTCTCAGTTGTTGCATTCAGCAGCCACATCAACATGAAAAAGGCCATCATGGCTGTGACGAAGTCAGCATAGGCCACTTTCCACGCCCCACCGTGGTGCCCATCGCCTCCGACGACCTTTTTCCGTTTAATGATGACTGGCGCCGCATTTGCGTGCGTGCCCATTTCACCACCTCTTTCTCACCCAGTTACAGGGGTATCAGGTGGTGTGTTACCAAGACCCTAACAGATAAAATTCACGGTTCTTTAAGCCACGCGACGTCCCTGAACCCAGGTGCCGCGCACGACCGGAGTTTCAGCAACACGAGCAACGCGGATCATGTCCCCGCGTTCTCCCAGCGCAATCCGGCCGCGATCACTCAGACCCGAGGCATCAGCGGGCGCCTTTGTCACCGTTGCAATCCCGCGTGCCATATTTCCCCACATATCCCCGAGCATCAACGCCGAAGCCAGCAGCGCTGCCGGAACATAGTCCGAGGACACGATATCCAGCAAATCCAGCTCGGCCAGATCGCCCGCCGCCACGTTCCCCGAATGCGACCCGCCCCGGATCAGGTTCGGCGCGCCCATCATCACTGCGATACCCTGCGCATGGCAGGCCCGAGCAGCCTCGACCGTGGTTGGGAATTCCGCCAAATGAATTCCATAGCTGGCCGAAGTGTTCACGTGGTCCTCGGTTGTATCATCATGGCTGGCCAGTACCGCGCCATATCGGAGGGCCTCGGACACGGCCAATGCCTCGTGACGCGCACCATTGCGGGCGCGCATGTCCCGCAGGTTGGCAACGTGTTCAGCGAAATCATCCTCGGACATGTTGTTCTTGCCCATGACATAGGCCTTCAGCTTGGACAGATCGCGGAATTGCCGCTGCCCCGGTGTGTGATCCATCAGGCTAACGATGCCGACGCGATCCTCGGGGCCGAACTCGGCCATTTCCTCTTCCAGCGTTTCCGAACACACCTCGGCCCGCAGGTGCAGGTAGTGACTGATCTTCAGCCCACCGGCCGTCCGTAAATCCAGCAGCTCCTGCGACAAAGACCGTGCATATTTCAGATACCGCCCCTTGCCCGACGGGATTGAGCCCACCCGCATCGCGTCAAACACCGTGGTAATCCCCACGCTGGCCAGTTCTGCGTCATGGGCAATGATCGCCGCCGCATGAGGCCAATCGACCTTGGGGCGCGGCTGGATGTGACGCTCCAAATTGTCGGTGTGCAGCTCGATCAGGCCGGGACACAGCATATCCCCTTCCATATCTTCAGCACCAACGGGCACCTCTGTGCCCTGATCCAAAGCGGTAATGACCCCGTCAGTCACTGTCACGGCACCGCGCACAACCTCGTTTTCCAAAACGAGATTGGCATTGGCGAGGATAAGTTGTTTTGTCATGCTCTTGTTACCTTACGGCCTCATGCCGCCCTGCAAAGAAGATCAGAGGCCACTCCGTGACCAATTTCAAACGTTTCGCTGTCTATTACGCCCCCGAACCCGGCCCGTTGGCGGATTTCGGGGCACATTGGCTGGGTTGGGACATGGCCACAGGCCGCTTTGTGCACCACCCCTCGATTGATGGGCTGGACATTGCAACCCTGACCGCCACCCCTCGCAAATACGGGCTGCACGGTACGATCAAACCACCGTTCCGACTGGCCGAGGGCTGCACGATCACCGATTTGGAAACCGCGACGGCAGCGCTCTGTGCGCAAATGGCCCCTCTTCAGCTCGAGGGTTTGGCTCTGTCCCGTCTGGGAGGCTTCCTTGCGCTGACCATCACAGGGGACACCGCCCCGCTGAACCAACTGGCCAACAAGACCGTCCAAACGCTTGACCCGTTCCGCGCCGCGCTCTCCGAAGCCGAGCTGGAGCGTCGCCGCAAGGCCCGCTTGTCCCCGCAGCAAGAGGCGCTGTTGGCCAAATGGGGCTATCCCTACGTGATGGAGGAATTCAGGTTTCACATCACTCTCACCGGCAAAATGCCCCGCACCGAGGCCGAAGCCGTACGCAACCATATCGAGCCGGTGATCACACCCCTTCTGCCCCGCCCGTTTCCGGTCGAGTCCCTGTGCCTGGTTGGCGAGGATGAAAATGGGCTGTTCCATATGATCCGCCGCTATGCCTTAATCGGCCCAAGCGCGGCCTCAAACGCCACGACGGCCTGATCCAACGGTCCTTCGTTTCTGATCACGACAGGGTTCAACCCCTCGGCCAGCGCAAAATCCGCGCGTTGAAGCCGCAGTCGCCGGTCCTCGGCTGTTTCGCGGCCGCGATTGGCCAGCCGCGTCGCCAGAACCTCTGGGGCAGCTGTGATCAGCACGATCATCGAGCGCTCAAACCTCTGCGCGAGTTGCGGCAACACCGCGCGGGACAGATTGGCCAACACATCCCGGCCGGCCATCAAATCGTCATCCACGCTAGCCGGTATCCCATAGCGCAGCCCGTGCGCAGGCCAGTGCAGCGCAAACGCGCCCTCCTCCACCATTTCAGCAAAGCGATCAGCGGTGACGCTTTCGGCGTCCTCTCCCACGGCTTCGGAGCTGCGAGTAATCACCCGACGTACACGCCGCAGCTCTGGGTGACGTTCGCAGACGGCCTCCATCACGGAATCCTTGCCCGCACCAGAGGGTCCAACAACCGCAATGAAGCGCCCCATTGTCATGCCGCCAGACCCGGTGTGAATCCTGTAACGTCCACTTCGCGGTCGCAAACGCGCGCGCGCGCTGCCTCGTCGTGGAAAATTCCGATGATTGCCGCACCGCGTGCCTTGGCGTCCTCAATCAACCCCAGAACCACCTCGCGGTTCTTTGCATCCAGGCTGGCCGTCGGTTCGTCCAGCAACATGGCGGGGAATTCATGCGCAAAGCCACGCGCGATATTCACCCGCTGCTGCTCGCCCCCCGAAAATGTTGTCGGTGACAGCGCCCAAAGCCGTTCTGGAATATTCAGCCGTCCCAGCAAATCCCGCGCCCGACCCCGTGCCGCATCGGCGTCGATTCCGACATTCCGCAAGGGCTCGGCCACCACATCTATCGTCGGGACGCGCGGCACCACCCTCAGGAACTGGCTCACATAGCCCAGGACCTCGCGTCGCAGCGCCAGTATCTCGCGCGGTTCGGCCTGCGCGACATCCACGTCGCCCACCACAATGGACCCCGCGTTTACCAAGTAGTTGCCATAGATCATCCGCATCAGGGTGCTCTTGCCAGCCCCAGACGCCCCAACCAAGGCCACGCATTCGCCCGGCGCCACACGCAGATCGGCACCCTCCATCACGGGGATCACAGCCGCCCCCTGATTGTGCAGCACGAACTGCTTTGACACGCTTTGAATATCAATCATCGCACTCATTTCTTTTTTCCCAATAACCACGGGGCGCCCCTAAGGACGTCGAGGCAGATGGCCCTTCTCCTCAGACCTGTAGAACCGAGCTGACCAACAACTGAGTATACCCATGCTGCGGATCGTCCAGCACCTGATCGGTCAAACCGCTTTCGACAACCTGCCCGGATTTCATCACCATCAACCGGTCCGCCAACAGGCGCACCACAGCCAGATCATGCGTGACGATAATGGCGCTCAGACCCATTTCGCGCACCAATCCGCGCAGCAGGTCCAACAGGCGCGCCTGCACTGACACATCCAGCCCCCCTGTTGGCTCATCCATGAACACCAGCCGAGGCCCTGTCACCAGATTGCGCGCGATCTGTAGCCGTTGCTGCATTCCGCCGCTGAAGGCACTGGGGCGGTCGTCCACGCGATCTTCGGCGATCTCGACCCGGTCCAGCCAGTCGATGGCCTTGGACCGAATATCACCATAGTTTCGCGCACCAACAGCCATCAGCCGTTCGCCAACGTTCCCGCCGGCGCTGACGCCCATCCGCAGCCCGTCACGCGCATGTTGATGCACAAAGGCCCAGTCCGTCCGCCCCAGCATCCGCCGTTCTGGTTCGCTCATCGTCACCGTATCCCGCATTCCATCCGCTCGCGTTTGGAAAAGAACCTCGCCGGTATCCGGTTCCAGATGACCGGCGAGACAGTTCAGGAGTGTCGATTTCCCCGACCCGCTTTCGCCTACGATCCCCATCACCTCGCCGGGATAAAGATCAAAGGACACGTTTTCACAGCCGATGCGGTTTCCATAGAATTTTGACAGTTCGTTCACTTTCAACAGCGGTGTCATGCTGCATCTCCTTCGAACGGGGTACCCAGGGTGCCAACGTGCCCGGCCGCACGTCGCGACCGACAGAAATCCGTGTCCGAACAGACGTACATCCGCCCGCCCGCGTCATCCACGATCACCTCATCCAGATAAGAGGTCTCGCAGGCGCATAGATCACAGGCGTGATCCGCTTTGGTGGCCTCGAACGGGTAGTCCTCGAAGTCCAGGCTAACCACCTGAGTATAGGGTGGCAGTGCATAAATCCGTTGCTCTCGCCCGGCGCCGAACAGTTGGATCGCAGCCATTTCCAGCTTGGGGTTATCGAATTTCGGGATCGGCGAGGGATCCATCACATAGCGCCCTTCGACCTTCACCGGATAGGCGTAAGAGGTCGAGATCGCACCATTATGCGAGATGTCCTCGTACAGTTTCACATGCATCAGCCCGTATTCTTCAAGCGCGTGCATCTTGCGCGTCTCGGTCTCGCGCGGCTCGAGAAATCGCAGAGGTTCCGGGATTGGCACTTGGTAAACCAAGATCTGGTCTTCGCGCAGTTGCTCTTCGGGGATGCGGTGCCGGGTCTGGATTACGCCCGCCTGATCGGTTTGCTCGGTCGTCTCGACACCGGCTGTTCTCTCGAAAAACTTGCGGATCGAGACAGCGTTTGTGGTGTCGTCGGCGCCTTGGTCGATGACCTTCAGCACGTCCTCAGGCGTCAGAACCGACGCGCTGACCTGAACGCCACCCGTCCCCCAACCATAGGGCATGGGCATCTCGCGGCTGGCGAAAGGCACCTGGTATCCAGGAACTGCCAGCCCTTTCAGAATCGCCCGACGGATCATCCGTTTCGTCTGCTCGTCCAGATACGCAAAATTGTAATCAGGCATTTCCGAGGCGGTTCCCGGCGCGTTTTCGCTCTTTGTGATCATCTTCCTGCCTCTTTTTCACGATATGCGTGCACTTCTAAACCCAACAAACCGAAGGAAACTCCGCCATGTTTTGGATTGTAAACTCTCTGCTCGTCGTCTTTTCGGCAACTCTGGCCGGCAAGGTCTTGCGCCACCGTCACCCCAACTGGACGCTGTTCGGAAAATCCGACAAAGCCTGAAATCTGGGCTAAGGTCATTCCGCAGCCTCTTGCATAGAGCCAGAGGCTGCGGCCCTCATTTTGCGGACCAGTTCCAGCTCGGATTGGAAATCGACATAGTGGGGCAGTTTGATGTGCTCCAGGAACCCTGTCGCCTGAATATTGTCCGCATGATACAGAACGAATTCTTCGTCCTGCGCGGGGGCGCCTTCGAAATCCTCGCCCAGCTCTTTCCAGCGAAGCGCGCGATCCACCAGCGCCATAGAAATCGCCTTGCGTTCAGTTTGGCCAAAAACCAGACCATAACCGCGCGTGAATTGGGGTGGCTCGATTTTCGACCCCTTGAACTGGTTCACAGTCTCGCATTCGGTCAGTTCGACTTCACCAATCTCGACGGCAAACCCAAGCTCTGGGATGTCCATTTCGACAGCGCAGGTTCCGATCCGTAGCTCGCCAACAAAGGCGTGGTTGCGGGCGTATCCGCGCTGGGTGGAATAAGCCATGCCCAACACGAATCCCTCGTCCCCGCGGGTCAGGGACTGTAACCGCAACGCCCGAGAGGCCGGCAGTTCCAGCGGTTCGCGCGTCAGGTCCGAGGGCTCCTCGTCCCCATCCGGCTCTGTCTGGATCAGGCCCTCTTGGTTCAGGAACTCGGTAATATGCGGGACATGCGATGGCGCGGTATCCTGCGTTGGCGCCTCTGTAGGTGTCCCTCCATCGGCCGCCAATTTGAAATCCAACAAACGGTGCGTGTAATCAAACGTCGGCCCCAGCACCTGCCCGCCAGGCGCGTCCTTGAAGGTCGCACTGATCCGCCGGATGCAATCCATTTGTGCCGTCTCAACCGGGCGCGTATTCCCGAACCGAGGCAGCGTGGTCCGATAGGCGCGGATCAAAAAGACCGCCTCGATTAGATCACCACGCGCCTGTTTGATCGCCAGCGCGGCAAGGTCCGGGTCAAAAAGCGACCCCTCGGCCATCACCCTATTCACGGCCAGCGCCATTTGTTCGCGGATTTGTGCGACTGATAGCTCGGGCACCGAAGGATCCCCGCGCCGCTCTTCGGCTAACCAGGCATGGGCTGCATCGATCGCCTTTTCCCCACCTTTGACTGCGACATACATCAGATCACCTCGGGTTTTGTGCTACGCGGGAGCGCGGCCAGCGCACATCCACAGGTAAAGAAGAAATCGACCCCCAGCGGGAACTGTGCGGCATTGCCCGCCATCAAACCAGGGTCAGGCAAGTTCAGCGCGGCAGTGTCCTGAATGCCGGGACCGCGCAGGGTCACGCCTTCAGCCCTCAAATCAGGATGTTCAACCACCAGCGTCGCGCTGCGGTCAGGGTAGTCCGCAGTGCCGATCCGGTAGCCACCCAGCGGCATCAGATCGCTCCAGCTGCCAAAAGCGAATGAGCAGAATTCACGACCCGCAAAGGGCGCGCCTGTGTGAAAGGTGATCCAGTCCCGCACCGCCGGACAATCCAGCGCACCCGCCAGATACACCGGCGTTTCCGCATCCAACAAAGTCAGCGCCAGAACACCAGCGGCAATGGACATCGGAGCGGGCGGCGCGGCACCCTCGACCGTTTCGATCACGCCGGGGCGGGCCATGGCATTCATCGCTGCGCGAAAGGCGCGTGCCGACTGCTGAGGGGCCATTGTGAACCCGCCGGTCAATGCTGTTTCCTGCATCAGTCCTCGCCCCTCATCATGGTAAAGAATTCAACCTTGGTCGCTGCGGCCTTGGCGGCGCGCGCTGTACGCTTGGCCTCGGTCTTGTCGCCAAGCGGGTCCAGAATGGCATGCCGGATCCGGCGGGCCTCGGGTCCCTGCATTAAGGCATCCACCAGTGCTGCGATCTGCGCCTTGGGTTTATCGCGACCCTGCACATAGGCATGGCCCACAGCACCATCGGCCAAGCGCAACGAGCACCGCGTCACGGTCATTTCCCCAAGGTTAAAGGCCGCACCCGTGCCGCCCATCCGACCACGCACCATGGCGCCGCCGATTTCTGGCGCGCGAAGCCATTCGAACTCGGGCTCGTCACCCATCTTTGCCCACAGATCGGCCAGCAATTGGGCCGGGGCCCTCGCCAGAAGGCTCATCCAGGTTTTGCGCTCTGCATTTGGGTCCATCTAGACACCTTGCCTATTTGTCTACTCAACTATACAACTAGACAAATCATAGACGCAGCGCGCCCGCAGGAACAAGCCGGGTTTTGTGAAATATTGGTGACAACTGATGCCTCGAACCCCTGTCTGGCGGGCGATTGCAACCGCCCTGACCGATGAAATCGCAGCCGGACATTACCGCCCCGGAGATAAGCTCCCGACCGAAGCCGAGCTGTCCGCGCGATTCGGCGTCAATCGCCATACGGTGCGGCGGGCCCTGGCGGACCTGTCGGACCGGGGGCTAACCCACGCCCGGCGCGGCGCTGGTGTCTTTGTGATGGCCGAACCCACGGATTACCGCATCGGTCGACGCGTCCGGTTCCATCAAAACCTGACTGATGCGGGTCGAATGCCTGCCAAACGTATCCTGACCCTCCAGACCCGCCCCTGCGACCAGGCCGAAGCCGAGGCGCTGAACATGGCCCCCGGCGACAGCGTCCACGTCTACGAAGGGCTTTCCCTGTCGGATGACGTCCCCGTGGCCCTGTTTCGGTCCGTATTCCCCGCAGAACGATTTGAAACGCTCCGCGAGGATCTGGAAACCTTTCGGTCCGTCACCAAAGCGCTCGGCGCAGCGGGGGTTCAGGACTACACCCGCGCCTCGACCCGCCTGACCGCGAAAACCGCAACAGCAACTCAGGCGCTGCACCTCGGCATCTCCGAAGGCGCACCGATCCTGCGCACTATCGGCATCAACGTAGACCCCGAAGGAAGCCCGGTTGAATACGGTCATACCTGGTTCGTCGGGGACAAAATCACCTTAGTGCTCGAAAATTGACCTGCTATTTCTCATAAAAACAAAGGCATTCTGTCACATACGCGACATGCTGACCGCCTAGAACACCTGAAACTGTTCGAGGCAGAGCACAAAATGACCCCTATGTTGCCCCCCTTGCGCCTGACCGGCGCGACCGTCCTTCGGGACGGCGAAATGCAGGACCGCTCGGTCGTAATCGAGCAAGGCCGCATCACGAAAGGCCCCCGGCCCGCGGTTGATCTCAGCGGGTACTACATCCTGCCGGGCATCATCGACCTGCACGGCGATGCATTCGAGCGCCACATCTCTCCGCGTCCCTCGGCGCCTTTTCCGATCGCAACCGGCCTGCTGAATACCGACAGAGAGGCCGCCGCAAATGGCGTGACAACCGCCTGGCTCGCTCAAAGCTGGTCATGGGAGGGCGGCGTGCGTGGCCCCGACTATGCCGAACAAATGCTGGATGCGCTGGCGCACTATCGGCCTCATGCGTTGACGGACCTGCGCATCCAGCTCCGATATGAAACCCATATGGTCGATACCGGCGACCGCCTGCTGGCAGCGATCCAAAAACACGCGCTGGACTATGTCATCTTCAACAACCACCTGGACGAGGCCAGCGACATGGCGCGCGAAAACCCCGCTGCGCTGTCCCATTGGGCAACCAAAGCCGGGTATTCAACGGACGAGCTCCTCTCGATCGTGAAGGCCACAAAGGCCCGCACACCAGAGGTCCCGCGTCACCTGTGCCGTCTGGCCGAATCCTTTGATGCTTTGGGGGTCACCTACGGCTCGCATGATGATCTTGATGCCGAAGGCCGCGAGCGTTTCGCGATGATTGGTGCCCGTGTCTGCGAATTCCCCACCGCGCGCCCGCCTGCCGCCGCTGCCGCCGCCATGGGGGATCCGGTCCTGATGGGCGCCCCCAACGTGGTGCGCGGAGGCTCGCAATCCGGGAATATCCCCGCTGTCCAACTGATCCGTGACCGGCTGGTGACGGCTCTTGTTTCCGATTACTTCTATCCGTCCATGGCCCGTGCTGCGTTCCGCCTTGTTGAAATGGGGGTGCTAAGGCTGCCTAACGCCTGGGCGCTGATCTCGGCCAACCCGGCGCATATCCTGCGCCTGCATGATCGAGGCGTGATCGACTATGGCAAACGGGCCGACTTGGTTGTGGTGAATAAAATGACCCACGCTGTCGAGGCCACCATTGCAGGCGGATGCTTGTCCCACCTCTCAGGCGAGGCCGCGCGCCGCTTTATGGAGGCAGAGCATCCCTTGCGCATGGCGGCCGAATAACCCGCCGCTATTCGTACCGCTCTAGAAACGCCTCAACACTCAGCGCGCGGAAACCCTCCAACGCGCCGCGCAAACGCGCATGATCCCAGTCCCACCACGCCAAGGCTATCAGCCGGTCGGCCACCTGCCCCGAAAATCGCGCGCGCATTGGTTCAGCCGGCAATCCGGCAACGATCATATAAGGGGGAACATCTTTCGTCACCACAGCACCCGAGGCCACGATAGCCCCGTGCCCAATAGTGATACCGGGCTTCACCTGCGCGTTATGTCCGATCCAGGTATCATGGCCGATACTGGCCCGGCGCGCATGACGCCGCTCAAAAAACGCCTCGTCCTGCCCCGCATCATCCCAGTAATCCTGACTCCGATACAGAAAATGGTGCAGGCTTGCGCGTTCCATCGGGTGATCGGTCGCACCGATCCGCACAAAGCTGGCGATATTGGCGAACTTGCCAACATAGGCATTTGCGATGTCAGCATACCGATCACAGTAAGAATAGTCGTCCATGTGCACGTGGCCCAGCCGACTTCCCTTTCCGATCTCGCAAAACCGGCCAAACCTGACGTCCGTCACCTCGGCACCTTCGTGAATCAGCGCGTGCTCTGCGTTCAGCTTTGCCATTTCATCTTGCTCCAAATACTCCTGCCGGAGGCGCGGAAAATCAAGATTTTCCGCTTACCCCTTGATCAGCTTGCGCCGCAGCCATCCCGAGACCCAATCCATCAGCATCACCATCAGCACGATCAGCACGATGTAATAGCTAACCTCTTCCCAATCTTTCTGGGTCAGAATGGCCTGAGTCAGCAGCAAACCAATCCCGCCACCGGTGATTGCGCCGATGATCGTGGCGCTGCGTGTGTTCGATTCCAGAAAGTACAAAACCTGGCTCAGCAACACCGGCGTCACCTGCGGAATGACCCCAAAGCGATAGCGTTGCAGCGGTTTCGCACCTGTGGACTTAATGCCCTCGATCTGGTTTTCATCAACGTTTTCCAATGCTTCCGAGAACATCTTGCCGAAACTTCCGGTGTCCGTGATCAGAATTGCCAACGCCCCGGTCAGCGGTCCCGGACCAAAGGCGCGCGCCAGGACGATGGTCCAGATCAGAGCGTCGACGCCTCGGAAGAAGTCGAAAAGGCGGCGGGCGGCGAAACGCAGGGGCATCAGCGGCGTGAAATTCCGTGCGGCCAGAAAGGCCAGCGGCAAGGCCACCATCGCCGCGCCGAATGTCCCCAGAAACGCCATCAGGATTGTCTCAAATATCGCCCAGGCAACCTCGGCGTGGCGCCACATGGCATTGCCCCAGAAATCATGCCAGATCGCCGAAAAATCACCCGAAAAAGCCTTGGAAATCAGCTCTGTAGCGCCCAGTCCGTGGAAAGGGCTGTCCAGCGTGAAAAAGAACAATTCCCAGCCAAACGCATAGCGGAAAACCTCGGTTCGGTTGCGGGTAACGGTGATCCGCGCGTCCGGCAAAGTCACCATCAGACGGTTCTTGGAGGCGCTGATATTATCGGGCAAATCGCCCGTGGGCAGCTCGGCGTTCACGCCAGTTCGGCCCGGATGCGCCACGATAACGGGACCCGAGTTTGGGGCGATTTGTACAAAATCGGCCCCAAATGTTACAAATGCCCCCCCGCCCAGATCAATCCGGGTCTCGGGACCAGTCTGAGACACCCATTCGGGGCGCTCGCCTTCGGGATAGGTGCCTTTGCGTTCGCCCTCGATGGCGATGACAACGTCGCCCGACCGGTTGTCACGGGTCACATGGGTTTTGTAGCTATAGCTGTCGCGGATCAGCGTCTTACCATTCTGAAGGTTCGCACGATCGCTGAGCCCCAGAATATCAAACGCAAAGAAAATGTAGATCAGATAGGCCAGGATCGCCGCAGGCAGCGCAAAACCCATCAGGCGCTTGCGCAGAAACAACCCGTCTGCACGCTCTTTCAGCGCGACGGTTTCGAATGCTGTCATGGTCATAGGGTGGCCTCCAGGCGGGCGCCATGGGTCAGACGATCCCGCAGCAGTGACGAAATCTGATCAACCAAAACAATGGTGCCGAACAGCAGCAGGAAAATGGCGGCGGCCTCGTCATATTGGCCTTTGCCCCAGCTCATGGCGTTCTTGAGGTCATAGCCAATGCCGCCCGCACCAACAAAACCCAGAATGGCCGAGGCGCGAATGTTGATTTCAAAGCGCAGCAAAGCATAGCTGAGGTAGTTCGGCGCAACCTGCGGAACGATGCCCAAAAGCATCCGCTGCGCCCACGACGCCCCAACAGATTGCAGGCCCTCGATAGGTTTGAGGCTGGCGTTCTCGTTGACCTCGGAGAACAGTTTGCCCAGCGCGCCGGCCGTATGAAAGGCAATGGCGATCATGGCGGGCACGGGACCACCACCAAGGATGAAAATCAGCACCAAGGCCACAACGATTTCCGGTATCGCGCGCATGATGTCCATGGCGCGGCGGAAAACCGGGATCAGACGCGGCCAACGCGCCAGCCCGCGGGTGGACAAAAGGGACAGAACGATCGCGATCAGGGCGCCGAACAACGTCGAGGCCCCCGCGATATTCAGGGTCTCGATCAGGGACGGCAGGAAATGCACGAAATGGGCGGGCAGATCCGCAAGCTTCTGGCTGGCCTCGCTCAGGACCTCGGCCGGGAAGTCAAACACGCGATGCAGGCCGGACCAGAATCCACCTGCGTTGCGATCATCGGCCAGCATAAAGCCCGACACCATCAGCGCCACGAATACTGCCAGGATTACGCCGGAATAGAGCCGCTTTCGGTGAGCCATCGCCAGATATTCGGCGCGGACTTCGGCGGTCGGGGGATGTGCGGAAATGTCAGCCATGGGTACCTTCAGACAGCAAACAGGCCCCCGCGTGAGGGGCCTGTTCAAAGAGGGTGTCGAATTAGTTCGACTTGAGTTTACGCGCTTCGACGATCACTTCGTAGGCGTCATGCGTGATCGGCATGAAGCCTTTGGCGTCGCCCTGCAAAACACCATAGGCGCAATCGGCATCCATGGATTTCAGCGAAGCCATCAGACCGGTCATTTTCAGTTTGACGTCTTCGGGCAGCGATTTGCGCAGAACAACGGGGCCTTCGGGGATGGGCTTGGAGCGCCAGATCTGAACCAGGTCGTTCATGTCAACCAGGCCAGCGTCCACGGCCTTGCGCAGCGCACCCGAGTTATAGCCGTCTTCCCAGTTGCCCAGACCGTCGGCCCAGGTGACGCCGCCGTCCACGTCGCCGTTGTTCACGGCCACGATGGTCTGTTCATGCCCGCCGGTGAATTTCACTTCGCCGAAATAATCGCCCGAGGTCATGGTCGCGCCAGTTGCCTGGGGGATCTCGATCGAGGGGATCAGGAAGCCCGAAGTCGAGTTCGGATCGCCAAAGCCAAAGACTTTGCCCTTCATGCCGTCCAGATCGGTGATGCCGCTGTCTTTGCGGGCAAAGCCGATCGAGTAGTAGCCATAGCCACCGTCGTTGTTGACCTTGACCAGGATCGGCTCGACCGCTTCGGGGTCCGACAGGAAGGTTTTGGCATAACCCGAGGCGCCCAGCCAAGCCATGTCGATGGTGCCGCCCAGCAGGCCCTGGATCACACCGTTATAGTCAGCAGGAGCGAACAGTTTGGTTTCGACGCCCAGCAGGGTCTCGGTTTTTTCGCGCAGGCATTCGTTGCTGTTCATGCGGTCTTGGGCGTTTTCGCCGCCCAGGATGCCGATGCGGAACTCTTTGATTTCTTCGGCCATGACCGGGCTGGTCAGGGCGGTGGTTGCCAGAACGGCAGCAATCAGTTTTTTCATCGTTTCTCTCCGATTGGAATAAGCTGGTTGGGGGGATTAGGCCGTTTGGGCCAGATCGTTCGGTGTTGAGCGCGCCAGCGCGTCGATGCTGGTGCTGGTCGCGGATTCGGAAAACGACCCGTCCGCGCCATAGATGTCCCGCGCCGCCCCGGTGGTGAGCTGCTCGGGTGTTCCGTCGAACACCACACGGCCAGCGCGCATCCCGATGACGCGATCACAATAGCGGCGGGCGGTGTCCAAAGTATGCAGGTTGGCGATGACCATGCGGCCGTCCTCGTCGTGAATGCGGCGCAGGTCATCCATGACGATCTGGGCATTCATCGGGTCCAGGCTGGCGATGGGTTCATCGGCCAAAACGATCTTGGGGTTCTGCATCACAGCGCGGGCGATGGCGACGCGCTGTTGCTGACCGCCGGACAGGGCCTCGGCGCGTTTGGCGGCGTGGCCAGCGATGCCCAGGCGATCCAGAATATCAATCGCGCGGTGGATGTCGGCCTGCGGATACAGGTTGAACATGGTGGTCAGGGTGTTGCGCTGGTTCAGCGTCCCGTGCAACACGTTGGACACAACATCCATCCGCGGCACCAAGTTGAATTGCTGGAAAATCATCGCGCAGTCGGCCTGCCAGCGACGTTTGTCCGCGCCCTTCAACGCCGAAATATTCCGGCCCTCAAAGGTGATGGTGCCCGAGGTTTCCGTTTCAAGCCGGTTCAGCATCCGCAGCAAGGTGGACTTGCCCGCGCCAGACGCCCCGATGATGCCAATCATCATCGGACGGTCGAGCTGAATCGAGACGTCATCGACGGCCTTATTGGCGCCAAACGCCTTCGTCAAATTCTGGATGCTTAGCATTCTTTACCCCATTTTCTTGGCTTGGGGGGTAAGTGTGCAGCGAGACGGATTCTTTACAAATTGCTGAAACTTTTGTGACGCCCTGAGGTGGGGCACATGGGTGATACACGCTTAATGGTTTGTTTTATAACGATAATATACAGGAAAACCAAACAGGTGCGTATTTACTTTTGCCGTCGCAATGCCAGAGATTGCAGCAAATGCCGTGGCAAAATCCAAAAACAACTGAGGTAGCGCATGACCATGCGACCCGGATTTTCGAACGTGCGCCACAGCCATTCCATCTGAATGGCCCGCACCCAACGCGGCGCGCGTTTCTGCGCACCAGACAGGAAATCCAACCCCGCCCCGATGGACGCAAACCCAACCGACGGCGCAATGGCGCGACCGCGGGCGGCGAACAGCTCTTGTTTGGGGGCGCCCAGCGCGATGAAGCACAGCCCCACCCCATCGGATTCTAGTTTGCGGAGGATATCATCGGCCTGCGCGCCCTGCGGATCGAACCCAAAGGGCGGGGCGATGCGCGCGATGACAGACAGGTCCGGCACCTGCTGTTCCAGCGCGGTGGCGGCCTTTTTCAGGCTTTCGTCCGTGGTGCCGACCAGCCCGACGGGAATCCCGCATTCCGCGGCCAGAAAACACAACGGCAAGATCATATCCGAGCCCGGCAACAGCTCGACCGGGTGGCCGGCGAGATGCGACATCCAGACAATCGGATTGCCATCCGCAACCACCAGATCCTGCGCCTTATAGGCCGCGCGAAAATCCATGTCCGCGCGCAGCTTGACCAGGTGATCCAGGTTCAATGTCGCCAGAGCAAACCCCTGATGCGCAGCAAACCGTGCACGGACCAGAGTTTCTAGCGTCGTCCAATCAGGCACGCCAACGCCAAGCTGGTAACTGCCAATGGTAAACTGCACGCCGGTCTCCTACTTACACGGGATTTGCATGCGCAGGATACGCAGACTCGTGCGGATGGCAATCAGCCAGACCCTGAAACTGCTTTAACCGCGACAAACTGTTGACATTTTCCTATGCTGTAGTGCGGCGAACGACAAAAGCAGAGTGATAGTGCAGGTATGCGGGCAGCAAGCGGCACAGAAAACAGGCAATCGGAGACCTCAGCATGAGCGGCGTCACATTGATCGGCTGCGGCTTTGTTGCGGATCTGTATATGCGGTCCCTTCAAACGTCGGGAATTTCGGTGCTGGGGGTGTTTGACCTGCGCGAGGACCGGCTGACCACGTTTTGCGACCACTGGAAAGTCCCGCGTTTCGCCACATTGGATGCCCTGCTGGCCGCACAGCCGCATGACGGGGTCGTGCTGAACCTGACCAACCCCGCCGCCCATTATGAGATCAACCGCACCTGTCTAGAAGCCGGGCATCACGTCTATTCGGAAAAGCCCCTGGCGCTGGACATGGACGACGCGCGGGCGTTGCACAGGCTTGCGACTGAGCGCGGGTTGCTGTTGGCCTCGGCCCCGTGTTCGGTTCTGGGAGAGGCGGCGCAGACCCTGGCCAAGGCCGTGCGCGATGGTGTCGCCGGAACGCCTCGGCTGGTCTATGCAGAGCTGGACGACGGGTTCATCCCGCAGGCCCCGGTGCAGGACTGGCACAGCGAAAGCGGCGCGCCCTGGCCCTATGAGGATGAATTCCGCGTGGGCTGTACGCTGGAGCACGCGGGGTATTACCTGACGTGGCTGATCGCGATGTTCGGCACGGTGCGCAGCGTCACGGCGGCCTCGGCCGGGGTGATCCCAGATAAGCTGGGTGTTGCGGGTGCCGCGCCGGATTTCTCGGTTGCGACGCTGTTTTTCGAAAACGGGCCGGTGGTGCGGCTGACCTGTTCAATTGCCGCGCCGCATAACCACCAGATCCGGGTGATCGGTGACGCGGGCGTGCTGGCCCTGCACAAGGCCTGGGACAACGGCGCCAAGGTGAAATTCCATCGCCGGATGCGGATCAGGCGGCGTCTGCTGGAAAACCCGCTGGGACGCCGGATCAAGCTGGCCGGACCGACCCATCCCAAGGTGGGGCGCTGGGGGGCGGCCTCGATGAATTTTGCGCTGGGACCGGCGGAAATGCTGGATGCGCTGCGCGAGGGGCGGCCCTGTCGGCTGTCCTCGGATTTTGCACTACATTTGAACGAGGTCACGCTGGCCATTCAAAACGCCGGAGATTCCACAGGCGCCCAGCCTATGACCACCCGTTGTGACGTAATGGAGCCGATGCCATGGGCCAGATGACGCTGATGATCACCGGAGCGGCGGGCTATGTCGGGCGTGCCACGGTCGCCGCCGCGCGCGAGGCCGGGCATGATGTTATCGCCGTTGTGCGTCTGGCCGGGGTCATCCCCGATGGCTGGGAAGACGACGATGGAATCGAGCTGATTCAGGCGGATCTGGCTGTGCCCGGCTCGGTCGAGGCGCTGAATATGATCGGCGTCGATGCTGTTATCCATGCCGCCGCCAGCCTGACGGGCGATGACGCGGAACAAGAGCGCAGCACGCTGCAAGGCACCCGGCATCTGCTGGCCGCAATGGAGCAGGCCGAGGATACCCCGCGGTTGGTGCTTGTGAGTTCGGTTTCGGTCTATTCGGGGATGGGGATCGCCGAAAACGCCACGATCGACGAGACCTCGGCGCTGGAACGGCGGGCCGATCTGCGCGACGCCTATTGCCGGGCGAAACTGCGGCAAGAACAAATCACGGCGGACGCTGCGCTGAGTACGGGGGCCGAATTGCGGATCATGCGGCTGGGGGCGGTTTTCGGCCCCGAAAGGCTGTGGAATGCGCATATCGGGCCGGGATTCGGGCCGGTACTGCTGCGCCTGGCGACGCGCGGGGAAATCCCGATGTGCCACATTGCTCATTGCGCCGAGGCGCTGGTGCGGGCCGCAGAAATCCCTGTACCAGACGGGCCGGATGGTGCGATCGAGGTGCTGAACCTGGTGGATGATGACCTGCCGGACCGGGTGCGGTTCGTGAATGCGATGGCGCGCACCGGCTGGCCCAGATTCATCATCCCGCTGTCCTGGCGCGTGCTGGATCTGGCGGCGGGGATGCTGCGCGGGGTGCCTGGACGTCCCGGCCTGCTGCGACGCGAGGCTCTGCGGGCGCGGATGCTGCCGGTGTTCTATCCCAATACGCGGCTAAAGGCGCGGCTGGATCTGCCCGCCACCGCCGCATTCGAAGAGCTGTTCGCCCGCTCGATCGGTGCCGAAGTGGCGGAGGACGAATAATGGTCAAGATCGCCTATCTGACCGGGGAATACCCCCGCGCCACGGACACGTTCATCCAACGCGAGGTTGCCGCCCTGCGCGAACAGGGGATCGAGGTTCAGACGTGCTCGATCCGGCGGACGGGGATTGAACATCTGGTCGGCCCCGAACAAAAGGCCGAGGCCGCGCGGACGTTTTACGTGCTGGCCGCCACCAGCGCGCCTGTGCGGTTGCTGCGCTGTCACGCGCAGGCCCTGCGGCGCAGTCCGGGGCGATACTGGCGGGCGCTGAAACTGGCGCTGAAAACCTCGCCCGGTGGCATAAAGGCGACGCTATATCAGCTGTTCTATTTCGCCGAGGCCGTGGTTCTGGCCGATCAGCTGCGCCGCGACGGCGTGCAACATCTGCACAACCACATCGCCAAGGCCAGCTGCACCGTCGCCATGCTGTGCCAGGAAATAAGCGGCATCCCCTATAGCTTCACCCTGCACGGGCCGGACATCTTTTTCGAACCGATCCGCTGGCGGCTGGACGAGAAAATCGCGCGGGCGGCCTTTGTCGCCTGTATCAGCGAATTTTGCCGGTCGCAGGCGATGGTATTTTCCGACCCGCAGCACTGGAACAGGCTGCATATCGTGCATTGCGGCATTCAGCCCGAACGGTATCTGGCGCCGACACAGCGCGCGGGTTCAAAGGCGCTGTTTGTCGGACGCCTGGCAGCAGTCAAGGGCGTGCCCGTGCTGTTCAGCGCAATGCAACAGCTGATCAAGGATATCCCCGCGTTTCACCTGACGCTGATCGGCGACGGGCCGGAACGCGCCGCATTGGAACAGATGGCATCACAGATGGGACTGGGGCCGCATGTTTCGTTCGTTGGATACAAATCTCAGGCCGAGGTGGCCGAGGCCCTGCAAGAGCACGACCTGCTGGTCCTGCCCAGCTTTGCCGAGGGGGTGCCCGTGGTGCTGATGGAGGCAATGGCCGCCGCCCTGCCCGTGGTAACAACGCAGATCGCGGGCGTGCCCGAGCTGGTCCAACAGGGACACAGCGGCGTGCTGGTCCCGCCGGGTGATCCGCACGCATTACAAGAGGCGCTGCACAGGGTTCTGACCGATCCGGCACTGGCCGAACAGATGGGGGCCAATGGCCGCGCCCATGTTGAACGCAGCTTTGCCATCCAGAGCGAAGCCGGCTGGCTGGGGCAGCTGTTGACCGGCTATGTCGCGGGCACACCGCCGCAGGGCAAACGACCGGAGGCAGACGCATGAGCACCATCGCCGCCGTCGTCATCGGACGGAACGAAGGGGACCGTCTGGTTCGCTGTCTGAATTCCCTGAAGGAGCAGGCGGATCGGATTGTCTATGTTGATTCAGGATCGACCGACAACAGCGTTCAGATGGCCCAGGACATGGGCATTGACGTGGTGGATCTGGACACGACGGTGCCGTTTACGGCAGCGCGCGCGCGAAACGCCGGGTTCGAGGCGCTGAAACCGGATCTGCCGGACTATGTGCAATTCGTGGATGGCGACTGTGGGGTTCAGGACGGCTGGCTGACCAAGGCCGCGGCTGAACTGGACGCGCGCCCCGAGCTGGGCATCGTCACCGGCTGGCGTGCCGAAATCCACCCTGAACACAGCATCTATAACGCAATTGCCGATTTCGAATGGCACCGCCCTGCTGGGGACATCGCGGCCTGTGGCGGGGACATGATGGTACGTGCCGCCGATTTCGACGCGATTGGCGGGTTCAACCCCGTGGTCATCGCGGCCGAGGACGATGAATTCTGCGCCAGGATGCGCAAATCCGGCAAGGCTTTGTGGCGGCTGCCCGAGCAAATGACCCTGCACGACGCAAACATGACCACGTTTGGGGAATGGTGGCGCCGGGCAGTCCGGTCAGGGCATGGGTTTGCGCAGGTCGGCGCGCTGCACCCCGAGCATTTCCAGGCCGAGCGCAAACGCGTCTGGGTCTTTGGGGCGGTGCTGCCCTTGGTCCTGCTGATCGGGGTGATTACGGGTTTCTGGCCCATCGTGGTGCTGATTGCGGGGGCTTATGGGCTGTCCTACTTGCGCACGGTTTCCGGGCTGCAACGCGAAGGCCTGTCGCGCAAAGAGGCAAAGCGGCTTTCTGTGCTGCTGAGCCTGTCAAAAATTCCGAATTTCTTTGGAATGCTAACCTATTACAAGCGTCGCCTGACCGGGGCGGATATGCGCATTATCGAGTATAAGTGACGGAGAACATCATGGGTGGACGCATCAAAGTAGGCCTGATCGGGGCCGGATATATCGCGACATGGCACGCGGATGCCGTGCGGGCCTGCCCAGACGCCGAGCTGGCCTGCATCTGCGATGTCTCGGCCACGGCGGCACAGGACATGGCGGCGGGCTATGGCGTCGCGGCCTATAGCTCGGTTGCGGAAATGGCGGCTGCGGGAGCGGTGGACGCGGTTCATATTCTGACGCCTCCGAACCTGCACCACATGATCGCGCTGGAATGTATCGCCGCCGGCCTGCATGTGATCGTCGAGAAACCCGTGGCGCTGTCCGCCGCCGAAACACAAGAAATCGTGCAGGCCGCCGCCGACGCCAAGGTCCAGTTTGCCGCCGGACATAATTTCCTGGGTGTGCCCAGCTATGAGCGGCTGAAAGCGGCCGTGCAGGCGGGCGATCTGGGGCGGGTTTCGTCGGTCGAGGTGAACTGGTGCCTGCCTCTGGGACCGCTGCGGGCGGGGCCCTATGGGCTGTGGCTGCTGCGCGACCCCCAGAACCTGTTGCTAGAGCTGGGCGCGCATCCCTATGCCTTTGCCGTTGATTTGCTGGGCGAGCTGGAGATCCAAAGCCTGCAATTAAATCAGCCGGTTACCATGCCGGGTGGCGCTGTCCGGCATCAATCCTGGCGGGTTCTGGCCCGTGCGGGCGCGGTGGATGTGGCGTTCAATTTCTCGATGGTGGAAACCTATGACGACCGATCGGTCACGGTGCGTGGATCCACCGGGATGGCGCGACTGGACTATGCTGCGGATACGCTGATCACAGCCAAGGAAAACACCGCTGATCTGGTGGTGAACCCGCTGCTGAAACAGCTGAACCTGTCGTGGCAACACCTGCGCGAGGGGACGGTGAATGCCTCGCGGCAGTTGGTGTCGCTGAACCAGAAATCCCCCTATGGGCTGAGCTTTCGCGGGACGGTGAATGCGATTTACGATGCGATCCGGCACCGCACGCCGATGGATGCACGCTATGACGGGGGCTCGGCGCTGAAGGTGATGGGCGCGCTGGAGGCAACGCTGGCGCATATGCCGGTGGTGCCCGACCCGCTGCCCGCCAAGGGTACGCCGAAACCGACCGTGATGGTCATCGGCGGCACCGGATTCATCGGGCGTAACCTGACCCGGACGCTGGTGCAGCGTGGCTATGATGTGCGGGTGCTGAGCCGGGGCAAAACCGGGCCCTTTGCCGATATTGCCAATCATGTCGAAACGGTTTCGGTATCGCTTGGCGACAAGGACGCGCTGGTACAGGCGATGGACGGGATCGACGCGGTGTTCAACCTGGCGAAATCCATGGACAAAACCTGGGAAGACGCGCTGAAAAACGACGTGGGCGTGGCCGTCCGCGTGGGCGAGGCCTGCCTGGAGGCGGGCGTCAAACGGCTGGTCTATACCGGCACGATCGCGTCCTATGACATGTCCAACCCGGACGACAGCATCACCGAGGACACCGATTTCGGGGACATGGACGAACGCAACATGTATGCGCGCTCGAAGGCCGAATGCGAACGCCGCCTGCTGGAAATGCACGAGGGGCGCGACCTGCCTGTTGTGATTGCACGCCCCGGTATCGTGGTGGGCGAAGGCGGACCGCTGCAACACTGGGGAATCGGACGCTGGCACGGGGCCGGTGCGGTGCGGATCTGGGGTGCCGGCCGGCACAACCTGCCGTTCGTATTGGCCGATGACGTGTCGGACGGGCTGATCCGCATGATGGAAACAGACGAGGCCATCGGCCAGTCGTTTAACCTGATCGGCGAACCGATGATGTCGGCGCAGGACTATTTCAAGGCGATCCAAACCGCGTTGGGCGCGAAAATCCTGGTTAAACCCGGTGATCTGACCAGCTTTTACGCCGCCGACGGGATCAAATACGCGCTGAAAAAATACGTGCTGCGGAAAAAGGGCGTGGTGCGCCCGTCGCTGTCGGATTGGAAATCCCGCGCGCATTTTGCTCAGTTCGACAACAGCCACCCCAAGGCCGTTCTGGGCTGGGCCCCGGAAACAGATCGCGGCCAATTCATTGAAAAGGCGATCAAGAAGGCCAATCTATTCGGGCTATAGGCCTGTTTTGGGCGGGAAAAGCAGCGTTTTGGCTTATTTTCGCCCAGATTTTTTGTTCTGTATTCGTGGACAAAGCCCACAAATATTCTGGGTCGTTGACGTACAGACAGTCACGGGAGCCCCGCATTCAGGGGACATGAACAGATGGTAAACTATGTCCTGCGCCGCAATCGGCGGGAACAGATCGAACCCAAACCGGCCGAGCCTGATCGCGCCGCGTTGCTGGAACGCGTGGCCCGTCACGCCGCCGATGTCGAAGAACAAGAGCGCCACGTCCGCGACGCGCTGCGCGAACAGGAAGAAGCCGCGCAAACAAACGCTTGGGACCAACTGCCGACCATCCCGGTGGACGAACGGCTGATGGATGAAAACCTGATCATCACGGCCACCCGCCACGATCCGGCACATGCCACGTTTGACGTGCTGCGGACCCGTCTGGTGCAAACGCTGTCGGAAAAGGGCTGGCGCCGGGTGGCGATTACGTCGCCGACCAGCAACTGCGGCAAGAGCTTTGTCGCGACGAATCTGGCGATCACGCTGTCGCGCTATGACAATTGCCGCACGGTGCTGATGGATATGGATATGCGCGCGCCCAGCCTGGCAGGATTGCTGGGAGTCGAGGACGCCGGCAGCATGGGCGCCTATCTGCGCGGCGAACGCGACCTAAAAGATCAATTCCGCCGCTTCGGTCCGAACCACCTGAAAATCGGGAACACGCTGGCGATCGGCCTGAATGACAAAATCGAACCCTACGCCGCCGAGCTGCTCCAGCAGGCGAATACCCGCGACCGGATCGAAGACATGGAGGCGCAGCTGTCGCCGGATATCGTGCTTTATGATCTGCCGCCTGCCCTGGTGCAGGACGATGTCATCGCCTTTCGGAACATGTTTGATGGCGTGTTGATCGTGGCTGGTGGCGGACAGACCAAATCGTCCGAAATCACCGAAGTCATGCACCGGCTGGGCGAGGAAACACCGCTGTTAGGGGTTATCCTGAACCGTGCCGAAGGTGCCCCGCACGAAGAGTACGGGTACTAAGCCAGAGGGCTTAGCCCCGTTGCGCGCGCGGCCCGCGACGGAAGACATTCAGCAGATCCAACAGCTCCATTGCGCGACCCTTCAGCAGAACGGATGCGCCGGCGATCAGCGCCAGAAGCCCCGTCACCCAGGCCAGACGACGGCGACGGCGGGCCTTTTGACGGTCCAGGTTCGGGATGACGACAACGGGGCGGATGTTCAGCTCGCGTTGTAGCTGCGCGGCGCTGCGGATGCCCGAGTGCATGAACTCCAGACCCAGCGCCAGACCGACGGCCAACATGCCCGAGCCCATCGCGCCAACAATGGCCAGTTTGCGACGACCCGAGGAGATCGGGTATTCCGGCACGATCGCGGTTTCCAGAACCTCGAAGCGTTCGAACTGGTTCTGGCTTTCCAATTGCTGGTTCATCGCGGCCTCGGTGCGGCGGGTCGACACCAGGCGCAATTCGTCCTGAAGCTGGCTTAGTTGACGCTCCATCGCGCTGAGCTGGCGCTCGACCTCGGGGGCGCCGGCCAGGGCGCGCTCGATGATGACCATCCGCTCTTCTAGCAAGAGACGCTGTTGACGCAGAAGGTTGGTCTGACGGGCCATGTCCTCGGCGCGGATACGGTCAGATTGGGTTTGCAGCTCGATCAGCTTGCGCTCGATCTCCAGCTGGGTCTCTTTCAGGCGGGTCAGCTGTGTCTGCTGGTTCACCAGATTGGTCGGCAACGAGGCCTGATGTTGGGTCTTGTAGGTTGCCAGCTCTTGCTCAAGCGCGGCGATTTCGGCGGAAACGCGGGTTTCCTCGGCTTCAAAGAAGGCCAGAGTGCGTGTCGCGCGACCCGCACGGCGGGATTTACCTTCGACCAGAACACGCGCCAGCAGATCATTGGCGACATCCGCGGCCAGCTGAGCGTCGCCCATCCGAACGGTGATGATCAGACCCGAGGGCTGCACGCCAGGGCGCCAAGCCTGTTCAGGGTCCAGCAATTCCTGGATCTGTGCGGCACCGCGCATCAGACCAACCTTCTGCGCCATCGAAATCGACGGGTCGCCACCAAAGAGATCGAATTTCTCGATCACCTGGATCAGGCTGTCGCGGGACATCAGTTTCTGCTCGATCAGCTTGATCCGGGTCTCCACCGCGTTAGAGCGCGGGGCCCCAGGCGTGGTGATGTTCGATTCGACTTGCGCAACCTCGATCTGGATGACGGCGGTTGCCTCGAATACGGCGGGACGGCTAAGCGCGTACAAAACGGCGGCCCCGGTCCCGAACCCGGTGATCAGAACGATCATCCAGAAACGACGCAGCAAAATTCTGACGATAGCAGAGATCGAAAAAGTCTGGCCCATTGGTATTCCTCATACGCTGACCGCGCCCAAGCACATATAGCTGCGCCCAGAACGGTTACAAGAATGAGGCACCTTTCGCCCCCAGACGCCACAAAGCGTCAGAAAGCTGCCTTAATTGGGTCTCAATTTAGCCTGTTCGCCACATTCTTACCATCATTTAGCCAAGCCTATTTGGAAACAATGCATTTCGCATTTCGGGATCACCGCCACAGTTTCGCCGCAATTGGCGCGATTTTCGGTGATTTCGATGAAAATGCCCCGATTTCCGCGAAAACTGGGGCGTAAATGCGGCGAGGCGCCCGCTGGGGGCGCCTTGGAAATGTGGCAAAACTTTGGTGAATGTGGCCAATTAGGCCAAGAACGCCGTTGCCACAATGTGGCCCGAATCGATCATAAAGCGCCCAGAGATGCGATCGTGTGGCTGGAACGTGCCTGCGGTGATCAAAAACTCGGCCTCGAAATGGCCCGAGACGTCCCAGTGCAGCGCCATGTCGTGAAACCCGTACATCACACTGCTGAGCGGATATTGCGCCTTATATGCCGCCTCTTTCATCGAGAAAACCGCCTTGGCCATCACATCGGGACGGGAAGACGCGGCGACAATTCTGCGCTCATCCGGCAGCAGGATTTCATCAACGAGTTCGACCGGCAACGGCGTCGCCGGTTCAACATCCAACCCGATGGACCGGGCGGCGCGCGTCACCGCAGCCAGGCACAGATCGTCACAATGAGTGATCGATCCGGCATAGCCGCGTGGCCAGTGTGGCAGCCGATCCTTGCCCGGGGGCAGGGCAACAATCGGACCGCCCAGGGCGCTCAGGGCTTGGCGGGCAGCGGTGCGCCCAGCGATAAATTCGTTCCGCCGTTTGGGGACAACCGCGCCAAGGGCGGTTTCTTCTTCGGGGAACAGGGATCCCGAAGGGCGCCGGGGGTCCGTAACCCCGACGCCCACAGGGCAGTCAAACAATGCGGCGACCCGCGCCGGGGTCATCCGGTGCGCGACATCCGACGCGCCCGCATTTCGCGGCGGCGCGCCATGGCATCGGCGCGGCTGGCGTTTTGCTCTTCGGGGTCGGCCGCGGGGGCAGCAGCGTCCGAAGATCCACCTGACATCTCGATGACCTTGGCGGACAAGGCCGACAGAACCGGGAAGCGGAAAATATCGGTGATCGACAGTTTCTGAGCACCCAGTTTCTGGCGGATTTCCCGGTGCGCCTGAACGGCCAGCAACGAATGCCCACCCAGCGCAAAGAAGTTATCCTTGGACCCGATATTCTGCACGCCCAGGATACGCGTCCAGATTTCTGCGATGTCCTGTTCGATGGTGTTTTCGGGGGCCACAAATTCGGCCGTTTGCTGCTGCGCGGTCTCGGTCGGGGCGGGCAGCGCCTTGCGGTCCACCTTCTTGTTTGGGGTCAGCGGGAAGCTGTCCATCGCCACAAAAGCCACCGGCACCATATAGTCGGGCAGAGCCTGATTCAGTCTCTGTTTCAGGGCATTTTCGTCCACAGAGCCCGTCGCGGTATAGTAGCCAACCAGTCGAACAGCGCCCGGCGTATCCTCGCGCGGGATGACAACGGCCTGACGGATCGCGGGATCGGCATCCATCTGCGCCTCGATCTCGCCCAGCTCGATCCGGTAGCCGCGGATTTTGACCTGATGGTCGGCGCGGCCGATGAAATCCAGCCGCCCGTCATCACGCCAACGGACCAGATCGCCAGTGCGATACATCCGGTTGCCCGCGATGAACGGATCAGCGACGAAGCGCTCGGCGGTCAGGTCCTCGCGTTGCCAATAGCCACGGGTCACACCCGCGCCACCGATGTACAATTCACCCGGCGCGCCGATGGGCGCAGGCTGCATCGCGTCGTCCAGAACATAGACCTGCGTGTTGGCAATCGGCGTGCCGATATTGACCACGTTTTCGCCCAAGCCAGCGGTTTGTGTGGTGGACCAAATGGTTGTTTCGGTCGGGCCATACATGTTTTCGATGGTGGCCTGCGTGGTCTCGCGCAGGTCGGTGACCAGCGATCCGGGCAGCGCCTCGCCGCCGATCATCAGGTGTTTAACATGTGACAGCGCAAAGCGCGCCTCGTCATTCATCGAAATCATCCGCGCCATCGAGGGCGTGCATTGCAGATGCGTCACGTCATGGCGAATGATCTGCGCCGCGATCGAGAAATCATCCGGGTCCAGCTCGGACTGGATATTCGCCTGTTCGCGGACCTTGGCCAGATGTTGCAACCCGTTCAGAACGGTCTGTTTTTCGATGCCATAGTCAATCAGACAAGCGATTTCGTCGACGCCGATCCGTTTGAGTTGTTCAACACGGGCCAGGCAATCCTCGACCGTGCCGAACATGCCGGAATCCTCGAAATAGCGCAGGAAGGCGAATTCAAGGATGGCGTCCAGCTCTTCTTCGGACAGGGTGCCCAGGTCCAGTTCGAACGGATTCGAGACGCCCTCGGGGCGTTTGAACGCGGGGAAGACCCAGGCGAATTGTTTGATCAGCGCGGCGGCCGAAGCAAGGTAGTCCTTCATCGGGCCACGGGCGATTTCACGGGCTTTTTCGCGGTCCTCGGCCAAGAAGGTGTGCAGCATCAGCGTGACCTTGAAATCAGCCGGATCATGGCCCGCCTCGCGTAGGGCCTGATGATACAGGCGGATTTTTCCGCCGACCTCGTCCACGGATTGACCCAGCAGGTGAGTCAGCACGTTGGCGCCGATCTTGCCGGCCTCTTTCCAGGTGTCGGGGTTGCCCGCGGTGGTCACCCACACCTCGAGCTTCTTGGATACGGGGCGCGGCTGGGTCACGACGGCATGGGTTTCACCATTGCCCAGCGGAAATTCGACCTCGTCCCCGACCCAGAGTTTCCGCAGGGTTTCGATGCTTTTCAGCATGGCCTTTTTGTTATTCGGCGGACGATTTTCGGGGCGCAGCACGAAATCATGCGGCTGCCAGCCCGAAGCAATGCCCAGACCCGTGCGCCCGTTGGTCAGGTTGTCGATCACGGCCCATTCCTCGGCCACACGGGCGGGATGGTGCAGGGGGGCGACGCAGCTGCCAGCGCGCACGGCGATGTTTTTCGTCAGCGCAGCCACAGCCGCACCCGTCACCGAAGGGTTGGGATAGGGGCCACCGAAAGCGTGGAAATGGCGTTCAGGCGTCCAGACGGCGACAAAGCCATTTTCATCGGCGAACTTGGCGCCTTCGAACAGCATTTCGTATTTGTCGCGGCCCACACCATCGTCATTTCCCCAGTAATAGAGACTGAATTCCATGCCTTTGCCGGTGACATTCATCGCACCAGAAGAGACCAGAGCACGCTGTTCGTCGTTGCTGACGACCAGCTTGAACCCGCGCGCAAGGGTGTAGAACAGTTCCAGTACCGAGATGTCGAAGGACAGGCTGGTTACGGCCAGCCAGGTGCCGCCCTCATGCGGGATACGGTCGTCCATGCCGGTAAAGAAATTCGACACGTTGCGGTGTTCGACCATGACGCCCTTGGGCCGTCCGGTCGATCCCGAGGTATAGATCATATAGGCCAGATCCGCACCCGAGGCACCGCTGTCCACATTGTCGGTGGGCGCGGCCAAAATGCTGGGATCACTGTCGATGGAGATGACCTCGGCTGTGCTGTCGGGCAGATCGGCAATCAGCGACTTCTGCGCCACGATCAGCGGGCAGCCGGAATCCTCGATATAGAGCGCGATGCGATCCGCCGGGAACGCCGGATCCAGCGGCACATAGGCCCCGCCCGCCTTGAGAATCCCCAAGGCGCCGATCAGCAGATGGGTCGAGCGTTTGGTATGCAGCCCAACCAGCGTACCGGGTTTGACACCCTTGCCACGCAGAACATGGGCCAGTTGATTGGCGCGCAGGTTCAGCTCGGCATAGGTCAGGGTCTCGCCTTCGAACACCAGGGCGGTGGCGTCAGGGGTCTTGGCGACCTGGCGTTCGAACATCTGATGGATGCACAGGTTTTCGTCGAACTCGGCCTGAGTGGCGTTCCAATCGGCCAGCACCAGCGCGCGTTCGTCTGCGGGCATGATATCCAGCCCGGACACCGGCCCGCAGAGCCCATCGGCCAGTTTCGCCAGACGCGCGGCCATGCGGTCCAGCGCCTGTTGCGACACACGAGAGGCATCAGCGTACAGACGCGCCTGTCCGTCGGCCGCAAACAGGGTGATTGCCGCGCCAGGGGCCAGCATAGGGACATGAGAGAGAGCCACATCCGGCGCAGCAATATCTGCCAGATCAGGACGCCGGATAAGGGCATCGGCAGGGAAGCCGCCCTTGGCCAGAGCCTGCGTGATCTGGGTGGTAACTTGGGTGGCCTGATCTGCCGCATCGGCGTGCAAATCCACACGGATCGGCGCCCAGCCGGTGACATGCGGCGTACCCGCATCCAGCACCAGCGCGACATCGGTGGCATCCGTGCCGGCCAATCGCGCGGCAATCAGCGCCATAAAACCAAACATCTGATCCGAGTAGGCCAGGTCAATCTCGCGGACGCCCTGATCCTTGGTGGGCGTAAAGGCCAGACGCGCGGGGGCATAGCTGTCCAGACGCTTGCGATAGGCCAGTTCAGCCGCAACAGCAGGGACCATGGCGTCGGTCAGCGCGCTGTCAGGCGTATCCATCACCTGTCCGGCGCGCGGCATTTTCGCGCCGCTCAGCAGAGTCAGGCCGGTCAGTTCAATCGCCCCGCCCGCCGTGGCAATCGTCAGCATATCGGGTGTGGTTTCCAGCACGGTACCGGGGGCGGCCCTGCCCTGGGCTGGTGCGGCATGACGGGCGACGACGACCACATCACCGATCTGCACCTTTGGCAGGAACAGCGGGTTGCGGAAACTATCGTGATCCAGCGCTTTGACAAAGCGGGTCAGGTCAGCCGTGGGCTGTGCAAAATCCAGAACAGCGGCAGAGTCAGGCCGGGATTTCAGCCCGAAGTAGCTGCGCTGTGACAGGTCTTGCGCCGTGCGCGCGGGCGCGCCGGTGACCAGTTGATCAACCAGCGCCGGGAAGCTTTCGATTGCGGCCTCGTAGCAGCGGGTGTTCAGCGTCAGGGCCGTGTCATCCGCCGCAATCGGGAACGTGGATTGCGCAAGGATGTCGCCTTCGTCAATGCCGCCTTCGATCAGGTGCCATGTGATGCCGTGCTGAGGCTCGCCCTGGATTTGCGCCCAGACCGGCGCATTCAGACCGGCGTAGCGCGGCAACGGGCCGTCGTGGAAGTTCACCGCGCCCTTGGCCGCGCGATCCAGCAGCGGCTGGGGGATGATGTCCAGGTTCGCAATTGACAGCAGCCAGTCATACGTAACGCCGTCCAGATCCGCGCCGGGTTCGTGCACGGACAGGCCCTTGCCCAGGGCCCAGCCTGCTACCGCCGGGTTACGGGTCACAACTGCGGATATCCCCTGCCCTTTGGACAGCAGCACCTCGCCACATTGAATGGCAAGAGATTCATTTCCGATCAGAAGCGTGGAAAAACTGGACATTTCAAAGTCTCCGATAGGCCCTCAGCAGCGTTTGCGGTCAGCCGGGACCGCTTGTCGAGAGCTGGGTTTACGCGCCCCACCCAAGGCACGCATGGCAGAAATCACATCATGGGACAGCAAGGTGCGCAGGAAATGCGGCGCCGTCCCGGTTGGTTTGCGCTCGATCTGGCGGCGCAGCCAATGCAGGCCGCCCCCCAACAGATGGGCGCAGGTCGCGGCGGCGGCATAGGCCACCCCGTGGTTTTTCACGAAATAATGCAGGCGAGAGTCGAACCAGTAGCCGGGCACGCGGGCCCATTGCTTCATGCCAGTCGAAACCGAGCCGATATGCATCACATGGCTGTCCCGCACATAGACCGAGCCATAGCCCGCGCGGCTGGCACGCAAGAACAGGTCGGTTTCCTCGAAATACAGAAAGAAGTGTTCGTCAAACAGGCCGATTTCATCCAGCACATCGCGGCGCATCAGGACGCTGGCGCCGGCCATCCAATCGGCGCGCATATCCGTTTCGGGCACCGGCAGGGGCACCACCTTGTTGCGCAGCAGGCGCGTGACGGGGCCAAAGCGAATGGCGCCCTCGAATTCCGACGCAACCGAAGGGAACCGGAACAGGGTTTGATGCGGATCGCCCTGCTCGCCGTGGATATAGCTGCCGGCACACCACAGGGTGGGATCGGCCTGCACGGCCTGCAATAGCAGACGGATCGCATCTGGCGCCGGGAAAGCGTCCGAATTCAGGATATAGACATACTCGGGTTGGCTACCGTCGCTGAGGCCGGCGCGGATACCGTGGTTATTCCCCGCGCCAAAACCGCCGTTGTGACCGGAATCCACCACGCGAACGCGATTGCCATCGGTCCAGCCCTGCGCCTGCGCATGTTCTGTCATCTGTTGCAACGACCCGTCGCCAGAGTCGTTATCCACGATGATAATCTCGCCGCTCAGCCGCTCCATCGCGGTCAAGGCCGAGGCCACCGCGCGCAGGGTCATATCCGGCGTGCGCCAGTTCAGAATGACGGTCAGGATGCGTGGCTGCGTCATTCTGCGGCCTCCTGATAATCCGGGGTTGGGGCGTCGGTTTCGGCCTGCACGATGCAATCGCGGATACGGGCGGCCAGAACGCGGACGTTCGGCTCTAACACCATTGAATCGTGATCGCCGGGGACCTCGTGAACCTGGATATGCGGGGCGTGCTGGGTCCAGTCGTTATCGGACAGGACATAGGCACGTTCCGAGTTCACCCAACGGCCTGGGCTGACCTCCCATTTGCCAACCAGAGGCGGGCGGAACAGCGCCAGCGGGCCGTCCCACGGACGCACCTGATATTTGGCGACAGAGGCAAGGAACGCTGCCTCGATCTGTTCGTTATGGAAGCTGTGGCTGGCCTGCGGGGCATCCGCCTGAGCGCGGCGCTTGGTGAATTCCCATTTGACGCGGTTGATCGCCCAACGCGCAATATAGCCCAGCCCGCCTGCCTTTAGCTCTTGTTTCTGGATCGCGATACGATCGGCGCGGGACAGGGGACGGCGCAGGGGCAGCGGCGTGTCCAGCATGACCAGAACCGAGACATCTTCGCCCGCATCGGTCAGCTGTTGCGCGATTTCATAGGCGGTGATCCCGCCGCCAGAAAACCCGCCCACCATATAGGGCCCGTGCGGCTGCACCTGGCGCATTTCAGCGATGTAGTCGCGGGCCGCCTGGGTCAGATCGTCATGCGGGGCGTCTTCGCCATACAGACCACGAGCCTGAAGCCCATAGAACGGACGATCCTGGCCCAGAAGATGCGCCAGATGACGCAGGTTCAGCACATTGCCAAACATGCCAGCCACCAGGAAGAACGGCGTTTTCGGCCCGCCCTCGCCCGTGTGCATCGGCACAAGATGGGTAAACCGGCGCTGCGGTTTTTGCGGCGTGGCGTCGGATGGCGTGTCTGTATCCGCGATACCGCCGGCCTCGGCGATCATGGCGGCACATTTACGGATTGTCGGGGCCTCGAACAGAACCGAAATCGGGAAATCCACGCCAAAGGTCTTCTTGACCTTGGCAAACAGGCGCACCGCGACCAAAGAATGCCCGCCCAGATCAAAGAAGCTGTCTTCGGCCCCGATCTGATCGACGCCCAGCAGGTCTTGCCACAGCGCGGCCAGTTTGATTTCCAGATCGCCCTGGGGGGCGGAGTATTCGCTGTCCAATTCGGGACGGTCGAATTTCTGTTCGCTGGTTTCCGCGGCTTCGGTTGCGGCGGTCTGGGCGATCAGCCCTTGTAGATCCATCGAGGACACAACCACCTGAGGCAACCCCGTCGCAAGCGCGCGGAAGAACACGTCGGCGCCTTCGTCCGGGCGGATACCCTGCGAGAGGTTGTGTTGCAGGCGCTGTTCGGCGGGGGACAGCGGGCGATAGGCCGTGTCCTGCGGTTTGGCCGGTTCAGGAGCGCGGGCAAATTCGGTGCCGCGCTCTAGCCGACGGATGGTAAAGCCCTCGATCTGAACACAGACGGTGCCGTCCGGTTTGCAGATGGTAATGTCGAACCGCGCGGTCATGCTGTCGGCGGAATTGCTGCCGGCATTGCGCACATGGCTGACGATATCAGTGCCGATCGGCTCGAACACACGCACGCTGGCATAGGACATGGGCACCCACAGATGGGTCGGCTGATAGTCCTCGATCAGGTCCATCGCCCAGCCGGTGGCAATATCCATAAGACCCGGATGCAGGCCGCAATTGTCATTGGCATAGGTCGCGGCCAACGACAGGCGGGCGATGCCCTCGCCCTGGCCCAAGCCCGTCCGGCGCAGCACGTGCCAGCGCGGGCCAAAGTTCAGGTGGGCCTCTTGCGGGGCGCGGATATGACCGGTTTCAGCGGTCTGAACACGGGGGCAGCGCGCGTCAATTTCGGCCAGCGGCAAGGGCGCTGGTTGGCGCATCGGCAGCAGGGACAGTTCACCCTGGGCATTCAGGCCAAAACCCGCGTCAGGCGCCCCGCTTTCGACCTGAAAATCATAGCCCAGATCCGAGCGCGGCAGCGTCACACGCAGATCACGCCCCGCGCCGTCCACTTGTAGCGGCTGAAGGAAGGTCAGGTTGCGGATCTCGAACGGGCCGGTTTCACCCTGGGCGCGCAGGGACTCGTATGCCAGTTCCAGATAGCCGGTGCCCGGCAACAAAGCATCCCCCGCACGGGTCTGGTGATCATGCAGCACCCAGCGATCGGCAACGGAATAGCGCGCGCCAAAAACCCGTGCGCCATCGGTGTTGAAACTGGACCAGTCCAGCAAGGTCGCCGTGATGGGCTGTTCGGGCGCGGGGTCGTGGTCGCCAGTGCGTGCGGCCATGGCCTCGGCTGCCATGCCAACGCCGGTCCAGATGCCCCAATCAATCGCCAGTACGCGCGTTTTTCCGCCCTGACGGGCCTTGGCAAAGGCGTTCAGGTATTCATTCGCGGCGACGTAATCCACCTGTCCGGCGGGCGCCGTCACGGTCGAGGAGGACGAGAACAGCACCATCCAGTCCAGTGAGCCATCGGGGAACAGCCCGTCCAGCACCTGCGTGCCGTGGATTTTCGGGGTAAAGACGTCCTCGATTTCCGACAGGGACTTGCCCAGAATGGGGGCGTCACTGATCACACCGGCCGCATGGATCACACCGGTGATCGGACCAAAGGCGTGCTCGGCCTGCGATTTGGCGGCTTTCATTTCCTCGACATTGGACACGTCGGCCTGAAGCACCAGAACCTGACCGCCAAGAGCTTCGAGATCCCGCACGGCGTGGATGCGCCGCACGACCGACGCATTGGGGGCGGTCTTGGCGATCACGTCATCCCATTCAGCCCGGTCAGGCAGGCCCGCGCGGGACAAAAGGACAATATTCGCCTTGTGCTGTTGGATCATCTGAGCCGCAATGGTCAGGCCGATACCGCCAAACCCGCCGGTGATCAGCACAGTGCCGCCGGTCAGATCTGTGCGCTGTTCTGTCAGGGCAGTGGGGCGGAAAACCTGCTCGAACCGCTTGCCGTCGCGCAGGGCGGCGACCGTGTTGGCGGGGGTTGCAAGCAGCTCTTCCAGCACGGGCTGAATATCCATACGCTTACGTTTGGTGTCAACGTCCAGCACGGCGCATGTCAGCCCCGGAAACTCGCGCGGGATGACGCGGGCGGGCCCCATGACGGTGGATTTTTCAGGATAAGGCAGCGGCTCGTTCTTGACCCGTGCGGCACCCGAGGTGAACACCGTCAGGTGGGCCTGCTCGACACCCTCGTCGCTGAGCGACTGCGCCAGGAACATCAGCGCATAGAAGCCCTGTTCAACGTTGCGATGAAAGAAGCTGCTGCCCGGGCGGAAGGTCTCGCGGTCCGTGACCAGCCAGAAATGCGCGATCCGGTCGGGCAAGGCATCCTCGGTCGTCAGCGCCTGCATCAGTTGATCAAACCCGTCGCGGCCCTGTTCAGGCGATAGCACGAAACTGTCGTCGGCCAGTTTGCCGAACCCGTCGCCGATACGCACGGTGACAACACGGTGACCGGCTTCGCGCAGGCGGGTGACGGCCTGATCGGCCAGCCCGGTCTCATCTGCAAAAACCAGCCAGGTCTGGGGGTCGCCCAGTTCCTCGGACAGGTCAAACTCCACATCCGCGAACCGAGGTTTCCAAAACGGTTTGTAGCCCCAGCTTTCGGGGTTATCCGAGCGCATGAGGAACTCTTGGGTCTCGGGCGCCTGCTGGGTTCCCGGCTCGATGAAATAGTCGCTGCGCTGGAATGCATAGGTCGGCAGAGGCACACGATTCCGGCGGGCCTCGCCCCAGATCTGCGCCCAGTCGAAATCAACGCCAACGGCCCAGACGCGGCCCAGCATGGCCATGAAATACTTGTCGTCAAAGATCGCATCGTCCTGATGACGCAGGGTGCTGATGACCTGATTCACCTGCACATTCGGATGCTGTCCGGTCAGCGAGGCCAGCGCCTTGCCTGGGCCGACCTCGATATAAACGCGCTCTTGGGTTTCGCTGAGCGTGGTGATGCAATCGGCGAAATGCACGGTGCCGCGCAGGTGCTGCACCCAATAGTCGGGGCTGGTGGCCTCGGCATCGGTGATGTACGCACCCGTACGGTTGGACGCAAAAGGGATCTGTGGCGGGCTGAGTTTGATAGACCGCAGGTAGTCCCCAAAGCGGCCCAAGATCGGTTCCAACATCGCGGAATGGGCGGCGATGTCGATCGGGATGCGCTGAGGTTCGATATCCATCGCGGTCAATTTTTCGGCCAGCGCGTCCAATGCGGCCTGCGGCCCGCTGGCGACGCTAAGCCCCGGAGCATTCACCGCAGCCAAATCCAGATCAGCCCCCAGCAGAGGGCGCAATTCATCAGCATCCATCGGCACGCTGAGCATTCCACCAGACGGTACCGTATCGAACAGGCTTCCGCGCAGGTGGACCAGGCCGATGCAATCCTCGAAACTCATGACGCCGGCCAGACAGGCAGCGGTATTTTCGCCCATGGAGTGGCCAACCAGCGCAGCGGGTTTCACGCCCCAGCTAATCCACAATTGGGCCAGCGCATATTCGGTGATCATGATCAGCGGCAATTGCAGGCTGGGCTGGCGGAGGGTCTTGTCTGCCTCGGCGCGCGCGTCTTCTTTGGGGAGCCAAAGAGCGCGCATATCCGTGTCCGTCAGCGTGGCCAGATGGGTCAGGCCGCGATCCATCCATTCAGCAAAGACCGGCTCGGTTTCATAGAGATCCTGCGCCATACCCGCGTATTGCGCGCCACCGCCGGGGAACATGAACACAACGTCGGGCGCATCGCCCACCACCTGATGCGAGAACACCCGGCGCGGATCATTTTCACGCAGCAACGCGGCGGCCTCGGCGTGGGTTTCGGCCACAACAACGCGGCGGCGATCAAAGGCACGGCGGCCCTTGTTCAGGGTCCAGGCGACATCGGCCAGCGGCTGGTCCGGGTGGGTGTCCAGATGATCGGCCAGCTTTTCCGCGGCACCATCCAGCGCCTTTTTCGAGCGCGCCGACAGGGTCAGCATCTGAAACGGAAAATCCGCCTCGTCCGAGGCGGCGCGTTCGGGGGCTTCTTGCAGAACGACATGGGCGTTCGTGCCGCCGACACCTAACGAGTTCACCCCAGCCCGCCGCGGGCCCTTGTGACTGTGCCAGTCGGTCAGCGTGTCATTCACCACAAAAGGCGAGCCGTCAAAATCAATCGCGGGGTTCGGTTTTTCATAGCCCAAAGAGGGCGGCATCTGCTTATGCGTCAGCGCAAGGCTGGCTTTGATCAGGCTGGCCGCACCCGCCGCCGTGTCCAGATGGCCGATGTTGGTTTTCACGGACCCGATACGGCAGAACCCGCTGTCCTCGGTGCTTTCGCGGAAGGCGCTGGTCAGGGCGGCGACCTCGATCGGGTCGCCCAGATAGGTGCCGGTGCCGTGGCATTCGACATAATCAATCGTGTCGGCGGGGATGTTCCCCAACGCGTGCGCATCGGCAATCGCGGCGGCCTGGCCCTCAACGCTGGGGGCCAGATACCCGGCCTTGTCCGCGCCATCGTTATTCACCGAAGAGGATTTGATGACCGACCAGATGTGATCGCCGTCACGGATCGCATCCTCCAACCGGCGCAACACAACCACACCCGCGCCCGAGCCAAAAACCGTCCCCTGAGCGCGGTGGTCGAACGCGTGGCAATGTCCGTCGGGCGACAGGATTTCGCCCTCTTTGTACAGATAGCCACGGGCGTGGGGCAGCTCGATCGTCACGCCCCCGGCCAACGCCATGTCGCATTCGCCGTTCAGTAGGGATTGGCAGGCATAATGTGTCGCAACCAACGAGGTCGAACATGCCGTTTGCACGTTCACCGAGGGGCCCTTGAGATCCAGAATGTGGCTAAGCCGCGTCGACAGGAAATCCTTGTCGTTGCCAGTGTGGCGCAGCAGGAACATGCCCACGTTCTGCACCAGATCCGGGTTCGAACAGATGTTGAAATAGAAATAGCTGCCCATGCCGCAGCCTGCGAACACGCCAATTGGACCATCGAAGGCCTCGGGTGTGTGACCGGCGTTTTCCAGCGCCTCCCAGGATACTTCGAGGAACTGGCGGTGCTGCGGATCCATGATCGCGGCGTCCTGCGGCCCCAGACCAAAGAAATCAGCGTCGAACGCTTTGAACCCGTCCAGAACCGCCGCAGCGGCAACGTAATCAGGGCGGTCGATCAGATGGGGGGCCTCTCCGGCGTCGATCAGGTCATCGCGGGTCAGATGACGGATGGATTCCACCCCGTCGCGCAGATTTGACCAATACTCAGATACCGTCTGAGCACCCGGCAGGTGCGCAGCCATCCCGACAATCGCAATATCGGCTCCTGAATATTGTTCTTCTGTCATAACACCCACTCACAAGAAATATCATCGCAAATGTGTCAATAAAATAAGGTCTGAATAGGGCGGCGCCATGAATTTCTGGTCAATTTTTACTTTTTGAGCGGATTGTTCACCCAAAAACACAAGCTACGGAATAATAAGACTAATATCGCCCCAATGCAGCCAAAGCACAATGGCCGCCAGCCCTCCGCCCGTCACAAAGAAAACCAGATCATGCAGCGGATCCCATGCGCCTTGTTTGCGGGCCAGCCATACGACCACGGGATAGATCGCCACCATGCTGATACCCTGAGCGATCAGCGCTCCGAACAGGCCGGCGATTTCGAACCCCAGCAACAGGCCCAGCGTGATCGCCACGGCCTTGGCGGCGGACAGGACGAAAAACCCCTGCGAGTCGCCCTCGGCCAGGGCGGCCTGATCATAGGTTAGCACAATGATTTGCGGCACCTGCATACAGGCCAAGAGCACCACAACCACACCCGCCGCAAGATACCGATCATCATACAGAAACCCGACCAGCCAAACACCCAGAGCCGCAACCGTCAGCAGCATGAGCATCAGCACAGAGGTCGCAATGAACCGCATCTTGCGCAGCCTAAGGAAATTTTCAGCGGAGTCGCGCGGGGGGCTTTCGCGGTGCACCGGGATCACCACGCGCCGGATCACCATCGCCCCAAGCATCAACGGAAAAGAGGCCAGGAAGTACCCGATATTGTAGACGCCGAAATGCTCTAGATCCAGGTACTTACCCAAGATCACCTTGTCGCCCTGCATGATCAGGAACCCGCACAGCGTGGACAGGAAAATCCATTTTCCGAAATGCATCAGCTCTTGGGTTGCGGCCTTTTCCAGGCGGAACCTATTGCCACGACCAGGGATCAGCATGTGCATCAGAACGATCTGAGCCAGCGCACCGACGATCCCAGAAATGACCAGCGCCCAAACCGAACGCGTCGCATAGGCCAGCGCGATAGCCACAACCAACCCAACCACCTGCACCGAGACTTCAACGATGGTCACGCGCCCTGCCCTCAGGTGCCGGTTGGCGGTCTCGAATTTGGTCGGATTAAAGCCGGTGATCACCAGTGTCAGCGCAGAAACGGGCAGATACCAGGCCAGCGCGGGTTCGTCATAGATCAGCGACAGGGGGTAGGACAGCACACAGGCCGCCACCCACAACAGCGCGCCGCGAATGATATGCAACGTCCAGGCGGTGTCCAGAAACTCGGGCTCGTCCCCGCGTTTGCTTTGCATGATCGCGGGGCCAATCCCCATGTCCGAAAACATGGTCAGCCCCACCAGAAACACCGACACCAACGCCATCATCCCAAAGGCTTCGGGGAACAGGATGCGGGTCAAAACCAGGTTCGATAGCAGCCGCAACCCCTGATACGAGGCAAAGCCCACCATGGTCAGCATCGAGCTGCGCACGGCCCGTTCCATCAACCCGTTCCCGCGCACATAACGGCCCATGACCCGGCTGGTCATGCTGTTGCCCTTTGCGGGTAGAGGTTTTGATACGTCGCTTGTCATCTGCCGCGGCTCCAGGTCGTGTCGGTCGGGTGCTGAGTGAACCTCACCACCACTGCGACGCCTGCATATACGCAGAACCCTACTGGATAGCGCAGCAAGAGACCAAGGGCCTTGCGGATACCCATCGACGATTTCGTATCATTCGCATGCAAATCCGGATACAGCCTGTCGACCTCGGCCACGCCGATGTTCTGACGGCGCCGCACCTTTACCAAATTGCCAAAGCCCTCGACGATGGGCCAGTCATAGCCCGCCTGGGTTTTCACGCGTTCCTGCGGGGCAAAGCTGAGCCGCACGAACGTATCATCCGAGATAATATCAGGGAATTCCCCCCAGCGTTTGCGCCCTTTGGCATTCACCGCGAACAGACCGCAGCCGGGAACATCCTGCGTGAAAAAGGGCACGCGGGCATAGATCTGACGGTACGCGCGGCTGGCCAGGGATTTGGCGGCGGCAATCCGAACGGCCCCGCTGGCGTATCGGGGCGTATCGGGCGCCAAAGCCTGCGCGATCTGCGGCAGCAAGTCCGCGTCCACCACAACGTCTGCGTCCAGATAGATGCGTTTGTCACCCCGCGCGATCTGATCGGCGCTGTTCATCGCGTTCATTTTGCCGCCCTGTTCCAGGTCCAGAACGGTCAGAGCCCAGCCGCGCGCCTCGATCTGATCGCGCCAGCCCATTGCCTCGGGGACGGTCTGGTCAAGGCAGGCATTCGCCGCGACGATGATCTCGACCGGTTCGGGCACCGCCTCCGAGGCCACGACAGCCGTCAGGCAACGCGAAATCATCCTCTGCTCGTTATTCGCGGGGATGATGATGCTGATCACGGGCTGCTCCTGTGTTTTTATGTCCAGCCGGGAAAATATTGCTGGTTTATGTTTTTAATTGGGCCGGAACGCGGTTTATGTTGCAAGCGCAAACAGGTTTTCAGTCAGGATTTCATCCGTGTCCACGCCCCAGCCGACCCCCAGAAAACTCGCTTATCTGGTTCCGCAATTTCCGGGTCAGACGCATATCTTCTTTTGGCGGGAAATCCAGCATCTGGAAAAGATGGGCATCGAGGTGCACCTGTTTTCAACCCGGCCACCGCCCCCCGGCCTGATCTCGCATAGCTGGTCGCAGCAGGCGATGGATCGGACGACTTATCTGGGGACGGCTTCGGTGCCGGATATGCTGGCGGGGTTGGTGCATGTGCCGTTTGGCGAGCTGGCCAAAGAGATCAGCCGCGATGGCAAGGACGTGGCGCGCGATGCGCTGATCTGCATCCCGGCGGCGCAGCGCCTGGTACGCGAGTGCCGCAATCGCGGGATCACCCATATTCACGCACATTCCTGCGGGCGGGCGGCGATGATCGCGGCGCTGGCCAATCGGTTCGGAGGGATCGACTATTCCGTGACTCTGCACGGGCCAATGCCGGATTACGGTCTGGGGCAGCATTTCAAATGGCGGCGGGCCAAGTTCGCGACCATCATCACCCACAAAATCCACGCCGAGGCGCAACGCGATCTGGGGGCGGACCTGCCGTCGCGTATTCGTATTCAGCCCATGGGCGTGGATGCGGACACCCTGCGGCGGGATGTGCCCTATGTGCCGCCCATCGCGGGCGAGCCTCTGCGCATTTTCACCTGCGCGCGGCTGCATTTCGTCAAAGGCCATCAGGATCTGATGGACGCCGTGCGGCTGTTGGTTGATCGCGGCCAGCCTGTGCAGCTGGAAATCGCAGGCGAGGACGACGACGGCGGAACGGGCTATCGTCATGTTCTGGAACAGAAAATTAAGGATCTGAATCTGGCCGAGCACGTCAGCCTGTTGGGGGCCATCGACGCGGATCAGGTGAAACGCAAACTGTGCGACGCGCATCTGTTCATTCTGGCCAGCTGGGCCGAGCCGCTGGGCGTTGCCTATATGGAGGCCATGAGCTGTGCCACCCCCACCATCGGCACGGATGCCGGCGGCGTGCCCGAGCTGATCCAAAACGGGGTAGACGGCATTCTGGTTCCGCCGCAGGACCCTGGCGCCATGGCCGATGCCGTCGCCGCACTGGCCGCAGACCCGGACAAGCTGGTGCAGCTCAGCGCTGCCGGGCGGGAAACCATCGTGCAGAAGTTCGATTCCCGCGTCGGCGCCGAAACTCTGGTGCAGGAAATCTGGGGATAAGGTCTAGAGCCTCAGGTCGATTTGCTGGCCCGGCTCGGCCTGGAATTCCAGCGTCTCGATCTCGCGGAGGGCGATTTCACCGTCCGGGCCCGTGGCCAGCCAGGTATCGCCCCACAGCGCCAGCGCGTAATCTGCGGCCTTACCCGGTAAAACGGCTGTATCCATCCCATCCCCGCCATGCAGGAAATCCGCGCCACCGCTGGCGATGATCCGGTCATTGCCGCCACGCCCCAGGATCACATCCACCCATTTCGTACCGATCAGCTCTTGATCTGCGTCGCTGCCGGGCAGGAACACCCCGTCATCAAAGGCATCTGCGGGGCGCTGCTCCCAGTCCGAGGGGCCGTTTGCGTTATAGGCCATCAGCGCGTCCCAGCGCGGGCTTTCATCTGCCAGGTGGCGCTTGGCCCCCCAGCTGCCCCATTTCGAGGGCTTAGCCACATCCACGAACCCGTTGAACAGCACGCCGCCCGCAGCCTGCCACCCGCTCAGCAAGTCCTGATACAGCGACCCAACCTGAACCGAGTAGTTATAGGCCGTGTAAATCTGGGTCAGCTCTTCGTTATCGACCCATTCATTCAGGCCGACGATATGGGTGCCGCCCTCGTACATGATCATCTGCATCCCGTATCGCTTGGCCACCTTGGCGTGATAGGGGAACACGTTTTCGGTCAGGTCTTTCAAGGGACCCGTGCGCAGATAATCCGTCAGTTTTTCCGTCACGACGCCTTGCTTTGCCCAGCGCAGGATGCGGTCGGGCATATCGGCGTCATCGCCATCAATCCCGAAATAGCCCGTCACCGCATAGGCATCGAACATATCAGCCGGGCGCCGGTGCGACGGGTCCTCGGCCATATAGAGGGGGGCCTCGAACAGCGGATCCTCAAGCCCCGGCCAGCCGGTGTGGACGCCAATAACCCGCACCAGACGATCAGTGCCGCCAAAGACATCGGTCCAGACCTGCATCACCTGCGCGGCGCGCATCCCCGTCCATTGCATCCAGGCGTCCCCCTCGGCGCCGTTCCAACGGTTGCGGGCTTGCTCCATCGCCCAGCGGGTCTGTTCGAACAGGAAATTCCACATCTCGTTCGAATATTCGACATAGGCCTTGCGGCGCGGGTCCAGATTGTCACGGACATAGGTGGCAAAGGCCTCGACATAGGCGTCATCAGCGGCATGAGGCATGTTGAACCATGGGTCCGCCCCGATCTGATTGGCCAGCTTGACCATGACCTCGACCGGGACACCGCGACGGTTGAATGTATAGTCCTGTGGTGTGGGCCGTTCGCGCCAGTCACTGACAAACGATCCGTTGGTGATCATCCAATCCATAAACCGCACCACCCGCAGATCGCGGATCAAGGACACCCAGCGCGGATTAAAGGTGACGCCCATATCAAACAGGTCGACGTGATCCTCGTGAACAATCGCGATGTTGCGGATGTGGTCGGCGGGTTCGGTTTTCTGGATGGCAACGGCAACAGGGCCGTCGCCTGGCTCGAATGTGAAAGTGACCTCGCCGGGGGAATAGCGCACGTTCCGCGCCCGGCCACCCACGCGCAAGATGCCCTGCCCGTCATAGGTCAGCCTGTAGCGCCCGGTGAAATACTGCGCCTCGCGGGGCAGGTCAGTCAGCATATAGCTTTCCAGCTTTTCGACGCCCTCGGGGATTTCCATCGGCCAGCCGTGTTCATCCAGATAGCCTTCGTCCTCTAGCTGTTCGGGTTCAAAGCCGCCGTATTTGCCACGCAGGTGCCCCAGCCAGGGCCGCGCCGATTTCATCACGTCCAGAAACGGATACTGCGTGGACCAGTCGTGAATACCGTCCAGCCCCATCGCCAAAGCGGGCTGTCGCACAATCGCCGTGTCCGAACTGCTGAGCGCGGCGCGGCGTGTTCCGGTCATCTGCGCCACATGCTGCGCGATAATCCCGTAATTCGCCCGCACCAATGGGTGAACGCTTGGCGGCAGCACCAAGGCCGCAGGCGGCGCGATGTCATAGAGCGCCGCATAAGTCACAAGAGAGGCCAGAAAATACAACGTCGGAGTTCCGTGCGGGGCATCGTCCGTATAGAGATCCGTAGCCTTCAGGCCTTTGAGCGAGGGATCAGCAAAGATTTTCCCCAACACACTGGCCACCGGGATCAACCGGACCTGAGCCTGAGGGTATTCCTGCGCCAAGGCCTGCGTATAATCGACATACCAATCGTGATAGTCATCCGTATTGAACCGATGATACCGCGCCAAGCGGCGAGAGTTGGGCGGAAACCCCTTGATCACCCCGGCCATATCGGCCCAGCCCTCGTAGATGAACAACCGTGCGTCCGGGGCTTCGGCGTGGACCGCATCCAACACCAGTTTGCTGGCGCTAAGCGGAGTCAGGTTTTTCGGGTTGTCCCATTCATAGGCCAGTTCCGGCGCCTGATACTGAATGAAATTCGTCGGAGTCAGCACAACCGCATCATAGCCCGACGGCCCCAGTGCGCCTTTCCAGGCGCTTTGGACTCCGGGCACTGTCCATTCGGGTTTCGGGGGTAATTTGTCGCCAAAGTTCCGCAAGAATCCCCAAGTCCCATCTGCGGACAGCTCTTTGCCGGCGGCCTTGGCCACATAACCCAGCCAATACACGGTCGAGGTTTCCTCGGTGTCGCTGGGATGTTGCACCAGGCTATTCCCGAAAAAGAATGCCCTTACGGAGCCATGTTCAGCCGCGCCAACCGCTGCCCCCCACAGAACAGAGACACAGATCATCAGCCCGCAAATTGCCCGTCGCATCGACAAACCCCCGTTTTACATCACACTTTTTAGCTGCGTCTTACGTTTTCGCACATAGATATCGTCCCGCTCGGCATATCCCAGCAGCGCCCCAACCCACAGCCATGTCAGCGGGGTCAATGTCGCGTTGGGCAGCATGTCAAAGACGTTCAACGCCAGCAGAAGACTCATCCCAGTAACATAGGGCGAGGCATGTCTGAGAACAGCGCCGTGTAGCTTGCGCCATAGCAGAACCACCGGCAGCAGCAGCAGCCCGAACAACCCGAACCAACCGACCCAGCCAAACATGCCCAGCGCAATCACCCAGAAACCATCGGATACGGTGGTGCTGATGCCGGTCACGGGGTCCAGGATCTGGTTGCGGTTCCAACTGCCCCAACCGAACAGGGGCTTTTCCATCGCGCGATCCAGCAGGACGTTTTCGTTTTCCAAACGGTACCGCAAAGAACCCGCCCGGTCGGCGCTGATCTTCTCGGCTTGAGCAAGGATCTGGCGTTCGGGAATGGCGCCGACGGCTTTAAGCATCGGATAGGACAGCGTCAGAACCGTCAGCCCCATCGCGACCCACAGCTGCACTCGCCGGGGGAGGAACACAACCAAAGGCACCAAGAGCATCGCGTACATCAATGATGCCAATGACTTGCACAGAACCAAGACCGCAAACAGATAAACCGTCGCAACCATTGCATAGGCGCTGGGCCGCCCCTTTTCCGCCCGGAACAGGATCGCCGCAGCCGCCGTACAGACCATGATAAAGAACGCGGCCCAAAGCCCGTGATACAGGAACACGATCGGGCGGAAACCGCCCTCGCGGATCATCTGTTCGAAACTATGCTGGAAGAACCCATAGACCCAGATGTTGATTTGCGGGCTCAGGCGAACCTCGAGCAGCATGGGCACGGAATAGACCAGCCCCCCCACAACAAAGGCAATCAAAAGATCGCGCTGATCCTCGGCAGTGCTCAGCAGATTTCGCGCCAAAAGAAACGGTGCGACAATCGAGACCTGCCGGAAGATCGTGGACACCATATCCTTGATCCCCATCCCCGGCAGCCCGATCCGCCCAAAGAACACCGGCTCGAGGTTCGTAATCGTCGTGCCCAGCGGGCTGAAAATAAAAATCGCCAGCAAAACCCGCGCCGCGCGAGATTTCGGCAGCAACTCGATCCGGTCCCGGTACAGCGCGAGGCACAGCACCAGAACGGTCAGGTTCGGCAGGGATTCCTTGTTCATCGGGGGCAAAAGAGGCGGGTCAAACGCCGTGGGCTGCGGCGGCAGAAACAAATACGCCCCCAGCAAGCTGACGATCAGCGCCCGTCCGGGCGGCATCGACCGGAAAATCACCAGAATAATCAACGGTGATAGAGCCAGCACCAGATATGCTAAACTATTGGGCATAAATCGTTATCGGGGCGCCTGCACGCCGGTCCTGCTTTTGTTCTGAGCCTGTTTACCAGCTTGGCTATCAAACAGGTAAGGCAAAATGATGACTTTACGGAACGTGTTCGGGTACAGTGTTAACAGAATTGACAGAACTTGAGCATTTAACCTGCGGGACAGCCTCTGGCGTTTCCTATTCTTATGACAGACATCGCGAAATCAGACATCAAAGTCGCCTATTTGTGCGATATGACTCCGCTGGACCCCTGGCCCTATTCCGGTGGGAACGCCCGGATATTTCAGGCGTTGAAGGCCGAGCTGCCGAACATTCATATCCTCAGCCAATCCTGGGGCCTGGCCGAGCCTGTGCGCAAGCTCTTGTATCGGCTGCCCGACGGGATACAGCTGCGGGCGCGGTTCCGGCTCCATCTGCTGCTGTCCGGGCTCATCCGACGCCAAGTCGAACGAGAGCTGCGCCACGGACAGTATGACGTCCTGTTCTGCGCCTATAGTTTCCATTCGCTGTTTCGGCTGCGTGTGCCGCCAAATGTAACGGTGGTCTACACCTCAGACGCCACCCCGACGACCTATAAAAACTCGGTTATTGGCGCGGCTTTCGGATCCTATTTCAAGCTTTCGCGCTATTTCGATCCGCTGATCCTGAAGGCGGAAACCCGCACATTTCGCGCCGCTGATCTGCTGCTATGGCCGTCCCGATGGCTGAAAGAGGCCGCAGACCCCCTGTATGACCTGACCCCTGCGCAGTCGCAGGTGGTGCCATGGGGCGCCAACATGCCCACGCCGACGCTAAGCGATGCTCGGCCCGGGGTGGCGCAGGCGAAACCTGTGGACATCCTGTTTGTCGGACGCGACTGGTGGGCCAAAGGGGGCCCGCTGACCGCCGAAACCGTCGCCGCCCTGCGCAATGCGGGGGTTGATGCCCGGCTGACCGTGGTGGGATGCACACCTCCGGACACTGGCCTACCAGAAGAAGCGCTGACCGTTTACCGCTCGCTGGACAAAACCGACCCGAAAGAGCTGTCGCTGTTCCAATCGCTGTATCAATCCGCGCATTTCATCATGATGCCATCCTTTGAATCCTACGGCTTTGCCTATTGCGAGGCTTCGGGGTTCGGATTGCCGTCACTATGCCTGAACGCAGGGGGTGTCCCGATCGAAGAAGGCGTAAACGGCCATGCGCTACCGCTGGGGTCTACGGCACAAGACTATGTGGAGGTCGTTCAATCTTATCTCGCTGCGCCAGACAGTTATGATCGCCTGCGCCAAACCACCCGTGACATGTACGAGCAGAAATTAAATTGGCCCGCCTGGGCAAAAACCTCGGCGGACCTGATCATGGAAAATATCGCTGCAAAGAGAGGCTGATCGCCTTTAGTGACCCGTGGCTTTCAGCACGACGGCAAAGGTGCGGGCGATGACTTTGAGGTCGGTGCGCAGCGACAGATCAGCATAGTAATCCGCATCATAGCTGGCGCGCTGACGGAAGCTGCTTTCGTTGCGGATCGAGGTTTGCCAGTACCCAGTGATGCCCGGACGCATGGCGTAGTATTCGGTGCCAGGGTACAGGGCGCGCTGGCTGCACATGATCGGACGCGGACCAACCAGAGACATTTCGCCGGTCAGGACGTTCAGCAGTTGGGGCAGCTCGTCCAGCGAGGTCATGCGGATCAGGCGGCCGAATTTGGTGATACGCGGATCGTTTTTCAGCTTCTGATCCCGGTCCCATTCGGCCTTGGCTTCGGGGTTGGCGGCCAGATAGGCGCTCAGCACCTCGTCAGCGTCCGCAACCATGCTGCGCAGTTTCCACATCCGAAAGACGCGACCATTCAGGCCGACGCGGCTCTGTGTATAAAAGGGGGATTTGCCATCCGCCATGATGCAAAGCGCCAGAACCGCCGTGACCAGCAGAACAGGCAGGGCCAGCAGCAGAACGATCATGACATCCAGGACACGTTTGCCCTGAGTACGGTAGACTCCGGACTCAGAGATGCTCAGTTTATTCGAACGAGCGACGGCGGCCTCGCGGACCACCGGGGCCGGGCTGGCCAGGCTATATGCAGTTTCGACTCGGATATTCACAGGAATCATCCCCAGATAAATCTACTCATCACAGGCCGGAAATCCGGCACAGCCCACCCAATCCACCGAGTCACCTCGACGGCTACAGCCATTCAGTCTTTGGTAAATCCACAAGCGCGGCAGCTGCGCATATGGAACTTGCTTTGCACTGTCATCTGACTTCGGCACCCAACCGCTATCTGACGACGTTGAAAGAGATTTTCTGATCTCTTGTGTCTATTTTTACGAAATCTGGGGAAGTAACGTCAATCTACCGCGTGCAAATGCAACTGTCAGACGATGGGCTCAGAGCCCGATTTTCCAGATTTCCGAAACGATTTTCGTTCGATCGAGGCCCGTCGCCGGTATTCATCCGGAAGGTCACACCCAAGAGTAGATCAGACACCCACGCCCCCGAGAAGAGCCTCACTCACTGTATCTATATTCGATACAAAGATAATTCTGCGGCTGCAAAATAAAAGGTTTCGGGTACAATTAACCATCTTTTTGCCCCGTTTTAGCCCAAAATGGGGCGCCGCAAATAAGGCGGAATTGGGCCGGATAAGGGCGCATTCTCGGAAAACCGGACCAAATGAGGCGGGAATGTGGCGACAACAGGTCACCCTAATGGCGGCCTGAGGTTCGAAATCGGGCAAGTCGGACACATTCGGAACATTCAACTTAAGGGGGATCAGGTCCGAGCAACAATTGGCGTATTTTTGCTCAACTGTCTCGAATTGAGTGCTAATTCAACCACAACAGTGATTCGAAACCGGCAGATTTTGCCCTCTTTGCGCGTCAGGCGGCCCGTTTCTATTGAACCAACCACGTTTATTGCGGATAAGCCCCCCAACCTTACTGGAACCGGATAGGCATGACCGATCAGGACAACGTAGAAAAACACGTCGGGCTCATCTTTCAGCATGTCGCCCGTTTGCGCAGCCGCCTGTATGATCAGAAAGTCACCGCCCATGGGCTAACGTCGGCTCAGGTCTTTGCGCTGAATTATCTGATGCAAGAAGACGGGCTAACCCAAGTGACCCTGGCCCGCTATCTGGGTATTGGCACTGTGGCGGTCAGTGGGCTGATCGACCGACTGGAGGCCGCACAATGGGTGGTCCGCAAACCGGATCCTCGCGACCGTCGATCAAACCGAATTTGGCTGCTTCCGTCGGTGGACGAGAAAAGACAGGTCATGCGCGAGGCTGCGGACGCCGTGAACGCCGCGGCAATGGCCGGCTTTACCGAAGAAGAAATCGACTTGTTGCTGTCCATGATGCATCGGATGCATCAAAATCTGCTAGACGCGCTAAGCGACGACCCCGACCTGCTGGTCCCGCCTGACACCCGCCCTTGAACCGAAAGCACTCCTGATGTCCCGCCTCGATCACGTCACCCAGCAAATGACCGGATTCAATCACCTTGTGGGAGGCAGGCTGACGGACTGGGGCCCCGACATGGCCCACACCCGACTGGAGCTGCGACCCGAGCTACTGAATTCACAAGAGATCGTGCATGGCGGTGTCTACTGCACCTTTCTGGATTTCACCTGCGGAATGGCGGGCCTCTACTACCCTGAAGGAGAGGCCCGCAAAGCCTGCGTGACCTTATCGCTGACGACAAATTTCATCAGCTCGACCTCTGCCGGAGCGCTACATGGCATCGGCAAGCGCATCGGTGGCGGGCGCAAGATTTTCTATACCGAGGCCGAGATTCGTGATGATGCTGGCACCCTGCTGGCCACGGCAATGGGCACATTCAAATACAGCCAACCGCGCTAATTCCCCATCAACGCACGTAAATAGCCACGTTTCCGCCCTGCTTCGCCGCTACACGAACCGACAAAGACAGGTATAGTCAGCGGCAAATCCGGCCAAAGGGGCAGACAGTGACACAGGGCAATCGCAAACCGCGCATTCTTATTCTTGCGGATGAGTTCAATCCCGAATGGCCCTCTCTGCCGATCGTCGGCTTTAAATACGCGCTGGAAATAGCCAAGCATTGCGACGTCGTTGTCGCGACCCACGTCCGCAACCGCGAGAACGTCGAAAAGGCGAACCCGGATCTGGACATCGTCTATATCGACAACGAATACATCGCCGCTCCGATGTTCAAGATCGCCCGCATCCTGCGCGGCGGCGAAGAGGTCGGTTGGTCCACGTCGCAGATCATGAACTATCTGCCTTATCTGGCGTTCGAACGTGGCGTCTGGCGGCATTTCAAATCCGAACTGAAGGCGGGCAAATTTGACATCGTCCACCGCATCACACCGATGTCGCCCACCATGCCCAGCTATATCGCGCATAAATCGCCGGTGCCCTTTGTCATCGGCCCGCTGAATGGGGCGCTGGCCTGGCCCGCCGCTTTTGCCGAGGAGCAGACACGCGAAAAAGAGGGCCTGCGCAAGCTGCGGGACCTGTACAAATATTTGCCCTATGCGCGCAGCACCTATGATGCAGCCGCCTGCGTGCTGACAGCGTTCTCGCATACGCGCGCCGATCTGTCCCGCGTGCCGGATGATCGCACCGTGATGTTTCCCGAAATCGGGTTCGATCCGTCAATCTTCCACGACACCGGCGCCAAGCCTGCCGGGCAGCGCGGCGGCGACACCGTACGCTTCATGTTCGCGGGGCGTCTGGTGCCTTATAAGCTACCTGAATTGCCGCTGCATGCCTTTGCGCAGTCCAAGCTGTTGCAGCAACATCACCTGCATATCCTGGGTGACGGCCCAGAGCTGCCACGGATGCAGGCGTTTATCGAAGAACATAACCTTCAGGATTGCGTGACCCTTGAGGGGCGCAAAACTCAAGCCGAGGTCGCCCAGTGGATGCGCGACTGCAACGTGTTTGTGTTTCCCTCGATCCGGGAACTGGGCGCAGGCGTGGTGATTGAATCCATGGCCTGTGGTCAGCACATGATTACCGTTGATTACGGCGCGCCAGGCGACTTGACGGGCCACGGCACGCGCGGCGACGCCGTCCCCATGGCCCCCTTTGCGCAACTGGCAGACGGTTTTCGCACCGCAATGGAAAAAGCGGTCACAGACCGCGAGCGTAGCTCGGCGATGGCGATGGCGGCGCGCGATTATGCGGTTGAGCTGTTCCCCTGGGCCGTCAAAGGAGAGCGCACCGCGCAAATCTACAACGCGCTTCTGAACGGCGAACCAGCGCAAAAATTCGTGTACAAATAGGCAAATACCGAAAGATATTCGCGCCGAAGCCCAAAAATGTGGCTTCGAAACAACATATTACACGGTGCACACCCGAGACGGGAAAGAGTCTTCTGATTTCCCCCTGAACTTCATCTCGTGAATGAAATATCTTTGCAATACATGAGCTTATCACTTCGCGTCACGCGAGCCGTCACAATCAACGCGTGTCTGTCCGACTCTCAACGCTCTGAATAGAAGATAGTCAGCGGAAAGGTGGACCAAATGGGAAAAATTTTTCCTTTTCAAATCACTAAAAATGTTAGAGAAATTTCCTCAATACGGGCGAAAAATTGCCCCAATAGGACAATAAGTCCAAACGAGCAGAGTAAATCACCGAGGCAGGTGTAACGTGTACGACTTTAGTAACCAAGGGGTCCTTAGTGACTCCAGCAGGGCGCAATTGCGTGTTCCGGCGTCACTCCGCTGGACATTGTTTGGCGTCGCCAAGCGCAGCTTTGATATCCTGATGAGCCTTTTTCTACTGCCGGTCCTGATCGGATTGTCGGTGGTCTTGCTGATCCTGAATCCGTTTTTCAACAAGGGCGGACTGTTCTTTGTGCAGCCACGTATGGGGCGCGATTGTCAGTCTTTTCGCGCATTCAAGTTCCGCACCATGACGGACGGTGGCGCGTCGCGGGGGCCGAACGACCCGCTAGAACGCGACCGCATTACCCGTTTGGGGGGCTTCCTGCGCCGCTCGCGGCTGGATGAGGTTCCGCAAATCCTGAACGTTCTGCTGGGTGACATGAGCCTGATCGGCCCGCGCCCCGACTATTTCGACCACGCTGTAACCTATCTGGACGAGGTCCAAGGCTATCGTGAACGCCACCTGGTTCGTCCGGGCATCAGCGGTCTGGCTCAGACAGAAGTTGGCTATGCCGAAGGCATCGAAGCAACCCGCCGCAAGGTTCATGCCGACCTTTATTACATCACCCACACGGGATTTACGTTGGAAGCCTGGATTTTCTGGCGTACTCTGCTGACTGTATTCGGACGCGCAGGGGCCTAATAGCGGCCCGGCGTCTTACAGGTGGTGCAATCAGCACCTTAACACTTAGATCACCCACAAAGGGTGGCGTAGGCAGTAGAGCATGGCGCATTCGGGCAAACATGGGCGGGGCACCGCCCAGGCCGGACATACATCCGGTCATCACGACGAAGAAGGACTGGACCTTCTTCATCTTCTTCTCACTCTTTGGCAGGGTAAATGGCTGATCGCGGCTTGCGTTGCGGTTGCGATGCTGTTGGGCGGGTACTATGCCTTTCGGGTTGCTGTTCCGCTGTATGCCGCGACCTCTAACCTTGCCCTGCAAATGCGCCGCCAGCTGGTCCAAGAGGTCGATAGCGTTGTCACCTCGATCCCACCCGAATTCTCGGCGATGTATACTGAGCTGGAGGTCATCACCTCGCGTCGCGTGATCGAAGAGGTCGTGCGCAAGCTGGAGCTGACCAAAGACCCTGAATTCAACCCGACTTTGCGGGAAAGCCCGGCGTTCTCGTTGCCGGGGATCAAACGCAGCATCCGGTCGCTGATCGGATCTGAACTGCCCAGCGCCCCGGAAAACATCAATATCGACCCCGAAGCTGTGTTCAATTCGACCACCGCGTCAGTGCGGGGCGCCGTTTCTGCCGAAGCCAAGCGATACACCTATATTTTCAACATCACCGCGGTATCCGAGGACCCGATCAAGGCGGCCCTGATCGCCAATACCGTGGCCGAAAGCTACATCGAGAACCAGATCGCAGTGAAATACGAGGCGGTAGAGCAGGCGATTTCTTGGCTGTCCGAACGCGTTGTCGCGCTGGAAACCGAACTGAAACAGAAAGAAGATGCGATCAAGGCGCTTCACTCAGGGTCGGATCTGATCAACGCCAAGACTCTGGAGGCGCTGAACCGTCAGACCAAGGACAACCGCGAACGGATGGAGGAAACCCGTCAGGCAGCTGTCGTTGCCCGCGCCAACCTGGCCCAGCTTGAGGAAATACGCGCATCCGGTGATTTGGATGTATTGGCTGACGCTCTTGCCGATCCTACCCTGAAACGTCTTCTGGCCGATGTGAAGTCCGGAACAGCTAATGCCGCCCGCCTGTTTGAGGCCCGCGCCGCGCTGCTGTTGACCCGTGCGCGAACGACGGCCGACCGCCTGGAATCCCAAACTGCCGCGTTGGAGCAAGCAGTCAACCGTCTGCAAGGTCAAATCCAGGAGCAAACCAAGGACCTGGCCCAACTGGTCCAGATGCAGCGCGATGTAGAGGCAACCAGCGTTCTATACGACACGTTTCTGTCCCGCCTAAAGGAAACCACCGTGCAGCGAGGCCTGCAAAAGGCTGATGTAAGGGTCATCTCCCATGCAACACGCGGGCGCTATTTCGAGCCGCGCAAGTCCATGATCCTGGGGATCTCGATCATTATCGGTGCGCTGATCGGTGTCATGACTATCCTGCTGCGGCAATTCCTGTTCAACGGCTTCCGTACGGCGGACGATCTGTCCAAGTTCTCGGGCATGGCGGTGCTGGGACAAATCCCACGCATCCCGATCAAGAACCGCGCTGATCTGATCCCTTATCTGGTGGATAAACCGACCTCTGCCGCAGCCGAGGCCGTGCGAAATTTGCGGACGTCTATCCTTTTGTCGGATCTCGATAATCCGCCGCAAGTGATCATGTCGACCTCGTCCATTCCGGCCGAGGGCAAGACCACACAGGCCATTGCCCTGGCGCATAACCTGTCAGGCCTGGGAAAAAAGGTGTTGTTGGTCGAGGGTGACATCCGTCGTCGCACCTTCAACAAGTACTTCACCAAGGCTGTGGACTATGGCGTCTTGTCCGTTCTGTCGGGCAGCGTCGCGCTGAAGGATGCTGTCGTCCATGATGATTTGCTGAACACCGACGTTCTGATGGGCGAAAAGACCAATGTGAACGCTGCGGATGTGTTCAGCTCGGACGCCTTCCACGAATTTCTGAGCAATGCCCGCCAAGAGTATGACTTTATCATCATCGACACACCGCCTGTGCTGGTGGTGCCGGACGCGCGTGTGATCGCTCAGTCAGTCGATGCTGTTGTGTTCTCGGTCAGCTGGGACAGCACGACCAAAGCTCAGGTCAGTGAAGGTCTGGAACAGTTCGACATCGTCAATCAAAAGATCGCCGGCCTGGTCCTGTCGCAAATCGACCCATCCGGGATGAAGCGATATGGCTATGGCGGGAAATACGGCGCCTATTCACAATACGGAAACGCCTATTACGAACTGTAATCAAGCGGCCCCCTCAAGAGCCGCTTGGCTGCTTAGTTCGCTGCGGCGTTGACAGATCCCAAAATCGTCGGGAAAATCTGCTGGATCGCCCGACCCCATTTGGTAATCGGCTGCTCTTCGATAAAGATCACGTCGTTTGGACGCATTTCAAGCCGCGTCGCCAGGGTGATGTTGATCGCGTTCCGCGCATCCAGATGCCAGGCCGTGACGGCGCCAAACTCCTCGGGGGCGCTGGAGGCGCGCAGCACGTAGATCTGCGCCGGGTTACCCGTTGCTGTGTTGAACCCGCCCTGCTCGTACAGAACGTCCGCCAAAGTCGCCTGCTGGTCATACGGCAGGGCAAAGCGGCTTTGCGATTTCACTTCGCCGGATAGATAGACATAGTCGCGCGTTTCACCGCCCAGCTCCTCGCGGGCGCGGAAGTTTTCACGCATATCCACCTGAACCTGCCGACGGATCGACATTTCTGTATGCAGTTCTTGCAAAGCAGCATAGCGCGCATTGCGCCGCATCCCGGCAGCGTTCAAGGCCTGCGTGTAATACTGCATCGCACGATCCAGATCATATGACGTGTCGACAAAAATCGCATCGCCATCAATCAACAGAATTCGTCCCAGTTCGGGCTGTTTAAGGAAAACTTCCATTGGGATCTGGTACAGTGTGCCATCGCGATACAACCGGATCGACACGAATTCACGGTCTTTCGACGTCACCCCCCCGACGGCCGCGATCGCCTCGGACAGGTTCAGCGGATTCAGCGTGATTGGAACGATGCTTGGGTCACGCACGGCCCCGCCAACGGACACACGACGCGAGTTGAACTCGGATACTTCCAATGAGAACGCCGGGTCGATCTGGTTTTCAACCAAGACCTGGAACAGCTTGGCCTCGGCCTCGTCCAAGGTCATGCCAGCCAGGCGCACCGGGCCGATGTCGGGAATGGCGATCGCGCCATCGTCGCGGACGGTATAACCTTGGCGTTGGCTTTGTGCGGCCAGCAGCCCGGTCAGCTGTTCAACCGTACTGGCGGCGGATTTCGTCGCCAGCAACAACACATCCCCCACCCCGATGCGGTAAGATTCAGGCGTCACCGACGGCGGCAGACGTGTTTCCAGGACGGGACGGCGATTATCCATCTGGATGGGCGGCTCGGGCAGGGTGCCGATGCTGCGCGGCGCGCCAGGGTGCGCCACTTGCGAGAACACGTCAGGCAGGCTGCGCGGGCTGTACGGTTCGCGGTTGGCAACCAGGACTGTCTGTGCGCTTAGCGGGACAACGCGCACCTCGACTCCTTGTGCCTGCTGCTTGACCGAGGGGCTGTGATAGGACACGCCACAAGCCCCCGTTGCCAGTGCTGTCCCCAGCAAAAGCGCTTGTGTCATTCGTCTTACTGCCATTTGCTTGTCCCCAGTTTGAGCATCGCCCGTGCCCGTTTCACCGAACCAAGAGTTCCGTTTCCATATAGCCCAACGCCGGGCTGATCCACTGCTTTGATTTCCAAATCGTCCCATCCCGGCCAACCCAATAGGTGTTCGCCATTCCCCCCTCGGGCGAGAAACAGGTTTCCTCGTACCGGGTGGTGTTATGTGTGTGTTGAATGATCTCGATCTGGTCGGGCGCGGACACCTCTTTGCGGCATCGAAAGGCTCGGAACCGGGTCTGATATTCACCGTCCAGGTAGGTATGAACACGGGTGTAATCAGCGCCCGAAATCGCCCCGGTCAACATTGCCAGCGTTTCGGAAACGTCAGCCGCCATCAAATCGTCGCCCAAGCCCCGCGTGGCCACGATCAGCCCGTGATCCAGCGACAGCCCCACGTCGTCAGCCGAGCGCCACGTCACCACCGGCCCATTCCGCCCTGTCGGCACCATCGTCGCCAAGGTCCCCGGCCCGGTCAGCTGTGCCGCCAGCAAAGGGGTTGTCAGCGTATCCAACTGTTTGCGGTTGACCACTTGGTTCAGATCCACACGCGCACCCTGCGGCTGCGCGCAGGCTGCCAACAACAGCAGAGGAAAGAGAATGCGGATCATCTCCAGAATCTCCCCCAGCCGTCACGCAGTTCATCCTGTTGCAGGCCGCGGACGCTTTCGTACAAACGACCCGACACGTTCAGGCGCGCGCCACCGTCACGCGTCACAGGGCGGATAGTGGTCGTGTAATGCTCGGTCGAAGGTTGGCCGGACACCCAGTTCAGCGGCACGGTAATCCGCAGCCCCTTGTCAAAGGACCCTTCGCCGAAATCATCAAAGCTGACATCCGTGAACGTGGCAAAGAAGCCCACCTTCCAACCATTGTGAAACTCGCGGTCCAGGGCAACCGTGGCACCCCAATCGCCCGCCAGATAGCGACCGGCATCAACCTGGCCATGATACCCATTGCCGATGTCCCAATAGGCCGAAACATGGCCCGTCGTGACCTCGTAGTCCTGGAAACCAAATCGCTGATCGAAATCGCGCTGCTTGACGTGGTTCACCTCGACCCCAAACGCCAGTTTGCTGTTGTTAGGCTTCCACAGCAGCTCTCCCGAGACGCCGCCGAACATTGTTTCCAGATAGCCCGCGGTGACACGGCCATACAGGTCCTTGCCTGGCTTGAAGTAATAGGCGCCGGTCAGCTCGGTCAGGGCTGGGTCGCCCTCGCGTTCGTAGATGTTAAAATCAGACCGGACGTGCTGAAGCCCCGAGGTCGAGTCCCGGTCGGATTCGTCCAGATTACCGAACAGTTTCTTGCGCAACGTCCCCCGGAACACCAACCCAGGAGACGGTTCGAATTTGGCCGACAGCTCCATGCCGAAATCGGCCCTGACTGGCGCATCAGGGTCGAAAAAGCTGGGCGACAGGTAGGGTTTGAAATCCCAGTCGAATAGCGGATAGCGCCCGGCAATCGGGCTAAGCCCCGCCTGGACAGTGTCAAATTCCGCGCGGGCATAGCTGCGCCAGGCCCCGTCAGCATCGAACTCCAACTTCTCCATATCCGATCGGCGCAGCGTAACCGACGCGCCTCGCATACCGGAAACCATTGGCACAACAACAAAGGTATCCACCGCTGGCGCCGTCAACGCAGTCAAATGGCGCGCCGTACGGCCAATGGCCTGTGCCATATTTGCGTAGCGCTCGTTCTCGATCTCGACGGTGGCGACCCGGTTCGCAATGTCGATGCCATGTACACGAATGCCATCCTTCAGCAGGGCGGCATTGATCCGGCTGGCCTGAACATTCGGGTTCAGCATATCCTGCGACCAGCCCAGTTTTGCCAAATCAGCGCGCGGGACGACGGGCTGCGGGGCCTTGTCCTGACCGGCTCCGGCGGGCGGGGTCTTGGGGTTTAGGCCAACAGTGACCGTCGCACCGATTTCCGACCCGTACAGGTAATTCAACCCCATGATGATATGCGGACGGTACGCATAGGACAGGCCAAAGTTCAGAGGAGATTTACGGTTAAACGCAGAACCGTCCTCGTTCGGGTAGGCGTCCGAGGAATACTCGGCAATCAGGCGGAGTTTATCTGTGGCCTGCCATTCGATCCCGCCGAACAAGGCTGCGTCCCCGCGAAACCAGTTGTTCGTCTGCACAACACCACCATTGTCAGCGCTGCGGCCGGGCCGCGTGTCGAAACTGTCTGACAACACCGACAGCGGATTTCGGAACGATCCGACCCCTGCCAAGCGCCCCCAGCCGATGCCGCCAGTCACCCGAATGTCGGGCGTGACGTGTTTGCTGGCGACGATATATTCAGACGAGTACAACCCAGTCCCAAGAAAGTCATTCAGACCGATCGCAACGGCTGGACGGCGGTGATCTTCGTCCAACAGGCGGTAATGTAGCGAAAAACTGCGGTCGAACCGGAAATCCGACACAGGATTGTCAGGGTAGGGCCGGACATCATACAGCAGCGCATAGCGGAAACTGCCGGACAAACGAGGCGTAATCTGAAACGTCAGCGTGTTGCGCGTCTGGTTCTGAAAGTGGCTGGAGGTAAAGGCCAGCTCTCCGTCCGGACGGCTGTAGGCCGAGGGCATGTCGATCAGCCCCGAAAACCCGTAGGTGTTGTATCCGGCATGGCCTGAAAACCCGCCCGCTTGTTGCGGTATGGCGGGTGTCGCGCTCATCAGCGCAATGCAGGATGCAGTCATCCCACACCAGTTGTGTACGGTCCGGCGTTTCATCCCAGGTTTTGGCAGTCTTCACGATAGAGCAGCAGATACTCTCTGTATGACACAATATCTGGGGGGGATTTAACTGTTTTTTGCCCAATGCGGTCGATTAAGTGGTCAAAAACCGCACCGAGTCCGCCGAAACAAGCGCAGCAGTCAGGCGTCCAGTCGCGTAAGCCCCTGTATCAATGGCGATACGGCCGCGTGCGGCCTTGGGTTGATCGACAATAACATGCCCATAAACAACCCACTGACCATCAACACGAGGTTTCTCGGCAAAGTCCTTGTGCCCCCAAATCAGATTCCGCGTAGATTGCAGTGGAATGGGCCGCGCGGGGTCCGCGCCCGCATGTGTCACCCAGACGTTCCCGCTGTTCCAGTGGGCCGGGCAGTTCCGCATCCACTCGATCACCGGGTCGCCCATGGCCAAGGCAAGGTTGTCGCGCATCCGTCTCAGATCATCCGGGTCGGTACCAGCCGCCTGAACGCCATAGCTGGCCAACGTCTGAAGCCCACCGTATTTCAGCCAACGCGCGCCATTTTCCACTGGCTTGTCCAGAAACTTCAGGCACATTTCCTCGTGGTTGCCACGCAGACAGAATACCGGCTGGGCGCCCTCTGTTGATGCTGACATCAACAGCTCCACGACTTGCGCACTGTTTTCACCCCGATCAATGTAATCCCCAACAAAGACAGCGGGCAAACCCGGAGATTGATCCAGAATGATGCGCTCCAGCTTCTCGACCAGATCGACGCGGCCATGCACGTCGCCGATCACCAGAAACGGCTGATCAGGCGCGATCGGATCGGTGAAACCGTTCGCCGCATCTGTATCGCCTTTGCGACTGAATATGCCTCGGAGCGCTGCCATACGCCCATCAATACCGGCGATCCCGTCAATAGCAAGACCTAGCGCCCGGTCAGATTATAGGCAATTAATCCAATGGTTTCCTTTGTTGCCTTGTTGAACAAATTCAGGTTGCGCGACAGGTTCCAGCCAAGCCCACCCACAAAGCTGCCCGAGCGGTGATCTACTGGCCAGGGGACGACCTGTGGCCACCCCGCGGCCTGGAAACTCTGGACCGCGCGGGGCATATGATAGGCCGAGGTCACAAGAACCCAGACCTCGGCCAGTTCTGGCTGGATCAACGCCAGAGAATTCCGCGCGTTCTCGGCTGTATTGCGCGAGGTTCTTTCAAGCAAGATACGCTCGGGCGCTATGCCGAGGCGGGTGAATAATTGATGGGCCATCGCAGCCTGCGGGACATCCGTATTCCCCAGATCGCCCAACGCACCGCTGCCGCCGGTGAACAGCAGTTTGGCCTGGGGATGCGCAAGGGCCAGCGCAGCGCCTTCGATGAAGCGCTCGCCCGCATCGTTAGTTTGAGGCAACCCCCACTGCTGTGCGCGACCGGCCTGCTCGGCCCCACCCAGAACAATGATCCCATCGACAGCAACCAGATCAGGTGCAACGGGAAAACGCGCCTCCAGCGGGCGGATCAACACGTCGCCCAGCGGCAATAGCGTAAGCAGCAGCAAAAACGTCAGCCCCAGGCCCACCCCGGTACGCGCCAATCGGAGACGACCCCGCCAACGGGCCCATGTGCCCAAAACCAACAGCAAGATGATCCAGGTTTCAGCCCTTATCAGAGCGCCGACCAGCTTGGAGAGGATGAAAAATCCAGTGTCCACTAGCGCCTCCTGACGTCTGCCAAAGCCTGTTGATAGGCCGCTACGACAAGCGCCTGATCATATTCGCGCTCCATTTTCTGGCGACCGGCCAACCCCATGGATCGTCTCTGTTCCGGCGCAAGTGCCAGAAATCTAAGACACGCCTCTGCAAGGCTCTCGGCGCTTTGCATCTGACACAAGAACCCGGTGATGCCGTCTTGTACGACGGCGCGGCATCCGGGCACATCGGTCGCAATCAAAGGACGCGCCATTGCCGCGGCTTCGATCAATGTGCGCGGTGCGCCCTCGCGATAAGAGGGCAAAACCACGCAATCTGCTGCGGCCAGATACGTCCGCACATCTGATGTCTCGCCCAGATACTCCAGGTCTGTTTCGGACGACCATGCGGTAACAACGTCGGGCGGGATAGCCGAGCGGTTTTCAGCCCCCATTGGCCCAAGAATGCGAAACTGCGCCTGCGGGTGGGTTTGCTTGACGATCCGCGCAGCCTGCGCGTATTCCATCACTCCTTTGTCGCGGATCAGTCGGGCAACCATCAGGAAAACCGGCGCGTCACCACCCGGCAGAGGCGCTGCTTCAAAACTGTCCAGGTCAATCCCAGACCCGGGCAGCAAACGAGCCTGCCGGGCAGTAATCAGCCCCCGATCCAGAAACAGTGCCTGATCGTCCTCATTTTGAAAAAACACCACCTGAAGATCGCGGAAACAGAACCGATACAGCCCCTCGGCCACGCGCTGCAACGCCCGCCCTGACAAAAAGGCCGTTCCCAGCCCTGTGACGTTCGGGATAAACGAGATCCCCAGCGACCGCGCCGCCAACGCTCCGAACAGGTTATTCTTGATCGTGAAGCTTAGCACCATCTCGGCATCCAGCCGTTGGAAGTGACGTTTCAGGCGGCGCATCAGACGCCATCCGCTGATCGGGGACAGCCCCTTGGCGTCCATCTTCAGCGGCACAAAGGCGCAGCCCATATTTCGCAAGGCCTGTTCGCTCCCGTCTGCTGGGGCAAGCACTGTGACGTGATGGCCTCGTGCCACCAGGAACTCCACCAAAGGGCGCCGGAAATTGACGATATTCCATGCAGCATTGACGGTAAGAACAATCCGCATTTGGCTAGGCTCCGCCAAGGATCAAGAAGCTAAAACTGCGGTAGGGATTATAGCACTGCTCGGCATGTGAGGACGTTAGGAACCAGAACATCTGATACATACCGTAGGCTAACGCGGGCATCGCCCGGACCAACAGAGCCTGTTGACGGGGGGCAATCGTCAACGACAGATACACGAAGGTCAGGATGCTAAAGGGCATCACGTAGAAATTGATCCGGTGCAGGGCAATCGACGAATAGAATGCGATCGGCAACAGCGCGAAACAGATAATCACAAACAGTTTCAGCAGGCCGTAGGCCTCGGGGTGTGCCGCGCGCAGTTCCTTGTAGTATTTCAAGAAGAACAGTTGCGGCAGCATGATCAGCGCATAGCGGATCAACGCGCCCTTAGAGGTGATCTCGCCATAGGCATGGTCAACATAGCGGTCTGCATAGACATCCAGACGGTCGCTCAGCAGATAGACCGCGAGGGGACTAACCAAAACCACCCCGGCGATGATCCGCCCCGCGCTGATCTTGCGCCCTGCCAGAAACGCGATCGGCAAAAAGATATAGGCCGAGCTGTGGAATTGGGCGCCTGACATGATGATCAACGCGGTCATCAGGCGGTTTCCTTTCACAAAGCTGACCGTCGCAAGGGTCAGCGCCGCTGTTGCGATCCCCTGTCTGATCCCGGACATGCCCAGCTGCACAATGAGGACGGGAAACAGCAGCGCCATGATCATGACCGGGCTTTTGTGAGCGCGGGCAAACATGAAATACGCGGCCAACATCAACGCCGAGGCTGCAATATTCAGCCACATGTAGTGCGCGCCCATAGTCTTGAGTATCGCCGAAAGCAGCTGAAAACCGGGCTCCTGATAGGCAAAGATTTCTTGCAGGTGGATGCCAGGAAGAGTGTCCAAATACCGCAGGTAATAGGCTTTGTAATCGCACCCAACGATATAGCGCGTGCCCATGAACCACAGCAAAAACAGGCAAACGCCCAGCATCGTGGACAGATTCCGGCGATCAGGAACGGACAGGCCCAACAGTGCCATCGACGTAAATACCGTCAAATATACGATCATATGGCGCCCTCCTGTTCTGCGATGTCCGCCATTGTATTGCTTTCGAACCCGTATTGGTCTCTGAGCCGGACAAAGGCCCCAAGGATGACTTCAAGCTGCGCCATATTCTGCGCGGTATTGCGACCCATATTATGGGGGTGCCACCAGAGGTGATAGTGCTTTCCCTGGGTTGCGGCAGTCTCCATTTCGCGCAGAATACGAGCCTGATGCAGGCGCGAATATATTGGCATCCGGGACGACCACGGGCGCAGAAACCGCGATGCGGGAATGTTGATGCCCCCCTCTTGCGGCGCGGGCATGTCAAAGCTCTGATCCCCCAGGACCGGCACGGCGCCATCCAGCAATCGCAACGCACGAACAGGCAAGGACTGTTCGGCTCCAGAGCGCGTACGATAGATCCGGCCTTTGGGCACCCCACGCCAGGCTGTCATGCCTTGATCCTGGCATATGCGGATTTGTTCGGGCCCCATCTGGTTGCGCGGAAATACGATGCTGCGCAGGGTGTGCCCGGCATGATCCGCAATCGCGCAGGCCGCTTGGATATCAGCGCTCCAGGCAGCAGCACTCATGCCGGGCTCTAACGCGTAAACGTGGCCGTATGTGTGCGAGGCAATTTCCTGACCTTCGGCCTGCGCAATCTGGTCCAGCAAGGAACGCCCGAAATGATAGGGATCGTCCTGTTCGTCCTTTCCAACTACGTCCGTCAGATCGGGATAGGGCGACAGGTTCGCGGCGCCATAGTTCGGCTGCACCGTGGGGGCGAAAGACCGCATTTCGTCTCTGTTTCGCGCAAAAAGCAGCCCAACGGTCGCCCAAGTGGCACGCACCTGATGCTTGCGGAACAATTCCAGCATCAACGGGATTGCCCGCCTCCCCCCGAGGATCGCATCGCCATAGTCGCCCACCGAGCGATGATCGCGCACACCCCACATCAGTTCGAAATCCAGGGAAATGATGAATCTACCCGCCATCCTTACCCCCAAAAAGGCGCCGCATGGCCTTGCGTGCAAAGTTCCCCAATTCCGTCAGCGCCGGTTTAGGATCGTCCCAGGCAAAAACTGCATAAGTATGGGCTCGCGCGGTGCCTGCCGCCTCGATCTGCGGCGCAGGCAGGACAAAATCAGATTTCAGGCGATAAAACAGGCTCGAATACAGATCTTTGGGGCCGTATTTCCACCGCACGCCGTTGATCTGAGGTGCATCAGGCAAGGGATCAAGACCCGCAAGAGCCCGATACGCCTGTACGACAACAGGAACACCCGCTGGATCCGTGACCGAGAACCAAAGCGAAGGCCGCGTGTTGATCTCGATTATCTTCAATTGCCCAGTGTTAGGGTCTGTTTTGAACTCAGCCGCTGCAATTCCCTGATAGCCAAGCGCCGTCAAAAGACGCTCGGCGATCTTGGCGCTGTCGTGTTCCGGGTGGCTTTGCACCAAAGACGCAGATCCAAAACCTGGCGGGAACTGGCGCAGTTTTCGGGCGGTAAAATCAATACGCACGCCCTGCCTGTCCAGATACCCACACCATAGGGTGATATTGCTTTCGGGACCGGGCACGATTTCTTGGACCAATAGCGTCCCAGCGCCCTTGGGAATCTGCGCCACGTGTCGGGAATACTCGCGGACGTCGCGGGCGATCCAGCCTTTCTGACCCTTCATCTGATCTTTGATCATCTGAATCAGCGCGGGCTTGATCATACAAGGATAAGTGATCGTGTCGCCCAAACCGGCGATCTGTTCCACCGTACCTGACCAAAGGCGTGGATAGGCAACGTCGTGGACATCACATAAGCCATAGAAGCTTTGCTTATCCATGATCCGCGCGGCCATTCCATCGGCATAGCTTTCCTGAAACCGGAAATGCCGCGACAAGCGGTCGGCATGGTCAATCACAAGGTCGATGTCCTGATCCGACGTCGGGATCAGAACGGGCTGTGTGCCCCCGGCGGGAAAGGCGGCACAGAGTTTGTCCAACTTCTCGGCTGGATCAGAGCCTAATATCACCTGCTTGCAATACCGTGATGCCCCGCCAGACTGAGGCCCGTCTGCAACCCCCGTCACATGCACGCCAAGGCGCCCCAACGTCCGCACAACATGCAAACCCGTCGGGGACAGACCCATCACAACAGCCGGGGGCAGACGCTCGGTCATGTCCGGGCCCCTAGAACCTGGTCGAATATATCGCGCATTTTCCCGGCCTGTTTGGCCGGATCAAAGCGTTGCTCGACCTCGGCACGCGCGGCGGTGGCAATACGCTGCCGTGCCGTGGCATCGTTGATCAACACCTCCAGCGCAGCGGCCCAGTCCTCGGGGTTATCGCACAGGTACCCCGTCTCTCGGTGGCGCAAGAGTTCCAGATTATACCCGATGGCGCTGCAAACCGGGACGACTCCGGCCGCCATATAGGTGCGCGCCTTGCCGCCGGATTTACCTTGGGCCCAATCCTCGGACGGAAGAGGCATCAGACCGATGTCATACCGCCCGAGCGCCTCTAGCTCTCCATCCAGGGACCATGGGTGCAAATCCCAGGGCACGTCCTGCATTGTGAAATCACCGCCGCCCATAATTTCCCATTTCAGATCGGGGTGCCGTCTAGCGATATCCTGCAAGACCGGCGCGATCAGCGTCAGGTATTTCACAGTCGAAGGTGAGCCCAGCCAGCCAATCGTCACGGGCCGGTTATTGCTGTGCGGTGCGTGCATCGGGATGCGCTTCGTGTCTTCGGCCACCTCCAGCGTGACCGCGCGGCCCCCTTCGGCAATCGCTGCGTCGCGCAGCCAGTTATTGCCAGCAACCGTGCAATCGACCAGACGGAACAGATCCTTTACTTTGCCGGGGGCGCGAAGAAAGCTGGCAAGCGGCGTGTAGCGGCTGGGTTTGTGAATAAACAGCGCATCGTCGTAGTCGAACACCAGCACGGCACCGCGCTTTTTCAGCCAACGCTCAATCACCGGCGGGCCGAAGGGAAGCAACTCGCGCTGAAGATATATCACGTCATAACGCCGCCAGTTCCTAAGCGCCCAAAGCCGCCGCGACACAGCTTTCAGCGTTGCCCATATTTTGGCCCCCGTACGCCGCGGCTGGGTCGATAGCCGGTACATTTCATGATCCATCAGGCTCTGTACGTCGGCCTGAATGCCCAAAGCCGAAAGATGGGGTAGGTACTGAAACACACGATACCGGGACGAGGCGCCCTCGACCGGGTAGCGCGTCAAAAACAATACCGAGAGCCTGCGTTGCGTCATCTGTCAGACAGCCCCCGATAGATCGCATCATACTCCGCTATGGCACCCGAGAGCGAAAACCTCTCCTCGGCGGTCCGACGGCAGCGGGGGGACATCTGGGGGTCCTGGCACAGCGAAACTAGCCTTGTTAGAGCCTGATCCAGACCCGACATGTCGACACCGCCGCTGGCATCCATTGGCAGTGCAACGCCCGTCTGGGTCTGAGTAAGGTCCTCTTGGACATCGCCGCAACCAGCGTTGGCCAAACACGGTTTTCCACAGGCCAGGAACTCTCCCATCCGGGTCGGACAGGACGCGCGTTTGGACCAGACGGGCTTGATAAAGAAAATCCCGGCGTCCATTCGCCCAACTTGTTCAGCGACACGGTCAAAGGGGGATTCTGTGATTTCGACACGAGTCATATCGACACCAGCCTTGCCCAACTCGGCCCGGATCAGATCGTGCCCGCCTTTGTTGATCACGAGAAACCGCGCATCCTCGCGCAGCTGAAACAGCCGGGCGACTGCCTGCGCGACCTCGGCAAACATATACCAGCTACCGACCGACCCGACATAGCCCAGGGTAAATCCCTGATGCTGTACCGGTACCGGGTGAAACAGCGTCAGATTGGTGCAGGTCGGAATAACCGAGACGGGTGGCATCCGCCCCTTCAGATAGGGCATCTGAGCAATCTCGCGCACCCCCGCACGGGTCAGGGAAACAACATGGTCAGCATTCAGGAACAGCTTGCGCTCGATCCGCTTGAAGAACCTGTAGGGCGCGCTGCCTGCGCGCCAGATGCCACCCTCGACCCGCTCGTCCGGCCAGAAACCACGCATGTCGAAAATCAGCTTTGCCCCGGTGCGTTTCTTGACCGCCATTCCGATCATCGAGCCAATATAGCTGCGGCAATGCACAACCTGGATGTCTGTCTCGCGAACGATCCGCGTAGCCTGAGAGATGCCCCGGTTGATGTCATAGATCGTCGCAGGAATACCGGGCTTTCGATGCCAGATACGGCGATACCAAGTCACCCCAGCGCGTTGCAAGCGCTCTTCCAGCGCGGTTAGACGTGCGGTATCCGCCAAATTCGCGGGCTTTTCATAGCTTAGCACCGTCATTTCATGCGCCGAGGCCAGGCCCAGAACATATTGCAAGACCTGGCTTTGCCCCAGAGGATCCAGAAGGCCAGTGTACGTAATATAAAGCGCCCGCGTCATGTGCCCCTCTTTTCCGATTTTCCGTGATAGTAGGACAGCAATTGCGCAGCAATGGCACCAGTTGAAAACAGCTCAGTTGCGCGATGTTTTCCAGCCTCGGCCAGTTGGCTGCGCAAATCGGGGTCGTTCAGTAACAGCTTGATCGCGTCGGCCAGCGCATTGGGGTCCTCACGGGGCACCAAATATCCAGCGTCACCCAGAACCTCGGGCAATCCGCCCGCATCCGTTGCCAGAACCGACCGCCCCAAAGCCATCGCCTCAAGCGCCGTCAAACCAAAGCCTTCGTGATGGGATGGAATGACCACCAGATCCGCAACTGCAATTTCATCCAGCATTTCACCATGCATCAGTGGGCCGGTTATCCGAATATTTGGGGCTGCATCTTGCAGAGAGGCCTGTAAAGGGCCACCCCCTGCGAACACAGTCTGAACGGACATTTTCATGCATGTTAGAGCCTGAATCAGTGTCGAATGCCCCTTCTCGGACACAAGCCTGCCCGGCACAACCAATAGCGGTACAGGTCGATCAGGCGGCGCAGGTCGCGGCCTGACATCTTCGGGCATTGGGTTGTGTAAAACCTGCACCTGCTTCAACCCAAGGGCGCCCTCGTAGTGCCGAGCCACCGCAGACGATACGCCAAGCATCAGGTCAAACCCGCGCGGGTACAGACTTCTGGCCAGTCTTTTTTTGGCCCAAAGCGCCAAGCCCGCCCTATTCGCGCCGGCATAGGCAAGATTGTGAAAACTCACGACAGTCCGCGCCCGGTGCAAGCGCAGCAACCGCATCAAGGCAACGCTAACGGCAGGAAAATAGAGATGCGCATGAATGACATCCGCGCCAGCCTGATCTGCCAGACGGGCAATCGCCCGCGCATTCCGCCAAAGGTTCCATTTGTGACCGCCAGGGAGCTGAGTGACCTTGATCCCGCGCGCTTCAAGCTCTGGGACCAGATCAACCGACCCGCGCAGCATGGCAACCTCGGCCCCGCATCCCTGGCGAGCCAGTTCGGGTAACAGCGTCACCAAAAGCTGCTCGGCACCCCCACGGCCAAGGGACTCTATGACGTGCAGCGCCTTCATCGACGTCCCTCGCTCGCGTTGATGATCATACGGCCCTCGTCCTCAGCAAGCCCATGACCGAACTATCGACACCCAACAGCCGCTTGGCCGCACGCCACAACAAAAAGTTCCAAACCGCCGTTGAGCACAGCGTCGCCAAAGCTGCACCTTCGGGGCCCATCGTAGGGATCAGCAAAGCATTTAGCGCGACGTTCATGATCGTAGACAGAAAGAAGCCATTCATCGCCTTTTTCTCGTGACCGGTCATGTTCAACAGACCGACACAAGACCCAAAGAACGCATTCACCGTCTGGGCCGCAGCCAAAAGCACCAAGGTCTGGGCCGCAGGTTCATAAGAGGTGCCATAGATCAGACCCAAGATCGGCCCCGCCCAAAAAATGAAAATCAAAAAAATGGGCAAGGCAAGCATGAACGCAGCCCCAGCGCCTTGCGCTGCCAATCTGGACATTCTGGAGGTTTCACTGGTCCGGTGCAGCGCTGCGATACGTGGATTGATCATCAGCACCACAACGCCCAAACCCAAAGCACAAAGGCTACCGCCGGATGTTGCGACCTTGTATTGACCGACCTCGGCAGCATCACGCCACCAGCCCAGCATCAGGAAATCAGCGTTGGCCATGACACTTTGTGCGCTGGCAATCAGCGCCAGCGGCCAGATTGCAGCGCGCCAGGCGCTGGATTCGGTTCGGCGTTCACGAACTTGCCTTGAGGCCACAGGCCGCATACGCAAAAGCAGAACTGCCCCAACGCAAAAAGCCCCCAAAGCCGCAATCAGATGCAGTGAAATCATCGTGCCTGCAGACAATGTCCGCCCCGCGCTCAGATACGCGACGCCAGCCAATGCGATCAGGAAAATCGGACGCAGGATGGCCTCGGGGATTTGGCTGGGCATGGTTTTCCCAAGACCCTGCAACGCCGAGGATCGGGCCGTGGCCAAAGCAATCACTGGCACCAGGGGCAACCCGATTAGAAAGGCCGGGCGCGCCGCAGGCGTGATCAAACCCGGCCAGAGCGTCACTGCCAGTGCCGCCGTAAGGATAATGACGAATGACAGCCCAAGGATCCGCCGCGTGATCCATCCCCACAGCCCGCGCAACAGGGGCCAGTCTTCGGTCGCATTCGCCCGCGCTGTTTCCCGCAGGATCAGTGACGGCATTCCCATTTGTACCGGCAAGCCAAGTAAACTGATCGCTGCAAACGCTAGGGAATAAAGACCAAGACCTTCGGCACCCATCACCCGTGCCAGAAATACCGACAACCCCAAGGATAACGCCAACCCTGCAATGCGGATCGCCGCAGAGCCCAGACCGCTGCGGAAAAAGCGCGACTGAAAGAGGTTTCCAAAGCTCTGGAAAAGAGCTTGCAAGGCAGGCGCTATCATGATGCCGGGCCTCCTGTTCTCAGAGCCTCAGATCGCTGGCGGTGACGTCGAAAACATTCTTTAGGTCAAACAAAACGCTGTCCGAGGCGCACAGATCACGCACCCCCTGCGCGCCCATATCCACAAATGCCTTATGCGCGACGGCCAGAACCACGCCGTCATAGTCGGCCTGGGCAAGATCGGTCACGGGGTTGATATCATATTCGCGCGCGGCCTCGTCCACATCGACCCAAGGATCATAAACATCGACCTGCACACCAAAGGTTTCCAGCTCGGCGATCATATCGACAACACGCGTATTGCGCAGATCAGGACAGTTTTCCTTGAAGGTCAGCCCCATGACCAACACACGCGCGCCATTCACCTGGATCTTTTTGCGCAACATCGCCTTGACCAACTGACCCGCCGCATAGGCCCCCATACCGTCGTTGATCCGTCGACCTGCGAGAATGACCTGAGGGTGATAGCCCGTCGCCTCGGCTTTGTGCGTCAGATAATAGGGGTCCACCCCGATACAGTGTCCGCCCACCAGACCAGGGCGGAAAGGCAAGAAGTTCCACTTGGTGCCGGCGGCCTTCAGGACGGCTTCGGTATCAATGCCCATCTTGTTGAAAATGATCGCCAGCTCATTCACCAGGGCGATATTCAGGTCGCGCTGCGTGTTTTCGATAACCTTGGCGGCCTCGGCCACGCGGATTGAATCCGCCATATAGGTCCCAGCCGTCACGATTTCCGCATAGAGCGCGTTAACCTGCGCAGCCACCTCAGGGGTCGAGCCCGACGTGACCTTCAGAATATCAGGCAGGCGGTGCAGTTTGTCGCCGGGGTTAATGCGTTCCGGGGAATAACCCGCGAAAAAATCAGTATTGAACGTCAAGCCAGAGACACGTTCCAGCACGGGAACGCAATCTTCCTCGGTCGCGCCGGGATAGACCGTGCTTTCATAGATGACGATATCGCCCTTCTTCAGCACGGCCCCTACGGTTTCCGAGGCCTTGATCAGCGGTGTCAGGTTCGGGCGCTTATGCGCGTCAATCGGCGTGGGAACGGTAACGATGAAAATTGTGCACTCGGCCAGCTCTGACGGATCTGTGGCATAGATCAGGTGCTTGGCCTCGGCGAGCTCTTCAGCATCAACCTCAAGCGTGCTGTCCACCCCAGCCCGCAGCGCCGCGACACGCCCCATATTGATGTCAAAGCCAACGACCGGACGTTTTTTTCCGAACTCGACGGCCAATGGCAGGCCGACATAGCCCAAACCAATGACTGCTATCTTTTGGACTGCCATCACAAACCCCTTATTCTCAACACCCCGGTCACACCCATTCGGCCACTTTGGTCCAGGTCTTCTTACGTGCTTCGATCAGCCGCCACCGCAGCCGTCGCAGCAAGGCAACATTGCGCAGACCTTCGACCAGTCGGCTTTTTGAACCGCGCCCATAATTCATTGTGGACGGAAAATGACCCGTCCGTGCGGGCGAGGGCACAACCAGATAAATATCCTTGAAAACACCAGCCTTCTTCATCTCGGACCAGGCATCAATCGGCACCTGCAAGGGCGTCTGGAAATCGCGGATACTGCGCCCGACTTCGGGCGTGACAAAATACGCCGCCCCCGAGGCAACGTGGTCAGACACCAGCCGGTGCACCGAATATTTCCCAAAACTGGCCACGGGCGTTTTTTCAGCCTTGATCGGAGTGCGGCTGCGATAGTTCAGCATGACAAACCCGTCAGCCTGCGCCATCTGTTCCAACGCCGAACCGTCCTCCAGATGGGTCAGGAACTCCTGCTCGAACACCACGTCGTCCTCGCACAGCACCTTACCAGGGGCGGTGCTGTTGCCGATCAGGTTGTCGCGATGGGTCAACGCACAGGCAATTGCCCCCGAAGCCAGCCAAGTTTTGCCCTGTTTTGCGGCCTCAACCCGTTTGGACTTCATCTGATCTGACAAATAGGCGTTCGTCTCGTCCTCGGACCAACCGCGACCATCCACACAATCCACGAATGCGAATTCCTGCACATCCCCAAAATTCCGACGGATCACGTCACGGCGTTTGTCCTGCTCGACCAGACTGGCGAACAAAACCGAGGCATTAGCGATTTTTTCAGCAGAGTCACCAATCAGACCCTGAGCAATCTGAGTGTCATTTTCCATGGTAGTCACGGAACCATTCAACGAAACGGGCAATCCCCTCGCGGAAATCTGTCTGCGGTTTGTACCCGGTCAGACGTTGCAGCAGGGTCGTATCAGCCCAGGCATCCGGCACATCGCCCATCTGCATCCCCATATAGTTGCGGATCGCTTTCTTTCCGATGCAGTTTTCAATCTCGTCGATGAAATCCAGCAGCTTGATCCGATCCGAGTTCCCGATATTCACAATCCTGAACGGCGCCACAGGGCTGAGGCTGTCCCATTCCGGCACCTGACGGTCCACTGGTTTTTCGGGAACCGCGTCAATCAGCAGGCGGATCGCGCGCACCAGATCATCCACATAGGTGAAATCGCGGCTCATTTGACCGTTGTTGTAGATATTGATTGGGCGGTCTTCCAGCATTGCATCCACGAACAGGAACAGCGCCAGATCGGGCCGCCCCCAGGTTCCATAAACGCTGAAGAAACGAAACATTGTGACCGGCAACCCCCACAGGTTGGCATAGGAGTGCCCCATGCTCTCGGTCGCTTTTTTGGTGGCAGAATAAATGGTTAGCTGCGTATCTGCCTTGCTGGTCTCTACAAATGGCATGTCCTCGTCCGCGCCATAGACTGAACTGGTCGAGGCCATCAACAAGTGTTCTACCTTCAGGCGCTTGGCGGCCTCCATGATGTTGAACGAGCCAACGATGTTCGAGTCGATGTAGGTGCGCGGAAATTCCAAGCTGTGGCGGACCCCCGCCTGAGCAGCCAGATGGACAACGATTTCAGGCTGGAACTCGTCGAAGACCGAATTCACCAGCGCGTCATCCTCCAGCATGCCGACTGTCGCCGAGAAGTTCGGGCTTTCCTCAAGAATTGCATGTCGGCGTTTCTTGAGATTGACGTCATAGTAATCCGTGATGCCATCGTATCCGTGGACCTCAAAGCCCTCGCCCAACAACAGTTTTGCCAGATGAAACCCGATAAACCCGGCGGTACCGGTAATAAGCACGCGACGCATGTTAGCTAACCATTTGTTATTTGTTGCCTGTTCTCTTCGCCCCGCTCACCGGAGACTTTTTTTCAAGTCCAAGAATCGCATATTCGCCGGGGGAAAAGCAATCGCCGATTGCCCCATCCTTACGGAAGCCGCACCAAGACACGCAGAAAATTCACTCCGCAAAAGGTTTCATTCAACCTTTTCGATAACCATGCTATCATGAGGCAACGAAAACGGAGATCGAGCATGTTTTTCAGAGTTCTGGCAGTTCTGGCGGCAGGCGCCACAGCTGTCCCAGCCCTGGCGCAGTCCCGCAACGACGAGGCGATGCGCATAGCAAAAGAAAGCCGCATGTGCGGCGACCTGCGAATTCGGCGCGCTGAGTTTCGCCGACATGGGAATGTTGGCGTTCTGTGCGACAGCGGCATCCTCCCTCCAGCCGAAGCCGTGGGTGAAGCGACCAACTTTGTCCCGCTCATTGGTGGCCTGGGCCCGCTTATTGGACTTGGTGGCGGCGCTGTTGTTGTCGGCGTCTTGGGTGGCGGCTCCAGCACGTCGGACACGCAATAAAACCGCAAAAGCGTCTTTTAAGGCTTAGCAGCGCGCGACACCCATCTGGATCAGTTGCGCGCCAGTCATGGTGTAATACCCCTCGGCCTTGTAGCGGCCTGTGCTTAGATACCAATCGCGCAGATTGGAGGGGTAATACGACGCGATCACTTGCGACCAGTATTCAAACTGGTGCGGCTTCAGCGGGCGGCCATAATAGCTGGGTCCGTGAAAGCCGAATTTTGTCTTCGGGCTAACGCAGACATTCCCAGCCCCCAAATACATGGTGCAGGTCGACAAACAAACGCGGCCGCGGATTTCAACCCGCTGTTGATGCATTTGAATATCGGCAATTTCCTGAGCCCGAGTGCCGACAACGCCACCCCGGTCATTGTGGACAACCCTGACCACCATAGAAGCGGCCCCCGCAGAAGAGGGGCCAAGACTAAGTAGTGTTGTCGCGATTACACAGAACACAAGGCGCACGTAGCACGCCAAGCATCTGCGCAGGCAGCGGTGCGCAAATTCTATCATTGTTGTTTCTTTCCACGGAACCCATTGTGCGATCCCCATCGCGACGGCCCCGTTTCGTGGTCACAAACGGCTAAGCAGATGTCCTTACATTAGGAAATCCGACCTAGCTTGGCCACTATTTTGTCACAGTTGAATGTGACCAAATAGACTTAATATATTGATTAATATGATATTTTACTTTTCTTGAGGCAAATGTATGTGCCTCAAATTTGCCCCAATTGCGCCCAAATCCCCAGAACTTTGCCAAAAACTGAAATAATAAGGCGGAATCACAGGTACGGCGCCTTTGTGGTTCCGCAGGTTTTCCCCTGAGTTCACGCCCCATTTTCCGTTCACCACGGGAATGAACCGCGACGAACCGGTGGCGTCCCGCTCAGGCGTAGAGCCAACCCTTGATCGCTTTGGTAACGCGCGGCATGATCAGATACGTCATCAAAAGCACCTGAATCACCGCGATTAGCAGCGTCCGGGACCAATGCGGCCAAGCCGTTGTAAGCGGTAGAATTGTCAGTTGCAGCGGAAAGACAATGCAGAACACCACCACGATCAAAGTGATCGCCATCTTCCACTGCGGGGGGTGCTTTGCGGCCGGGACCTCGGGCAAATCGAACCACGCTTCCAGCCCCGTTACACGGCGCGTTTCGGCATCGCCTTCGACAATATCGTCCAGCTGATCGACCCAGGATCTGCGCGTATCCGAACGCTCCCACGCTTCGCAATGCGCCCAGCTGTCGAACCGATAGATCAGCACATACCGCCCATCCGTCTTGCCCGACGGCCGCAGGATATTCACGCCCATGTGGCCGGGAAAATCGCTGGCGGCGTCGACAATACCATGCAGCCAGGCTTCATAGTCAGTCTCGCGGCCAGGCATCGCCCGGCGCGAGATCGAGACAGTCACCGGGCCTTCTTGGCCCGGCTCAACAGCGTGTTTCGTCATGCGTCAGGTTCCTTTGATCGGCCCCTTGGGTTTGCCCGCAACACCCCAGTTCTCTCCTGGGATTTCGCGGATACAGACACGGACCGTTTCGATCGGGGCACCAACGGCCTCGACCGCGGCGTCCGTCAGCTTGGCAATCAGGGTGGCCTTTTGTTCGGCCGAACGGCCTTCGATCATGGTGACTTCGATCAGCGGCATGTCAGTCCCCTACGTTGAAGGCAACTGTGCCCATGTTTTCCACATCCAGCGTGACCGCCTGACCGGATTCCATCGGAATGGCGGCAGTAGCACCGCCTGCCAAAACGATATCACCAGGTTGCAGCGTCTCACCGCCAGCTGCGACCATGCGGGCCGCCGCAACCAACGAACGAACGGGATGGCCGAGAATAGCAGCAGTAGACCCGATTTCCCCAGCAACACCGTTGATCGACAAAACCATGCCCAGGTTCGAAATGTCGGTTTCCGGAGAGAACCAGTTCCCAACCACAAACCCCGAAGACGACGAGTTGTCAGCAATCACATCACCGATATCGAACTTGAAGGCCTTGTACCTACTGTCGATGATTTCCAGCGCGGGGGCGACGGCCTCGACGGCAGCCATGGCTTCCATTGGGGATACTTCGCCCGCGAGGGGCGTCTTGATCAAGAAAGCGATCTCTGGCTCCACGCGCGGGTGGACGTAGTCGGCCATCGAGACGACGCCGCCTTCTTCTTCGCGCATTCCGTCCGTCAGACGGCCCCAAATCACATCGGACACGCCAACCTGAACCATCTTTGCGCGCGAGGTCAGCCCCATCTTAATGCCTACGCGTTTTTCACCACGCGCATAGCGACGCTGCATCGACAATGCCTGAATCGCATAGGCCTGATCCACACTCAGCGGGGCGTCATCCGAAAATTGCGGGATCTCTGTCGCGGTGCGCGCTGCGGTATCCACGATTTCGGCGAATTTGGTGATATCGGTCATTCTGCGGCTTCCTTGGCTTTGAGCATGTCGAGAGCGACGTCGACAATCATATCTTCTTGTCCGCCGACCATACCGCGGCGTCCCAGTTCGACCAGGATATCGCGTGTATCAAGGCCGTAGATTCCCGCTGCCTTCTCGGCGTGGCGCAAGAAGGACGAGTAAACCCCGGCATAGCCCAGCGTCATGGTTTCACGATCTACGCGGACCGGGCGATCCTGCAATGGACGGACCAGTTCTTCGGCGGCGTCTTGCAATTTGAACACATCGCAACCGTGGTCCCAGCCATAGAGATCAGCGACAGCCACAAAAGCTTCGATCGGGCAGTTGCCAGCACCCGCGCCCATTCCGGCCAAAGAGGCATCAACACGGAAGGCACCGTGCTCCACCGCCACCACCGAATTCGCAACGGACAGCGACAGGTTTTCATGCATATGTGCGCCGCGCTGGGTTTCAGGTTTCAGCACCTTGTTATAGGCGTCGAAACGGTCGGCCACGTCCTTCATGGTCAGCCGCCCTCCACTGTCGGTGCAGTACACGCAATCGGCGCCATAGCTTTCCATCATCGCGGCCTGTTCGGCCAGCTTTTCGGGTGTGTTCATGTGCGACATCATCAGGAAACCGGACACATCCATCCCCAGATCCTTGGCCGCCGCAATATGTTGGGCGGACACGTCAGCCTCGGTGCAATGCGTGGCCACGCGGACCGATTGCACGCCCAGATCATGGACTCGTTTCAGATCCTCGATGGTGCCGATCCCCGGCAGCAGCAGCGTGGTCAGCTTGGCGTTTTTACAGACCTTGGCGGCCTCGGAAATCCAGGCCTCATCCGTGCATTTGCCGAAGCCATAGTTGAACGTGGACCCGGTGATGCCGTCGCCATGGGCAACCTCAATCGCATCCACGCCGGCCTCGTCCAGGGCTTGTGCGATGGCACGCACGTGGCCCAAATCGTATTGGTGGCGCACCGCGTGCATCCCGTCACGCAAGGTGACGTCTTGGATATAAAGCTTGGTCATTTTATGCGGCCTCCTTCACCCAGTCGCGCTTGATGGCCAGACGTTCGGCGGTTTTCATCGCGGCCGAGGTCATGATGTCCAGGTTCCCGGCATAAGCGGGCAGATAGTGCGCGGCGCCTTCAACCTCGAGGAAGATCGAGACCTTGAGCCCGGTAAAATCGCCTCCCATTTCAGGGATATGCAGCGGATCGTTCGAGCCGATATGTTCGAATTGCACCTCTTGTTTCAGGCGGTACCCCGGCACATAGGATTGCACGTCCTCGACCATCTGGTGCACCGATTTGCGGATTTCATCCGTGTCGGCCTCGTCGCACAGGCAATAGACCGTGTCGCGCATGATCATCGGCGGCTCGGCCGGGTTCAGGATGATGATCGCCTTGCCGCGTCCTGCGCCACCCACGGCCTGAATGGCATGGGCCGTGGTCTCGGTGAATTCATCAATATTGGCGCGGGTGCCCGGACCAGCGGAACGCGAGCTGATCGAGGCGACGATCTCGCCATAGCGGACGGGCGAGACACGGTTAACGGCAGCGACCATCGGAATGGTGGCCTGACCGCCGCATGTGACCATGTTCACGTTGTTTTCAGACAGGTTGGCATCGATGTTCACCGCAGGCACGGTGAAAGGGCCAATGGCGGCGGGCGTCAGGTCGATCACCTGTTTGCCGTCTTTTTGCAGGATCTCGTTGTGGTGCTTGTGCGCCCCGGCCGAGGTCGCATCGAACACCACGCGGATGTCGGCATATTCAGGCAGCTTGGTCAGCCCTTCGATGCCTTCGTGGGTGGTAGCGACGCCCAGACGCTTGGCGCGCGCCAGCCCGTCCGAGTCCGGGTCGATCCCGACCATCGCACCCATTTCCAGGACGTCGGACATCCGCATGATCTTGATCATCAGATCGGTGCCGATATTGCCCGAGCCGATGATGGCGCATTTAATCTTGCTCATCAGGTTATTCCTTCGCAAAGGCGGCGCGGACAGAGCCCAGGCCGTTGATACGTGCTTCGAAAACGTCACCGGGTTCGGCGGCGACCATGGGGCCCAAAGCGCCCGACAGAACCACATCGCCCGGGCCCAGCGGACGGCCAGCGGCGGCCATGGTGCGGGCCAGCCAAAGGGTCGCGTTCAGCGGGCTGCCCATGCAGGCGGCCCCGGCGCCAACGCTGACGGGCTGGTTGTTGCGGAACATCACCATGCCGCACATACGCTGGTCGAAATCTCCCACGCGCTTGGGCGTCTGGCCCAGAACGTACAGCCCCGAGGACGCATTGTCGGCGATGGTATCGGTGATGCGGATATCCCAATCGGCGACCCGGCTGCCGACAACCTCCAGCGCGGGCACGACGTACCCGATCGAGGCCAGAAGATCGACCATAGTGATAAACTGACCCGTCAGCGGCGCGGCGATCACATAGGCGATTTCGGCTTCAACCTTGGGCTGATGCAGGCGGTTTTGCGGGATTTCTTCGCCGTCCATCACCTCCATGTCGGCGAACAGCAGACCATAGTCTGGCTGGTCCACGCCCAGTTGTTTTTGCACCGCTTTCGAGGTCAGGCCGATCTTGCGGCCCGACAGGATGCGTTCCTCGCCACCCAGCCAGCGCTTGGTGTTAATCTCTTGCACGGCATAGGCGGCGTCCACGTCGCCGTCGTCCAGCAGGTCACGAATGGGGGCACCGGGGACGCCGGTTTCCCAGGCCTGCCACAGACGGTCGGCGGCCTCTTGGATTTTGGATTGGTCAGTCATTGGATGTCCTTAGAGCTTCACGCAGACGTTGGTGAGTTCAGAGTAAAATTCGAGGCCATGCACCCCGCCCTCGCGGCCTATGCCGGATTGCTTAGATCCGCCAAAAGCGGTTCGCAGATCGCGCAGGAACCAAGAGTTCACCCATGCAAGACCCACATCAATTTGCGGGGCGACACGGTGGGCACGGGTCAGGTTCTCGGTCCAGATCGCGGTGGCCAGGCCATATTCAGTGTCATTAGCCATTTTGATCACTTCTTCTTCGGAATCGAAGGGAGTGATGTGGCAAACCGGGCCAAAGATTTCCTCGCGCACGACCCGGGCGGTTTCGGGCAGGCCGGTGAAAATCGTGGGCTCGACCCAGGCGCCATCCTGCATATCCGCGGGCATGTCGGGCACGCCGCCGCCGGTGACCACGGTCGCGCCTTCCTCGACCGCCAGCTTATAGTAGGACAGCACCTTTTCCTGGTGTTCCTTGCTGATTAGCGGGCCCAGGTTGGTGTCTTTGTCCTCGGCGGCGCCCAGCTTCAGGCCCTCGGCGCCTTCTTTCAGGCGGGCGACGAATTCGTCAAAGATCGGGCGTTCGACATAGACACGCTCGGTGCCCAGACAGACCTGCCCGCAGTTGGCAAAGACCGACCGCATGGTGCCTTCGATCGCCTTGTCCATGTCGCAATCGGCAAAGACGATCCCGGCATTTTTCCCGCCGCATTCCATCGAGACCTGACGCAGCCCCTTGGCGGCCGATTGCATGATAATCTCGCCTGTGCGGGTTTCACCGGTAAAGGTGATCGCATCCACATCCGGGTGCCCCGTCAAATAGGCACCGGCGCTGTCTGGGCCAAACCCGTGGACCACATTGAACACGCCTTTAGGGATGCCCACAGTATTCATTACCTCACCCAATAGGGTCGTGGTCAGGGGGGTTTCCTCGGACGGTTTCACAATCACCGTGTTGCCCGAGGCCAGCGCCGGCCCCACCTTCCACGTCATCAGCAGCAGCGGAAGGTTCCACGGGGAAATCACCCCGATCACACCCTTGGGACGGCGCACACCATAGTTCAGCGCACCATTGCCATCAGGCGTATCCAGCATGAAACTTTCGGTCGGCACGTTTTTCACAAGGTCCGCGAAGACCTTGAAGTTCGCGGCCCCGCGCGGAATGTCGATATGGCTGGCCAGCGATTTGGGTTTGCCGGTATCCAGGATCTCGGCCTCGAGGAACTCGTCAAAGCGGCGGTTAATCTCGTCAGCCACCGCGTGCAGTAAATCGGACCGTTCGGCCTGAGGCATACGCCCCCACGGACCATGCAGCGCAGCGCGCGCCGCCGCGACAGCAGCGTCGATTTCGGGCTTCAGACCCTCGTGAACGATCCCGATTTTCTGACCCGTGGCCGGCGAAATGTTATCGAAACTCCGACCCGAGGTGCCTGCCGTGAACTCACCGTTAATGAAATGCAGCGCGTCTTTGGTTGCTGCTTGCAGCCCGTCTTTCATAGTCTTCATCCTCAGTCCTGTGCCATCCCGATCGCCAAAAGCCCGGCGCGGGCACAGATTTCATCTTGCTCGGCCGAGGCACCGGAAACGCCGATTCCCCCGACAAGCTCGTCATTGCTTCGAATAGGCAGGCCACCCTGAAACAGGGCCACACCCGGCTGGGCCGAAATACCCGCCAGAACAGGGGCATCACCGGACAGCGCCTGATACAGCGCCCCGGTCGGGACGCCGAAGCCCGCAGCCGTATAGGCCTTGTCTCGGGCGATTTTTCCTGATGGCAAGAACGCTCCGTCACCGCGCAGAAACGCGATCTGATTGCCACCGGCGTCAACGACACTGGCATTGATGGCAACTCCCAGTTCGACCGCCTTGGCGACGGCGGCCCCAACAGCGGCATGCGCAGCTGCAGCGGTCAGTATCTGTGTGGAACGGAGCGTCTGCATCTTAGGTCACCACCGAGAGGAACGCCTCGTTGAGCTGGCGTTCGTAGTAGAAGATGCCGCGGCCCACAGTGTTGTGGTCCCAGACACGGACGGGGTGATCCTTGTAGGCAGTGTACCCGCCACAGAAGACCTCGTTCCGGTTCCCCGACGGATCAAAGAAGTAAATCGTCTGACCGCGCGTGATGCCATGCCGCGTAGGGCCAACATCCCGGCTGATGTCATAGCGGGTCATCACATCAGCCGCATGGCCGATTTCGTTCCAGTCTTCCAGAAAGAAGGCCAAGTGATGCAGCTTGCCCGGCTCGTCATGCTTTACGAATGCAATGTCATGAGCCTTGTTTGAAACCGTCATCCAGATAGCCAGTGTCCCGTCGGGCAGGTCCACGCGCTCAGGCAGGTGAAAGTCCAGAACGGTGGTAAAGAACTCTTCGACCTTGTCGATGTTCGGGCCATACAGCAAGCAGTGGTCCATCCGCTGAGCACGCATTCCGTGCGGCTCTTCGCGCCAGATGAACGGGCTGTGGGTTTCGGGCGCGTCGTCCGACAGGTCCATGTCAGCGTACAGCTCGATCCGGTGCCCCGACGCGACGGTAAAGCCAATGCGCCCACCAGTTCCGGGCTGTTCGCCCGCTGGGACATCGTCTACGTCCAGACCATATTCTTCGATGCGCTTGCGGTACTGGTCAACGCTATCCTGGCTGTCAGCTTTGAAAGCGAAAAAGTCGATGCCAGCGGTATCTGCCTCGCGCAGCACGATCGAGTGACGGTGGAATTCGTCATACCCTTTCAGATAAACACGACCGTCGGCTTCCTTGCTGACGAAATTCAACCCGATGCGATCCACATAGTGGGTGATCGACTCTTCCATATCCAACACGCGAATTTGGGCAATGCCCGGTCGCAACAGTCCTTCTTGAGACATTGGTAATCCTCCTACCCTTGCTTCTCAGTTGTCTTGCTTTTGCTGTCGCCCACGTGGGCCAAGAAAAGCTGGTTCAATTTCAAGGTCGCTTTGCGGATACAGGCGACACGCCAGCGCAAAGCCCTCGGCTTCCTCCTCTTCGGTGACATGGGCGCGGCTCATCTTGGCCGTTGTGTATTCACCCTTGATCACCTTGACGCGGCACGCGCCACATCCACCCTGGCGGCACCCAACACGCACAGCGCGCAGATCCGGATCGGGAAATGCGTGTTCCAACGCGGTCAAAACCTTCTGCGTTTCGTCGCAATGCACGCCACTTGGCGCACCGTTTACGCGAACACTGAAACGCCTGCGTTCTGTACCATCAGCCATATGCGTCCCCTCCTTCGCTTGGCGTTGCGGGATCATGGCGCTCAGCAATATCGTTTGTCAAATAAAAAAACGATATTTCCATTTCACCGGAAGGAAAAACGATATTTTTTGATTTTGACGTTGTTTTTTAAATGATGATACGTTTATGTGAAGTCGGAGGAATGCAGGGGGAATCCGTGAGCTTTCTTAAAGATATCAGCGAGTTCGGCGGCGAATCGCAAAGCAAGACCACAATCGAGATGGTCTACGAGGCTTTGCGCAGCGCTATCTTGTCCGGCGAAATCACGCCCGAATCCCGCCTACGCGTAGAAGTCTTGCGCAAAACATTCGGCGTTGGCGCCTCTACGGTAAGAGAGGCCTTGTCCAGGTTACTTGTGGAGAACCTTGTGACGACCGAGGGCCAGCGCGGATTCCGTGCGGCACTTGTGTCTGTCGAGGATTTCAAAAACATCGTCGACATGCGCGCCCTTCTGGAGGCCAAAGCCGTCCGCGAGTCAATCGCCAAAGGCGACGACGAATGGGAAAGCGCCTTTGTCGCCGCCCATCACCGGCTGGCCAAGATCGAAACCGAAATGGAAGGCCGCGAAGAACAATCCGTACAGGAATGGGAAGTCAGAAACCGGGCTTTTCACAACGCCATGATTGGCGCCTGCACCAACGGCTGGTTGCTGAACTTCCGCGAGATTTTGTACAGCCACTCGATCCGCTATCTTCAGATTGCCATCACAGACCGCAGCATTCCGCGTGATGTCCGCGCCGAACATCAGGCGATTTTCGACGCCGTTATCGCGCGCGATGCCGATTTGGCTGAAAAGCTAACTGTGGATCACATTCTGCGCTCGGTCCCGGTGATCGAAGCGCGGGTGTCCGCCCTCGAAGCCGAGCACTAGGGGGAGATCGTTATAATGACACAGCGCTTGATCCCTGGGCACCCGGCTCCAAGCCTGACGTTCGAAACACTGGGGCACGGCACATATGACTTGGCTCAGGACGCCCCAGCGGGTGGGACTTATGTGTTTTTTCACCGCGGTCGGCACTGCAAATGGACACGCCTGGCGCTGAAGGATCTGGACGACCGGATCGGGGATTTCGCAATTCGCGGTGTTCGTTGCGTCGCTGTCTCGGCTGACAACCGAGACGACACGGCAAAGCTGCAAGAGGAGATGCAGCTGATCCGCTTACCACTGGGGCATTCGCTGGATGTGGACGCAATAGCACAAGTCTGGGGCCTGTACGTCACACGAAACAGCGCTGAACCAGATGCACCGCCGCTACATCTGGAGCCAGCGCAGGCCTGGATAAAGGCAGATCTGATGCTTGGTGGGATCTCGGTTCAGAGCCTGCCGAACATGTGGCCCGATATCACGCAAACCCTGCGCGGCATCGAAAACACGCTGAACAAATTCCCCGAGAGAGGCGCTGGATAGCGCGAAGGAACCGGGCTGAGGGAGGAACCTTGAGACAGACCGAGACACAAACCTGACCCGATAGGCAGGACAATCACTTCATCAACAATCCGCACCAGACCCCGCGAACCGCTCGCAGGGGACACAGAAGTTTTGTGCGAAGAAACCAACCAAACAGGCCTGATCTGCCGGGTTAGAGCCTGATTTCAAGACCAGCCAACGTGCCCCCCCGCGGCCTATGCCGACGGGGAACGGAGAGGACTTGCCGTACGGCACGTGGCCAGATCACCGCAGAAAAAGACAAAGAGGAGGAACACCATGTCGAAACCCACACTGTCCCGCCGAGGATTTATCAAGGCAACGGGGGCCACTGGCCTGATTGCCGCAAGTGGGCTGGCCAGCCCGGCTCTTGCCAAGGCTAAGAAGCTGAAGATCGGCTTTGTCACACCGCAAACCGGTCCTCTGGCGATCTTTGCCGAACCCGACCAATTCACACTGAACCAGTTCGCCAAGAAAATTGGCGACGGGCTGATGATCAACGGCTCAAAGCATGAAATCGAATTCATCGTCAAAGACAGCCAATCGAATTCGAACCGGGCATCCTCGGTCGCACAAGAGCTGATTTTCGGTGACGAAGTTGATGTAATCTGCGCGACCTCGACCCCGGACACCACCAACCCGGTGGCGGACCAGGCCGAGCTGAACGGCGTGCCTTGCCTGACCAATGACACCCCGTGGCAGCCGCATTTCTTTGGCCGTCAGGGCGACCCTGCCAAAGGGTTCGACTACACCTACCACTTCTTCTGGGGCCTAGAGGACATCATCGGGTCCTTCATCAACATGTGGGACAAGGTCGAGACCAACAAGGTGGTCGGTGCCCTGTGGCCGAATGACCCTGATGGCAATGGCTGGGCCCACCCCGAACTGGGCTTTCCCAAAGTGATGACCGAACGCGGGTACACCCTGGTTGATCCGGGCCGGTACCAGAACATGTCGGATGACTTCAGCGCGCAGATTTCAGCATTCAAAGAGGCTGGCGTGGAGATCGTGACCGGCGTGGTCATCCCGCCAGATTTCACCACCTTCTGGACCCAGGCCGCTCAGCAGGGATTCCACCCCAAGGTCGTCAACGCCGCCAAAGCGACGGAGTTCCCGCAGGCCGTGGGCGCCCTGGGCGATCGCGCAGAAGGGCTGAGCGTCGAAGTCTGGTGGTCGCCACATCACCCGTTTAGCTCGGGTTTCACGGGCCAAAGCTCGGCCGAACTGGCTGCGGCATACGAAGCCGAAACGGGCAATCCCTGGACCATGCCGCTGGGCTTCAAACACTCGCTGTTCGAAGTGATCATGGACAGCCTGCAACGCAGCGAAGATCCCACTGATCCCGACAGCATCGCAGCTGCAATTGGTCAAACCAACTATGACTCGGTCGTGGGCAATATCAACTTTGCCAACGGCCCGGTCCCCAACATCGCCAAAACCCCGCTGGTTGGCGGTCAATGGCGTCTGGATGGCGGCAAACCCGTGCTGGATATCGTGGAAAACGGGGCGCACCCCGACATTCCGCTGACCGGCGAAATGAAAGCGATCGGTTGATCGTCGCTTGGGGGCGCGGTCTGCGCCCCCTCCCCAATAATGGAGGAGCCGATGGCACCGATCCTGTCGCTGTCTAATGTCAACAAAAGCTTTGGCGCACTGAAGGTTTCGGACGATGTTTCGTTTGATCTGCCCGAGGGCCAGGCCCTGGGCATCATCGGTCCAAATGGCGCTGGAAAATCGACCCTGTTCAACCTGATTGGAGGCACTTTGGGCGTCAGCTCAGGGTCCGTACAGTTTGATTCTCAGGACGTAACCCGCACCTCGGCAGCCGAGCGTTGCCGCATGGGGATTTCACGGTCGTTCCAGATTCCTCATCCGTTCGTCGGTATGAGCGTCTATGAAAACCTGCTGGTCGCGTCGCGTTTCGGCAATTCCGGGCATACTGACGCCCAGGAACAATGCCGTGATATTCTAGACCGCACCGGCCTGTTGCCCAAAGCCAACCGCCCTGCTGGCAGCCTGACGTTGCTGGAACGCAAGCGGCTAGAGCTGGCGCGGGCGCTGGCTTCGGGGCCGCGCCTGTTGTTGCTGGACGAAATCGCCGGTGGGTTAACCGAAGGCGAATGCCACGAGCTGGTCGGCACCATCAAACAGATCCGCGACAGCGGTGTTTCGATCATTTGGATCGAACATATCGTCCATGCGCTTACTGCCGTGGTTGAACGGCTGATCGTGATAGATTTCGGCAAAATCGTCGCCGAGGGCGAACCGGGGGCGGTGATGGCAGACCCGCTGGTTCAGGAAATTTACATGGGGATTTCGGTCGATGACACAGCTGCTTGAGACCACGAACCTGACAGCGTTCTACGGAGATTTTCAGGCGCTGTTCGGCATTGATGTCTCCGTACAGGACGGCGAATGCGTCGCCCTGATCGGATCGAACGGCGCGGGGAAATCCACTTTCCTGCGCGCAATCACGGGGATGATCCCCGCCAAAGGTCAGAACGTGAATTTTGGTGGGCAAAACGTGGCCGGGATGACCGCAGACAAGATTCACAAGGCCGGCATGGCAATGGTGCCCGAAGGCCGTCGGCTGTTCCCCTCGCTTAGCGTCGAGGAAAACCTGTTGATCGGCGCGGCCGGCAAACGGCCCGGTCCGTGGTCGTTGGATGGGGTGTATGATCTGTTCCCGGATCTGGTGGCCAAGCGCCACAACCCCGGCACAGCTTTGTCCGGTGGTCAGCAGCAAATGGTAGCCATCGGCCGCGCGCTTATGTCCAACCCTCAGTTGCTTCTTTGTGATGAAATCAGTCTCGGACTCGCCCCGAAAGTGATCAAGGACATCTACACCGCCGTGCCAAAAATCCGCGCCGGGGGCACTGCGATTCTGGTGGTTGAACAGGACGTGGGCCAGGCAATGGCTGTGGCCGACCGGGTGTATTGCTTCATGGAGGGGCGGGTGACGCTTTCCGGTACGCCGGACAGCCTGACGCGCGCGCAGATCGCAGCTGCCTATTTTGGATCAAACGAAGACGAGGAGGCCGCCTGATGATCTGGATCAACGCAATCCTTCAGGGCGTCCTACTGGGCGGGCTATACGCACTGTTCGCGGCAGGGCTGAGCCTGATGTTCGGCGTCATGCGCTTTATCAATATCGCGCACGGCGATTTCATTGTGACGGCGGCTTATCTGATGGTCGCCTTTGTGACAGGCTGGTCCATACACCCAGCGGTGGCGGTGGTTCTGGTGCTGATTTCGCTGACAACAGCAGGATACATCAATCAGCGCATTCTGCTGAACCGGGTGCTGGGCAAGGACATCCTGCCGCCAATTCTGGTGACTTTCGGCATGTCGATCATCATCCAGAACGCCCTGTTAGAGATATTCTCGGCCGATAGTCGGCGACTGCCCGCAGGTTGGCTGGAGACCGGCAGCATCACTATCTCGGACGCCATTTCCATCGGCTGGTTGCCTTTGATGATGTTTGGCGCAGCTGTCGCCGTGATCGGCGGGCTGCAACTGGTGTTTTACAAAACCGCACTGGGGAGAATGCTGCGTGCCACCTCGGATGATCCGGAAATCGTGCCGCTAATGGGTGGAAATAACGCGCATATTTTTGCTGTGGCAACCGCGCTAGCCAGTCTGGTCGTTGGGATCGCGGGGATTTTCCTGGCGATGAAGACGAATTTTGACCCCTCAGCCGGACCGGCGCGCCTGCTGTTTGCCTTTGAGGCGGTGATCATTGGCGGCCTGGGCAGCCTGTGGGGCACGCTCGCGGGTGGCATCATTCTGGGCGTGGCGCAAACGCTGGGTGCACAAATCGACGCTGGCTATCAGATCTTGGCCGGGCACCTCGTGTTTCTGGCCCTTCTTGTCGTGCGTCCGCGCGGCCTGTTTCCGAAAATGTGAGGTGAGGCCATGACTTCTGTTGATATGACCAAAACGCCCAGCGCAAACCTGTCGATGGTCTTGCGTTTGTTCCTGCTGGCCGCTGTGGCCGGGTTGGCCTTTGCTCCATGGTGGGCCGGGCGCGCCGATCTGAGATTGCTGATGGAGGCGTTCAGCTTTCTGGCGCTTGCGCAGATGTGGAACCTTCTTGCGGGCTATACCGGGCTGATCTCTGTTGGCCAGCAAGCGTTTGTCGGGCTGGGCGGCTATCTTTTCTTTGCGTTGGCGATGTTCACCGGCCTGCCAGTACTGTTTGCTATTCCGCTGGCCGCAATCGCCACTGCTGTGATTGCGATACCGACAGGTTGGATCGCGTTTCGCCTGCAAGGGCCGTATTTCGCCATCGGCACCTGGGTCATCGCCGAAGTGTTCCGGCTGATCGCAGCCCAGATCAGCGCTCTGGGAGGAGGGTCGGGAATTTCTCTGCCCGTTGCGATTGCCAAATCTCTGGCTGACAGCCGCGCGGGGCGCGAGATGGTGATGTACTATATCGCTTTTGCGATCGGGATCGTATCTGTGCTGCTGGTCTGGGGGTTGCTTAGGTCGAAATGGGGGCTGGCGCTGACCGCGATCCGCGACAGCGAACCCGCAGCCGAGGCCGTTGGCGTCGCGACCCGCCGTGTCAAATTCATGATCTATGTTCTGGCCGCATTCTATACCTCGATCACCGGAGCATTCGTTTTCCTGCAAAAGCTCAGGATCACGCCCGATGCTGCGTTCAGCCTGAATGAGTGGACTGCGTTTGTGATCTTTATCGTGGTAATCGGCGGGATCGGCTCGATCGAAGGACCGGTGATCGGTGTCGTGATCTTTTTCTTCCTGCGCGAGATCGCAGCGGATTGGGGCACTTGGTACCTGATTATGATGGGCGGGATTGCCATAGCGGTCATGCTGGTCGACAAACGCGGCGTTTGGGGAGCAATCAAAGCTAGGATAAACCTGTCAATTTTCCCAGTATCCAAAACACTGGATTAATCCAAAACCCGGCGCGGCACAGGTCGCGCCGCCGCACCCTACAACGGTGGTATTCTCTGGCACATCTTTGGGCACGGGTGCCGTGTGATATCCTGAGTCAGCCTGCGCTTGCCCGGCTCCAGTGCGATGATCCTGTTCCCCGATGGTGACATTTTTGGCGATCTGGCAACCTGCGCCAACATCATCTTTCCGCCACCAACGACCGAGACCATCCCATTGCCGCCGTACGGCGATCCGCGCTCTATGCGACGCAGGGCGCTCAGCAAACGTCGGATTTCATAGCTTCTCCATCACGCCCTTGGATCGACACGGCGGAACGCAAGACCGCCCGAAGAGGGCTTGGAACACCGTTGCCCCGAAGGAGGATGTGGCGTCATTGAAATTACCAGCGCGCCAAGCAGCCCAGCGGCAAACGGTCGTTTGATCATCTGTGCCTCTCATATTTTCTGAATCAAATACCTGGTCCTTTTGGGATGGAGCGCACATGCGGATCAGGGTCGCATCGGCGCCTTTGCGCAGCTACATACGATCCAGATCCCCAGCACAACACCCTCTATGGGCAGCAGAAAACTCGCCCTATGACGACACGATTGCCAATGGGTTTCAGCCCTGATCGCGGCTTAGCCACCTGGCGTTGCGTTTGCGTTGAACTATGGGTTGGACCGCACGCGGTTTCTGGCCCCAGTTCAGGTTGGGGCGGGCATTCCGCGCCCTAGCACATTGCACCAAGCAACAAAAAGGCCGAGGGCGTTGACGTCCTGAAAACGGAAAATGTTGTCGAAATCCGCGACATCACAAGCCCGGCCCTTCTGTGCACGTAGCGCCGTCGCCACAGTTTGTTCTGACTCTGAGAAAAAGCTGCCTTTTTCCGGCATTTCCGGTATGCTTTGGAAAAACAGGCAGGGCGGGCAAACCCAAAGCGGTTGCTGACAGCCCAAATAAAGAGAGCAGGTCATGAGTTTACGCGCCGCGATACGACCCTTTGTGGTCGGTGTCGGTCTGATCCTAACGTATGGGGTTGGGCCGGTTACTTTGTCTGTGCTAACCCCCACCCACGCAGCCGCTCAGGTCGCGCTGAATCTGCGGGATGCAGATTTGCGTAGCTTCATTGAAATCGTATCCGAGGCAACCGGCCGCAGCTTTGTGCTGGACCCGAATGTCCGCGGCACTGTGACTGTGCTGTCCCCCGGAGAAATGACCCCGGCCGAGCTGTACGAAGTATTCCTCTCGGTACTGGAGCTAAACCGCCTGACCCTGATCGAAGGGGCGGGTGCAGATCGCATTGTCCAGATGAGCAGCGCCCGCGAGCTGGCCTCGGGGCCCGATGCGCAGGGCGGAGCTGGGGCTTATGAAAGCCGCGTCATTCAGGTAAAGCACGTCCCGACCCAAGAGATCATCGAGGTGGTGCGGCCCTTGCTCCCCCCCGAGGCCGTGCTGACCGCTGTGCCGGGAACAACCATGCTGATACTGTCTGACCGGGGGCAAAATTATCGCCGGATCGAGGCCTTGATCAAGCGCCTGGATCAGCCGCGCGACGAACCCATTCAAATGATCCGGCTGCGCAATGCCAACGCCGCCGAGGTGGCGCAGGTCATTCAATCCATGGATATCATACCTCAGGGGGCAGCGTTGTCGGTGGATAGGCGCTCGAATGCGCTCGTGGTTTCAGGGCCGGATGCCCTGCGCGAGAAGGTTCGCGTTCTCGCCGCGCGTTTGGATACGCAGCAAAATAACGTGGTCAGTCACGCATTGGGTCTGAATTATGCTGATGCAAACACAATGGCCGATGTCGTCCTAAGGGCAATCAACTCGGACGGCGACACAAACCGGGCACCGGTGCGGATCATCCCCGAGCTTCAAACCAACACCCTGTTGATCACTGCCCCTCAGGATCGTCTGGACGACATTATCAAAATGGTCCGCTATCTGGACCGCCGCCCACGCCAGGTCCTGGTCGAGGCCGTGATTTTCGAGATGTCAGTGGATGGGTTTTCCGACTTGTCGGTGCAGTTTGCAGGAATCCTCAACAATGCCGTGATCGGCGGGGCGCAGTTTTCTCTTCAAGGGCGTCCCAGCCTGACAAACCTTGTGTCCTCGGTTTTGAATGGGCAAACGCTGGACGTTGGCTCGGGCGGGGTGCTGGCGGGCGTTCCCAGTCAGGGGGATCGCGGCGTTGCAGGGTTGCTTTCTGCGATTGCCTCGACCAGTTCCACCCGGCTTTTGTCCACACCTTCGATCATGACGCTGAACAACAAAGAGGCCGAAATCGTCGTCGCTCAAAACGTGCCCTTTGTGACCGGATCCTATTCCACCGTTGGCGACAGCGCGGTCGAAAATCCGTTCCAGACAATCGAGCGGCAGGACGTAGGCCTGACACTGAAGGTCTTGCCGCAGATCAACGCAGACCGAACCGTCAAGATGGACATCAAGCAAGAGGTCTCAAACCTAACAAACTCCGAAAGCTCGGCTGGCGGTGAAATCACCGCGAAACGGTCGCTCAGCACGACGGTTCTGGTGCAGGACGGCAATGTGATCATGCTGGGCGGATTGCTAGAGAACGGCTCGGGGGCGGTGGCGCAACGTGTTCCCGGCCTGAGCAAGCTCCCACTGGTGGGCGGACTATTCCGCGCCAAGAACGCCAGCAAGAACCAGCGCGTTCTGCTGGTGCTGCTACGACCGCAAGTGGTGAACACCGAGGCCGAGGCCCAAAAGCTGTCTCGGCAGCTTGCGCGCGAGGCAAAGCAGGCCGCCAAAGCGATACAGCCGTTGGACGACGGGCAATTTCCGCGTACAGCTAAGAACGGGCTACCGTTTGACGGGGCTGACTTGAACCAACCTTTTGACGCCGGATTCATTGATGACGTCGCACAAAGCCGAAACTTCCCGCCTCTTCCCAGCCGACTCCGGTTCGAGGGACGCTAGGCTACCATTTACCTTTGCCCGCGATCAGCAGGTTCTGATTGAGGTTGGACAATTGATATTGGGCCCCGGCGCGACCCAACTGGGCCTACGCGAGGCGCAGCGCCGTTTGGCGATGCAGACCCCCAATGTCGTGCAGACCGACGAAGCAGGTTTCGCCGAAGCTCTGGCACGAATTTACAACGCAGACGAAGAAGATGGCGCCAGCAGCGATGGCGCACTGCTGTTCGATCTAGAGGATGCCGCTGGGGGGGCTCGACAGCGGGATCTGTTAGAGGACCCAGGCGACGCGCCCGTGATCCAGCTGGTCAACCGAATGTTGCGGCGCGCGGTGCAGAACGGCGCCTCGGACCTGCATTTTGAACCGCATGAGAAAGGCCTGCGTGTGCGTATGCGCGTGGATGGTTTCCTGCAAGAGATCCTGGATCGCGCGGATGTGCCGGTAAAACGGATCGTGTCGCGACTGAAAGTCATGGCCGGTCTGGACATCGCTGAAACGCGTCTCCCCCAGGACGGGCGTATCCCGCTATCATTGGGCGGACGCGTTATTGATACGCGTGTTTCGTCGCTTCCGGGGCACTATGGCGAGCGGATCGTGCTGCGGATCTTGGATCGCTCAACAGGGTTGATGCCACTGCCTGCATTGGGCCTGTCGGAAACGCAGCAGGCTCTGCTGCACCGGCTTTCGGCCCTTCCGAACGGGATCATTCTGGCCACGGGACCGACCGGGGCGGGCAAGACGACAACACTTTATTCCCTGCTTCAACTGGCCAACCGCGACGAACGCAACATCGTCACGATCGAAGACCCGATCGAATATGACCTGCCCGGAGTCTCGCAATCGCAGATCAACGCCGAGATCGGCATGACCTTTGCCGCCGGGTTGCGCGCCACACTGCGTCAGGACCCAGATGTCATACTTGTGGGCGAAATTCGCGACCCAGAAACAGCATCTGTGGCAACGCAATCAGCGCTAACCGGGCATTTGGTGTTTTCATCGCTGCACGCGAACAGTTCGGTCGGCGCGATTGTCCGGCTCCGTGATCTGGGACTTGATGATTTCTTGATCGCAGCGACCCTGCGCGGCGTGATCGCTCAGCGCCTGCTGCGAAAACTGTGCCCTGACTGCAAGAGCCCACATATCCCCACGGACGAGGAATCGGCGCGCTTCGTTCGGCACGGCCTGCCTGTGCCGCACCAACTGTTCGAACCTATGGGCTGCGACGCCTGTGGTGGATCGGGTCACGCGGGCCGGATGGGTATTTTCGAGATGGTCGAGGTTGGGGACGCCCTGCGTGCGGCCATCGACTCGGGCGCCACCGAAACCGAATTGCGTTCCCAGGCACTCGGGGCCGAAGAAACCCTGATCGGCCAAGGGCTAAGCGTCGCCGCAACTGGTATCGTCAGCCTGACCGAAACCCTGCGCGTTGTGGGGGATGTCGCGTGAAGGCCTATGCCTATACCGCGTTTACCTCGACCGGGAAGCGGCGTAGCGGCACCGTTGTCGCCGAAACCGAGGCCGACGCCGCCGCTCAACTGGCCCGCCAGGATCTGTTCGTCTCAGAAATCGCACCAGCGCGTGATCGCTCAACAACAGGCGGATTACGGCTCGCGCGCCGGGTTCGACTGAACGCCGATCTACAATCTGTGTTCACCCGGCAGATGGCGGTGATGCTGGCAGCCGACCTTCCGTCTGAGGCCGCGCTTGAGGCGGTGCGGACTGGTGGCCATCCGTCCCTGGACGCCGTAGCCGCGCAGGCCCGGGCCGCGATTATGGACGGGGCCAGCCTGTCTGAAGCGCTGGAACGCACCGGCGCAGGCTTTCCACCCTATTACCTTGCGGCGCTCAAGGCTGGCGAGGCCGCTGGCGAAACCGCTGCGGTATTCAACGAACTAGCCGACCATCTTGAGCAAATGGGCACCGACAAGGCACAGATTTCCACGGCGCTGGTCTACCCCGCATTTGTCGCCGCAGTGTCGTTGTTGGTGTGCGGTATTCTGATGGTGAACGTCGCCCCTGAAATCGTCACGATGTTTGAAATGTCAGGTCGGCCATTGCCCGAGCTGACCCAGGTCGTGTTGGGTGTCTCGGACTGGATTCGCGCCCATATTCTGGGAATCGGCGTGGTGTTTCTGGTGCTGGTGGTGTTGGGATTTGTTACGCCACATGTCCAACGCCTGCGTGACATTCGGGACCGGGTTATCCTGCGTTTACCGATATTTGGGCGACTGACCCGTCTGTCGGTCTCGGTACAGTATATGCGGACACTCGCGTTGATCCTGGGCAGTCGTCACGCGGTGCTCAGCGCCGTTGACAGCGCTGTTGATGTTCTAACAATCAAGCCGTTTCGTGCAGAAGGAACCGAGGTGGCCACTGCTGTACGACATGGGGAAACCCTGTCCTCGGCGCTTGGGCGGCTGAGCTTTCTGCCACCCGTTGCGCGACAGCTCATCATGGCTGGCGAGGCCTCGGTCCGGTTGGCGCCCATGACAGAACGCGCGGCCATGCTGGTCGAGCACCGCCTATCGACAGAGCGCAAACGCATCGCCGCGCTACTGGAACCGATGCTGATGATGCTGGTCGGAGGCATGGTGCTGGTGATCGTTCTGGCGGTGCTACTGCCGATCTTTGATCTACAGGCTGTTGTGGCGGGTTAGAGCCTGAATTCGACCCTATTCAGGGAAAATCAGCAGCTCTGGCGCGTCGTCGTCGCGGGATACCCACAGGCCTTCTTCGTCAATTTTCACCACGATGATACCCGCCTCCAGTGTATCCCCTTCGCGCAGCAAGCGCCCGCCAGTAGGATGTGTAACCATGGCCCAGGTGCCCGCATCGGTACGCACGACCCCGCTGAGCTGATAGCCCAGACTATCCAACGGAGGTTTGGGTGGACGCGGAGGCTGTTTTTCCTCGACATCTTGTGCCGGCGGCTCTGGTGGGGCGGGTGGCTGCGGTTCTCCGAAAAGGGCGGGCCAAAACCGTGTTACCGGAGGCGCAGGCGGTTGTGGCTCTGCGCGAGGATCCGTTTGGGCGGCCTGGAGAGCCTGAGCGTGCGGAGCGGATAGCTCTGTGAACAGTGCCTGCCCCGCAAGACCTGCGGCCCCGAGCAGTACTAAAGTCAAAATCGCCGCCAGCAGGCGCATGGACCGCTCCTTTGTTGTAGGCCGGTGCGTGATGGACGCAGGCGCCTTGATATGCTATGATCTTATCAATCAAACAAAAATGATACGAGCAGACAATGCAGGCAATTCCTTTTTCTAAAACCGCTTTGGCGGTTTTTTCACTGGTGATTCTGGGCAGCTGCGCCGAAGAACGCGCTGGCGGCAGCGGGTTCCAGTCTCAGTACTACGTCGCGCGTGACGCGCTGGAGAAGGGCCGCTACGATCAAGCAAACCGAGGGTACAGCCGCCTGTTGGCGCAGTCCGGTCCGTTCCGCCCCCGGCTCCAACTGGAATATGCCCATAGCGAACTGCGCGGTGGCAACTACGCCGAAGCCGCACGAATGGCGGCTGATCTGGCTGCCTCTCAAAAGGGTGACGCGCGGGCCGCAGCCCTGGCCGTGCAGGGCACAGCACAGCATGAGCTGGCCTTGGCGCTGTTGACCAAAGGAGATGTCGCATCAGGGAAATCGTTGCTGACATCCGCTCACAAAGCGCTGACCGAAGTGGTCAAGAAATATCCGGATATGGACCCGCTGGGTTCAATGGCGGGACGTCGGGCAGCAATCGCATCCCGGCTGAAGCGTCTGTAATCTAGGCACCCGGAGGCGACAGGATTAGCGAAGCAGAAATCTTGCCCGGCTGATCCGTCGCTTCGAACCGGAAACTGTTAATCGTATAGCCCCAGCTCGGATGCTGTTCGGACAGCCAATTGGCCAACCGCAAGAAATCCACATCATCAAAGCGCAGCTCGACCACCCCTCCGGCTTGCGCGCCAAGGGCGGCCACATCGCGGCGCAGTTGGGCCTCGATCAAGCTCTGTTCGATCGCAGCGGACCCGACAGGTGTTCCGATGATCTGAACCGGTGTCTGCGCCAGCTGAGCCTTTTCAGAAATCCGATCCAGAACCCAATTCTGAAGCGCAATCGCCTCGGATTGCGCCTGTACCGCCATGCCTCGTTTTTCATGCAGAGGCAGCAACAGGGCGAATCCAATCGCCAAGGGCAAAATCACCAGTACCGCCAACGCCAAAAGACCCCGTTCCCTTGAACTAAGAGGCAGCAGAAAATCAATCAGCCGGTTGCTCATGGGCGGGCCTCCTGTGGGAGGATACGGAATTCTGCGCGTACCCCGTCAGAGTCGGTGGACGCGCGGGAATCCAGCAATTCGACCTTCATTCCGGCCTGTTGCAAACCCTCGGCCAATCGGTCCGCCGACGCGAAGTCGGGCAAGCGCAAAGCCAGAGAAACGCCGTCCCCAGCCAGGTACCCCATCGTTTCAGGGATCGCCCCGGTGGCTGAAACCACCTCGGCGACACGCCAGCTGAGTTGCACAGGGTCCGCTTGTCCGCCCTGCCCTTGCGCGGCCCCACGCATCTGAGCCAGCACCCGAGAGACCTGAACACGCGCATCCAACACCGGGCCAGAAGTGACAAAGTGCTGCTTCACCAGCGCTTGGGTTTTCTGAGTGATCTGGGTGGTGTCCGCCTGGATGCGTTGCGTCGCAACGATCTGCGTGGCCGCGAACAATCCGGCAGCCAGACCAGCAGCCAACAATGGCCATCGCCACGGCAAAATCTTGGCCGCCAAACGAGCCCGCGCAGCCATGGGGTCTTGGCGCAGGTCGCAGGACAGTTCGTCATGAGTCAGAACGCCTGGGGTGGGCAGCTCAAGTGCGATCAAATCCTGCGCCGAGCGCGCCAAAGGAATGTCATGAACCCTGGCCCACTCCTCGACCTGCGGCAGGGGGGCCACCAAGAACAGCGCGCGGGGCTTTCCGGTCTCGGCCAGCGCCTTCTCCAGCATCGGCACCAGCACAGGCGGCACGACAGAGAATCCATCCTGAACCCCCAAACGCACCATGATGATATCGCCTTCGGGCAAGGCGTCCGAGCCAACCGACCAGACATCATCGGTGCAGGGCAAAGACAGGTAATCCGGGATCACCGCGCGGCAGGCCAAAGAGCGCCACTCTGACAGATTTTGCGGGTCAGCGATCAGAACGCGTGTCCATTGATCAGTCCGGTCACCAGGGGCAAAGGGGCGCATATCCACCTGATCACCATGCAAACCCAACCTATCGGTCAATTGGCGGCGGGCGACCTGCTCGCGTGCTTGTCCCCGCAGTCCCGCAGGTAGGTCCAGACGGAACAATGGGACGTCCACCCCAGACACCAGCACGATCTGGCGCGGGCCAGGGGACGCAGTGGCCAGCCGGACAAAATCAGCCCGGTCAAAATCGGCATGGGCGGCGGTGGTCACATGTGATCCTTTGGGCAAAGTTGGATGCAGGATGCCGGGACAAAGGCAAACGTGCAATGGTTTATAGGGCTTAGAACGCTAGGGGCGAGTTGTCATCCGCCATTCCGTCTTGGTCTGCACCGGCACACCTTCGCGGTGCAACACAGCAATACGCGAGGCATGATGCCCATCCAGCGTGGCAACGGCCTCTAAGCCGAACCATTCAGAAGACACGCTCAGGTGCTGAGCCAGTAGCTCGTCTTCTTCGGGTTCAGGGGCATCAGGGTCTTCGGAAATGGCCAGTTGAGCAGCAATCAGAAAAGCATCGGTCGAGGGAAAAGGTTGCCGAGAGCGCTGCGCGATCAATTGCGCGATCCGAGGGCTGGTTAGGCGCGGCAAAAATGCTGTCAGCACGTCTTGGGTGGCGGTATTGGGGTTCAGCCGACTGTCACCCGGAAGAGCCGTCAAATGCGGGCGCAGCCGGGCACGCGCGCGCTCAGACAGGCCCGGCAATTGATCCAGCTGCTGAACCATCAGCAAGGCGCCCCCCACGGGGTCCAAAGGTGGATCTACCCGCAGAAAGGCCGAGGTATTCGACGGTCCGCCGGGCTGTAAAAAGGCACGAATTGTGGCTCCGTCCTGATCAGACACACCAAGGGAGTTCAACAAACGGTCAAAAGCCGCAGAGGCAGCGGTGTTTGAAGGGTTGGTCAGCCAGTTAAGGTTAAAACGCCCCTGCAAATCCTGGATCTGGATCGAAATTTCGCCGGTATCCAGCGCAACATTTTGCATACTGCGGGCCCACGCCCGCCCCAAGTGATCGGGTTGTCCATCGGCCGCCGCGTCCAATCGGGTCACGGCCAAGGCCTCGGCTGCATCCAGATGCAGGCTCAACTGCGCAGAAGTCCGCGACGCCATCAACCGGACACGTCCTAATTCCGCCTGCGCCAGCAAGAAAACAGCCGAGGCCGCCAACGCAGCGACCAACACCAGAGCATTGACCAAGACAAATCCGCGATCCCTCATCGCAACGTCTCCAGCAAGAGAACCGAGCCGATACCATCCAGTATCAGGGTCAGCTCGATCGCATCAGGCAAGGTGCTGGAATACACTTCGGATGCGGCGTTGCCACCGTCAGAATCTCCGCCAACAGAGGGCGCGTCAGGCAGCGGAATCGTCGAGCTCAAGCCGTTTCTCCAACCCTCTGCCCCCCAATAGCTGCGTAGCGAAAGATCCGTGACGCCTGTCAGAATGGCAATTTCGGGGCCGCGCGCCGCGGGTTGTGCTGGCGTCAATGCCGTCCAGACACGACGGAACAAAGTGCCAGAGGCGCTATCCAGCCGATACTCGGCCCGGTGTTGGGCCGGAGGCATCGAAAGATCCAGCCTTTTTTGCCCCCCGATAGACAGAGCAAAGCCAGTATCCGTCAGATAGGCAGACGATTGAGGCGCCGCACGCGCAGGTGGGAAAAACAGCAGGGGAATAGCGGCGTTCAGATCAGCGCGGATCAGGCTGGTTGCCAGCTCTAACTTAGCGACGCGCGCACTTCGAGCTTCCAATCCGTCGCGCATATGGATCATCCCCACCAAACCCTGCGCGCCCATCACCGCGACCAGCGCAAAGATCGCCATCGCAGCGACCAGCTCGATCAGGGTCAGCCCAGTATCAGAAGAGGGGGCCCTCATCGCGGGATCTGCGAGGTTAGGTAAACCGTCAGCAACGCCCCTTCGCCCGATTGTGAGCGGGCCGTAACCGTCGCCAACGTCAATCCGCCTGCCGTGGCCTGGCGCTGAACAGCAAGGGTTATGTCTTGCCCGCCCATCTGCACCTGACCGGGCAACGTCCCCGCAAAGGGGCCAAGCAGCTGCAATTCTTCGGCGCGATTGCGGGCGGCGATCCCAGCCAAAAGGCGAGACATCTCTCCTCCAATGGCGACACGGGATTGATCCGTCGCGCGGATGGCCGCCAAACTGCCAATCGCCAACACAACGATGGCCACGGCCAGCTCCAGCAACGTCAGGCCTTTGTCGTGCTTCAGCCGCGACATGCCATGCCCTCCCAGCCATCTGTTTCACAACGCACCTGGCCAAAGGAGACCGAAAACGGCGTGGTCTGTCCCGACGGTAGAAACAGAATTTGCGGGTCCGAAATGCCGCCAGTTATCGCCGACGGGGGCACGGACAGAATGACCTTTCCGGCCCAGCGCTGGCGGGTTTCAGCGATTTCCCATCCAGAAGGGCCATAGTTGGCCAGGAACATCCCACGCGCTTCTACCTTCAGCCCCCGCACCTGTTGGCCAGTGATGGCAAGCTGCCTTAGCCTGTCAAACTGTTGCTGAAACCGGGCTTGGTCAGTCTGCTCTTTGCTGGAGCCGCGCCCCACGGTTAGGGTCGCGCCGACAGATAGTACCGAGAGGATTGCAACCGTCACCAGCAGCTCGATCAGGGTAAAGCCCTGGGATCGGTTCGCGATTACTGCGCGCTCCATGATCCGATATCCGCGTTCGCACTGTCTCCGCCGGGGGTGCCATCGGCGCCATACGTAAAGATGTCAAAATCACCGTGCACACCGGGCGCAAGATACTGATAGGGCTGACCCCAGGGATCCATCGGCACCCGATCCATATAGCCATTCGCCGCCCAGTTCGCAGGCACAGGATCGGTGGCGGGACGTGAGACAAGCGCAGCAAGGCCTTGTTCAGTCGTGGGATAGCGGAAATTGTCCAAGCGATACAAATTCACAGCACTGACAATAGCCGCGATATCAGCCTGAGCCCGCGCAGCTCGCGCCTGATCGGGACGGTCAATTACCCGTGGCACGATCACCAACGCCAGCACCGACAGGATCACGACAACCACCATGAGCTCGAGCAAAGAGAACCCGGCATCTTTGGGGTGTTCATCGGGCTGAGCGGGCAAATGCGTGGCGTTCATCGGGAAAATTGTCCTGCTATTTCAATCTATGTTAGTATCGGGAAAATGGCCCCGCCCCTCTTGCATATGCGATCCGCCCCGCCTGCGGCAATGGACAAACGCTGTCAGACCCGCCAAAACAAGGCCCTATCTACTGGAACACAAGCTCAATGCCCCTTGATCCCTTCGTTTTGTTGCTGGTGCTGGTCGGGCCTTTTGTTGGCTCGTTCTTGGGGGTGTTGGCGGATCGCCTGCCCCGCGGCGAGGGCGTCATTCTGGGCCATTCCGAGTGTCGAAGCTGTCAATTTCGACTGGGACCGCGCGATTTGATACCAGTTCTGTCCTACGCAATGAATCGCGGGAAATGCCGCCACTGCGGCGCGACGATCCCTCCGTGGCTACTGTATACCGAAATCGCAGCAACAGGATTGGCGGTGTTGGCTGCTTTGTCCGGCGACACACCCGTGCAAGCCTGGAGCTATGCCGTGTTCTTATGGTTGTTGCTGGCTTTGATTGTGACGGACCTGACCACGTTTCGATTGCCTGACCTCCTGACCGGAGCGCTATTCTTCGTTGCCCTGTGGTTGGCCTTGCTTCCTGGCGGAGTCGGCCCAGAAATTGCGTTGATCGGAGGCTTGGCCGGGGCTGGGTCGTTCTGGTTGTTGCGGCACATGTACAAGCGTCTACGAAAACGAGAAGGCATGGGCCTGGGCGACGTAAAGCTGATGGCGGGTCTCGGCGCCTATGCAGGATACGAGGACCTGCCCCTTATGGTGCTGGGGGCCGCTCTGATGGGTTTGGGCGCCTCCCTGCTGATGCGCCAGCCACAGCCCAACGACCCCGCGCACGTTCCAATTGGGCAACGCGCGCTACCGTTCGGAGCCGCCTTATGCCTTGCGACAGCCCTGTTGTGGATATGGCGAGTCTCAGAATTGATCGGGTAGCGACCTCAACCCCGTTGATATCACAAGGCTATCCGCCTAGGCTTTTGCGCGACGCCGACACAGATTTATCCCTTTCATTTACCCGAGTTCCCAATGCCCCCATTCCGCCTGACTCTTATTCTTACTGCCTTGCCGCTTTTACCACTGACGGCGACTGGCCTTCTGGCGCAGGACAGCGACACCGCCAATCCCGCTGCGGAACGGGGGGCCCTACCCTCGATGCAAGAGGTAGAGCAGGCCTGGCAGCGCGGTGACTATGTGTATGTTCGGCAGTCCTTGCAGGCCTTGGCCGAGCAAACCGATTCCCCGCTGGCGCAGTATCGCTATGGTAGAGTTCTGCTTGAGGGACGTGGCGGACCAGTAGATATTCCCGCTGCCGTGACGTGGCTGGAGCGCGCTGTCGCGCAAAACCATATTCAGGCTTCGACCCTATTGGCCCGTGTATACCTAAGCGGAACAAATGATGGCCCAGCGCGTGACCCGGTGCGTGCCGCTGAGCTGTTTAACGGCGCTGCTGCACGCGGGAATACCGAAGCGCAGTACTATATGGGGCTTCTTTACCGGCAAGGCACTGGCGTCGACAGGGATCTCAAGGCAGCTTTCAACTGGTTCCTTGCTGCCGCCGAAGATCAACATCGCGATGCACAATACGAACTGGCCCGCGCTTATTCACGTGGTGAAGGCACAGAAGTAAACCCTACTGAAGGCCGTCGCTGGCTTGAATCGGCCGCCTCTGAGGGGCACAGCGAAGCACAATTTTTCATGGGTTACGCACTGGATACAGGCCAAGGTGCAGAAAAGAATCCCACCGCCGCATTGGAATGGTTCCGCCGCTCCGCCGAGGGTGGCTACGTCGTTGCTCAGCGCTGGCTGGGACGAAAATATCTGACCGGCGAAGGGGTACAACCGAACCCCAATGAGGCAATGCGCTGGCTGATCGAGGCCGCCAGAAACGATGATGTCGAGGCGTTTTTCCTACTGGGCAACGCTTATTCGGGGGGCCTGGGCGTCGAAACCGACCTGCAAAAAGCGTGGAACATGTATGAGCGCGCCTCGGGCAAGGGCTATCCCCCTGCGACCATTGCGATGGCCAAAATGCTGGAGAAACAGCAAGGCGACGATGCGTTGGCACAGGTCGTGAACATGTATCGCAAGGCCGCAGAGCAAGGGGGCCGCGACGCTGTCTTGTATCTCGGCAAACTCGCCGGGACTGGGCAACTGAACGGGTTGGCCCCACCACATTTGGCCGTCCCTTGGGCGATCGAAGCGGCCAGTGAGGGTGACACAGCGGCTTTGGACTGGGTGCGTGCACAGGCCGAGCGGGGGCTGCGCCCCGCGCGCACCGCTTATGGGCTGTGGTTGCTAGAAATTGAAACTGATCCCGCCGCCGCAGTGGGTTTCCTGCGACCTGCCGCCGAAGCGGGCGATGTCGAAGCACAGTTTCAGATGGGCCTGCTGTTGACCAAGGGCGACGGGCTGGAGCAGGACTATGTCCAGGCACATGCGTGGCTGAACATCGCGGCGACAGGTGGCCATGCAGAAGCAGCCAAAAAACGTGGTGTTATCGGTGATCTGATGACACCCGAACAACTGGCCGAGGCGCAACGCGTCGCGCGCGCCTTCTTTGATCACGCTGCAAGCGCCGCCCCTGTTGGACAAACCGAATGACACGCCTGCGTTTACTGGCATTCGCGTTTTGTCTGTCCGGCGCAGTATTCACCGGACAGCTTTCGGCACAAACCACGCTGGAGACGCTCGCGCCTGCGCAGCTAGAGGAGGTCGCACGTCAGGGGAATGCCGACGCACAGTTCCTGATTGGATTGCGCTTCCATCGTGGGCAGGACGTCCTGCAAAATTTCTCCGCAGCCGCGACATGGTTCACTCTGGCAGCAAAGCAGGGCCATCCCGGCGGTCAGAACCGATTGGCCAGCTATCTGTTCGAGGGACTGGGAGTACCGCAAGACACCGCCGCAGCCATACGCTGGTTTGCGGCCGCCGCAGAATCCGGAATTCCAGAGTTCCAATACAACTATGCCTCGGCGCTGGAGAATGCCCCCGATGATTTGGCCGATCCTATGCTTGCTGCAAAATTCTATGGCCTAGCCGCTGATCAGGGCCATCAGGAAGCGCAAGTCAGCCTTGGTGTGCTCTACCAAAACGGGATCGGCGTCGAGAAAGACCTGGTCAAGGCCCGCTCACTCTATGAAGGCCCGGCCGAGGCGGGGAACGCGCGGGCGCAAAACAATCTGGGCCTGCTGTACGTACGTGGCGATGGGGTTAAACAGGATTATGAGCGCGCAGCAATCCTGTTCGCAAAGGCTGCGGAGCAGGGCATTCCAACTGCCATGACCAACCTTGGCGTGATGTATGAAAATGCTCTGGGCGTCCCTCTGGACGAGGCGAAAGCCACCGAACTGTACCGTATGGGTGGCCGCCAGGGCAGCGCTACAGGTGCGAATTTGGAACTCCCCGTGTATGATCCAAGACTGGCGCCTCCAAACAGCACGGACGATGGGATCGAACGGCTGCGGCTGGGCTCTGCGTCCGGCGATCCTGTGGCCCAGTTTCAGATGGCGTGGCTGCTTCTTAGTCAGCCTTCGGTTAGCCCACAGCAGCTGGCACAAGCCGCACATTTGATGGCTTCTGCGGCTGATTCGGGACTGGCATCTGCGATGGCGAATCTGGGCTGGCTCTATTTCGAGGGCAAAGGCGTTCCACAGGACTTTGCTTTGGGGCATATGTGGCTGGTTCTGGCCGCCTCGAACGGGTTCCCCGAAGCCGTTGCCATCAACGCAGAGCTATCCCGGATCATGCCGCCAGAGCAGATTAACGAAGCCCAGAAAATGGCGGTCGCCCGCCACCAGTAAGTCTCTAAAACTATTGCCAAAGCTTTCCGCTTGCGAGTTTGCGACCTCGCGGATTTTCTGCCCCGACTGAATGACCTGAGGCGATGTATCTCAGAGCTGCGCAATACTACCTATGCGAATTTCAGAATTTATTCATACTATTAAAGGTTTGGCGGATTTTCACTTCTAGGTTAACCTTGCGTTAGCCGACGGTCGATTGCCGTGGGTGCAAAACGCGATCCAGGAGTAATTCTAAAATGGCTGCGCTACGCCGTATTTCTCTTATTTTCACCGTTCTTTTGGTTGGATTCCCTGCCTTCGCGGCTGAACCCGAACCGGTTCAACAGCACAACTCGAACGCGGTTTGGTTTGAAAACTGGATCGGGCTGACCAATGCCTCGATGAAAGTCGTCGACCCAACCGGCAAAATCGAAGAGGTTTTCGCCGCGTCGGGCACGCCGGTCTACCGTCTGAGCACAGAGAATGTGGCCGATGGGATCTATTACTACGAGCTGAGCGCGGCCACGGCTGAGACCAAGAAGATCGTGAACCCGATCGACAACGGCCGCGGCGACGCGCAGCGCGACGAAACAAACGTGCCCTTCAACATGAGCGGAAAATTCGTCGTGCTAAGGAATGTGATTATCACCCCGAAAGAGGTGAAGGAAGAAGCTCTTCTTCCCAAAAAGACCGGCGAATAGGTCGCAAAAACAAAAGGTTCGATACGGGTCGGACTTGTTACTTCGAACATATAAAGGGATGCGCAATGCAAAAAATGAATTTTAAGTACTTAGCCGGCAGCGTCAGTGCGCTGTGCCTGACGGCCGCCGCCGCACACGCCGACCAGGTTTTTAATGACGACGTGATTGTCGACGGCAGCCTCTGCGTTGGTATGGACTGCGTAAATGGTGAGGTTTTCGGGTTCGACACGATCCGCCTGAAAGAAAACAACGTCCGGATCAAATTCGACGACACCTCTTCGTCGGGTAGCTTTCCGAACAACGACTGGCAGCTGACCGCAAATGACAGCACCAATGGCGGCGCGAACAAGTTTTCGATCGACGATATCACCAACAGCAAAACGCCGTTTACAGTCGAGGCGAACTCGCCCAACAACACGCTCTATGTCGACAGCGCGGGTCGGATCGGTGTGAAAACCGCGGCCCCTGTCGTGGACATCCATGTGGTGAACGGGAACACGCCGACCTTGCGCCTAGAGCAAGACGGTTCCAGCGGGTTTGGCGCTCAAACCTGGGATGTCGCAGCGAACGAAACAAACTTCTTTGTGCGGGACGCATCCAACGGCTCGAGACTGCCGTTCAAAATTCGCCCAGGCGCAAGCACCAACTCGGTTTACATTGACGCCGAAGGTGATGTTGGCCTCAGCACCGCCTCGCCTGACGCGCAGCTACACGTCGTTGGTACTGCCGCCGGTTCGCTGCTGGTGGATAACGGCGACGGTGGTGCATCGTCCTACTTCGCGCACTTCCGCACCAATGGTGGAACAAGCGGCACCCCGGCTGTTATGATTGAGGACACCACAGCAACATCTGGCATTCGCCGCCTGCTTGAGCTCAGTAATAATGGCGGCGTGTCCATCGTGATGCAGAACAACAACAGCAATGTCCGCTGGGCGCTGGTAAACCAGAACTCCGCCACGAACAGCGCGTTCCTGATCAACAACGCAGACGCAAACGGCACCTCGCCCGAGCTGAAGCTGGAAAACAACGGCGACCTGACCATCCTGGGCAACTTCATCTCGGGCGGGACCACTCTGAACGTGCCGGACTATGTGTTCGAGGATGACTATGAGCTGCTGAGCCTGAGCGAAGTCGAGGACTTCATCGACGCGAACGGCCACCTGCCGAAAATCCCGTCGGCCAAAGAAATCGGCGCAAACGGCATCAACATCAGCGAAATGCAGATGGCCCTGCTGGAGAAGGTCGAAGAGCTGACGCTGTACACGCTGGAACAGCAAGCACTGGTCGATCGACTGGAAAGCCACGCGACCGCGCAGCAAGAGCAAATCACAGCCCTGCGAAGCGAGCTAAGCTCTATCAAGGTTGACTAGAGCGCACTGGTGGCGCGGGGTTTCTCCTGGTTTGCCAACCTAAAATTGATATATAAACACGCCCCTCTACTAAAGATTGTTTGAGGGGCGTATTTTTTTGCTTTCCGCCCCGATGAAGCAAAAAAGTAGGTTCATTCCCTCACCAAATTTATTACCGTTGGGTAAATATCCGCCCGCCCCAATCATGAGGCGGCGGCCAAGCGTGTTTTCCGAAGGCCGGAAGAAGCAGAGCAGAACCTCTAGCCGATTTCACAGCCTCGAAGGCAACATCATGATTGGTTTAGCTGATCCTGTGACGGACTGCAAAAAACCAGTTGTGCACATTTGAAATGACCTGGCTGCGATACAAAGCCAACCAAGATTGAATTGCGCCCGCTGAGAAGCTGGACACAGAACATAATTAGTGCGGCGCCTTGGACACCGCCTCACCCCCAAGTCAGGGGAAGCACTTGATAGGAGCTAATACGAAATGGCCGGATTCTTGCCGAAATCATTGGCATCTATTGTTGCGTTTGCTGTGCTTTCGAGTGGCGCCTTCGCGGCTGAACCCGAACCGGTTCAACAGCACAACTCGAACGCGGTTTGGTTTGAAAACTGGATCGGGCTGACCAATGCCTCGATGAAAGTCGTCGACCCAACCGGCAAAATCGAAGAGGTTTTCGCCGCGTCGGGCACGCCGGTCTACCGTCTGAGCACAGAGAATGTGGCCGATGGGATCTATTACTACGAGCTGAGCGCGGCCACGGCTGAGACCAAGAAGATCGTGAACCCGATCGACAACGGCCGCGGCGACGCGCAGCGCGACGAAACAAACGTGCCCTTCAACATGAGCGGAAAATTCGTCGTGCTAAGGAATGTGATTATCACCCCGAAAGAGGTGAAGGAAGAAGCTCTTCTTCCCAAAAAGACCGGCGAATAGGTCGCAAAAACAAAAGGTTCGATACGGGTCGGACTTGTTACTTCGAACATATAAAGGGATGCGCAATGCAAAAAATGAATTTTAAGTACTTAGCCGGCAGCGTCAGTGCGCTGTGCCTGACGGCCGCCGCCGCACACGCCGACCAGGTTTTTAATGACGACGTGATTGTCGACGGCAGCCTCTGCGTTGGTATGGACTGCGTAAATGGTGAGGTTTTCGGGTTCGACACGATCCGCCTGAAAGAAAACAACGTCCGGATCAAATTCGACGACACCTCTTCGTCGGGTAGCTTTCCGAACAACGACTGGCAGCTGACCGCAAATGACAGCACCAATGGCGGCGCGAACAAGTTTTCGATCGACGATATCACCAACAGCAAAACGCCGTTTACAGTCGAGGCGAACTCGCCCAACAACACGCTCTATGTCGACAGCGCGGGTCGGATCGGTGTGAAAACCGCGGCCCCTGTCGTGGACATCCATGTGGTGAACGGGAACACGCCGACCTTGCGCCTAGAGCAAGACGGTTCCAGCGGGTTTGGCGCTCAAACCTGGGATGTCGCAGCGAACGAAACAAACTTCTTTGTGCGGGACGCATCCAACGGCTCGAGACTGCCGTTCAAAATTCGCCCAGGCGCAAGCACCAACTCGGTTTACATTGACGCCGAAGGTGATGTTGGCCTCAGCACCGCCTCGCCTGACGCGCAGCTACACGTCGTTGGTACTGCCGCCGGTTCGCTGCTGGTGGATAACGGCGACGGTGGTGCATCGTCCTACTTCGCGCACTTCCGCACCAATGGTGGAACAAGCGGCACCCCGGCTGTTATGATTGAGGACACCACAGCAACATCTGGCATTCGCCGCCTGCTTGAGCTCAGTAATAATGGCGGCGTGTCCATCGTGATGCAGAACAACAACAGCAATGTCCGCTGGGCGCTGGTAAACCAGAACTCCGCCACGAACAGCGCGTTCCTGATCAACAACGCAGACGCAAACGGCACCTCGCCCGAGCTGAAGCTGGAAAACAACGGCGACCTGACCATCCTGGGCAACTTCATCTCGGGCGGGACCACTCTGAACGTGCCGGACTATGTGTTCGAGGATGACTATGAGCTGCTGAGCCTGAGCGAAGTCGAGGACTTCATCGACGCGAACGGCCACCTGCCGAAAATCCCGTCGGCCAAAGAAATCGGCGCAAACGGCATCAACATCAGCGAAATGCAGATGGCCCTGCTGGAGAAGGTCGAAGAGCTGACGCTGTACACGCTGGAACAGCAAGACCAGATCTCGGCCCTCAAAGGCGAGCTGGAAGCACTGAAAGCCAACTAATACAGCCTGAGGGCGCGAAACTTTCTGCGCCCTCAGACCTTAAATACCGCCCCGCAGTCCCGAACGGATTGCGGGGCGTTTTGTTAGGCGGCTTCGCGACTGGGCGGAAAGCCGAAATAGCTGAGGTCCGCCGCATATTTTGCGTCTACACGTTCCCAGACCTCGGGCTTGTGGCTGACATCTTTGAACAGCTCGCTGCGCGCAGCCGAGGCATTCCGCTTGGCCACAGGCGCGCTGGCCTCGTATGGCAGCCCCAGCGTCTGAAAACATGCGGCCACATCTGCTTCGAACGTCTCATGACGGATCAGAATGTCGGGCGCTACGATGTCTCCGTTCACACGCAGATAGTCCGTCGATGGCATATGGTTCGGCATCGACAGCAGGTTCTCGAACAACTTCAGATCCCAGTAGGGCTCTTTTTGTAGCCAGGATCCGTCTGGTTGCTCGAACAGCCATTTGTGTGGTGAGAAATAGCCAGACACCGCCCGTTTCAGCGGATGACGGATCGACGTGATCACCCGAAAGTCGCCAAAGCGTTCCCCCAGAAGATTGGCATAGTCCTGAAGAGTTGCGTGCTTGCCCGGGGTGACGTCCCCCTTGATTTCGAAACTGTCCACGCCATCCTGAAACGGCAGCGTGTATTTGTGGTCTTCGCTGTAGGGCAGCAGCAAATCCTGAATCGTGGTGCCGCCGGTTTTGGGAACGTGAATATAAATGAATTTATGCGCTTCTGAGATCACGAGACTTATACTTCCTCTTCCGTGGGCCGCAGGTAGGTTTCGAACGCTTCTTCTACGGTAATCATGTTGAATGGCGGGGCCCGAAACCGCGGAATGTCAGTGGTGAAATGGCCGATCCCCGGAATGATCCCGGTATTGATCGCCGCTGGCTGGCGGGTCCGAACGTGCAGCATTCCAAGCTGAGCAGTCACAAAGGACGTCGCGGAATCCCAAGAGAAAAAACTCTTGAGCACATTCTGAACATTGCGATCCAGCGTCCGATCCAGCCGAGCACTGATTTCTGGGGTGGTGTTGGTCGCGATGTGATGCAGATAGGCCTTTTCCGTCAGCAGAAACAGGCGAGTCAATTCAGGCAAGAGTTGCCGGATACGAGCACTATGCGCCGCCCATCCCCAGCCCTGAAACCGGGTGAAGTCGCGTGTCTCAGCAGGTTCGGTGCCAAAAGCGTGCCCATAGACAGAGTACACATCCTCGCGGGTGGCAACCTCTGCCAGGGCCTCTTTGAATAGAGAGATACCATCCGGTAGTGGGAAACAGTCGTCTTCCAGCACGATCACCGCGCTATAGCGCTGGCTCATGTCGGTCAGCGCATCCAGCATCAGTTTTTCGATACCCAAATGGCCGCGAATGGCCCGAAGCTCCTTCACCGGAAAACGACGTGCAACCTCCAGCGAAGCCTGGTTCGCATCGCCGAACTCTTTGCGCCCTTGGGTGCCATCAATCCAGATATGCGTCTGCGCCAAGCTGTTCTGGTGAGAGAGGCTGCGCAGTACTGACTCCAGATGTTTGGGGCGATTGTACCCGATCACCAAGATCCCGATCTCATCTGCTGATTGTTCTGCCATCCGCCAAACCTATTGTTTCTTCAATTCGTTCATGGCGCGTGAAACCCGGAAAACCACGCGCCCCTCAAGGCCAACAGGGCTAACAGAGACCGCCGGTTTTGGCTACATTGTTCCCAAAGCACCAAGCACCGCAGTTTCTGTTTGACCTTTTGACCATGGAAAAGAAAGAATGCCACGCATTAAGCCCCATCTTTTTCTTTGACGTTCGACACTCTGTACAAATCACAACAGGAGGCCACACCATGGCCCTCGCCGAAATTATCCAAAAACCGTATCAAAAGCGCTTTGCTGTTGCGGTTCTGATCGTCGGCATTCTGGCGTATCTGTTCTGGACTGGCTCGCGCTACCCGGCGTTGAACGAAAAGGCGATGATGTCCGGCGCAATCCAGCTTGAGGACGCACTTAGCTTTGAGGCGAAATTCGCCATTACGCCGGACATGACCACGCTGGACCGCATTTTCTGGTCCACGCTGAACTGGGTCAATACGAACAAGAAGGGCATGACATTTGGCGTGTTGTTCGCAGCAGCCTTTTTGACCGCCCTGTCCTATCTAAAAGCCAAGAGCTTCCGCGGAGGGTTTGCCAACTCCATGCTGGGCATGGTGATCGGCGCGCCATTGGGGGTTTGCGTGAACTGTGCCGCCCCAATTGCACGCGGGATGTATTCCAGCGGGCTGCGGGCAGAAACCACGCTCAGCGCGATGATTGCTTCGCCTACGTTAAACGTTGTTGTACTGACGATGCTGTTCAGTCTGATGCCCTTCTATATGGCTGTGACAAAGATCGCTTTTAGCCTGCTGATCATCCTGGCCATTGTACCGCTGATTTGTCGGGTCCTGCCCAAAACGCAACTTGCGCCTGATGAGACCCTACAACCCATCACCTGGAGCGATGCCGAACTGGGCACCTCTGCCCCCCCCACGCAAGAAGGCCTGCCGACCGCATTGCTGGGTGTCGCGCAGAGCTTTGGCAAGAACCTGTGGTACATAATAAAGATGACCGTTCCGCTGATGCTAATGGCCGGATTTTTGGGAACTGTTGTTGCGGTTGCATTGCCCAGCGAGATGATCATGGGGCTGAAGTTTTCCGTGCTAGCGCTGGCCGTATTGGTGCTTGTTGGCGTCTTCCTGCCATGCCCGATCGGGTTTGATGTGGTCATGGCCGGAGCGCTGCTGGCAACAGGGTTAGAGCAAGGCTACGTAATGGCCCTGCTGTTCACGCTGGGCAGCTTCTCGGTCTATTCATTTCTGATCGTATCGCAATCTCTGGGGATGCGGGCCGGCTGGCTACTGGGTGGGGCCGTGGCCGTTTGTGGGGCGATCACGGGCATAGGCGTTCAACGCTATTACCAATGGCAATCCGACCGCGCACTGGAAATGCTGCAAAGCGCCGAGACACAGCCCGCTATGTGGGGCGCGGCCTATGCCGACACCGCCCCCGTCTGGACCGTCACCAGCCCCGACGCGGATCGGATCAGCGTGGACCCTCAATATTTCAATCCGCCCTCACCCGCCGCTGAAACCGGTTTTTCCCGAGTAGAGGCCCGCACAGCCGGAATCGACAAACCGCTGGAGTTTTCTTTCCGCGACATGTGGCCTCCGTTCTGGGAAGGGCGCAGCCTGTCCGCCGCCGATATCGACCGGGACGGGGACATGGACATCGCGATCGCCTCGACCGAGCAGACACTGTACCTGTACGAGAACGACGGCACGGGGAATTTCAGTCGAATTGAACTGGATCTGGGGCCGCTATCCGGGTTGCTGATGTTTAACGCTGCGCTAACCGATCTGGACAATGACGGATGGCCTGACCTGTTCCTGACCAGCTATGGCAAGGGCAACTACCTGTGGCGCAACGTGGACGGCCGCTTTGGGCCCGAAACACCCGTTCGCGTCGCGAACACGCCTGATGCGCCGCTGACACTTGCGCTGAGCTTTGCGGATGCGGATCGGGACGGAGATCTGGATGTCGCCCTTGGGAACTGGGCCGCAGGCTGGTACCGTCGCATCCCCGGAGAAGAATCGCGAAACCGGATCATATGGAACCAGTCCAGTCCGCTGGGGCAAGATTTCACCGATCTACCCGGCATCCCCGGCGAGACACTGTCGATCCTGTTTTCTGACATCAACAACGATGGCGCCGCCGATTTGATCGTCGGCAACGATTTCGACATCCCCGATTATTTCTACCACGGCGACGGTCAGGGCGGGCTCCGACAAATCACCTTTGCTGACAAGCTGATCCCGCATACCACCACCACCACCATGGCCATCAAAGTGGGTGACCTGACTGGCGACGGCACCAACGAAATTTACATGGCCCAGATCGCAGGGCGGTCATCCGGGGTGTCCCAAAAGCTAAAGATGCAACCGCTAGAGCTGTATTGTGACACGGTACAGAATCCCGATGACAAAGCGCTGTGCCAGAAAAATATGGCGATCAAACGCTGGTATAAATCAGGTAATAATTTCGACCCTACTTATGCCAAAAACTGCCAAAAACTGACGGGCCGATACAAGGCCGAGTGCAAGGCTATGCTAGTCAAAGACCTGGCAATTCAGCGCCGTGATGCATCAATCTGTGGGCTAATTTCTGCGGACCAACCCGTGCCGCGCGCCTATTGCGATCTGCATTTCCTGCCCGTGCGCCCCATCACCGCCGCCGAGGCCGAAGACAGCATTCCGCAGGTGCTGAGATCAAACGTATTGCTGCAATGGGACGGGTCCGCCTACCAGGACCGGGCTGGAAACCTGGGCTTGGAAATCGGCGGTTGGAGCTGGGATACTAAACTGGCTGATTTCGACAATGACGGCGATCTGGATGTCTATGTGGTTAACGGCACGTGGGTTCCGAACGAGGTCTCGCCTTCGAACCTGTATTTCAGCAATGACGGTCAAGGGCATTTCACAGAGACGAGTGATATAGCCGGGCTGGAGGACTATCTGATGACCGCCGCAGCTGTGCAATTCGACATGGATTTGGACGGTGACCTGGACGTACTGACCCACCCTGTGAACGGTCCCTTGGTGCTGTTCCGCAACAATACCCAGGGGCATTCTCTGGGCGTCGCACTTAAGGATATGGCGGGGAACCGCGACGGGATCGGCGCGCGCGTCTATCTGACGGATATGGCGGGCAACACTCAGTTTCGCGAAATCCAGCTAGGCGGAGGCTTCATGTCATTCGACGCACCACACGCCTATTTCGGTTTGGGGACGAGTACCGAGGCAAGTGAGTTGCGGATCGTTTGGGCCGATGGCACCGAAACCAAGATCAAAGGCCCCCTGAAAGCAGGCACCCTGTATCACGTCAGCCGAGAGCAATGATACCCAAGAGCAACCGGACAGCATGGTGCAGCTAAAAGGAGAAACCTCGAACTCTCCTTTTGCAAAGCTAAACGTTGTGAGTGACGGCCCGGCAAGGGAGCTTTCGTTCAAGTCGAAAGTCTTTTGGTGAAATCCAGCGTGTACACATCTGATACCAATGCCCGCCCCCACAGCTCCAACGCCGATCGCCGCCATTTTGTTCGGTTTCATTCGTCTTTTCGATATTTGGCCCGCTGTAGGATTTCCAGCGCCCGGATGGCAAAGCGACGGGCCAAAGGCGCCAGATTTGCGGCATTGGCGTCGGCGGCAACACCAGCCTGAGCGCGTTCGGCAATGCCGACGAAAATCACCGCAAACCGGAACAGCGCAAAGGCCTTATGGAACGCGGTCAGCGGGCCGACCTGCGGCAGATGCGCGTGATAGGCGGCCACGAATTCCGCTTCGGTCGGGATGCCCAGGGCGGCGGCGTCCAGATCCAGAATGCCGCCATATTCGTCCGAACTGGTGTTCCAGGGCATACAGCAGAACCCCAGATCGGCCAACAGGTGGCCGATAGTCGAAAGTTCCCAATCCAGCACGGCGATGACGCGCGGCTGGGTCGGGTGGAACATCATGTTCCCGATGCGGAAATCGCCATGCGCGATGGACACGGCGCCGTCATCGGCGGGCATCTCAGCAACAATATGGTCCCGCAGAGTGCGCAGATCGTCCAGGTCCGGCAGGCCAGAGCCATCCAATTGCCCCGACCAGCGGCGCACCTGGCGCTGAAAATACCCGCAGGAGCGACCGAAATCGCCCAGCCCCACGGCGACGGGATCGACAGCGTGCAGGCGGGCCAGGGTTTCGGCCACGGACAGATACAGGGCGCGGCGTTCATCGGGGCTGACGCCCGGGATCTGCGCGTCGCTAAATACGCGACCTTCCAGATAGTCCATCAAGTAGAAAGGCGTGCCGATCAGCTCGGGGCTGTCGTGAAACAGCACCAGATTGGGTACCGGCCCCTCAGCGCCTGCTGCACGCGGCATTCGCGGTCGATGGCATGGGCGCCCTGGGCCACGATGCTGGGCGGCTGTTTGCGCAGCACCATATCGCGGGCGCCGACCGTGACCTTATAGGCCGGGTTCGACTGGCCGCCGCTGATCCGGTCATAGGCGACGGGTGCGCCCGGGGCATTCAGCGCGATGCGCAGAAAGGCAGCCAGCGGCGCGGGATCGAAATCCAGCGCGCCGGTGACGGTGATCGGGGTTTCCAGGGTCATTGGGGGGCGTCCTTGGCTGAGACCGCGTCACGGGCGGCCTGTCGGAGGGCGAATTTCTGGATCTTCCCGGTCGCGGTTTTGGGAAGCTCGGCGAAGACGAACAGTTTGGGCACCTTGAAATGCGCCAGGTGATCGCGGCAGAAGGTTTGCAACGCGGCGGCATCCAGCGTGGTGCCGGGGCGGGTTTCGATAAAGGCGCAGGGGATTTCGCCCCATTTGTCATGCGGCGCGGCGACCACGGCGGCCAGGGCCACATCGGGGTGTCGATGCAGAGCGTTCTCGACCTCGACCTCGAGGCTGGAAATATTTTCCCCGCCAGAGATGATCAGGTCCTTGGCGCGGTCGCGGATTTCGATCTGGTTATCGGGGTGGCGCACAGCCAGGTCGCCCGAATGGAAATACCCGCCCGCAAAGGCGGCGGCGGTGGCGTCCGGGTCGCGGTGATAGCCGTTCATGACGGTATTGCCGCGCAGGAAAATCTCTCCCAGGGTTTGGCCGTCGGCGGGCACGTCGCGGCCCTGTTCATCCACCACCCGCACCAGATTCGAGGCCACATGCCGCGTGCCCTGCCGCGCCAGAAGCCGGGCGCGCTGATCGGCGGGCAGCGTGGTTTCCTGGGCGCTGAGCGCGCGCATGGTGGTGGGGCCGAACGCCTCTGTCAGGCCATAAAGGTGAATAAATTCAAACCCAAGCGCCTGCATTTGCCCGATCAGCGCACTGGTGGGGACGGCACCGCCACTGGCCACACGCACCGGCGATGACGGATCGTTCAGCAGCATGTACAAAACCACCGGCGCGCAGGCCATATGGGTCACGCCATAGTCCGCGATCAGGGCAAAGATGTCGGCGGGCACGACCTTGTCCAGGCAGACATGCACGCCGCCGGTGGCGGTGACGGCCCAGGGGTGACCCCAGCCATTCACATGGAACATCGGCAGCGTCCACAGATAGACAGAGCGCGCATCTAACCCCAGGGAAATCACGTTCCCCAGCGCGTTCAGATAGGCGCCGCGATGGTTCAGCAGCACGCCTTTGGGGTGGCCGGTGGTGCCCGAGGTATAGTTCAGCGCGAGGGCGGAAAATTCGTCGGTGACCCCTGCGGCAAAGGCGCAATCGGTGACAGGCGCGGCGTTCAGCCAGGCCAGGTCCGCGGTGCCCTGCGCGGTCGGAGGAAAGACCATGCAGGGTATCCCGGCCTTGGCGGCAGCCTCGCCTGTCACGACAGCCCCGGCCGGATCGGCCAGAACCAGTTTCGCCCCGGAATGGGACAGGATGTAGTCCACGACGCCCGCATCCAGCCGGGTGTTCAGCGCGTTCAGCGTGGCGCCGATGGCCGGGATGGGGCGTAATGGGCGGCCAGCATTTCGGGACGGTTGCCCGACATGATCGCCACCACATCGCCGGGGCCGCCCCCCCCCGGGCGCGCAGATCATCGGCCATGGCGACGACGATTCCGGCGAATTGCGCGTAGGTCCAGGTGCGCCCCTGCCAGATCACGGCGGGGTTGTTTGGGGTCGCCTCGACCGCGCGATCCAGGAAATCCACCGGCGTCAGGGGGCGGTGATTGGCCGGGTTACGCATCGGCCACGTCCCAGCGCCAGAAATCGCGGCCCAGTTTGGCCAGGTGGCGCGACAGGACCATTTTATGCACCTCGTCCGCGCCATCGGCCAGACGCGCCTGACGGGCATAGCGATAGATCCATTCCAGCGGCGTATCGGTGGAATAGCCGCGCGCCCCGTTCAGCTGAATCGCGGTGTCGGCGGCCTGATGCACCAGGTTGGCGACGTGGATTTTGGCCATGGACACCTCTTTTTGCCCATACCGGCCCTGGTCGATTTCATAGGCGGCCTTCATCACCAGCAGGCGGCCGATTTCGATGTCCATCGCCAGTCTGCCCAGCACCATCTGCACGCTTTCGCGGTCAATCAGGCGGATACCGAACCCCATGCGGGACGACGCGTATTCGGTGGCGATTTCAACGCAGCGCCGGGACAGGCCCAGCCAGCGCATACAATGGGTCAGGCGGGCCTGCGTCACCTTCAGGCCGCGGCCCTCGCCCATCAGGATGTCGGCATTCGGGACGCGCAGCCCGTCGAACACCATTTCGCAATGGCCGCCATGTTCCTCGGGGCCCATGATGGGGATGCGGCGGTCGATATGCCAGCCGGGCGTGTCCTTATGGAACTGAAACGCGGTCAGGCCGGTGCGCGGATCGTCCGAGCTGCGCGCCATCAGGGTGAAATGCGCCGCGCCCTCGGCCCCGGTGATGAACCATTTGCGGCCCTCGATCACCCAGTCGTCGCCGTCGCGGGTGGCGCGGGTCAGCATCATCCCCGGGTCTGATCCGCCGCCCGGATGCGGTTCTGTCATGGCAAAGGCCGACCGCACATCGCCATTGACGATGGGCGTCAGCCAGCGGGATTTCTGCGCGTCGGTGGCCAGCATGTCCAGCATCATCATATTGCCGTCATCGGGCGCGGCCGAATTGAACGTCACCGGCCCAAAGATCGAGCGGTTCATTTCCTCGTAGCACACGGCCATGGCCATTTTGCCCAGGCCCTGCCCGCCCCAGTCGCGCGACACTTGCAGCGCCCACAGGCCCTGGGATCTGGCCTTGGCGCGCAGGGGCGCCAGCGCGGCCTGGGTGATATTGCCATGTTCGTCGTAACTGGCGCGGTCGGACTCGACCGGCAGGATATGATCGGTGACAAAGGCGGCGATGCGGGCGCGGTAGTCCTGGACCGCGGGGGACAGGGTGAAATCCATCGGTGACCTCTTACAGGCTGGAAACAAGGTGGCCGCCATCGACCGGCAGCGCGACACCCGTGACATAGGCGGCACTGTCGGATAGCAGCATGAGAAGGGGCATCAGATCGGACAACTGCCCCAGACGGCGCTGCGTAATGCGCCCCCAGACCGCTGGACGCCCCAGTGACCAGCGCCATTTTCTGTTCTGACATGTTCTGCCCTTTCAAAGGCTTAGAACGGGTAGTGCTGACCCGGGCTTTCGATGGTGACCAGCGCAGGGCGGTAAATTCATAGACCGCCGCCTTGCCGCCGAACCGGCCATAGCCCGAGTCCTTTACCCCGCCGAAGGGCATTTGCGGCTCGTCCGCAACGGTGGGGCCGTTGATGTGGCAGATGCCGCTTTGCAGGCGGTTGGCCACGTCCAGCGCGGTCGTGATGTCCTGGCTGAACACCGCCGCCGACAGCCCGTATTCGGTGTCATTGGCAACGCGCACGGCCTGGTCCGTGTCGGCGACGCGGATGATGGATTTGACGGGACCGAAGCTTTCCTCGGCGTAGATGCGCATTTGTGGCGTGACCCCGTCCAGCAAGGTGGCCGCGTGCAATGCGCCCTGCCCCCCGGCGACCAGTTTGGCGCCCTTGGCGGTGGCATCGGCCAGCAGCGCCGCCATTTTCGCGCCTTAATCGGGCGAAACCAGCGCCCCCAGCACCACATCGCCGCCTGCGGGATCGCCCCAGGGCAATTTCGCGGCGCGGGCGGCCAGTTTTTCGACGAAAGCATCGGCCACCGCGTCCACGACGATGATACGTTCGGTGGACATGCAAATCTGACCCTGATTCATGAATGCGCCGAAAATGGCCGCATTCACCGCGCCGTCCAGATCGGCATCGCCCAGCACCACCAGCGGGGCCTTGCCGCCCAGTTCCAGCAAGGACGGTTTCAGGTTTTCACCCGCCAGACGCCCGATGATGCGCCCCACCCCGGTCGAGCCGGTGAAGTTCACATGTTTGACCTGGGGGGCCTGGATCAGGGTGCCGACGATGTCGGCGGCGTCCGCCGGGGCGTTGGTGATGACGTTGACCGCGCCTGCGGGCAGGCCCGCCTCTGTCAGGCATTCGCCGATCAGCAGATGGGTCTGCGGGCACATTTCCGAGGCCTTCAGCACCACGGTATTGCCGCAGGCCAGCGGCATGGCGACGGCGCGCACCCCCAGGATGACCGGCGCATTCCAGGGCGCGATGCCCAGGCAGACCCCCAGCGGGCGATGCACGGTCATGGCCAGGGTGCCGGGTTTGTTGGCGGGGATCACCTCGCCGCCGATCTGGGTGGTCATGGCGGCGGCCTCGCGCAGGATACCGACGGCCAGGTGGACGTTAAACCCCGCCCAGATGCCGGTGGCGCCGGTTTCACGCACCATTGCGGCCACGAAATCGGGGCTGCGGCGGTCCAGGATGTCCGCCGCCTTGTTCAGGACTGCGCGGCGTTCTGCCGGGACAGTGGCAGACCAGGTCGGGAATGCCGCCTGCGCGGCGGCCACGGCGGCCCGAGCGCCGGCGACGCTGGCGGCGGCGGCCCAGGTGGCCGGTTGGCCGCTGACGGGGTTCAGCCGTTCAAAGGTGCGGCCATCCTCGGCCGGGGTTGCGACCCCGGCGATCAGAAGTTGGGTATCCATGGTCAAAATCCTTAGTCCAAACCGTTGCTGACGGAATCGATATGCGCCCGCATCCCGCCATCGGTGGCGATATTCACCCCGCGCAGCCAGACCGAACCCGGCGACAGCAGGAAGGTCACGACCGGCGCGATGTCCTGCGGCGTGCCGGGGCGATCCATGATGCGCATGTCCTCGGCGGCGCGTTCGCCCAGGGTTTCCAGGAAATCCTTCAGGATCGGCGTATCCACCGGGCCGGGGCTGACGGCGTTCATGCGAATGCCCCGGTCCCGCCAGGTCCAGCGGTTCTGATGCGTCCAGGCCACCAGCGCCTGTTTGCTGAAGAAATAACTGTTATCCGGGGTGATGCCCTGCGCCGCGCAGAAATCGGGGACACCGGCATGGGTCAGGCCATCTGCGGCGGTGATCCTGGCGACCTCGTCTTCCCAGCCGATCCCGGCCAGCGAGGCCAGATTCACGATCGAGGCCCCATCCGCCAGGCTGTCCAGCAGCCCCAGGGTCAGGCGTTTCAGCGCGACCAGATTGACGGTGATCACGGTTTCCACCGGCGCGGTCGGCGGCACACCCGCGATATTGGCCAGGCCATCGGCCTTTAGCGGTTTCAGGTCCTTGATCAGCGCATCCAGCGCCGCCTGATCGGTCAGGTCGGCCTGATGAAATCCGTCCACAGGCACCGTGGGTTTGTTGCGGTCCACACCGATGACGCGCGCGCCCGCAGAACGCACCTGCCTGGCGGTTTCCTGACCGATACCAGAGGCCACGCCGGTGATGATGATTGTTTTATTTTTCAACATGATAGGATTCCTTATTCGGCAGCAGTGCCGATATAGCCTTCGGGGTGAAAGGTGCCGTTTTCATCGCGGAACGCATAGGCAAAGTCGGGCCACAGCACGGTCAGGCGGTCGCTGTTGGGGTCGCGGTACCAGAACTTGCACCCCCCCTCCATCCAGACGGTGCCGGTGGCGCGGGCCTCGATTCCGTCCAGATAGGCGGCTTCGGCTTCGGGGGTGGCCTCGATCGCGGCAAAGTTGTTGGTTTTGGCGTGATCCAGCGCGCCCAGGATGTAATCCACCTGCGCCTCGATCATGAACACCATCGTGTGGTGGCCCAGGCCGGTATTCGGCCCCAGCACCATGAACATGTTCGGGAAACCGGGTACGGCGGTGGAATCGTAGGCCTGCATCCCCTGATCCCACTGATCGGCCAGTTTCACCCCGTCCTTACCATAGATCGCATGGGCGACGGGGGGTTTGGGGGCCTCGAACCCGGTGGCAAAGATCAGCACATCCAGGTCATAGGTATTGCCGCTGACCGCGACCGCCGTGCCACCATCGACCGAGGCCAGCGCCGAGGTTTCCAGTGTCACATTGTCCTGATTGAAGGCCGGGTAATAGGTATTGGCGATCAGCACACGTTTGCAGCCGATGGCGTAATCGGGGGTCAGCGCGGCGCGCAATTCGGGATCGGGGACCTGATCGGCCAGGTGATCCAGCGCCATCTTTTTCGCCTCGGCGATAAAGGTCGGCACGTTGCGGCGCTGCGCGAACATGTATTCGCCGAACCAGAAGATGTCCTCGCGCAGTTGCGCCATGGTGTCGGGCAGACGGGCAAAGCTGCGTTTTTCGGCCTGGGTATAGGCGCGGTCGGGGCGCGGCACGATATAGGGGGCGCTGCGCTGGAACACGACCAGTTCACCGGCGGTTTTGGCCAGTTCCGGCACGATCTGGATGGCGGATGCGCCCGATCCGACGATGCCCACGCGTTTGCCCGCCAGATCGACGAAATGATCCCATTGCGAGGAATGGAAGGTCTGGCCGGTAAAACCCTGCACCCCGGGAATATCGGGCAGGCTGGGATCGGCCAGAACGCCGGTCGCGGTGATCAGGTATTGCCCGCGCCATTTGCCCTGGGGCGTGTCCACCAGCCACCGGCGGGTATCGGCGTCCCATTCGGCCTTTTGCAGGCCGGCATTGAAATGGATATGCGGCACCAGCCCGGTTTGGGCATGTAGGAAAACGAATACAGGTGCGAGGGCACGTCACAGGCCACACCGGGATAGGTGTTGTCGCGCCAGGCGCCACCGACATCATCGGCGCGTTCCAGCATGACGAAATCGTCAAAGCCGGTTTCCTTCAGGCACATCTCCGTGCCCAGCCCGCCAAAGCCGGCCCCGACGATGATGATGGACGTGTCATGAATGGACGGTTGTGTCATCTTTTCTCTCCTCCGGGTTACGGTTTGATCGCGGGAATGGTGGCGCCAGCCGGATATTCCTGCGGATCGGCCGCAAAACGATCGACCAGGCGGGTGACCTCGGCCGGGCGTTCGAACACGCTGGCATGGCCAGTACCGATTTAGACATAGCGCGCATCGTCGATCATGCCGAACAGGGCGCGGCCATGATGCACGGGCACCATCTGGTCATGGGTGCAACTGATGATCAGCGTCGGCGCGGTGATTTGCGGCACCAGATCGGTGATGTCGATCCGGGCGTTCAGCTCCATCTGGGCATCGACGAAATCGTCCAGCGGCATGGCGCCTGCGGTCATCATCTCGACAGTCTTGTCCGCCAGGAAGGGCGCGCCAAACGCCGCGTAGATCGTATAATCGTTGATCTCGGGGACACCGGCATTGCGCAGGGCGAACCAGGTGCGGTTGAAGAAAGTCATCATGGTGTCGGTCTTGGCCCAACCGGCCAGCAGCACCAGATTCTGGATCAGCGTCGGCTGACGCGCCGCAATATGGGCCGCAACCACCGCCCCCAGCGAGAAGCCCAGCAAAGTGACGGGCTGTCCCGGACTGGCGGCGTTCATCACCGCCAAAACCTGGGCTTCCAGATGCTTCAGTTCCAGTTTTTCTCCCTTTTTGACCGGCATGGTCATATCCAGCGAAATCACCCGGTGGCGCACGGCCAGCAGCGGGAACAGGAACCCGAAATGCCCCATCGTGGACCCGGACGACCCATGCACCAGCACGATCGGCGGATGGGCGGTATTGGCCTGACCGGCCTCGTGATAGGTGACGGACAGGCCGTTCACCTTGATCTGGCGGGTCACGACGCCTGCGGCCATGGCGGGCGCCATCGTATCTGAATCCTTCACTTTTCTCCTCCTTTGTCTGCGGGACCCGGGATAGGCGGGCGAGCAGTCTGTCTGATGTCCCCGCCCCGACACACGGCCATAGGGCGGGTTTGCGCATTCTGGTCCGATGCTAACCGGGGGCTGCGGCGGGGTTTCGCGCCTGAGGCGCTATTGCTTTGCAGCGCGGGCGGTGGCGGCGGCCTTTGGGGTCAGTAGCCGGTGGCGGGGCGGATCAGATCGCGCCGTTCCTCCACCGGAGTGGCATCGAAATAATCCGAGGCGGCGCGATCCTCATCACGCACAAACCAATGCACCTGACGGCCCGCAACGGCCTGCGCCACCGTGGCGGCCACCATGTCCGGGGTCACATGTACGCCGGCGATTTCCACCGATTTCGCGGTATCGGGCGCGGCGGACAGCATGGGCGTATCGACATAGCCGACCATGATGTCGCAAACCCAGATGCCCATGGGGTCAAATTCGATATTCAGCGCCTCGGTCAGGCCGCGCACGGCAAATTTGCTGGCGGAATAGACCGCCAGATCCGGCACGCCATAAAGGGCCGCGGCAGAGCTCATGGTGACGATGCGGGCGCCGCGGGTGGCCTGCAAGAACGGCAAGGCCAGGGAAATGCCGTTGATCACGCCCTTTATATTCACGTCCAGCACGGCGTTCAGCCGGTCCGGGCTGGCCTGGGCAAAGGGGCGCATATCCAGCAGCCCGGCGGAATTGAACAGCGCGGTCAACTGGCCCCGCGGCCCGGCGAAATCCGCCAGGGCGGTGCCCAGGCGGGCGCGGTCCAGCACGTCCACCATATAGGGCCGGGCGGGGGCACCCAGCGTATCGGCCAGCGCCTGCACCGCCGCGCCATCGCGGTCGGCCAGACCGACGCGCCAGCCCTGCGCCGCAAACAGCCGCGCGGTGGCGGCACCGATGCCGGACCCGGCGCCGGTGATGAAGATGCCGGGCTGTTGCTGGGGGGTGTCAGTCAACGAACTGCCCCCCGGCGGAATACAGCGTCTGCCCGGTGGTATAGCTGCTGTCGGCGCAGGCCAGGAACAGGCAGGCATCGGCCTGTTCGCGCGGGGTGCCGACGCGGTTCATCGGGGTCAGGCTCATGGCCCATTTGTCCTCTTCGCTGCCAGCGGCCACATCCCACATTGGAGTCGCGGTAAAACCGGGGGCGACGGCGTTGACGCGAATGCCGGTCTGGGCCAGTTCCAGCGCCATGACCTTTGTCATCATGATCAACCCGGCCTTGGCCATGCAGTACGGGGCCGAGCCGGGGATCGGGATTTTTCCGGCGGTCGAGGCGATATTCACGATGGTGCCGCCCTGCCCCTGCGCCAGCATTTGCCGCGCCACCGCCCGGGCAGATCGCAGCACGCCAAACATGTTGATGTCGATCATGCGTTCGAAATCGGCCATTGCGACATCCATGAACGGCACCGGGTCCTGGCGGATACCGGCGGCGAACACGCCGGTATCGACCCGGCCAAATTCGGCGACGGCGGCGGCGATCATCGCGTCGCAATCGGTGTCCAGCGTGGTGTTCACCCGCTGTTGGATCGCGGTGCCGCCGGCGTCCTGAATCAGGGCCTGCGTGGCATCGCACGGGTTCAGGTCGGCCAGCACCAGGCGCGCGCCTTCCTGGGCAAAGCGCAGCGCCACAGCCTGGCCGATGCCGCTGGCCGCGCCGGTCACGATGGCGACCTTCCCCTGTAATTTCCCGTTGCCCATGACGTTCCTCCCTGTGCGTTTCTGGCGACTCTGCGACGATGCTAGGCCATCGCGGCGGCCCGACTTGGTGACCCGGGCGCTACGATTTTGCGCTGCGGGAACTGCGGGAATTTGCCCGCCCGCATGGCAAAACAGGGTGGCAAAACAGGGTGGCAAAACAGGCGCCCCGGGGGCGGGACGCCTGTGGATCTGGGGAATGGGCGGGGGAATGGCGGGGGATCAGGCCTCGCCCAGATCACCCAGATACAGGTGATGCAGGGTTTACGGGTCGTCCATCAGCGTGGCGCAATCGCCTTGGTAGACGATCGCGCCGCGCCGCATCACATAGGCCCGGTCGCCGATCTCCAGCGCCAGATTGGCGAATTGTTCGACCAGCACGACCGCCAGCCCCTGGTCGGCCAGCCGGCGCACGCCCTTCATCAGGCGACTGACGACCACGGGCGCCAGACCAGCGGACATTTCATCGATCAGCACAACACGCGGACGCCCCACCAGGGCGCGCCCGATCACCACCATCTGTTGTTCGCCCCCCGACAGCATCATGGACTGCACATCGCGGCGGGCCATCAGTTCGGGGAACAGCTCGTATACCTCGGTCAGGCTGGAATCGGGGTGCATGCCAACCTTCAGGTTTTCCTCGGTCGTCATCGAGCCGAAGATCGTGCGCCCCTGTTCGACATGGCCAACCCCCGCCAACGCACGTTTGCCCGCCTTCAGCCTGGCGATGTCATTGCCCGCCAGCACGATAGAGCCGCTGGCCACCGGCATCTCCAGCACCTGCTGGGTCGGACCCGCGGCCAGAACGGTGCCGAAATCCAGCACCGTGACCTGCGAACAGGCGGTGCGCACCAGGTCCATGTCATGTTCGATCAGCAGCACAGAGGACCCGAACCGCGCCGGGATTTCCGCGATGCTTTTGCCCAGCATCACGGCCTCTGCATAGGATTGGCCCGCCGCCGGTTCGTCCAGCAAAATCACCGGAGGCCGCGCTGCCACAACGCCCGCCACATCCAGCAGGCGCCGCGCCCCCGAATCGACTGAACTGATCAGCACATCCGCCGACGGGCAATCCAGCCAAGCCAGAACCGCGTCGATTTCCGCATCCGACAGCCCGCCCCCCGAGGCAAGGTTGACGTAATCGCCCACCGTCAGCGCGGGCACGATGCGGGTGGTCTGCCAGGTGCGCCGCAGCCCCTTTTCGGCGCGCTGCGTCGGGGTCAACTGATCGACGGAATCGCCCTGGAACAGAACCTGGCCGTCATAGCCGCGCAAAAAGCCGGTGATCGCGTCCACAAAGGTGGATTTGCCCGCGCCATTGGGACCGATCAGGCCGACTACGGTTCCTTTGGGTACCACCAGATTGGCCGCGTTCAGGGCGACGACATTGCCGTAACGCACGGTCAGATTACGGGCCTCCAGCGCAATATCGACGGCAGAATCGGACCGGGCCGACGGCAGGGTCTGATCGCCCGCACGCGGACGCCCCCCGGCACGGCGCGTCCGCAGTTTGCGGCCCAGGCGCATCAGGGTTTCGCTGGTGGTTTCCCCGGTGCTGAGCGCCTGCACCGCACCGATGCCAAACACCACGCTGCCCAGGTCCTGCGACAGCGACAGACGGCGCAGCAATTCGGGAAACAGCGCCACCAGAATACCGCCCAGAATGGCCCCCAGCGGGAACTGCGCCCCGACCATGATCGCCACCGCGAACAGCACCAACGACTGCATCATCGAAAAATTCTCGGATAGCAGGGTGCCCATGTAGCCAGCCAGCAAACCGCCCGAAACCCCGGCGATAAAGGCGCTGATGGCAAAGGCGCTGAGTTTCGCCCGCGGGATCGATACGCCCAGCGAGGCGGCGGCGCGTTCAGAATGGCTGACGGCCAGCCAGGACGCGCCCAGACGCGACCGAGACACCAAATCCAGCGCCACGGCGACGACGCCATAGATCGTCAGGACGAGAATGAAATACCCCTGATCAGAGTCGAATCCAGCAGGGCGGGCGACCATCTGAAACGTCGTCTGCCCCGGATAGGTGATGGTCCCCAGAACCGCACCAAAGGCCACGGCAAAGCCCAGCGTCACGATCGCCAGGTTGATGCCGCGCAGGCCGATGATCAGCAGCCAGACCAGCAATCCGCCGGGAAAGCCGATGACGTTCAGATAGCCCACGGTCCAGGCGCCCACGCCGGCAAAGCTCATCTGGCACAGTGAAATCATGCCCGCACGTCCGACCACCAGGCCCAGGCTTTGCAGGGACATGCCGATGATAAACACCGCTGTCACCAGGAAAATCCAGTAGGACGATAACAGGGTCAGGCACAGGGCTCCGACCGCGATTACCATGGCCGCGGTTTTTGACGCGGCTATTAAACTATCGCGCTTCATCCCAACGCGCTCCTCTCTGAGACCACAAAAGAACGGTCAGAATGACCAAGAAGGGCACCGCAGCGCGGTATTGGTTCAAGCCCACGAAACCGCTGGCCAGGCCTTCGACCAGGCCAATCAGCAGCCCCCCCACCAGCGCCGCCCGAAAGCTGTTGAACGCCCCCACCAGCGCGGCGGCAAAGGCCGGCACCACCAGCAGGCTGAGCGACCCGAAATCCGGCGCACGCAGCGGCGCGATCAACATCAGCGCCAAGGTGGTCACCGCCCCGCTGAGCGCCCAAACCCCGATAGCCAGACGACGGACAGGAATGCCCAGCAATTCGGCGGCCATGGGTTTTTCGGACAAGGCCCGCAATTGCAGCCCGGTGCGGGTGCGGCCCAGGAATTGTTCCACCGCGATGGTCAGCACCACCGCCAGCCCGATAGAGGCCAGCGACGCGGCGGTGTTGATCCACTGCACGATGCCCGGTTCCACCTGGTTGGTGAACACGGCGTCACAGCCTTCGTCGCGGGCGCGGATCAGATAGGGGGTCAGGTCGCCCTGCACCGGCAGGGTCATGTCCAGCACTTGCAGTTTCTGGCCGGTGATGACTTCCCAATCCTTCAGGGCGTTTTCCATCGCCTCTTTCCAGCCGCCGATCACGTAGTTGAAGGCGCAGACCTTTTCGGCGCCCAGTTCCTGGCTGGCGAAATACAGCATGGCGGTGGACAGGGTGTACGGCCCCGGATGCACGGCGGACACCGACGGCGAGGTATAGCAGACCGGATCCACGCCCAGCCCCGCCACATCCAGCACGTTCGACCGCTGATACAGCGCGGCATTGACGCCGCAATCCAGCAGGCTGGCGCCGCGAACCATGGCGACCACTTCGTTGTTGTCGATCAGGTTGCGCGCCGCCTGGGTGGCCACCAACGGATCACCACGGTCATCGGCGATTTCATAGGCGATCTGGCAGCCGTTGATGCCACCCGCGGCGTTCAGTTTGTTGAAAAACGCGGCGGTGGCCTTCGGGCCGGCCGAAAAATCCACGGGGCCGGTGATGGTGGACACGGAACCCAGCTGAATCGGGCCGTCGCAAGTGGCCCCCCCGCCTGAGCGCCGCCCGCCATAGTCATCAGGCCCAGCCCGATGACAGATCCGAAACGGACCGCTTTTGTCGTTGATTTCATGTTACTTTCCTCTCCCTAGTTGGTTATTTTCAGTTGGATAGAGTAATCGGATCAAGCAGTATGAATGCCATAACCGCCATCCACGTAGATCGGATGCGCCACGCTGAACGGCAGATCGCCCAGGGCCAGCATGGCCACGCTGCGCCCGACATCGTGTTCCTCGCCCCAGCGATTCATCGGCACATGGCCGGCCGCGATATGGGCCTCGATGGCCTGGGTCGGGGACCCTTCGCCCGCGGTGGTCATGGCGGTGCGGATGAACCCGGGCCGGACCTCGTGGACCTGAATGCCGGACCCGGCATGCCCGTCCAGATCCGAAATATCGCCCTTCAGCAACTGCACCGCGGCACCCTGGGCCTGCAAGGCGGCAGCAGTGGCACGGGCCGTGTCGTCGACATGCAGGTCGATCAGCACCAGATCAAAACCACGTTCGGCCAGCGCCATGGCACAGCCTCGCCCCAACCCCTGGCGCCCGCCGGTCACAACCGCCACCGGCCTGGTCCTTTTGTCTGTCATTGCGTCCTCCCGGTTTTCCGGGGAATGCGCAGGGTATGTGGATGGGCCGCCCGCCCGTCAGGCCGGAGGCGATACAGTGTTTTGCGCGATTCCCAAGTCTGACTCTACGCAGCGGCAACCGGGGGCATTGACACTGCCAGCACAAATTCTTTGCAGGGCGGGCGCATGGATTTAGCACCGCGCGGCGTCGGGCCCCTACAATTGCAGAGCATCTCGGGCCAAACCCTCGACCCAGAGAGTCGAAATCTAGCTAACGCGTTTCGCCCTGGGGGCGGCCTGCGCGATCAGATCGCGCGGCGACTGCCCGAAATGCGCCTTGAACGCGCGGTTGAAACTGGACACGTTGGTAAAACCCATCGAATAGGCCACTTCGCAGATCAACTGATTGCCGCCGGTCTGGCGTTCCAGTTCCATCCGGCACAGTTCCAGGCGGCGCTGACGCACCCAGCGCATGGGCGAGGTGCCCTCGGCGGCGAAAATTTCGGACAGGTAACGCGAGCTGATGCCAACCCCCTGCGCGATCAGCAGCGGGGTCAGTTCGTCATCCAGCAGGTGTTCTTCGGTATATTCCTGGGCGCGTTCCAGGATCTTGCGCCGTCCGCGCGAAGAGGAAAGCCCATCCTGGATCAGGTTGGAATTGATTACCTCGCCCAGAAAACTCAGCAGCGACTACGAAAAAATCCGCGCCCCACGATCCCGCAGGTGGTTGTCCTCGACCATGACGCTGTACATCATCTGTTTGACGACCAGCCCCAGACCATCCCGAATATCCAGAGGTCGGCCCAGCACCTCGTCCACCGAGATCGCGTGAGACTGCAACAATTTCAGCGGCACCCGCAGCCATAGCGCGTCCAGCGAATCCGACATGGCGATTTCGTATTCGTCATTGGTGTTCAACAGTGCGACATGGCCGCTCTGAATGGTGCTGCTGCGCCCCGGCCGGTTGGCCTGCGGCAGATGGCAGATTCCCCCCCCCGAAAGCGGCATACAGGCGAAATAGTACCCGTCCTCGGCATCGGACATGTGCCGCTCCAGCCGACGCGATTTACTGTTGCGCGCGGTATGCGTCGATCGGATCAGCGAAAGGTTCCCCAAAGAGGACACCACGAATTTGGCCCGCGCATCTCGGGACCATGACAGATCCACACGAGCAATGATCGACCCAACGATATCAGGATCGAAGGCTCGCATGTTCACGACCGACGTCCCGGTCTGTCCGATTGATAGGTTCATTGCCTCCTCCGTGGCGCAGCCTGTCTTCCGTGGAGTGGACCAGATTCGCCTCCCAGGCATCGAAATCCGTTCCACCGGGGCGCGTGCCGTCAGGTCACAAATCCGCGCGTCCGCGCAGCCCCCAGACCCAGGTACGTCGCCCAAATCCCCGCATTTAGACGGAAACTGGTGCTTGACCTTACTTATATATGTAGGATTGTCCGACAATAGGAAAACAGGATACGCCGCACAGGTCGATCTACCGCTGTTCCTTGGTCGACAGATTTGGGGTGCTTACGTCCCAGCGCATCCCAGGATTGCGCGCGTCACGAAAAAGAGGCCCAATTTGCGAGCGACAGCCCAGAAACCCGGCTCGACCCTGACCAACCTGAAACTAGAGCCCGGATACAACGCGTGGCAGACGCCATCGAGGCGCAGATCCTCGATGGTCAGTTGAAGGCGGGCGAAGTTTTACCAACAGAATCAGAGCTTTCCAATATTCTTGGCGTCCACCGATCCACCGTACGCGAAGGCATCCGATCGCTGGAAAACGCCGGTCTGGTGCAGCGCGGTGCGGGCAAACGGCTGATGGTTTCGGTGCCGGATATGTCGGTCGTCGGTTCGGTGGTGACCCGGGCCTTAGGGCTGAAACAGGTCAGTTTCTACGAACTGTGGGAAATGCAGCGCCTGCTGGAACCCTTTGCCGCCCGGCTGGCTGCGCAAAGAATCACCCCAGAGTTGAAGGACGAATTGCGCCGCAACGATACCGAATTTCACCAGCTGATCGCCGAGGCCGCCCAGAACGCCGCCCTGTCGCTGTCGGCGGCCCCGATCGGGGCGCTGCTGTTTTCGGCCACGGTGAATTTATATGCCAGCGTGCCCCAGACCCGCCACCGCCTGCTGGAATCCCACGAGGCGATTCTGGACGAAGATCCCGACCGCGCCGAAGACTGGATGGCCCGGCATATCCGCGACTTCCATCGGGGCTATGTGATCTATGGCGTGGATGTGCATGACCCCATCGCCCTGGACCCTCGTGCCATGGAATTCGTGAAACTGGACCAACGCAACTCCCCCCACGCATAGACTTGGGCGCACGCGCGTTTCGAGGTTCACCGGCATCGGCGGGTGCGAAATAATTCCGTCACAGCCATGCGTAGCCAGTGTTAATCCGAGAATATCTCGAACAGCCCGGCCGCCCCCATCCCACCGGCGATGCACATCGAAACGACCCCGTATTTGGCCCCGCGACGGCGACCCTCCAAGAGGATGTGCCCAGCAAGTCGGGCGCCGGTCATGCCAAATGGATGCCCGACCGAGATAGACCCGCCATTGACGTTCAGCTTGTCTGGATCAAGGCCCAATCGGTCACGGCAGTACAACGCCTGGCTGGCAAAGGCCTCGTTCAACTCCCAAAGATCAATATCATCGATGTGCAGGCCCGTCTGACGCAGCAGTTTAGGAATGGCGAACACGGGGCCGATGCCCATCTCATCAGGTTCGCACCCAGCCACGACAAAGCCGCGCAGGGCGCCCAACGGTGTCGCGTCGGCCTTGGCGGCAGCCTCGTCAGACAGGATGACGCAAGCCGAGGCGCCGTCCGACAATTGCGACGCATTTCCAGCGGTCACGAATTTGCCCTGCCCCTTCACAGGCTCCATTGAGGCCAGATTGGCCAGCTCGGTACCCGGGCGATTGCATTCGTCACGCGTCACAGTCACGTCCTGCATTGTGACCTCGCCGGTTTCGCGGTTCTTGACGGCCATTATGGTGTTCATCGGAACAATTTCGGCGTCGAATTTTCCTGTTTGCTGCGCAGCAGCAGTTCTGGTTTGACTTTCCAGGGCAAACGCATCCTGCGCCTCACGGCTGATGCCATATCGCTGTGCGACGATGTCGGCGGTGTCGATCATATCCATGTAAACTGCGGGTTTGTGCTCGCTCAGCCAGCGATCCTGAAGATTGGCCTTGTTCAGCACCGGTTGAACCAGCGATATGGATTCGGCACCTCCGGCCACAACAGCCTCAGCGCGACCTAGCTGAATATCAGCCGTCGCCATTGCAATCGCCTGCAATCCCGAAGCGCAAAACCGGTTGACCGTTTGCGCGGCTGACGTCACCGGAAGCCCAGCACTAAGGCCGGATTGGCGGGCGATGTTCATACCTGTCGCGGCCTCGGGAAAACCACATCCCAGGATGACATCCTCAATCAGGTCCGGCGCAATACCTGCCCGTTCCACCGTGTGAGCAATGACATGCCCCCCCATAGCCGCTCCGTGGGTGGCGTTCAGCGACCCACGAAAGCTCTTGGCAAGCCCAGTGCGGGCAGTCGACATAATTACAGCGTCTTTCATTTCGCGTTTTCCTGTTCCTGAAGTTGGCGCCACAGCACTTTGCCGGACCCGGATTTGGGCAGCTCTTGCACTACGTCCAGAAGGCGCGGCACTTTGTAGGCGGCCATGTGTTCGTGCGCCCATTTGGCCAAGGCCCGAGCATCCAGCGAGTGGCCGGGTTTGAGCACGGCAATGGCTTTGACGGTTTCCCCCCGATACGGATCGGTAGCGCCAATAACGCAGGCCTCGGCGATAGCGGGGTGATGATAGAGATGGCTTTCCACCTCTGTCGGCCACACCTTGTAACCAGAGGCATTGATCATCCGCTTCAGGCGATCAACGATGAAAATGTACCCGTCCTCGTCCATGCGTCCCAGATCTCCTGACCTCAGAAAACGCATTCCATCAATTGTGACAAAGCTCTCTGCGTCGGCTTCTGGATTGTTCCAGTAGCCCAGCATCACCTGCGGGCCGGATATCAGGATTTCGCCGACCTCGCCGGTTGGAAGCACGTCCAATGTTTCCGGATCGACAATCACGATATCGGTGTTCAGGGACGGCACGCCGCCACACTGGGCCTTCGGCAGATGGGGAGGATTGGCCGTGGCGGGCGCAATGGTTTCTGTCATGCCATAGCCTTCGAGAAAGCTCAGACCAGTCAAATCGTGAAGTTTCCTGGCCACGGCCTTGGGCATGGCAATCCCGCCGCCCCAAATCACGCGCATCGTCTCAAGATCACCCTGCTTCAGATTTGGACGGTTCAGAAAATCGATCACCGCCGTAGGCACGGTTGGCCATGCCGTTACGCCGAAATCACGGATCAGGTCCGCAGCGACATCGCGATCCCAACGCGGCAGGATCACACTGGTTGCGCCGTTGGCAATTGGCACGTTCATTCCTGCCTGCATGCCAACCACATGAAACATCGGGGCCGCCGACAGATAAACGTCGTCTTCGCCTATACCGAACCACTCGAACATGCAGGCGGCGGCGTGCAAAGTCGTTTGGTGATTATGCATACAGCCCTTGCCGCGCCCCGTGGACCCAGAGGTGTAAGGCATCACACATAAATCTGCGGCTGAAAGAGAAACCCGTTCATGTGCGCAATCCGCTTGCATCATGTCTGCCCAAGTCGTCACCCCTTTGGGCGCGCGGGCTGCCGGTGCGGCGATCACATCTGGAAGCCCAGGAGGCGGTGTAGCTGGCAGGGCGTCGGCATAATGCGCTGAAATGACATGCTCCAGTGCGCCGTTCTCCAAAAGATCCGTTAGGTAGGGCACCCTGTCCTGTGCGGTCAGTACCGTGCGAATTCCGGCGTCGCGAACGATGTGATCAGTTTCATCGGCGAGGTTCATCGCGTTTATCGGCACAACCACACCTCCGGCCCGGATAATCCCGTAATACCCGGTCACAAATTGCGGCGCGTTCTGCATGTAGAGACCGACCCGGTCGCCCTTTGTCACACCACATACGGACTGCAAGTAGCCTGCGATCCGCCGCACCTCATCGTTGAGCTGGGCATAGGTTGTGACCGCCCCGTAAAAAACAACAGCGGGCTTGTCCGGCAGTCTGAGCGCAACCTTGCGCAGATTGTCGTCAAGCGTATGGGTAACTGGTGCAATGTCGTGTGGCACGCCTTTTGGCCACACTTTGTGATGCAATCGCTTCATCTGTGTTTCCTTCACGCCGTAGCGCCGCCATCCACTGCGATGCATTGCCCGGTGATGTGTCGCCCTGCCTCGCTGACCAGCAAGAGTGCCGGGCCCTTAAGATCGTTCTCTCCGCCAAAGCGCAGAAGCGGAATGGAGGGCATGAGAGTTTGCTCCAACCGCTCAAGCAGAACTTCCGACATTTTTGACGGAAAGAACCCCGGTGCCAAAGCATTCACGTTGATATTATGGCGCCCCCATTCGGTGGCCAGGGCGCGGGTGAAATTGATCATTGCGGCTTTGGAGGTGTTATAGGCAATGGTGAACATGTCGCTGTCGGCGCGATTGCCACCATAGCCGGCAATGGATGCAATATTCAGGATCTTGCCAGTTTTACGCGGCAGGAAGCAGCGTTTTCCCACTTCCTGCGTCAAAACGAACGGCGCGGTAATATTCAGGTCCATTACCTTTTTCCATCCATCCAGGGGGTGGCTTTCCATTGGAGCCCCCCAGCTGGTGCCGGCGTTGTTGACCAGAATGTCAATCGAACCGAAAGAACCGATAGCCTTTTCCACTACTGCCGCGATTGTATCTAGCTGCAACAGATCACAGGCGATCGTTGCAACCGATCCCCCCAAGGCTTCCAAATGGGCTTTGGCCTCTTCCAGCTCATGGCTCTTGCGCGCTGTCAGGATCACATTGGCGCCTGCATCCACGAATATCTCTGCGATTTGCAGGCCCAATCCACGCGATCCGCCTGTGATCAGCGCGGTCTGGCCGCTCAAGTCAAACAAGTTCATTTCACTACTTCCTCTGTCGGCAATGCTTTGGGCAAAGCCCAGGCTGTCTCTCCCCGACCGCTTATTTGGCCATAGTGACGCGCGAGATCCAAAACCGAGTCCAGGCCAAGCGCCTCGCCTATGCGCATTGGTCCACCAAAGGCGGCGGGAAATCCGTAACCAGCGACATAAACCATGTCGATATCTGACGCACGGGATGCACGGCCTTCGGCCAACATGGCTTTGCCCTCAACGATCAAGGCGGTCAAACAGCGGCCGATGATTTCAGCCTGGTCGATCCTGCGCCTTGTAATCCCCAATTCCCGAGACACCTTTTGTGCAAGCGCGCGTGCGTCCTCATACGGGCGGCCCTTTGGCGTCGCCTGATCATACAGATACCAGCCGCGCCCGGTTTTTTGACCAAACCAGCCAGCCTCGCAAAGCGCATCACCTATGCGTGGCTGGAACGGTGGCTCCTGCCGCTGAGCTCGCTGCTTACGGACCCCCCAAGGAATATCGTTGCCGACAAGATCCAACGCCCGAAACGGACCAATGGCCATCCCCCATTGCTCAAGCGCGGCATCGACCTCTTCGGGCTGTGCGCCCTCTTCGACCAGATACATCGCTTCTTGGTGGAAACGGTCGAACAGGCGATTGCCGATGAAACCATCGCCGTTAGCAGCAACCACAGCCTGCTTACCAAGATCCAGTGCCAGCGCCATGATCGTCGCCAGCGTTTCCGGGGCCGTAGAGTGTGCTGGGATCACTTCCAGCAGGCGGTTGACCTGCGCCGGGACAAAGAAATGCGTGCCGATAAACCGGTCCCGCTTTTGCAGCCCTTGCGCGATCCCATCGATGTCCAGTGTCGAAGTGTTGGTGGCGATCAAGGCATCGGAACGAACCGCTTGTTCGATCTGGCCCATGACCTGCTGTTTCAGATCCATGATTTCTGGCACCGCTTCGACCACCATGTCGACCCCGGAGAAGCTGGCCACGCCAGAACAATAGGTAAAGCGAGCCAAAAGCGCCTCGTGGCCCAGCGCATCCAGCCTACCCTTGGACAGTTGCCGACCTGCCAGGCCGGATAGATGCGCCTTGGCTTCTGCCAAAACCTCTGCTGACGGGTCAGCCAGAATTACCTCCCGCCCCGTTTGTGCAAAAGCCATGGCGATGCCGCGCCCCATCGTCCCGGCCCCCAGGACGCCGACCCTCTGGATCAGCCCTGGGTCCCTGGCAGACGAGGGCACCGTTCCGGCCAACTTGACCGCACGCGCCATATATTCGTCGACGCCTGGGCCTGGCGACAAGGCCACCAAGAGCTCTTCCGCTATCATTGTGCCGCCACGCCTACAGGTTCAGGACGCGTGTCGCGCATATCCGCTTCGGTCGCCCGATCCGGGGGTGTCATGTATTTATAGCTGTCACGAGGACCGGCCTTGGCCTGCTTCACGGCCATGCGGGCAATGGTCTGCATATGTACTTCGTCCGGGCCATCGGCCAGCTTCAGCGTGCGTGCCATCGTCCACAGGTCGGGCAACGGAACATCGGGCGTAAGCCCCATACCGCCAAAGGTCTGCATGGCTCTGTCGGTGACGTTGCAGTGCATTTCCGGCACCACCACCTTGATCAAGCCCACCTCGTTACGCGCCGCTTTTACCCCGTATCTGTCGATCAGCCATGCCGCCTTCAGAACCAGCAGACGCGCCTGTTCAATTTCCATTCGCGAACGGGCGATCTTTTCCTGCATCATGCCGTGTTCATGCAGGTATTTGCCAAAGGTCTTCCGTTCGAGAGAACGTTCGACCATCATTTCAAATGCCAGTTCCGACTGCCCGATCGAGCGCATGCAATGGTGGATACGTCCCGGTCCAAGCCGCGCCTGAGCAATGGCAAAGCCAGCATTCTCTTCACCCAGAAGGTTTGAAACGGGCACACGCACATTCCGATACACGATCTCGCAATGGCTCTCATAGCTCTCGTGGTTCATCACCGGAATGTTGCGGGTGATGGTGACACCAGGGGTGTCCAGCGGCACCAGAACCATGCTTTGCTGTTCGTGCCGGTTGGGGTTGTCCGGGGCGGTTTTGCCCATGACAATGGCCACCTTACAGCGGGGCGATGCGGCGCCGGTCGAAAACCACTTGCGGCCGTTGATGACATATTCGTCATTTTCGCGACGGATCACCGTTTCGATATTGGTGGCATCCGCCGAGGCAACATCAGGTTCCGTCATGGAAAATGCCGAACGAATTTCGCCGTTCAGCAAAGGTTTGAGCCACTTTTCTTTCTGCTCGTCCGTCCCGAACATGTGCAGGATTTCCATGTTGCCGGTATCTGGCGCCGAGCAATTGAAAACTTCGGAAGCCCACAAAATCCGGCCCATGATCTCGGCCAGGGGGGCATAGTCGAGGTTGGCTAGGCGCGTTCCCGGTTCATCGTCTTTCAGGGCGGGCAAGAACATGTTCCACAGCCCCTCTTCTCGGGCCAGTTCTTTCAGGTCATCCATGAAACTGATGACGTGGCTGCCATTCTTTGCCTCTTTCAAGAATTGCGCATGGCGCGGAATGATGTGCTCGTCCATGAACGTTTTGAGCTTTGCCTGAAGCTCCAGGCTCTTTTCGGAATATTCAAAATCCATGTCACTCTCCTGCCAGTGATAGTCCGTGCCGGGCCCAGACCCGGCTGAGATGTTGGATGTCGTCGGCTGAACCGGACACCTGATTACCTTGGGCCGCACGGCTGACGATGCCCTCAAAGATCACGGCCAGCCGGAAAAAGGCAAAAGCCGTGTAAAACGGGTCATACGCATCGCCGAGCCCGCGGTTGCAAAAATAAAGCGCCGCATAGGCACGCATGTCGGGTATGCCGAGCGCTGGGAGGTCGCGCCCGGCCAGCCCGTGGTATTCGCTTTCGCGCATGGTCCAGGGCATGAGGTTGTATCCGAGATCGGCCAATGGGTGGCCAAGCGTAGACAATTCCCAATCCAGTACGCCAATGACCTGCGGCCTGGAGGGGTGAAAAATCAGATTGCCAAGACGGTAATCCCCATGCACCAGGGTGGTTTCGTCATCTTCGGGCAAGTGCGCCCGTAGCCAATCCGCCAGCCGTGGAATCTCATCGACCTCGCGGGTTTTCGCGGTCTCATATTGCTTGCTCCACCGGGCTACTTGGCGGGCGAAAAAACCGCCTTTTCGCCCAAAATCGCCCAACCCCACCGCATCGACATCGACGCCGTGCAAAGCCGCAAGGGTTTCATTCATAGCATCGAAGACCGCGCCCCGCTCGTGGGGGGCCAAGTCAGGAAGGCCATTGTCGTGCAGCACGCGCCCCTCCAACCGTTCCATGACGTAGAACGGGGTGCCGATAACGCTGGCGTCTTCACAGTAATGCGGCGCCGCCGGCACCGGCACCGATGTATCCGCCAATGCGTTGATCACCCGGAATTCGCGGTCGATTGCATGCGCCGAAGGTAACAACGGCCCAGGTGGTTGCTTGCGCAACACGTAACGTTCACTGCCAAATCCCAGAAAATACGTCGGATTCGACAAGCCACCCGGAATCTTCTCGAGCGTGGCCTGGCCGGTACCCGGCATCACAGTAGCCAGATAGTCCGACAGCGTATTCACATCCAATTCAGGGCCTATTTTTCTCATGAGATCCTCATTGCTTTGCACCGTGTTGCAGCAGCCAGCAGCATATGTAAAATGAATGATTGAAATAGAGAGACATTCAAATGCTGCATATTAATCGTACGGACCTCAACCTGTTCATCGTATTTGAAGCCGTCTACTCGCAGGGCGGCGTAACTCGTGCGGCCGAGACGCTGAACCTGTCGCAACCCACGATCAGCCACGCCTTGGCCCGGCTGCGTGAGCGCGTCGGTGACCCACTGTTCGTCCGGCAGGGACAGAAGCTGGCTCCGACACCGATGGCCGAGCGGATCATTGGCCCAGTCCGTGACGCGTTGAAGATTTTCGAACGTACGCTGGGAGAACTTGATGGGTTCTCGCCTGAAAGCGCCGAGATGCATTTCAACATCGGCATGCGCTCGTTGATGGAAAGCACCTACCTCCTGCCGCTGGTTCTCTTGCTGAACGAAAACGCGCCCGGCGTCTCGGTTTCCGCCTGTCCTTTTGACAGGCGTCGGCTGGAACAGTCGCTGGCCTCTGGTGAGTTGAATTCCGTGATCGACGTGTTTCTTCCCGTTTCGGCGGACGTGCAGCGTATGCATTTGGGCGCGGCGCCGTCTGTTGTGGTGGCGCGACGCGGGCATCCGTTGATCGACGGACAAGTAGACCTGGAAACCTATCTTAAGGCCGAACATGTTTTGGTCACGTCGCGACCACACGGTCTCGGCCCCGAAGATCAGGCCCTCTCGCGTATCGGGCATAGCCGCAATATCAGAGGGCGCTGTCAGCAGATCAACACAGCGATGCGTATCGTGGCGTCGTCCAACATGCTTTTGACCATGTCGGAAACATTCGCCATCCGCGCCAACACCTGGTTTGACAATCAGGTGTTGCCAACCCCGTTCGCCGCCGAGACCGTCGATACCTATCTTTACTGGCATGGCAATTCGGATGCCGACCCCGCGAACCAATGGTTCCGCGAAATGATCAAGGCGACAGTGGCCGAAACCCAACCGAGCCCATGAGAGTTCAGAACAACGCATGAGTCGCCAACATTCCGATAACCAGCAACAGATCCGCAGCTAGGAAAGGCAAAATGCCCGCAAAAATCTGTTCGAGACGTACCAAATCTTTTGCGACCGAGTGAATGACGAAAACGTTCAGCCCTACCGGAGGAGTGATCATTCCGATCTCCAGCAATTTGGCCAACAGGATACCGAACCAAATCACATCTACGCCCTGCGCTTCGATCAATGGCAGGAAAAGTGGCAAAGTGAGAAGCATTGCTCCGATCGGTTCCAGGAACATGCCAAGCGCCAGGTAGATCAGCGTAATCAGGATCAGGATGCCCAGAACGCCCAGCCCCAGACCTTCGATACCCGAGCCGATCCAGCGCGACAGACCGGACAAGGCCACCAGGCGGGTAAACAGGTTGGCGCCAATCGCGATCATGAACAGCGAACCCGAAGACAAGAGCGTATCGACCGCGCTTTCCTTGAACGCGTCCCACGACAGGGTTCTGCGGGCCAGGCCAACGATCACGGCAATCACCGCGCCCACTGCACCCGCCTCGGTGGCGGTAAACAGCCCCGAGAACAACCCACCAAAGACCACAAGGATCATCAAGATTACCGGCCAGACCTCGCGGACGCCATCCCAACGTTCCTGCCAACTGCCCGCCTGGGCACGAGGCAATCTGTTTGGCGCCAGCATATAGGTGATGAGAACCGCGCCGATATAGAGCGCCAGCGAGATCAACCCGACGATCAACCCACCAACGAACAGCTTGGTGATCGACACCTCGGCCTGGATGCCGAACAGGATCAACAGAATAGAAGGTGGGATCAGGGCGCCAATCGTGCCGCCCGCCGCAACAGAGCCCGTCGCAATACGGATGTCATAGCCCTGCCGGTGCATTTCTGGCACCGCAATCCGACCAATGGCGGCCGAGCAGGCGATTGACGATCCGGTCACAGCGGCGAAACCGCCAGCCCCCGCCAAAGATGCGATGGCCAATCCTCCGGGCATCCAGCCCAGCCAGGCGCGTGCGCCTTCGAACATGCCGCGGGTCAGGCCCGAATGGTAGGCGACATATCCCATAAACAGGAACATAGGCACCGACGACAGGGTCCAGCTAGCAGCAAAATTATAGGGCACAGTCGACAACATCGACATTGCCGGACGTTCTCCGACGATTGCCCAGATGCCTACGACAGACACCAAGATTAGCGACACCGCGATGGGTACCCGCAATAAAATAAGGACGAGAACGGTGATCAGAGCGACCACACCAATAGTCATCGGGTCCATTTGTCAGTCCATCTGGTTAGGGGGTTCGGCAATCTGCGCCTGATCGGCCGGTATGTCGGCAAATGCACCGCGTGAGACTTCGACAAGGCGGACGCCCAGAACGATAGTCATCAGCGCAAAGCTGACGGGCAGGATCCAGTAACCGGGCCATGTATAAAACACGATTGTACCCGCTTCGACATATGCACCTCGGCCGGTCTGAACCAATGCCTCTTTCATCGTGCCCCATGCCAGCATGGCATACACCACGAAAGACAGAACAAACCCGAATAGATAGATCCAGCGATGCGTAGGCTTGGGCATCATGTCGGTGAATACCGAAGCTTCGACATGGCGGCGCTGCAACTCGGCGTAGGCGATCGGAAGAAAGCTGACCAGTATCATGTAGTATTTCGAGACAAGGTCGGCGGTGGCCGGAAACCCGGCCCCCAACACGTTGCGCATGAACACGTCGATCACGATCTGCAGTGCCATCAGAACGAGGACAGCACTGCCGATCAGCTTGGTCGCCGTGCCAACAAAGCTATGTAACAGCTTCATCGGATCGCCTTACTGGCCGTAGGACGCGTAGGCGATCTTGGACCAGATCTCGTTATAGCGAAGCTCCGCCAGTTCCTCGGCCGAACCAACATTGACGACCAGACCTTCCCACTTGGTCAGAAGCTCCTGATAGCGCGCAATCTTGGCTTCGGCGTTGGTGACACCACGCTCGGTCAGAGTGCCGGCAACGCTGGCCAGATGCATCTTGCGGAATTCTGCGGCCTTGTCCTGCAACGCCTGATCGGGCGTGATGAACTCGATGCCGCTTTCTTTGCCTTTAGCAGTAGCGTCCTCGGTTTTGGACACCCAGGATTGCACCCCGATGGTCTGGGCGTATTGCGCAGCATGAGCCAGCGCCTGGCGGTCATCGGCGCTCATCCGGTTCCACAGCAGCATCGAAACATTGGTCATCGCAGCAGCATTGAACACACCTTGATCAATCAGGGTAACGCTCTCGACCACGTCATAGAGTTGGGCGTTTTGCAGGTCAGCCACCGAGGAATAGGTTGCGTCAATCACCCCCGAGCTGAGACCCTCGAACAGTTCAGAAGACGGCATCTGCGCCGGCTCGCCACCTAGAAACTCAACAAAACGGGTAAAGACTGACCCGGCGGTCCGAATACGGACACCGGCCATGTCCTCGACCGTGCGGATCGGTTTGGTCGACAGGAATTGATAGTTGGTGGTCGCATCCGAGCCGAGGAAAACCTGACCATTGGCCGCGAATTCGGCAATGCACTCATCGCAGGTTGCCAGGTATTCGGTTACAGCTGAGGAAATCGCTCGGTTGTCTGTACCTAGGATGGACAATTCACCGACCAGGCCGCTTTCCGGATAGTCCGCTGCGAAATATGGCAGGATGATCGGGCCCATCTCTGAAACCCCGTCGCGAAGACCCGAGTTCATCTCGTTTGGCGCCAGCAAACCTGACGGAGTATCGTTGCCGGACCAGCGCCCATCTGTCAGTTCGGAAAGCTTGGCAAAAAGGGCGGGATAGCCATCAGTGGCAAGAACATGCTTGGGGCCAAACGATGAGGTTGCCCTGATTTCTTCAGCGTGCCCCACGGTGGCGGACGTCACTGCGACAACCGCAGCGGCGACGATATTGGAATACTTCATGATTTCCTCCTTAGATCGGAAGAGCGAGCTCTTCTCGAACAGTTCCGGCTGGATTAGGAACCTGCGCGGGTTCCGAACCGGATGTTGCCTCCTCTCCACCCCCGTCCGTCGAAGGTGGAATCAACACAATCAGGCATACTATAGAAAACCAGAATATATCTATGACGCTGGCATGAACTATGTGCATGATCAAAATGAAGGATTTGGATAGATCCAGTTGGGCTTGCCACAAAGTTTCCGGCTGGATTGGCAAGATTTGCGATAGTCGGCAGTATTCCCCAAGAAGTTGATCTACTCAGTACCCGTCATGATTTCGTACAAAAGGGGGGCTGATGGGTTTCATCTCCCAATCCTTCAGAGAAGAGATCAGGGATGTCCGCTCCATCAGGTCCAGCCGTCGAACGGGCATATTGCCCTCAACGTGACCGGCAAGGATATCTTGCTAACACTAAAGGTTCTGGAGGATCGGAAATAATTTCTTTTTTAGCAATAGTTTATAGAGAAGAGTGGTGCCTCAAGAGGGACTCGAACCCCCGACCTTGTCCTTACGAAGGACCTGCTCTACCAGCTGAGCTATTGAGGCCTTCTTCTCATCCATGGCCTCTTGGGCCACGCCATGGGCATTCGTGCAGATCACCGCAAAAGCCCTGTGGATCGGGGCTATAGCACCCCGATCTCGCTTGGGAAAGACCTATTTTTCCTCTTGCAGTGCCTCAGCTTTGGGCTCGTCCGGCGCCTCTACTTCGTCCTCGACGATCTCAGCGTCGACGACAGGAATTGCGGCGTCCTCGACCTGTTCCTCCTCGGCGTCGTCCTGGCTTTGATCCTCCAGTGCGCCAACGATCAGCGGCAACATGGCCACGCCGGTGACGCTACCGACCTCGCTCGTTGCGGGCACGCTCCACTCAAGGGTATCGAAGGCCTGACAATTTTCGCAGACCGGCCCCCACTCAGAGTGAATGTTGTGGCAATTCTTGCAAATCCACTGCGGACCACGCGGCGCATTCAATGCGCGAGCCAGCCAGCCTTTGACCACCCGATCCGAGGCACCTTCGCCGCGTTCAACCGCAGCCATGATCGTCAAAGCGCGCGAGTCCGGGTTTTCCTCCAGCAGATCAGCAAGGGCACGACGCGCAGCGGGGAAATCCTCGGTCGCGATCAGAAGCTCTGCTTGAATCAGCCGGGTTTCACGATGATCGGGGTGATATTTGAACAGCTGATAGAACCGTTTGAGCCGGTCAGCAGGCGCCTCGTCAGGGACAATCGCAGCAAAGACAGCAGCCAGATCGGGGTGAGGCTGGGCATCCCACGCCTTTTTCAGGATACGCGTCGCCAGTTTGGGTTTGCCCTGCTCAATATAGCTCCGCGCGGCATAGCACGCCGCTGGGATCAAATCGGGCGACAGACGGTTGGCTTCGATCGCAATCTCACGGGCAGCAATATCGTTGCCTTCGTCCAGAATGCCTTTGGCCTGCGACAGCGCCAATACCGCGTCACGGCGTTTATGCACGTCACGCGGCAAAGACCCCTGTTTCAACTTGATATTCAGCGTGTTGCGGGCGCCGGACCAGTCGCGCGCCTGCGCCTGCAGTTTTAGCAACACGTCCTGTGTTTCCACATGTTTGGGGCGCAGGGTGATCGCCTTTTCCGCCAGTTTACGGGCCGTATCGGCATCCCCGTCCGCCAGCTTTTGCTTCATGATCCCACGCACACCGACAAACCGGGTTTTTTCGTCTGTCAGCAGCTTTTTATAGCTTTCTTCGGCTTTTTTACGATCACCGGACATTTCAGCGGCCTGAGCCGTCAGCAGGTTCGTCAGCTCGGGTTTTCCCAGGTATTTCTCGGCTCTGGCGGCTTTGCTCATCGCCAAACGTGCCTCGCCCGAAGCAAGGGCCATCATGCCTTCGGTCAGCGCCTTATAACCTTTGCGTTCACGGTTCCGATCAAAATACCGCGACAGGGCCGTTTCATCCCCGTTCAGGAATTTCAACACAGCAATCGTTAACGAGGCCAGCTTGAGCAGCAACCAAATCGCCAACACCAACACTAGCAACGCAATGACCGCGGTCAGCGGCGTCAGGTTCAACTCGATCCCGCCAACAGCGACGCGGACGCCACCTTCGAGTTCCAGCAAATATCCAGCACCAAGCGTCGCAGCAGCGACAAGGGCGACGAAAACGACAATCTTAATCAGAGACCACAACATGTTTCGTTACCCCTTAATTCGACGCCACTTGGGCGCTTAGGTCTTCTGCCGCGGCGATAGCCTCAGCGCGCTGGGTGGCACGGGCCATCCAGTCGGTCAGCTCGACGCGGCCCTCTTCGGGGAGGCCCTCGAGCTCGGCCATGGCGTCGGTCAAACGCCCATCCGCCAACGCCGCTTCGGCGCGGGACAAGACCGCATCGGCGCCCTCACCCTCCTTGGGCTCCAGAGAGCGAACGCCCAGCTGATTGCGGAAGAAATTCCAGACGTTGCCGCCGGTGCCTTCGTCCTTGCGCGACGCGGCCAGCGCCTTGCGCGCGGCAATCGGATAATCGACCGTCAGTTGTGCAATCGTGGCCACGCCCGTGTCAGCGACCGCACTCAGCGCCGCCGGGACCGTCAGGCCAGCCGCCTCTAGGTCCGCCATTGCATCGGCAAAACTCGCCCCGGTATCCAACGCAATCTGAACCCGCGATATGGCCGAACGGATCATCGCCTGCTGGGCGGTCATCTCGGCGCTTGCCTTGTCTTCCTGAGCGGCGGAAACCAAGGCGTCAACTTCGACCTTTTGTTTCTCCATTGCGTCTTTCAGCGCTTTTACCTCACGCTCGTATGCCTCGACTGCGGCGGCTGCGGCGCCACCTTCTGCGGGGCGTTTTTCCAGATCCGTAAGCCGGGATTCCAATCCTGCGTACTGGGCCGACAGCTCTGACATCGCCGTCTCGACACCCAAAACAGCGTCCGTCACGGGGGACAGATCTGGCTCGGGCACCGTGATGTTCTCGGCCGCAACCAAGCGTTTTTCCAACGCGGCCATCGTTGCATTCTGTTTCCGAAGCTGCGCATCCAATGCTTCGATCGCTGCGATGCTCTTGGAGCCAGACAAGCCTTCGGGGAAAATGAACTGCGAAGCCCCGAACCCCAAGCCAGCGGCCACAACGCCGCCCAAAACAAGAGGAACAAACCCTACTTTCTGCACCACAACCGGGTCTTCCGGCGGGGGCGCGGTCACGGTGTCGGCCTCGGGTGGAATTTCCTCTGCGGCAGTATCGTCATCTTCTGGGGTGTCATCCGAAGTCTCTTCGGCGATTTCGGCCGCTTCGCCGCTCTCTTCTTCGGGTGTGTCCGCGGAATTGTCTTTGTTAGTTTTCTGGTCTTCCTCTTCGATGATGACCGCATCTACGATCTCTTCGGTCGGCACCTCTGGATTATTCTTATCTTTTTCGGGGTCGGACACCGCGGGTCATCCTTTCGAATCTGGAACCAAAATAACTTACTCGGATCATAAGACTAAAGGGACAGAGCTTAACCCTCAAGTCGGGTCACTGCGTCCATCAGTCCCTGCGTGACGCTCAGCATTGCCTTTGCGTCAGGTGTTGTCGCGATTTCCATCCGGGAAATTGCCATACCTGCAAAGACCTCGGCGACAGCGGGGCTAAGCGCAGCGACCCAAACCCGAGCATTCTCGGGCAACTGCCACGCAAATATTCGCGCCGAGCGAGGTGAAAAAAGCGGCACTATTACTGGCAAACTAGAGGCTAGCGCCCTCAATGCCTCTTCTGTTAGTGCGCATTCCGTCTGTGAATAGACGATCTGCTCGTCCGTGGCACAGCCTGCCTCTGACAGGGTGCGCGCAACATCACCTCGTGTGTGCTGGCCCCTCAGATGCAGCAGGGGACCCTGATCACCATCGGCCAAAATCCGCCTGACCAGAGCCTCGGCATTCGCGCCAACACTTGTCGGATGCATGCCAGCCGCCTGCGCCGCACGCGCGGTGGCATCCCCAACCGTGTAGCAACGCAACCCCGGCGCCCCGAAGGGCACCGCATTAGCCGAGGTGAAAATCAGCGCCTTGTACCCGGTCAGGTCGGCCTGAAATGCGACCGGATCAATGCGCAAAACGGGAGAACACAGGATACGTACCTCGGACCCGCACGCCTGGCGCAACTGCTCTGCAAACCGGGCAGAGCCTTCTTTGGGACGGGTCAGCAGGATGGTCGGGCGCATTTGGCAAGCCGGGATTGTTTGAAACTGCTTCTGGTGTTACCTGCCGTGCAACTACGTTGCAACGGGCAGAGCCATGACACGCACCATCACAATCCTGGGCCTTGAGAGCAGCTGCGATGATACCGCTGCGGCCTTGGTGCGCGTCGGTCCAAATGGCGCCCAGATCCTATCTTCTGTTGTTGACGGTCAAACTGACCTCCACGCGGCCTTTGGCGGGGTCGTCCCCGAGATCGCCGCACGCGCCCATGCCGAGAAGCTGGATATCTGTGTAAAACAGGCTCTGACTCAGGGGGAAATGGGCCTAAATCAAGTGGACGCAATTGCCGTCACCGCCGGACCTGGGCTGATTGGCGGAGTGCTGTCTGGGGTGATGTGCGCCAAGGGAATCGCGGTCGGAACCGGCAAGCCCTTGATCGGGGTAAACCACCTTGCAGGACATGCGCTGACGCCACGCCTGACGGATGGGATCGCGTTTCCCTACCTGATGCTTCTGGTTTCCGGTGGGCACTGCCAGTTCCTGATTGTGCGTGGCGTGGATGATTTCACCCGTCTGGGCGGCACAATCGACGATGCCCCCGGCGAGGCATTTGACAAAACAGCCCGGCTGTTGGGCCTGCCGCAACCTGGCGGGCCTTCGGTTGAACAAGACGCACAGAACGGGGATCCGAAACGGTTCGCCCTGCCCCGGCCGCTGTTGGATCGCGCTGGGTGCGACATGTCCTTCTCGGGTCTGAAGACTGCACTTTTGCGGGCACGCGATCAGGTCGTTTCGGAAAAGGGCGGCCTGACACGCCAGGATCGCGCCGACCTTAGTGCCGGATTTCAGGCCGCCGTTTGCGATGTTCTGGCTGAAAAAACACGCCGTGCCCTTGGCGAATATCTGGCCGAGTCCCCAGGGCAGCCCGTGCTGGCCGTCGCCGGTGGCGTTGCCGCAAACAAGGCCATTCGAGCAAGGTTAGAGACTGTTTGTGCCGATCTTGGTGCCCAGTTCACCGCCCCTCCGCTGCATCTGTGCACGGACAACGCAGCCATGATCGCCTACGCCGGAGCAGAACGTTTCCTGACTGGTGAAACCGACGACATGACCCTAATGGCTCGCCCTCGCTGGCCATTGGATAAACGCAGCCCCGCCCTGTTGGGTGGTGGCAAAAAGGGCGCCAAGGCTTGACGGTCACGGCCCACCCGTAAACGATACAAATTGTACAATTGGAGGCATGAAATGTACATTTCCCTTATCGCGCGCGATAAACCCGGCGCATTGGAAATCCGCAAAGCAAACCGCGCCGAACACCTGGCCTATATTGAATCGACAGGAATTGTTGCCCAGGCCGGACCGCTGCTGGACGATGACGAACAGATGGTCGGCTCTTTGGTTATTCTGGATGTCGAAACCATGTCTGACGCCGAAAACTGGGCCGCGAACGACCCCTATGCCAAGGCCGGACTGTTCGCCAATGTCGAGCTGATCCGCTGGAAAAAGGTTATCGGCTGATGCGCTATTGGCTGTTCAAATCCGAACCTGACACATGGAGCTGGGACGACCAGGTCGCCAAAGGTGACGCAGGCGAAGAATGGGACGGCGTGCGCAACTATCAGGCTCGTAATTTCATGCGAGACATGCAGATCGGGGACCTTGGGTTCTTCTATCACTCGCAAAAACAAAAAGCCGTTGTCGGGGTGGTCAAGGTGATCGCCGAGGTACACCCCGACAGCACCACAGACGACCCGCGCTGGGAATGCGTGGACATTCAGGCCGTGATGCCAGTGAAAACGCCCGTGACGCTGGACCAGATCAAATCCGAACCGAAACTGGCGGAAATGGCCCTGGTCAAACAGTCTCGCCTATCGGTGCAACCTGTTACCCCAGCTGAATGGGAGCTGGTGAGCGAAATGGCCGGAATCAAGGTTTCAGGCTGAATCAGAGCCTGTTTTCAGGAGAACCCCATGCAACATCTAAGTGTTCTGGCTGCGGCAATCGCCGCCTACGGCTTCGGAGCCATCTGGTACATGACCCTCGCGCGCCACTGGGTGCGCGCCTCGGGGGTTGCGACGGATGAAAGCGGTCAGCCGCTCAACAAAGGCGCGCCTCTGCCCTATTTGGTGGCGTTTGTTTGCTGCCTTCTGGTCGCGGGAATGATGCGCTATGTGTTTGTGCAGATCGGCGTCGAAGGCCGGACCGAAGGCCTAATAGGCGGTCTGTCAATCGGCCTGTTTCTGTCCGCCCCTTGGCTGACGACGTGCTATGCCTTTGCCGGGCGGCCGGTTGCGCTGATCCTGATCGACGGGGGATATGTTGTTGGCGGCAGCAGCCTGGCCGGGGTGGTTCTGACCCTGTTGTGATCAGGCGACAGATACCACGGCGTCACAAATCTTGGTGATGATGCTGTCCAACAAGACCTTGTCCTCGGCCTCGCCCATCACACGGATCAGGGGCTCGGTCCCGGATTTTCGGATCAACAAACGGCCGGTTGAGCCCAGCGCCTTTTCCCCATCAGCAATGGCGGATTGCACGCAATCAGCGTCCAGCGGCTGTTTGCCCTGAGCAAAACGAACGTTGCGCAGGATCTGAGGAACGGGCTCGAATACCTTGGTTAGTTGGCTGGCAGTTTTACCGGTTTCAACCATCGCCCGCAGGAATTGCAGCGCTGCGATCAGACCGTCGCCGGTGGTGGCATAATCCGTCATGACGATATGGCCAGACTGTTCGCCGCCCAGGTTGAACCCACCTTCGCGCATCCGCTCGACCACATAGCGGTCCCCGACGGCGGTGCGTTCCAGCGCAATGCCCTGATCATTCAGGTAACGCTCCAGACCAAGGTTCGACATCACGGTGGCAACCAAAGCACCGCCCTGCAACAAGCCCTCTTGGGCCCAGTTAGCGGCAATCAGACCCATGATCTGGTCGCCATCCGCCACGGTGCCGGTTTCGTCCAGAATGATCACACGATCCGCGTCCCCGTCCAGGCAGATGCCCAGGTTGGCGCGGGTTTCACGCACTTTGCGCGCGGCGGCCTCGGGCGAAGTCGAGCCGCAATCCTCGTTGATGTTGCGCCCGTCGGGGCTGACGCCAATGGTGACGACTTCGGCGCCCAATTCCCACAACACATTGGGCGCGGCCTTGTAGGCAGCACCGTTGGCGCAATCCAGCACCACGCGCAGCCCATCCAGGCGCAAGCCACGCGGAAACGTCGTTTTGGCATATTCAACGTAGCGGCCCAGCGCATCATCCACGCGTTTGGCGCGGCCGATGTTTTCAGGCGTCGCAAGGCGCGGACCCTCGTTCATGATGCGTTCGATTTCGACCTGAGCCTCATCGGACAGTTTGAACCCGTCCGGGCCAAAGAACTTGATCCCGTTGTCATAGGCCGGGTTGTGGCTGGCCGAAATCATCACCCCGACATCCGCCCGCATGGACCGGGTCAAATACCCAATCGCCGGTGTAGGCATCGGCCCCAACAGGAACACGTTCATCCCGGTCGAGGTAAACCCAGCCGTCAGCGCGTTTTCCAACATATAGCCGGACAGGCGCGTATCCTTGCCGATCACGACGCGGTGGTCCTGCTGGTCGCGACGGAAATAGCGGCCCGCAGCCGCCCCAAGCTTCATCGCAAGTTCGGCGGTCATCGGATAGGTATTGGTCAGGCCACGCACACCGTCAGTGCCAAACAAGGATTGAGACATCGGAAAACCACCATGATTAGAGTGTCTTTGCCTGTCTAAACGCCCAACCCATCATAGTCCAGAACGGTAGAGTGCCGTCTAATCCTTGGGCATCTCTGCGCCGGGTTTCTGCCGTGCAGCATTTTTTCGTGCTCAATGCTTGCTGGAATCGGAATCTGTAACAACGCTTTTACACAGATACGGCTTCTTTGCCTTGTTTGGACACATAAGACGCGCGCACCATGATGAAACAAACCGATTTCATGCATCCATTTCGATCAAAGCGGGCCCCGGATGGGGAGGCCACGCTGGCCTTGTACCGTTTTGTGCTGACCCTGCCGCGAGCGCGCAAAGCGATGATCCTGCAAACCGTCGAGATGTTTGCAGTCTGCACAGGGTTTGTGATGGCTCTGTGGCTGGCGCCTGCTCAGCCGGATCTAAGAACGGGCGCCGCGTCCTGTCTGGCTGCGATGGGGTTGGTTGCGTTGCTCACCATATCGCTGGGACTGAATCACACGCGTTTGATCGCGTACCGGGGACCGGAAATTCTTCAGTCAGCACTGGTTGCGGTTGCGGCGGGATTGGTTGCGGCGGGGGTTTCTTCGATGATCGGGCCCGCAGCTCCGGCAAAGTTCGCTATCATGTTCGCGCTGTTTTATCTGATCACCACGGTATCGGCCCGCCAGATATTGCGGGAGCTGACCGTGCGGCTGTACGAAAACGGCCAAAGCCGCAAGCGGGTGATGATCTATGGCGCCGGGCAGACAGGCCAGCAGCTGGTGGATGCGCTGCGCACAGATGACGCGGTGGTTCCGGTTTGCTTTGTCGATGACAACCCGACCTTGCAGGGGCGCAACCAGCGCGGATTGCCGGTTTTCGCCTCTGAGCAAATCCCCAACCTGCTGAGCACGCGCGATATTGATCTGGTGGTTCTGGCGATGCCTTCGGTCAGCCGTCCCGTGCAGTCACGGATCGAAAACAGCCTTCGCCGAATGAATTGCAGCGTAAAGACCATCCCCTCGTTCAAGGATCTGCTGGACGGAAACACCCCACAACACACTATCCGCCATGTAAAAATGGACAGGCTGATGGGCCGCGATCTGATCGAGAAGGACCTGCCCGAGGTCCAATCGGGGTATATGGGCAAGCGTGTGTTGGTGACAGGCGCCGGCGGCTCGATCGGATCAGAAATCTGTCGACAGCTTATGATGTTCAAACCCGAGGCTCTGGTTATGCTGGATCACTCGGAGCTGGCGCTGTTCGAAATCGAACGCGAGCTGGCCGGCCTGCAATCCGAGGCGGCTCTTGTCCCGATCCTTGGCTCGATCTGCGAAAGCGACCTGATCCGCGACGTTTTGCAACGCTATCAAATCGACACCATCCTGCACGCCGCGGCCTATAAACATGTCCCCATGGTCGAATGCAATCTGATCGAAGGCCTACGCAATAACGTTCTGGGCACGCGCACATTGGCCGAGGCCGCAATTCAGGCAGGCGTCAAGCAATTCACGCTTATTTCTTCGGACAAGGCGGTACGGCCGACCAGCGCCATGGGTGCATCCAAACGATTGGCCGAGCTGATCATTCAGGATTTGGCGACACGCAGCACAGACACGCAGTTCGGGATGGTTCGGTTCGGAAATGTGCTGGGGTCATCTGGGTCGGTCGTGCCGTTGTTTCGCGAACAGATCGCGCAGGGCGGCCCCGTTACTGTCACCCACCCTGATGTGTCCCGGTTCTTTATGACGATCCCCGAGGCGGTGCGTCTGGTGCTATTGGCAGGGACATTTGCCAAGCACGGGGATGTGCTGGTCCTGAAAATGGGCGAGCCGGTACTGATCCGTGACATTGCCCGCCAAATGATCGAAGGCGCCGGCATGTCCGTACGCGACGCGGCCAATCCCGGCGGCGATATCGAGATCACTTTCACTGGTTTACGCCCGGGCGAGAAAATCCAAGAAGAGCTGCTTTTGTGTTCGGACATGGTGACCACGCCTCATCCGAAAATCATGCGCGCGAAGGAACAGGCGCTGTCCGAGCTTCAGATGGCCTCGATTCTGCGGGATTTGCGTGGGGTGGTCCGGTCGCGCGATACGAATGCGGCGCATGCTCTGCTGGACCGCTGGGTCGAGGGCCGCGCGCTGATTGGACCGCAAAAAGTAATGCCCGCCGAGTAGGTTTCCGCCGAGTCCATTGTTGCTGGGCTATTCTCTTGGCGAAAACTTTGCTAAACTTTGCTCAAAACAAAGAAAATCAGGCAATGGCAGACAGCTCGACCAAACCAGAAAACTACTCTCGTCGCGACGCGTTGCGCGCAGTTGGCAAGTATTCGCTCGCTCTTAGCGGCGCGTCTGTTGTCGCCTTGTCCGCAGAAGAGGCCGCCGCCCAGGCCGCCTGTAGCCGCCCCAACCCGCCCTGGTGGTGTAATGGTGGTGGAAACGGCGGCGGGAATGGTGGAGGCAACGGCGGTGGCAACGGGGGCGGAAACGGCGGTGGCCGTGGCGGAGGGCGCGGCGGTGGCCGTGGCAACGGCCAAGAAGAACCATCGCAATCACCATTCGAGTATAAAACTTTTTGAGTTGAGCAGCCCTGCTCCGGCGGTACCCATGAGTAAAGAACTCCCCTCCAAACCAAACAGCCCCACAACAGACAAGCAGGTCACGCGTCGTGATCTTTTGAAATCTGTCAGCAAATACTCGACCGCCGCTGCCGGAGCGACAATCGTCGCCGTCAGCGCGTCCGAGGCCCTGGCCCAGGCGACAACCAGTAATGGGTGGAACTGTCGGGATTATTATCCATGGTGGCTCTGCTGGTGGCTTGGCTATCAAGAGGCCCCAGACAAAAACTATGGTGGCTGGAACGGATACGAACAAAGCGGCGGATTCCCGGACGCCGGGGACAACAGCGTTGATCCTTGGTAAGCGGCATATGCCCGAGGCAAAAACCATGACCGCCGGAAATAAGGCCCCTCTTGGATAAGATACCGCACCACAGGATCGGAAGCTCGTTTGCGCTTGTGTCGCCCGTGACCGGTGCAATTGTGCTGACGAATGAATTTGGCATGCAAATCAGGGGCGGGGTGGCGCAAAACCTAACCGCCGATCAGATCGCCCAACAGATCGCCCCGCCGGATGACCAAGCCGAGGCCCTGACCGCCATTCAAACCGTCATAAACGCGTGGATCGAGACTGGCCTGCTGACGACTCAGCCGCAGGAATTTCCCGACCCTGTTGTGTTTCGTGCCGCAGAGGTCGAAACCACCTTGATGATTGGCGGGCCGGGCGGCACCGCCGCCTGCCAAATTCCCGACCCGATCCTGGCCGAGCAAGTCAACACAATCGTCGGGCATATGGCTGCGCAACCGGATCGCCCCATCAGGCGATTGACAGCCCAGGCGGATGCAGATGGGTTTGCGGTATTTCGGGATGGTCAGGCCGTCTCGGGGCGGATCGAGCTGGACGCCGCGCGGTTCGTTCTACTACGCGAGATCGCCGAAACCGCGTGTGGGCCGGCAGATGTGGCGGCTGTTTTCCATGCCGGCTGCGTTGCGCTGAATGATCAGGCGCTGATTATTTGCGGCGACAGCGGGCGCGGGAAATCGACGCTCACATTTGGGCTGGTCGCTGCGGGCTGCGATTATCTGGGCGACGATCATGTGCCGCTTCATCGGAACGGCAAGGATGTGGTGGCCTTTCCAACGGCGGCAGGCGTAAAGCCCGGCTCGTGGAACCTTGCGGAAATCGTCGCCCTGCAGGAACGCTATGGCCTGACCCCAAACAGCCCGCGCGTGGGGGTGCGGTACCTTCCTCTACAGCACGCGGGGACAGCGACAGTTGGCCAACGCACCCCAGTTCGAGCGCTGATTTTCCCGCAGTTCAGACCGCATGGACCGCTGGAAATGACACGTATTCCGCCGGAACAGGCTCTGATTGAGGCCCTGAGAGCCGGTAGCCGCCTGTCGGATTCGCATCGCGGGAACATTGCGCCTCTTGCAGAGTTCCTGAATGATACTCCTGCCTATCGTTTGGCATTCTCGTCCTCGGATCAATCGGTGCCTGCATGTCTGGAATTGCTGACAACGCCCCAAAGCTAAGCCTGTGTAATTCCGCGCCACATCGCTCGGTTCTGGGGCTATTGGCGGTCGCTCTTGGCCGGGCCGCGTATGACGGGCTGTTCGATGACCTGGCCGCAAGCCCGCCAGAGCAACTGGCCGCAATTGCGAACCAAGGTCATGCCCAGACCATTCTGCACAGCGCTTTCGTGAAAATGCCCGCGCTGGAGGACGTCGTTCCGCTGGATTTGCGGATTTACTTTGCTGAAATGCAGCGCGCAAATTCGGAACGGAACGCGCAGGCCAAAGCGCAGCTGGCCGAAATTTCCGACATCCTTGCGCCGCACGGGATCTTGGTGGTCGCGCTAAAGGGCGCAGCGGATGTGCTGGACCCGCTACACCAAACGCCCGCACACCGCTATATCAGCGACTTGGACCTGCTGGTCCCCGCCGATCAGATTTCGGAAGCCGCCCGGTTGCTGCGCGACGCCAAAGGTCTGCCGGTCACGCCAAAAAACATCGCGCCTGGCCCGCATCATCATTTGGCGCAAATCGTCCACCCGGATTTTATGTTCACCATCGAGCTGCATATCCGGCCCGGATCGGATGCTGTGTCACAGGTTCTGAGCGCGAAATCCATGATCGAACGGTCCAAGGCAACCCATATTCCAGGCGTCCTGATCCCCTCAGTTGAGGACCGGCTCCTGCAGCATGTCCTGCACGGGATGGAACTGCGTCACGATACCGCCGCGCTGAACCTGCGACTGCTGTCTGATCACATGCGATATCTACAGATGACGCCTGATGCGACCCTGAAACAGGCTCTATCACGGCTGAATGACGTTGGCTTGGTGGCTTGGCTACAGGATCTTACGGCGCTGTCAAAGGCGATGGAGGGCATCCCCCCAGCCGCTGACAATTGGGCCGGGCAGGCGCTGGCTCGGTTTGGTATGCCGCAGGACGCGCGTATGGACGATACGGTGTTTTGGATCAAACGATATGTGAAGCGATTCATCCAAAACGGGGACTACCGCAAACAGGCCTTGCGCAAGATTCTGAGTCCGACAGCCTGGGCGGAATTCGTGCAATTCCATCGCGAACGCTTGGGTAGATTCAAATAATGTGCGGAGAGGCCAGTGGACGATCGGCCTCTCCGCTCCCCACGTGCTCCCTACTCACCACACGTGTAACTGGATTAGGTCCGGCCATCCTGACTCGGTATATCTAACACTACCTCATACTCGGGCGTTCCCAAACCACCGAGTAATTAGAATACCACTCAAATGCGCAGCGCCCGCCACAATGGGCGGGCGCGATTGGAAAATCTGGTGGAAAAGTTAGCCGTAAACGGCTTCTTTGCCGAAATGCTTGGTCAGCATGTAATAGACCACCGCGCGGTACTTGTTCCGCTCAGAGCGGCCATAAGTTTCGACCACGGAATTGATCGCGGCCATCAGCTCGGGACCGTCGGCCAGACCCAACTTCTTGATCAAGAAGTTGTTCTTGACGGTTTCCAGCTCGCTTTCTTGCGTTGCCGCAACGGTCGAGGCGTCATCGTTATAGATTGCGGGGCCGCAACCGATTGTGACCTTGGTCAACAGGTCCATATCGGGGTTCATCCCGCATTTGTTTTTCAGATCGTCCGCGTATTTGGCGATCAGGTCATCGCGTTTACCCATTATCATACTCCCATTCCGACGGCTATTGTGTGCCTTTTCTCTGAAACTCCGAAGGACGGAGTTGGGCAGAGCCTACTGTGAATTCAGCCATGAACAAGAATTTTCTCCGGGCATTCCGCATATCTGATCCTGGTTGGCAGAAAATTCCCCCCAATTTACGCGGGAAACGCGGAACAAAAACGCCCGCCCCAAGAAAGGGCGGGCGTTTGTTGGAATTCAGGCGAAATCAGTAGCGGTAGTGTTCCGGCTTGAACGGGCCTTCGGGCGTGACACCGATATAATCGGCCTGCTCGGTCGAGAGCGTCGACAGTTTCACGCCGATCCGGTCCAGATGCAGCCGGGCGACTTTCTCGTCCAGGTGCTTGGGCAGGATATAGACTTGGTTGTCGTATTCGTCACCCTTGGTCCACAGTTCGATCTGCGCCAGTACCTGGTTGGTAAAGCTGGCCGACATCACGAACGACGGGTGGCCGGTGGCGTTGCCCAGATTCAGCAGACGGCCTTCGGACAGCAGGATGATACGTGCCCCCGAGGGCATTTCGATCATATCCACCTGGTCCTTGATGTTGGTCCACTTGTGGTTTTTCAGGCTGGCAACCTGGATTTCGTTGTCAAAGTGGCCAATGTTGCCAACAATCGCCATGTCCTTCATCTCGCGCATGTGCTCGATGCGGATCACGTCTTTGTTGCCAGTCGTCGTGACGAAAATATCAGCCGAGGAAACGGCCTCTTCCAGCAGGACAACCTCGAACCCGTCCATCGCAGCCTGAAGCGCGCAAATGGGATCGACCTCGGTGACTTTGACGCGAGCGCCGGCACCTTGCAGCGATGCGGCACACCCTTTGCCGACATCACCATAGCCACACACCACAGCGACCTTACCGGCCATCATGGTGTCCGTGGCGCGGCGGATGCCATCAACCAGTGATTCCTTGCAGCCATATTTATTGTCGAATTTCGATTTGGTGACGCTGTCGTTCACATTGATCGCAGGGAACGGCAGTTGGCCTTTTTTGTGCAGGTCATACAGGCGGTGCACGCCGGTTGTGGTCTCTTCGGACACGCCTTGGATCGCATCGCGGGTCTTGGTGAACCAACCGGGGCTAGCGGCCATACGCTTCTTGATCTGGGCAAAGATCGCCTCTTCCTCTTCCGAGGTCGGCACTGCGATCAGATCGGTTTCGCCAGCTTCAACGCGGGCCCCCAGCAGGACATAAAGGGTCGCGTCGCCGCCATCGTCCAGGATCATATTTGCGCCATCAGGGAACAAGAACGAACGATCCAGATAGTCCCAGTGCTCTTCCAGTGTCTGGCCTTTGATCGCGAACACCGGGGTGCCCCCCGCAGCAATCGCAGCCGCCGCGTGATCCTGCGTCGAGAAGATGTTGCACGACGCCCAGCGCACATCAGCACCCAGCGCGACCAGTGTTTCAATCAGAACTGCGGTCTGGATCGTCATGTGCAACGAGCCGACAATACGCGCGCCCTTCAGCGGCTGGCTGTCGCCGTATTCTTCGCGCAAGGCCATCAGCCCCGGCATTTCGGTTTCAGCGATGTCCAGTTCTTTGCGGCCGAACGCGGCCAGCGAGATGTCTTTTACGATATAGTCCGTGGCCATGGGTGGCTCCGTTCATGACAGGTCAATTGTCGGGGCACATAGCACTCGGGCCTTATTTCGGCAACTCGCAGAACTGTGACACTCCGCTCCAGTGTCGGCTGGAACGCAAATATTTGGTCACGAGGCCTAGCCCTTGCGGGCCCAGGCGCCCTCGGGCACCTCTTGCAGGGCCGTCAAGTAATCCTCGCTGCGGTCCGTTGGCAGTGACGCGAGCGCCAGATTGGCCTGCGCGAACTGCTCCAATAGGCGTTTTCTATCGGCGTCGTCCGTTCGGGGTACCCCGTAGGCAATAAAGGGTTCCGCTGTTTCATAGCCCATATACGCGAGCAACAGGCGCCGGGTTGGCATAAGGATGTTTTCGATCGGACCATAAGAGCCCTCGTCAGAGAACCGTTGCGGGGTACCGCCTGTCGTGACGCTCAGCATCGCACGACGTCCTTTGAACAGGCCGGTATCAAAGCGACGGCCATCCACATATCCGAACCCATAGCTGAGCACGCGTTCCAGCCACCCCTTGAGCATTGCAGGCGGGCTGCCCCACCAAAGCGGGAACTGGAGCACCAGAATATCGGCCGCGGCCACGCGCTCTTGCTCGCGTTGAATATCAGGCGCGAAAGCGCCCTTGCGCACGGCGTTGGCCTGCTCGACCTGGATATGGAACCGCGCCGGATCAGCGACGCTTGTCATATCATGGCGTCCAAGATCGGGGCGAAACCCGTCAGCGTATAGATCCGAGATCAGCACCGTGTGACCAGCGCCTGTCAAAGCGGACGAGGCAACATCAACCAGCCCATGATTGAAAGACGTCGGCTCGGGGTGTGCCAACACAAAGAGGATCGTTTTCGGCATTTCTGGTCGTCCTCAGAACAAGTTTTTAGGAAGGAATAGGGTCAAAGAGGGGATCAGCGCGCATAGTGCCAGCACCAACAGGCAGATACCGACCAAGGGCAATGCCTGCCGGATCACGCGAGTTACGGGCTCGCCTGATATGGCGGCCCCGATAAACAACAAGATCCCGACCGGCGGCGTCGCCATTCCGATCACCACGTTCAACACAACCACAGTGCCAAACTGCACCGGATCCATGCCGATCAGGACCTGGAACTTCATCAGGATGGGCATCGTCAAGATCAGGATCGAGATCGGCTCGAGGAACATACCCAGGATCAGCAGAAAGATATTCAGCAGCAGCAGGATCAGATAGGGCTCTTCCGTGATGCTGAGCATCAGGTTTGCAATCTGCGTTGGGACTTGCTCCAACGTAAAAACAAATGACACGATGCTGGCCATCGACGTGATGAACAGAATAGAGGCCGAAACCAGCGATGTTGCAATCAGGGCATTCCACACTCGGCTCAGCGTGAGGTCACGGTAGATGAACCCAATGATCAGAGCATACCCAACTGCAACCGCTGCGGCCTCGGTTGGGGTAAAGATGCCACCCTTGATCCCAATCAGGATGATCGCGGGCAACAACAACGCGGGCAAAGTACGGCGCGTTGCCAGCAGCCGGTCCTTGAGTTCCATCTTGGTCGTCGTGGGGAACCCATCCCGTTTGGCGCGCCGCGAGGCGTAGATCAGCAACCCGACCGCCAGCGCAATGCCGGGAAAAACACCGGCCAGAAACAGCTGACCGATCGACGTCCCAGACAACACCCCATAGATGATCATAGTAATCGACGGAGGAATGATCGGCCCCATGACCGAACTGACAGCAATCAGCGCAGCGGCATAGGCCGGCGGCATGCCTTGTTTGGACATGGTTGGAATCAGGATCGACCCCAGCGCCGAAGCCTCGGCCGTGGCGCTGCCTGAAATCCCGGCAAAGAACCCCGAGGACAGGATAGAAACAGAGGACAATCCCCCCGTCCGGTGTCCGACCATCGCACGCGCAAAGGTGACAATGCGATCCGTCACACCGCCAACATTCATCAACGTGCCCGCCAGCAGAAACAACGGGATGGTCAACAGAACGAACTGATCCACGCCCGCCATCATCCGTTGCGGCAGCATCAGGACCATTGATCCATTGCCGGAAAGATACAAAAATGCGGTCCCCGCAATCCCCAGCGCCAGCGCGATCGGCACCCCGCTTGCCAGGAAAAGCGCAAATATCGTAAAAAAGCTGCCCATCAGTTTTGCCTGTCGTCCGAGATTTCAATTGAAGAATTTGGGTCGCCAGGTGTCTTTTCCGACTCCAGGACATCAGGCCTGAAAGTGATAATAAGATCCGCAACCACATGCAGCGCCAGCATCGTCATCCCGACCGAGACCGAGATGTAAACATAGCCGATAGACAGGCCCAGAGGCCGGCCGAACAGGCTCTCCCAGATGAAATCGACCGCCGGAATGGTCTGCCGATCAAACCGGGACGCATAATCCGCACCCGTCCACGCCATCAGCGCCAGAAAGGCCAGGATCGGCACCGCGATCACCGCGCGCACAATCCAGTTGTTACGTTTTGACAGAGCGTTCGACAGGAAATCCAACTGAACAAATTCGCCTTGGCTGTAGGCCAGGCCCAGCACCAAAAAGGTCTGCCAGATCAGCAGATACCGGCACAGCTCTTCGGCCCAAATCAAGGAGCCGCCCAGCACATACCGCGCAAAGACCTGAGCGATCATCACGCCGACGATGATCGCCATCGACACTCCTGCCAGGAAGCGCACAGATTTCAGATAGGCCCCGGCTATGACAAGCAACGGACGTGGGAACAAAGAGTTTTCCATGGGAAACCGATCGTTTTGGCCCGGCACGTCATCCGCGCCGGGCCGTGATTATCAAGCAGTGCTGTTCGCCGCAGCGATGAACTCAGCGATAAGCGGGTGCTTTTGGCCCCATGTATCGTTCACCGAGGTGACCTTAGCCCGCATCTCATCAATATCCTGGATCTCGCGGATCTCGACGCCCTTTTGCTTCAGAGCCTCGCGGCCATCGTGGTCCTGTTTCTTGGCGTAGGCCATCGTCGCGCTGATCGAGCGGCGCCCCGCCTCGGTGACAGCGGCCTTTTCCTCGTCAGACAGGGTACCCCAGAAACGTTCGGACATGACCGAATTGATATGCCAGGGATAGTGCCCTGTCAGAGTGAAGTTTTTGCCGACTTCCCACAGGTTTTCGCCCAACATCGAGGAAACGTTGATCTCCACCGCATCAATGACGCCTGTTTCCAGCGCACCGTAGATTTCACCATACGGCAGACCAACCGGGGCGGTGCCCAGTGCCTCCCAGATTGCCTTGTGCAGGGGGACAGGCACGATACGCGTCTTCAGACCCGCCAGATCAGACAACTGCTCGACCGGTTTCTTGACCGACAAGAAATGCCGACGCCCGCCATCAATGGTGGCCAAACCAACCAGACCAGCAGGACGCAGATCGTCCAGCATCTTTTGTGCCACAGGGCCCAAAGCCAGCTCTTTGAAATGATCGTAGTCCCGCACCAGGAACGGCAATTGCCATGCATCCAGCGGCGCGCGCCCAGTCACAAGAGGAAGCAGAACCCCAGACACGGTACACATTTCCAGCGTCCCGGCGACGGTCGATTCCAGGTTCTGCTTGTCGTTTCCCAGCTGACGGTTCGGGAAAACCTGAACGTTGAACGCCCCAGGCAACAGATCGTCCAGCGCCTCGACAAAGCTGGTGGCCAGGATGTGCCCTGGATGCACTTCGTTCGCGGCGTGTGCGATGCGAATTCGTTTGCTCCCGGCGCGGGCTACATGTGGGACCGACAGGGCCAATCCGGCCGCTGCGCTCGTCTGCAAAAGCTTTCTTCTGCTAAGCATGGTTGTTCTCCTCCAACTGATGGTCGCAAGTTTCTGCGTTTGATGCCCATTTGGGCTGGTTGTTAAGTCAGGTTCAGCATCCCGGCGGCATTGGTCGAGATGAGCTTCTTGATGTCTGCGCGGCTGACTTGCATGTCGAGCAACATCGAAACGATCTGTTGGAATCCGACGATAGGACGGGGCGACCCCATCAGCCCAAGATCAGAAGACAGGATCGTATTGTCGACACCAGCAACATCAATCATGTGCTGCAAATGGTCAGAATCAAAAGTCTTGGCCTTGCCTTCGATGAACATGCAGATCGAATGCTCCATGACGGCCCCCAGTTCGACCATCGCGCGGATATCGTCATCCGAAGCGTTGACGACATAGGTCGGATGATTGACCAACATCTTTTTCACGCCGCGTGATTTTGCCTCTTCGAAAATCTGGATCAGTTCGCTCGCGGGCAGGTGCCCCCCCGCAAGGATGATGTCTGCCCCAGCGATAATATCCAGAACTTTTTTGACATCGTCGGTAACGTTGCCATTCGCATCCAGCCCGGACAATGGAATCGGATCCATCATTTTCATCGCGGTTTTGGGAAAGGACGCAGCAGCGCCCGAGGTCTGATCAATGTGGTTTTTAGCCGAAAGGGTCGGCAGCCAGACGATTTTACCGCCAAGCGCGGCTGCGTGTTCAACGGCATAAGGATTGATCCCACCGCTCGCGTTGTTCAGCGCAATCCCCGAGAAAAGCTGCACTCCGGTATCGGGCACCAATTTTTCCAGCATCACCGAATGGGCAACACCCAGATAGAAGTGATCCTTGTACAGAACGGCCCGGAAACCAGCTTTGGCGGCATCTAGCATTGCTTCGTGGTGATCCAAAATCCGCGGCATCGCGGCGGGGCCGGAATGGCAATGCAGATCAATCGCGCCCTTCAGAAGCTCGGCAACCTCAGCGCTGCGGTCATTTGATGTCATGTCTTCCATTGAATAATCTCCTTCAGAGTGCGCTTAGGTCGGCATGGGGTAATCATCTGCGTTCAGAACCCATCCGGGCTCGTCCGAGAAATCTCGGCGCGGCGGGCTGAAAATATCGAACAGGTGGTTCTCATCGCCGCCTATCGCGCGGGTTGTGTGAATGACAGGCGGGGGAATCACCAAGGCCGAGGGTGACTCCATCTCGACCGTCAGATCGTCCTTCCAATCGGCCATGTCCGTGGTCCAGGGCCAACGCAGGTAGTGCGTGAACTTTCCGCGCACCGCCAACGACACCTGTTCAAAATCATCATGATAGTGAGGTGACATCTTGGTGGAGTCTCTGGGCCCCGGCATCGGATCCAGTACATTCACCATCATTGTGGTGCATCGGAAAATCCGACCAAACCGACCGTCCTGCTTTGGAACATCCAAGGAATACGACCGGATTTTCCACCCGTTTACGGGCTCGGGCCAGGGTGTAAATTCGGGGATATGGCTGCGCGGCACATCATACGCCGCGGCATTTGACGCGCCCTGAACCACATCTTTGGACTGGGTCGAGATCAGCCGAACAAAGCTGCCGCCTGTGGGTAGGGTAACGGTGCTGTCCCCCGGCGGGATGAACACGATGGAATGGCCGGGCACCTCCGCGCTCGATCCGTTCCACTCGATCCGTGCACCGGCCGCTGGCAAAAGGACGGCGTATTCATCGCATTGGTCTGCCCTGGCAAAGCTGGCGCCAGGGGCGGCCTCGGTCCAGATCACAACGATATTTTGCGCCCTCAAAGACCAGCTTTGGCCGGTTGCGTCATCAACCTGAGGAGGGGAGCTGTAGAAATGCCCCTCTTGCGCGATGGCGACCAGCCCATTCTCTGACAGGGCAGATTTCGCCGGAGCAAGTGCGGCACGTGGATCTGACTTGTCATACATAGTCTTATTCCCCTTTTCCGGCGCTCAAAGCCGTTTCAAATTTCTCGCGGACGCCAATCGCTGCGCTGCGCAAGAACCCCTGATCCGAGGAGAGAATGAACATCGAAGCCCCCTCTTGCGCTCGTGCCTGCGCGTCCTCAGGGGTAGAAGGAAGGATCGCGACGACCTTGCCTGCGGCCCGAGCAGAGGCCTGAATTTTCGCGGTTGCCTGAGCGACAGCACCCGTTTGACCGCTAAGATCCCGATACGCCGAGGCCAGATCCCCGCGCCCGACAAACACCGCATCCAGCCCTTCGACGGCCAGAATGTCGTCAATAACCTCCAGCGCTTCGGGGTCTTCGATCATTGCGATCACAAGGACTCTGCCGTCCTGCTGTGCGACATGATCCGCCGCAGAGGTGCCACCAAACGTCCCCGCCCGCGTTGTCGGTGAAAACCCGCGCGTTCCCGTCGCGTAGCGCGCAGCGGACACTACGGCCCGCGCGGTTTCAACATCTTTGACATGGGGAACCAGAATTCCATCCGCCCCACAGTCCAACACAGAGAGCAACGCCGCTGGGTCCGCGCTCTGGACCCGAACAACCGCACCCAATCCCCATGCACGACAGGCAAGGATGATCCGGTCCGTCGTCTCGCGGTTAAAGGGGGCGTGCTCTTCGTCAATGACCACAAAATTATATCCAACAGAGCCAAGGATCTCGGCTGGCATCGTTGCGGGGATCTTCAGAAATGTCCCAAACAGTTTGCGACCCGACAGCACCGCACCACGGAATGTTCCGTGCATTTCCCTCATAAGGCTCCTCCCTTAATCGTATCGCTAAACAGAACACTGTTTCGCTAAACGACACATATTCTGCTATGATCTCTGCTGTCAAGAGTGTATTCAGGATGGCAAGACACGCAGAATTAGCCACCACCCAACATCAGGAGAAACCTTTGGCATCCGCTGAAAACGACGATAAAGGCGAAACAATACAAAGCGTTGCGATGGCTCTTTCGATCCTCGAGAACCTGGCGTTCGCGCAGGATGACGTCGGCGTGACCGAGCTTTCGGGTGCGTTGAAGACAACGAAAAGCCGGATTCACCGACACCTGCGAACGTTGCTGAACTTGGGCTACATCATGCAATCGCCCAAAACAGAACGGTACCGGATTGGCATTCGGCTGATCGAATTGGGTAAGGCCGCGGCAGAGTCCACAGATCTTTCTGGCGTTGCACAGGCATTCATGCGGCAGCTTCGGGATGAAACGGGCCATGCGGTAATCATTGGCCAGGTAGAAGACGAGGGCATTCGGATTCTCAACAAACTGTCAGGCAAACTGGCGATTGATGTCGGTGTGCGGCCGGGGTCTGTTTTGGGGTATGTCACTTCGGCTCAGGGCAAGGTCGCGCTGGCGGCAATGGCGCCAACGGCCGCAAAGACCATCCTGCAAAAACCGCTTGAGCAGGTCACGGAATACACCATCACGGACAGGAAGGCGCTGATCTCTCATATCGACGACATTCGCAAACGCGGCTGGGCCACAGCCCCGAATGAGGGGATGCTGGGGCTGAACGCGCTGGCCTGTCCTATCTTCTCGGCGGGCGGAGAGCTGGCGGGCACGATTGCGATCGTTGGCCTGACCCAATACATCAAAACACCCCCCGACCCGAAACAGATCGACGCCGTGATACGCGCAGCCGAGGCAATCTCGGACGCTCTTGGGTATGATCCAGAGTCGAGAAGCAGAAACGCCCACAGCTAACGTGCCCAACAATGTCAGCGGGTTTTCCATCCTTTTGCCAGCCTGGATTTACACAGCGGCGCGAACCGGCTAGCAAAAGAACAAACACGCAACAGGGAGAGTCGCATGGCCAAGGAACCCCGCGCCTGGCAGAGGATGCTCTCGGGCCGCAGACTGGACCTGCTGGACCCGACCCCCGTGGACATCGAAATCGAGGATATCGCCCACGGGCTGGCGTTCGTCGCGCGTTGGAATGGCCAAACTTTTGGCGACTACCCCTATTCTGTGGCCGAACACTCGTTGCTGGTCGAACAGCTATATAGCCGGATGTACCCTGCTGCGCCGGTGAAATGGCAACTGGCGGCATTGCTGCACGACGCCCCAGAATATGTGATCGGCGACATGATTTCCCCCGTCAAAGCAGCCGTTGGATCTGGATATGGCGAACTGGACCAGCGCCTGACCGCCGCGATCCACATCCGTTTTGGCCTGCCTGCCCTGATTCCCGCCAGCATCAAGAAACAGATTAAACGCGCAGATCGCGTCAGCGCCTGGATGGAGGCCGTGCAGATCGCAGGTTTCTCGGTTTCCGAGGCAAATAAATTCTTCGGCAAACCGGACCCCGCGCTGATTGCCGGTCTGGATATTCACCTACGCCCCCCGGTTCAGGTGCGCGAAGATTTCCGAAACCGACACGACACCTTGCTGGAGCACCTCTCATGATCATCACCCGATCAGCCGGGGCTCTGGACGCCCGTGCTATGGCCGAACTTCTGAATGAAATCATTGCCGCAGGGGGAACCACCGCGCTGACTTCGGCGGTTACGCGCACGGACATACAGGACCGAATGGCGGCAAACCCGGATCGCTCTGCTTGGCATGTGACCGAGGACGAAACAGGGGAGTTACTGGGGTTCCAATGGATCGCGCCGCATCCCGAATTGCCGCCTGATGCCGCAGATATTGCCACCTTCGTCCGAATGGGAAAGACCGGGCTTGGTACCGGGTCGCGCCTGTTTCAGGCAAGCTCTGCCGCCGCCAGAAAAATGGGATATGCCTGGATCAACGCGACAATCCGCGCCGACAACGAGGGTGGCTTGGCTTACTATCAAAGCCAAGGGTTCGAGGATTACAAAATTCTGCGAGACATCGCGCTAGGCAACAGCCTGATCGTAGACAAGCAATGCAAGCGCTTTGATTTGCTAATTTAGCGCGGGCTGCGCTTGGCCAGGATACGCTGCAACGTACGGCGGTGCATGTTCAGGCGGCGTGCGGTCTCAGAGACATTGCGGTCACACAGCTCATACACCCGCTGGATATGTTCCCACCGCACGCGATCGGCGCTCATGGGGTTTTCCGGCGGCGGAGGCAGTTCATCACCTTTGGCTAGCAGCGCGTTGGTGATGTCCGTCGCATCCGCAGGCTTGGACAGATAATCCGTGGCTCCGATTTTTACGGCTGCAACAGCGGTCGCAATCGCGCCATAGCCGGTCAAGACCACGATCCGGCAATCCGGGCGCTTCTCTCGCAGGATTTCGACAACGTCCAGACCATTCCCATCCTCAAGCCGCAAATCACATACGGCATAGGCTGGTGGGCGCGCTGTTGCGATGGCCTTGCCTGCCGCAACCGAGCCTGCTGTTTCAACGGCAAAGCCCCGCTTTTCCATGGCTTTTGCAAGCCGCTTCAGGAACGGCTCATCGTCGTCCAGAAGAAGCAGGGTTTTATCTTCGCCGATTTCCTGCAGGGGTTCCGCCATGCCTGTCTCCTCCAGCCTCAGAAAGATGCTTTAAAAATCCTTTTATAGCGGCACGTTGCCTGCGTCAAACATTCGCAACTCTTTATCTGGCGTCCATGAAGCACTGAACCTTGTCGGCCATGGCCTCGGGGGGCAGGTCCCGGCGGAAGAACTCGATGAAACCGTCCTCGGGGAAAACCAGATAGGTAAAGGTCGAGTGATCGATCAGATAATAGTCTTCGTCACCCTCTTCGGGCTCTTGTTTCTGATAGAATGTACGATAGGCCATGCTTGCGGCTTTGACCTGCTCGGGTGACCCCGTCAGCCCCAGCATTCTGGGATGCAGATTGTAGGTAAAGTCGTCCAGCGTTTCCGGCGTGTCCCGATCCGGGTCAACCGAGATAAAGACCGGCTGCACGATGGTGCCGCGATCCTCCAGAATTTCGACGGCTTCGGCGTTACGGGCGTTGTCCAGCGGGCAAACATCAGGGCAGAACGTATACCCGAAATACAGCAGCGTCGGCTGGTTGATCACATCCTTGTCGGTGACAGTCTTGCCCTTTTCGTCGATCAGCGTGAACGGCCCGCCAATCTGCGAGGATCCGCCAGCCACAGCAGCAGTCCGGCATTCGGCATACTTGTCCGTCTGATTGGGGCCAGAGGTCACATAGTATGTTGCCCCAACCAAAGCGGCGACGGTAACGGCAGAGGTGACGGCGATCAAAGCGCGGGACATTGGTCTTCCTTCCTGGGGAACGTTATTGATCTGTTGCCTATGCATATTTAACACTGGACGCCAGAGTTCAACGGGACGAAGCGGCGCAGATGAACCAGAACAACCTTGGAGTGATGAAGGGCAAGGACCGTGGCAACTGGATCAAGTTGCGCACGATCACCTGGCTGCGCTGGGTCGCAATTGGCGGGCAGCTGATTGCTCTTTTCGTGGCGCAGCACTTGCTGAACCTGTCGCTGGAATTCGCCTTGTGTTTCCTTGTGGTCAGCGTTTCAGTCGTCGGCAACCTGATCGCGATGTTCATTTTCCCCGAAAGCAAACGCCTGACGGAAAATGAAAACCTGCTGATGGTCCTGTTCGACCTGCTGCAGCTGAGCGCCTTGCTGTATCTGACCGGCGGGCTGCACAATCCGTTTTCGATCCTGATCCTTGGGCCGGTAACGGTTTCGGCCTCGGCGCTGTCGCTGCGTTCGACGATATTCCTGGGCATAACGGCCATTTTGACAGCGACATTGCTGGCCGAGTTCCACCTGCCTCTTCGGACTGAGCAAGGGTTCATTTTACGCGTCCCGGAATTATTTGTTTTCGGCAATTGGGTCGCAATCGTGATCGCGGTTCTGTTTCTGGGGATCTATTCCCGCCGTGTCACTGTCGAGATGCACTCAATGTCGGACGCCTTGCAGGCCACATATATGGCGCTGTCGCGTGAACAGAAATTGACGGATATTGGCGGAATCGTCGCGGCCGCCGCACACGAGCTGGGAACACCCCTTGCAACGATCAAGCTGACCAGCGCCGAGCTGATTGAGGAACTGGACGACCGCCCCGAGCTGCAAGAGGACGCGCGCCTAATCAAGGAACAGGCCGACAGATGCCGCGACATCATGCGTTCGATGGGTCGCGCCGGCAAAGACGATCTGCATATGCGTCAGGCGCCGCTCTCGGCTGTGATCAATGAAGCGGCCGAGCCCCACCTGGATCGTGGCACAGAAATACATCTGAACGAATACGCTGCAGGGCTGGACCCAACCGACCAACCCAGCATCCTGCGCCGCCCCGAAATCATCCACGGATTGCGCAACCTGATTCAGAACGGCGTCGATTTCGCGCGGGAAAACGTTTGGGTCGAAACCGAGTGGAGCGATGAGTTCATTCAAATTCGGATCATGGATGACGGCAAAGGCTATCCTGCACATCTGATCGGCAAAATCGGCGACCCATTCATGCGCCGCCGTCGTAGCTCCAGCGACCGCGCCCAGCGCCCCGAGTACGAAGGCATGGGGTTGGGCTTGTTCATTGCCAAGACCTTGTTGGAACGGTCGGGTGCCGAGCTGAGCTTCGCCAATGGTAGCGATCCGGGTGTTTCGCAAAGGGACAAGGCCCAGCATATCGGCGCTATCGTCGAGGTTGTCTGGCCACGAGCTAAGATTGATGCTCAGGTTGATGAAAATGCTATACCTATCGGTGAAAATCAACCTCTAAGCGTTTGATTTTTCGCAGTGTTAACTATTTGTTAACCTTTTATCGCGCAACCTGACCGGGAATTTTCACCCAGGAGTATGGGATGATCGGTCTGTCTGCGATCTTTGTTTCATCAGTTTTTTCAGCTCTCGCAGCCGGCGCTGCCGCATATCATCTTCTTCGGCACTCTCGCCCGCTCCCCGTGCGAGGTGAGATCATGCCGGACCACGACGCGCGATTCTTATTTCAGGGCCAGGAATTGTTGAACGTTTCTGGCGGCGGAGAATGGTTATTCGAAACAGGGCACGGAACGGGTGACAGCGACTGGGCACAGTTGCGGAACGTGCTTGCCCCGCGCTTTCCAGGGCTTCCGGCTGAACCCGATAAAATGGATGCGGATATCATCACCTGTCCCACCAACCTGGACAATGACGAAGCCGAGTTGCTGTTAGAGCGGATCAATGACCTGACACGTGTGACCTTGCTCCAACCCGGCGATAACCTGATCCAACCCGCAGACATCCACCAGCGCATTTTGACAACTCGCAAGCTGGAAATCCTGGATCTGGCAGTCGAAGGCAGCCCCTACCCCATCTGGTCCACCGATCCCGACGGGCGCATCACCTGGGCGAACGACGCATACTATCAATTGGCTCAGAGCGCGGGTACCCATCAGGACGAAGACATTCCCGTCTTATTCGACCTGCCCCAGAACCTGCCGCCCGCATCGCCCCGCATTCGCCTGTCGTTGACCCTGAAAGAAAGCGACAGCAACATCTGGTTTGACGTCACCTCGTCCGAGACCGGTTCTGGTCAGATGCACTATGGCATCGACATCAACGCCGTGGTTCAGGCCGAGATCGCTCAGCGCAACTTTGTTCAGACACTGACGAAAACCTTTGCTCAGCTTTCCATCGGGCTGGTGATTTTCGACCGCAAGCGCCAACTGGCCCTGTTCAACCCCGCCCTGATTGATCTGTTGGGCCTTTCGCCTGAATTTCTCAGTGCTCGCCCGACGTTGCTAAGCTTCTTTGATCGCCTCCGCGACATGCAAATCATGCCCGAACCAAAAAACTATCGAAACTGGCGCGAGGACATGTCCGATTTGGTCTGCGCCGCGACAGATGGGAACTATTTGGACACGTGGAACCTCCCGACGGGCCTGACGTTCCGCGTGAGCGGGCGGCCTCATCCCGATGGGGCAATCGCCTTTCTGTTCGAAGACATCAGCTCAGAGGTTTCGCTAACGCGACGCTTTCGGTCTCAGCTGGAGGTGTTGCAGGCGCTGGTAGACGAAATGCCACAGGCAGTTGCGGTGTTCTCTCCGGCTTGCGTTTTGACGTTCGCCAACGCGGCCTACCGGGATCTATGGCACTGCGATCCAGACAGCAGCTTCAGCGACCTCACTCTCGAGGATGCACGGCGCCATTGGCGACATCAATGTGCCCCCGAAACCGATCTGACCCACATCCAGCCCAGCCTCCAAACGCCTTTGGTCCTGCAACTCCAGAATGGCGATACCATTTCCTGCCGCGTTCTGCCGTTAGTAGGCGGCAGCTTTGCCGTTGCTTTTGCCCAGGACGAAACCCTTGCGCCCCCCAGGTTGATGCCGCAGACCGCCTGATCCGGCTTGCGGGTGGCGCGTGGTCGGGTAATCTCGCGCCATGCCAGATGCGCGATTTGAAACCCATTTTTCCACCCCGGACGATACAAGCCGGTTTGCCGTCGCTTTGGGAAAGCGGCTGCGGCCCGGAGACGTGATCCTGTTGGAAGGCGGCATTGGTGCGGGCAAGACACATTTTGCCCGAAGCCTGATCCAATCCCTGATGACTTCTCCCGAAGATGTGCCCTCTCCGACGTTTACTCTGGTTCAGATGTACGAAACGCCGGATTTCGAAATTTGGCACGCTGATTTATACCGCCTGACCGACCCGAACGAAGCCATCGAGCTGGGGTTGGAAGAAGCGTTTGAAACAGCGGTATGTCTGGTCGAATGGCCCGACAGGTTGGCCGATCTTGCACCCAAAGGCGCACTGACTCTGAGCTTTGCCGCACAGCCCGATGACAGCAGGGTGATAATCGCCAGCGGGCACGGCTGGGCCAACCGATTGGAGGGGTTGCTATGAATGACAGATCTATGCTGGCCGCGCAGTTTTTGGCGCGCACGGATTGGGCAACCGCAGAACGGGGGAATCTGGCCGGGGATGCATCGAACCGACGATACGAACGCCTAACGAAAGGCGATCAATCTGCGGTGCTTATGGATGCGCCCCCGGAAAAGGGCGAAGACGTCCGCCCCTTTGTGCGAATTGCACGGTTCCTGAATTCATGCGGCCTAAGCGCCCCTCACATTCTGGCAGAAGATTCCGAAAACGGGTTCTTGCTGTTGGAGGATCTGGGCGACGATTTGTTCGCCCGTGTGGTCGCACGGGATCCTGCGCTGGAGATGCCGCTCTATGCCGCTGCGACAGATGCGCTGGCCCATCTTCACCGGACTCCGCCGCCAGATCTGGATGCCTATTCGCCTGAATATATGACAGAAATGGCTGGTCTGGCCTGGGGCTGGTACCAGCGTGGCATTTCGGGGAATATCGACGGGCAGGTCGAATTCGAAACGCATTTCCTTCTGACATTGCAACAGTTCGCCCCGGATCAGACCGTGCTAATCCAGCGGGATTATCACGCGGAAAACCTGTTGTGGCTACCTGGCAGGGACGGTGTTCAGCGCGTCGGGCTTCTGGATTTCCAGGATGCGCGCACGGGGCATCCAGCCTATGATCTGGTATCCTTGCTAAAAGACGCGCGCCGGGACGTTTCGCCCCAAGTCGAGCGCGCTATGATTGCGCGGTATGTCAGTGAAACACAGGCCAATTCGGACGATTTCGAAGCCGCCTATCAAGTGTTGGGCCTTCAAAGAAACCTGCGCATCTTGGGCGTCTTTGCGCGCCTGTCCCTGCACTTTAACAAACCGCACTATGTCGATCTGATCCCGCGCGTTTGGGCGCATCTGAGCGCGGGGCTAGATCACCCCGCTGCCGCGCCCGTAGCGGATGCAATTCGCGCATTGCCGCATCCCACAGCGGAAAATCTGCAACAACTGAAGGATCAAGCTGGATGCGTCCCGACTCTGTAATGCTATTCGCTGCCGGGTTTGGGACTCGGATGGGGGATTTGACCGCGACGCGCCCCAAGCCACTGATCGAGGTGGCAGGAAAACCGTTGATAGACCACGCTCTTGAGCTGGTTGAAGGAATCAACCCACGCCAGACAGTTGTGAATGCGCATTACCTGCCTGATCAGATCCGCGCACATCTGGCTGACAGGGATGTCGCCGTATCACACGAACCCAAGATTCTTGAGACCGGAGGGGGATTGCGTGCTGCGCTTCCGTTGCTGGGTGCGGGTCCTGTTTTCACAATGAACACAGATGCTGTCTGGCATGGACCAAACCCCCTGAAAATTCTTGGCCAAGTCTGGGCACCTGACAGAATGGATGCGCTCCTCTTGTGTATTCCACGCGCAAATGCTGTCGGCCATACAGGCCAAGGAGATTTCCTGATGGCCGCCGACGGGCGTCTGACCCGTGGCCCTGGACAGGTTTATTCGGGCATCCAGATCGTGAAAACCGCCCTGCTAGACGAGATCGAGGAAGACGCTTTCTCGCTAAATCTGTTGTGGAATCGCATGCTGGATATGCAGCGTCTGTTTGGCGTGTCCTACCCAGGACATTGGTGCGATGTCGGCCGCCCCGAAGGAATTCATCTGGCCGAAAAAATGATTGGGTTTGGTGATGTTTGAACCGTTGGACAAGGCTCGGGTTTTTGGTGTTCCGCTAGGTGTCGATTTTCCGCGCGCGCTGACGCGGGGCCTCCGGGGCCGCTTTGACAATCGCCCACCCGAGGCCATGGCGCGCGCGCAGCTGATCCTCAACACCCAGCGAATGAAACGAAGGGTTCGCGACCTGTTTGACTCGGGTCCCGCCACGTTGCTGCCGCGTCTGCAATTGGTGACGGACCTGTCCATGGGCGCGGATTTACCCAACATTCCCCCCGCGGTCCCCCCCCTACGACGACGGCTGGAAATCACGCAGCTGGTCTCGATCCTGCTAGAGCGCGAGCCCGATTTGGCACCCCGCTCGTCCCTGTACGATCTGGCCGACAGCCTGGCCGCCTTGCTCGACGAAATGCATGGCGAAGGCGTGCCGCCCGAAGCAATTCAAAACCTGGATGTCAGTGACGAATCTGGCCATTGGAAGCGCTCTTTGCAGTTTTTAGAAATTGTTCAGCACTATTTCGACGCGGCGCACGCTTCCCCAGACAAAGAAACCCGCCAACGTATGGTCATCGAGGCCATGGTCGCCCGTTGGCAAGTGACCCCGCCCCAAAACCCAGTGATTATCGCCGGTTCGACCGGGTCACGTGGCACCACGATGCAGCTGATGCAGGCCGTCGCGCAATTACCGCAAGGCGCGATTATCCTGCCCGGGTTTGACTTTGATATGCCGCCTGACGCCTGGGAGGATCTGAAAGACCCGCTTTCGTCCGAGGATCACCCGCAATATCGGTTCCGTAAACTGATGGATGTGCTTGGGATCGCGCCAACGGATGTCCAGCCATGGAGCGTTGACGCACCAGCCTGCCCCGCGCGCAACGCCATCGTCTCGTTGGCATTGCGGCCGGCGCCGGTGACAGACCGTTGGTTGACCGAAGGGCCAAACTTGCCAGAACTGCCTGGCGCCATGGAAACCGTCACGATCGTCGAGGCCCCCTCGCAACGTGACGAAGCATTGGCAATCGCGATGCGCCTTCGGCAAGCGGCCGAAGAGGGCACAACCGCCGCGCTGATAACACCAGACAGGATGCTGACGCGTCAGGTCACGGCTGCTTTGTCGCGCTGGAACATCTTGCCGGATGACAGTGCGGGCACGCCCTTGCAGCTGTCTCCTCCGGGCCGGTTATTGCGGCATATTTCGGCTCTGTTCCACCAGAAATTGACCGCCGAGTCGCTTCTTACTCTGCTGTTTCACCCGCTGACGCACTCCGGCGGAGGGCGCGGTCCACATTTGCGCTTAACCCGTGAGTTGGAGCTGCATATCCGAAAAAAAGGCATCCCGTTTCCCGATGCGGATGCGCTACGGGCCTTCGCCGCGACCCGCGACGATGCAAGCATCTGGACCGAATGGGTGATCGCCAGTTTCCTTGACCAAGATACAGACACCAGGCCGCTGGCCGACTGGCTGGACCAACACCTGACCCAGGCCGAGCTTCTGGCAGATGGGTCGGCACCGGAAAAACTCTCGGAGCTCTGGCAAGAAGATGCCGGGCGCAAAGCCCGAACCACCATCGACGAACTGGCGCGCGAAGCCGAATTTGGCGGCGCAATGTCCGCCCATGATTACGCGGATCTGTTCGGCGCGATCCTGTCTCAGCAAGAGGTTCGCAACCCTGATACACCGCACCCGAACATCTTGATCTGGGGTACGCTCGAGGCGCGCGTGCAAGGCGCTGATCTGCTGATCCTAGCAGGTCTGAACGAAGGGGGCTGGCCGGAATCTCCGTCACCTGACCCGTGGCTCAATCGACAAATGCGGCTGAAATCGGGTCTGTTATTGCCCGAAAGGCGCATCGGCCTGTCGGCGCATGACTTCCAACAGGCGATCGCCGCACCCGAGGTCTGGCTGACACGCTCGATCAGGTCGGACGACGCGGAAACCGTTGCTTCACGCTGGGTGAATCGCCTCACGAACCTACTGAGCGGGCTACCTGCGCAACACGGACCCGAGGCGCTGGATGCCGCAAAACAAAAAGGGCAGCGCTGGCTAAGCCTGGTCAAGCTATTAGAGGAGCCGGGCATCACCGCCCCCGCAGTGCGCCCTTCGCCTTGCCCCCCCACAGAGGCCCGCCCGCGAGAGCTGTCCGTCACAGATGTCGCGAAACTGATCCGGGATCCGTACCACATTTACGCCAAACGCGTGTTGCGCCTGAAGCCTCTGGACCCTCTGATGAAAGTGCCCGATGCATTGCTGCGGGGAACCGTGGTGCATTCGGTGTTTGAAGGCTTCATCCAGGAAACGCAGGACAATCTATCCGCGCTCACCTCGGACCGGCTGAATCAAATAGCCGCAGATGTGCTGGCTGAACAGGTTCCCTGGCCAGATATCCGCACGCTTTGGGCCGCGCGCGTCGCCCGAGTCGCGGATTGGTTTGTGCGGGCGGAAACGGCGCGCCGCAAAAATACCCGTCCCGCCCAGCTTGAGATTTCTGGCAAAGCAGTCATCCCGCACCTAGGTTTCACCCTAAAAGCCACGGCCGACCGGATTGATCTGGATGAAGCCGGTCAGGTCTATTTGTACGATTACAAGACATCCACTCCTCCTTCAAAGAAGCAACAGAAAGAGTTCGACAAACAGCTCTTGCTCGAGGCCGCGATGATCCAGCAAGGTGGGTTCCCACCAATGGGGCCTTTGCATGTCAGCGCGGCCACCTATATCGGGCTGGGCGCGAAACCGACGGAAGAACCCGCTCCGCTAAGCGAAGAACCTGCAACAGTCGTCTGGGCGAAATTCGAAAAGCTAATTTCAGCATATTTAGAGCCTGAAACCGGCTTCACCGCACGTCGGGCCATGTTTCGGGAACAGGACATTTCCGACTATGATCCACTATCCCGGTTTGGGGAGTGGGATCTGACGGTCGCCCCCACCAAAGAGGACCTAAGCGATGAGGGATGACGCCACAGAGCGCCAAGTCATGGCCGCCCGCCCGGATTGGTCTACTTGGCTATCGGCTAATGCCGGGTCCGGGAAAACTCGGGTGCTCACAGATCGTGTTGCGCGGCTTCTTTTGCAAAACGTCCAGCCCCAGCACATCCTGTGCCTAACATACACCAAGGCCGCCGCGAGCGAGATGCAAAACCGCCTGTTCAAGCGGCTGGGCCAATGGGCAATGCTTGCGGATGCAGATCTGCGCCATCAACTGTTCGAACTGGGCATCGAGGGGCAGATTGAAGACAAAGAGCTGAGGAACGCACGCACTCTGTTCGCTCGGGCGATCGAGGCGCCAGGCGGGTTGAAAATTCAGACCATCCACTCTTTTTGTTCATCGCTTTTGCGGCGGTTCCCACTTGAAGCCAAGATTAGCCCCCAATTCAAGGAAATGGAGGAGCGTTCAGCCGCGTTGCTGCGCGAAGAAGTGCTGCGCAAGATGTCCGACGGGCCAGATCAGAGCAAGGTGGCGGACATCGCGAGCTACGTCACCGCGAATGATTTTGACAACCTCACACGCGATATCATTGGGCGCAGGACTGGTTTCACACGCATCCTAAGCCCGGATGAAACATCAAAGATGTTTGGCCTGCCCGACGGATATGACGAATCTGCCCTCCTCTCCGAAGCCTTTCTTGGAGGGGAAAAAGAGCTCTTGGAAAGTCTGATCGTTGCCTTGCGCCGCGGCAAAGCGACGGACCAGAAAGCTGCCGACAAATTGACGGCGCTAGGCGCTCTGTCCCTCGCCGCGCTACCGATTCTTGAGGGTGTTTTTCTAACCGGTGGTGGCGCGAAAAGCCCATTTTCTGCCAAGATAGGCTCTTTTCCAACCAAAGACCTGCGCGCAAACATCGTTGAAATGATGCCCCAGATCGAAGCCCTTATGCAGCGCGTTGAGGACACCCGCCAGCGGCGCCTATTGCTGGCGGCGGCACGGAAATCTGCGGCACTGCATGCCTTTGCCGGGGTGTTTTTGCCCGCCTATGAAAAAGAAAAGCAAAGCCGTGGCTGGCTGGACTTCGATGACCTGATTACTCGTGCGCGTGATTTGCTGACGGATCCGGCTGTGGCGGCTTGGGTACTGTACCGGCTGGACGGAGGCATTGATCATATTTTGGTGGACGAGGCGCAGGACACCAGCCCAGTTCAATGGCAGGTGATCGAGCTTCTGGCACAGGAATTCACCAGCGGGGAGGGCGCGCATTCCGGCGTCGAGCGTACTATCTTTGTTGTGGGCGACAAAAAGCAGTCGATCTATTCGTTTCAGGGGGCCGACCCAAGTGAATTTGATCGGATGCAGCGGGAATTTGCAGAGCGCCTGGGTCGCACCGAGAGGCCATTGGCCGAGCTAGAGCTGGAACACTCTTTCCGATCCTCCCGCGCGGTGTTGGACTTGGTCGACGAAACTTTCCAGGGTCACGAAGGTTCCGGTTTTCCGACAGAAGGGCGCCATCGTGCGTTCAAAGATCGGATGCCTGGACGGGTAGACATCTGGCCCGTGATCTCCCCTGTCAAAGACGAAACCGAGGAAGATTGGTTCGAACCCGTCGACCGTTTGGGAGAAAAGCACCACGCGATTCGGTTGGGCGAGCACGTTGCGGACGCTATCAAAACCCTAATTGATCAAAAACACCCAATCCCCGAGGAAATCGGCCACAGTGGCGAATACCAGATGCGCCCGGTTCGGCCGGGCGATTTCCTAGTCTTGGTGCGCCGCCGATCGGATCTGTTTGCAGAAATCATCCGCGCCTGCAAAGCGCGTGATCTGGCGATTGCCGGCGCTGATCGCCTGAAAGTCGGGGCAGAGCTGGCAGTCAAAGATCTGGCGGCCCTGATGTCATTTCTTTCAACGCCCGAAGATAGCTTTAGCCTTGCTGTTGCTCTCAAATCTCCGCTGTTTGGATGGACCGAAAAGCAGCTTTTTCAGCTGGCACAGGGTCGAAAACAGCCCTTCATGTGGGAGGCAATGCGCGCCCGATCAGAAGAGTTTCCACAGGAAATGGCCGTGCTGAACGATCTGCGCGGGCAAACCGATTTCTTGCGCCCATATGACTTGTTGGAACGAATTTTGACACGCCACGACGGCCGCCGAAAACTCTTGGCTCGTCTGGGCGTCGAGGCCGAAGACGGTATCAATGCCTTCCTCGCCCAGGCGCTGGCATACGAACGTAACGCCATCCCCAGCCTAAAGGGGTTTCTGGAATGGATGGTCACCGACGATCTGGAAATCAAACGACAGATGGACAGCGCAGAGGACCAGATCAGGGTAATGACCGTGCACGGCTCAAAGGGACTGGAGGCGCCGATTGTGATCATGCCAGACACGATGCACCGGAGATCACCAGCCCGCGGCGAGCTTCAACTCGCGGATGGGGTTGCCCTGTGGAAAAGCCCCGCCGGAGAAAGCCCCGAAATTCTGGAGAACGCCAAGGCAGCGGAGGCCGCCAAAGAAGAAGCCGAGCGTGACCGCCTGCTCTATGTCGCAATGACCCGCGCCGAGAAATGGCTGATGGTCGCCGGGGCGGGCGAATGGAAAGAGGCCGACGCCAGCTGGTATGATAAAACCCGCGCTGCGGCGTTGCGACTGGGCGCTGAAGCCACGCCCATGCCGACGGGTGAAGGGCTACGGCTGAGCTATGGCGATTGGGGGCAACGGGCGATACCCGAAGACACGAAGGCGACCCAATCAAATGAACCGCTTCCCGTGATATTTGCAGAACCCGTCACCGCGCCAGCCAAACCTCCCGGCACGCTCAGCCCGTCTGATTTGGGTGGCGCCAAGGCCCTGCCGGGCGAGGCGGGGCTGGACGAGGACGCAGCCAAGCTGCGGGGGACCCGGCTCCATTTATTGCTTGAGCACCTCCCCGGAAATGACCCCTCGGACTGGCCCCGAATGGCTGACGTGATTTGCGACAACGCACCCGAGACGGCCGAACTTCTGGCCGAGGTCAGCCGAGTCATTTCGAACCCCGAGCTTGCGTTTCTATTTGATCCAGAAACTCTGGCTGAGGTCCCGCTGACCGCCGATCTGCCCCAGCTGGGTCACCGTGTTCATGGCGTCATCGACCGACTGATCATCGAACCTGATCGCGTCCTGGCGGTTGACTTCAAATCCAACGCCGTTGTCCCCTCAGATGTCGCCAGCACACCGGACGGTTTGCTGCGCCAGATGGGTGCCTATGCCCAGTTGCTAAAGCAGATCTACCCTGACCGGCAAGTCGAGACGGCCATTCTGTGGACGCGCAGCGCTCTGCTTATGTCTTTGCCGCACAATTTGGTGACTGCGGCATTAGATGACTTCGCGCTCCCTTGACGCTGGGGGGTAGGCTTTCTACGTTCCTTTCCCAAACCCACTCTTTCAGGAGAACACTCATGGCCACCGTTGCCGTTACCGATGCTACCTTCGACGCCGAAGTCAAAAACTCTGATATCCCTGTTGTTGTGGATTTCTGGGCGGAATGGTGCGGCCCCTGTAAACAGATCGGCCCGGCCCTAGAAGAGCTGGCTGCCGAGATGGACGGCAAAATCAAAATCGCCAAGGTGGACGTGGACCAAAACCCCAATGCCGCTGCGGCCATGGGTGTCCGTGGTATTCCCGCGCTGTTTATTTTCAAGGATGGCCAGGTCGTTTCGAACCGTGCGGGCGCCGCGCCGAAGGCCGCTCTGCAATCTTGGATCAACGACTCGATCTAATCTGATCGCGAATCCGAATGGAAAACCCCGGCCTTGCGTCGGGGTTTTTTATATGGGCCATCCAGCGCGGCGCAATGCGGTCGCTATCTTGGTTTCTGCCTCTTTCCGGCCCGCATTGATCGACATCATCTGCCAAAACCAGAACAGGTAGCGTGCATAGTCAGGCTGCATCCTTCGAACCATATCAAAGGCCGCCGCAACACCAACATGCCCCACACTAGCCGAGATGTGGTGGAAATCAGATTTTGCGAACAGCACGCAGGGCTTTTGAAAAAAGAACCCATTGAACGCCGCCGCTGAATTTTGCGTCACCACATAGTCGCAGCTATGTAACAGCTCGACCATCCCGCCGGACCGGATGGTCAAATGCGAAAATCGACTTTGCAGTTGCTCCAAACGTTTCTGCTCTTCGCGCGAGTACTGCTCGCCCGGGTGAAGCGTTGCTATCACCTGGCGGTTTGGATCGTGTTGCAAGACGGACAGGATCATTTCCACAGGGCTACACAACTGAAACGAGCGCCGCTCAAGCAGCCGCCCTTGCAGCGGAACATAAATAAATCCGTCGTGCATTGTTTGTTTCGGGGCATCGTGAAACAGATGCTTTTGCCAGCGCTCAAAGAAGGTTTTGGCCTTATTAGGGTCTATTTCATCTGCATCGAACCGCGTTTTGGCGACGCGCCAGTCCCAGCGCTTTCCCGTCGGTTCAATCGCCCAGAACGGATAGTGATACACGCGGCGGAACGTCATCCCATTCGGCGTTGTTGGTTCCTGCATGTGGAACAGAGCATAGCCGTCCCGCGCCATGCTGGCGGCGCGATCAGCCAAACTGTCGCCATGATATTCGACCTCTAGCCCCGCGGATTTTGCGACGGTGCTGACCTGCCTGATAAAGTTATGCGTTCCCGCCTGCGCGCTTTGGCGTAGGCTGTCCTCAAGATAAAAACGCAGGATTTTCTGCTCGCTCATGGAGGACAGGCTATCCCTCGTCCGGCCCGCAGACAAGCGCAACACTTGTGCGCCGCGACGCGAGGTTCCATATAGGCCAGCAAGCAAACGGAGGACGCAATGGCGGACGAACAATTCCCCGGATGGCACGGCACCACGATTATTGGTGTGAAAAAGGGTGGGCAAGTCGTGATTGCTGGCGACGGCCAGGTTTCCCTGGGTCAAACCGTGATCAAGGGCACCGCCCGCAAGGTCCGGCGGCTATCTCCTGGTGGGTATGGCGTGGTGGCTGGCTTTGCTGGCTCAACCGCTGATGCCTTTACGCTGCTCGAACGGCTGGAGGTAAAGCTGGAGGCGACGCCAGGACAACTGGCCCGCGCAAGCGTCGAGCTGGCCAAAGACTGGCGTACGGATAAATACCTTCAAAAGCTGGAAGCAATGCTGATCGTCACCGACGGAGAAGATCTCTTTGTCATCACTGGCGCCGGCGATGTGCTGGAACCTGAACATAACGTAGCTGCCATCGGTTCCGGCGGAAATTTTGCGCTGGCAGCAGCGCGCGCCATGATGGAGACCGATCAGCCCGCCGAAGACATTGCACGCAAAGCTATGGCTATCGCCGCCGACATCTGCGTCTACACGAACGGCAACCTGACCGTAGAGAGCATCTCGAAATGACCGACTTGACCCCCCGTGAAATCGTCAGTGAGCTGGACCGCTTTATCATTGGCCAGCAGGACGCCAAACGCGCCGTCGCCGTTGCCCTGCGAAACCGCTGGCGCCGTAAACAGCTTAGCGATGATCTGCGCGACGAGGTGTATCCCAAAAACATCCTGATGATCGGGCCCACCGGCGTTGGCAAAACCGAAATCAGCCGCCGCCTGGCCAAACTTGCTCGCGCGCCCTTTATCAAGGTCGAGGCCACCAAGTTCACCGAGGTCGGATATGTCGGCCGAGACGTTGAGCAGATCATTCGCGATCTGGTGGACAGCTCGATCGCCATGACACGTGAACACATGCGCGACGACGTCAAAGCCAAGGCCTATGACGCCGCCGAAAACCGTGTGATCGAGGCTCTGGCCGGAACAGACGCCCGCGAAGGCACCCGCGAGATGTTCCGCAAGAAACTTCAGAGCGGCGAACTGGATGGTACCGTGATCGAACTGGATGTCGCTGACAGCTCGAATCCGATGCAGTCGATGGATATTCCAGGTCAGCCCGGCGGCCAGATGGGCATGATGAATCTGGGCGATATCTTCGGCAAAGCCTTTGGCGGACGCACCGTTCGACGCAAAATGACCATCGCCGAAAGCTATGAAGTGCTGATCGCCGAAGAGGCAGACAAACTGCTGGATGACGAGACCGTCACCCGCGCCGCCGTGACAGCGGTTGAGCAGAATGGCATCGTGTTTTTGGATGAAATCGACAAAGTTTGCGCGCGTTCTGATGCGCGGGGCGCCGATGTCAGCCGCGAGGGCGTTCAGCGTGACTTGCTCCCGCTGATCGAAGGCACCACCGTCAGCACTAAATACGGGCCCGTAAAAACCGACCACGTCCTGTTCATTGCTTCAGGAGCATTTCATATCGCTAAGCCCTCGGATTTGTTGCCGGAATTACAGGGGCGCCTACCGATCCGGGTCGAGCTTAAGGCGCTGACCGAAGACGACTTTGTGCGAATTTTGACTGAAACAGACAATGCACTGACTCGGCAGTATACCGCTTTGATGCAAACCGAAGAGGTGGTGGTCACCTTTACCACGGACGGAATCGCTGCGTTGGCTAAGATCGCCGCCGAGGTAAACCAGACCATCGAAAACATCGGGGCGCGGCGTCTATACACCGTGATGGAGCGAGTTTTCGAAGAACTCTCCTTTGGTGCGCCGGATCGTGCGGGCCAAGCAGTCACGGTAGATGCAGACTTTGTGCAACAGAACCTGGGCGAGCTGATGAAATCAGCCGATATCAGCCGCTATGTGCTCTAGTCTCTAGGAAATATCACGGGTAACGTCCCGCCAAAGGTGGGGCGTTTTGTGAAGCTGTTTTTTCGTATTTTTGTCATCCTGGCTCTGGTCGCTGCATGTAGCGACCGGACGCGTGTTATCGTGGATTCCGACGCGCCCTTGGTGGGAAAGCCGTACAAAACCTATGTCGCTACGCTGCGCACCCGGACAGATGATGGGTGGTTCACCGGAGATCGCGCCCAAGAGCTGGATTTCGTGGATGTCGATGTCACCATCCCCCCCGGGCACGACGGCGGTAAAATCCGATACAATCACCACGTCGCGCAGCCAAACACCTATTTCACCTTTACGCACCGTACTGATTACGCCGATGATCGGGCGTTTTCCGGGGCGATTAAAAAGGCTCTGATCCAGCAAAAACCGGGCGAGCGAGACGTGATGCTGTATGTTCACGGCTATAATAACAGCTTCTCGGACGGGGTGTTTCGCACTGTTCAGTTGATGCACGATTTCAAGCTACCGGGCATTGGCGTGCATTATTCCTGGCCCAGCGCCGCGCATCCCCTTGGCTATACCTACGACCGGGACAGCGTGCTGTATGCCCGCGATGGTCTAGAGCAAATGCTGCGGCAAATCAGCAAGGCCGGACCAGACCGCATTATTCTGGTTGGGCACTCCTTGGGCTCGATGTTGGTAATGGAGACCCTAAGGCAGATCGAAATCCGCGACCCCAAGTGGGCCAAGCGGCATCTGGGCGGGGTGATTCTGGTTTCGCCGGATCTGGATATTGATGTGTTCAAGAAGCAATCGTCGCGGATCGCGGGCCTGCCTGAACCGTTCGTGATTTTTGTTTCCAAGAAGGATAGGGCGCTGCAACTCTCCTCGCGGGTCAACGGAGACAAGGCCCGGCTGGGAATTTTGGACGATGCGTCTCAGCTCAGCGAACTGCCTGTTACAGTCGTTGATGTGTCCGAATTCGCCAAAAGCTCGGCTGATCGGCATTTTACCGTAGGCACATCGCCTGTGTTGATCGAATTCTTGCGGAAAAGCACGGAATTCAGCACAACCTTCAATCGGGATGCGGGGGGACGGACTGGGATTCTGCCGGGCACAGCAATTACCGTTCAGAATGCGACCAAGCTGATCCTGTCGCCTCTACTACTCAGAAATTAGCGCTGACGTTTCAGGTAAACATAGTAAGCGCCGCCACCGCCGTGGCTGATATGTGCTTGCGTTACCTGTAGTACCACGGCACTTAGCGGCGGCATCGACAGCCATTGCGGTACGTTATGTTTCAGCACACCACGACGTACGGGGATGGGGCCGTCATCCTCTTTGGTTTTGCCTTTGCCGGTAATGACCAGCACCAGACGTGCCCCTTCGGAATGCGCACGCAGAACAAACCGTAGCAGGGCAGGGTGAGCGCGCTCCATCGTCATACCGTGCAGATCAATACGCCGCTCCGGGGCCAGCTTTCCACGCTTCATGCGCGCAAAGCTCTTCTTGTCCATCCGCAAAGCGGCGGCGTTCAGACGCTCGGAAAGCCCGGGCTGCAAGTCATGCGGCAGTTTTTGAATTGGCGAGGATTGCCCGACAGAGAAACTGGGCTGGTGCGCCTTTGGCGTTTTGTGCGGGCGATGCTTGGGTTTGGGCAAGTCTGTGTTGGGGCGTTCAGGGTGCAGGCGCGCGGTAGTTTCGGACACCTTGCGCCACAGCTCAATCTCTTCTTCTGTCAGCTTTCGGCGCGTCACTGCTCGGCCTCCGGCAAAAGAGCAAAGGCACGCTGAATCGGAAGCAGCACCAACATCCGTCCCGGATCTTTTAACTTGCCGGCGGCGCGTCCAGCGGTATCGCCGGTGCCAAAGAACACATCGGCTCGCTGTGCGCCCTTGATCGCCGAACCCGTGTCCTGGGCTACCATCAGGCGGCGTATCGGATTTTCTCCGTCTTTCTCCAACCAAACGGGCGCACCGAGGGGCGTAAACCTCGGATCAACAGCAACCGAGCGCATATCTGTAATCGAGCGGTTCATCGCGCCCAGCGGGCCTTTGTCGGCTGGTACCTGGTTTACGGTCCTGAAAAATACATACGAAGGATTGTGGCGCAGCAGCTCCAGCCCATCGACTGGGTTTCGACGAACCCAATTCTTGATCACTTGTGCGGAAACCTGGTGTGGGCGATAGATACCCCGCCGGATCAGCTCGACTCCAATCGAACGATATGGATGACCGTTCGCCCCGCCATAGCCAACCCGAATATGGCGCCCATCAGGCAGTCGAATACGGCCAGATCCCTGAACCTGAAGGAAAAACAGCTCGACCGGATCATCGACCCAAGCAATTTCAAGCCCGCGCCCCTTGATCACATCCGTGGTCTCGATCTCGCGGCGCGACACCCAGACGGACGTTCCTCTTGCCTCCCGCGGAAGCCGGTAAACAGGGAACCGATAGCGGCCATCCGGTGCGGTGGCGCCATCCAATTCAGGCTCAAAATATCCTGTAAAGAGAGCAGGCGCCCCATCTTGGATAAGGACAGGGCGAAAAAACAATTCGAAAAAAGATTTGGGGCTAACGATATTCTGGGCCACCGCACACAGCGAGGCCCAGTCTGGATCGTCCATATCGGGGCAAGTATTTAGGAAAACCTCAAGCGCAGCAGCATGATCGTCTTGCTCCCAACCTTCCAGATCATTGAAATCCAGAATCTTATAGGTCGCGTCTTCTGAATGCGCTGATCCCGCCATACAAAGCCCCAGCGCTGCTGCTATCAGCGCCCGGATCATCCGCCCGTGGCAACAAGTTGCCAGTTTGGATCATCCGCTCCCATCGTGCGGGCAAACGTCCAAACGTCGCGCTGTTTCTTGGGCGTGTTGGGGTTCCCCTCGATGATCTCTCCGGCGCTATCGCGCACGGCCGAAACCAGCTCTCCGACAAAGCGGACTGTGATTTCCGCAACATTGCCACCCAAAAGCTCGGCCTCGGCCAGAGATGTTTCGCGCACACCCATGAACTCTGCCTCGACGGTCAGGCCTTGCTCGGCGCGCGCCTCTACAACCTGAGCAAAAGTTTGATAGACCTCTTCCGACAGGAACGGCTTGATTTCAGCCAGATCTCCGCGCTCAAAGCCCATAAGGATCATCTCATAGGCACCACGCGCGCCTTGTAGAAACTCGTTGACGCTAAAATTCGGTTCAAGCCGCTTCATGTTCGACAAAGCAAGCGCCGAGTCAGAACCCTCTTCGGTGTGGTCGGTGATATCTCTGTCGGGACCGCCTTCGATCACGGCCAAATCAGGACGACGCGATGCCGTCTCTTCTTGTTGGGGCTGCGCGGGTTTTTCGAACCCGTCGCGCGTTCCCAACACGTTTTTGAGCCGCAGAATAAGGAAAACTGCGATGCCGGCCAGAACCAGAAGCTGTAAAATGGGCGAGTTCATAAGATCCTCTTGATCAGGGGGGCATTTAAACCTGTGACACTCGACCTTATGTAGGTGCTACCGTCGGCCAAGTCCACCGCACGGGTACGAAAGGAGAGCATGTTCATGTGGCTGTTGATCGCATTTGTCGCGGTTCCGATCATCGAGATCGCCCTGTTTATTCAGGTCGGAGGATTGATTGGCACGTGGCCCACGTTGGGAATTGTCCTGCTGACGGCTATTTTGGGGACCTCTCTGGTGCGGACCCAAGGTCGTATGGCGCTTGGAAATTTGCAGCGTAGCTTCTCAGAGCTTGATGACCCCACCGAACCGCTTGCACATGGCGCCATGGTTTTGGTCTCTGGTGTGCTGCTGCTGACGCCAGGGTTTTTCACGGATGCGATGGGCTTTGCACTGTTGGTCCCATCCGTCCGATCCGCCGTTTTTCACTATCTCCGCAAGCGCGTCAAAGTGCAGAGCTTCAGCATGGGCGGACCCCAAACCCGGTCTGCCCAATATGATCCGAACACGATTGACGGCGAATTTCATGAAATTGACCCGGAAAACCGTACGACTCATCAGCCATCAGGCTGGACCAAGCATTGAGGGCTTGAATCCATCCTGATACACATCCGGCAAGATTTCAATTCTGGAGACTAATATGACCGAGAATGCCGCCGCTGCGCCGCAACTCAAACTGAACGTTTTGAATCAGTTCGTCCGTGACCTGTCGTTCGAGAATATCCTCGCCCAGAAAGGCACCAACGGCGAAGTTGTTCCTGCGATCAATGTGCAGGTGAACCTGGACGCCAAAAAACGTTCGGCCGAAAACCAATTCGAAGTGGCTATCAAGCTGAACGTCGAATCCGCCTCGAAAGAAGATGGCGAAAAGCTGTTCATTCTAGAGGTCGACTATGTTGGTCTTTTCCATATCGAGGGTGTTCCCGAAGACCAGATGCACCCCTTCTTGCTGATCGAATGCCCGCGCATTCTGTTCCCGTTCCTGCGCCGCGTCGTCAGCGACGTTACCCGCGACGGTGGCTTCCCGCCGCTGAACCTGGAAACGATCGACTTTGTTGCGCTGTACCGCAATGAAATCGCACGTCGCCAGGCGGAACAGCAGGCTCAGAACGCGCCGCTGTCCTAAGCCGTCAGCTTTTTCCACAATGCGCCGTCGCCGATTTGGTCCACCAGGGCTTCATGGGCGGCGGCTTCTTCTTTGCTGATACGTGGCGGTAGCGGGGCAGGGCGGGGAAAAGGCCGCCAGTCCGAGGTATCTTTGACCTCTGATTTCTTGCTAGGCGTCGCGGCGCCAAGAACTAGGTCAGGCTGACGCCCGCCGATCAATTCTAGATACACTTCGGCCAAGATTTCCGAGTCCAGAAGAGCGCCGTGCAAAGACCGGTTCGAGTTATCAATGGCAAAGCGTCGGCATAATGCGTCCAGCGTTGCCGGAGACCCCGGAAATTTCTGCCGTGCCATGGCCAACGTATCCACTGCCCGGTCCATGGGGATTTTTTGCAACCCCATTTGATCTAGTTCCGCATTTAGGAACTTCATATCAAAGCTAGCGTTGTGGATGACCAGCTTTGCGGTGCCGATGAACTCCTGAAAATCCCTACCGACTTTGGCAAAAACCGGCTTATCCAGCAGTGTTACCTCGCCTTCACGAGCGTCTCGGGGCGGCTCCAGAATATCTGGGCCGATTCCATGGACGCCAAAAGCCTCGTTCGGCATGCCGCGTTCGGGGTTGATGTAGACATGAAACGTCTCGCCTGTCGGCATATGGTTGAAAAGCTCGACACAGCCGATTTCGACAATACGGTCACCACGGAATGGATCGAACCCTGTTGTCTCAGTATCCAGTACGATCTCACGCATATTTCAGCCTTTTCCGTATATCCGCCAAGATGGCTTGAACCTGCTCTGCCGCGTGCATCAGGGTATCTGTGATCACCAGGTAATCTGCACGAGCGCGCTTTTCCGCATCCGGCATCTGCTTGGATTTGATTGCAAGAAACTGGTCCTCGGTCATGGTTCCACGTGCCAGAACACGCTTTTTCTGGGTGTCTTCTGGCACTGAAACGACCAAGACAGCGTCCATTGCCGCATCACCACCCGTTTCAAACATCAAAGGTACGTCGAAAACCAAAATATCCGCCTGCGCCTCGGCGGCAAAGGCGGCTCTGTCCGCGGCCACCAAAGGATGAACAATGGTTTCGATAACCCGAAGCGCCGACGGATCTGCCGCAATAATCTGTTTCAAAACCTCACGTGATACAGCACCGTCCACAATAGCCTGCGGAAAGGATGCCCCCATCGGCGTAACAGCGCTGCCGCCTTTGGCATATAAACGATGGACAGCAGCATCCGCGTCCCAGACAGCGCAACCCTCGTCAGCCAAAAGTTTAGCCGTAGTGGATTTCCCCATTCCGATTGAACCCGTCAGCCCCAGTTTGAAACTCATCCCAGTATGACCTTACGTGTTTGCTCGTCCACCTCTGGGCGGCGGCCAAACCAGCGTTCAAACCCCGGAACAGCCTGATAGATCAGCATTCCCAAGCCATCGACGGTTCTGCATCCAACTTCCTCTGCCACCTGAAGTAGACGTGTTTTCAAGGGGCTATAAACGATGTCAGTGACAACTGCCTCTTTTTGCAGACCATCCAGAGGAATGCGCAGTTCCGGTTTCCCTGTCATGCCAAGTGCAGTGGTATTCACGACAAGCGCTGCTTCCTCTAGTACGTTGCCAGCCTGCACCCAATCGACAACGCGGATACGAGTGCCAAATTCCTGTTGAAGCGCCTCTGCCCGCAGACGTGTCCTGTTGGTAAGAATGATTTCCGGCACGCCTTCGCTCAACAAAGAAGTCAAGATCGCTCGTGCAGCCCCGCCAGCCCCAAGTACCACTGCTGGACCGGCAGACGGCTCCCAATCTTGGGCACCTTTCTTCAGGTTTTCAATGAATCCATAGCCATCTGTATTGTCAGCGTGAATTTTACCATCTTCTCGGAAAATCAAGGTGTTAGCGGCCCCGATTAGCGTCGCCCGGTCCGATATCTGATCAGCGATTTCCAGTGCGGCCTCTTTATGCGGGACAGTAATGTTCGCACCAACGAATCCAGCCTTTGGTAGGGTGCGCAAAACAGTTTCCAGATTGTCGGGCGTAACCTCCATCGGAACATAGAATCCTGGCAGCTCGTACTTCTTTAGCCAGTGACCATGCAGCTTGGGTGATTTCGAATGCCCGATCGGAGACCCGATCACACCAGCTAATGGGATCTGCTGTGTACTCATGATTGCAATTCTCCACGCACAGTCAGGTAATTTAGCACTTCCAACAGGGGCAGCCCCAGCACATTAAAGTAGTCCCCATCCACGCGAGAAAACAAGCGAATGCCCTCTTCTTCAAGCTTATACGCACCGACACAGTAAGATATTCCCGGCCAGTTCCGATCCAGATAGCCATCCAGATACGCATCCGAAAAATCGCGCATCCGTAGCCGCACCTGTCCAATATGCCGCCAGATCGGTTTCCCATTCTCGCAAATCACCGCAGCGGACAGCAGCATGTGGCGTTGCCCCCGCAGGATTTGCAGCTGATGCCGCGCATCATCTTTGTCTCTGGGCTTGGACAGGATCTTACCCTCCAGATCCAGCACCTGATCGCAGCCCAGAACCAACGCATCCGGGTTCTTTTCGCTGACTTTCATGGCTTTCATTTCTGCAAGGGTATCGGCCACGTCCCGTGGCTTGGCTTGCTCGGCTTCAAGTGAGGCACGAACCATTTCTTCGTCGATTCGGGCCTTTTGAATCTGGACAGAAACACCCGCATTCAAGAGCAACTTCTGACGAATTTCTGACGCGGACGCCAAAATCAGCTTCTGCGGCATGTGGATAACCTCGTGGATGACGTTAAGAACTTCTTAGGGAAGGAATGCGAACAAGTCACCGTGATTTGGTGCCACTCTAACCTTCCACATTTTCCCAGGCGCTTTGTCTCAGGTTTTCCCCATGAGGAAAAGGATAACTGTTCAGACGTGGATAGCCTTGGTTATCTTGCTTTCATACATAATTTATCCACATATTTAAATCGTCAAAATTCGTTTTATCCCGTTGTTTTTAAATATATAAATTCTTCTTCAAGCCATCGGCTCACCGCTTTTCCCTAGCTTTACCCACATCGCCATATTTTGCTGGATAACTCGGCGGATAACTCAGTAATCCCAAGAAAATGCTCTTCCATAAACATCATCATCTTTTCTTTCTTTATATATTTATTAAGAGGTACTGAGAGACCGAGCTTGGAAATCAAGAGATTGTCCTAGGAATTGACTTAGGTGCTTGGGACACGTATCTAACCCAACAGACCCCCGTCCGGGGGACCTGACTTCCACATAAAATAAGATCGCGAGCCCCCTGGGGCCGATCAAGGTGTATTCCATGACCGAGCAACGCTTGAACCTGTATGATCTCAAGGCGAAAAGTCCCAAGGATCTTCTGTCCATGGCAGAAGAGCTGGAGATCGAGAACGCCTCGACCATGCGCAAGGGCGAGATGATGTTCCAGATCCTGCGGGAAATGGCAGACGAAGGCTGGGTCATCGGTGGCGACGGTGTTCTGGAAGTCTTGCAAGACGGTTTTGGTTTTCTTCGCTCGCCAGAAGCGAACTATCTACCTGGTCCCGATGACATCTATGTTTCGCCCGAGATGATCCGCCAGCACTCTCTGCGGACAGGTGATACCATTGAGGGGCTCATGAAAGCCCCCGAGGAGAGCGAGAGATACTTTGCGCTGACCAAGGTAACCCAAATCAACTTTGAGGACCCTGAGAGGGCGCGCCACAAGATTGCATTTGATAACCTGACGCCTTTGTATCCAGACGAGCGCCTTAAAATGGAGGTCGAAGATCCCACGATCAAGGATCGGTCAGCGCGTATCATCGACCTGGTTGCGCCAATCGGTAAGGGCCAGCGTGCTTTGATCGTTGCACCGCCACGGACCGGTAAGACAGTTCTGTTGCAGAATATCGCGAACTCGATCGAGACGAACCACCCCGAATGCTATCTGATCGTTCTTCTGATCGACGAGCGTCCAGAAGAGGTGACAGATATGCAGCGCTCGGTGAAGGGCGAGGTGATCTCTTCGACCTTCGACGAACCGGCCACCCGTCACGTTGGGGTTTCGGAAATGGTCATCGAAAAAGCCAAGCGATTGGTCGAACATAAACGAGATGTTGTTATCCTTTTGGATTCTATCACAAGGCTTGGTAGAGCTTTCAACACTGTTGTACCCTCCTCGGGTAAGGTTTTGACGGGTGGTGTTGACGCCAACGCCTTGCAACGCCCCAAGCGTTTCTTTGGTGCTGCGCGGAATGTCGAAGAGGGTGGATCGCTGACAATTATTGCCACCGCTCTGATTGATACCGGATCGCGGATGGACGAAGTTATCTTTGAGGAATTCAAAGGTACTGGTAACTGTGAGATTGTTTTGGATCGAAAAGTTGCTGATAAGCGGGTCTTCCCGGCGATGGACATCCTGAAATCTGGCACCCGGAAAGAGGATCTTCTGGTTGATGCGCGCGACTTGCAGAAAACCTTTGTCCTACGTCGAATCCTGAATCCGATGGGCACCACGGATGCGATTGAATTCCTGATATCGAAGTTGAAGCAAACCAAGACCAACGGCGAGTTTTTTGACTCTATGAACGCCTAAACAGGCGACCAGAGGACGGAAAATATGGACACGATTTTCGCCCTTGCCACGGCTTATGGCAAGGCCGGCGTCGCGGTAATTCGCGTTTCCGGCCCGCTGGCGCATCATGCCGGGTCGATATTGGCGGGCTCTCTGCCTCAACCGCGCGTGTCAGGATTGCGCGTTCTGAAAGACGGACAAGGGGTTCGGCTTGATGAGGCCCTTGTTTTGGTGTTTCCAGACAAACAGAGCTTTACCGGAGAGGCGGTAGTTGAGTTTCAGCTTCATGGAAGCACAGCGGTGGTATCTGCTGTTTTGCGCGTTCTTAGTGAAATTCAGGGGCTGAGACAGGCCGAGCCTGGTGAATTTACCAGAAGAGCCTTGGAAAATGGTAGGCTTGATCTTGCTCAGGTCGAAGGGTTGGCTGACCTTATCGATTCTGAAACAGAGGCTCAGAGACGACAAGCCTTGCGCGTATTATCCGGAGATTTGGGCGATCAAGCAGAGAAGTGGCGCCGAGACTTGATCCGAGCGACTGCGCTACTTGAAGCGACAATCGATTTTGCAGACGAAGAAGTCCCGACAGACGTTTCCCCCGAAGTTTTGACACTAACGCAGAGTGTCTTGGCCTCTCTCAAGAAAGAAATTTCCGGGGTAAAGTCAGCAGAGCGCATCCGTACTGGATTCGAAGTGGCTATTGTTGGTGCGCCAAACGTAGGGAAATCCACACTATTGAATGCCTTGGCTGGTCGTGATGCAGCGATCACATCCGAGTACGCGGGCACGACACGGGATGTGATCGAAGTTCGCATGGACTTGGCTGGTCTTCCGGTGACTTTGCTTGACACAGCCGGTTTGCGAGAGACAGAAGATAAGGTCGAGGAAATCGGGATTGCCAGAGCTCGCGAGCGCGCGGATCTCGCAGATTTGCGGGTTTTCCTGGTTGAGGGGGATAAGCGACCGGATTTTGAACCTCATCGTGGCGATATCGTGCTGAAAGCGAAAGCAGATCTGCTGGAGGATAAATGCGGTGCGATTTCCGGCACAAGTGGCGAAGGTGTTCCTGATCTGATAGAAAAGGTCACCCAAAGGCTTTCTGATCAGGCGGCGTCCGCCGGAATTGCGACGCGTGAACGGCATCGGATAGCTATGATTCATGCCGTAGAAGCAATGGAAACAGCGGAGCGTTTCGTCCTTGTGGGTGAAGAAGTAACAGACTTGGCTGCAGAGGAACTGCGTAGTGCTATTCGTTCTCTGGATTCTCTTGTTGGCCGGATTGATGTGGAGAACGTATTGGATGAAATTTTCTCCAGCTTTTGTCTTGGGAAGTAAGGAGTGTTTCACGTGAAACAATTCGACTTCGATGTGGTTGTGATCGGCGGAGGTCATGCTGGTTGCGATGCGGCCCATGCTTCCGCTCGAATGGGCGCTCGTACCGCCCTGGTAACACTAGATCGCTCCGGTATTGGTGTGATGTCGTGCAATCCGGCGATTGGAGGGCTGGGTAAAGGTCATCTGGTGCGTGAGATTGATGCTATGGACGGTGTCATGGGCCGGGTTGCAGATGTGTCTGGGATCCAGTTCCGGCTTCTGAATCGACGGAAAGGGCCCGCAGTACAAGGGCCGCGCACTCAATCTGATCGCAAGCTTTATCGACAAGCGATGCTCCATGAGATGGAAAGCCACCCCAATCTGACAATTCTAGAGGGGGAGGCGGTCGACCTTATCTTGGACGCTGGTCGAGTTTCCGGAATTGTGATGGATGACGGCACCGAAGTGAGAGCTCGGAACGTGGTGCTGACGACGGGCACTTTCCTGCGTGGCGTAATTCATATCGGTGACGTACAGCATCCGGGGGGTCGAATGGGAGATCGGCCTTCTGTTAGGTTGGCTGAGCGTATTGATGAATTTGACCTCCCGTTGGGGCGATTAAAGACCGGCACGCCACCGCGGATAGACGGAAGAACCATTAAATGGGATCTTTTGGAAAAGCAGCCCGGAGACGACGATCCTGTTCTGTTTTCCTTTCTTTCCAGGGGCGTATCTGTTCCACAGATTTCCTGCGGGATCACCCATACCAATGAAAAGACGCATGAAATTATCCAGAGAAATCTGGATCGTTCCGCCATGTATGGCGGGCATATTGAGGGTATCGGCCCACGATATTGTCCCTCAATCGAGGATAAAATTGTCCGCTTTGCGGATAAGACATCGCATCAAATTTTTCTGGAGCCTGAGGGCCTGGATGATCACACCGTCTATCCAAATGGAATCTCAACGTCTCTGCCTGAGGACGTCCAGAGAGAGTATGTTCGTTCGATTTATGGCCTTGAGGACGCAATGATTTTGCAACCTGGATATGCCATTGAGTACGATTACGTAGATCCGCGGGCGCTGAACGATCAGCTTGCGGTTAAAAATGTTCCTGGGCTTTATCTCGCCGGGCAGATTAATGGGACCACTGGATACGAAGAGGCTGCGGCCCAGGGGCTGGTGGCAGGGCTGAATGCTGCCGCAGAGGCTCTTGGTCGCGACAAAATTCTATTTAGTCGCCGTGAGAGCTATATCGGCGTTATGGTTGACGATTTGATAACACGTGGTGTTTCCGAGCCGTATCGCATGTTTACCTCCCGCGCGGAGTTTCGACTTTCGCTAAGGGCGGATAACGCAGATCAGAGGCTTACCCCAAAGGGTATAGAAATTGGGTGTGTGTCTGAGCCGCGGAAATCCGTCTTTTTGAATAAGATGGAGCGCCTATCCGCAGGTAGAGCGACGCTGGAGCGGCGGAGCTTCACACCCAGTGAGCTTAGAAAAAGTGGAATAAAAACCAGCCAAGATGGTGCGCGCCGGGATATGTTCCAGCTGCTTTCGTTTCCAGATGTAGACTTTTCGGTGCTTCAAGCCCTGGATCTGTCCGTTTTGGAGATTGATAGGGATGTCAAAGAACAGCTTGAGAAAGATGCGATTTACGCAAATTATATTCAGCGCCAGCATAGAGACGTTGAGGCGATGCGGCGTGACGAAACACATGTGATTCCAGACGACTTTCAGTACGACGTAATTGAGGGGCTTTCTAACGAGCTTAAGAAGAAACTTATCTCAACAAGGCCGGGAAATCTTGCGCAAGCGGGCAGAGTAGAGGGTATGACGCCAGCAGCGTTAACGCTTCTGCTCGCGATTCTTCGCCAGGGTAGTCGGGACAAATCAGCGTGATAAAGCTTCCAGATGATGTTTCACGTGAAACAATGGACCGACTCGAGGTCTACTCCAAGCTTTTGGAGAAATGGAACCCGCGCATTAATCTCGTGTCCCGTCAAACTATCCCGGATCTTTGGGCGCGACATTTCGTCGATTCAGCTCAGATTTACTCACTGGCGCCTCAAGGCTTTGGTAAATGGGTGGATCTAGGTAGCGGAGGGGGCTTTCCAGGCTTGGTTTGCGCAATAATTGCGGCTGAACGCGACCCAAGTTCCGTTTTTACAATGGTAGAAAGTGATGCTCGAAAGTCAGTGTTTTTGCGCACTGTTATTCGGGAGACGCGACTAAACGCCAAGGTCATTTCTGATCGGATTGAGAAAATTCCCCCGCTGGGCGCTCAGGTTTTGTCCGCGCGCGCGCTGGCAGATTTGGATACGCTTCTGCACTTTGCAGAGCGACATTTACAAGAATCGGGCACTGCGCTGTTCCCAAAGGGTGTCAGTTGGGAAAAAGAGGTAGAGATCGCCTCTCGCTCGTGGTTATTCGACTGGGAAGCCACTAAAAGTGAAACGGAATCAGGTGCTGTTGTTCTGAGAATCGGAGGTATTTCTCGTGTCTGACCCGACCCGCCCCCCAGGACCAAAAATCATCGCGATAGCAAATCAAAAGGGTGGTGTTGGCAAGACGACCACGACAATTAACCTTGGTGCGTCTTTGGCGTCCGAAGGTTGCAGGGTGCTGATCGTTGATTTGGATCCACAAGGCAACGCGTCTACTGGTTTGGGGATCGGTGCCGAGGACCGAGAGCTGACCACATATGAGCTCTTGCTGGAAGATATTGACCTAAATGACGTTATCCAGCATTCAGATTTTGCAGGGCTAAGCATTATTCCTGCGACAGTTGACCTGTCTTCAGCGGATATTGAGCTGATTTCGAATGAAAAGCGGAGCTACCTTTTGCATGACGCGCTGCGTCAGCACGCGATGGATGGGTTTGCCTACGATTTCATCCTGATTGACTGTCCGCCGTCTTTGAACCTCTTGACTGTAAATGCGATGGTTGCCGCGCACTCCGTCCTTGTCCCGCTGCAATCAGAGTTTTTTGCTCTGGAGGGCCTATCCCAGTTGATGCTAACGATTCGAGAAGTCCGTCAATCCGCGAATCCGAACCTGAGGATCGAAGGTGTTGTGCTTACTATGTATGACGCACGCAATAAATTGTCTCAGCAAGTAGAGGCAGATGCGCGGGACAACCTAGGCGAATTGGTTTTCAATACAATGATTCCTCGCAATGTCCGTGTGAGCGAGGCGCCTTCGTATGCGATGCCCGTACTTCAATATGATCCCAATTCGAAGGGCGCGATGGCCTATACGGACCTGGCTCGCGAGCTTTTGAGCAAAAACACCCGCGCTGCGGCATAAATTCAGGAGGAGGCAAAAATGAGCGAGAAACGCACAAAACCCAGAGGTTTAGGCCGTGGCCTGTCGGCATTGATGGCGGATGTGAGCGTCAACGAGCCAATTCAAAACGAAGCCGGAGCCCGCCGTTCGGATATGATGATTCCGATCGAGAAGATTTTCCCGAACCCTGATCAGCCGCGCCGCACATTTACCTCTGAGCAGCTTGATGAGCTTGCTGCTTCCATCAAGGAAAAGGGGGTTATTCAGCCGCTTATCGTTCGTGACAGACCTGGGCACGGAGGTGAGTTTGAGATTGTCGCGGGCGAGCGTCGTTGGCGCGCTGCGCAGATGGCGCAACTGCATCAAATCCCAGTTTTGGTGCGCGAATTCAGCGACACAGAGGTGCTCGAAGTTGCGATCATCGAAAACATTCAGCGCGCAGACCTGAACGCAGTCGAGGAAGCCGCCGGATACCGTCAGCTGATGGAGAAATTCGGCCATACGCAAGAAAAGCTCTCCGAAGTGTTAGGCAAAAGCCGTAGCTATATCGCGAACCTTGTGCGCCTGTTGAATTTGCCCGAAGAAGTGCAGGAGTTTGTGCGCGATGGTAAGTTGTCGGCCGGACATGCGCGCGCGTTGATCACTTCGGATGATCCGGTTTCGTTGGCCCGGCGCGTGATTAGCGGTGGGCTGTCGGTCCGAGAGGCGGAAAAGCTAGCAAAATCCCCCAAGAAAGAAACGGAAACCGCACCAAAAACGCCGCGCGTTAAAGCCGACAAAGATGCCGATACCCGCGCGCTCGAGGGTGATTTGTCTGCAAATCTGGGCATGAAGGTCTTGATTGACCACTCGGCGGGGCAAGAATCCGGAAAGCTCACGATCAGCTATAACAATCTCGAACAGCTTGACGAGGTGTGCCGACGCTTGTCCTCTACGAGCTAGGCCTGCTCCAAATAAATATTAGGACTGCGCTGAGTGTGATTGCCTGGATACCCAGGACTAGCGGGCGCAGTCCAAGAACCAACGAAATCATGAAAACGACCGCGATGGAAAGAGTGGCAATTCGCTTGCCCTTAATGCTGATTGCGCCTCGTTCTTGCCAGTCTTGAATGGATGGGCCGAACGTGGGGTGGGTGATAAGCCAGTTGTGAAGTCGTTCACTGGAGCGTGCAAAGAAAAACGCGGCCAATAGCATTAGCGGAACCGTAGGAACCAGCGGCAGTACGACCCCAACCAGGCCGATAGCGACACTAATCAACCCCAAAGTAGCCCAAACATAGCGCATTCTCAGTCTACCAACAGCTCTCGGAGGATTGTGTTCAAAACCATCCTCCCGTTACGTGTTACAGAAACGTTGTCGCCCGCAAGAGACACCATACCGATATCTTTTAGATAAGTCAGTCGCTCTTGGTTCAATGGCTTGGAGGCAATTTTTTCGAAACGACTGCGGGAAACCCCTTCTGAGAGCCGCAGTCCCATCATCAAGAACTCGTTGGCTTGATCTGCAAGTGATATCTGTTCGCGGTGCTTTTCGGTTTGGCCAGCAGCGGCCATATCCAACCACTTTGCGGGGTTTGAGAACGCTTCGGCCCCGTACCGCTGGTCGTTTAGTGTCAATCTGCCGTGGGCGCCCGGCCCAACACCCAAGTAGTCACCATACCGCCAGTAGACCGAATTATGAAGAGATTCAGAGCCGGGTTTCGCATAGTTAGAGACTTCATAGGCGGATAAACCGGCCTCCGCGCACAGATCCTGGGTGACTTCGTACATGTCAGCCGCAAGGTCATCTTCGGGGAGGCCCCGAAGCTTGCCTCGATTGTAGCGATCCCCAAACGCTGTTCCTTGCTCGATGGTCAATTGGTAAAGGGACAAATGATCAATCGCCATTGCCAGAGCTTCACGCAGTTCGGATTTCCAAGCGTCGAGAGTTTGATTCTGTCGTGCGTAAATCAGGTCAAAGCTGACCCGACTAAACTGGTTTCGCGCAACGTCAAAGGCTTTCCTTGCCTCTTCGACGGTATGAATTCGGCCCAATAGGCGCAAATCCTGGTTATTCAGAGCCTGAATCCCCATGGAGATACGATTCACGCCGGCTTGGGCATAACCTGCAAACCTCCCGGCATCGACCGAGCCAGGGTTCGCCTCCAAAGTGATCTCGATACTGTTGGAAAAGGCCCAATGACGCCGCAAGTGCGTAAGAACACCATGAACGATGTCTGGATCCATCAGGCTGGGCGTTCCGCCGCCAAAAAAAACCGAGGTTAAGGCGCGGCCGGGAACTTGCTCTGCATAGCGGTCAATTTCGGAAATATAGGCTCTAAGCCAGCGGGATTGGTCGATTTCACGGGAAACGTGGCTGTTGAAGTCGCAGTAGGGGCATTTCGCCTGACAGAATGGCCAGTGGATATAGACCCCGAACCCGCCATTCTGCCAATCTTCAGTCAAAACAGCCTGCCACCAATTTGGCGAACGCATCCGCACGATGGCTCATGGCGTGTTTCTTTGCAGGATCCATTTCTGCGAAAGTAACGTCATGACCGTTGGGAACAAAAATCGGATCATAGCCAAACCCGTGATCGCCACGCATTGGCCAAACGACCTGACCGTCGACTTTGCCAACGAATAGCTCGTCATGTCCGTCCGGCCAGGCGACGCATAGGGTGCAGTTAAACGCGGCATTGCGGGGGACGGGCGCATTTTTCTGTTCAAGCAGGGCCCAGGTTTTCTCCATTGCCATGGCGAAGTCGCGCCCGTTAGGCGTTTCGGCCCAATCAGCGGTATATACGCCAGGCGCACCATTCAGCGCCTCGACCGAGATTCCGCTGTCATCGGATAGGGCGGGTAGGCCGGTGGCCTTGGCGGCGTAATGTGCCTTGATCCGGGCGTTGCCGGCAAAGGTGTCTTCGGTCTCTTCTGGTTCTTCCAGTCCGTGATCGGCGGCCGAGCTGACGTTGATGCCAAACGGTCGAAGCAGCTCCGCGATTTCGCGGAGCTTGCCTTTGTTGTGACTGGCAAGAACCAGCTGGCCGCCGTCAAGCTTACGCATCGACAGCGGCTTTCTGTGCGGCAACCAGTTCGGCGACGCCTTTTTCCGAAAGATCCAGCAACTGGTTCATCTGGTCGCGAGTATAGGTCGAGCCCTCGGCGGACATCTGCACCTCGATCAGGCGACCGCTTTCCAGCATGATGAAGTTCCCATCAACGCCTGCTTCGCTGTCTTCGGGATAGTCCAGATCCAGAACAGGCTGTCCGGCATAGATCCCACAGGACACGGCAGCGACAGGTTCGATCAGCGGGTTTGTGGTCACAAGGCCCGCTTTCATCAGTTTATTGACCGCCAGACGCAGCGCGACCCAGCCGCCGGTGATCGAGGCGCAGCGGGTACCGCCGTCGGCCTGGATCACATCGCAATCCACGGTGATCTGACGTTCGCCCAGGGCAACACGATCCACGCCAGCACGCAGGGAACGACCGATAAGCCGTTGAATTTCAACAGTTCTTCCGCCCTGTTTGCCTGCGGCGGCCTCGCGGCGCATACGCGAGGTCGTCGACCGCGGCAGCATACCGTACTCAGCTGTGACCCAACCCAGACCCGAGCCTTTGATGAACGGGGGGACGCGATCCTCAATCGTGGCGGTGCACAAGACATGGGTGTCACCCATTCGGATCATGCACGATCCTTCGGCATGTTTGGTGACGCCGGTTTCAATGGAAACCGGACGCATTTCATTCAATTCTCTACCAGATGGGCGCATGATCATATCCTTTATGTTGACGGTGGGATACAAGCCCGACCGCCTGAAACGCAAGCCCGATTGACCTTTGGTGCGTTGGCTCTTTAATGGCTGACATGTAAGGTGGGTGTGATGAAATCAGGTGACAACATTCTAAGCGAGATGAATGACCGCTCGCGAGAGGTATTTCGCAGGGTGGTCGAGGGCTACCTGGCGAATGGCGACCCCGTTGGGTCCCGCAGCCTGACCAGGACGCTAAGCGAAAGCGTCAGCCCCGCGACCATCCGCAATGTGATGAAAGACCTGGAATACCTGGGCCTGTTGGACAGCCCCCATGTTTCGGCTGGTCGAATCCCCACGCAGCTGGGCTTGCGGATGTTCGTCGATGGGCTGTTAGAGGTCCGCGATCTGGATCAGCAGGACCGCCTAAAGCTGGATGAAACACTGAGCTCGAACTCGCGCGATGTTGGCGGGATCTTGGATCGGGTCAGCACCGCACTGTCCGGGGTAACCCAAGGCGCATCAATTGTATTGACGCCCAAACACGAGGCCCCGATCAAGCATCTGGAATTTGTGTCCCTTGGGGTGGATCGGTCCTTGGTGGTTCTGGTTTTTGCAGATGGACATGTGGAAAACCGACTGTTTACACCGCCGCCAGGTCAGACCCCGTCCTCGATGCGCGAAGCGGCGAATTTTCTGAATGCCCTGATCGAGGGTAAAACGCTGACTGATCTACAGAACGAAATCCGCACAGACATCAGCGATCGCCGACAAGAGATTGATACCTTGGCGCACCAGTTGATCGAAAGCGGGCTGGCGGTTTGGGAAAACGAAGGCGATAGAAACGAACGTCTGATCGTGCGCGGCCGCTCGAATCTCTTGAACGCCGAGGGGAACGAAGAGGATTTGGAACGCATCCGGAGCCTGTTCGATGACCTGGAACGCAAGCGTGACATCGAAGAATTCCTTCAGCTCACCGAAAAGGGCGAAGGTGTGCGCATTTTTATCGGCTCCGAGAACAAACTTTTCTCACTTTCGGGTTCCTCTTTGGTGGTTTCTCCTTATATGAACGCTGATCGTAAAATTATCGGTGCGGTAGGGGTTATTGGCCCGACGCGCCTGAACTATGGACGGATCGTGCCGATCGTGGATTACACGGCACAACTGGTCGGGAAAATGATTTCAGACCGGAGCTAGAGGTGAACTATGGCAGAGCCCAAGAACAACGATTTCCTGGATGATATCGACGCCGCAGAGGCAGAGGCATTCGCTGACGAGATGGAAGAAATCTCGGATGAGGATGCAGAAGTAGATTCGTTACGCGCCGAGCGGGACGAGTACAAAGACAAATTCATGCGCGCGCTTGCCGATGCTGAAAACGCGCGGAAGCGTGCGGACAAACAGCGTCGTGAAGCCGAGAACTATGGCGGCTCCAAATTGGCCCGCGATGTGCTGCCGGTTTACGACAACATGAAGCGTGCGTTGGATCTGGTCACGGACGAACACCGCGAACAAGTCGGTGCCGTTCTGGAAGGCGTAGAGCTGACCATGCGTGAACTGCTGAACGTGTTCAAAAAGCACGGGATTGATTTGATTTCGCCACAGGTTGGCGACAGGTTCGACCCCCAGGTTCACGAAGCCATGTTCGAGGCCCCGGTGCCCGGCACCAAAGCCGGCGACATCATTCAGGTCTCTGCCGAGGGCTTTATGCTGCATGAACGCCTGCTGCGCCCCGCGCAGGTTGGGGTGTCTTCGACACCGGGTTAAGTAACTGAAAATTAATATAAAAGCCTCCGTTTCGACGGGGGCTTTTGTCTGTTTGGACTATGTGTCCCGCAGCGATTTCAACTCATAAATCAAGTCCAGCGCGTCCCGCGGAGAGAGCTCATCCGGGTGGATCGTCTCCATTCGTTTCTCCAGCGCTGATTCTTTGGCTGGTGGTGGCGGAGGTGGCGGTGGGGTGGCCGAGAATAGCGGCAAATCGTCGATCATCGCCTGCTTTTTGCCGCCTTCGCGTTCGCCTTTTTCCAGCGCCTCTAACACGACCCGCGCGCGGGCAACGACAGTGTTCGGAAGACCGGCCAGCTTAGCGACCTGCACCCCATATGAACGATCGGCCGCGCCCTTGCGGACCTCGTGCAGGAAAATCACGTCACCCTCGAACTCCTTGACGGCCACGGTGGCGTTTTCGACTCCGCTCAGTTTGCCGGCCAGCGTTGTCAGCTCGTGGTAGTGGGTGGCGAACAAGGCGCGAGATTTGTTGGTGTTGTGCAGGTGTTCCAGTGTGGCCCAGGCGATGGACAGACCATCATATGTGGCGGTACCGCGCCCAATTTCATCAAGAATAACAAGGGCATATTCGTCTGCCTGGTTCAGAATTGCAGCGGTTTCAACCATCTCGACCATGAACGTCGAGCGCCCACGCGCCAGATCATCCGACGCCCCAACCCGACTGAACAACTGACTTACCATGCCGATATGCGCATCGGTGGCCGGGACGTAGCTGCCCATCTGAGCCAGCAGCGCGATCAAAGCATTCTGGCGCAGAAAGGTCGATTTACCGGCCATGTTCGGGCCAGTCAGCAGCCAGATTGCAGCGGCATCTTGGTCGGCTGAAAGATCGCAATCGTTGGCAATAAAGGGCGTAGATCCTTGTTTTTTAAGGGCTTGTTCGACAACTGGATGGCGGCCGCCGGTGATGTTCAGCGCGCGGCTGTCGTCCACCTGGGGGCGGCACCAGTTTTCGCCACGGGCCAGATCTGCCAGGGCGGTTGCCAAATCAACCTCGGCCAATGCGCGCGAGGCGGCGCTGATCCGGTCGGCCACATTCAGGATCGCGGTGCGCAGGGTTTCGAAAAGGCGCTTCTCGATCTCCAGCGCGCGACCGCCTGCATTCAGGATTTTTGTTTCCATTTCTGACAGGGGAACGGTGGTAAAGCGCACTTGGTTTGCGGTGGTTTGTCGGTGCTTGAACGTGTTGGACAGGGGTTCGGAGAGCATCCGGTCAGCGTGGGTCGCCGTGACCTCGACAAAGTATCCAAGCACGTTATTGTGCTTGATTTTCAACGCGTTGATCCCGGTTTCTTGAATATACTCCTGCTGCATTTTTGCGATGACGCTGCGGCCTTCGTCGCGTAGCTGGCGCATTTCATCCAGCTCTGGTTCGAACTCGGAGGCGATGAACCCGCCGTCACGGGTGAGCAGGGGGGGCTCGGCCACAAGAGCTGAATCCAGCAGGTTCAAAAGGTCGTCATGGCCAACCAAATCCTGCGCGGCGAGTGTCAGTAGCGCGGGTAATTCGTGGCCATTCAGGGCGTCAGCAAGCTGGCCTGCTTGTTCTAACCCGTTGCGGATGGCGGCCAGGTCGCGGGGCCCGCCACGGTCCAAACCCAGCCGCGAAAGGGCACGATCGAGGTCGGGAACCTTGCGCAGATCATCTCTTAGTTTTGCAGACAAGGTGCTGTTATTAAACGAAAAACCAACGGCGTCCAGACGTCCATGAATCACCTCTAAAACACGGGAGGGACTGCTGAGGCGACGTTCGAGCAAACGGGCGCCGACGGCGGTGACTGTGCGATCAATCGCGGACAGCAGCGACCCGGCGCGCGCCCCGTTCAGCGCGTGGGTCAGTTCGAGATTGCGGCGGGTGGCGGCGTCGATCTGGACCACGCGAGACTCGGCCTCGCGGGTGGGGCGACGGAGCAGGGGCAGCTTACCTTTCTGAGTGATTTCAAGGTATTCGACGATGGCGCCCATGGCTGAAACCTCGGGGCGGGTGAACTGACCAAAGGCGTCCAACGACCCAACATCGAACAAATCACACAGCCGTTTTTCGGCTGATGTACTGTCAAAGGCCGACCGCGACAGAGGGGTCACGGCGGCCCCGCTTTCCTCGGCCGTTTGGTACAAATTGTACGATTCACTGCCTGAAATGTACAAATCCCCCCCATCCGGCAGGATGACCTCGGATGGGCGCAGGCGCGCCAGCTCGGGGCCCAGGCGAACCGGGGGCAGGGGCATCACGTGGAACTCGCCGGTCGAGATGTCGACCCAGGACAGCGCGGCCTGATCGCGGACCGCCGCATAGGCGCACAGGAAATTGTGGCGCCGGGCGTTCAGCAGGGATTCCTCGGTCAGGGTGCCGGGGGTGACAAGGCGGACGACCTCGCGGTGGACGACGGATTTGGCGCCGCGCTTCTTGGCCTCGGCGGGGTCCTCCATCTGTTCGCAGACGGCGACGCGGAAACCCTTGCGGATCAGCGTCAGGAAATAGCCCTCGGCTGAATGCACGGGGACGCCGCACATGGGGATGTCCTGATCCTGGTGTTTGCCGCGCTTGGTCAGGGCGATGTCCAGGGCCTCGGCTGCGGCGACGGCATCGTCAAAGAACATCTCGTAGAAATCGCCCATCCGGTAGAACAGAAGCGCATCTTTGTGGGCCTCTTTGATTTCGAGATATTGCGCCATCATTGGCGTGACTTTGCTCACGTCTGTCCCCCTGTGATTTGGCGGGAACCTTACAAATCGGTGCGATTGTGCGAAAGGCGAAAACGTCTTTGTGTTGAGACTGCGCCCCAAGCCATGTAAGAGGCTGAGGCCCAACCATGCACAGGCCCGATTGATATGACGAAAAACCGCGTTACCCCCGAAGAGGCTTTGGCCTTCCATCTGGAACCAAGCCCCGGCAAATTCGAGATCACGGCCACCGTGCCGATGACCACACAGCGCGACCTGTCGCTGGCCTACTCGCCCGGCGTGGCGGTCCCCTGCGAGGTGATCGCCCAAGAGCCCGAGACGGCCTATGATTACACCAACAAGGGGAACCTTGTGGCGGTGATTTCCAACGGAACCGCGGTTCTGGGCCTGGGGAACCTGGGCGCGCTGGCATCCAAGCCGGTGATGGAAGGAAAGGCGGTTCTGTTCAAACGGTTCGCCGACGTGAACAGCATCGACATCGAGCTGGACACCGAAGACCCGGATGAAATCATCAAGGCCGTCAAACTGATGGGCCCCACATTTGGCGGGATCAACCTTGAGGACATCAAGGCGCCGGAATGTTTCATCATCGAGCAGAAGCTGAAGGAAGAGATGGATATCCCTGTCTTCCATGATGATCAGCACGGCACGGCGGTGATCTGTGCGGCGGGTCTGATCAACGCGCTGCATATCTCGGGTAAGAAAATCGAAGACGTAAAGGTGGTTCTGAACGGCGCGGGCGCCGCTGGCATCGCCTGTATCGAGCTGCTGAAACGCATGGGCGCGCGGCACGAAAATTGCATCGTTTGTGACACTAAGGGCGTGATCTATCAGGGGCGTACCGAGGGTATGAACCAGTGGAAATCTGCCCACGCGGTGAAAACTGACCTGCGGAGCCTAGAAGAGGCGATGGTGGACGCGGATGTGTTCCTGGGCGTGTCTGTCAAAGGGGCTGTGACGCCCTCGATGGTCGAATCGATGGCTGATAACCCGGTTATTTTCGCCATGGCGAACCCCGATCCTGAAATCACCCCCGAAGAAGCCCACGCCATTCGCGCCGATGCGATTGTGGCGACCGGGCGCTCGGATTATCCGAACCAGGTGAATAACGTTCTGGGCTTTCCGTATCTGTTCCGGGGTGCGCTGGATATCCACGCCCGCGCGATCAACGACGAGATGAAAATCGCCTGCGCCGAGGCTCTGGCCACTCTGGCGCGCGAGGACGTGCCGGACGAGGTGGCGATGGCCTATGGCAAGGCGCTGACCTTTGGTCGGGACTATATTATCCCGACGCCGTTCGATCCGCGGCTGATCTATACGATCCCGCCCGCAGTGGCGAAGGCGGGGATGGACACGGGCGCGGCGCGCCGTCCCATCATCGACATGGACGCCTATGAGCTGTCTTTGAAAACCCGGATGGACCCGACGGCCAGCATCCTGCGCGGGATCAACGCCCGTGCGCGGAATGCTCAGGCGCGGATGATTTTCGCCGAAGGCGACGACCCCCGCGTGCTGCGGGCAGCGGTACAGTACCAACGCTCGGGGTTGGGCAAGGCGCTGGTCGTCGGTCGCGAGGCCGATGTGAAACAAAAGCTGGAAATCGCAGGCATGGGCGACGCCGTCCGCGAGCTGGAGGTGGTGAACGCCGCCAACAGCCGTCATTTGGATGCCTACAAGGATTTCCTGTACGAGCGGCTTCAGCGCAAAGGCTTCGACCGGCACGATGTGCACCGTATGGCCGCGCGCGATCGTCATGTGTTCAGCGCCCTGATGCTGGCGCATGGGCATGGCGACGGCCTGGTGACGGGCGCGACCCGGAAATCGGCCCACGTGCTGGAGCTGGTGAACCATGTATTTGACGCCGACGCCGAACATGGTGCCGCCGGCGTCACTGCGATCCTGCACAAGGGTCGGATCGTGCTGATTTCGGATACTCTGGTGCATGAATGGCCCGACGAGGAAGACCTGGCCAACATCGCCGAGCGCTCGGCCGGGGTGGCGCGGCATCTGGGGCTAGAGCCGCGGGTGGCGTTTGTCAGCTTCTCGACTTTTGGGTATCCGGTGTCTGAGCGCGCCGAGAAAATGCATATCGCCCCCAAGGTTCTGGAAAAACGCGGCGTGGATTTCGAATACGAAGGCGAAATGACCGTCGATGTGGCCCTGAACCCCAAAGCGGCCGAGGCATATCCGTTCCAGCGCCTGTCTGGCCCCGCGAATATCCTGGTGGTTCCGGCGCGGCACTCGGCCTCGATCAGCGTGAAGCTGATGCAAGAAATGGCCGGCGCGACGGTAATCGGCCCGATCCTCAGCGGTGTTGATAAGTCGATTCAGATTTGCTCGACGAATGCGACGGCGAATGACATCCTGAACATGGCCATTCTGGCCGCATGTAAAGTGGGCTAATCGCAAGGAGACCCGAATGACCATCTGGAACCTCGGGTCTATTAACGCTGATCATGTCTATCGGGTGCCGCATTTGCCCGAACCCGGCGAAACCATCGCGGCGGCGTCGTTGTCGCGCGGATTGGGCGGCAAGGGGGCCAACATGTCGGTGGCCGCGGCGCGGGCCGGCACGCGGACGGCTCATATCGGGGCGGTTGGTGCGGATGGGCGCTGGGCGGTCGAGCGCCTGACCGAATATGGCGTCGATACCCGCTGGATTCGCGAAGTGGCCGAACCGACGGGCCACGCGGTGATCAATGTCGATGACAGTGGCCAGAATGCGATCGTTCTGTTCCCCGGCGCGAACCGTCACATCCCTGAATCCATCGTTGGCCTGGCCTTGGCCGAGGCGCATCCCGGCGACATCCTGTTGATGCAGAACGAGACCAACAAACAGCGGTTTGCCGCTGAAATAGGGTCGAAATTGGGGCTACAGATCGTCTATGCCGCCGCGCCGTTTTCCGTTGCGGCGATCACGGCCATCATGCCTCAGCTGGATATGCTGATCCTGAATGCAATCGAGATGGAGCAGCTGCACATTGCCACGGGGCTTGTGCCTGGACCGGATATGGGCGTCGATACGGTTCTGGTGACGCGTGGCGCCGAGGGCTGCGTTCTGTTCGATGCGGCGAACGGACACGAGCCGCGCACATTCCCCGCGCGGCAAGTCAATCCAGTGGACACGACCGGCGCGGGCGACACGTTTACGGGCTATGTTCTGGCGGGGCTGGATCGCGGAATGCCGATCGAACAAGCAATCGACCTGGCAACCCGCGCCGCCGCGTTGATGGTGATGCGAAAAGGGACCGCTGATGTGATCCCTGACCTGCGCGACGTTCAGAGCTTTTAGCCCCCGACAAAGGGGGCTGCTTTGCCCCACAATTGACGGACTTTTTGATCGCGGCCACAGGCGTTGCGGTATTTCTTATAGGCTTTGGACTGCTTGATCGGGCCAAAGCGCGTCAGAACGGTCTTGGTCCCGCGATAGTAATCCTGGTGATAGCTTTCGGCCTTGTAAAAAGGTTTCGCAGGCAGGATGGGCGTCACGATTTTCTGACCAAGGGCCTTTTGTGCGTCGGCCTTGGCGGTCTCTGCAATGGCCTTTTGCGCTGGGTTAGAGACGAATATAGCGGTGCGATAGCTGTCGCCGCGGTCGCAGAACTGACCGCCCGCATCCGTTGGATCCACCGAGCGGAAGAACATGTTCAGCAGCTGCGCACGCGAGATAACCGATGGATCAAAGGTAATCTGGACGGCCTCGTAATGGCCGGTGCCACCGCGCGTGACCTTTTTGTAGGTCGGGTTTTTCAGCGTACCGCCGGTATAGCCCGACACGGCCTTGGTGACGCCTTTGACGGTTTCAAAATCCGATTCAACACACCAAAAACACCCGCCGGCGACGGTTAGCGTTTCGGTCTGCCCGGCTCGGGCGTCACCGCAATTCAGCATGACCCCCAGAAGGATGGCCAGCGACAGAAGGATGGGTTTGATCGTGTTGAACTGAATGGTCATGGCAAAGTCCCCTTTGAGCCAAGCATGACCCAGGGCGCCTGTCTTCGCCAACCCACTGCAATCGAATGTCACGCAAGGGTGAGAGGGCGTGAGCCTGCTTGTCTTGGGCCGTTTCTGGGCAATCAGTCGGCTGGCCCATCGGGCGATCCGAGGCGTTAGGCGGAATTACAGCAGCTCTTTTAGCTTCATCGCCACGGCGGGGTTGCCGGCCAGCTTGATTTTGCCGGTCATCACGGCTGTCATTGGGTTCAATTTGCCCTTGATCAGCTTCTCGACGTTTTCGACCGACATTTTCAGCGTGGCGTCTGTGTCCTGGTCGTCCAGCGAAACCTGACTGTCGGCGATCACCAGGACGCCGGCGTCTCCGCAATCGAATTTTAGGCTGTCAGTAAAGTTGCTGGCGGCAACCGAGCTGCGGATCATGTCGGCGATGTCGGTCAGTGTCATGGTGCCCCCAAATGCAAAACGCCCCCCTGAAATAGGGGGGCGCATCGCCTAGAACAATTGTGACTTGGCGTCAGCCTTTTAGGCGGCGATTCCGCGCGGCCAGCAGTTTCAGGCGCAGGGCGTTCAGCTGAATGAAACCAGCGGCGTCGGTCTGGTCATAGGCGCCGGCGTCGTCCTCGAATGTGACGTGCGCCTCGCTGTACAGCGAATGATCGGACCAGCGGGCAACGGTGAAGGCCGCGCCTTTGAACAGGCGCAGACGGACGGTGCCGGTGACGTGTTCCTGGGATTTGTCGATCAGCGCCTGCAACATTTCGCGTTCGGGGCTGAACCAGAAACCGTTATAGATCAGCTCGGCATAGCGGGGCATGATCGAGTCCTTCAGGTGGCCCGCGCCGCTGTCCAGGGTGATCTGTTCGATGCCGCGGTGGGCCTCGAGCAGGATGGTGCCGCCCGGAGTTTCATAGATGCCGCGCGATTTCATGCCAACGAAACGGTTTTCGACGAAATCCAAGCGGCCGATGCCGTGGGTTTTGCCGTATTCGTTCAGCTTGGTCAGGATGGTGGCGGGGGACATGGCCTGGCCATTGATGGCCACGGCGTCGCCCTGTTCGAACGTGATTTCGATATATTCGGGTTCGTCGGGGGCGGTCAGCGGGCTGTCGGTGCGCTGATACACATATTCCGGCGCCATTTCGGCGGGGTCTTCCAGGACTTTGCCTTCGGAAGAGGTGTGCAGCAGGTTCGCATCCACGCTGAACGGGGCCTCGCCCTGTTTGTCTTTGGCGATGGGGATCTGGTTTTGCTCGGCGAAATCAATCAGTTTCGTGCGCGAGGTCAGATCCCACTCACGCCAAGGTGCGATCACCTTGATGTCGGGGTTCAGCGCATAGCAGGCCAGTTCGAAACGAACCTGGTCGTTGCCCTTGCCGGTGGCACCGTGGGCCACGGCATCCGCGCCAGTTTCGGCGGCGATTTCCACCAGGCGCTGCGAAATCAGCGGACGCGCGATCGAGGTGCCCAGCAGATACAGGCCCTCGTAGACGGCATTGGCGCGGAACATCGGGAAAACGAAGTCTTTGACGAATTCTTCGCGGATGTCCTCGATATAGATATTCTCGGGCTTGATCCCCAGCAGCTCGGCCTTTTTGCGGGCTGGCTCCAGCTCTTCACCTTGGCCCAGATCGGCGGTGAAGGTCACAACTTCGCAACCGTATTCGGTTTGCAGCCATTTCAGGATGATCGAGGTGTCGAGGCCACCGGAATAGGCCAGGACGACTTTCTTGGGCGCGGACATCAGATTCCCCTTATTTCGCTTGTTTACCGGCGATTATCGGGTTTTGCAGGGCGAGGCAAGGCGGTGGGATAATCCGCCCGATGATTGATGTGTTTTGTGGTCGCGAAATGGGCGCCGGGGATTGTGTACCATGGCCTATCTTTGCTCTGGGGCTTGTTTTTGGTGCCGAGCTGTTTCACTGAACACGTATGAGCGATTTTCAAACCCATGCCCAAGCCGCCGAACGCGCCATGCGCGAGGTTTTCCCTGCGACGCCGTTACAGCGCAACGCCCACCTGTCTGAACGCTTTGGCGCCGATATTTGGCTAAAGCGCGAAGACCTGTCGCCCGTGCGGTCCTATAAAATCCGCGGTGCGCTGAATGCGATGCGCAAGGTTCGCGCTGAAGACCCCAGCCAACAGCTGTTCGTTTGCGCCAGCGCGGGGAACCATGCGCAGGGCGTGGCCTATATGTGTCGGCATCACGGGGTGCGGGGTGTGATCTTTATGCCGGTCACAACACCCGCGCAAAAGATCGCAAAGACCCAGGTTTTCGGGGGCGAAAACGTCGAAATTCGCCTTGTTGGGGACTATTTCGATGACACTTTGGCGGCGGCGCAGGCCTATTGCAGCGCCGAGGGGGCCTATTTTCTGTCGCCCTTTGACGATGAGGATGTGATCGAGGGGCAAGCCACCGTCGCGGTGGAGTTACTGGAGCAATTGGGTGCCGCGCCGGACCATATCTTGTTGCCTGTTGGGGGCGGCGGGCTGTCGGCCGGTGTCGTGAGCTATCTGGGGAATCAGCCGCAATACACCTTTGTCGAGCCGCTGGGCGGCGGTAGTCTGCTGGCCGCAGTGTTGGCGGGGGCGCCCGTTGCGCTGGAGAAGGTGGACACATTTGTCGATGGCGCGGCGGTGGCCTGTATCGGCCAAAAGACCTTTGCCCGTCTCAGCGATGTCGATGCCAAGGACGTGGTGCTGGCCCCAGAAGACCGCGTTTGTACAACCATTCTGGAAATGCTGAACGTCGAAGGTATCGTGCTGGAACCGGCCGGCGCCCTGGCCGTGGATGCCCTGAAGGATGTGGCGGATCGGATCCGAGGGAAAACCGTGGTCTGCGTCACCTCTGGCGGGAACTTTGATTTCGAGCGGTTGCCAGAGGTGAAAGAGCGCGCACAGCGGTATTCTGGTGTGAAAAAGTATTTCATCCTGCGGCTGCCGCAGCGTCCTGGCGCGCTTAAGGATTTCCTGAATATCCTGGGGCCAGAAGACGACATTGCCCGGTTTGAGTATCTAAAGAAAACGGCCCGGAATTTCGGGTCAGTCCTGATCGGGATCGAGACCAGCCATGCCGAGAATTTCGAAACGCTTTGTCGGCGCCTAGAGGCGGAAGGCTTTGTTTATCGTGATATTACGAACGACCAGACCCTGGCTGAATTCCTGATCTAGGCGGCGAAACGGGCCTCTAATTCCTCGAGGAATAGATGCCGGGAGGCGTCAAAGCTGTCCAGAATGGCTTGTAGTTCGATGAGTTCGGACTGCCCGTTTGCAGCATGGCGTTCGCCCGCGTGACACTTCTCGGAGAAGTCGGCAAAGCCCAGGTTTAGTGCGCTGCCTTTGAGGAAATGTAATTCAGCCTCCAGATCCTGATTCTCTGGGTCATTGCGCAGCTTTTCGATCACCTCCATGACCTCGTCCAGGAACAGTTCGACCACTTCGTCGAAATCTTCGGCGCCAATCTGATCGCGCAATTCTGCTACTCTGTCCCAGTCAATCATGTCTTGCTCCGGCTTTGGGCTTCTCGCCGCAGTGTGACTCGAATTCCTTAACAAGTTGCTGACGTAAAAGATTGACGCAATTTGGGTGTTTCACCTCTCGTTAAATGTCTGTGGCGTAGAACCCAAAGCACAGGGAAACGTGCTAGCTGCGGAGATTACGGGTGCCAGAGCGCCAGACAAGCAATGACGCTGAAGAGAACGGTTCGGCCATTCAGAACGTGCTGATCGTTGACGACAGCCGCCTGCAACGGCGTATTCTGGCGGCGTCGCTAGCGCGCTGGGGCTATTCCGTGACCGAGGCGAATTCTGCCGAAGAAGCGTTGGAGCATTGCGCCGAAAACCAGCCCGACCTGGTGCTAAGCGACTGGATGATGCCCGGCATGGATGGGTTGGAATTCTGTCAGACCTTTCGCAAGCTGCCGCGCGACAGCTATGGGTATTTCATCCTTCTGACCTCTAAAACCGAAAAAGAGGCGGTTGCGCGCGGGCTGGATTGCGGCGCGGATGATTTTCTGACGAAGCCCGTGAATGCGGCCGAACTGCGCGCTCGGATCAACGCGGGCGAACGCATCCTGCGGATGGAGCGGGAACTGACCGAGAAAAACAAACTGGTCGGGGAAACGCTGACGCAACTTCAGTCACTGTATGACGCACTGGACAGCGATTTGATCGAGGCAAAGAAGTTGCAGCAATCGCTGGTCCGCGAACGGTACCGGGATTTCGGGTTGGCGCAGGTGTCTTTGCTGCTGAGGCCCAGCGGTCATGTTGGCGGCGATCTGGTGGGGATGTACCCGATCACCGAGACGCGGGTGGGGCTGTTTGCGATTGATGTGTCGGGGCATGGGATCAGCTCGGCTTTGATGACTGCGCGGCTGGCTGGGTACCTGTCATCTGCCGTCCCAGACCAGAATATAGCCTTGGAAAAGCAAGAGGATGGGAGGTATGCGCCGCTTCCTCCGTCTGATGTTGTTGAAAGGCTGAATACGATCGTTCTGGAGGAAATGGAGACCGAGCACTACTTTACCCTGCTGCTGGCAGACGTGGATATGGTGGCCGGGCGGGTGGATATGGTGCAGGCCGGGCATCCGCATCCGATGATCCAGCATGTTGATGGATCCTGCAGCATTGTGGGTGTCGGCGGTATGCCCGTGGGTCTGTTACCGGGGGTGAGCTTTGATCAGTCTGAAATCGTGCTGCAACCGGGTGAAAGACTGGTTATTCAGTCCGACGGTGTCACGGAATGCCCCGCGCCGGATGAAACCATGCTTGAGGAAGAGGGGCTGATCGCCATGCTGGAAGAACTGAAAGACGTGCGTGGCACGGCCCTGATGGAGGCACTGATCTGGCGGCTGGCCGATTTCGCCGGAAACGATGATTTCCCGGATGATGTCTCGGCTATTTTGCTGGAATATCAGGGGGAGGTGTCAGTTCGCGAGCCTTAGGAGATCCGCAAAGTGGCTGTCGCCGGAATTCCCCAACAGATCGGGTGCCTCGTTGATCGACATCCAGACGGCCTGATGGCCGGGTTCTGTGGGTTCGGCCACGCGGCGGATCGGACGGGCGATAAAGATGGTGCACAGCTTTTCGGCCCAGATTTCGTATTCGGGCATAAAGGTAAACCGCCGAAACACACCAACCCGGCGCGGCGTTGAAATGGACCAGCCGGTCTCTTCGAAAACTTCGCGGTGCAACGCTGCGATGGGCGATTCACCGGCGTCGATTCCCCCGCCGGGCAGTTGAAATTCTGGCCATGGGTCGGCTTGATGGGTCAGCAGCAGCTCTTGTCCGAGGGGGAGCAGCGCATAGGCGCCGGGGCGTCTGGTGTATTTCACGCCGGGCTTGGGCGGGTGGCCGAACCGTCTGATCATCGCTTTACTCCTTGGCCTTCGCCTTGCGACACCTATATTCACGCGGTATGCCAAGGCAAGGCCTGTAAGGAAACCCCATGAATCTTGGAAATAAACTCGCCTGGGATGACACCGTGTTGCCATTCCAGTTGGATAAATCGGATATTCGCGGTCGCGTCGCGCGGCTGGACGGCGTTTTGGACGGCGTTCTGAAACAGCATGATTATCCCCCGCATGTCGAAGCGCTGATCGCTGAGATGACTCTGTTGACCGCGTTGATCGGCCAGACGATCAAATTGCGCTGGAAACTGTCACTGCAGGTGCAGTCGGACGGGCCGGTGCGCATGATCGCCACGGATTACTATGGTCCGACCGAAGAGGGCGAGCCTGCGAAAATCCGCGCCTATGCCAGCTTTGATGCTGAGCGCCTGACCGACGGGACCGCGTTTGACCAAGTGGGCAAGGGCTATTTCGCGGTCATGATCGACCAGGGAAAGGGCACGGCCCCGTATCAGGGGCTGACCCCGCTGGCGGGCGAGTCGATCGCCACCGCCGCCGAAGCATATTTCGCGCAATCCGAACAGATCGCCACCCGGTTTGAGCTGAGCTTTGGCAAGTCCCAGGAACCGGGCAAAGATGCGTATTGGCGCGCGGGCGGCGTGATGCTGCAACACATGCCAAAGGCATCCCCGTTTGCGAAGGGCGACGCGGCAACGGGCGAAGATGGGTTGCTGCATGCCCGTGACCTGATCGAAGATGACGCCGAAGAGAACTGGAACCGCGCCAATATCCTGCTGGATTCGGTTGACGATCTGGAGCTGATCGGCCCCGTTATCGCCCCCACGGATCTGTTGATCCGGTTGTTCCACGAAGAAGAGCCGCGCGTCTATGACACGCAGCCGGTGCGGTTTGGCTGCACGTGCTCTGAAGACCGGGTGCGGCAGACCATGTCGATCTATTCGCAGAAAGACATCTCGAAAATGACGACGGAGGAGGGGCGTTTGACCGCGGATTGCCAGTTCTGCGGCGCCCATTACGATCTGGATCCGCTGACCCTGGGCAAGGATGCGCCGCCGGTGCAGAGCTCTGATGAGTGATCCGTTACAGAGTGTGATTCAGGCTCTGACGCGGGCCAGTTCCGGGTCCTCGGATTTTGATCTGAACCCCGAGATCAAGCTGCCCGAGGGGCGAAAACTGCGGTCGGCCGGGGTGTTGGTGGCGTTCATCATGCAGGACGGCGTGCCGCATGTGATCCTGACAAAACGGGCCTCGCATCTGAAACACCACCCAGGGCAAATCGCCTTTCCGGGGGGTAAGCAGGACGAGGGCGATGCCGACGTGATTGCCGCAGCCCTGCGCGAAGCCGACGAAGAGGTGGGCCTGCCCCCCAGCGCTGTCGAGGTGCTGGGCACTTTGCCCGCGCATGAAACCGTGACGGGGTTCACTGTGACTCCGGTGTTGGCGCGTGTCACCGGGGCTTTCGTACCCGTGCCCGAGCCTGGCGAAGTGGATGAGGTATTCTTTGTTCCGCTGTCACATGTTGCAAACCCGGCGAATTTTTCCGTTCAGGGACGCCGTTGGCGCGGCGCGCGGCGGTACTATTTCACGGTGCCGTTCGGTCCGTATTATATCTGGGGCGCAACGGCGCGCATTTTGCGCGGGTTGGCCGATCGAATGGTGATGTAGATGCGGGTGACCGGCGACTGGATAGCGCACCCGGCCACGCAAAAGGTGTGCGCAATGCTGGAGGCGGGGGGGCACCAAGCCTATTTCGTCGGTGGATGTGTGCGCAATGCGTTGATCGGGGCTGCGGTCGCTGATGTCGATATCTGTACGGATGCCCTGCCGGAACGCGTGAGCGAACTGGCGGCGCAGGCCGGGCTAAAGCCCGTTCCCACCGGGGTCGAACATGGCACGGTGACGGTGGTGTCCGGCGGAATCGCGCACGAGGTAACGACGTTTCGCCAAGACGTGGAAACCGATGGGCGCCGTGCCGTCGTGGCGTTTTCCACCGATATTGCCGAAGACGCCCTGCGCCGTGATTTCACGATGAATGCGCTGTATGCGTCGGCGGATGGCACCGTGTTGGACCCTCTGGGCAGCGGTCTGGCGGATCTGAAACGGCGACATGTGCGGTTTATCGAAAACCCAGAGCAGCGTATCCAAGAGGACTATCTGCGGATTCTGCGGTTTTTCCGATTTTACGCCTGGTACGGCGATGTGTCCGAGGGGCTGGACCCAGAGGGTCTGGCGGCGATTGCTGAAAACACGGATGGCCTGGCGGGGTTGTCGGCGGAACGTATCGGCAGCGAGATGCGCAAGCTTTTGTCGGCACCCGACCCGGCCCCGGCTGTTGCGGGGATGCAGGCCTCGGGCGTTCTGGCGCGGGTGTTGCCCGGCGCCGATGCGCAGGGGCTGCCGGTGTTGATCCATCACGAGCAGGCGCTGGGCGTGACCCCGGACGCAATGCGCCGGTTGGCGTGTCTGGGCGGGGATGTTGCGCGGCTTAGGTTGTCGAACGCACATATGCGACGGCTGTCCCGACTGCGCGAGGGTCTGGAATCGATCCTAACATTGCCTGAAATGGCCTATCGTTATGGGGCGTCGGTGGCTGTGGATGTTGCGCTGTTGCGCGGCGTGGCATTCGAGACCCCGGTGTCGTTGGACCGCACGCAGCTGCAAAGCGCGGAAAATGCGACTTTTCCTCTGACGGGCAAGGATCTCATGCCAGATTTGACCGGCCCCGCGCTGGGCGCCGCCTTGAAGCGTCTGGAAAAGGACTGGATCGACTCGGGGTTCCGGCTTACGCGCGAGGCGTTGTTGGCGCGCCTTTGATTTTGGGCTTCCGGTGCGGGGATCAGCAAGGTATCTGGGCGCATGGAAAATTACACGATCATCCGCTTGGGACACCAGGGCGACGGCATTGCCGAAGGCCCGGTTTTTGCACCTCTGACCCTTCCGGGAGAAGAGATCACGGGGGTGCGCGACGGACAAAAGCTGACGGATGTGCGTATTGTGACGCCGTCGGACCAGCGCGTTGCGGCGCCGTGCAAGCACTATAAAGCCTGCGGTGGATGCCTGTTGCAGCACGCCACGGAGAGTTTCGTCGCTGATTGGAAAACCGGGGTTGTCCGTACTGCGCTGACCGCGCAGGGCATCGAGACCACGTTCCGACCGATCCTGACCTCGGTCTCGAAAACGCGGCGGCGGGCCAGTTTTTCGGCCAGGCGAACCAAAAAGGGCGCGATGGCAGGGTTTCATGCGCGGGCCTCGGATACGATCGTGCAGGTGCCGGATTGCCAACTGCTGGACCCCGAACTGATGAAGGCCGTCCCGGTTGCCGAGGATCTGGCCATTGTCGGCGGTAGCCGCAAAGGCGAGCTGTCCGTGCTGGCCACCACATCCGAGGCGGGGCTGGATCTGTCTGTATCTGGCGGCAAACCGCTGGATGGACAGCTGCGGATTGATCTGGCGGCGTTGACGGAAAAACACGGGCTGGCACGTCTGGCATGGGAGGACGAGGTGGTCGCGATGCGGCACCCTCCGGTGCAGAACTTGGGTGGTGTGCAGGTGATCCCTCCGGCGGGCGCGTTTCTTCAGGCGACAAAGGACGGAGAAGCAGCGTTGCGCGATGCGGTGCTGGAGATTGTCAAAGGCTGCGACCCGGTGGTGGATCTGTTCGCTGGGTGCGGGACGTTTGCCTTGCCTATCGCGCGCGAGGCCGAAGTGCACGCCGCCGAAGGATCCCGCGACATGATGGCGGCGCTGGATCGCGGCTGGCGCGAAGGTCAGCGGCTGAAACGTGTCACCCACGAAGCGCGCGATTTGTTCCGGCGCCCGATGCTGCCGGACGAGCTGGCCAAATTTGGTGCCGCGGTTATTGATCCGCCGCGCGCAGGTGCCGAGGCTCAGGTGATCGAGCTGGCCAAATCCGGCGTTCCGGTCATTGCCTTTGTGTCCTGCAATCCGGTGACTTTTGCGCGGGACGCGAAACTGTTGTTGGACGCGGGTTATGCGCTGGAGTGGGTGCAGGTCGTGGATCAGTTCCGCTGGTCGTCGCATGTCGAGCTGGTTGGGAACTTTCGACTCACATCCTCGTGAGGTGTTCGTCGGGGGTACACTCGGCGGCAAAAAATCTGTACATTCCCATAAAAAACATCTTTGGGGCAGTACTCAGATGAAAATGGCAAGGCTTGTAATACTTGGGCTGGTTCTGATTGGGCTGGCGGGTTGTTCGTCTAAATTCAAGGCCTATCAGGGTCCTGAGGTGACGCGCGTTGTGGTGCACAAGGAAGCGCGAAAGATGCATCTTCTGCACCAGAACAAGGTGCTGAAGTCCTATCGAATGGGGCTGGGGTTCGCGCCCGAGGGGCACAAAAAATACCAAGGCGACGGAAAAACCCCCGAAGGTCACTACTTTATTGACCGTCGGAACCCGAATAGCGAATTCCACCTATCTGTCGGTATCTCTTATCCTAACTACGCGGATCGCGCGCGGGCAGCGTCCGTGGGGAAATCCCCTGGCGGGGATATCTTTATCCACGGGCGCCCCAAGAAGTATCGCAACGGCGAGCGCGATTGGACGGCCGGCTGTATCGCCGTGTCCAACCGCCAGATCGAAGAGATATATGCGATGGTGAAGACCGGCACGCCGGTCTCGATCTATCCCTGAGGAATGGGGGCCAGGTTCGGCGCGCCCATGACAAGCGTCCACCAGATTTTTCCGTTGGCCTCTTGATGCCAGGCAATGCCCATTTCAGTCCCGGCAGGGTCCAGGATGACACGGCGGGTGTCGTCTTGCTCCATCCAGGCGGATAGGGTTTCCAGCTCGGTCTCGTAGGTTTCCGAGATGTTTTCGCCCATCAAGCGGCCCTGATACCCGACGCGACGCAGGCGATCCAACGGCGAAGATCCATCAGAGCCAAAGTGCCAGGGGCGGTTTTGCAGCGACATGTCCCGAGAATGGGTTGCCGCGGCGGCGGTCAGCGTGGCGTTCAGCGTGACCGGCTGCGCCCCCGAGGCCTGACGCAGCGCATTCACGGAATCCAGCATACGGTATTGAATCCGGCCCTCGCTGGAGCTGTTGATTCGATACAGACGCGGAAGAGGCTTTCCATCAGCCCCCAGCGTAACCTGCTGGGTTGTGGTGGTACAGGCGGACAGCCCCAATGACCCGATGAGTAGTAGAATCGTTAAGCGAAGCATTATGACCTTCCGAATTGTGTTCATCTGCTCTAACGCGTCTAGCGTTGCCAATCAAACTCACATCACCGAGAGCGTCGCCGATGACAAGCGTTTGATTTGCGACTGCGGCTTTCGCGCCATAATATGCCGGTAATTCAGAAATAGCGGCCGTGCTGGCCTGATGGGCGGACCCTCAAGAGCACGCGCCGAGGAGTAACGATATGAAACGCAGAGATTTTTTGGCTGGAACCGCCGCTGTTATTGGTGCGCCGGCTTTTGCCCAAGACGTGAACGGGCAAGAGACGGTTGAGATCGAACGAGACCTGACGCAGACCGTGCGCCGCAACATTTCCAGCTTTCGGTCGCTGGATTGGCAGCCTTACTTCAAGAATCTGAGGAAGGGCGCGATCCTTGTGGATATCGATTCGCGGGCGCTGCACTACTGGTCCGAGGATCATTCGACATATAAATTGTACCCGTCCAGTGTCCCGCTGACTGACGATTTGACCCGCCGTGGCCGCACCAAGGTCACGCGCAAGGTCGAAGGCCCCAGCTGGCGGCCGACCCCGTCGATGCAAAAACGGAACCCTGAATGGCCGGCCTATGTGCCGCCGGGCCCTGACAATCCCCTGGGCACCCATGCTTTGTATCTTAGCTGGACCTATTATCGCATCCACGGGACGCATGACACGCGCAAAATCGGCCGCAGATCATCCAACGGCTGCATCGGTCTGTACAATGAACATATCGCTGAACTTTTCAGCTTTGCGAAAGTAGGCACGCAAGTGTTGCTAATTTGACGACATCTTGGCCATCGGCGATTAGCCGCACCCACGTTGCATTTGCAATTGAGCTGAATTGCTGGTTAGACAAAATTACAAGTAAGTCTTGGGTGCTTGCCGTGCTATGTGTGCGGTAGGCTTATATCTGGAGGATACTATGAAGAAACTTGTTCTCGCCGCTGCACTGACCGCCGCTGCTTCGACCGCATTCGCTGGCAACATGGCAGAGCCCATGATCGAAGCTCCGGTCATCGTTGAAGAAGCTTCCAGCTCGTCCGCTGGTGGTGTCATCGTACCGCTGGTTATCCTGGCAGTGATCGCAGCTATCGCAGCCGACTAATTCGTTAGTCAGCGTAAAGCTAGAAAAGGCGGTGGATTGCTCCACCGCCTTTTTCGTTTGATGCGGGGCCTTAGTCCAGCCAACCCCCGAGGTTTCGCTCGACCACACCTGCCAGAGCCGCAATATGCGCGGGTTCATCGTTCAGGCAGGGGATATAGGTGAAGGTCTCGCCGCCGGCGTGTTCGAAACTTTCGCGGATTTCCTCGTTGATCTCTTCCAAGGTCTCGATGCAGTCGGCTGAAAACGCCGGCGCAATGACGGCGATGTTCTTTTTGCCGTCGCGCGCCAGATCAGCGACGTGATCGACGGTATAGGGTTTCAGCCATTCCTCGGGGCCGAAAACCGACTGGAAGGTGGTCGTGATGTCAGTGTCGGCCCAGCCCAGCCGTTCCTTGAGCAAGCGCGAGGTTTTCTGACACTGGCAATGATAGGGGTCGCCTTCGAGAAGATAGCGTTTCGGCATCCCGTGGTAGGATACGACCAGCACGTCGGGGCGCTGCTCTATCTGGCCATAGGCGCGTTCAACCGACAGGGCCAGCGCGTCGATATAGGCGGGATCGTCGAAATAGGCAGGAACGGTGCGGGCGGCAGGCTGCCATTTTTCCTGCATCAAGGCGCGGAAAAACTGGTCATTCGCGGTGGCCGAGGTCGCGCCAGCAGATTGCGGATACAAGGGGAAGAACAGGATCTTGGTGCAGCCGGCGGCGACCATCTCGCGGACTTTGGAATTGGTCGAGGGGTTGCCGTAGCGCATACAGAAATCCACCATCACCTGATCGCCATAGCGTTCGGTCAGGGCCGTTTTGAGAGCGGCGGTCTGATCCTTGGTGATGGTCATCAGGGGGGATTCGTTCTGTTCCTCGTTCCAGATTGACCGATAGGCCTTGCCGCTGGAGAAGGGGCGTTTTGTCAGGATTATCAGCTGCAACAGCGGCTGCCATTTCCACGACGGATAGTCGATGACCCGCTTGTCCGACAGGAATTCGTTCAAATAGCGCCGCATGGACCAGTAATCGGTGTCATCCGGTGTGCCCAGATTGGCGAACAGAATGCCGACTTTCTCGGCTGGAATCTTGGGGTGATCCGCCGGGGCGTGGGCCGGGCATTGGGCTTGGTCCGTCATCAGGTCATATTCCGTTTTCTATGGTCTAGGGGTCGACATAAGGGCTGAGTTCCATTCGTCAATCCGGTAGCTTGATTTCCTTGGATCCCAGGGCATCGGCCAGCCGCGCAGCAGCTGATCCAGGTCGCAGGGGTTTCGGCTGGCTGTCGTCCGGCGCCCAGCCCAGCAGAAAGATCAGCTCGAACGTGGCGGGGATGCGGCCCTCGGCGCCAAAGCTGTGGGCATAGATGTCCGCGGTGGCGTTCAGGATACTGCGACGGGTCGGGTGGCGCAGGCGCGCGGAGAGGGCGTTGCCCTCGCCCATGGCGCGCAGGTCGCGCATCAGGTGCCAGGCGGATTGATAGGATGCGGTCAAAGGAAAGCTGTCCGCCACAGGCAGGGCAAACCCCGCCCGCTGCAACAGCCCGCCCAGATCGCGAATTTCGGCCATGGGGGCGACGCGCGGGGACAGGCCGCCTGTGGTGCGAGACTCGGCCTCGGCCAGGGCGGCGCGCAGTTCGTGCAGGGTTTGCCCGCCCAGCATCCCAGCCAGAAACAGCCCATCAGGGCGCAGCGCGCGGCGTGCCTGGATCATCTGCCCAACCGGGTCATTCGCCCAATGCAGCGACATGGCGTGGATCACCAGGTCATGCGCCTGAGGGTCCAGATCCAGCACGTCCTCGTCCGCGACGATTTTGGCGTCAGGAAAGACCGAGGCCCAGAAATCCGGGAAACCCGTCACAATCGCAGGCGACGTAAAGGTTTTGTTAACCATGGACAGCCGATCCTGAAACTCTTCGGCGGTGGTTTCATGCAGGAACAGGGCCGGGTTCCCCAGGGCGCGGGTGCGGTTGCGTTCCAGGGCCGAGCGATCGGTCAGTTTGGGCGTATTGTTCATGGACGCGTAGATAGAGCGATGAAGGCAAAACTTCAAACGGCCTTGCGCCTGATTTATCCGCCGCGCTGTTTATGTTGCGGCGACATGGTGGAATCTGAGTTCGGCCTGTGTGGCGCGTGCTGGCGGGACACGCCCTTTATCATTGGTTTGACGTGTGCGGCCTGCGGGACGCCGTTGTTAGGAGAGAAAAGCGACGAGGCCGAGCTGTGCGACGAATGCCTGCAAACGCCGCGCCCCTGGTCGCAGGGGCGCGCGGTCTTTCTGTATCAGGACAATGGCCGCCGTCTGGTGATGGATCTGAAACACGGAGACCGCCACGACATCGCGCGCGGGGCAGGGCAGTGGTTGGCGAATGCCGGGAGGGAGCTGTTGCAGGGGGATCCCCTTGTTGCGCCGATCCCATTGCATTGGACCCGGTTGCTGAAACGGCGGTTTAACCAATCGGCACTGTTGGCGCAGTCGTTGGCCAGGGTGTCAGGCGCAGAGATGTGCCCGGACCTGCTGATCCGCCCCCTGAGAACGGCCAGTACACAGGGGCGCGACCGCGAGGAGCGCTTTGCCGAATTGCAGAATGCGATCTCGATCCACCCCAAGCGACGCAATCTGGCGCGAGGGCGCAAGGTGCTGTTGGTGGATGATGTGATGACGACTGGGGCCACGTTGACGGCGGCTGCGGATGCCTGTTTGGCGGCTGGTGCCTGCGACGTTTCCGTTCTGGTACTGGCGCGCGTGGCCTTCAGGCCCTAAGTTCCGCACAACAGCGAATGTGTCAAAGGAAACGTTTGAATGAAACCAGTCGAGATTTACACCTCGCCGATGTGCGGATATTGCCACGCAGCCAAGCGCTTGCTGACCCAAAAGGGCGTGGAATTTACCGAAATTGACGTCTGGGCCACCCCCGAGCGCAAACCCGAGATGATCCAGCGCGCCAATGGTGGCCGCACCGTGCCGCAGATTTTCATTGGCGAGGATCATGTAGGCGGGTGTGACGAGCTGCACGAGCTGGAGCGCGCCGGGAAACTGGACGCACTGCTGGCCTGACCCAAGATGCGCATCGCCCTTGTCCAGTTGAATGTGACGGATGACCCGTCAGCGAACCTTGTTGTGACGCGTGCGCGTTTGCGTGAGGCGGCCGAGGGAGGTGCGGAATTCGTGCTGACGCCCGAGGTGACGAATTGCCTGTCGTCCAGCCGATCGTGGCAAGAGCAGGTCTTGCAGCTTCAGGATGACGATATCACCCTGGCCGCGCTGCGCGAGGACGCCAGGGAGCTGGGTATCTGGCTGCTGATCGGTTCGCTGGCGTTAAAAACAGGCGACGCGGATGGGCGATTCGCCAACCGGTCTTTTCTCATCTCACCCGAGGGTGAAATCGCGGGCTGGTATGACAAAATCCATATGTTCGACGTGCAGGTCAGCGAGACCGAAACCTACCGGGAATCGGCGGGCTATCGGCCTGGAACCAACGCGCGCGTAGTTGATATTGGGGCCGCCAAGGTGGGGCTGAGCGTTTGCTATGATGTCCGGTTTGCCTATCTGTACCGGGCGTTGGCGCAGAACGGCGCGCAGATCCTGACAGTTCCGGCCGCGTTTTCGCCAGTCACTGGCGCCGCGCATTGGGAAATCCTGCTGCGGGCCCGCGCAATTGAAACCGGCTGTTTCGTGCTGGCCCCCGCACAGACGGGGCAACATGGCTCAAGCAGAGGCACGCCACGCAAAACCTATGGGCATAGTCTGGTCATAGCGCCCTGGGGCGAAGTTTTGGCGGATGCGGGAACGGACCCTTGTATCACATTCGTTGATCTTGATCTGTCAGACGTGCCAAAAGCAAGAAAGCGCGTTCCTGCCCTTGCTCATGACAGAAAGTTTGATGGTCCCTGATGAATGATCCAAGCACGTCTCTTGCTATCGCATTGTTCAGCGAGCTTCTGACTGCTGATCAGCTGGTTCGGAACCGTTTGGGTAAGGTGCTGCCCAAGGGGATGGAGATTTCACATTTTTCCGTACTGAATCATCTGGCACGGGCCTCGGATGAACGCAGCCCGGCGCAATTGGCCAAAAGCTTTCATGTGACACGCGGGGCGATGACCAACACGTTGAACAAGCTGGAGTGGGCGGGCTATGTCCACATCCGCCCGGACTGGGACGATGCGCGGCGCAAGATGGTCGCGATCAGCCCTGCGGGCCGTCAGGCGCGTGACGCTGCGCTGGCCGGTATTTCCCCGATGATCAACGAACTGGTGTCCGAGCTGGGCGACGAAAAAGTTCGTGCCGCCCTGCCGATCCTGCGTGAACTGCGCGTGAAGCTGGAAGACAGCTAGATCCTGAAAACAGGCTCTATTTCAGCGCGGAATGCACGTTGCTGGGCAGGAACTCTGTGTATTTATAGGTGGCTACATTGGCGGTGACGAATGGATCGGCCGACAAGTATTCCTGTGCCGCCTGCATCGTTTCTGCGACCATCACAATCACCCCACCCGTGCGCGGCACCTTGGCGCCTGAGGCGAGAAACCGGCCCTCGGCATATGCGGCGCGCACAAAGTCCAGATGTGGCTCTAACACGGGCTGAATCTGTTCCATCGGGACGGAATATTCCAGATCGACGATAAACAGAGAGTGACCCTGGGGGATGATGCTCATGCTGGGGCTTTCGTGCTGGCGGTGACATAGTTAACAGACAGGTCCCGATCCGAGATCGACCATTGCCACGAGATCGGGTTAAAGACGAACCCTTTGCGGTCAACCGGGCTTAGCCCGGCATTCTGGATCAGGGAATATAGCTCATCCGGGGTGATGAACTTGTTCCATTCATGCGTGCCCTTGGGTAACCAGCGCATCACGTATTCCGCCCCGACGATGGCCATAGCAAAGGATTTCGGGTTGCGGTTTATGGTCGAGCACAGCATCAACCCGCCGGGTTTCAGCAGATCATGGCAGGCGGTCAGATAGGCCAGCGGGTCGGACACATGTTCGACCACTTCCATGTTCAGCACCACGTCAAACTGTTCGCCAGCAGCGGCCATTTCTTCGGCGGTGATGTTGCGATACTCAATCTGAAGCCCGGATTGTTCGGCATGGACTTGTGCAACGGGAATGTTGCCCGCCGCCGCATCGGCGCCGACAACGGTGGCCCCCAACCGCGCCATAGGTTCGGACAGCAGGCCGCCGCCGCACCCGATGTCCAGCAAGCGCAGGCCCTTGAAGGGCTCTTGCGTCGTCAGATCGCGCCCGAATTCACCGGCAATCTGGCGGGTGATGTAATCCAGACGGCAGGGATTCATCAGGTGAAGCGGTTTGAATTTCCCCTTGGGGTCCCACCATTCGGCGGCCATCGCCTCGAATTTCGCCACTTCGGACGGATCAACAGTGGTCTGAGCGGTTTGCATTCTGCTCTCCATATGCTCTTTTGGTCATAATCCCTATATAGGACTATCATGGATAAATTCTCGGGCCAAAAAAGCGCAGTTCAATATCTGTACCCGCCGATCGACCCTTTCGATCAGCGGATGCTGGATGTTGGCGACGGGCACAAGATCTATCTTGAGCAATCGGGTAATCCCGATGGCCTGCCCGTTGTCGTGTTTCATGGTGGCCCCGGCGGAGGATGCAGCCCCGCAATGCGGCGCTATTTCGACCCCAAAGTGTACCGGATCATCCTGTTTGATCAGCGCGGATGTGGGCGGTCGCGGCCGCATGCCAGTGTGACGGATAACACCACCTGGCATCTGGTGCGCGACATCGAACTGATCCGAGAAACGCTGGAAATTGATCGCTGGATCGTATTCGGCGGCAGCTGGGGCGCGACCCTTGCGCTGATCTATGCGCAAGAGCACCCCGAGAACGTGATGGCGCTGATTCTAAGGGGCGTGTTCCTGGCGACTCAGTCCGAGCTGGACTGGTTTTATGGTGGTGGTGCGGGGAAATTCTGGCCCGAGACCTGGGCGCGTTTCGCTGATCTGATCCCCGAAGAAGAGCAGGGCGACATGATCGCCGCCTATCACAAGCGGCTGTTCAGTGGGCATTTGCCGACGGAAATCACCTATGCGCGCGCATGGGCGTCTTGGGAAAATGCGCTGGCCTCGATCAATTCGACGGGGCACGGAGGAGAGGCTCCGGGCGAATACGCGCGCGCCTTTGCGCGGTTAGAGAACCACTATTTCACGAACGGGGCCTTTTTGGAGAAAGACGGTCAAATTCTGGATCGGGTGGACCGGATAGCGCATATACCCGGCGTAATCGTACAGGGGCGATACGACATGATTTGCCCGCCTGATGGCGCGTGGAGTTTAGCCCGGAAATGGCCGAACGCCGAGTTGAAGATGGTGCGTCAGGCTGGGCACGCGTTGTCCGAAGCCGGGATCAGCGCCGAGCTTGTACGCACGATGAGGCGTATTGCCGAAGAGGGTGGTCTGGCCTAGCGCGCAGGTTTTCTCAGCAGGGAACGAACCGCGGCAAACTCGGCTTTGCCCTTGGTGAGCCACGAAATGCCAAAGGCCCAAATCCCCATTGCTTCGACCCAGAAAACGATTCTGTTTTCGATCACGAATGCACGGGCCTCGGGGGGGCCTGCGACCTTCAGAAAAGAGGCAACTGTCGCCAAAATACCGCCGAGTACGATAAACCACCCACAGGTCAGGTAGATGCGGCGGCGATGCGGTTTGGCCGTTCGGGCGAACTTTACCAGGCAGAAATAGGCCAAGGACCCCAGGAAAATCATCGCCGAAGCATAGTGTGCAAAGGCTGCGAATTTAAATCCGATGAGGGCCTGAGACAGCGTAGCGGCGCGGTCGGGAATGACGCTCTCGTTTGGAAAGATTGCAACGCCGAAGGCCGCGATACCTGCGACAGTGGCAACCAGATCGTCCGAGAACCGTTCGCCGTTTTGTCTCCGGTAGCCTTTGTAAGAAATCAAGAAAACCCCAATCGCAAAGAGCGAGCCCACGAAAATGTCTCGCATTGTGGTGTGGTAATAATCGCTTACGGATGGCGCGATCATGCTGTCAGCCATCAAGCCGCCCAGCACCAGCAGGATCGGAAATGCGATCCCCAGAATACCCAGGGCCTGACGGACCCGGACGTAAGAAAGAACCAGTTCGTCGCGTGTATGTTCGGGCATAAAACCTCCGGTGTGCACAAAGGTGTTTGATGGGACCAGTGTAGGCACGGGCAGAAATCCAGCAAGCAAGGCATGCAAGACTTGATCAATTCTGAAAACGGGCGTATATGCCTGATCAACAGCGGTGCGCTGGGGTGAAAATCCCAACGCTCCATCGGAAATTTCGACGGGCCCGCTGGCCCGTTTTTTTGTGTCTGGACGAAAATGACCAATGACCTGATTGCCAAAGCCGCGATGGACCGTCGCCTGGCCGAGATCGTCAGTCCCGTGCTTGAAGACATGGGATTCGAGCTGGTGCGCGTTCGCCTGATGAGTGGGAAAACCAACACTCTTCAGATTATGGCTGAACGCCCTGAGGGCGGGATCGAAGTTGACCAATGTGCCGAAATCAGCACCGCCGTATCGGCCGTTCTGGACGTCGAAGACCCCTTGGTCGATCACTACACGCTTGAGGTATCCAGCCCCGGTATCGACCGGCCGCTGACCCGCATGAAGGACTTTGAGACCTTTGAAGGCTACGAAGCCAAGCTGGAAACCGCCGATCTGGTGGGTGGCCGCAAGCGATTCAAAGGCGTTCTGGCCGGCACCGAGGGCGACGAGGTGCTGATCAACATCGAAGAGCATGGCGAAACCATAACCGTGGGTCTGAACTTTGACTGGTTGTCGGACGCCAAACTGCTACTGACCGATGAGTTGATCACAGAAATGCTACGTCAGCGCAAAGCCGCTGGCGCCCTGAACGAAGACAATTTTGACGAGATCGAAACCGATACCGGTTCTCAGGAGGACTGAACTTATGGCAATCACCTCTGCAAACCAGCTGGAGCTGCTGCAAACCGCCGAAGCCGTCGCGCGCGAAAAGATGATCGACCCCGGTCTGGTCGTCGAAGCGATGGAAGAGTCGCTGGCCCGTGCTGCGAAATCCCGCTACGGCAGCGAAATGGACATCCGTGTCGCGATTGACCGCAAAACCGGCAAGGCGACCTTTACCCGCGTCCGCACCGTGGTCGAGGACGAAGAACTGGAAAACTATCAGGCTGAACTGACCGTTGAGCAGGCCAAACAGTACATGTCCGAGCCCGAGGTCGGCGCGACCTATGTCGAGGAAATCCCGCCGGTTGAATTGGGTCGGATTGCGGCTCAGTCGGCGAAACAGGTGATCTTGCAGAAGGTCCGCGAAGCCGAGCGCGATCGCCAGTTCGAAGAATTCCAAGACCGTGTTGGCACCATCATCAATGGCACCGTGAAACGCGAAGAATACGGCAACGTGATCGTGGACGTGGGCCGTGGCGAAGCCATCCTGCGCCGGAACGAGAAAATCGGCCGCGAGGCGTATCGTCCGAACGACCGCGTTCGCTGCTATATCAAGGACGTGCGTCGCGAAGCGCGTGGACCGCAGATTTTCCTGTCGCGCACCGCGCCTGAATTCATGGCCGAACTGTTCAAAATGGAAGTGCCGGAAATCTATGACGGTATCATTGAAATCAAGGCCGTGGCGCGTGACCCCGGTTCGCGTGCAAAAATCGCTGTGATCAGCTATGATGGCTCGATCGACCCGGTTGGCGCATGTGTGGGTATGCGCGGCAGCCGCGTGCAGGCCGTCGTGAATGAATTGCAGGGCGAAAAGATCGACATCATCCCCTGGAACGAGGACATGCCGACATTCTTGGTGAACGCGTTGCAGCCCGCCGAGGTTTCCAAGGTGGTTCTGGACGAAGACGCCGAACGTATCGAGGTTGTCGTGCCAGACGAGCAGCTGTCGCTGGCCATCGGCCGCCGTGGTCAGAACGTGCGTCTGGCCAGCCAGCTGACCGCGCTGGATATCGACATCATGACCGAGTCCGAGGACAGCATTAAGCGCCAGAAAGAGTTCGAAGAACGCACGAAGTTGTTCATGGACGCGCTGGACGTGGACGAATTCTTTGCTCAGTTGCTGGTGGCCGAAGGCTTCACCAACCTTGAAGAGGTCGCCTATGTCGAGGTGGACGAGCTGTTGACCATCGACGGTGTGGACGAAAGCACCGCAGGTGAGTTGCAGGCGCGGGCGCGTGACGTGCTGGAGGCTGCCTCGAAGGCGGCCATGGCCCACGCCCGTGAACTGGGTGTCGAAGACAGCCTGGTTGACTTTGAGGGCCTGACACCCCAGATGATTGAGGCTCTGGCCGAAGATGGCGTGAAAACGCTGGAAGACTTCGCCACCTGTGCCGACTGGGAGCTGGCCGGTGGCTGGACTACCGTCAATGGCGAACGGGTCAAAGACGATGGTCTGCTAGAGAAGTACGACGTTTCCTTGGAAGAGGCGCAAAGCCTGATCATGACCGCCCGCATCGCGCTGGGCTGGGTCGATCCGACCGAGCTGGAAGCCGAGGGCGACGCAGAAGTCGAAACCGAAGAAGAGGAAGGCGAAGCCTGATTTCAGGCTTCGGATGGGGCTTGACGCATGACACGTGGCGGCAAAACCAAGCATCGGGAAGATGGTTCCGAGCGAAAATGCATCGCCACGGGCGAGGTGCAGCCCAAATTTGGGCTGATCCGCTTTGTCGTTGGGCCTGATGGCCAGGTCTTTCCTGATCTGGCGGAAAAATTGCCGGGTCGCGGGATATGGGTTTCCGCGGACCGGGCCGCGCTGACGCTGGCGGTGAAAAAGAACCTGTTCTCGCGCTCGGCCAAGCAGCAGGTGACGATTGCGGATGACCTGGTTGACCAGGTCGAACTGATGTTGGCGCGCCGCGTGGTTGATTTGATCAGCCTGTCGCGCAAAGGCGGGGGTGCCGTTGCTGGCTTTGAAAAGGTCAAAGACTGGCTGATGAAAGATGAGGCCGAAGTACTGATCCAGGCCAGTGATGGCTCGGGGCGGGGCAAGTCGAAATTGAGCACGCCGCAAGACGGCAAGTTCATCGGCTGGCTTACCGCGGACGAACTGGGACAGGCCTTTGGACGACAAACTGTCATTCACGTAGCGCTAGGCGCTGGAGGTTTGACGCGACGTGTTGTAGAGGAAGCCGCAAGACTGAAAGGTTTGCGAGTTTCGGACGGCGGATCCGACCGCCGGAAAGGATAAAGAGCCACATGAGCGATAACGACGGTAAAAAGACTTTGGGTGTCCGTGGCGGAGGCCCCCGTGCGGGCAACGTGAAGCAAAGCTTCAGCCATGGCCGGACCAAGAACGTCGTGGTGGAAACCAAGCGCAAGCGCGTTGTGGTGCCCAAGCCCGGTGCGGCCAAATCTGGCAGCGGCTCGAACCCGGCGCTTGGTGACCCCTCGAAGCGGCCCGCAGGTATTTCTGACGCGGAAATGGAACGTCGCCTGAAGGCGCTTCAGGCTGCGAAAGCACGCGAGGTCGAAGAGGCCGCTGCACGCATCGCCGAAGAAAAGGCGCGTGAAGCAGATCGCGAACGCCGCCGCGCCGAGGCCGAAGCCGCCAAACGTGAAGAGCGTGAACGCGAAGAAGCCCTGCGTGCGAAAGCCGCAGAAGAAGAGCGTAAGAAAAAAGAAGTCGAAGAAGCGGCAAAACGCGCGGCCGAAGCTGCGGCTGCGGCCAGCACTCCGGCTGAGGAAAAGCCCGCTGCACGCAAGCTGAAAGACGCTCCGGCGGCGGATGCTCGTGGTAACCGCAAGCCTACACGCGAATCCGAGGCTGATCGCAACCGTGGCAAAGGCCGCGATGATGGTCGTCGCTCGGGTAAGCTGACGCTGAACCAGGCTCTGTCTGGTGGCGAAGGTGGCCGTCAGAAATCCATGGCCGCGATGAAGCGCAAGCAAGAGCGTTTGCGCCAGAAAGCCATGGGTCAGCAAGAGCGCGAAAAGATTGTGCGCGACGTCCAGGTTCCCGAATCCATCGTGGTATCGGAGCTGGCGAACCGTATGGCCGAGCGTGTGGCTGATGTGGTCAAATCGCTGATGAAAATGGGCATGATGGTTACGCAAAACCAACCCATCGACGCCGATACAGCCGAGCTGATCATCGAAGAATTCGGCCACCGGATCGTTCGCGTTTCGGACGCAGACGTCGAAGACGTGATCGCGGGTGTCGAGGACAAAGACGAAGACCTGAGGGCCCGTCCTCCTGTGATTACGATCATGGGCCACGTGGACCACGGTAAAACGTCGTTGCTGGACTCGATCCGCAAGGCGAACGTCACCGCAGGCGAGGCCGGCGGCATTACCCAGCACATCGGCGCCTACCAGGTGACTACCGAATCGGGTGCCGTGCTGAGCTTCTTGGATACGCCCGGCCACGCGGCCTTTACCTCGATGCGCTCGCGTGGTGCTCAGGTGACGGACATCGTGGTGCTGGTGGTTGCGGCCGATGACTCGGTCATGCCGCAGACCATCGAGGCGATTAACCACGCCAAAGCGGCCGGCGTTCCGATGATCGTGGCGATCAACAAGATCGACCGCCCCGAAGCGGATGCCATGAAGGTGCGCACCGAGCTTCTGCAACACGAAGTGGTCGTCGAAGCCATGTCGGGTGAAGTGCAGGATGTTGAGGTATCGGCCAAGACTGGCCAGGGCCTGGATACTCTGCTGGAAGCCATCGCGCTGCAGGCTGAAATCCTGGAACTTAAAGCCAACCCCGATCGCGCCGCCGAAGGTGCCGTGATCGAGGCCCAGCTGGACGTGGGCCGTGGCCCCGTTGCCACCGTTCTGGTTCAGAAGGGCACGCTGCGTCAGGGCGATATCTTTGTTGTGGGCGAGCAGTGGGGTAAAGTCCGCGCGCTGGTCGACGATAAAGGTGATCGCGTGAAAGAGGCCGGACCATCGGTTCCTGTTGAGGTTCTGGGTCTGAACGGCACTCCCGAGGCGGGCGACGTTCTGAACGTGGTGGACACCGAAGCGCAAGCACGTGAGATCGCGGAATATCGTCACAACGTTGCCAAAGAGAAACGTGCCGCAGCTGGCGCAGCGACTACGCTGGAACAGCTGATGCAGAAAGCCAAAGACGACCAAAGCGTCGAAGAGCTGCCCATCCTGGTCAAAGCGGATGTGCAGGGTTCGGCCGAAGCGATCGTTCAGGCGATGGAGAAGATCGGCAACGAAGAGGTGCGCGTGCGCGTGCTGCACTATGGTGTGGGCGCAATCACGGATACCGACGTTGGCCTGGCCGAAGCATCCGGCGCTCCGATCATGGGTTTCAACGTGCGCGCCAATGCGTCGGCGCGGAACACGGCGAACCAAAAAGGCGTCGAGATTCGCTATTACTCGGTGATCTATGATCTGGTTGACGACGTGAAAGCAGCGGCCAGCGGCCTGCTGTCGAACGAAATCCGCGAAAACTTCATCGGTTATGCCGAGATCAAAGAAGTCTTCAAGGTGTCGGGCGTCGGCAAAGTGGCAGGTTGTATCGTGACCGAAGGCGTTGCGCGCCGCTCGGCCGGTGTGCGTCTGCTGCGCGACAACGTTGTGATCCACGAAGGCACGCTGAAAACGCTGAAGCGCTTCAAGGACGAAGTGAAGGACGTTCAGTCGGGTCAGGAATGCGGTATGGCGTTCGAAAACTATGACGACATTCGTCCCGCGGACGTTATCGAGATCTTCGAGCGCGAAGAGGTCGAGCGCCAGCTCGACTAACGCACCCGAGGGCATATAAGCAAAGAAAAAGGGACGGTCGAAACCGTCCCTTTTTTCGTCTATATTGCGTGGCGGTTAGTTGGTGCGGTTTGGTACCGGCTTACCCGCAAATTCACGATCCCCAACACGTACGAGAATTTTCCCGTCAGGCAGGCCGCGGACGTAAGTCCCTTGAACGGAAACACAGCTTCCAATCACGATAGTTCTCAGCAAGTCAAATCCTCCCCAAAACGATTTTGACAAGTTAAGGTTAGCTTAGCGCCATTAACAAAACACCAAAAAAAGAAAATTTTACGCCTAAAGTATACGAAAGAGTTACAATTAATTTGCTGCAGCACAGCAAAAGCCCAGTCTTTTTGGGGAACTGCACATCAAATATGCAATCAGAGCAGCTCGCGTAGGATGGGGATCAAGGGGACGTCAGCCGGAGGCATGGGGTAGTCGTTTAGATCGCGGGCATGAACCCATTTTAGTGTCTGCCCTTCGCGCGGCATGGGGATCCCGTCCCACTTGCGGCAGGCAAAAACCGGCATCAGAAGATGGAAATCATCATAGCTATGCGACGCAAAACTGAGCGGGGCAAGGCAGCTGGACCAGGTGTTAATGCCTAGCTCTTCTTCCAGTTCTCGGATTAAGGCGTGCTCGGGTGTTTCGCCGGGCTCGACCTTGCCGCCTGGAAATTCCCAAAGCCCTGCCATGGATTTCCCGGCAGGGCGTTGAGCCAGCAGCACGCGCCCGTCGACATCAATCAGCGCGACGGCTGAAACGAGTACTACTTTCATGTGTCGGTTCCTTACGAGCGATAATCCGCGTTGATCGAGATGTAGCCGTGGGTCAGATCGCAGGTCCAGGCGGTGGATTGCCCGTCGCCCAGCCCCAGATCAACTCCGATCACCAGATTCTGGTTTTTCATATACGTCGCGCCGTCCTGTTCATTGTAGGACGGAGCAACCCAGCCGTTCTCGGCTACCAGAATATCGCCAAAGCGAATGGTCAGCAGGTCCCGGTCGGCCGCGGCCCCGGATTTCCCAATGGCCATGACGATACGACCCCAGTTCGGGTCCTCGCCCGCGACGGCGGTTTTGACCAAGGGGGAGTTGGCAATTGCCATGGCATGGGTCCGGGCATCGGTGTTGCTTGCGGCGCCGGTGACGTTGATTTCAACGAATTTTGTCGCACCTTCACCGTCGCGGACCACCTGATGGGCCAAGTCCAGCATGATCTGATGCAGGGCGGATTCGAATGCGGCGTTGCCATCGACATTCACACCCGAGGCCCCGGTCGCCGCCAGCAACAGCGTGTCCGACGTCGAGGTGTCGCTGTCCACGGTAATGCAGTTGAAGGTGACGTGAGTCAGCTTGCTAAGCAGTTTTTGCAGCTTCTTCTGATCGGCTTGCGCATCCGTAAAGATATAGACCAGCATCGTCGCCATATCCGGCGCAACCATGCCCGAGCCCTTTGCGAAGCCGGCGATTTTAACTGTCTGGCCGTCGATCTCGATTTCGGCGCCAGCCCCTTTGGGAAAGGTGTCCGTCGTCATGATGGCCTGTGCGGCCTCTTTGATCGCGTCCGCGCTTAGGTTTTGCTTTAGTTCGGACAGTTTGGCTGTGATGCGTTCGTGCGGTAGCGCCTCGCCGATGACGCCGGTGGACGAGGAAAAGACGCGATTCTCTTCGATCTCTAACTCCTGCGCGACGGCAGAGGTTACGGCATGGGTCGAATCGGCACCATTCTTTCCGGTAAAGGCGTTGGCGTTGCCCGAATTCACGATGATAGCGGCGCCACCGGTATCTGAATGGCCGATTTTTTCCTGGCAATCCAGCACGGCAGCGGACCGGGTTGCCGAGCGTGTGAATGTCCCGGCCATGGTTGTGCCGGGGGCAAGGCGCGCCAGCATCACGTCGGTTCGGCCCGCATAGCGAACACCGGCTTGAACCGCTGCGAATTCAACGCCTTCGATGGTTGGCAGGTCCGGAAAAGAGGCGGGGGCGAGCGGCGATACAGGGAGATCTTTACCCATGATTTAGTCCTCGAATACGATATCAGTTTGCTTGATCAACGCAGGATCCAGGCCTTCGGCGCCGCTTTTGTCGATGGTCGCCGCGTTCGTCAGCGTGTCCAGCTGGGCAGAGACGACGCTTTGCTGGATTTCGTTCTCGAGTTCGGGGCGAACCTCTTCGAATGTCGGTGCCGAGAGTGGGCGTTTGTCGTTCAGAATGATCACGTGCCAGCCGAACTGGGTCTGCACGGGGTCTGAGACGCCGCCGACTTTCAGTGTCATGACGGCCTCTTCGAAGGGTTTCACCATCGCGCCAGCGCCGAACCACCCCAAAGAGCCACCGCTGGGACCAGACGGTCCGGTGGATTCGGTTTTGGCCAGCTCGGCGAAATCGGCGCCGGCCTTTAGTTTGGCGATCAGCTCTTTGGCCTTTTCTTCGGTTTCGACCAAAATATGCGAGGCGTTGTATTCATCACCCGACGCAGCATTCGCATAGTTTTCTTCGTATTGCGCGCGCAGGGCGTCTTCGGTGACTGCATCCTTTGCGATCTTTTCCATGTGGACGCCGGCCTGTAGCAGGCGGCGCTCGTTTTCCAGGGAAAGCCTGACGAATTTGGAGGGCTCGCTTGGGCCGGCTTGTTGCAGAACGGTTTGCTGGACCAACTGGTTCAGAATGCCGTCGAACAGGGTTTGGCTGGGCAGTGTCCGATACTGTTCGGGTAGGTTGCGCTGAACAACGATCATGTGCCCCAAAGTGATTTCAGTGCCGTTCACCGTGGCGACAACTGTGTCAACACTTGGGGTCTCTTCTGCGGTCAGGGGAAAGGCCATGCACAAGGAAAGGGCCACACCCGACAGAAAAGTGAGACGTTTTGACATAAGTTTTGTCCTTTGATTGCTGCGCTCGGGGCGCCAACGTTGACACTGCACCACCCGGCCCTTACATCGCCTTGAGGCAATTGGAATGCTGGGTTTCCATGACGTTTTAGGCGCTGTGGTTACAGCGGGCAAGCAGATGCCGCGCACGATGATGTCAACGACCGGATCGGAAAAAAAATGTTGGGTTTCGGAACTCTTTCCAAAAAGGTTTTCGGCACGCCGAATGACCGCAAAGTCAAGGCGACGCGCCCGTTGGTGGAAAAGATCAGCGCCCTGGAGCCCGAGTTTGTACAGCTCTCTGACGAAGGTCTGATTGCCAAAACCGAAGAGTTCAAATCGCGGCTGGCCGAGGGCGAAAGCCTGGATGCGCTGTTGCCCGAAGCCTTTGCCAACTGCCGAGAGGCGGCCAAGCGCGCATTGGGTCTGCGGGCCTTTGATACGCAGCTGATGGGCGGCATTTTCTTGCATCAGGGCAATATCGCGGAAATGAAGACCGGCGAGGGCAAAACCCTGGTTGCGACTTTCCCGGCCTATCTGAATGCGCTGACGGGCAAAGGTGTGCACATCGTCACCGTGAACGATTATCTGGCCAAACGTGACGCCGAATGGATGAGCAAGGTCTACGGCGCCCTGGGCATGACCACCGGCGTTGTCTATCCGCAGCAGCCTCAGGACGAGAAAAAGGCCGCGTATGATTGCGACGTGACCTATGCGACCAACAACGAACTGGGCTTTGACTATCTGCGCGACAACATGCGTTCGGAACTGATAGACATGAACCAGCGCAAGCACCACTTTGCCATCGTGGACGAAGTGGACAGCATCCTGATCGACGAGGCGCGTACGCCGCTGATCATTTCGGGCCCGTCCGAGGATCGTTCGGATCTGTACGTCGCGTTGGACAAGCTGATCCCCGAACTGACAGATGCGCATTTCTTGCTGGATGAAAAAACCCGCAATGTGACCTATACGGATGAAGGCAACGAATTCCTGGAGCAGCGCCTGCATGAGATGGGTTTGCTGGAGGAAGGTCAGACCTTGTACGACCCCGAAAGCACAACCATCGTGCACCACGTCAATCAGGGTCTGCGGGCGCATAAACTTTTCACGCGCGACAAGGATTATATCGTTCGTGACGGTCAGATCGTCCTGATCGACGAATTCACTGGCCGTATGATGGCGGGGCGTCGTCTGTCGGATGGTCTGCACCAGGCGATCGAGGCCAAGGAAGAATGCCAGATCCAGCCTGAAAACGTCACGCTGGCTCAGGTCACCTTCCAGAACTATTTCCGCCTGTACGACAAGCTTGCCGGAATGACAGGTACTGCCGTCACCGAGGCGGATGAATTCGAAGAAATTTACAAGCTGGGCGTGGTCGAAGTCCCCACCAACAAGCCCATCGCCCGGATTGACGACGACGATGCCGTCTATCGGACTGCCAAGGAAAAATTCGAGGCCGTTGTCGAGACGATTAAAGAAGCGCATGAAAAGGGTCAGCCGACCCTAGTGGGCACCACCTCGATCGAGAAATCGGAATTCCTGAGCCAGATGCTGACGCAGGCCGGCGTGCCGCATAACGTCCTGAACGCGCGCCAGCACGAGAAAGAGGCTCAGATTGTCGCTGATGCTGGTAAGCTGGGCGCAGTAACCATCGCTACCAACATGGCCGGCCGCGGAACGGACATCAAACTGGGCGGCAACGTCGAGATGAAGGTGATGGAAGCACTGGAAGCCAATCCAGACGCCAACCCCGATGAAATCCGCACCCAGATCGAAGCAGCGCACGAGGGCGAAGAGCAAGCTGTCAAAGACGCTGGCGGTCTGTTCGTTCTGGCCACAGAGCGCCACGAATCCCGTCGGATCGACAACCAGCTGCGTGGCCGCTCGGGCCGTCAGGGTGATCCGGGGCGCTCCTCGTTCTTCTTGTCGCTGGAGGATGACCTGATGCGCATCTTCGGCTCGGAGAAGCTGGACAAGGTCCTGTCTACACTGGGCATGAAAGACGGCGAGGCCATCGTGCACCCCTGGGTGAACAAATCGCTGGAACGGGCGCAGGGTAAGGTCGAGGGCCGCAATTTTGACATCCGTAAGCACCTGTTGAAATTTGACGATGTGATGAACGAACAGCGCAAGGTGATCTTCAAGCAGCGGCTTGAGATCATGGAGGCTGACGACCTGTCCGAAATCATCGGGGACATGCGTCACGAGGTGATCGGCGAATTGGTCGATCAGTACATGCCGCCGAAATCCTATGCGGATCAGTGGGATGTGCCGGGGCTGTATGCCGCGCTGCTGGAAAAGCTGAACCTGGAAACCAAGGTGATTGAATGGGCCGACGAAGAAGGTGTCGACGGCGAGGAAATCATTGAGCGTATCGCCGACAGCGCCGACGAACAGATGGCTGAAAAGGCTGCGGCCTTTGGCGCGGATAGTATGCGCCAGATCGAGAAACAGATCTTGCTGCAAACAATCGACGCAAAATGGCGTGAACATTTGCTGACCCTGGAACACCTGCGTTCGGTTGTCGGGTTCCGCGGCTATGCGCAGCGTGATCCGCTGAATGAATACAAAACCGAAGGGTTCCAACTGTTTGAAAATATGCTGGACAGCCTGCGTGAAGACGTGAGCCAGAAACTGGGTCAAGTCCGTCCGCTGACCGAAGAAGAGCAACAGCAGATGATCGCGCAGATGGCCGCTCAGCAGGGCGTGCCCGTGCCGGAACCCGAGCTAGAGTCCCCCACAGGGACCACCAAAGACGGGTTCGACGAAAACGATCCCTCGACTTGGGGTAATCCCGGCAGAAACGAAGCCTGCCCCTGTGGCTCTGGCAAGAAGTTCAAGCACTGCCACGGGCGCCTCGCCTAGGGTTTTTGGGCGTGAAATGGCCTGATTGGTTCCCTCGGGACGCCACACGTGCGCCATTTTTGACTGAGAAACTGCCTCTAACCTAATTTGGGTTGGAGGCAAAAATGGTCACGAAAAAAGCATCCAGTATCGCGTTGATGGTCGGCACAGTCGGGCTGGCTATTGGGTCTGGCTATTTCATGGAGCACAGCGCCCCAACCGTGTCGCGTAACGTGCAGCCCTCGCCGATCCAAGTGGCTGAAATTCCCGCCGCGCAGACTGGCGAATTGAACAAAGTCGAACTGACAGCGTCGCCTTTGCCGGAAATGCCCGCTGATATCTTTCAAGAGCTGAACATGCCTGAACGCGACGTTGTTCGCGTCGCGGTGACCGAAGAGGCGATCACCGTCCCCGAAGCGGTCGAGGTTCAGGGCGGGTTCGAATGTGATGTCCAGATGACTGCCGAAGCCACAGTTGCAGCGCTGGTAAATGTCGAAATCATTGCCGCATGTCTGCCGGAAACGCGAGTGACCTTGCATCACAACGGCCTGATGATTTCAGAGCTTACCGACAACCGGGGCGAGCTGTTCGTGACAATCCCGGCACTGGCAGAAACGGCGGTATTCATTGCTGATTTCGGCGGTACCCAAGGGGCGACTGCAACCGTGAAGGTACCCTCGTTGCATTTCTATGATCGTGCTGCCGTTCAATGGCAGGGGCAGTCGGGCATTCATCTTCATGCGATGGAATTCGGCGCGCAATTCGGTGATGCGGGCCACGTCTGGGAAGAGCAAACCGGCTCTCTTGAGCAAACCATTCACGGGAAGGGCGGGTTCCTGACGCAGATGGGCGATCCTGATCTTGCCGAAAGCCTGCAAGCGCAGGTGTACACCTATCCGTCGGGGACGACGGCCCGTTCGGGCGCGATCGCCCTTGAGATCGAAGCAGAAGTGACCAAAGCCAATTGCGGGCGCGAAGTTAGCGCTCAATCCATGCAGGTTTCCAAAGCCGGTTCCCCGCGTGTGCAGGAATTGGAGCTGGCAATGCCAGATTGTGATGCGGTTGGTGACTTTCTGGTGTTGAAAAACGTGCTCGAAGACCTGAAAGTCGCTTCTAAGTGATTTGATTGGTCAGGATGAGATTCTATGAAACCGGCCCGTGCGGTGATCTTCGCCGCACTTTTTCTTTTGGGATTTGCCCCTATTGTTCGGGCGCAGGATGTGACGCTGCTATCCCCAGATGGCGAGGTCGAAATCAGTGGGACCTTGCTGGGTTTTGACGGTGAGTTTTACCGCGTGGACACCGTGTACGGAGAGCTGACCGTTGATGGCTCGGGTGTGCGCTGCGAGGGGCCGGCCTGTCCGAACCTCGAAGACTATATCGCCGAGCTGGGCATTTCGGGCGAAACCTCGGTTGGGTCTGTGTTGATGCCCGCGTTGATACAGTCCTTTGCGCAGCGCTCGGGGCTTAGCGTCCGTCGGGAAAAACTGACCGAGGACCGGACGCGTTTCCACCTGACCAATCGCGTGACGCAAAAAGTAACCGGTATTTTCACCGTTCACGCGACGAATACGGACGAAGGCTTTGCCGATCTTCTTGCGAACGAGGCGGATATCGTGATGTCTATGCGCGAAATCCGAGAAAACGAGGCGCGACTGGCGCGCGAGGCAGGGTTGGGAAATCTCAAGGGGATCGGGCGGAGCCGCGTGTTGGCCTTGGACGCGCTGGTCCCCATCGTTGCGCCTGGGAATGTGCTGGCTAGTCTGACAACTGCGCAACTTTCAAAGGTTTTCTCGGGAAAGATCCAAAACTGGAAACAGCTGGGCGGCCCCGATGCCCCGATCACGGTTCATTTACGCGACGGGCAATCTGGGCTTGGGCAGGCGGCGGTTGATCAACTGCTGGCTCCGGTTGGGGAAAATTTGACCGATATGGCCCAAACCCATAGCAATAACCAGACACTGATCAACGCCGTGGTCGCGGACCCCTTTGGGATCGGGGTATCCCGTGAATCGGAAACGGGCGAAGCGCGCGCCATTCCCCTGAGTGGGGATTGTGGGTTCATCCTGACGGCTGAGCGCAAAACCGTCAAAACCGAGGACTATCCGCTGACAGCGCCGATTTTCCTGTATCTCCCCGCGCGGCGTCTACCCAAACTGGCCCGTGATTTCCTGATGTTCACGCGCAGCACGCCGGCTCAGTTGGTTGTGCGGCGGGCTGGCTATACCGATCAGGCGCCGGAGTTGGTGCCGGTCGACGTGCAGGGCAACCGTTTTGCCAATGCGATCGCACAAGCAGGTGACGAGATTTCGCTTGAGGATCTGAAGCGGATGGTCGGCGTCCTGGCGCCGATGAAGCGGTTAACAACAACTTTCCGTTTCGAGGCGGGCTCGGTTCGGCTGGACGCGCAATCCCGTTCGAACGTGGGGCAACTGGCGCAGGCCATTGAAGCGGGGCAATATGATGCTCAGCGTTTGCTGTTCGTCGGGTTCAGCGACGGAAAAGGGCTGGCGAAGCCGAATCTGTCAATCGCCTTGAAGCGGGCCGAGGCTGTTCGGGACGCGGTGCTCAACGCTGCGGAAACCGCCAATTTCGAGCGCTTGGAACTGGATGTCGATGCCTTCGGCGAGGCGATGCCGATGGCGTGCGACGACAGCGCCTGGGGGCGTCAGGTTAATCGCCGGGTCGAGGTCTGGGTGCAGCCGTCAAAGTAACCCCTCGGACCGAAAGCTAAGCTCTTGTGATCGTCCGATAATCAGGTGGTCATGAAGGGTGATATTCATGGTTTGGCAGGCGCTGCTGATCTGCGCGGTCATCGTGATATCGGATTCGGACGGCGTGGGATCCCCAGAAGGGTGATTATGCACCAGGATCAGCGCCGAGGCGTTCAGTTCGAGTGCGCGCTTAATCACCTCGCGCGGGTAGACGGGGACATGGTCGACCGTTCCTCGCGCTTGTTCTTCGTCCGCGATCACCGTGTTTTTTCGGTCCAGGAACAGGATACGGAATTGTTCGGTTTCGCGATGAGCCATTGAGGTGTGGCAGTAGTCCAGCAAGGCATCCCAGCTGGAAATCACCTGTTTGCGCATTACTCGTGCACGGGCCAGGCGATGCGCAGAAGCCTCGATGATCTTGAGTTCACAGATCACCGCCTCGCCTACACCGTTGATTTCTTGCAAGCGGGCGATTGGGGCGGAGATCACCTCGTTAAAGCCGCCGAAACGATCCAGCAGGTCCCGCGCCAAAGGTTTGACATCGCGGCGCGGAATGGCACGAAACAGGACGAGTTCCAGTAACTCATAGTCCGGTACGGCCTGGGCACCACCCTCCATGAACCGCCCGCGCAGGCGCCTGCGGTGGTCACGGATATAGGACGGCTGCTTGACAGATGTATCGACCACAGCCTCGTCCGTGGCTGAATCAAAGGAAAACAGCAAGGGCATTTCCTGAAAAGAAGAACGGAGCCGTGACATGCTGCCAAGGCTCCGCCGATTCGCTTACAAAGTGGTTAACGCACGTTAGCTTTTCATGCTGTCCCAGAAGCCTTTGACCTTGTTAAAGAAGGTCGAGCCATGCGGGTTATTGTCATCGCTCAGCTTTTCGAACTCACGCAGCAGCTCTTTTTGACGAGAGTTGAGGTTCACGGGCGTTTCCACTGACATTTCGATGAACATGTCGCCGGTACCACCACCCCGCAGGGCAGGCATACCTTTGCCACGCAGGCGCATTTGTCGACCGGACTGGCTCCCGGCTGGGACCTTCACCCGGCTGCGGCCGCCATCGATTGTCGGCACTTCGATATCGCCGCCCAGAGTTGCCGTGGTCATGCTGACGGGGACGCGGCAGAACAGATTCGTGTCCTCGCGTTCGAACAGGTCATGCCTGGCGACGTCGATGAAGATGTACAAATCTCCAGTCGGACCACCGCGCATTCCGGCTTCGCCTTCGCCGGATAGACGGATGCGCGTACCGGTTTCGACACCGGCGGGGATGTTGACGCTTAGGGCGCGTTCGGTCTGGGTGCGGCCTTGGCCACCGCAGGATTTACACGGGTTCTTGATGATCTGGCCCATCCCCGAACAGGTCGGGCAGGTGCGTTCAACGGTAAAGAAACCTTGCTGCGCGCGTACTTTGCCCATCCCAGAGCAGGTCGGACATGTGGTGGGTTCGCCACCTCCTTCGGCACCAGAACCGTTACATTCGCCGCAGGCCACGGACCCAGGCACATTGATGGTTTTCTGAGCGCCCGAGAAGGCCTCTTCTAGTGTGACGCGCAGGTTATAGCGCAGGTCAGCACCACGAGACGCCCGCTGATGACCGCCACCACCGCGTTGCCCCATGAAGTCGCCAAACAGGTCGTCGAACACATCCGAGAACGAGCTGGCAAAATCGCCTTGGTTGCCACGGAAACCGCCGCCGGGATGACCGCCGCCGCCCATGCCGCCCTCAAACGCCGCGTGACCGTAGCGGTCATAGGCGGCTTTCTTGTCGGCGTCTTTCAGGCACTCGTATGCCTCGTTTGCTTCCTTGAACTGAGCTTCGGCTTCCGGGTTGTCGGCATTCCGGTCGGGGTGCAGTTCTTTGGCCTTCTTGCGATAGGCCTTTTTGATCTCGTCAGCAGAGGCACCCTTGGATGTGCCTAGCACATCGTAATAATCACGTTTGGACATTGGGTTTTCCCCTTTCAGGAACGGTTAAGGGCCGACCCGGACAGGACCGGCCCCTAAATGTTTCCGTCAGTGATTTACGAGCGCTTGTCTTCGCCGAGGTCTTCGAAGTCGGCATCGACGATATCCTCGTCGGGGCCACCTTCGGCGTCCGCAGCGGCAGGTTCATCAGCGCCTTCGCCTTGGCTGTTCTTATAGATCGCCTCACCCAGCTTCATCGCGGATTCGGTGACGTTCTGGATACCCGAGCTGATTTTCTCGGCTGTAATGTCGTCTTTCTCCAGATCGTCCTTCAGCGCAGCGATTGCCAGTTCGATGGCTTCGACGGTGGTCGGGTCCACCTTGTCGCCATGCTCTTCCACGGACTTTTCGGTCGAGTGGATCAGGCTTTCGGCCTGGTTTCTGGCTTCGATCAGCTCGCGGCGCTCTTTGTCCGCTTCGGCGTTTTCTTCTGCGTCCTGGACCATCTTCTCGATGTCCGCGTCCGACAGACCACCCGAGGCCTGAATGGTGATGTTCTGGGTTTTGCCCGTGCCTTTGTCCTTGGCGCCAACCGAAACGATGCCGTTGGCGTCAATGTCAAAGGTCACCTCGATCTGCGGCATGCCGCGCGGTGCGGGCGGGATGTCTTCGAGGTTGAACTGACCCAGCATCTTGTTGTCGGCAGCCATTTCACGCTCACCCTGGAAGACGCGGATGGTCACGGCCGACTGGTTGTCTTCGGCGGTCGAGAACACCTGGCTCTTTTTGGTCGGGATGGTTGTGTTGCGGTCGATCAGGCGGGTGAACACACCGCCCAGGGTTTCGATGCCCAGGCTCAGCGGGGTCACGTCCAGCAGAACAACGTCTTTGACGTCGCCTTGCAGAACACCGGCCTGAATGGCGGCGCCCATGGCAACAACTTCGTCCGGGTTCACGCCTTTGTGGGGCTCTTTGCCGAAGAACTTGGTCACTTCTTCGATGACTTTCGGCATCCGGGTCATACCACCGACCAGAACGATTTCGTCGATGTCACCAGTTGTCAGCCCGGCGTCTTTCAATGCCGCCTGGCAAGGCTTCATAGAGGCCTTGATCAGGTCGTTGACCAGGGTTTCCAACTTCGAGCGAGTCAGCTTCAACACCATGTGCAGAGGCGCGCCCGATTTCGGGTCCATCGCGATGAACGGCTGGTTGATTTCGGTCTGCTGCGAGGATGACAGTTCGATCTTGGCTTTCTCGGCAGCTTCTTTCAGACGCTGCAGGGCCATCTTGTCTTTGGTCAGATCAACGCCGTGCTCTTTTTTGAATTCGCCTGCCAGATAGTTGACGATGCGCATGTCAAAATCTTCGCCACCCAAGAAGGTGTCGCCGTTGGTCGATTTGACCTCGAACAGGCCGTCGTCGATTTCCAGAATGGTCACGTCGAAGGTACCGCCACCCAGGTCATAGACCGCGATGGTGTGGGTTTCTTCTTTGTCCAGACCATAGGCCAGCGCGGCAGCAGTCGGTTCGTTGATGATCCGCAGGACCTCCAGGCCGGCGATTTTGCCGGCGTCTTTGGTGGCCTGACGCTGAGCGTCATTGAAGTAGGCCGGAACGGTGATCACGGCCTGGGTCACTTCTTCGCCCAGATAGGATTCTGCGGTTTCTTTCATCTTGCCCAGGATGAAGGCCGAGATTTGCGAGGGGCTGTATTTTTCGCCCTGTGCTTCGACCCATGCATCGCCGTTGCCGCCGTCGATAACAGCGAAGGGCAGGTTCTTTTTGTCTTTTTGCAGGTGCGCGTCATCTGCGCGACGACCAATCAGGCGTTTCACGCCGAAAATGGTGTTCGCTGCGTTGGTGACGGCCTGACGCTTGGCGGCTTGGCCGACAAGGCGCTCGTCATCCGTGAACGCGACGATCGAGGGGGTGGTGCGTGCCCCTTCGGAGTTTTCGATTACTTTCGGCTGCGAGCCGTCCATGATGGAGACGCAGCTGTTGGTGGTTCCTAGGTCAATACCAATGACTTTGGCCATGTTTTCGATCCCTTCAATACTCAGGCGATGACACGAGACGTGGACCCGTTTTGGCGTCCGGCCCCGATCTTGTTTGCGGTGTTCCGGATTGGGTTCACCGCGCTTCTCGGCGTATATAAGGAGGGGTTTGGGACCCTGCAAGCATTGCGAAGCTGTGGATTTTAGGAATCCTACCAAATTTGCAGTTCAATGAGCAGATTTAGCCGGAAAGGATCGGATTTGGACGAATTTGAGCTGCGAGGTTTTAGAATTCTGCGGGATCTTATGTCGGGACAGGATCAGGCGGCGCTGGTCCAGGACGTGCGCGAGGTGATCCGCGCGGCGCCGCTTTTCTCGCCACAGACGTCTTTTGGCAAGCCTATGTCTGTTCGTATGACCTCGGCTGGTCGGTACGGGTGGTATGCTGATCGCAGCGGATACAGGTACGCAAGACGGCACCCCCAAGGGGGCGAGTGGCCGCCGATCCCCGATTCCGTCCTAAGGATCTGGCGGCGGCTGGTTTCTGAGCAGCGCGATCCGGATTGCTGCTTGGTGAATTTCTACGGGGCTGGGGCGCGGATGGGGATGCATCAGGACCGGGACGAGGCTAATTTCGACTGGCCTGTGTTGTCGATCTCTTTGGGGGATGAGGGACTGTTTCGCATCGGCAACTCAACACGCGGCGGCAAAACCGAGAGCTTTTGGCTGAAATCGGGCGATGTGGTGGTGATGGGAGGTCCGGCGCGGCTGACCTATCACGGGGTGGATCGGATCCGCTTTGGGTCGTCAGCGTTGCTACCCAAGGGCGGGCGGATCAATCTGACGTGCCGTGTAGTGGATTAGCGCCGCGCGCTCCAACTGACCGAGGAATGACGGCGGGTATAGAATTCCCCCATCAGGCCCAGCATAAGGAAAACCAACCCCACATAAAACGGATAGCTGGCCGAGGTATTCCGCGGCACATAGTTGATGAACACAAACCCGCGCGACTGATCGATACAGTGAAACAGCGGGTTCCAATCAAACATGTTCAGCATGAATGTCGGCAGAGAGTTGGCCACGAACATTTTGCCAGAGGCGATCATATTTGCGCGCTGATAGATCATTGTGATGATCCGCACGGGCGTTGGAAACCAGGGTTTGGCGGCCAGCAGAACCATCCCGATCCCCAAACCAGAGAACCACGCCAGCAAAATCATCCCAAAGGCATTGGCGGGCTGTTCGATCGTGAAATGTTTGAACCCAACGTAGTAGACGAACAAGATCAAGAAGAGCGACAAAATCTGGATGTACAGCGCGCTTAGCGCGGCAGAGGCAATCGCAATCACCGTGTTCATCGGGGCGTGCAGCATCATGGGCGAGGTCGGGCCCTCGGATCCGACAACGGCGCCGATGGTCTTAATCTGTGTCATATAGAGAAACACGCCAGACATCAGATACAGCAGGAAATCACCGCGGATTGCGGTTTTCCGCAGGCCCAGTACCGAAAACATCGTGTAAAAGGCCATGACGAAAATGATCACCTGCAACATGTTCATGAACAGGGACATGAACGCATTGCCATGCGTTTTCCGAATGCTGCGCGCGACGGAATGATAGATGAGCTCGGCAATTGTTCGTGCCGACCCAAGATTGGATGATCGCCTTGATTGATGGAACATTTCCGTGCCGATCTGCCGTTATCAAAGGATTCTTCGCACGGAATTCTTGCTGTTCCGTTAGCAGGCAATCATAAGGGGGTCGCAGTGAATAATCAACAAAACCTGCCGTGCGGCGGGTAAGGCATTGGGACGAATACCTTGGATTACGACAAACTTACCACCATCATGCGTCGTTTGTCGCTGGAAGCCGGCGATAAGATCATGGAAATCTACAATTCGGATGATTTCGAGGTGAAGACGAAGTCCGATGAGAGCCCGGTCACCGAAGCAGATGAGGCGGCTGATGCTCTGATTTCGGCTGGGTTGCGCGCCGCGTTCCCCGATGTGTTGTTGGTGACCGAAGAACAAGCGGATTCGCACAGCGAAAATGCGGATACATTCTTGATTGTCGATCCCTTGGATGGAACCAAGGAATTCGTCCACCGTCGCGGCGATTTCACTGTGAATATCGCCTATGTCGAGAATGGCGTTCCCACACGCGGCGTCGTTTATGCGCCAGCCAAGCAGCGGATGTTTTTCACCATGGGTGACGGTAGCGCTGTTGAGGAAACCGGCGCGTTCGCCAAGGACACGATGGGGACGATCACGCCGATCAAAGTATCAGATGCGGATAACGCGGCCTTGCTGGTTGTTGCGTCCAAATCGCACCGTGATCAGGCGACCGACGACTATATTAACAAATACGCTGTGGCAGATTCCAAAAGCGCAGGCTCGTCGTTGAAGTTCTGTCTGGTGGCCACGGGCGAGGCGGACATTTATCCGCGCGTCGGGCGTACGATGGAATGGGATACCGCCGCTGGACATGCCGTTCTGAATGGGGCCGGTGGCAAGGTCGTCCGCTTTGACGACCACACTCCGCTGCTTTATGGCAAACAAGGCTATGCGAACTCTTTCTTCATCGCGTATTCTCCGAGCGTTGAGTTGAAAAAGGCCTGAGCCGGGACCCCCGCGCCCAGGACGGGTAAGGGTATGGAGCAACTGCCGGTCAGTGTGGTGGTGGTCAGTCGGGGCAGACCCGACAGCCTGCGCCTGTGTCTGACTGGTCTGGCCCGGCTTCATCATCGAAATTATGAAATTGTCGTGGTCGCGGACCCTCAGGGGATCGCGGTTGCGCAGGCGCTGCCATTTGCCGGGCATTTGCGCCTTATCCCGTATGATATCCCGAATATCTCGGCGGCCAGAAATCAGGGCCTGTCTGCCGCCGCTGGTGAAATCATCGCCTTCATTGATGATGATGCCGTCCCCGAACCCGCCTGGCTGGCCCACCTCGAGGTCGCATTCCGGGACTCTCAGGTCGCTGCCGCCGGTGGTTTTGTCATTGGGCGTAATGGAATCTCCTTTCAATGGAAGGCGCGCAGCTTCGGTTCTGATGGGCAGGCTGTGCCGCTACAGGTGGATGACGACCTGCCAACGGTGCTGAGCCCGGCGCAAGGACAGGCGATCAAGACCGAAGGCACCAATATGGCGGTGCGGCGTTGGGTGCTGAAAAAGCTGGGCGGGTTCGACGAAAGTTTCCGGTTCTATATGGACGAAACCGACCTGAACATGCGCTTGGCTATTGGGGGGTATTCAACGGCGATTGTCCCTCGGGCTTTGGTGCATCACGCCTATGCGCCCAGCCCACGACGTCAACAGAACCGAGCAGTGCTGAATTTGCAGGAAGTTGGTCGCAGCTCGGCCTTATTTTGGCGCAAATACGCGCCCGAAACGGATTGGCCCCGTTTGCGCGCGAGGCTGACAACAGAACAGCGCCGCCGTGTAATGTCACAGATGCGCGATGGGCTGTTGGAGCCGGGGGCCGCGCGGCAGGCATTGAACACCCTGAGCGATGGCCTGACAGAGGGTTTCAATGCAGATTTCGCCCCTGTGGCCCAGATTGCACGCCGTTGGGGCGACATCCTGAGCTTTCCATCCTTGGCGACGAAGGACCCGGTTGTGCTTCAGGCGGGCCTATTCGGTCGCAGGGCTGTTTTGGCGCGCGCCAAGGCTCTTGCGGCCAAGGGTCATACCGTTTCGGTGTATTTTCTGTCGAAAACGGCGGTTTTCCATACTATGGTTTTCTCACAGGACGGGTATTGGTTACAGAAGGGAGGAGTGTACGGCAAAAGTGACCGTTCGGGACCTTTGCTTAGGCTGACCAGTCACGACAGGCGCCGAAAGGCCGAGCAAGATCGCGTGGAACAATCACGCCATTTTCGCCCATTTTTTAAGCAACCCTAGCCATATTCGCAGGAACCTACCCTGATCCCCTGTTTCCTTTCAAGGGATGTTGCCTAAAATTCAGACACAGAAAGAACACGTGGCGGGGCAGGCCTGCAAGAGAATGACGACATTTAAAAAGGACCTATCATGACACGCAAGGTTACCAAGGCGATTTTTCCTGTTGCCGGGC
>JARGPB010000021.1 GCA_029212905.1 Thalassovita sp.
CGGCCGCCTTGCCTCAAAATTACGGAAGAAGGTGCCTAAAAATATAGGGGCTATTCAGACATCATGTTGCGCTACCGCATTTATGGCCATGTCTCGGACCAGAGACGGCCTTAACGCTTTTTTCCAAGCGCCTCCTTCAGCAGATCGTTCTGTATGCTCGTTCCATGCTCTCGGCACAGCTCTGACACCGGAACACCGCTTCAATACCGCCATGATCTGCGCGGCGCTCTATCGTCCGCTCTTCATCAAAATCTTCTCAGATACCCTGCCGAGAAATTTTACTTTTGAAGACCACTAAATTGAGGGGGGATTGTCGACGAACTCGGGCTATCTGAGTAGACGTGGTTGTCACTCTTTATGAATGGCATCCTGTACTGCAATCACTTCGGGCTCGAAGATTGAGATTCTGTCTCGACACGGATCACTGATTTCGACTTGCAATAAGCAAGAAGTGCGTTGATTTCTTCTGAGTCGGAGGTAACGAGGTTCGGGTCAGTTCCGACAATCGTCACGGCTGCTTGCACTTCAGTTTGCCAATCAAGAACGGGGGCGGCCGCAGCCACGAGGCCTGGAATGTACCGGCCTTCTACCGTTGCATAGCCCCGCTCGCGAGTGCGAGAAACCAAGGCATCAACACCAGCCTTAGTTGGCTCAAAATCGAGTATTTGCCTCGTTTGACGACTAAGGCGCCGTATGTGATCATTTCGGACGGGATGGATGGCGCGCGGTGCACCCCACGTCAGAAACACGCGTCCGGTTGCAGAGTTTAGCAGCGGAAGCGTTGTGCCAAGGCCCATCGACGTATCCGTCGGCGTTGCGCCTCTCTCCCATCTTACCACTGTGGCCCCTTGATTGGCCCAAACCGACAGTAGAACGGTCATTCCGGTCTGGGCCGAGAGTAATTCCAGACCATCTGCCGCAGAGTTTACGAAGTCGTGTCGGGCAAGTGCCGCAAGACCCAGCTGCATCGCGGCTGGACCAAGGTCATATCGGCCGGACCGTTCTTGTTGCTGCACCAACCCTGCATTCACGAAGGATGCAAGGTAACGATGGGCCTTGCTGGGCGGCATGCCGCAGGCGCGCCCAATTTCCGAAAGCGTTTGCGGTCCAGCTCTTGCGGCCATCTGAGCCAGTAAATTCAGCGCAGTGTCTAGTGATTTTAGACCTGATCCCTGGCCGTTTTCGTCATTCATTCAATGGCTCCAGAAGTTGACGTAGTTGCTCGATCTCGCCAGCCACAATACCATCTTTCGTTTCCTTGAAAAGGCACCGCACTTCGTGGCCTTTGAACCGTGTCGAGCCATCAACCTCTCCGTCATAATGAATGTTCAGCGTCCGCCGGGACCACTCAAGGGTCGCGATTCGCAGATTTAACTGCTCTCCATCCCGCATTGGGCGTTGGAATTGCACCGATGCATCAACCAGTCCAAGTCCTAGGGCATCCAGTTTTTCGCACAAGTACGCGTGTCCGCCATGTGCGCGCAGAAGCTTGTGAAACGCAGCATCCATCCAACGGAAGGTGTTGGGGTAAAAGACAATTCCAGCAGGATCACAGTCGCCAAATGTGATTTCGTGCTTCATTAAGCGTGCCATAATTTTTTCCCTATTATGAAATCAATTGCGCAATAAGGAAATGTAAGGTATCAACCTCCCCAAGTCGAGAGGGTTTGAGGAGAAACCATGTCTAAGCTTTACACTGTCGAGATTTTGGGTGGCGGCCCAGGGGGTCTGTACACTGCTATCCTGTTGCGTCGTCTGATGCCCCACGTGAAGGTCAGGGTGACCGAGCAAAATCCGAAAGGGGCCACTTGGGGCTTTGGGGTGGTGTTCTCGGATCAAGCGCTTGATTTCCTCAAGCAGGATGACCCCGAAACGCATGATCTGATCGTTCCCCAGATGGAGCGCTGGCAGAACATGACTTTGAATCTGCCCGAGGGCAGCGTCACGCTGGATGGCGTAGGCTTTACCGCCGTGGGTCGTCTGCAACTGATCGAAACCTTGCGCGAAAGGGCAGAAGAGCTGGGCGCGGAGCTGCGGTTTTCTCATACGGTTAATTCGGTGGACGAGCTTGAGGCGGATCTGATCATCGGGGCCGACGGTCTGAATTCGCTCGTCCGGGCAAGTGATCCGAAAGCGTTTGGAGAATCCATTGATCAGCGTACAAATCACTTTGCCTGGTTCGGTGCTGACCGTCCGTTCGACACGCTGACCCAGACATTCGTGAACACCGACAAGGGCGCGCTGAACGCGCACCATTATCGTTTTTCGCCCGATACGTCGACCTTCATCGTCGAATGCACTGATGAGGTTTTCAAGACCTACGGGTTCAGCGATATGGATGAAGATCAGAGCGCGGAAATCTGTGAAGAGATCTTTGCAGACGTTCTGGACGGTGCGAAACTGATCAAGAACAAGTCGGTTTGGCGGCAGTTCCCAAAACTGTGGTGTGATACGTGGTACTCTGGCAACCGTGTGCTGCTGGGGGATTCCGTTCACACGGCCCACTTCTCGATCGGATCCGGTACACGCATCGCCATGGAAGATGCTATTGCCCTGGTCCAATCTCTGGCTTCAGAAGCCGACATTGAAACCGCGCTCGAGCGGTATCAGGCGACGCGCCCACCGATTGCAAAAAAGATCGTTGATGCTGCCACAACGTCAGCTGTCTGGTACGAGTCATTCGAAGAGAAAATGCAGCTCCATCCACTGGAGTTCGCCTACGACTACCTAACCCGTTCGGGTCGTATGTCGGATGAACGTCTGGCCCAGGTTGCGCCGAAATTTGCGGCCGACTACGCGGCGTTCAAATCGGTCAATGCTTGACCGAACAGGTCACTGAAAATCGTCGAATATCTGTCAAACCGTGAGCGGCACCGATCAAAAGGTGTCGCTTCGGTAAAGGGAGGAATAATTATGTCCAGTCAAGAGACTGTCATCACCGACCCGCTGGCCGCTGATACCTCAAGCGCGGCCGAAATCGGGTACAAGAAGGAACTGCACGGCAATTGTTCACAAATGCTGTGGCAGAATCTTGATCGCAACCCGGACAGGCAGGCAGTGATGGGCCCGATGGGTACAATGACCTATCGCGAGCTGATCGCCGAAGCAGCGCGTTGGGGAAACGCCTTTGTCAGTGCTGGCCTGAAGCAGGGCGAGCGCATTGCCTTCTTTCTGGATGATACCCCAGTTTATCCTGCGGCCTTTTATGGGGCGGTCCGCGCAGGGTTCGTGCCTGTCCTGCTGAACATCCAGACCAAACCGGACGTTCTGAACTTCTTTTTGCAGGACACCGAAGCCCGTATCGCGCTGGTCGAGGGCGATCTGGTCGGGTCATTCGGGGCCACGACGCGCGCAGGCACCAAGCTGGAAACACTGGTTATCGCAAACGGAGAGCCAGGCGCAGACAGCATCAGCACAGATGCCTTCCTTGAGGGCGCGGATGATGTGCTGGATGTCGCAGATACCGGCCCGGATGACATGGCGTTCTGGATGTACTCTTCTGGATCTACCGGGCGCCCCAAGGGGATCGTCCACCTGCACCACGACGTGGCCTATATCGAGGCAAGTTTCGGAAAGCATATTCTGAAACTTCAAGACAGCGACATCTGTTACTCGGTGCCCAAGGCCTATTTCGCCTACGGGTTCGGCAACTCGCTGGTTTTCCCGTTTGCCCGCGGGGCCACATCCCTGTTGGTTCCGGGCCAACCCCGGCCCGATGTCGTGCTGGAATCCATCGAAACCTACCGCCCCACCGTTCTGTTCGGTCTGCCCACGCTTTACACCGCGCTGGCGCGTTCGGCGGATATCGACAAGCGCGACCTGTCTTCGCTTCGCCAATCCATGTCCGCAGCCGAGATCCTGTCCGCAGATGTCTATTCCGCCTGGAAAGACAGGGTCGGCCACGGCCCGACCGAGGGGCTTGGTTCGACCGAGATGCTGCATGTCTACCTGAGCAACCGATTGGACGATCATCGGCTTGGGGCCGCAGGTGCGCGGGTGCCGGGCTATGAAATCCGTCTTGAAACGCCGGATGGAACTCCGGCCCAGCCAGGGGAAGAAGGCGTCATGTTTGCACGTGGCCATTCCTCGGCACCGACTTATTGGAACCGCCCCGACAAAACCGCCGACACGATGCGCGGCGATTGGATCTACACGGGTGATCGGTTCATCGAGAAGGACGGCTATTACTATTTCCAAGGGCGCGCAGACGATCTTGTGAAAGTGTCGGGTCAATGGGTTTGGCCGCTGGAGGTTGAACGGTGCCTGAACGAGCACCCGGATGTCCACGAATGCGCCGTGATGGCAGAGCAACTGGACGACAAGCGGACGGCCCTGCGCGCCGTTGTCAGCCTTGTGGTCGGCAAGACGGGTGATGACACGCTAACCCGCTCGCTGCGCGATTTCATCAAGGACAGGCTGACGCCCTACAAGGCGCCCCGTCTGTTTGAATTCGTACCCGAACTTCCGAAGACCGGCACCGGAAAAATTGATCGCCAGGCGCTGCTTAGAACGCCCGAAACCACTGCTTGACGGCTTGCATTAAATGGGAGGAACCAAAATGCGAACACTAAAGAAAATCATCCTCGCCGGTCTGATGACCGCAGGATTCACGGCTGCTGCACATGCTCAGGTGCTGTCGTTCTCGACCCCGCCGCAGGGATCTGTTTGGAACACGATGGCCTCGGTCATTTCCGGGCAGGCGCGTAACTCTGCGGGCCTGAAAATGGTCGTGCAGCCCTATGGTGGCAACGCCCAGATGATGCAGGCTGTGAACGATGCGCTGGCCGAATACTCGCTGAATGATGTGAATGATGTCATTACAGCAGTGTCGGGAACTGGCGAATACACAACCGCGATGCCTAGCCTGCGAGTCGTCGCACGGGTCAACCCATTTCCTGTTGGTCTTTATGTCAAGGAAAGTTCTGGCATGACCTCAATCGCTGATCTCAAGGGGCGCAGCGTACCCTCGGGGTGGGATGCTTTCCCGATCGCAAGATCGCATATTTCTGCAATCTTGGCCGCCGGTGGTCTGGGTTGGGATGACGTGAAACAGGTGCCGGTCCCGGAACTGATCCGCGGGTCGGACGATATGGCATCGGGCCGTGTTGACAGTGCCTTCTTTGCCGTCGGTGGTCCGAAAGTTGCCGAGATTGACGCATCGGTTGGCGGAGTGCGTTTCCTGAGCGTCGAGGCAAATGATGAGACGCTACAGAAGATCCGCGCCGTTCGTCCGGCATTCTATTTCGCCGAGGTGACGCCAGCCCCGGTGCGCGTCGGGGTTCCCGAGCCAATGATGTTTGTGACATGGGACAACGTTCTGGTCGCCGGCGCACATGTTTCCGACGAGGACGTACAAAAGCTGCTGGCTGTCATCTTTGATGAACGCGAAGCCATTGGTGGTGCCTACCCGCCGCTGCGCGCCTTGAACCTGGAAACGGCATACAAGGCCTATCCCGGTGTCGACTATCACCCCGGTGCGGTCGCTTTCTTTGAAGAACGCGGCGTGGAGCTGATCGAAGCGCAATAACTGCGCGCTGATTGATGGGGCGGCCACGTCGCCCCATTCCACCAACGGAGGGGGTCCCAAGTGGAACAGGTCGAAAAACAACAACCGGATCGCACAGCAAAAAGCTTTGTTGTCGCAGGCTTGGCCGGGTCTTTGACGCTTGCTGCGATAGTACAGGCCGCAAGCCTGCCATCACGTCTTGGCTATTCCTACTACACCGAGCAATTTCTTGCCCTTGTTCTTGGTCTAAGCCTGTCGATCATTTTTCTTGTCTCGGGACGCGGCGAAAAAAGCGAAGATGAAACAGGTCGCTCCAGCGTTCTGGATTGGATTCTGTCTGCGCTTGGGCTGTGTCTTGGGCTGTATATCATGGTGGCCTATCCCAGCCTTGTCTCGCGTGCGATGTCACTGCCTTGGGACGCCCTTATCGTAGGGTCGATCCTATTCCTGCTGGTGCTGGAGGGTTTGCGACGGGCGGTTGGCTGGACACTTGTGATCGTCGTCGTGGTGATCGTTGGCTATGCGATGATCGGCCACCTTGTGCCGGGGGCTTTGCAAACACGCGAAGTCGCACCACATCGGTTGGCCGTATACCTGTCATTCGACCCGAACGGGTTGCTGGGTCTGACGCTGAATGTCGCGTCTACTGTCGTGGTCGCCTTTGTCTTTTTTGGGCAGCTGTTGTTGCGGTCGGGCGGCGCGGATTTCTTCAACGACATCGCAATGTCCACAATGGGACACAAGCGCGGTGGTGCGGCAAAAATCTCGATTGTGGCCTCGGGCCTTTTCGGGTCGATCTCGGGTGTTGTTGTGTCAAACATCGTGGCGACCGGCGTTGTGACCATTCGATTGATGATCCAGTCGGGATTTCGCCGGACAACCGCCGGTGCTGTCGAGGCAGTGGCATCTACAGGCGGCCAGATCGCCCCGCCGGTCATGGGGGCCGTTGCCTTTCTGATGGCCGATATTCTGCAAAAACCCTATTCCGAGATCGTCGTGGCCGCCATCGTGCCGGCGCTTTTGTATTATGTCGCGCTATTCGTGCAGGCCGACTTGCAGGCCGCAAAACAAAACATCAAACCGCTTGAATTGGATGATGTCCCATCGACCCGCACCGTCATGTCGCAAGGCTGGGTGTTCATCCTGCCATTTGCCGCCATCGTGGTTGCGCTGTTCTGGTTCAACCAACCTGCTGAAACCTCGGCTCTGTGGGGTGGGGCGGCTGCCCTGCTGATCGGGTTGACCGTTGGATATGGCAAAACACGGATGGTTTTCAAAGACCTGTGGAGCGCCGCCGTCGAAGCGGGCCGATCCATCACCGAGATCATCATGATTTCGGCGGCGGCAGGGTTCATCATCGGTGTGTTGAATGTGACCGGCCTGGGCTTTGCCGCAACCTTTGCACTGGTCGATCTGGGGCAGGGGAACGTGTTCCTGCTGCTTCTCATCTCTGCGCTGGTTTGTCTGGTTCTGGGCATGGGGATGCCGACCGTGGGGGTCTATCTGCTGTTGGCCGTCTTGATCGCGCCATCGCTTGTGCAGTCCGGGGTAGAGCCAATCGCCGCACATCTGTTCATTTTCTATCTGGGAATGATGTCGATGGTCACACCGCCGATCGGGATCGGGGCCTTCTTTGCGGCAGCCATCGCCAAGGCATCGCCCATGGCAACCGCGTGGGAATCCATGCGCTTTGGTTGGACGGCCTACATCATACCGTTCCTGTTCGTCTTCTCTCCGGCCCTGCTTTTGATCGGAGACCCGGTAGAGATCGTTCTGGCGGTCGTGACGGCTGTCATCGGTGTCTACGCGATTTCCGCCGCCTTTGTCGGATGGCTGCATGGGCCGGTTGGTATGGGGCGTAGAATTCTGATCGCGATGGCGGGTGTGGCCTTGTTGCTACCGCTGGGCATCGGTGGTGACCTTACGCTTTGGGTCAACGGGGCCGGACTGATCGCATTGGCTGGACTGTGGTTTCTCGGGCGAAGCGAACGGGTTTCCTCCGAGGTGATGAACCCGGAAATCGAACAACGTTAAAGCCGTCAACAGACGGACAGGAAAGGACTCTCAATTGACTTACGTCTTCCCCCCCAAGGACCCCGCAACGGTTGCTGTCGACGGCAGTGACGACCGCCTCCCAGTGCGACGCATTTTTTGTGTGGGCCGCAACTATGCCGCCCATGCGCGGGAAATGGGCAAGGACCCGGATCGTGATCCGCCCTTCTTTTTTACCAAACCGGCTGACGCAGTGGTCATGGATGGTGAAACTGTCGCCTATCCCCCCGAGACCGAGAACTTCCACTATGAGGCCGAGCTGGTCGCCGTCATCGGCACCGCAGGCACGAACATCACCGAAGAGGACAGCCTGAACCACGTGTGGGGCTATGCCATTGGCAACGATCTGACCCGGCGCGATTTGCAACTGAAGGCCCGTGAACAGGGGCGTCCGTGGGATTGGGGCAAGGCATTTGACCGTTCGGCAGTCATCGGCCCGGTGCATCCGGTATCCAAGGTTGGCCATCTCGACAAGGGCGCCATCACCCTGACCGTCAACGGCGAGACCAAGCAAAACGCCGATTTGGCCGAGCTGATCTGGTCCGTGCCGGAAATCATTTCGATCCTGTCACACTCGATCGCGCTGGAACCGGGCGACTTGATCATGACCGGCACGCCCGCAGGTGTCGGTGCGATGGTCGAAGGCGACATCTGCGTCGTGTCGATTGACGGTCTGGGCAGCATCGAAACGCCCATCGGTCCAAAATCCTAAGCAAGAAGTGGAGAGGCTAATGAGTTTCAAAAACCTTTTACTGGCGTATAGCGGCGAGGCTTCCTTCGCCAGCAGCCTCTCTCATGCGATCAAGTTGGCAGACCGCCATGAGGCTTGGCTGACCGCGGCAATGCGCAACGGGCGGCCATATTTCGAACGTCTTGGTGGTGGTTTGCCGACTGCGTTGCGTGATCAGCTTCGAACAGCAGAACAGCAAGAAGTGTCCTTGGTTCGGGCAAAATTTGAACGGGCCGTTGCGGAAGCCGGGCTTGCCGAACGGTCAGAGTTCATCCTTCCCGAACAGCTTGGTCCAAAGCTGCCAAGTGAATTCGCGCGCCATTATGACCTGATTATCACTGGCTTCCAATCAGACCTGGCCGGAGAAGAGCACCATGCGGTCCATCCGGATCGGATTGCGCTGTATAGTGGTCGGCCGGTGCTGGTTGTCCCGCAAGATTACGACGCCCCGGTGCTTGCTGATCGGGTTCTTGTGGCGTGGGACGGCAAACGATCTGCTGCCCGCGCGCTGGGGGATGCAATGAATGCCATCGAGGGCAAGCGAGAAGTAACGCTGCTGACGGTTGGGTCTCAGGCAGAGGCATCCCTGCATGATGGTGTCATGAAGCACCTGGAAAGACACGGTGTTTCGGCCCGTCACCTGCACAAGATTGGAAGTGGCAGGAATATCGCCAGGATCATCGAAGATGCCGCAGATGAGGTTGGCGCAAGGCTCATTGTGATGGGCGCATATGAACACAGCAAGTTCTCGCAGGATTTGTTTGGTGGGGTCACGCATGACGTGATGCATACCACCCGAGTACCTGTCTTTTTGTCCCATTGAAGGATTTGATATGCCCATGAAGTTGCACAACTTCTTTCGCTCTTCCACGTCAACGCGTCTGCGTGCTGCGTTAAACCTGAAGGGGCTGGAGTATGACTATGTCGCCTATGTACTGCGCGACGGGGAAACGCGCACACCCGCGTATCTGTCCAAGAACCCGCAAGGGTTGGTTCCAACGCTGGAACGCGAAGACGGCAAGTTTCTGACCCAATCCCTGTCGATCATGGAATGGCTTGAGGACAAGCACCCCACCCCCGCCATACTGCCCGCAGATGCGGACGGGCGGGCCCGGGTGCGATCGCTGTCCTATATGATCGCCTGCGAAATACACCCGCTTAACAACCTGCGTGTCCTGTTCCGCCTGCGCGACCAGTTCGGCGCGGACGAAGACGCGCAGAAAGAGTGGTTCACCCATTGGGTTGCCCTGACGTTCGATGCGCTGGAAACCGAATTGGCCAGCTCGGATGAGACTGGCATTTATTGCCACGGCGATACCCCAACGATGGCCGATTGTTGCCTGTATGCACAGGTCTGGAACAACCGCCGCTTTGGCATCCCGCTAGATCGCTGGCCGACCATCGCCCGGATTTATGCCTCGTTGGACGCGCTGGACGCGTTCCAGAAATCCGCGCCGCCCAACCAGCCCGACGCAATCTGAAGAGCATCCAGGAGGAAAGACCCATGGACAACGCCATGCAACCCGAAGACACGCAGGAACTGCGCGCACTTTACAAAGGTTTTGAGGATAATCACCTGAACCCCTTGTGGACGCAGACGGGCGATTTGATGCCGCTTCACCCTAAGTCGAAGGCCGTACCCTATGTGTGGAAATGGGCAGATCTTCTGCCGTTGGCGGAACGATCAGGCGAACTCGTGCCGGTGGGCCGCGGAGGCGAACGCCGGGCCATCGGGTTGGCAAACCCCGGTTTGGGCGGAAACGCCTATGTCAGCCCGACGCTTTGGTGCGCGATCCAGTATTTGTGCCCGGGCGAAAACGCGCCGGAACACCGCCACTCGCAGAATGCTTTCCGCTTTGTCGTCGAGGGCGAAGGCGTCTGGACTGTGGTCAATGGTGATCCCGTGCGGATGTCGCGCGGCGACTTGCTGTTGACGCCGGGCTGGAATTTCCACGGCCACCATAACGTGGCCACCGAACCGATGGCCTGGATTGACGGGCTTGATATTCCTTTCAGCCAGCAGATGGATGTCGGGTTCTTTGAATTTGGTGCGGAACGTGTCACCGACAACGCGACCCCCAATTTCAGCCAGGGTGAACGGCTGTGGTGTCATCCCGGGCTGCGCCCGCTTTCCCAATTGCAGAACACGGTATCATCGCCGATCGGCGCCTATCGCTGGGAACATACCGACCAGGCGCTGACACAGCAACTGCTGCTGGAGGACGAGGGCAACCCTGCAACCTTCCAACAGGGGCACGCTGCGATCCGCTACGTAAACCCGACAACAGGCGGGGACGTCATGCCGACGATCCGGTGCGAATTCCACCGCCTGCGTCCAGGCGTGGAAACCGCAGCGCGGCAAGAAGTCGGATCGAGCGTGTTCCAAGTCTTTGAAGGGTCGGGGGCGGTCGTCCTGGGTGGCGAGACGAAGAAGTTGGAAAAGGGCGATTTGTTCGTGGTGCCGTCCTGGGTGTCCTGGTCGCTTCAGGCTGACAGCCAGTTCGATCTCTTCCGCTTCTCGGATGCGCCGATCATGGAACAATTGCATTTCATGCGCACACAGGTCACCGGAACATGAGCAGCGAAACGGACGCGGCGCGTGCAGCGCTTCGTCAACGCCAGGGCAAAGGTGCACGTTTTGATGCGGCCTCTGCGCCGCACGATGATCTCTTGCTTGCAAGGCGCGGAACAGCGTTCTTTGCAAGGAAGCTTTTGGAGCTGAGTGACACGGACCTATACCAACCCTCTGCATTCCAAGGCCGTTCGCGCGCCTGGGTGGTGGTTGACGTCAGTTTCGCTGCTCGTCGTCAGGCCGTGATGCTTGAATCGCTGTTCCGCGGCAGGCCAACGGATCTCCCGCCAGATCTTGAACATCAGTTTTCAGATCTCGATTTGGCCGAAACACTGCCGCCTCAGGCTATTCGACATTTGTTTCGGCACTCAGAAGTACACCTGAACGTATGTTGGCGCGATCTATCAGACACACAGTGGGATCTGGAGTTTGCAATGCCGAATGGATCCGTTGCGACGCCCCGGCTCTTGCCTCGGCTTCGTGCCGTCCAAGTTTGGCACGCAGCTTTGGGTTTGGGCAACGGCGCAAGCACCCGAGATTTGCCGGTGGAATTGGAAGATTAACTTCTACGCCCCCAAAAATATTTACGTATTGGGGAAATAATTGCACAATATTAAAAGAATCAGCACCTGTTCCCCCACATGGAGGAAGGGTTCGGGTTGCTGCAAGCCTAGCGAGAACAGGTTCCAAAGGGAGGAAAATATGGAAACTCAACTTTTGATTGATAACGAACGCGTCTCTGCCGAAAGCGGGGCGACGTTTGACAGAGTCGCGCCAACAAGTGGCCAGACCGTGACCCGCAGCGCGGCTGCTGGCGTGAAAGACAGCATTGCTGCGGTCGAGTCGGCGCATCGTGCCTTTCAAAGCTGGTCCAAGACGGGACCCGGCGAACGTCGTGCCCTGTTGTTGAAAGCAGCCGATGAAATCGACGCTCGCGTCGGAGATTTTATCGCGGCCATGCAGGCTGAAGTCGGAGCAAACGAGCTCTGGGCCGGTTTCAACGTCATGCTTGCGTCGAACCTGTTTCGCGAAGCAGCCGGTCTTGCCACCCAAATTCAGGGTGAAACCATTCCGACCGACAAACCCGGAACCTTGTCGATGACAGTCCGCCAGCCGGTGGGGGTTATCCTTAGTATCGTTCCTTGGAATGGGCCGGTGGTTCTGGCAGCGCGCGCGATTGCCTATCCGCTGGTCTGCGGCAATACGGTTGTATTCCGCGCATCGGAAACCAGCCCCCGAACCCACGAACTGATGGCCGAAGCTGTCGCTGCAGCGGGTTTTCCGGCGGGTGTGCTGAATTTCATTACGCATGATCTGTCCACAGCGCCTGAAGCTGTTGAAACGCTCATCGCGCATCCAGCGGTTCGGCGTATCAACTTTACCGGATCAACTGCGGTTGGTCGTATTATCGGTGAAAAGGCGGGCAAGCATCTGAAACGCTGTATTCTTGAACTTGGGGACAAGTCGCCTTTGGTCGTGCTGGATGACGCCAATGTCGATGACGCCGTGAATGCTGGGGTCTTCGGGGCTTTCTTGTATCAAGGCCAGATTTGCATGACGACAGAGCGGATCATCGTCGATGACGCCATTGCGGATGAATACGTGCAAAAGTTTGCGGAACGCGCGAAAACCCTTCCGCTGGGCGATCCGGCGGCTCAGTCCGCCTGTGTGCTGGGACCGGTCATCAGTTTGAATGCAGCAGACCGATTGAAAGCCTTGCTGGATGACGCCGTGTCCAAAGGGGCACGGATCGTTGCAGGCGGGCCAGGCGATGGCGCGATGATGCCCGCAACGGTGTTGGACGGGGTAACGCCTGACATGCGTATCTATGGCGAAGAAACGTTCGGCCCCATTGTTTCGATCATTCGCGCCAAAGATACGGAGGATGCAGTGCGTATTGCCAACGATACGGAGTTCGGCCTGTCGGCAGGGGTATTTGGGCGCGATGTGACGCGTGCCATCGACGTCGCACAGCGCATTGATACCGGATCTGTTCATATCAACGGTTCGACAGTCGCAAACGAGGCCCAAGCGCCCTATGGCGGCACGAAATCCAGTGGTTTTGGACGGTTTGACGGACGCGCGGTTGTCGATGAATTCACAGAACTGAAGTGGATCACGATCGAACAAAGCGGCCAGCAATACCCATTCTGACGCCTGGAATGCGCCAAGAAAACCCCGTCGGGCAAATGCCCGGCGGGACATTTAGGGAGGAAATCATGAACAAATATATGGACCAAGCGCTAGAGCGGCTCGAACATTCGGTGATCTCTGGCAAGATGTCGCGGCGGGCATTTATAACGACGGCGCTGGCTACGGGCGTGATCGGTGGCACGCCCTTGCGTGCGCTTGCCGACGAGCTGGACAATATCCGACAGGTGCAGGCGGACCGCGTTGCGAACCTTGGGCAGAGCTATGACTATATTGTCGTCGGTTCCGGTAGTGCGGGATGTGCATTGGTTGGAACGCTGGCGGCTAAGACCGATGGCAATATCCTGCTGATCGAAGCAGGGGATTGGGACACGGCACCATCAATCAGTGACCCGCGCATTTGGTTTACCAACCTTGGTACAGAACGCGACTGGGGCGATGTCGCTATTCCAAGCGCAGGTGTGAACAATCGTGCGATCCCCGAACACACGGGACGTGTTGTTGGCGGCGGATCCAGCATCAACGCGACAATCTGGGCGCGCCCGACCAAGGCCGACATGGATCACTGGGCCGATGTCACAGGCGATGCATCCTGGAATTATGAGGCCAGTCGTGAAATCTATAAGCGTATGGAAAACTGGCAGGGTGCGCCCAACCCGGAATTCCGCGGAACCGACGGTCCGGTATGGGTGCAACCCGCCCAAGGGCTACTGCCGCTGGTCGACGCGACCCTCGAGGCCGTCGCCGAAGTTGGATTGCCCGTAACCGAAGACCTGAATACGGACCGGGAGATTACAGGCAACGGCTTTGGCTTGATGAATCAGATCATCAAGGATGGACGGCGCAATTCTATGGCGCGCGCATTTCTATACCCTGCCTTGGCACGGGATAACGTCACACTTCTGGTCAATACGACCGTGAACCGGGTGATCGTCGAGGGGGGTGTCGCCGTCGGCGTTGAATGTGTGCGGGACGGTGAAACTGTGGTTTTCCGCGCAGATCGAGAGATCGTCCTGTCGGCGGGTGGTTTCAACACACCGAAATTGCTGATGTTGAGCGGTATCGGCGACGAAGAAGATCTAAAGGCGGTCAATATCGAGACGGTTCTTCATGCACCCGAAGTCGGCCAGAATGTGCAGGATCATATCCTGCATGGGGGCTGTTTGTTTGAATCGCCCGACCCGGTCGAACATCGTAACAGCGCAGCGAACATGTCGGGCTACCTAAAGACTGATTCATCCCTTGAGCTGCCGGATGTCAGCATTGTTCAGATCGAAATTCCATATGCAAGCGAGGTTGTCGCCAAGGAATATGCGATCGAGAATCCAGGAAATACCTGGGCACTGTGTGGCGGTTTGGTGGCCCCAAAAAGCCGTGGGACGGTAACTTTGGCCTCGGATAATCCTGACGACCGTCCGGTGGTGGATATGCAGTTCCTGAGCCATCCCGATGACGTGACCTATCTGGAACGTGCGATCGGCGTTGCGCGTGAAATCGCCCATGCACCGGCATTGAAGGATCATGTGGTCAAAGAGGTCGCGCCAGGAAAGGATCTACAAGGCGAAGAGCTTGCCAATTTCGTTCGAAATGGCGCCACGACCTACTTCCATTCCGCAGGCGCCTGCCGGATGGGGGCCGATGATCAGGCTGTGGTTGATGCGCAGCTACGTGTGAACGGCATTCGCAATCTACGGGTCGCTGACAGCACGATCATGCCAAGGATCGTCTCTGTGCCCACGATGCCGGCCTGTGCGATGATCGGCATGAAGATGGCCGATATGCTGTCCTAGGTCTCAGCACGCGACAATCGACGCCGGGCGGTATGTATCCGCCCGGCGTTTCCCACGTCTACGCGCCGCAGCGAGACCGTCGAATTTTTGCCTGCAAGCGTCGGGGGAATCCTACAAATCGACGCCAATGGGCGTTTTCCGTTCGTCAAAGGCGACGCGCAGGAAAACATCGCCCGCCGCCTTCCTAGGTCTCAAACCCGACAAAGCGCCTCTCGCCGATCATATGGTTGAGGGGCTTGAATTGGTTGGCAGGATGCATTGCGACACGCTGAACCTGTCTCTGGGCAGCGCTCTACAATGAAGACACGGGGCACCAGAACACCACCAGATAGAGACATACGGATCAGCCATTGCAAAAGAAACAGAATACAGCCTGTCCCATTGGCTGCTTGTCATAAATCCCGCAAAGCCACTGAGCATATGGAGTGAAACGCAGGGGTGTGGTGTAAGTATCTGTAACTATTATATTATAATGAAGCGCCCCTTGAAATAGGCAAGCGTCGCGTCTGAGACATTTCGCGCCTATTTGGGTGCCGCTTCTGAACCAGTAGCCAAGAACAATGTCTTAAAGCAGCATCCACACAGTGAAAACACTGGTGTTTCGCCCAAGACGGCAAAAGCAGAAGCGGCTGCCTTGGGTCAAGAGTCACCAGCGAGACAACAGAGTTTTACGTGTGCTGACATCGAACAAACGCAGGCGAGACGGTGGACGCTCGTCGGTCGTCGGTACACGTCTATCAGAACGTCCACCGACATATGGGAGGAATAAAAATGAAATTTTGGTCTCTTGCCGGTCTTGGTATGGCCTCGGCGTTGCTGTGTGCGACGACCACCGGGGCGGTCGCCCAAGACGACGCTGCGAAAAAACTGTTTCTGGGCGTGGGGAACACCAGCTCGGAATATTGGCAGCAGATGATCTGGGGCGCCACGACGATGATGGAATCGGTCGATGGCACCGTTGAAATCATCAGCAACGATTTCGATCCGCAGAAATCCATGCAGAACATGAGCGCCCTGGTCGCCGCCGGCTGCGAAGGCTGCATGTTCACCTGGTTCCCGGATTCGCCCTCGATCACAAAGGTTCTGGTTAACCGGGTTGAACAGGCGGGCGGCGTGATCACCACGCTGTGGAACCGCCCCGAAGAACTGCACCCCTGGGATACCGCGCCGGACACATGGATCGCCAACATCTCTTTTGACGGTGTGTTCGCGGGCCATGAAAACGGCAAAGCCCTGTGTGCCGCCTTGGGCGGGACGGGTGAAATCGTGGTGCTGCGCGGCACGCCCGACAACGCGCCCGCAAAACAGCGGAACATGGGTCTGGACAAAGCCCTGGAAGAATGTCCCGGCATGACCATTCTGGACGAACAGGTCGCGGATTGGCAGCAGTCGAAGGCGCAGGATGTCATGCGCACCTGGCTGGTCAAATACGGTGATCGGATCAAGGGCGTCTATGGCGCAAACGATGCCATGGCCCTGGGCGCTGTCGCTGCCCTGCGCGAAGTTGGCCTGAATGGCAAAGTGCCGGTATCGGGCACTGACGGATCCAGCGACGTGGTCAAACTGATCCAGACGGGTGAAATGCTGTCCACCGTGGCGGGCTTGTCCGAATACCAGGGCGCCGTGGCTGCCGCGATGCTGTATGCGGTCCGCGTTGGCGATCTGAGCCCCGAAGACATGGCCGAAGCACAGCGGGATTTCTTTATCGAGCAGGTCCTGGTGACCAAGGAAAACGCAGACGCATTCCTGGAAACGGTAAAAGACCCGGCTGACTATTCCTATGAAAAGATCAAGGCGGATTTTTGGGCCAAGTCTGCCGGCCAAATTCCTCCTGGTGTGAACTGAGGACTTTGAAAATGCAGGACGGATTCAAAACGTCCGGCGCTCGCGATCTAGAGCTCTCCTCCCGCAAGGGGGGAGAGTTGCCTTCCGGCCCCAAGGCCGATTGGTGGAAGCAAGCGTCGAACATCCTTCAGAAACACGGGCCTCTGGTGGCCTTGGTTGGGCTTTGTATACTGTTTTCGCTCGCGGCGCCGAACTTTGCCAGCTTGGGCAATTTCGTGGCCGTACTGGAAGCAGCCGCCGTACCGGCGATTGTCGCCATTGGCCTGACCTTTGTCTTAATGCAGGCGTCGATTGACCTGTCGGTCGAGGGTGTGTCCTCTTTGGGCAATATCATCGTGTCGATCATGGTTGCCAATACGGTGACGGGCACGGATATCGGCCTGTGGGCACTGCCGCTGGTCATCGCCACCGGCGCGGCCATCGGCCTGCTGAACGGGGTTATTTCGATCTACGCCCGGATGCCGTCGCTGATCGTGACGCTGGGGTCCTGGCTGATCGCCTTGGGGCTGGCATCGCTATTGTTTCCAAACAGGCAGCCGCAGATTCTGGATACGCGGATCACTTCTTTGGCGATCGACAAACATTTCGGGGTCAGCAGCTTGGTCTATCTGGCCGTAGCGATCGCCCTTCTGGCCATACTGGTCGAGAAAAATACGGTCTTTGGCAGGATGAGCCGCGCCATCGGCGAAAACGAACCCGTTCTCCGGATGTCGGGTATCCGGGTGAACCGCTATAAGATGGCGGCCTTTACCGTGGCGGGCGCCTGTTTCGCTATTGCGGGCCTGTTTATCGCCGCGCGGATCGGTGTCGGCAATCCCCGGTCGGGGATCGGCCTGCTGTTTCCCAGCATCGCGGCATGCGTTGTCGGCGGCACCCTTCTTTCGGGGGGGCATGGCGGTATCCGTCAGTCGATGATCGGGGTTCTGATCCTCGTGACACTGCGCAATGGCCTTATTCAGATCGGCGTCGACCCCCTGCTTCAAAGTGCAGTGGAGGGGGCTGTCATCATCACCGCGGTTGCCGCATCCACCTGGCACCTGCGAAGCAAGATCAGGATCATCAAATGACAATTGCGCTCTCTCTTCACGGCGTGGAAAAGCGCTTTGGCGACGTTGTCGCATTGGACAATGTCAACGTGTCTTTGCATGAAGGCGAAGTCCTGGGGCTTATCGGGCAGAATGGTTCGGGAAAGTCCTCTCTTATGAAAATCATGTCGGGGCTGTACCGTCCCGACGGTGGCGAGGTGCGTGTCGGCGGAAAGGTGGTGCAGCTACGCTCGCCGCTGGATGCAGGCCGGGCCGGGATCGGGCTGGTGCATCAGGAACAATCCCTGATCGGCAGCCTAAGCGTGGCCGAAAACCTGTTCCTGGACAAACCGGCGGCCTATGCGCGCTGGGGCAGTTATCGCTGGACGGCAATGAAGGACGAGGCCAGACGGCAACTGGAAAAGGTTGAGCTGGATATCGACCCGTTCACCCCGCTGGGCGATCTGTCCTTTGGTGAACGCCAGATGGTGGAACTGGCCAAGGTTCTGACCCTGGAAGAACTGGTCGATGGGCATCTGGTGATCTTGTTCGACGAACCGACCGCCGTCTTGAACCCGCCCGAGATCGAGGCACTGTTTTCGCAGATCAGGCGGATCAAGCATCGCTCCTCTGTGGTGTTCGTGTCGCACCGGATGGACGAAATCCTGGATATTTCCGACCGGGTCCTGGTCATGAGCGACGGTCGCAACGTGGCCGAGCGCGAAAAAGACAAGGTCAATGTGGACGAACTGTACGAACTGATGGTCGGTAAGCAACGGATCGACCGTGTCGCCCGTCGCCCGCGTGACGCGCATCTGGGCAGCAGTAGGGTGCTGGAGGTTGAAAACATGTCGGTCCCCGGCGAGGTTCACGACGTGAGTTTCAGCATGGCGCCGGGTGAAATCCTTGGCGTGATCGGGGTGCAGGGATCGGGCGCGGAATCGGTTTTGCGCACGATTTTTGGCATGGCAGACCGCTGGAGCGGTAGCATTCGTTTCGACGGGAAACCGCTTGAAATCGACGCGCCTTCGGCGGCTGTAGCGCGGGGCATCGGCTATCTGCCGGCGGAACGCAAAACCGAAGGCATGGTGCGCAACACCAGCGTGTCGGAAAACGCCGCGATCACCTTTGGTTGGCAGCACGCTGCCGGACCGGGGATGGTGTCGCGTCGCCGAGAAAAGGCGCCGATCAAGGACTGGGTCGCCAAGCTGGCGATCAAGACCCCGTCGATCGAACACCAGATCGACCTGCTGTCTGGCGGAAACCAGCAAAAGGTGGTGCTTAGCAAATGGCTGTTGGGCAATTCGCTGAAGCTGCTGATGCTGGACCATCCGACGCGTGGGCTTGATCCGGGTGCCCGGGCCGATCTCTTTGCAGCGATCCGCGAGCTGGCCGACAAGGGCCTGGCGATCCTGCTTGTTGGCGATACGCTTGATGAGGTTCTTAGCCTTTCTGACGAGATCATCGTCATGAAGGACGGCATGATCAGCGCACATATCGCCCAGGTTCAACAAAGCCCGCCTTCGGAAGAAGAGCTTGTCCGGGCCATGGTTTGAGGAAAAGAAGTGTCTAGTCTTTCAATACTTTCGTCCCCGATCTCGCGCGAGCGGCTACGCCGGTTCGTTCCCTTTTTCGTCCTGGTGGTCACGCTGATCGTCCTGTTTAACGCGGCGCCCGGGCTGATGCGCTGGCGGGCCATCAACTCTTTGATGATGGATAACGCGCCGATGCTGTTGCTGATCATCGGATCGACACTGCCGATCCTGATCGGGTGTTTGGACTTGTCCGTCGCGGCGATGGCATCGCTGGCGGCAGTCAGCGGCGCACTGCTGTCTCCTATGCTGGGGTCTTTTGCCGGGTTGGCCGTGGTCGCAGGCGCGTCGCTGATTGGCGCCTTGCAAGGGTATCTGATCGGCCGGATGCAAATCCCGTCCTTCGTGATGACCCTTGGCGCCTTGGGTATTTTCAACGGCGCGGCCTTGGCGTTGACCGGGGCCAATATGGTGGGCATCGGTTCCGGCATGTGGCTGTTCGACAGTCTGGCGGGGCGCAATTTCGGGATCTCGAACATGTTCCTTTTGGTGCTGGCCGTGGTGATCTGCCTGCAGGTGATGCTGCGGTTCACCAGGATGGGCCGGAATATCTATGCGTTCGGATCCAGTGAACTGGCTGTGTATGTGTCGGGTATCCGGCGCGATCTGGTGCGCAGCGTGGCCTTTGGTATTTCGGCGGGCTGCGGGGCGCTGGCGGGGCTGATGATGCTGTCGCAGACGCAGTTTGCCAATGCCACGATCGCCGACGGGATGCTGTTGCCCGCGCTTGTGGGCGTGGTGGTTGGCGGCACCGCCATCTCCGGCGGTGTCGGAAGTGTGGTGGCTAGCTTGATCGGAGGCATCATCGCCGTCCTGTTGCGTGTCGGTGTCACGATTTCCAGTATGCCCCCATCCAGCCAGGATATCGTTTTCGGCGTTGTCATCCTGGTCGCGGTTGCCTTGACCACAGACCGTCAAAAAATCGGGGTGGTCAAGTAGGCGATACGCCAACAAATGACTCCGAACAGAAAACCCCGCCGGTTCCAAACCGGCGGGGTTTTTCAATTTCGTGAAACCTGCGCGACGTAAAGGGCAGGTGGCCTGCAACACGGGCGCCATATCAGGCGCCCGTGTTGGTGTTAGTTAGGCAGACGCCTGGCGGATCATGCCACGGGCAATGACAAGCTGTTGAATCTGGGTCGTTCCTTCGTAGATGCGGAACAGCCGCACGTCGCGGAAAAACCGTTCGACCCCGTAATCCGCGATATAACCCGCACCGCCAAGAATCTGCACTGCGCGGTCCGCGACGCGACCAACCATTTCGCTGGCGTACATTTTACAGCAGGCCGCGTCGATCGAGACATTCTGCCCGGCATCCTTACGGCGGGCGGTTTCCTCGATCATGCAGCGGGCCGCGAATGCCTCGGTGCGGCTGTCGGCCAGCATGGCTTGGACCAGTTGCTTTTCGGCAATCGGTTCGCCGAATTGTTTACGGTCCATCGCATATTCCAGGCTGTCGCGGATCAACCGCTCGGCGTTGCCGGTGCAAACGGCTGAGATATGCAGGCGGCCCCGGTCCAGCACTTTCATCGCGGTCTTAAATCCCTGCCCCAGACGGTCAGGGCCGCCGATGATCGCGCTTTCGTGTACGCGGCAGCCGTCCAGGATGACGTCGCAGGTATGGGAACCCTTCTGACCCATTTTCCGGTCGATCGGCCCCAGCGACAGGCCGGGCGTGTCCGCCTCGACCAAGAAGGCCGTGACCCCGGCCGAGGTTTTCGAACTGGGATCGGTGCGGGCAAACACGGTGAACAGTCCGGCGCGTGGAGCGTTGGTAATGAACCGTTTCGTACCGCTCAGAATATAGTGATCGCCATCCTTGCGCGCCGAGGTCCGCAGCGACCCTGCGTCCGATCCTGCCTCGGGTTCGGTCAGCGCGAATGAGGCGACCATCTCTCCGGTGGCCAGTTGGGGCAGGTATGTCTCTTTTTGCTGAGGGGTGCCATCGATGATCAGGCCCTGGCTGCCGATACCGTTGTTGGTGCCCACCAGGGACCGAAACGCGGGCGAGGTCTGCCCCAATACGAAGGCGGCCTGAACCTCTTCGTGCATGGTCAGGCCCAGACCGCCGTATTCCTCGGGGATCGACAGGCCGAATAGGCCCATGTCGCGGATTTCCTGAACCAGATCGTCGGGGATGGCATCGTCGTCGGCCACCCGTTCTTCGTTTGGTACGAGCCGTTCGCGCACAAAGCGATCAAGCATATCAAGGAACTGCGAGAGGGTTTCGGGGTCGAGTGACATGAGGCGGCGCCTCCTTTGCGGAAGTTTCTGGAAAATCGGGCCGTCGCGTGCGGCGCAAACGCCACAATCCGTTCGCCCTTGTGTTGTCAGTCCTACCAAGGCGGCTTTGACCTTTCCAATGGGGCGATTGCGTCAGGGTGTTATCCGCGGCCTGTCGCAGGAGAGACAGTTGTTGGATGCCCCATTCCGGCCTCTACTGGCGTCAGTACCGCCGGCACCCGGTCGTTGCGGGTGGGCGTTCCTGTCCTCCGACACAGCCGGAAAACAGTGGTACGCCTTTTAAACATTAGGGGAGGATACCCAAATGAGAGCACTGCGCTTTCACGCTGCGAAGGACCTGCGGGTCGAGGATATTGCACTGCCGACGGACCCGGCCGAGGATGAAGTCGTCATCGAAAACCGTTTCGTCGGGATTTGTGGCACGGATTTGCACGAATACGCTTATGGCCCGATTTTCGTTCCGCAGGACGAGGACGGCAAAACCGCCGCGCCCCAGGTTCTGGGCCATGAATATGGCGGCACGGTTACCAAGGTCGGCAAGGGGGTGACCCATGTGAAAGTGGGCGACCGCGTGTCGGTACAGCCCTTCATCACGCCCCGCAGTGGCGATTATTATGTCGACCGCGGCGAATTCAACCTGTCGGACGCGATGCAGCTGGCCGGTCTGAGCTGGATCGGTGGCGGCATGGCACAAGAGAGCCTGCTAAAGGGCTATAACGTCTACAAAGTGCCTGAAGACATGACGGACGAAGACGCCGCCCTGGTCGAACCGACCGCCGTGGCTGTCTATGGCGTTGATCGCGGTGGGGTCAACGCGGGCGATTCCGTTCTGGTCACCGGCGCGGGCCCGATCGGGCTGTTGACGCTGCTGGCGGCACGGGCTGCTGGTGCGGTGCAGATGTTCGTTTCGGATCCTAACGCCACCCGCCTGAAAATCGCAAAGGAGATTATTCCTGATGTGATCACGATCAACCCGACCGAAGAAAACGTCGGCGACGTGATCCGGGGGGCTACCGAAGGTGGCGTCGGCTGCGACGTTGCGCTGGAATGTGTGGGGAATACCTTGGCGTTGCAGGCTTGTGTCGATGCGGTTCGTAAACGCGGCGTCGTCGTCCAAATTGGCCTGCACCCAGGTGAGGCCCCGGTCAATTGGTTCGACGTTGTTTACAAGGACATCGATTTGCGGGGGTCCTGGGCCTATACCGCGCAAATGTGGCCCCGCGTGATGCGCCTGATTGCTTCGGGTCAAATCCCGGCCCGCAAAGTTGTGACCAAAACCGTGACGCTTGATACCGTGATCAAGGACGGGTTTGACGCGTTGTTGGATCCGGCGGGCACACAACTGAAGATCCTAATCGATCTGAATGGCTGACGTCAGAGGGTTCCTCCCGCCCTTTGAGCGCAACGTCGGCACGTCGGAAGGCCAAGGCACGCAAGTGCCTTGGCCTTTTGCCTTGCGCCACGTGGGAACGGGAGTTCGCAGCGCAAAGCAAGGGGCAGGGGTCAGACGCGTTCAAGCAGAAGGGCGACGCCCTGACCGACCCCAACACACATCGACACAATGGCGCGCCGCGCGGTGCCCTGCGAAAGCTGAATAGCGGCACTACCGGCAATTCGGGCACCGGACATGCCCAACGGATGCCCAAGGGCGATCGCCCCACCATTGGGATTCACGCGCGGATCGTTGTCAGGGATGCCCAGCCCGCGCAGACAGGCCAGCACTTGCGCCGCAAAGGCCTCGTTCATTTCGAAGAGATCGATGTCTTCGGTGGTCAGGCCGTGCTGAGTCAGCAGTTTCTGCACCGCTGGCACCGGCCCGTAGCCCATTAACCGCGGCGGCACCCCGGCAGACGCGCCACCAACCACCCGTGCGAGAGGCCGCAACCCATGGCGTTTTACCGCCGCCCCCGAAGCCAGTATCAGCGCCGCCGCCCCGTCATTCACTCCCGAAGCATTGCCAGCGGTCACAGATCCGTCCGCCCGAGTGATCGGGCGCAGCCGTGCCAGATCGGCCAGTTGGGTGTCGGGTCGGGGGTGTTCGTCTGCGGCTATGACCTTGGTTTTGCCACGGCCGGCTGGCACCTCGACCGGGATGATTTCAGGGGTGAAACGTCCTGCGGTTTGGGCCTGTCCCGTTTTACGCTGCGAGTCGGCGGCAAAAGCGTCCTGGTCTGCGCGGCTGATGTCCATTTCATCCGCCAGGTTCTGCGCCGTCTGAGGCATCGAATCTGTCCCATAGGCAGCCTGCATCTTGGGGTTAATGAAACGCCAGCCGATGGTGGTGTCCTCCATCGCGACGGCGCGTGAAAAGGCGCGATCAGATTTCAGCAGGACAAAGGGTGCGCGGCTCATGCTTTCGGCGCCACCGGCGATGGCCAGGTGCATTTCCCCGGCCTTGATCGTGCGAGCGGCGGTCAGAACGGCCTCTAGCCCGGAACCGCACAGGCGGTTTACCGTGACCCCCGGCACCTGTTCAGGTAATCCAGCCAGCAAACTGGACATGCGGGCAATGTTGCGGTTGTCCTCTCCTGCCTGATTGGCGCACCCCAGCCAGACCTCCTCGACTTCGGACGGGTCCATCCCCGGATTCCGGCGCAGTAATTCGGCCAGTGGAATGGCCGCTAGATCATCAGGGCGCAGGCCGGACAGGCCGCCGCCATGACGCCCGATGGGCGTGCGGATGTAATCGCAAAGGAAGACGTCGTTCATGGGGTACCTCTTAGGTATTCAGGCTGTTCAGGGTACGGTTCGCTGCGGCCAGATCAGTCAGAAGGCCGGGAACGGACCAGGATAAAGGGTCGTTTTCGCAAAGCGCGTTCAGTTGGTCGATCAACATGGGGACGCCGATCCGGTCGGCCTGATGCATCGGTCCGCCCCGCCAGCGGGGGAACCCGTAGCCATGCACCAGAACCAGGTCGATATCGGCGGGCCGGGCGGCGATGCCTTCGGTCAGGATGTCACAGGCCTCGGCGATCATGGCCAGCAGCAGGCGGGCGGAAATCACCTGGGGCGGGATCGGTTCGCGGGGGATCTGCGCCTGGGCGCTGGTGGCAACAATACAGTCCAACACGATCTGCGAGGGCTGCGGTGTGCCGTCGGCATCATAATCGTACCAGCCGGCATTGGTTTTCCGCCCCAGCCTTTTCAGGTCCTCGACCAGGCGGTCCGCGATCGGCACATAGCGCCGGTCCTGGCGGTCCCCGGAGGCCTGACGTTTGCGGTTGGCATAGGCGATGTCCAGACCAGACAGATCTTGCGCCTGATAGGGGCCCATGGCCATGCCAAAGGCGCGCATCGCGGCATCAATGCTGTCCGGGGTGGCCCCCTGCAACAGCAAAGTATCCGCCGCATGGCGATACCGGGTCAGGATGCGATTCCCGATAAATCCGTCGCATACCCCTGACAGAACCGGCATTTTCCCAAGCCGCCGTGCCAGGGCAAAGGCCACACCCAGCGTCGCGTCGGATGTTTTCTCACCGCGCACGATTTCCAGCAGCTTCATGATATGCGCGGGGGCGAAAAAATGCAGACCCAGGAACCGTTCGGGGGTGTCGATTCCCAAGGCCAGCGTGTTCACATCCAGATAAGAGGTGTTCGTGGCCAGCACCGCGTCGCGGGGCAGGGCGGCCTGAAGCGCGGCAAATATGGTGCGTTTGACGCTCATGTCCTCGAACGCGGCCTCGATGGCCAGGCCTGCGGGGGGCAACCCTTCGTATCCGTATTGAACAGACAAGCGAACCTGCAACACGGCCGGATCCAGCCCGGCGCGGGCCGCACCTTGGGTAATCAGTCGGGCGATATTGTCCTTAGCGCGGTTCACCGCATTGGCGTCGGTTTCGACCACGGTCACCTCTAGCCCAGCAGTGGCCAGCGCATAGGCGATCGAGGCCCCCATGTTGCCGCCACCGACGACGACCGCGCGGCTGAGTTCGGTTTTCGGCGCGGCAAAGGCCTTGCCCTGGGACAGGGCGGCACGTTCGGCGAAAAACACATGGCGCAGGGCATGAGCCTGTTGTGACTGGCGCAGGTCCAGGAAGGTGCGCCTTTCGCGCAGCATGGTCTGCTCCAGTGTTTCGGACGCGGCTGCGGCGACCAGATCAATTGCGAGATGCGGTGCGATCTGTCCCGCGGCCCGCCGGTCGGCCTGGGCATGCGCATCGTCAACCGCCTGGGTGTCCAGGTCCGGTGCGGGACGCTGATCCGGTATCAGCGCACGGTGCAGTACCTGTTTGCCCACACTGTGGGCGGCGGCGACGGGGTCGGCGGCGATCTGGTCGACCAGCCCCATATCCAGCCCCTTTTCTGCCGACACGCTGCGCCCCCGGCCGATCATGTCCAGCGCGGCGGCCATCGGTATCAGGCGCGACAACCTTTGCGTGCCGCCGGCCCCGGGGACGATACCCAGCGTGACCTCTGGCAGGCCCAGCGTGGCCCCCGGCGCCGCGATGCGATACCGGCAAGCCAGCGCGATTTCCAAGCCACCCCCCAAGGCCGTCCCGTTGATGGCCGCGATGGTCGGAAACGGCAGGTCGGTCAGTTGGGCCAGCACGTCGTTCAAATGCGGCGGCAGAGGTTTGCCGTCAAATTCGCGCGCATCCGCACCGGCGACAAAGGCGCGCCCGGCCCCCGTCAGAATCAGGCGTGACGGACGGTCCTGTGCGGCACGCTGGATCGCGTCCAGCAATCCGGCCCTCATGTCGCGGCCAAACACGTTCAGCGGCGGGTTGTCAAAGGTGACCACGGCCACCTTGTTTTCCAGACGGTAGTGTACGGTCATCGGTCAGGCCACCGGGTTTGACATGCGGCTGATGAATTTCGTGTTCAGGTAGCCTTCGAAGCTTTCGATGCCGCCTTCGCTGCCATAGCCGCTGTCGTTAATCCCGCCAAATGGCGTTTCGGGCAGGGCCAGTCCGAAATGGTTGATCGACACCATCCCTGCCGCCAAAGAGGCCGACGCCTGATCGGCGCGTTGCAGCGAATTGGTAAAGACATAAGAGGCCAGACCAAAGGGCAGGCGATTTGCGCGGCGCAGGGCCTCGTCACTGTCGCGGAATCGCGACACCACCGCGACCGGGCCAAAGGGTTCGTCATTCATCAGCGCGATGTCGTCGCCGTCAGTGGCAACGACGGTCGGGCTGTAGAAATGTCCGACATTGCCGATGCGCGCACCACCGGTGGCAATGATGGCGCCGTTTGCGCGGGCATCGGCGACCAGCGCGTCCATCGCATCCACCCGGCCGGAATTGACCAACGGGCCCATTTTGGTGGCTGGGTCCAACCCGTTGCCAACGTTTACTTTTTCAAACGCATCGACCAAAGCGGGCAAGAAGCTGTCATAGACGCCATCCTGCACATAGAACCGCGTCGGAGAGATACAGACCTGCCCGGAATTGCGCAGCTTATTGGCGGTCAGCGCGCGGGCCACGGCCTGGGGGTCGACATCATCGTAAATCAGAACGGGGGCATGGCCTCCCAATTCCATCGTGACACGTTTCATGTACCGTCCGGCCAGCTCTGCCAGATGTTTGCCAACTGGAACCGAGCCGGTGAAGCTAAGTTTTTTCACCACGGGATGCGCCAGCAAGGTGTTGGCAATCAGCGATGGGTCCCCCCAGATGATGTTCAGGCACCCCGCGGGCAGGCCGGCCTCTTCCAGGGCGTTGGCAATGGCCATGATCGCCGAGGGGGTTTCAGATGCGCCTTTCAGCAGCAGCGTACAGCCCGAGGCCAGGGCATTGGCCACCTTTCGGATCGACTGGCTCAGTGGAAAGTTCCACGGCGCGATTGCCAGACAGACCCCGACAGGTTCTTTGACCATGATTTGCTGCACCCCGGTCACCCGCGCGGGAATGATGCGGCCATAGACGCGGCGGCCTTCCTCGGCGTGCCAGTCCACATAATCGGCGGCCGAACGCACCTCGGCCAGGGCCTCGGCCAGGGGTTTGCCCATGTCCAGCGTGATGTTGCGCGCAATCTGGGATTCGTCGCGGCGCAGAATGTCGGCAAAGCGCCGCAGAATCCGGCTGCGCTCCAGGGCTGACACGCCCTGCCAGGAGTCAAAGGCGGTTTGCGCTGTTTGTACCGCCTGGTCCAGTTCCTGGGCGGTGATCATCGGCATTTCGGCCAGTGTTTCCTCTGTGGCGGGGTTGGTGATCGCCCGCGTGGAACGGCCTTCGGGGCCGATCCTTTTGCCGTTCAGGATGATTTCAATTCGAGGGTAAGTTGCATCGGTCATCGCCGGTCCTTTCGATCAGCGCCCGAACGCTACCCGCCCAGCAATTATTCCCAGGGGTGGTTCGACGCGAAAAAAAACATTGGATAGGCTCACATGTCTGACGCAGGGGCAATTGTCGCAACTGTCAATTCTGAGACAAGCCGGACGTTCCGGCTTAGCGCAACTGGGCCAGTGGGCATTTCGGGTTGAATTGACAATTCTCAGGGCAAGCTTGGGTGCCTCGCTGCGATCTGCGGGGCGCTCCTTACATTCACTTAGCGGCGGAGAACCGTTCCGATGACGGCACAGGACCTGACCATGACCTCACTGACCGAGGACTTCCGAACGAGTTTGCGGTTGTGTGCGGCCAGCATTTCTCTGGTGACCGCGTGTGACGAAACAGGCGGCTGGCACGGCATGGCTGTTACCAGTTCGGGATCGCTCTCGATGGAACCCCCGTCGATGATGGTGGCCATTAATCACACGGCCTCGGTCCATCCGGTTATCCTGCGCACCGGACGGTTCGCCCTGAACCTGATGGGAGAAGACCGCCTTGACCTGTTAGAGCGGTTCTCCCGCAGCGACATGCGCGACCAGCGGTTCGTACCGGGTGAATGGACCGATGCGGTCGGGGGCGTGCCTGCACTGAAGGACGCCCTGTCAACGCATATTTGCAGTGTGGTCGAACGCCATGATTTTGGCACCCACACAGTTTTCTTTGGCGCGGTCGAGGATGTCATCCTGCCCCGCACGGATCAGGCCACGGCGCCAATTCTGTGGCTGAACGGCGCGCGCGCTTCTGTTGCGACGCCACTCACCGACTGACTTGGGCAGGTGCCTGAGCAGAAACCAACGCCCGTATGGGCACTTAACGAACCTTGGGAGGATTCAATGGATCTCGGACTTTTCCACATGCCCCTGCACCCGGCTGACCGGCCGCTTGTTGATGTGTTGGCAGAGAACACGGAAAAAATCATTTACGCTGACCAGCTAGGTTTCAAGGAAACCTGGATCGGCGAACATTATTCGGCCTCGACCGAGCCAATCACCGCGCCGATGATGTTCCTGGCGTCGCTGATCCCCCAGACCAAGCAAATCCGCTTTGGTACGGGTGTGATTTGTCTGCCAAACCACCACCCGGCGCAGGTTGCCGGTCAGGCGGCGCAGTTTGATCACATGACTGAGGGCCGTTTCAACATGGGTATCGGGCCGGGCGGTCTGGCCTCTGATATGGAACTGTTCGACGTTCTGGACGGCACTGAACGCGCCGAAAAGTTCGCTGAATCTATCGGTATGATCAAGCAGATCTGGTCGCAGGACCCGCCCTATGACATCAAGGGCAAACACTGGAATATCAAGATCACCGACAATATCATTCCCAAACTCGGCGTGGGCTATATGTCCAAGCCCTTTACCAAACCGCATCCCCCGATCTCGCTGTCGTCGATGTCGCCGGATGGTAATTCGGTCGCCCATGCAGTGAAACAGGGCTGGCGCCCGATCTCGGCCAACTTTGCGCCCGAAAGCACCATCATCAACCACTGGCACAAGTATGTCGAAGGTTGCGAAGCTATCGGCAAGAAGGCCGACGGCAAAGACTGGTCGGTTGTTCGCAACATCCTGATCGCCGAAAGCGACGCCCAGGCAGAAGACTGGCTGCTGGATCCCAAAGGGTCGGATTTCTACTACTTCGACTACCTGTGGGAAGTGCTGAAAGTCGCTGACTATACCGCGGTTATCAAGCCGAATCCGGAAATGTCAGATGACGAGGTCACGGTCGAATCGATCGTTAAGTCCTCGGTGATCTATGGCTCGCCCAAGACCGTGATTGATAAGATCATGAGCCTGCGTGAGCGTTCGGGTCCGTTCGGCACTTTGCTGAAGGCGGCGATGGACGGTTCTGGCCATAACCGCGAACGCGAGCGGCTGACGATGCGTCGTCTGGCTGAAGACGTTCTGCCGGTCATTAACGCAGGCTGAGCGGGATGTTGTTTCTGCGAGAACTGGAAATTAAAGGGGACAGCGTTGCTGTCCCCTCGATATCCACCGACGCGCCGTCCGCTGCGGCTTTGCGCCGGGTCGCCCTGGCGATTGACATGATCGCCTCTGGCGGGATGGTTATCGCTGTCGATGATGACATGCGCGAAAACGAAGGCGACCTGATCGCTTCGGCCGCAACGATTACGCCGGATATGGTGGCCTTTATGGTTAATCATTCCACCGGTATCCTGTGCGCAGCAATGAGCGGCGCAAAGGCGGATGCCTTGGATCTGCCGCCAATGGTGGCGCGCAACGACGATCCTCAGGCGACGGCCTTTACCGTCACATGCGATGCGAATGGCTGTAGTACGGGCGTTTCTGCAAACGACCGCGCCCTGACATTCCAAGTGTTGTCTGCCAACACACCGGACCCGTCCGCGATCAGACGGCCCGGCCATGTGTTCCCCCTGCGCGCCCGCGAGGGTGGTGTTCTGGTGCGGGATGGCCACACCGAGGCGACCTATGACTTGGTGCGTCTAGCCGGGCATGAGCCTGTGGGTGTGCTGTGCGAACTGGTGAACCCCGATGGCTCGATGATGTGTGGCCAGCGGCTTGACGATTTTGCCGCGCAGCATGGCCTGTTGAAAATCACCATCGCCGATCTGATGGACTGGCGCCGCGCGCATAACGACCTGTAAGGCCCGGCCCCCGGACGATCGGGGCCTGGCCCGCGCTAAACTGAGGAGAAGCAAGTGAGCAAAAGCGTGAACGGGTCTTTGACCGGGACATTAGTTCTGGATGCCTCGCGTGTGTTGGCGGGTCCGTTTGCCGGACAATTGCTGGGCGATCATGGCGCAGAAGTCATCAAGGTCGAGGCGTTCACCGGCGACGATACGCGTGGGTACGGCCCACCATTTGTCGATGGCACTGCGCCCTATTTTCTGGGTTTGAATCGCAATAAGAAAGATCTGGCACTGGATCTATCCAAGCCAGAGGGCATTGACCTGCTGTTCGAGATGCTGGAACAGGCCGATGTTTTTATCGAAAACTTCAAGGCCAGCACTTGGGCGAAATGGGGTGTCTCGGATCTGTCGGAAATCACTCGGCGGTTTCCGCATCTGGTGCATTGCCGTGTGTCGGGGTTCGGGGAAACCGGACAACTGGGTGGTTTGCCCGGCTATGACGCTGCGGTGCAGGCGATTTCGGGGCTGATGGCGGTGAACGGGCCGCCCGATATTGATGCCTGTCGGATCGGTATTCCCATCGTTGACAGCTGCACCGGCATGTATGGCTGCATGGGTATTCTGATGGCGCTGCTGGAACGCAACAGGTCCGGTTTGGGCCAGATGGTCGAGGTGACATTGTACGATACCGCGATTGCAATGTTGCACCCTCATGCCTCGAACGTTCTGAATGGCGGGCGGGCCTTGCGGACCGGCAACGGTCATCCGAATATCGTCCCCTATGACCTGTTTCCGACCAGCACCGTGCCGCTGTTTCTGGCCGTGGGAAATGACCGGCAATTCCGTACGCTATGCGCCGAGCTGGGTGTGCCCGAGCTGGGCACCGACGTGCTGTACCGCACAAACCGCGACCGGGTGACGAACCGCGACAGTCTGCGGGCCACACTGAGTCCGCTGCTGGAACAACGGGACGGTATGGCCCTGTTCACGCATCTGATGGATCTGGGGGTACCCTGCGCGCCGGTTCTGACCGTCGAAGAGGTGCTCGAACTTGATCATACGCGGACCAGAGAGATGGTACAGGAAGTCGATGGCTATCGCGGACCCGGTATCGCCGTGAAACTGGACCGGACGCCAGGTTCTGTGCGTCTTCCGCCGCCAGGCATCGGTGCACACAGTCAGGACGTACTGGTCCGATTTGGTTTTAACAATGACAGGGTGTCGTCCCTTCTATCCCAGAAGGTCGTCACATAATTACGAATGCGCAAGGCCATATACCGCTGAGCGACGAACAGATACAGAATATCACACGGGTCGTTTTGGGTTTCCATGACGGATTTGTCACCACGTCCGTCGGGCACAGGACAGGCAGCATGACAAGCTGTGAAGCCGACGAGACGGTCGGTATGGTTGGCCGCTCGAAAACTCTGCAATCTCTGATTCTGACAGATCGCGTGTCTGCTCGGCCCGTGACTGAAATTCTAAGGCAAAAGCGGGCAGTGTCGCGCTGCAAAGAGGCTTTGGCCCACGCTGCGGGCCTGACGGCCTATTGAGTTGCCCGGCACCTTAGAGCAGTCGGACCATACGGCGGCAAATATGGATGCAAGATAACAAGTGTCTCAGATGAGACACTTGTTATGATAAGATGTGTCCGACTGGAGCGTAGGTTCAATAGCTACAACGCGGTAACATGTGGCTATAATTGGACGGAGGGCACTGCGATCTTACAGGCGCACGGGAGGAGATGACATGAATAAGCACCCCGATTTCTATCGAGAAGGTGAATGCGATTTCTCAAAGAACCTGAGACAAGCGCTCAGGGGGACGGTGGTCAATGTTGCGCTTCTGACAACGCGCGATCATTCCGGAGGCTTTCACGGCCTCGCTGTTACGACCGCTGTTCCGTTCTCCACTCATCGCCCCGCGATAATCGTTGCAGTCAACAACCATGCTTCGGCCTTTCCGGCGATCCGGGACAGTGGTTACTTTTGCCTGAACCAGATCACCACAAACGACATCGACCTATTGGATCGATTTTGCCGAAGCGACAAGCGTGCCTCTCGCTTCACCTCCGACCGATGGGTGGAGGGGATGCATGGGCTACCATATCTGGCAGGGGCTACGACATGTTTCTTTTGCGATGTTCAACAAGCGTATGCACATGACGATCAGACGGTTTTTATTGGGAAAATCGACGGTGTCCGTTTGGGTCATAGATGCCCAGAGACTCCGGAGGACCCCCTTATCTGGCTTAACGGAGGAGCAGCAAAGCTGGCCAGACGGGAAATAGCCTAGCGCTGTAAAATCGGCGCTTGATAGAAGTTGTCTTGGGAGGGGCATAATGTCAGACACAAGGGCGGGAACCGCCACAGAATTGAATGATCCGTTGGCAATAGAAATCGCCAATATTCGCAAATCTCGCGGGCTGAATGGCGCACTTGACCTGCCAGATCTCGTGTCCGAGTCTTGGAAAAGATGTCTTTCAGACTATAATCTTCTTCCCGACAGTATTCCGCGTGCTGAGGTCCTGTCACATTCTGAATTGCGCCCGATCCTGGAGGAGCGCGAAGATTTTCTACGTATCGCTGAACCCGAAATCGAGCGCCTGTTCCAACGGCTGGTCGATAGTGAGTATCTGGTGTCGCTCGCGTCCTCTCAAGGGGCAATGCTGCTGTTCCGCTGCGATTATCAATACTTGGGCGAGTTGGCGGGATCAGGTGTTATTCCAGGTTCGATTTGGACTGAGGACAGGCAGGGAACCAATGGTATCGGAACCTGCTTGAGGGTGGGGAAATCAGTCTCTGTCGTCGGAACCGAGCATTATGGTGCCGCAACTCAAGACCTGACCTGCCTCACGGCGCCGGTTTTTGGGCGGAAGGGAGCTATAGAATGCGTTATTAACGTAACGACGGCTCGTAGCGCAGACATACGGATGAACCGTGTCGTACAAAGCATCGTCGAACGTGCGGCCCGCCGCATTGAGAACGGGCACTTTGGTCGACTTCACCGTCGTAACCTGATGCTGCGCATTCTGGATAATGCAGAAAATTCCGACATGGCCGAAGAGGGCCAGATCGCGATTAGCGAAAGTGGGTTGATCCTAGAGGGGACATCCCAAGTTGCACGGTTGCTGAAACAGCCGGTAGATGAGTTGATTGGCACTTCGGCGACTGAGCTTTTTGAATTGGATACCGATTTATCCGAGATCCGCCCAGGTACGCCCATCATGCTCCAGTATGGAGGAAAGACACTTAGGGCGATGCTGAGCGTGCCCGAAACACGCAGGCAGTCGGCTGCTCTCCAGACTGGCAGTGCGCGGATGTCTCCAGCAACTCCTTGGGCCCTAAAGACGGTTGATCTGGTTAAAGAGGACTTGCGTATCAACCCGGTGCTAAGCCAGGCAATGGATCGCGCGCAACGTCTCTTGTCTTCGGGGTTACCTGTCGTCGTAACGGGCGAAACGGGGGCAGGCAAAACTAGTTTTGCCAAGGCGGTTGCGCGGCATTGTTTTGGTGAAGATACGAAAATTGTCTTTGTTGATTGTGCCGCACTCGAAGCGCGTAGCAATTTGTCATCCTTGTTCGAAAACCGTCTTCAAGGTCAACGATCCTGTCTTATCATTGATCGGATCGACGAAATGAGCGAAGCACATCAATCAGTGTTACTGGGCCTGCTGGAAAGTGACAGGCAGGCGGCTGTGAACGGGATCGGCATGATTGTGATCTCCACCCAGGAGCTCAGCGAACTGGTAAAAGAGAGCCGCCTGCGGCCCGATCTTCTGCACCGATTGAAGGGCGGGCAAATTGCGCTTCCCCCATTGCGCAACGCACCGGATATAGAGCTGACCGTCCGTGATCTGTTTCGGATCGAGCGTGAGTTGCAAGAAAAGCCAGATTTGGAACTGGACGACGATGTGCGCTTGGTGTTGCAGCATTACCATTGGCCCGGCAACCTGCGGGAACTGCGCAATTCACTGCGTCACGCGATTGCCCTATCCGATGGAAAACTGGTCCGTCTGGACCAACTGCCACAGGATATAGTTGAGGAAATCGCACGTAAAGACCTGACCGCGCGGTCCCAGTCCGAAGCATCAAAAATCGAGGCAGCCCTGCGCTATAACGGCGGCAACGTTTCCCTGACGGCGCGGTATCTGGGCATGTCGCGCGCGACGCTTTACCGGAAAATCCAAATCCAGAAGGCGCGCGAGGAAACCTGAAGGTCAGGCCCGGGAACAGTGTCCCGGGCCGACCAGGGGCCTGATGATCAGCCCAGAGAAAACCCGCCATCCACGGCCAGCGCCTGGCCTGTGACATGGGGTGCGCAGGCCAGATACACGACCATCTGGCCCATGTCCTCGGGTGTTTGCGCCACGCCCTGCGGCAGGAAAATCTGCTGGTGACGTTTCCAGGATTCCTCTTCGGTTTCGCCGGGTTCTGCCCATTTGCCGGATAGGCCGGTTTCACCGCGCCACATGCCAGTGCCGACGATGCCGGGGCACAGGGCGTTCACGGTGATGCCTTCCTGGGCCACTTCCTTGGCCACGGCGTTACTAAAGCCGATGACACCGAATTTCGTAGCACTGTAATGCGACAGGGCGGGGAAACCGACCTTGCCAGCGATCGAGGCGGTGTTAATGATCCGGCCGTATTTCTGTTTGCGCATCAGGGCCACTTCGGCCTGGGTGCACAGGAAAACGCCGCGCAGGTTGATGTTAATGCAATCGTCCCACTGATCGACGGTCAGTTCTTCGATTCCGCCCAAGCTGACGACGCCCGCATTGTTCATTGCGATGTCCAGCCGACCGAATTGCTTTTCCACGGCGTCGACCATTGCCGTAACACTCTCCGGTTTGCGGACGTCAACTTGCAACGCCGCAGTGCGACGCCCCAGTTTCGACACCGCATCAGCGCCTGCTTCTGCCAGCTCTTTCGTGTAATCGGCGATCACGACATCAGCACCGGCCTCGGCCAGGCTGGTGGCAATGCCCAGCCCGATACCCCGTCCGCCACCAGTTACCATGGCGATGCGGCCTTCTAGTGAAAATTGAGAATTTGTCATTTTGTCCTCCCTGACTGTGTTCAGGGCCCAGAAAAGGGCTCTTCAGCTTATGCTGACCATGAATGCCTCTTGTGGGACAATTGGCTCAATCGCTTCACTGGACAGGGCACCCCCTGTCACATCAAAGACAGGCTGAGATTTCCCTTTGATTGGGTGCCGTCTCAAAAGGCACAATTGTGCGGGCAGGTCACGCCGATTAGACTCTCAGAGCTATACAGTGTGGGCATTCGGCAGTCGTGCCATTCCGTAAAATCCGACGTGGTAGACAGACATGACTAAATTAGAACTCCCGGTCCGGATTCGTGGCGTTGTGGCACATGGCGACAAGCGGGGCAGAGGCTTGGGGTTCCCCACCGCGAATTTAATCAGCGGCATTCCGGTTGGTCTCGACAATGGTGTTTATGCTTCGGAAACAGTGATCCTGGGCGATATGTCAAAAACCTATGCTTCTGTGACGTCTTTTGGTACCCGCCCAACCTTTGACGGTGCTGACAGACGTATCGAAACACATATTTTAGATTTCCACGAGGACATCTACGACCGGGAAATCGAAGTATCTCTCTTGGTCTTTTTGCGACCGGAAAGACGGTTTGCGTCAGTCAAGGATCTGGTCGCAGCTATGCGGGGCGATATAATTGCCACCCGTTCGCGAACATGATCTTGAGCACGTGCCACATCTTTAGTCGGGTTCTGCACAATGCCCCTACTTTGCGCGAATTCGCGTTTTTGTGTAGTAGGGGCACTGTTTCGTATGCAGATGTCACTGATGTTTCGCGCAGCTTGGAAAACTACGGATCAAGGGCTGCCATATTTAACCCTTCCCTAGTTGAGCAGAATCCGTGGCAGCCAAAGTGCGATGTCAGGGAAAATCATGACCAACACCAACGCCAGAATCTGAAGTCCGACAAATGGGATGATCCCACGATATATTTGCTGGATTTTGATTTCAGGCGGTGCGACCGCTTTCATATAGAACAAGGCAAACCCGAAAGGCGGCGTGAGGAACGATGTCTGTAGATTGACAGCCAATAGGATGGCGAACCAATAGACGACTTCAGACGACGCCACGTGATCGCCGAAGTCCAATCCATTGATGATTGGGGCAAACACCGGCAACACGATCAAAGTAATCTCGATCCAGTCGAGAAAGAACCCGAGTAAAAACACGACTCCCATGATCATGAACAACTGGCCCCAAGGCCCAAAACCCAGGTGCGCGATGAAAGACTCGACCTGCGCCTCGCCCCCCAGGGCGCGGAACATGTACGAGAACAATGTAGCGCCAACAAAAAGCCCAAAGACCATACCATTGGTCAGACCCGTTGAGATCATGACATCCCAGACAACACGACCGAAGTGTTTTATGTCCGCGACGCCCCCCCTGCCTGTTGGGTGATCATCGATGCTTGCGGCAGCTTCGCCGTCAAAATGAAACTCTGGGACCCCGATTGCAGGCAACAGCACAAGGTTGATAAATGCAAGGATGAGCGCCCCCATCGCACCTACACCAGCGGCCTCTGTTGGCGTCGCGATGCCACCAAGAATTGAACCCAAAACACAGGCAATCAGGAACACTGGCGGTAGAAACGACCTGAATAACATCAGCCAGTATTGGCCTGTGGACTTGGGTCCAAGTTCAGCAGGCAGTTTCGGCGCAATGCTTGGGCGCAATATCGAAATCACAATGATGTAAGCGACATACAGACCGGCCAGCATGAAGCCGGGGATGATCGCGGCGACAAAGAGGTTCCCAACCGAGCGCGACAGAAGATCCCCCATGATGACCAGCATGATCGAGGGCGGAATAAGAATTCCAAGTGTCCCAGAAGACGCGATCGTACCTGTCGCCAACTGAGGAGAGTACCCACGTTGTAACATGATCGGCAGAGCAAGCAGGCTCATCATCACAACCGATGCGCCGATAATCCCCGTCGTTGCGGCAAGGATTGTGCCCATCAGGGTAACGGACAGGGCAAGCCCTCCGGGGACACGACGCAACAGAACCTGAAGACAGTTCAAAAGATCCCGCGCCACGCCTGATTTTTCCAACATAACCCCCATGAAGATGAACATGGGAACGGCGGTTAAAATAAGGCTTTCGGCAATGGATCCGTAGATCCGCGATGGCAGCGTTCCAAACTGCGGCAGGTCAAACAGCCATGGGTCGACGAAATACGCCAGGAAACCAAATCCCATGCCGATGCCGCCAAGCACAAAGGCGACTGGGAAGCCTGTAAATAGGAGTACCGCGAGCGACGCAAACATCAGTGCAGGCAGGTAGGGCGCTATCCACTCCATGATCAGTTAACTCCGAATGGGTCGGTGGTTTTTCCATCTCGGGTGGTCCCGAGGTAAGCCGCCAAAGATTTGATGAATTGAGAGATTGCAGCAGCAGCCAGCAGAACGAACATCAAGAAAAGAGCCGTTTTTAGGATCCAGACATTCGAAAGGCCCAGTACCGACTTTGAAGACTCGTCATTCAGAAACGATGTGAGTGCGTATTGTCCCGTGTACCAGATACCCAAGAGCGAAAACGACAGTAGAAAAAATATCGCACCTATCATTTCGATAACAAGGCGGGTTCGCGCGCTAAACATCGAACTGACAAGGTCAATCCTGACATGGGAATTTTTCGTATAGGCCCAGCCAATCATGAACGTGAACAGAAAGGTATGAAACCAGTATTCGGCTTCTTGCAACTGTGTGGAGTTCAAACCGAATGGTTTTGGAGCACCCAGGTATCTTGTCACGACGTCAACACAGACTGTGATGACAAGCACCAGGCCACTTATCGCGCCCAGCTTAGCGATCGCGGCCAGCACTTGGTCCAGCGTATCACTTATTGTTAAGAGCAATCTCATGACGGCGCCCTCCCTCCAGGTCTACGCGCGCCAACTTCGCAAAAGGCCGCGCGATTATTCGAAATGACATATCGAAATGCCCACCCAAAATACCTTGGGTGGGCACCGATAGATTGAAGGTTTACTTCAGGTAGCCGACGTCGCCCCAAGTTTTGTACTCGGCGCGGAAGGCCGACAGGGACTCCCAAGCCGCCTTGAACTCGGCGTCTGCCGCGGCCTCTTCGGCGACAACTTCGTCCCATGCGGCCTTGAATGCCCCCAGCATTTCGGGCGACCAAGTGTGGACGATCGCACCCTTCGATTCCAGTTCGGCAATCGCGGCCCCTTGGATGGCTTCGCCTTCGGCCAGTCCGGTGGCGATGTTCGCACGGCAGGCCATCTTGATCAGGGTTTGCTGCGACTCGCTCATCGCGTCCCACTTGTCCTTGTTGATGATGAAATCAAGCATGGTGCTTTGCTGGTGCCAGCCGGGGAAGTAGTAGTGCTTTGCGACCTGGTAGAAGCCCAGTTTCAGGTCGATTGCCGGCATTGAAAATTCGGCCGCATCAATCGTACCGCGTTCCAGGGCCGGGAACACATCACCGCCGCCCAGCAATTGGGTGTCTACACCCAGCTTTTGCATAACTTTGCTGCCCAGCCCGAAGATACGCATTTTCATGCCTTCGAATTGTTCCACGGACGTGATTTCATCACGGAACCAGCCGCCAGCCTCGGGCGCAAGAATGCCGCACAGCTCAGAGTGGATGTTATGTTTTTCATAGGCGCGGTTCAGAAACTCTTCGCCGCCTTTGAATTGCAGCCACGCCAGGTATTCACCGGCGCCGGGTCCAAACGGAACGGACGAGGTCACGCCCAGAACAGGCTCTTTCGACTGCCAGAAACCAGGCGCGGCCCAGCCTGCATCGACCGATCCATTGCTGACGGCATCGAAAATTTCCAACGAGGGCACCAAGGCGTTCGGTTCAAACAGTTTGACCTGAATATCCCCGCCAGACGCCGTGTTAAGATTGGTTTCGAGGTTTTTGGCCAGCGAGCCAAGTTGCACAAGGCTCAAGGGATAGGCCGAAGCAATTTTCAGGCGGACTGCATCAGCTTGTGCGGCCATACCGGACGCAGCAAAAGCCGCCGCGGCAAGAGTCGTTGTAAGGGCGAATTTCATATAGTTTCTCCTCCGTTGATTGCCGGTGACCCGGCTGCTTTCCAATCGCAATTGCGGGATGGATCATTTGCATGCGCTGGCAGTTGCTATTCGTGTGCCATTGCACGTTTTTAGTGAATGTGTGTTCCCCCATTCACATCGACCGTCGCGCCAGTGACAAAGGCGGACATGTCAGATGCCAGGAACAGGCAGGCATTAGCGGCATCAAGCGGCCGACCAGCTTTCTTGAGTGGGATCGCGTCAATGATGCCCGCAAGACGGGTTTCATCCAGCACATCCAGCATCGACGTTTCGATCATTGCGGGGCAAATCACATTCGCACGAATCCCCTGTGGCCCGAATTCGCGGGCGATCGTCCGGGTCAGGCTGATGACCCCGCCTTTTGAGGCCGCGTAATGGGGCCCGCCGACCAACCCGCCACCGCGCTGAGCAGCAGAGGACGCAAGGTTCACAATAGTGCCGGATTGCTTTTCGACGAAAACCCGAATGGCGCTTTGGCAAATGTTGAATGCGCCCTTCAGGTTCACGCCGATCATCTGGTCGAACTCATCAGACGGAATGGAAAGCATCCCTTTCCCGTTCACGATGGCGGCTGAATTGACCAGGCAGTCGATGGTTCCGAAACGGTCCACCGCCGCCTTGATCGCGGCATTGCAGCTTTCAGGGGACTGAATATCGACCTGCACGCCCAGAACGTCCGCGGTGATACCTGTGTTCGTTTCGATTTCCTGCGCGATCCCCTTGGCGACGTCATCGTTCATGGCGATATCAAGCGCGACAATCTTTGCGCCATGACGTGCAAACAGCTCTGCCGTGGCATAGCCAATACCACGCAGCGAGGATGCGCCGACGATGACACAGACTTTGTTCTGCAAAAGTTGCAAGTTTTGATTCATATCACTGTTTCTCTTCTTGTTTGGAGGTTCGGACAGCGCGCTTGGCGATCAGGCCTTGGGCCGCATCGCTATCAAACCCGAGCATTTCCAGAACCGTGCCAGAGTCCCAGCCACACGGAGCCGCAGGCGATCGACGGTCCAGCGTGTCGCCATTCACACGGACCGACGCACGAATTGAGGCTGTCCGGCCTTCAGTGGGGTGATCTTCATATGCGATCAGCCCGACCGATTTCAGATGCGGATCTTCGGGCAGGGTTTCCAACGTGTGACAAGGCATCACCGCCAGGTCCGCCGCCCGCAGGATTTTTATCCATTCGTCAGAGGTTTTGTCCCTCAGTGGGGCGCCGCGAACCTCGAACCATTCGGTAACATTGTCAGCGCGGGCCGCGATCGAATTGAAACGAGGGTCATCCACCAGTTCTGACCGGCCCGTCGCCACCAGAAAGGCCCGGACTTGTGGGTCCGTGTTGATCGTGAAGGAAATGAAACCGTCTTTTGTCTGGACTGGTTTGTTATACGGGCTCAGCAAGCGCTGATCCCCTGCCGGCCCCACGGGGGGATCAAAGCTCTGCTGCGCCAGATGTTCCTGAAGGACAAAAGCCGCCATTGTTTCGAACATCGGCACCTCCAGGAAAGTCCCGCGGCCGGTGTTTTTCTGCTCTAACACGGCTGCCATGATCGCCCCGGACGCGATTTCGCCCACCACATGGTCGCAGACCAGCATCGGCACATATGCCGGGCGTCCATCGCGGGCCTGCATCAGGCCCGCCATGCCTGTCGCCCCCTGAACGACGCTGTCATAGGTCGGGAAACCGCCGTAGGGCCCGTCAGTCCCATAACCGGTGAGAAGGCAGTAAATTTTCTGGGGATGTGCGTCCTGAATGGACTGTGCATCCAGGCCCAGACGTTTCAGGGCCTGGGGGCGCATATTCGCCACGATCACATCTGCCCACGCGATCAGGCGCTCAATGACGGGGCGCGCCTCTGGGTTCTTCAGGTCAAGGCAGATGTTCTTTTTGCCCCGGTTCAGATGCAGGTACGCCCCCGAATGCTGGCCCGTGGGCGACTGTCCCCCAAGACCTCGCATCAGATCGCGGCCGGGGCTTTCGACCTTGATGACCTGGGCGCCATATTGGGCCAGTCGCCATGTCGAAACGGGGCCCACGACGACGCTGGTCAGATCCAGGACCTTCAGATCACTGAGGGGCGAAAAACTCATTTGCAGGTAATCTCCATAGAAGCGGCAAGGATATTGGATTCATCATAAATGCGTGCACTCCAGCCCTGGCCTGAACGATCCAGCGCAATCGTCATCTTCCGATTGGAATAGAGCGGCGCGACATGGCGTGTGGAAATGGCGATGGGATCGGCACCTAGATCCACCCGCACGGTTTCCGTGACCAACAAGGTCGCAAGGCCACCGTTCACAACCAGATCGGGCAGGCCCTCTATGTCGCGGGCATAGGCACGATCCAGGTGGATCTTGTGGGAATTGAACCCAAGCGCAGAATATTGGAACAAAAGCGTATCATCCGGGGTGATGACCTTTGTGAATTCCGCGTCGATAACGGCCGCCTCGGGGGGATTTGACGCGGGGGGCTTTGACGCCTGGCCCGACGCCGCCGCCAACATCAGGTAGGTCTGCGTTTCCTGAATGGATGCGGGGCCATCGACTTCTGCCAGCGTGCTCTCGATATCTACGACAGCGATCCGACCGGCAGGGGTGTCCTTTTCTTTTAACTTCGCAATCCGGCTTGACCTGCGGATGTCCGAACCGATCCGCAAGGACCCCTGGCATTCAATGCGCCGGCCGCCCAGCAACAGACGCGGCAGCCCAAGGTCCGGCAACGGAACGCCAAACCCCGGAAACCCGTCGGACCGCAGCTCCGAGCGTCGCGTTGCTCCGCCCAACAGGAAAAAATGCCATCCGAAGGGCAGGGGGGCGCCTTCGCAAAGGGTCGCGTCCTCAAGGTCGAGCATCGCAGCAATCCGTCTGGTTTGCGCGGCGCTACAAACATCGGCGCGCTCTTGGTGAGCGCCCTGAATGGACGTGTTCATGTAAGAATCCTCCCTGAACTTTTAGTAGCAAATATAAATATATTTTTTCAAGTACGAATTTGAAGTTGGTTCGCAAACTCTTAAATCTGCATAGGATTAACTAAATAAAGGATTTTATTGAAATCCATCCTCCAAGTCGCCATCGCTCTACTTAAAATAACCTATTTTGCTTGACAATGTATCTGTCCATGTATGAATAATTTGGCCGCGAGACGCGCTACTCTTGGTATGGCACTCGTTTGGGAGGGCATCGTGACTTCGAAGCCGAAGCACATTCGGACGGCATCGCCGTCCCGACTTTTCATGCGACTGGCGGGCCGAGCTTTTAAAATCTGAGGAAAGCCATGAAAATCGAACTGCACCACATCAATATCTGCTCCAAAGACGTGCCGGAGCTGGATAGCTTCTACCGGAATGTTTTTGGCTTCGGCGGTATCGACGACGACGAACATCACCAGGACACGACCCAGGGATATGACGGTGGCGTCGCATTCCTTACGGACGGGCATGCTGAATTCCACCTTGCGACAACCGATCTTGGCGTGGGGCACCGGACCGGTCATGCTGTCAACCCTCTGGAACGTGGCCACATTGCATTCCGGACCGATGACATCGAAGCGTTCAAGGATCGACTGAACGAGCTGGGTGTCCCGTTTTCCGACTATGGAACATGGGCGATGGCGGGCTGGTATCAGGTCTTTTTCCAAGACCCATCGGGCACGATTATCGAGGTGCATCAAATCGGTTGCTAACCAATGATAACTGGCCCACCAGCACGAAGTGTCCTGGTGGGCGGCCGCTCTCTTAACTGTTCATAGGGGCATACTCTAATTGCAACTAAATGGAAAAAAAGCAAAAATCGCTGGTTAGGACTGTGGTTGAATACGGAGGTTAAGGTCGAGAATGAGCAAACAAGATCGTGTTTCGGATAACAGCATTACAGGAGACGGGGTAAAATCGGACGGTAAACAGACAAGTTATTCTGCGCCGGCTCTTGAAAAGGGGCTGGATATTCTGGAAGCGCTTTGCCACAGCAGCGACGGCCTATCCCCGAAAGAAATCGCAGCACAGCTGGGGCGTAGCACGAGCGAGCTCTACCGGATGGTGAACTGTCTCGAGCGCAGAAAATACATTTCCCACCAGGGTGATAAATACGCGATCACGACCAAGTTGTTTCAGCTGTCGCGCATTCATCCGCCGACGGACAGGCTCGTCACGGCCGCTTTACCCATCATGCAGGAACTGGCGCATGCCGTGGGATATTCTTGTGATTTGCGTGTCTACAACATGGGCTCTCAGACGGTCATAGCCTCAATCAATACGCCAAGCGGCATTGGTTTCAACGTGCGCACCGGCGCGGAAATCGCCGTTGCACCATCGGCTTCGGGGCGTGTGTTGGTCGGGTTCCAAAATGCCGAGACGACCGAACTGCGTATCGAGGAAAGCCTTGGGGATTTGTCGATTTCAGAGGTCAAAGCCTTTCGAAAGGAACTGCACGAAGTCACTGTTAAGGGTTTTTCCGCCATAAGCAGCCGACAGTACGAAGGCGTTTATGCCATTTCGTTTCCGATCCTCGACATGGAACGGCATGCCATCGCAGCCCTGACAGTGCCAATGGTACCGCGCGTTGACAATATGCCGGCCGCGACCCGCAACGACGTTGAGGAAAAGCTCCGGGCCAGCGCCACTCGAATAAATGAAATGATCACCTAAGCTTGACGCATAGGCTACAGACAACAGACCGCTTTCGGCTGAGAGCGGCAGAACGCAAGGGCTAAACGCATGCCGAATCCGATTGAATGGACCGCCAAGCAGAAAGAGGCGGCGTTGAAAGCTATTCACATCGCCGAGACCAAAGCCCGCTTTGGCAGCGCGACTGAGGCCCAGCAACCAGCGCCCATCACAAAGATTGGCGTCATTGGCGGCGGCACGATGGGGGCTGGCATCGCTGTGGGAATGCTGAATTCAGGGCTTTCGGTTCATATGATTGAGAGGGACGCCCCCGCGGTCGACGCAGGCAAAGCCAGAGTTCTGGATACCCTGAAACGCGACCGCGCCTCCGGCCGGATTGACAAAGCCGAATATGCAGCCCGAGAGAGCGCGTTCAAAGCAAGCGCGCAATATAGTGATCTCACGGATGTCGATTTGGTTGTCGAAGCCGTTTACGAGGATATTGATGTCAAACGTGACGTGTTCCGGCAAGTCTCTGAGGCTTGCGGTGACGACGTCATCTTAGCCACGAACACTTCGTATCTGAATCCCGAGTTGATTTTCAAAGACGTTCCGGCCCCCCAGAGATGTATCGGGCTGCACTTTTTCAGCCCCGCCAACATTATGAAACTTGTGGAGATCATACCCACCAAAACGACGGCCAAAGATGTTCTCTCTACTGCGTTTTCCCTGACTCGGACATGCAAGAAAGTACCCGTGCAAGCTGGCATTTGCGACGGGTTCATCGGCAACCGGATTTTGAAGGCTATGCGCACACAGGCCGAACGCGTTCTGCTTTTCGGGGCTACGCCGCAAAGCGTGGATGCCGCGCTTAAGGAATTTGGTATGAAAATGGGCCCCTTTGAGGTTCAGGATCTCGCAGGTTTGGATATCGCGGCGTATCAACGAAAGGCGGCACGAGATCGGGGAGAAAAGGTCTTCTCGCCTGTGTCGGACCACCTGGTAGATCAGGGCAGGTTTGGGCGTAAGACTGGCGCGGGGTGGTATGATTATGCTGGAACCGAGCAGGTTTTCGACACACCAGAACCCGTCAAAATCGCCTTGGGCGCGGCCCGCCAAGAGGCGAAGGTGGAGCCGATCCTCTGGACCAACGCAATGATTGTCGAGGTTGTCGTATTTGCAATGCTCGATGAGGCTGCGCAAATTCTTGATGAGGGCATTGCACAAGACCCAAGTGACATCGACCTGGTTGAAATTTACGGCTATGGCTTCCCTAAGGATCGGGGCGGTTTGGCTTGGTTTGGCTCTGCTTACGGGCTATCAAAAATCGTCGAGCGACTGGAGCATTACAACAAGCTCAACGTTTCCGAAGCCCCCTCAAATGCCCTGCGCAACTGGGCTCAGGCAGACGCCTGATCGGTGGTGCTTCGGAAAAAAACATAAAAGAAATGGATCTGTCGCGGTTTGATGTGGCTCCTTTGATAGCATTTACTGCAACAAAGGAGGCTGACAGTGGCACATGAAAGAACGGACGAATTCCGCAAGGACGCGGTGCGCATAGCGCTGACGAGTGGGCCGACGATCTGGGCGTCTGCATGTCGACGCTAAATCTGGAGCTGCCGCGGTTTTGTGCTGCCCCGGGTGCTCGTTTAAGCCACCTTGCGTTCGAAG
>JARGPB010000022.1 GCA_029212905.1 Thalassovita sp.
ATCAGAAAGGCGCGCGCGCTGTTTGAGGCGTCATGTCCTGCGCAAGAGATACGGTGTTTTTACACAGAATCGGCGAAAAGCAGAAGTTCGCCAGGGAATGCCCGCGCTGAGGTGCAGCCAACCAAACCGGATGGGGTGGATAGCTCCTGCTCCACCCGGCGTCGCAATGCGCCATACTGCAGTTGTTATTGACTGCTTATGAGAGGAGCTACCCAATGCAGGTTACAACAGTCGGCCTCGATTTGGCCAAAAACATCTTTCAGGTCCACGGCATCAGCGAGAATGGCGATGTTGTTTTCAACCAAGCTTTGCGACGCGCGCAATTGCTCGCATTCTTTGAGAAACTCCCACCTTGTCTTGTTGGCATGGAGGCTTGCGGTTCCAGCCATTATTGGGCCCGGCAGCTAACTAAGTTGGGCGATGATGTACGCCTGATCCCGGCGATGTATGTGAAACCCTATGTGAAGCGGGGCAAGTCCGATGCGGTTGATGCTGCAGCCATCTGCGGAGCGGTGACGCGTCCGACAATGCGTTTTGTCGCAATAAAATCTGAAGAGCAGCAAGGCGTCTTGTTCCTCCACCGCGCCCGCGACCTGATCGTCAGGCAACGAACCCAGCTGAGCAATATGCTGCGAGGTTTATTGGCTGAATTCGGTATCGTGATTGCACAAGGGGTCGGCAGCGCGATCAAGTTCGCAAAGGGCGTTCTGGATGGCGACAAGCCAGGCATTCCAGATGTTGCAATCGATGTGCTTGCCAATCTGAGCAACCAACTTATCGCTTTGCACCTTCGCGTCCGTTGGTACGAGATGCGCATGCGGCTTCAGGCCAAGCAAGACCCGCGCGTGATGTTGCTGCGCACGATCCCGGGCGTTGGTCCAGTGACGGCGTCAGCAATCGTCGCAACAGCCGGAGACGTAAGTCAGTTCAGGAACGGTCGCGAATTTGCTGCTTGGTTGGGCCTTACACCTCTCAATAGATCAAGTGGTGGCAAGGAAAAGCTTGGACGCATAACAAAGATGGGTGACCGATATATCAGACGATTGCTGGTCACAGGAATGACTTCACGATTGAGACAGGTCAAAACACATCCGGAACGCGTAGATCCGTGGACACGAGCGTTGCTTGAGCGCAAACCGGTCCGTCTTGCCACAGTGGCAATGGCAAACAAGACAGCGCGGATCGTTTGGGCGGTCTTGACCAAGAACGAATACTACAGGCCGCACAACGCATAACTTGAGGAGGAAAAACACACGAGACAGCAAGACCATTGAAATGATGGAGCACAGTCAGCCCGTCAGCCGAGACACCCCGTCGAATGTCAGGGACATCTTATTGTCCGAGAACCGGTTTGGGGCTTGGTTTGCGGAAACCATCAGGGCCAGCGGCCGCGTGCGCCGCACAAACAGGCCGGACACACGTCTGCTTCTGACCAGTGCAAATCAGTTTCATAAATGTCTTGCTATGCAGGAGCTATCCACACAGGCCATTCGAACGCCTTGCAGCATTTTCCACTTGCAAGTGCCTACCACGCTGACTTTTAGACATCGGCCAATGCGAAAGAAGCAGCCCATGCAAAGAACCATTAGATATCTTTCCCACCCCCAAGTTTATGTCGATCCAAATACACCAATTCCGGAATGGTCACTCAATGAAGCAGGGAAAAACCGCGTTGATGTGCTGGCGAAGTCTGGCCTGCTAGCTGGCACGAAACTCATAGTCAGTAGCGCAGAAACGAAGGCCATTGAAACTGCAACGCCGCTGGTATCTGCTATTGGATGTGACTTCGATATCCGCAACAAGATGCACGAAAATGATCGGAGCGCGACTGGATTCTTGCCGCCAGATGAGTTCGAAACCGTTGCAGATCAATTCTTTGCACATCCGACCGCTAGTGTGAGGGGGTGGGAAACCGCCCAAGCAGCACAATCCCGAATTGTTGCCGAAGTTGAAGACTGCCTGCGTAAGGCTCCTGTCGGGGACATTCTGTTTGTCGGGCATGGCGGTGTTGGAACGCTATTGTTTTGCCACCTGTCTGGATACGGCATAAGCCGCGAATATGACCAAGGTCCGGGTGGCGGCGGATGTATATTTGAATTTTCTGATTTTCAGGACCGACCTAAGAAGCGGTGGCAGACCATGGAAAGTTGGATTGAAGCAAATGGTCGCTAACGGATGTAGGGTTAGGCTCACGCTAGACCTTCGCTGCGCTTGAAGCCACTTGCTTGCAACCATGGCGCAGGCACGAATGCCCCTAGCATGCGTAATTAGGCTGCCCCTATTCAGAGGTCAAACTCCCGTTGAAATCACAGTCAGGCTGCGAACAAGGGAGATGAATGATGGAATATTTTGCCGGTTTGGATGCGTCACTTCGCTCATGTGCCATCTGTGTCGTCAATACCAAAGGCAAGGTGATGCTAAAAAGGGAATTACCCTGTGAAGTCGACGATATCGCCGATTGCCTGAACAGCTTCGGTTATCCGATCAAGCGTGTTGGATTTGAGACTGGCACGCAGAGCCAGCATCTCTTTATTGTCTGACCGGCGAAGGCTTTGATGTCGTCTGCATGGAAGCCCGCCAGGTGAACGCTGCCCTTTCAGCGATGCGCAACAAGACAATTGATCTTGCCAATGAAGTGCGCGGGCTGCTGAATATCTTTGACCTCCGTCTTCCCAAGACAGTGCAGCATGTCAGCTTTGACGACCTCGTCCGTCCGATGATTGAAATGGATGAAGTCCTGGCACATGCGATTATTCCGCTGTTCGATGCGCGTCTGATCTTGCATCAGCGCCTTCTTGAACTGGACCGCCCCGTCAAACGTGCCGCCGTCCGGGATGAGATCTGTGGAAGAAGCCGAAAATGACTGCTGCGCAACGAGAAGCGTGACCCGGACGAGTGACAATGATCCACAATAAAGAAGGAAAACGAGATTGACCCAAACGCCCAATTAGAGAAGGCAGCTATTTTAGGACTCGCGCGCATCGGAGCCTTGTCTTTGACCAACGAATTAAGCGCCCGCGACCCATTGACCGTCTTTATATCGCAGGCAAAAGCTGCTAATCCCCGCGACAGAAACAAGCTGACGGCATGACGTCCGCCCAGGCTGCTTGACGGGACAAATGTGGCATCTTGCCTGGCTGCGTTACTTGCAAACCGGGCTCGAATAGTATACCGTCGCATACAACTCGCTTGGTGCCGCCCGCCAGAAGCCTCTGACTTACGGTCTTCAAGCTAAGCCCAACACTACATCGGCAGGATAAACATGACTCTGTATACTGACTACTTGGATGAGATTGGCACTCGTGAGGCGCAAGGCCTGAACCCGAAGCCCATCGACGATGGCGCACTGGTCGGCGAGCTGATCGCCCAGATCAAAGACACTGGCAACGCGAACCGCGAAGATTCGTTGAAGTTCTTCATTTACAATACCTTGCCTGGAACAACCAGCGCAGCAGGTGTCAAAGCTGCCTTCCTCAAAGAGATCGTCCTGGGTGAATCCACTGTCGCGGAAATCACCCCGACCTACGCGTTCGAACTGCTGTCGCACATGAAAGGCGGCCCCTCGATCGACGTGCTGCTGGACGTGGCCCTGGGTGATAATGCTGACCTGGCCGCACAGGCCGCCGAAGTTCTGAAGACTCAGGTCTTCTTGTACGAAGCCAACATGGAGCGACTCGCCACAGCCCATGCCAACGGTAGCGCCATCGCCAAGGACATCCTGGAAAGCTATGCCCAGGCCGAGTTCTTCACCAAGCTGCCCGACATCGAAGAAGAAATCAAAGTCGTCACCTATATCGCCGCCGAAGGCGATATCTCGACCGACCTTCTGTCGCCCGGCAATCAGGCACACTCGCGGTCGGACCGCGAACTGCACGGCAAATGCCTGATTTCGCCCGAGGCACAGGCCGAAATCCAGGACCTGCAAAAAGCCAACCCCGACGCACGGGTCATGCTGATCGCCGAAAAAGGCACCATGGGCGTTGGATCCTCGCGGATGTCCGGCGTCAACAACGTTGCATTGTGGACCGGCAAACAAGCCAGCCCCTATGTGCCCTTCGTCAATATCGCGCCGATCGTTGCAGGCACCAACGGCATTTCGCCGATTTTCCTGACCACCGTGGGCGTGACCGGCGGCATCGGCATCGACCTGAAAAACTGGGTCAAGAAAACCGACGCAGACGGAAACACCGTCATGGATGAAAACGGCGACCCTGTGCTTGAGCAGACCTACTCGGTTGAGACCGGCAAGGTTCTGACGATCAACACCAAGGACAAGAAACTGTACGATGCCGACGGCACCGAGTTGGTCGACATCTCGTCCTCGCTGACACCGCAGAAAGTTGAATTCATCAAGGCGGGCGGGTCCTACGCCGTGGTCTTCGGTAAGAAGCTTCAGACATTCGCTGCCGAAACCCTGGGCCAAGAGCTGAAGTCCGCCTTTGCCCCGTCAAAAGAGATCTCGCACGAGGGCCAAGGCCTGACCGCCGTTGAAAAGATCTTTAACAAGAACGCCGTTGGCGTGACACCGGGCAAAGTTTTGCACGCCGGTTCAGACGTCCGCGTCAAAGTGAACATCGTTGGGTCGCAAGACACCACCGGCCTGATGACCTCGCAAGAGCTGGAATCGATGGCCGCGACTGTGATTTCGCCCACCGTTGATGGCGCGTATCAGTCTGGCTGTCACACGGCCTCGGTCTGGGACAAGAAGGCTCAGGCAAACATTCCCAAGCTGATGAAATTCATGAACGGCTTTGGTCTGATCACCGCGCGTGACCCCAAGGGCGAATACCACGCCATGACCGACGTGATCCACAAGGTGCTGAACGACATCACCGTGGATGACTGGGACATCATCATCGGCGGCGACAGCCACACCCGTATGTCCAAGGGCGTCGCCTTTGGTGCGGACTCGGGCACTGTTGCTCTGGCGCTGGCCACCGGCGAAGCCACCATGCCAATCCCGGAATCGGTCAAGGTAACCTTCAAGGGCACCATGGCTGACCACATGGATTTCCGCGACGTGGTGCACGCCACTCAGTTGCAGATGCTCAAACAGTTCGGCGACAACGTCTTCCAGGGCCGCATCATCGAAGTGCACATCGGCACCCTGCTGGCGGACCAAGCCTTTACCTTCACCGACTGGACCGCAGAAATGAAGGCCAAGGCCTCGATCTGTATCTCAGAAGACGACACACTGATCGGATCGCTGGAACTGGCCAAAAACCGCATCCAGATCATGATCGACAAAGGCATGGATAACGCTCCACAGACGTTGCAAGGCCTGATCGACAAGGCGGACAAGCGTATCGCGGAAATCAAGTCGGGCGAAAACCCTGCTCTGACCCCCGATGACAGCGCCAAGTATTTCGCCGAGGTTGTCGTCGATCTGGACCAGGTTGTCGAACCGATGATCGCCGACCCAGACGTGAACAACGCCGACGTCTCCAAGCGCTACACCCACGACACCATCCGCCCCGTGTCCTACTATGGCGGCAACAAGAAGGTGGACCTGGGCTTTGTTGGCTCGTGCATGGTGCACAAGGGCGACATGAAAATCGTCGCTCAGATGCTGAAGAACCTGGAGAAATCCCAGGGCAAGGTCGAGTTCAACGCGCCTCTGGTCGTTGCGGCCCCGACGTACAACATCATCGACGAGCTGAAAGCCGAAGGCGACTGGGAAATCCTGCAAAAGTATTCGGGTTTCGAATTCGACGATTTCATGCCGAAAAACACCGCCCGGACCGAGTACGAGAACATCCTGTACCTGGAACGCCCCGGCTGTAACCTGTGCATGGGCAACCAGGAAAAAGCCGCCAAGGGCGATACGGTTCTGGCCACTTCGACCCGGCTGTTCCAGGGCCGCGTGGTGGAAGACTCGACCGAGAAGAAGGGCGAGTCTCTGCTGGCCTCGACCCCGGTTGTCGTTCTGTCGGCCATCCTGGGCCGCATCCCCAATCTGGACGAATACGAAGCAGCCGTCGAAGGCATCGACCTGACCAAGTTCGCCCCTCCGCTGGCAATCCCGGCGGGCACGAAATCGGCTCACTTCTAAGACGGGCAAACCGTTTTTAAAACTCAGGGGGCGCAATGGTGATCATTGCGCCCCCTTTTTTGTATCGTCAGTTGGCAAACAGCCCAAAGGCCACGGGGTTTCAATCCGGGCGGGGGCCGCGTCCTTGCCATGGTACAGATCACGATGGCGCAGCTTGCAAACCAAGAGCATAATTCATGGCAGAGGCGAGACGCCGATCACAGGCACGTGCAGCGACACGAGTGATACCCAGACCAGAATGCACAGCCCCAGACGGATCAGCGATGGCGCGGCACGCGGACGCCACGCACCCAACACCAATGCAGCACCGGGAAACAGCGCTGTATGGGCCGCGTATTCCTGCCATTTGGCGTGTCCAATGGCTGCCTTGCGGCGTGTTTCCACCATGCGCATCCCGATCAGGGAAAAACCGGCGAAAAACCCGAACAAGATGATATGCGCTAGATCTCCGTTCGCCCACAGATGCGACAAGGACCACAGCGCAAGCGCCCAAAGCAACGGTTGCCGGGTCAGGCCCACAATGCCCGGGCGATCCGGGTCAAACCCCTTCGCTCGTCCCTCAAAGGCAAAGGGATTGGGCGCCGCCACGCCAAACACCGCCAGCGCCACCACTACGGGCAGGACCAGGTTCACCCCCCAACGGGAAATCTGGGATTGGTCCCAAATCGGAACCAAGGGGGCCCGTCCCGCCGCCCAGATCACCCAAAGCAAAAGAACCGTCGATCCGAGGCTGAACAGGACCGTATAACCCGCTGTTCCCAGCCGTGCGACCAACGGATCTTTGACACCCAAAGCCGCCGGAATACGATGCGACCCGATGAACAGCGCCATCGCCACGAAAAATTCGATCCACCCCATGTTCGCCTCCGGCTGCACCCACCTGAAAGTGAGCTTTCATATCACAAGCACAAGCGCTGTTTTACGCCAGTCGCATCTATCGCAATAAGGTCGCAAGGAACTGTGGCAAATCTTCCGCGCTTTGCTGCGGTTTTTTCAGGGAACCCGGAAACAATTGGACAGCTTGGAATGGATCGCTTACCCGTGGTTAAGAATTTCGACCATGGGCAGTTTCGGATATGACGTTACAGGGCGGCAATACGCGCTCATCTTTCACCGGCGCAGGTAATCGCGGGACCAATACGCACCTTCTGAGGGGCGGGGTCATGGCATTGTTGCTGTCGTCCAGCGCAGCACTGGCACAAGAGGTGCCGTTTTACGGATTATACGGGACGCCAGGGCTGATCGACATGCCTTCGGCGGATACCGCACCGGACGCAACGCTGTCGGCGACCTACTCGCATTTTGCCGGTACGTCGCGCAATACGTTGACCTTTCAGGCCACGCCGCGCCTGACGGCCAGTTTCCGCTATACCGCAATCAAGGACCTGTATCTGCGCGGCTGGGATCGGGATACCTATTACGACCGCAGCTTTGACATGCAGTACCTGCTGGTGCGCGAAACGGACAGCTTACCCGCTGTTTCAATCGGCCTGCGGGACTTTATCGGCACGGGGCTCTATGGCAGCGAATATATCGTCGCCAGCAAGAACGTCTCGCCGCGCTTGCGCCTGACCGGTGGTGTCGGCTGGGGCCGTCTGGGCAGCTATGGCGCGATGGGCTCGACCGGAACCCGCCCCACCGAAGTGATCGGCGAAGGCGGCATCCCGACCTATGATCGCTGGTTCCGTGGTGATTTCGCGGCCTTTGGCGGCGTTGCATGGAAGGCCACGGATCAGCTGACCCTGAAGGCCGAGTATTCCACCGACGCCTATGACACTGAACAACAAAGCGGCACCAACAGCGGCGTCAGCTATGGCCCCGTGTTCGAACGCAAATCGCCTTGGAACTTTGGTATTGATTACCGGATGCGCAGCGGTGCGCAGCTGTCGCTTTATTCGTTGTACGGGACCGAGGTCGGCGCGCTGGTTACAGTGCATTCGAACCCTCACCGTGCGGCCTACCCCAGCGGCTCTGAGCAAGCCCCGTGGCCTGTCAAACCACGCAAGGCCTCTGAACGTGCGGATCTGGGGTGGCAAACCAACACCAATCTGGTTGACGGCCTGCCCATGCGGATGCGCCGTTCGCTCGAGAGCCAGGGCCTGCGCTATGAAGGCATGGACATTTCGGCAACCAAAGCCACGCTGAGGCTGGGTAACTCGCGCTATGGTGACGAACCCGAGGCCATCGGGCGTGCGGCCCGTGCGATGTCGCGGGTCTTGCCCGGTTCGGTTGAGACCTTTGTTATCGTGCCCGTGGTCGGTGGAATGGCCATGTCAGCCATCACCCTGCGCCGCAGCGATCTTGAGCGGCTGGAAAACGCCCCCGCAGATCAAATGCTGGCCCGCGTCAAAATCCAAGAAGGTTTCGGACAGGCCCCCGCGCTGGAAGGCGGCATCGAAAAGCGCCTGAGCTGGGGCATCGCGCCGTATATGGATCTCAGCGTCTTTGACCCCGACAACCCGGTCCGGGCCGATCTGGGCATTCGCGCCAAAGCAAGCTATCAGATTTCGCCCAGCCTTGTGCTGTCCGGCTCGATCACCAAGAAACTGTCGGGCAACCTGGACTCGGTCACCCGCGAGGTGCCTTCGGGGCTTCCGCGCGTCCGCACCGACTATGCGGAATACAGCCGTCAGGGTGATCCAGCGCTGGAATATCTGACGCTGGCGCACTATGGCCGCCCCGGCAAAAACCTCTATAGCCGCGTTACAATGGGCTATCTTGAGGCGATGTATGCCGGTGTTTCGGGCGAAGTATTGTGGAAACCGGTTGGCAGCCGTCTGGCGCTTGGCGCCGAGTTGAACTGGGTGCGCCCACGCGACTTTGATCAACTGTTTGACCTGCGCAGCAATGTCACCTCGTCCGGTACGATCCCGGAACTGAACGGACATGTGTCCGCCTATTATGATTTCGGCAACGGGTTCCATGGCCAGCTGGATGTGGGCCGCTATCTGGCGGGTGATCTGGGCGCGACCGTGTCGCTGGACCGTGAATTCGCCAACGGCTGGCGCGTCGGGGCCTATGCTACCTTTACCGACGCTCAGATCGACGATTTTGGCGAAGGGTCATTTGACAAGGGTCTGCGCCTGACGGTTCCGTTTGGCTGGGCCTTTGGCAAACCCTCGCGCAACAGCAATTCCATCGCAATCCAGTCGCTGACCCGCGACGGCGGCGCACGGTTGAACGTAAACGACCGACTGTATCCGATGGTCCGAGATTACCACCAGCCCGAGCTGGCAAAAGAATGGGGACGTTTCTGGCGATGACTTTCAAAACTGCCATGAAATTGCCGATGCTGGCGCTGGCTTCGGCGCTGATGCTGGCTGGATGCAGCAATGACCCGAACCAAGGCGCGGTGCTGAAATCCTTGAAGGCCGAGTTCTCGAAAATCGGCAAGAAATCAACCCCCGCGACTGTGTCAAAATCCGACGTCTCGCGCGTGTTAAGCCAGACCAGCGGTCCAGTTTCGCAGATTGTTCAGTCCAATCTGGGCGACATCACGGTGATCTTGGTCCACATTGAAACCAACGGGCCCTACAAGACCTATGCGAGCGCCTCAAAGCAGACCGTGACCTTCCGTCAGGGCCTGGTGACGGCGACACGCGGGTTGGGCAATGACATGATGTCCGCCCAGGCTGCGGGGACGCTTAGCCTGATTTCTGGGCGCCGCTCAGGAACCTCCAAACGGACATTGCGCTATCTGGATGGGGCGAACGACGTGATCGCGTTTGAATTTGACTGCCAGATGAAAGTGGTCGGATCGGGGCGCGTCAATCAGGGCGTCGTGTCTGCCAACACCACCAAGATGACCGAGCACTGCGTGGCTCCTACCCGTGAATTCACCAACACCTACGAAGTGGATTCGCGCGGGATGATCCTGTCCTCGAAACAGTGGGTCAGCCCGATCCAAGGATATTTCGATATTAGCGTCCTGCGCCGTTAAGCTCAGACACCGAAACAACAAAAAGGCGCAGAACCCTGCGCCTTTTTCTGTTTCTTATGGATGGCAAAGCCTTAGGTATTGAACAGGAAATGCATGACGTCACCGTCCTGCACCACATATCCTTTGCCCTCGGCCCGCAGCTTACCGGTTTCACGCGCCTTGGTTTCCCCACCGCAGGCGATGTAATCGTCAAAGGCGATGGTTTCAGCGCGGATAAAGCCCTTCTCGAAATCACCGTGGATCACACCCGCCGCCTGCGGCGCGGCCGTGCCAACACGGATCGTCCAGGCGCGGGCCTCTTTCGGGCCGACGGTGAAATACGTTTCCAAGTGCAGCAATTCGTACCCGGCGCGGATCAGCCGGTCCAAGCCAGCCTCTTCAAGGCCCATTTCGTCCAGGAACATGGTCGCTTCGTCATCGTCCAGCTGGCTGATCTCTTCTTCGATCTGCGCCGAGATGATGACGTGGCTGTTGCCCTGCGACGCAGCCATTTCGGCCACGGCCGTCGAGAAGGCGTTGCCCTCCGCCGCTTCGGATTCGCCCACGTTGCAGACATAGAGAACCGGCTTGCTGGTCAGCAGTTGCAGTAGGCTCCAGGCTTTGGCGTCGTCGGCGTCTACCTCGACCAAGCGGGCCGGTTTGCCGTCTTCCAGCATCGCTTGCGCGGCGGCCAGCAGGCGATCTTGCTGCTGGGCCTCTTTGTCGTTGCCCTTCAGCTTGCGCACAAGATTGGCACGGCGTTTTTCGATGCTTTCCAGATCGGCCAGCATCAGCTCGGTTTCGATCGTTTCCGCGTCAGCCACCGGATCAACGCGGCCGTCCACATGAGTCACGTCGCCGTCTTCGAAACAGCGCAGCACATGAGCGATGGCATCGGTTTCACGAATGTTCGCCAGGAACTGGTTGCCCAGCCCCTCGCCCTTGGAGGCGCCTTTGACCAGGCCGGCGATGTCCACAAAGGTCATCCGGGTGGGGATGATCTGTTTCGATCCGGCAATCGCGGCCAGCCGATCTAACCGCGCGTCCGGCACGGCTACATCGCCCACGTTGGGCTCGATCGTGCAGAACGGAAAATTCGCAGCCTGCGCGGCGGCGGTTTTCGTCAGTGCGTTGAACAGGGTGGACTTGCCTACATTCGGCAGTCCGACAATACCCATCTTAAAGCCCATCTGCGGCCTCCGTCATATACGTTTCGCTGCTCTTAGAACGCGCGGTGCTGCATGGCAAGGCCGCGCCGCGCCCCCTGCCCCTTGGAAATTGCGGTTTCCGCCCTGCAAACCATTGAGTTCCGCCCTCATTTGCGGCACATCGGGGCAAGCCAAGAACACCCGCGAAAAACAAGGGAACCCGGTATGACTCGTATCGACGCCAAATTCGCCGCCCTGAACGCCGAGGGCAAGAAAGCCTTCGTCGCCTATATCATGGCCGGAGACCCGGATTATGACACTTCGCTAGAGGTGCTGAAAGGCCTGCCCGCTGCGGGCGTTGATATCATCGAACTGGGCCAGCCCTTTACCGACCCGATGGCCGATGGGCCTACGATCCAGTTGGCCGGACAACGCGCCCTAGAGGCGGGACAGACCCTGCAAAAAACGCTGGATATGGCGGCAGAGTTTCGCAAAACCGACGACACTACGCCGATTGTGATGATGGGCTATTACAACCCGATCTTTAATCGTGGCGTGGATCAGTTCCTGGCCGATTGCAAAGAGGTCGGCATTGACGGGCTAATCGTTGTGGACCTGCCCCCCGAAGAGGATGACGAGCTGTGCATCCCCGCGCAAAAGGCCGGATTGAATTTCATCCGGCTGGCAACCCCTACGACGGATGACGCGCGCCTGCCGACCGTCCTGCAAAATACCAGCGGCTTTGTGTATTATGTCTCGATCACCGGGATCACCGGGGCGGCTGCGGCCGAGGCGACGGATGTGGCCCCCGAAGTGGCACGGATCAAGGCCCAAACCGATTTGCCGGTTATCGTGGGCTTTGGAATCCGGTCGCCCGAGACATCGCAGTCTATTGCCAGCGTGGCGGATGGTTGCGTGGTCGGGTCGGCCATCGTGGGCGAGCTGGCATCGGGTAAACCCGTGTCCGAGGTTCTGGCTTTCGTGAAATCCCTGGCCGATGGCGCTCACCGCGCTTGATCCAGTAGAGCGCCTGCGGCGCGCTGGATATCTCGTCTCCGGCCTTTGGCCGGAGCCTCGGGATTGGCGCGTGAATTCAGGCCAGAATCACATCCAACAGCATCATCAAGATCAACCCGAAGATTAGGCCCGTTGTAGCCTTGTTCTGATGCCCATATCGGTGGGTTTCAGGGATAATTTCGTGACTGATAATATATAGCATAGCCCCGGCAGCGAAGGTCAGTCCCAGAGGCAGGACGTAAACCGAGATGTGGATCAGAGCCACCCCCAGCAAGCCACCCACAGGCTCAACGAGCCCCGTCAGCATGGCGATCAGGAACGACCGGGACTTGCTGTAGCCCTGGCCACGCAGGGCAAGCGCAACAGCCAGCCCCTCGGGGGCATTTTGCAGGCCGATTCCAGTAGCAAGTGACAAGCCATTCGTGACATCTCCGCCACCGAAGCCGATGCCGACGGCCATGCCTTCGGGGAAATTATGGATGGTGATCGCAATTACGAACAGCCAGATTTTCGGCAGCGCCCCCGGATCAGCCCCCTCTGGGCCAACGATGAAGTGCTCGTGCGGAAGGGTTTCATTCATCCAGGCCACCAGCGCGGCCCCCAATGCAATCCCCAGCCCCGCCAGCAACGCAGCTGCTGGGACGGAACCGTAGATCTGTGTCCCAGCGTCTATCCCCGGCAAGATCAGCGAGAAAAACGAAGCCGAGATCATTACCCCCGCCGCAAACCCCAGCATTGCGTCATTCGCTCCACGCCCGATGTCGCGGCCAAACAGGACCGGGATTGCCCCCACAGCTGTCATCATACCCGCCCCAAGGCTGGCGAGAACGCCGATCAAGATAATGTTGTCCATGTTTTGCCCATCACTCTGCCTGGAGGCACCGTTCATCAATCACGGATCAGGCGCAAGTCAGACCGCAGGTCAGGCCTAATGTGCCGGATTAGGCATTGCCCTTAGCGCCCCTTATTGGTAAGGAAATCTCACCAATATGAGCAAGAAGGCCCATGCCATGCCTGTCATCACCTGCATTGACGATCTTAAGCGCCTGTACGAACGCCGCGTCCCGCGCATGTTCTTTGACTACGCCGAAAGCGGTAGCTGGACAGAGCAGACTTTCCGCGAGAACACCTCGGATTTCGACGACATCAGACTGCGGCAGCGCGTTGCGGTGGACATGACCGGGCGGTCCACCAAGACCCAGATGATCGGCGAAGACGTCGCGATGCCGGTCGCGCTGGCCCCCGTAGGCCTGACCGGAATGCAATGCGCCGACGGCGAGATCAAAGCCGCCCGCGCTGCTGAAAAATTCGGCGTGCCATTCACCCTGTCGACGATGTCGATCAACTCGATCGAGGATGTGGCCGAGGCAACGACCAAACCCTTTTGGTTCCAGATGTATACGATGCGCGACCAGGATTATGTGCGCCGCCTGATCCAACGGGCCAAGGACGCGAAATGTTCGGCGCTGGTGATCACGCTGGACCTGCAAATTCTGGGGCAGCGCCACAAGGACCTGAAAAACGGCTTGTCCGCCCCGCCTAAACTGACCGCAAAAACCATTGCCAACCTCATGACAAAATGGAGCTGGGGTATCGGAATGCTGGGCGCCAAACGCCGTCATTTCGGCAATGTCGTCGGCCATGTCGAGGGGATCTCGGATGCGGCTGATCTGGGTTCGTGGACGGCCGAACAGTTCGACCCATCCCTGGACTGGGACAAAATCGCCAAGATCAAGGAAATGTGGGGCGGTAAGGTTATCCTCAAGGGGATTCTGGACGCCGACGACGCCAAAATGGCGCTGAGCGTCGGGGCAGATGCGATCATCGTGTCCAACCATGGCGGGCGGCAACTGGACGGGGCGCAAAGCTCGATCAAGGCGCTGCCCGCGATTTTGGACGCGGTTGGCGACCAGATCGAGGTCCATCTGGATAGCGGTATCCGCAAGGGCCAGGACATCCTGAAAGCTGTCGCCATGGGCGCCAAGGGCACTTATATCGGGCGCTCCTTCGTCTATGGGCTGGGCGCAATGGGCGAAAAAGGTGTCACCACCGCGTTGGAAATCCTGCACAAGGAAATGGACGTCTCGATGGCCCTGTGCGGGCGGCGTTCGATCGCGGAACTGGATCGGTCGATCCTGATGATCCCACAGGATTTCAGCGGCCGCTGGCAATAATCCAGCCACAATGCGAAACCCGAAAAGACCCTTGTACAGAAGGGTCTTTTCAATTGATCCAGACTGGTCTATACGCGCGACTTCATGCGGGGATACAGCCTTGGAGGATCCCCCAATCGCAACTGTAGGAGAATTACAATGGCTGGAGAAATTCCTGATCTTCAAGCTGAGGTCCGGACGGGGACAGGCAAGGGCGCCGCTCGTCAGGCACGTCGGGACGGCATGGTGCCGGGTATCGTTTTTGGTGGTGACGCCGATCCGCTGCCGATCAACATCCCTTTCAACGCGCTGTTCAAACGCCTGAAAGCCGGTCGTTTCAAGTCGACCCTGTTCAACATGAAAGTCGAAGGCCAAGAAGACGTCCGCGTCATCTGCCGCGACGTTCAGCGCGACGTTGTCAAAGACTTGCCGACCCACGTTGATTTCATGCGCCTGCGCCGCACCTCGCGCATCAGCCTGTTCATTCACGTGAACTTCGACAACCAGGAAACTTGCCCGGGCATCAAGAAAGGTGGCGTTCTGACCATCGTTCGTCCCGAAGTCGAACTGGAAGTTCTGGCCGGCGATATCCCTGATCACATCACCGTTGATCTGTCGAACGCACAGGTTGGCGACGTGCTGCACATCAGCGATGTCACCCTGCCCGAAGGCGCCAAACCGACCATCGACCGTGACTTCGTGATTGCGAATATTTCGGCTCCGTCGGGTCTGCGTTCGGAAGAGAACGAAGAAGAAGAAGGCGAAGAAGTCGCCGCAGCAGAAGAATAATCTGCTTGCCACCCCACTTTTGGGGGACAGTATCAAGCGCGGCCCTCGGGTCGCGCTTTTTCCGTTTCAGTCTGATTGATTTTCGCGGATACTGCGCCGCGCCAGAACAGGGATGATCGACATGCAGCTTTGGGTGGGCCTGGGAAATCCGGGTGCGAAATACGCAGGAAACCGGCATAATATCGGGTTTATGGCGCTGGATCGTGTGGCCGAGGACCACGGGTTTGCCCCTTGGCGTTCAAAATTTCAGGGCCAAATCACCGAAGGCCGTCTGGGTCGCGAAAAGGTCCTGCTGCTGAAGCCGGAAACCTTTATGAACCTCTCGGGCCAATCCGTCGGCGAGGCGATGCGGTTCTACAAGCTAACGCCGGACGACGTGACGGTATTCCATGACGAACTGGACCTGGCTCCTCGTAAGATCCGCCTGAAACAGGGCGGTGGCCACGCGGGGCACAACGGGTTGCGGTCCATCCATCAGCATATCGGGGCCGAATATGCCCGCGTCCGTCTGGGCATCGGCCACCCAGGGCACAAGGATCGCGTGGCAAGCTATGTTCTGTCGGATTTCTCCAAGGCCGATCAGGACTGGCTGGACGATCAAATGCGTGGGATCAGCGACGGCGCCCCGATGCTGGCCGAGGGCGACGGGCCGAAGTTCCTGAATGCCGTGGCGCTACGCGTCGCCCCCGCGCGCTCCTCAAAGTCTCAGCCCAAAGACAGCCCCAAAACCGCCAAATCCGACGCCCCTGCGGCCGAAGACACCCGCTCGGCCATGGACAAGCTGCTGGACAAGTTCCGTTAACAGGCTTGCCCGTGCCCTCTGTGTCGTGTTCCTATCCCCGCAAAAGGGGAGGACAGAAAATGGCACGGCTGTTGAAATGGAGTTTGCGTACGCTTGTCATACTCGTCCTGCTGGCGGGGGCCATCGCGATTTGGAAGAAGGACGAAATTGCCCGACTGCTTGCGGTAAACAGCCTGTTCGACGAGGACCGGATCGTCAGTAACTTCTCCACCATGGACAAATTGTTCTGGACCTCGCCGCTGTATCGCGGCGCGGGGCCGGTGAGCCCCCTGCCCCTTGGCCCCGAGATCACACTGCCGGAAGGCGCGGCAACATGGCTGAAAGAGCGCGGCGTGACCGCCATGGTGGTGCTGAAAGATGGGCAAATCCGGCATCAAAGCTATCACCAAGGCACCGCAGCCGAAGACCGCCGTATTTCATGGTCTATGGCCAAGAGCTTTCTGTCGGCGCTGCTGGGTATCGTCCTCGAGGACGGCGCCATCGACAGCCTTGAGGACCCAGTCACAAAATACGCCCCAAGCCTGATCGGCAGCGCCTATGACGGTGCCCGCATCCTGGATGTGCTGCACATGGCCAGCGGGGTCGAATTCAACGAAGACTATCTGGATTTCAACTCGGATATCAACAAGATGGGTCGTGTTCTTGCCTTGGGCGGCTCGATGGATGAATTCACCGCAGGGCTCATTAAACGCAGGGCCAAACCGGGGGCAGAATGGCATTATGTCTCGATCGACACGCATGTCATCGGCATGGTGATCCGCGGGGCCACTGGCCAATCCATCCATGATCTGATGACGGCAAAACTGATTGAACCACTGGGGCTAGAGCAGACGCCTTTGTTGATCACGGACGGGGTTGGGGTCGGTTTTGTGCTGGGCGGGTTGAACATGCGAACCCGCGATTTTGCGCGTTTCGGCCAGATGGTCGCCCAAGGAGGCGTGTGGCAGGGTCAGCGTATCCTGCCCGAAGGATGGGTCGAGCGTTCGACCACATTCACGGCGCCCACCGCCCCGGACGAGGAGAAATACGCGTTGCAATGGTGGGGCCCCGCCGATGCGCGACCGGGTGAGTTCTATGCCATCGGCGTGTATGGGCAGTACATTTATATCAACCGGCCCGCAGCCGTCGTCATCACGTTGAATTCGGCTGACCGCAACTTTCTGGACGACGGTGTGAACCAGCAGAACATTGCAATGTTCCGCCAGATCACAGATCAACTGAGCAAGGATTAGAGAATGAAAAAATTCCCATCCATCAATGTCTTGGGGCGCGACCTTCAGCCTTGCTCGGCGAATCCGGTAACGGGTTTTTTCCGCGATGGCCACTGTAATTCCTGCGCCGAAGATTCCGGTAGCCACACAGTTTGCGCCGTAATGACCGCAGAGTTTCTGGCCTATTCCAAATATGTCGGGAACGACCTGAGCACACCGCGCCCTGAGTTCGATTTCCCCGGTTTGAAACCAGGAGATCACTGGTGTCTGTGCGCCGCGCGGTTCCTGCAAGCCCATGACGAAGGCTGTGCTCCTTTGGTGAATCTGAACGCCACGCATGTTGCGGCGCTGGAAACCGTTCGCCTGGACATCCTCCAGTCACACGCATGGGGCGTGGGCACCTAAGTTATCCACAAAAAGTTGTATTTGTGACAGAAACTGGATCAAAACTGTGGATGAAAGACGCGAAAACGGTCAGAACGGACAACCCTACTGGCTCTGTCAGGCGCGCTCGGGGGGGAATTCACCCTGCATCAGATCGTCCAGAAACAAGCTCAGAAGCTGCGGCCGACCGCTTACACCGGCCTTACGATAAATTGCGTTGGACTGTGCCTTTACCGTCCCTTCCGAGGTATGGCGAATATCAGCGATGTCATGGGTGCTGAGCCCCTTGAGCGCAAACAGTGCCACGTCGCGTTCGGCAGGGGTTAGGCTCCATTGCTCGAAACGTTCGTCCAGCAGCTCCATGAAGGCACCAGAAGCCACCTTGAGCTTTTCTTCCATCTGACGGGTATAGCGCCACGCCCGGCGCAACGCGATCCAGCCCATCCCCACACCTAACGTGAGCCCCACAGCGGCCATAATCTCGGCCATCATCTGGTTAGGAAACAGCAAAAATCCGTCAAAACCCAACCAGTGTTTCAACACCCCCGCGACAAAAAACAGGGTGCACAACAACTGCGCCACCATGATGGCAACAAGGATCTGTTTCTTATGTCTGAGGGGCACGGCGGTCTCCACGGTTCCAGACCACTCAGGTAGCCACGAAGACGCCGGGTCGCAAGCTCAGTACAGAATTTCTCGATCAAATTGGCGTGGGCAAGCGACATAGATCAGGGGGCAGCATTGGCCGCCCCCCGATGAGGGAATTATTGACCCAAAACATCCGAAGAGTTCAGCTCGGTATTGCAAAGAGGCGTTGCGTTGGTCGAGTGATCCGTCAGAGCGTCCCGCCCTGACACAACAGCCTGAGCCCCATCATCCGAACCGAAACAAGCGGCCAGATTGGTCTTGCTGACGTGGTCAGTGGCAACGTGGCCAGTCCAGCCTCCATCGGCCTGGTACGACCCACCAACAGGGGCAGCGATAGCCGAAGTTGCGATCAGAGTAGCGGCGATTGCGGTGATGACTTTTTTCATTTTTGTTCTCCAGTTTGTGTTTGAGGAACCGTTTCGCGGTTCGTCGTCGCGGCTGTTTGTCCGCGTTCGATGAGGAACAGAAATGCCTTTGCCCGCCGGAATTCTATGCACATTGAGTTTAAATCCGGGCCGCTAACCTATTGTTTGACGGATATAAACTTTGGTTTATGCAGCATTGCAGCGTCCAGCATGAAAAAACCCCGCTTGAAACAAGCGGGGTTCATCAGGTCGAAATATACGCACGTTTAGCCGCCGGGATTGATCTCGACGCCCAGATGTTTGGCCACGGTGAAAATGTCTTTGTCACCGCGCCCGCACATGTTCATCACGATGATATGGTCCTTGGGCAGTGTCGGTGCGATTTTCATCACATGGGCCAAGGCGTGACAGGGTTCAAGCGCGGGAATAATGCCCTCGGTCGAGCACGAAAACTGGAACGCCTCCAGCGCCTCTTTGTCGGTGATATACACGTATTCGGCGCGACCGATGTCGTGCAACCAGCTGTGTTCTGGTCCGATGCCGGGATAGTCCAGACCGGCGGAAATCGAATGCCCTTCGAGGATCTGGCCATCGTCATCTTGCAGCAGATAGGTGCGGTTCCCGTGCAGAACGCCCGGGCGGCCGCCGGTCAGCGACGCGCAGTGCTCCATCTTGTCGTTGACGCCATGGCCGCCAGCCTCGACGCCGATGATGTTAACCGAATTTTCATCCAGAAAGTCGTAAAACAGGCCAATCGCATTCGAACCACCACCGATGGCCGCAATCACGGTGTCGGGTAGACGGCCCTCGCCTTCTTGTTCGGCCAGTTGCCAGCGGACTTCTTTGCCGATGATCGACTGGAAATCACGCACCATCGCCGGATAGGGCGCCGGGCCAGCGGCGGTGCCAATGCAATAGAACGTGTCGTGCACATTGGTTACCCAATCGCGCAGCGCGTCGTTCATCGCGTCCTTCAGCGTGCCGCGGCCACTGGTGACGGGCACGACTTCGGCGCCCAAAAGACGCATGCGGAATACGTTCGGCGCCTGACGTTCAACGTCATGAGCGCCCATATAAACAACGCATTGCAGGCCGAACTTCGCGCAGGCGGTGGCGGTGGCGACGCCGTGCTGACCGGCGCCGGTTTCGGCGATGATGCGCTTCTTGCCCATGCGACGGGCCAGCAGGATCTGACCCAGAACGTTGTTGATCTTATGCGCGCCGGTGTGGTTCAGCTCGTCCCGCTTCAGATAAATCTTGGCGCCGCCCAGCTGTTCGGTCATGCCCTCGGCAAAATACAGCGGCGACGGACGCCCCACATAATGCTTCCACAGATCATCCATTTCAGCCCAGAAACTACTGTCAGTCTTGGCTTTTTCGTATTCTGCCTCCAGCGAGAGGATCAGCGGCATCAAGGTTTCCGAGACAAAGCGCCCGCCAAATTGACCAAAGCGGCCCTTCTCATCGGGGCCATTCATGAAGCTGTTGAAAAGATCGTCGGCCATCAGGCTCCCCTTCGATCGCTGGTTTTGTGACATACCGTGCATATGGGTCTGCACCGGCGAATTCAATGCAATTTGGGGCATTTGTACCATGGTTTGGCACAGATTCCCCCCCCTGCTACAGAACCGGCACCGACGGCGCCAATGCGGCCTGCACAAAGGCCTGAATCAGGGCGCTGTCCTTGACGCCTGGCGCGCTCTCAACCCCCGAGGACACATCCACCTGCCGCGCGCCCGTCATCTGGACGGCCAGCCCGACATTTTCAGGCGTCAGCCCCCCGGCCAGCATCCACGGACAGGGCCAGTATTTGCGGTTCACCAACCGCCAGTCAAAGGACAGACCGTTGCCCCCAGGCAGGTCGGCGCCCTTGGGGGCCTTGGCGTCGATCAGCAACTGATCGGCAACAGCGGCATAGTCGGTGATCTGGATCAGGTCAGAGTCGTCCGCGATGCCGATGGCCTTCATCACCGGCAAACCGTAGCGCGCGCGGATCTGGGCCACGCGGTCAGGGGATTCCCGACCATGCAGCTGGAGCATGTCCAAAGGCACCGCGTCCAAAATCGCGTCCAGCGTGGCATCATCGGCGTTCACCAACAACGCGACCTTGGCCAACCCCAAAGGCGCATCAATCGCCAGATCACGCGCCAATTCGATGGACACATTGCGCGGCGATTTCGGAAAAAACACAAAGCCCACATAGGCCGCCCCGGCACGGGCAGCGACCTGCACATGTTCGGGCTGCGTCAAACCGCAGATTTTAACTTTGACATCCGAAGGCATGGGATCAGGATTTCTGATCCAACAGCGCCAGGACCTCGTCCTGCTGACCGCTTTCGATGGCTTTGCGCTGCTCGCGCTTCAGCTTGCGTTCCAGATCGTGGACTTCACGCTCTTTGCGGACGGCAGTGGCGCGGTGCTTATGCTCGCGCAGCCATTCCCAGACAAAGCCCATCAGCAACCCCGCAACGATGCCACCAAAGATGACAACGAACAGCGGCAGGCTGACCGAATGGTTCAGCTGAAGAAGATCGGCCAAGGGCCCCGGCAGCAGGGTCAGCGTGACCATGCCGCGGTTCGCAAGGGCGACGGTAATCAGGACCACGCCAACAAGGGCGAGGAATGCATAGCGAATATAGCGCATGAGCTCGTTACTTTACTTTCCGTTCAGACGATCGCGCAGCAGTTTGCCGGTCTTGAAGAAAGGAACGTGTTTTTCCTCGACCTCGACCGACTCGCCGGTGCGCGGGTTTCGTCCAACCCTAGCATCGCGTTTCTTGACGGAAAACGCGCCGAAGCCGCGCAGCTCCACCCGGTCTCCACGCCCCATGGCGTCCGTGACTTCCTCAAAAATCGTATTCACGATTTTTTCAGCGTCACGCATGGTCAACTGGTTCTCGGAAGACCGATCCTGGTTTTCCTCGAAAATCTTCTGAATGAGTTCCGATCGGATCATCGGTGACCTCCCCCGGGTGTGTCGTATGTGCCCCCAATAGCAACATGACTATAGGAAGAAAGAACAGGTAGGTGAACTACTACGTTGGCTAATTTGCGCTTTTCCGGGGCCTAACCCCGTGTATCGCCTGCAAAAATTGGCACAAGGCCGCCGAACAGGCAGGTTTCCGCAGTCGCGAAGGCCCTATTGCAGTGCAGCGCAGGCCGAACGATTCGGGAATCAAAAAACCCGCGGCACGAATGCCGCGGGCTGATTTTGTACCGGCAGAGCCGAAGAGGCTTAGTCGCCGGTCTTCAGTGCTGCGCCCAGGATGTCGCCCAGCGACGCACCCGAATCGGAGGAACCGTACTGTTCGACGGCCTCTTTTTCTTCGGCGATTTCGCGCGCTTTGATCGACAGGCCCAGACGACGGGTTTTCGCGTCGACGTTGGTGATGCGCACATCAACCTTGTCACCGACGTTGAAACGCTCGGGGCGCTGATCAGCACGGTCACGCGACAGGTCCGAACGACGGATGAAGGATTTCATGCCTTCGTATTCGACCTCGATGCCGCCGTCTTCGATGGCAGTCACGTTAACAGTCACGATCGAGCCACGCTTCACGCCGCCAACGGCTTCGGCGAACTTGTCACCGCCCAGGGCTTTGATCGACAGGCTGATACGCTCTTTTTCGACGTCAACTTCGGAGACAACCGCCTGAACGATGTCGCCCTTGCGGTAGTTCTGAATGGCTTCCTCGCCGCGCTCGTCCCAGGACAAGTCGGACAGGTGAACCATGCCGTCGATTTCGCCGGGCAGGCCGATGAACAGACCGAATTCGGTGATGTTCTTGACTTCGCCTTCGACCTGAGTGCCCTCGGGGTGGGTTTCTGCAAACACTTCCCATGGGTTGCGCTGAGTCTGTTTCAGGCCCAGGGAAACGCGGCGTTTTGCACCGTCGATTTCCAGAACCATGACGTCGACTTCTTGGCTGGTCGAAACGATTTTGCCGGGGTGGACGTTTTTCTTGGTCCAGGACATTTCCGACACGTGAACCAGGCCTTCAACGCCGGGCTCCAGCTCAACAAATGCACCGTAATCGGTGATGTTGGTCACGCGACCTTTGTGAACCGAGGCCAGCGGGTATTTGGCGGCAACCAGATCCCAGGGATCTTCTTGCAGCTGTTTCATGCCCAGGCTGATGCGGTGGGTTTCCTTGTTGATCTTGATGACCTGCACTTTGACAGTTTCACCGATCGACAGGATTTCCGACGGATGGTTCACACGGCGCCAGGCCATGTCGGTGACGTGCAACAGACCGTCAACGCCGCCCAGGTCAACAAACGCACCGTATTCGGTGATGTTCTTGACCACACCGTCCACGGTGTCGCCTTCGGCCAGACGACCGATGACTTCGGCACGCTGTTCGGCACGCGATTCTTCGAGGATGGCGCGGCGCGACACAACGATGTTGCCACGGCGACGGTCCATTTTCAGAATCTGGAACGGCTGCTTCAGACCCATCAGCGGGCCAGCGTCGCGCACGGGGCGGACGTCGACTTGGCTGCCGGGCAGGAACGCAACAGCGCCGCCCAGATCCACGGTGAAGCCGCCTTTGACGCGGTTGAAGATGGCGCCATCGACGCGCTCTTCGCTTGCGTAGGCTTTCTCCAGGCGATCCCATGCTTCCTCGCGGCGGGCCATCTCACGCGAGATAACTGCTTCGCCACGGGCGTTCTCTGCGGCGCGAAGGAAGACTTCGACTTCGTCACCAACAGTGATTTCAGGGGCTTCGCCGGGGTTTGCGAATTCTTTCAGATCAACGCGGCCTTCCATTTTGTAGCCGACGTCGATGATGGCCTGGCCCGCTTCGATTGCGATGACCTTGCCTTTGACAACCGAACCCTCGTTCGGGGTGTCCATTTCGAAGCTTTCATTCAGAAGTGCTTCGAATTCTTCCATAGATGTGTTTTGAGCCATGTGGCGTAGTTTCCTTTACAGACATTTTTACGGGCCGAGCGGTTGTCTCCGCCGGTCTTGGTTGGCGTCCGCCTTGGGCGAACAAATTGGTCCAGACGATCCGCAAAACAAAGAGGGCCGGAGGTCCGACCCTGCTCGATCTCTTGTATTTTACGGCGTTTCTCGCCTTATCGACCGGGCGCATATAGCCCCAATGCCCCTTAATGGCAAGGAGAAACGCGCATTTCACACGGGTGGGCAGACCAAAGTTTCACGGTCTTTCGCCAGCGTTTGGGCCTCGATGTGGTTCAGCCGCGCAATTGCGTGGGCAGCCCCGCCTTTGCGGTACGCCTTGCGCCAGATACGCAGCGCGGATTGCGGGCTCCAGGGCAGTGCCGCCGCCCGAAGCCACGACCGCAGGTCCGCGGGCAATTTGTCATAGTCCCGCATCGGGTCCGGGCAGTGGCGGCGTTTCAGGCTTGATCGTGTGTTACGCATGGCGGGTCCGTGATACGTTATGTTATGTCATAACACTTCTCAGATCAGCGCCCGGAATGCAATCAGGCCCGCCAAAAGATGACGGGCCTGGGGTCTTTGGCGTCGAATGTTCAGGCCCTAGCAGTAGCGTTCGGGGCCGACATTCTGGCCGTCGCTGTAACGATCACCATACGCCCAGCCGACAGGCAGGATCTGTTCAATCCGCGTCAGTTGCTCGGGTGTCAGGTCCAGATTGGCGCCCGCGACCAGCTCGGCGAAATGCGCAGCAGAGCGTGTGCCGGGAATGGCGATGATGTGATCACCCTGCGCCAGAACCCAGGCGATGGCCAGCGCGGCGGCGGGCTGGCCCAGCTGCGCGGCATAGGCGCGGAACGGGTCGGTCGCCCTGAGATTGGCCGTGTAATTTGGCTCGATAAAGCGCGGGTTCACCTTGAGGAACTCCAGATCGGGGAGGCGATCCGCGGGGATCGGAGTATCCGTCAACAAGGCGCGCCCAACGGGCGAAAAGGCCACCAAGGCCGCGCCCAGTTCCGCACAGGCCTGCACCAGCCCCATTTCCGGCAGACGCGTGGACAGGGAATATTCGTTCTGCACAGCATCCACATGGCATTCCGTGGCCGCACGGCGCAGCGTATAGGGCGCAATTTCCGAAAACCCGATGGCCTTGATCTTTCCTTTTTGTTTCAGGGTGTTCATGTGGCCTGCGACGTCCTCGACGGGCATATCGGCCTGACGGCGATGCACATAGAACAGATCCACGGCCTCGATTCCCAGGCGTTTGAGGCTACCGTCCAGTTCGGTTTCCAGGTGCTCTAGCGAATTCTTGAAACAGCGGTTGCCGTCATCGTCCTTGGTGATCGCGGCCTTGGTGGCGATGTGGAACTGATCGCGGCTGCCGGGTGTTTCGCGCAGGAATTGGCCGATCACGGTTTCGGAGCGGCCCATCCCGTAGACATTCGAGGTGTCGATATGCGTGACACCCGCCCCGAGCGCAGCCCGCAGGATAGCAAAGGAGTTTTCATCGCTGGTCGGCCCATAGAAATTGGCAAACGACATCGCGCCAATCCCCAGAGCCGAGATGTCCGGACCATTCTGACCAAGTTTGCGCTGCTTCATGTGGTGCTCCGTTTTGCGTCGATCGCGTGAATCGCTGCGGCCACGGCCGCGTCGATTGCCAGATCAGAGGTATCAATGGTGACCGCATCCGCAGCCGGTTTCAAAGGGGCCTCGGCGCGGTTCATGTCGCGCTCGTCGCGGGCGATCACATCGGCCAGAACCGCGTCCAGACTGGTGGCCATGTCCTTGACCACAAGTTCCTGATAGCGCCGCTGCGCCCGGACCTGCGCGCTGGCGGTGACGAACAGCTTTACCTCGGCCTCGGGGCAGATGATGGTGCCGATGTCCCGCCCATCCAGAACCGCGCCGCCCTGGCGACGGGCAAAGGCCCGCTGAAAGTCCAACAAAGCGGCGCGAACCTCGGGGATCACGGCGACCTTGCTGGCGGCCTGCGCCACATCCGGGGTGCGCAGCGTGTCGTCCTCTAGATCCTGAGGCGTCAGGGTTTGGGCCGCCTCGATCGGTTCGATCCCGGCCAGCATTTTCGCCCCAACAGCCCGGTACAACAGCCCGGTATCCAAATGCGCAAAACCGAAATGCGCGGCGACGGCCTTGGATACTGTGCCCTTGCCAGCGGCGGCGGGGCCGTCAATGGCGATGGTAAAGAACATCAGTCGATCTCCTTGCTGGACCAGCCTTCAGAGTAATGCGGAACCGCATCGGCGAGGTCATATTCATCGCCTTTGTAGGCGCAAAAAATGTGGTTTTCCAGACGTGTGCCCGATGAACCGTCAACCGTGCCCAAAGACACCCAGATCAGCCCGTCGCCCTCGTCCCAGAACAGGTAGGACCCGCAATCGGGGCAGAATCCACGCCGCGCACTGGCCGACGCGGCAAACCATTTGGGCGCGCCCTGAATGATCAGATCCGCAGCCGGAACCGGCGCGGCGATGGAATAGCTGCCGGTGATCTTGCGGCATTGGGTGCAATGGCAGGCGGTGGCGGGGCCGAACGCGGCCTGCGTCTGATACAGAACGCGACCACACAGACAGCCGCCGCGCCTCATCTGCGTCTCCAGAGGCTACGCAGGGCCAGACCAATCAGGGCCATGAAACAGATCGTCACCGCAATAGATTTGACCTGTGTAAACAGGCTGGCCGTCGCAACCATCTGCGGCGTGAGCCCGTCCACCCCGGCCCGCAACATCCGCGCAACATGAAAATTTTCAGCGTAATCGGCAACAGCCCCAACGATGGCAACCCCAACCAGCCCCCAGCGCAACCGGCTGGTCAGCGCCCAAAGAAACGCCGCGACAAAGCTCAGCCCCAAGAGCGCGGGATAGACCAAATCCAACCGATGCTGGACGCCCAGGTAAAAATCACGGCCCGGCCCGGAAAGCGCCCTGAGAAAGGACACCGCCGCGTCATAGGAATACCCCATCGGCCGCATATCGAACATCCGCTGCCCGGCGGCTTCTTGGCTTAGGAAAGGCGCGCTCCAGACGGACATCAGCACGTACAGCCCCATCGCAGCGGCAAAGGTGATCCAGAACAGGCGGGACATGTCAGGCTCCTTATGATCGGCTGATCTGCGCCCCAAGATCGGCCATCAGCCCCTCGAATATCGGAAAGGACGTGGCAATCGGACCGCCGTCATCGACGCTGACGGGCGCCTGACTGGCCATGCCCATCACCAGAAAGGACATGGCGATCCGGTGATCCAGATGGCTGGCACAGGTTGCGCCGCCGGGGACATTACCATGACCGCGCCCCTTGACGATCCACCAGTCGGGGCCGTCCTCGACCTCGACCCCGTTCAGGCGCAGCCCGGTAGCCATGGCCTCGATCCGGTCGGATTCCTTGACGCGCAACTCCTTGACCCCGCGCATGACCGTGTCGCCCTGTGCATAGGCCGCGACAACAGACAGCACAGGATATTCGTCGATCATGCTGGCCGCGCGCGCAGGCGGAACCTCGATGCCTTTTAGCGCGGGCGAGAATTTGGCGCGCAGATCGGCAACAGGTTCGCCGCCCTCTTCGCGCATGTTTTCAAAGGTCAGATCCGCGCCCATGTCCTGCAGCGTATAGAACAGGCCCGCGCGGGTGGGGTTCAGGCCAATGTTGGGCACCAAAACGTCCGAGCCGGGCGTGATGATCGCCGCACAGACCGGAAAGGCCGCCGAGCTGGGATCGCGCGGCACGATGATGGTCTGCGGTTTCAGCTCGGGGCGGCCGGTCAGAGTGATGACATGGCCCTCGTCGGTCTGCTCGGTGGTGATTTCAGCACCAAAGCCCGCCAGCATCCGCTCGGTATGGTCGCGGGTGGCCTCTTTCTCGATCACGACGGTCTGGCCGGGGGCGTTCAGCCCCGCCAGCAACACCGCCGATTTCACCTGGGCCGAGGGCACGGGCACCACATAGCGCACCGGCACCGGGTCCGCCGCCCCCACAATCGTCATCGGCAAACGCCCGCCCGCGCGCCCCACGGCCTGCGCCCCGAACAACGCAATCGGATCCGTTACCCGCGCCATCGGGCGCTTGTTCAGGCTGGCATCACCAGTAAACGTCGCCGTGATCGGCGAGCTGGCCATCGACCCCATGATCAGCCGCACCCCAGTACCCGAGTTGCCGCAATCAATCACATTCTCCGGCTCGGCAAAGCCCCCCACACCGACACCATGAATGTGCCATGTACCATCATCATCGCGCGTGACCTCGGCCCCAAAGGCACGCATGGCCTTGGCGGTGTCCAGCACGTCCTCGCCCTCCAGCAAGCCCGTCACCACGGTTTCGCCCACCGCCATCGCGCCCAGGATCAACGAGCGATGCGAAATGGATTTGTCGCCGGGCACATGGGCCTCGCCGCTTAGCGGGCCGCATGTCGCGGATGTCATCGGAATCGGGGTGCCGTGGCCGGACATAAAGCTCTCCTCAAAATTCTCGCATCTTCTTAGCGCAGGCAAACCGCACGGTCCATGACCAGACTTGGCCATTCATCTTGCCCAAAATACTCATGCCTTGCGCTCCGCGACCGAACGCGACCGCCGGTTATTTGCGCCGAAAGGTCAGGTAATGCGGGGTGCGGTCCTCGCGCAGGGCTTTTTGTTCATAGCGCGTGGAAATCCAGTCGTCCCAGGGCTGGCGCCAATCGGCGGGGCGCTCGGCCAGCCATTCGAAACCGGCTTTGGGCACTTCCTCCAGGGTTTGGCGCACATAATCGGGGATATCGGTCGCCACGCGGAAAATCGCGCCGGGTTTCAGGACCCGGTGCAGAGGCTCCAGATGTTCGGGCGTCACGAACCGGCGGCGGTGGTGGCGCTTTTTCGGCCAGGGATCAGGATAGAGCAGAAACGCCTTTGAAATCGACGCCTCGGGCAGCACGTCGAACATGTCGCGCGCGTCACCGGGGTGGATACGGATGTTATCGCAGCCTGCCTCGCGGATTTTGCCCAGCAGCATGGCGACGCCGTTGATATAGGGCTCGCAGCCGATAAAGCCGACGTCAGGGTTCTGGCTGGCCTGATGGACCATGTGCTCGCCCCCGCCAAAGCCGATTTCCAGCCAGACGTCGCGGTCCCCGAAAATCTGGGTCAGGTCCAGATTGTCACGGTTTGGGTTTTCCTCCCAGGACACGGCGCCGGGGGAAAATCTGGCCAGATCCTCGTCCAGGTAGCGCTGTTGGCTGTCGCGCAGGCCTTTGCCCTTGAACCGACCATAGAAATTACGCCAGGGCGCGCCGCTGGGGTGGTTTTCGTCGCTCATCACATGTCCCCGGTTTTGAGGCAAAACAAGCGCAGCATGGCCCGGTTGGGCCGCGCCAGGACCACGGGGGCGGCGGTGCTGCGCGATTGCCGCGCGGTTTAGCCCGAGCGCGCGACTGGATCAACCTCTGTGCCGGGTCCGCCCCGGTTATATCCCGGTCGAGGGGTCGGTTTCGCCGCCATAGCCATCCATGACACCGCCGCCCTGCACGGTTTCGCGGGTGTTGGCGATCGCAAGGGCCTCTTGCTGGGTCAGAAAACCGACCAGCGCGTCAACCGAAGGGTTCTGCCCCTCAATCAGGGTTTGCGCGCGTTTCAGGATCTGCTTTTTCTCAGAGCCCGGCACGTCGGTCAGCCCGCGGTCCCAATCGCCCCAACGCGGACCGCCCAGCCAAACGGCGGCGAACATCAGCTTGGCCTTGCGTTCAGGGGTGCCGCCAACGCGCAGCGCGTCATAGAACATCCGGTGGACCTGGGGCCAGGCGCGGGCGTGATAATTCGGGCCGGATTCATTGCCGATCCCGCAATAGGCATCATGCATGGCAGCCGCATCGGCAAATTCCGGCGAGGTGGGATCGCCGACAATCCCGTGGAACAGTGGCGGAATCGAGGCCCCGTCCGTCAGGGTGCCTGCGGGGGCCTCCCATTTGGCGGTGGTGCCGTCGATAAAACCCAGACGCGACTGCATCGGATAGAAGGTCGCGCTGCGGCGGGCCAGCTTGACCGGCTGGGGCTGCAACTGCACGGGGCCGTTGACGAACTGACAGCGCCCGGCGCTGCGGCTGTCACAAACCGCCCCGCCCGAACTGGAGGCCGTCAGGGTCGGGACACGGGCCGGATCGCAGGCGGCCAACAGAAAAACAGAAAAGAGAACAAGCCAGAAACGGGCCATGAAATACCTCGGACAGAAATGAAATAGATTAAAATTCTGAGCCGAGGGTAATGCGAATATTCCCAGTCTTTCAAGACTTCCGTGGCTGGAACACCGCGCCGAAACCTGCGTTTTCCGAAGATGCATACGAAAAACCGGGACAGGTTGCCCTGCCCCGGTGAAATGCCAGGCGGTCCTGCGATGAGGACGCGTTAAACGGCGGCCTTGAGCGCGTCGATCAGATCGGTGGCTTCCCAGCTGAACCCGCCATCGGCGTCGGGCTGACGCCCAAAATGGCCATAGGCCGCCGTGCGCTGATAGATCGGTTTGTTCAGCGACAAATGCGTGCGAATGCCGCGCGGGGTCAGGTCCATGACCTGGGGAATGGCGGCTTCGATTGCAGTTTCGTGGACTGTGCCGGTGCCGTGCAGATCCGCATAGATCGACAGCGGGCTGGACACCCCAATCGCATAGCTGAGCTGGATGGTGCAGCGTTCGGCCAGGCCAGCCGCGACAACATTTTTCGCCAGATAGCGCGCGGCATAGGCGGCCGAGCGGTCCACCTTGGTCGGGTCCTTGCCCGAGAAGGCGCCGCCGCCATGCGGGGCTGCCCCGCCATAGGTATCGACGATGATCTTGCGTCCGGTCAGGCCGGCATCCCCATCGGGGCCGCCAATGACGAATTTGCCGGTGGGATTCACGTGCCAGACGGTTTCAGGCGTGACCCAGCCCTCGGGGAGGACCTCTTGGATATAGGGTTCGACGATGGCGCGGATGTCATCGCTGGTCTGATCCTCGGAGGCGTGCTGTGTGGACAGCACGATCGAGGTGACGCCAACGGGTTTGCCATCCTCATAGCGCACCGACAGCTGAGATTTCGCATCCGGGCGCAGGGTGGGTTCGGCGCCGGATTTGCGGGCCTCGGCCAGACGGCGCAGGATCGCATGGGCGTAATGCACCGGCGCGGGCATCAGATCGGGGGTTTCAGTCGTGGCATAGCCAAACATGATCCCCTGATCGCCGGCGCCTTCGTCTTTGTTATCCGAGGCATCCACGCCCTGCGCGATATGGGCGGACTGGCCATGCAACAGGTTGGTGATCTCGACCGTTTCCCAGTGGAACTTGTCCTGCTCGTATCCGATGTCACGGATACAATCGCGGGCGATCTGGTCGATCCGGCCCATATATTCGACCAGCTTTGCCTGATCCGACAGACCGACCTCGCCGCCGATAACGACGCGGTTGGTGGTGGCGAAGGTTTCGCAGGCCACGCGGGCCTCGGGTTCTTCGGCCAGGAAGGCATCCAGAATAGCGTCGGAAATCCGATCGCAGACCTTGTCGGGGTGCCCTTCCGAAACGGATTCGGAAGTGAAAATGTAGTTCTGTCGGGACATGAGAAGTGCTCCACTGGTGTCTGCCCGCCACGTCAGGAAGCCGTTGTGACCGGGGAATATGCCTTGGTTACGCCTAGGTTGTGCCCGGGTCAACGGGGTTTTCTGCGGCGAAACGCGGCGAGCAGGCCCGTTGACGCCAGAAGAACCATCCCCACAAGCGCCGCACCCATGTCCCCGATCCGCGCATAGGGCGTTACAGGCAAGGCAGGCGGCAGGGCAGCATCGACCGCCCCCGCCTGTCCCAGCGGGATCTGCGCGGTAATCCGGCCACGCGCATCAATCATCGCGGACACGCCCGTATTGGCCACACGCACCATCGGCAGACCCTGTTCAATCGCGCGCAGACGCGCCTGGGCAAGGTGCTGATAGGGGCCGGAAAACGTGCCAAACCAGGCGTCATTGGTCAGCTGCAACAGAAAATCGGGGCGCTGGCCGGGGGCGCGGGCATCGGCGGGAAACACCGCCTCGTAGCAGATCAGCGGCAGGGCCTGCCCCAAGACGGGGCCAAGATCCATCAGCCGGGGGCCGGGGCCTGCGGCGAACCCGTTGCCATCCTTGGCGGCCATCCCGCTCAACCCCAGACCGGACAAGGCATCGCCCAACGGGATATATTCGCCAAAGGGCACAAGGTGATGTTTGTCATAGACCTGCGCGACGGTGGCATCAGGCCGCAGAAGGATCGCTGAATTATACAGCCGCGCCGCGTCCAGACGTTCAATCCCCAGCACGACAGGCGCACCGCGCGCAGCCTGGGTGATGATCTGAAAGGCGCGGTCGGCATCGTCCAGCAACAGCGGGAGGGCGGTCTCGGGCCAGACGACCAGATCCGGGACGGGGCCATCGCCAGTAAGCTGCACCTGCCTGCGGAAAAATGTCGGCGTGTGGGCGGGATCCCATTTCTGATGCTGGGGGGCGTTGGGCTGAATCAGGCGGACTTGGGGGCGATCTGCGGGATCAAAGACGGGGTCGGGGCGCGTCTGGCCCCACCCCCATGCGCCCACCAGAACCAGCGCCGCCAGTCCCAGCGGCAAGGGGCGGCGATCCACGGCACAGCTTAGCGCCCCTGCCCCGGCCCAAACCAACAGGCCCAGCCCATGCGCCCCCAGAACCGAGGCCGACTGCGCCAGCGGCGTGTCCACCAAAGAGTGCCCCACCAATGCCCAAGGAAAGCCGGTGAACAGATAAGAGCGGAGCAGCTCGGCCAGGGTGAAGGCGCCGACCAGCGCCAAAACACGGCCATTCAGGCGCCGGGTGACGGCAAAGGCCGCGCCCCAGAACAAAGCCAGCCCGCCCGCCATCAGGATCAGCGCAAAGGGCGCCATCCAGCCGTGCCGCCATGGATCAACAAAAAACGGCTGCACGATCCACAGCAATGACACCGCGAAATAGCCCAGACCAACGGCCCAGCCCAGAAACGCCGCGGATTTCCAATCGGGCTGGCGCGGCAAAAGCCACGCCGCAACCGCCAGCCCGATCATGGTCAGCGGCCACAGGCCCGCCGGTTCCTGCCCCAGCGCGCAGACACCGCCAAGCGCCACGAACAAGGCGAATTGCCTGAAAAAGGGGCGACGGCGCGGCGGCGGGGACATATTAGTCCGCAGCCCGATCCGGCACCCGCACACGCAGGCGCTTGATCCGGCGGGGATCGGCATCGACCACGGTGAACTCGGGTCCGTCGGGATGTTTGACCACCTCGCCGCGGACGGGCACACGGCCCGACAGCATAAAGACCAACCCGCCCAGCGTGTCGATTTCCTCTTCGTCGACCTCGTCCACATCGGTGAGGGACATGCCGATTTCGGCCTCGAATTCATCCAGCGGGGATTTCGCCTGCGCCAGATACTGACCCGGCGATTCCTCCATCCAGAACACGGCCTCTTCGCTGTCGTGCTCGTCCTCGATTTCACCGATGATCTGTTCGATCAGGTCCTCGATCGTGACCAGCCCGTCCACACCGCCGTATTCATCAATGACCAGAGCCATATGGCGGCGTTCGGTCTGCATTTTCTGCAACAGGACACCAATCGGCATCGAGGGCGGCACATAGAGCAACGGCCGCAACAGCGTGCTGACATCCAGTTCGGCGGTGCTGTCGCCGTTGAACCCGTGTTTGAGCGCAAAGTCCTTGAGGTGGAGCATCCCGATAGGCGTGTCCAGCGTACCAGTATAGACCGGCAAACGGCTGAGCCCGGTTTTGCGGAACACCTGAACCAGGTCCTCTTTGGTGATCAAATCCGGGACCGACACGATGTCAGCCTTGGGGATCGCCACGTCCTCGACGCGCATACGGCGCAAAGACGAGATATCCAGCGGAACATATCCGTCAGAAGAGCCGCTGAGCGCGGCTGCGTTCTCGGGGGTGGGATCGCCAACATCCGAGGGGCTGAGCGCCCCGATGACACGGCGGAAAAACCCGGATTTTACCGGACTTTCTGTGTGGTCGTCTGATTGCGCGCTTTGCGCTGCCGTAGAAGACCCGTCGGTGCTATCGCCCATAATACCTTTCCAAAGATGCGAGGGGTACTCGCTTATAATTCTGAATATGGGTCAGGGAGGCCCATTTTGCCAAGTATTTCAGTCTCGATGCCTTCCATCAACGTGGCATCCTTGTCACGGATGTGATCATAGCCCAGCAGGTGCAACGTGGCATGCACGATCAGATGCGTGATGTGATCAGCCAGGGGTTTGCCCAGGCCGAGGGCCTCGTTCTGGCAGGTTTCCCAGGCGATGGCGATGTCGCCCAGTTCCTCGGGCATGGCGGGGTCGGCCTGCGTGGGCAGGTCGGGCGTAGCGCCATCGACCGGGGCCCCGCGTTCCTCGGACGGCCAGGACAGCACGTTGGTGGGCGTGGGTTTTCCGCGGAAATCAGCGTTCAGAGTGGCGATGCGGGCGTCAGTCCCGGCCAGCACGGCGATTTCATAGGCGTCGGGGTTCAGATCCAAATGGCCAAGCGCCGCACGGGCCGCGGTTTCGGCCAGACGGCCCAGATCGACCTGTTCCCAGCGTTCGTCTTCGTAGATCGTATCGGTCAGCATCAGGTACACGTCCGTGGGGGGCCAGCCCCCCACACCCCCCGGAGTATTTCCGGCAAGATGAAAGAGGTTCAGGCTTCGTCGGCCTCATACGCTTCGATGATCGCGGCGACAAGGGGGTGTCGGACCACGTCTTTGGAGGTGAAGTAGTTGAAGCTGATCGAGGGGATATGCGCCAGCAGGCGTTCGGCATCGCGCAGGCCAGACGACACACCGCGCGGCAGGTCAACCTGGCTGCGGTCGCCGGTGATCACCATGCGCGAGCCTTCGCCCAGGCGGGTGAGGAACATTTTCATCTGCATCGAGGTGGCGTTTTGCGCCTCGTCCAGCACCACAAAGGCATTGGCCAGGGTGCGCCCGCGCATGAAGGCCAGGGGCGCGATTTCGATGCGTTTTTCCTCGATCAGTTTGGCGGTTTGCTTGCCGGGAAGGAAATCGTTCAGCGCGTCATAGAGCGGCTGCATGTAGGGATCGACCTTGTCCTTCATGTCGCCGGGCAGATAGCCCAGTTTTTCGCCGGCCTCGACCGCGGGGCGGGACAGGATGATGCGATCTACGTCGCCATTCAGGAACATCGACACGCCGACAGCGACGGCCAGATAGGTTTTACCTGTCCCCGCCGGGCCGATCCCGAAGGCCAATTCGTTGGCAAAGAGGTTCTGCACATAGGTTTTCTGGGCGTCGGTGCGCGGTTCGACAAGTTTCTTGCGGGTTTTGATTTCGACCTTGCCGCCCCGGAACATTTCCAGTTGGTCGCCGTCGCGGGTGCCTGTGGCGGTCTCGGAATTGCCCATGCGGAGTTCGCGGTCAACGTCGCCGTTTTCGACCTCGCGGCCGGCTTCGAGCCGTTCATACAGGGATTGCAGGACCTCTGAGGCCTCTTTGATGGCAGTCTGTTCGCCGTGGACAATCAACTGGTTCCCGCGCCGTATGATCTGCACCCCAAGCTGCTGTTCGATCCGCGCCAGGTTGCGGTCATACTCGCCACAGAGGTCGATCAGAAGGCGATTGTCTGGAAATTCCAGAAGCGCCTGATTGACGTTGGCGGGCTCGGCGGGCGGGGTCAGAATGCTGGTTGGCAAACAGGTCTCCTGCTTTAAGGGTGTACAGATATGGTGGCACTGATGGGGGGATCGCGCAAGCTCTGGTGTCGAATTGTCACATAATCGGCATGAAAAAGGCCGCCAGGAATATCCTGACGGCCTGTTTCTAAGGCAGACATGCCGAGGCGATCAAAGCGGATCAGAAATGCGCGAGCCCTTTTTGAACGGGCCCGTGGCCACACCCGGAGGCGCCGCGCCGGAACAGACCGGCTTGCCGTATTTATCCAGACGCGCCGAGAGGTACCCCTCGACCCCGTCATCAATGATCCAATGATCACAACCATTTGGATCCACCCAGATGCCGGCCTTGAGCTGGCTGAGGTGTTTTTTATCAGTGCCGCGGTCACGGGTTTTATCCGAACCGACCGGGCTGTGGCCGCCGTATTCGCAGCCAGCCAATGCGCCAACCATCACGAGGGCCGAGGCGATCTTTACCAGTTTCATCGTTTTCTCCCTCACTCGGTCATTTCACGCAGATGATTTCAACACGGCGGTTTTTCTGCATATTCGCAGCCGAGGTGTTGGGCGCTTTGGGCATCCGCTCGCCGTAGCCACGCACGTCGATGACATTCGCACCGGTGCCAGAGGCCAGACGGGCAACCGAATTGGCACGGTTATAGCTGAGGCGCATGTTATATTCATCCGAGGCGCGGCTGTCGGTGTGCCCCGCGATGATATAGGCGCGGGCCTTGGACGACGCAAAGAAGGACCGCAGCTTGGACCGGCCAGCCGCGCTGATGCGGTAGCTGTCAGTCGCGAACAGCTGGTCGGAATTCATCACGCCACAGACATTCACGGGGTGACAGACCGGGATACCCTGACGGTTGGTGTGGGGGCTCATGTAGCCCTCGGCCCCGTCATCCATAACCCAGTGCTCGCACCCATCGGGGTCAATCCAGATAGTGGGAACATAGCGTTCCCCGTTTACCGTGCGGTTCTGCGCTTGTGCGGCCTGCGTCCCGGCCAGCGTCAGCCCCGAAACAAATGCACATGCAACAGCCGCCCGAAGTGCTTTAGAAAACAATTTCGCCACAGCCCCTGTCCTTTACCTTTCCCCTGACAGAGCCAACGCCATTCAACCTCAAAAGGCACGGAAATGCGCGACTCCGACAACATAAGAATAACAGTAGTTTAGCAGACAGGTTGTATATGTGAAGGAGATTTCACCAGATATTGTGGTCAATCAAACAACAATACATACGATCCGACCGGGATTATGCACAAGCCCGGCCAAATCCATGGAAAATCAGCGTATTATTTCGCGGTCGCGAGGTCAGACCAATTCGCCAGCCAGGGAATTCGGCCCGCTTTCAACGATTCTGACGCGCGCCAGATCGCCCCGCTGGGTGCCCGCATTGGCGACGTGGACAGCGTGCAGATATTCGGATTTCCCGACCATCTGACCTTCGAGCCGCCCCGGTTTTTCGAACAGAACCTGGACCTCGCGGCCAACCATGCTGTCCTGAATCGCCTTCTGCTGTTGGGTAATCAGCGCCTGCAACCGTCTGAGACGGTCGCTGGAAATATCCTCGGCCACCTGGGGGCGCTCGGCGGCGGGGGTGCCCGGACGGGTCGAGTATTTGAAGCTGAAGGCCTGGCCGTAATTCACCTGACGGATCAGATCCATGGTGGCCTGGAAATCCTCTTCGGTTTCCTCGGGGAAGCCAACGATGAAATCGCCCGACAACAGAATATCCGGGCGCGCGGCGCGAATGCGCTCGATCAACCCAAGGTAGCTTTCGGCGGTGTGACTGCGGTTCATCCGCTTGAGGATACGGTCACTGCCCGATTGCACCGGCAAATGCAGGTACGGCATCAATTTCGAGCACTCCCCATGGGCGGCAATCAGGTCGTCGCTCATGTCGTTGGGGTGACTGGTAGTGAACCGGATGCGTTCCAGCCCGTCGACCTTGTCCAGCGCCCAGATCAGCCGAGCCAGCGTCCAGTCGCCATCCGGCCCGGCGCCATGATAGGCGTTCACATTCTGCCCCAACAGGGTGATTTCACGCACACCACGTTCGACCAGATCGCGGGCCTCGTCCAGGATGCGATCCACAGGGCGCGAGACCTCGGCCCCACGGGTATAGGGCACGACGCAGAAGGCACAGAATTTGTCACAGCCCTCTTGGACGGTCAAAAAGGCGGTCGGGCCGCGCTGCGCCTTGGGACGGTTTTTCAGCTTCTCGAATTTGTCTTCCTCGGGGAAATCCGTGTCCAGCGCCTTTTCTCCGGCGCGGGTCTTGGCCTCCATCGCGGGCAGACGGTGATAGGACTGAGGCCCCACAACCAGATCGACCATGGGCTGACGCGCCATGATTTCCTCGCCCTCGGCCTGGGCAACACAGCCTGCAACACCGATCTTCAGGTCAGGATTCGCCGTTTTCAGGGGCTTGAACCGGCCCAGTTCGGAATAGACCTTTTCCGCCGCTTTTTCGCGGATGTGGCAGGTGTTCAGCAGGATCATATCCGCGTCATCGGGGCTGTTGGTTTCCACATAGCCCGACCCGCCCAGCACCTCGGCCATGCGCTCGCTGTCATAGACATTCATCTGACAGCCGTATGTCTTGATATAGAGTTTCTTGACGTCGCTCATTGACCGGATCCCGTGCACGCTTTTTCAAGCCGCTGCGTATAACAGATTAGGCGCGCCTTGCAATGCGGGGGGTTTTGACGGATTTTGCAAAGGGCACAGAAACAGGCAGAAAACGATGCAATACGCAGGACTTGAGGATTTTCTGAAAACCGGCGCAAAAGCGCTGGCCAAAGGGCCCATCGCCCTGATCTTCTGCGAGGACGAAACCGAGATCGACTCGACCCTGCGCCACCACCTGGATTGTGGGTTCAAGGCAGTGATCACGCTGATGCCGGATGCCTTTGCGCTGTCCCCGGATGTGGCCGAACGCGTGCACCGGGTTCCCTATGACACGCTTGATGCGACAGCCGTGACCTATGCGCTGAACAAGGTCATCGCCGCCGCGCCGGGCATCTGGATGTATTACTGCTATAACGCCGAATACCTGTTCTTTCCGTTTTGTGAAAACCGCAGCGTCGGGGAAATGCTGACCTTCCAGACCGAGGAACGGCGCGACGCCATGCTGGCCTATGTGATCGACCTCTATGCCGCAGACCTGTGGCAATACCCCAACGCGGTCTCTCTGGAACATGCCTATCTGGATAAAACCGGCTATTACGCACTAGCACGCAAGGATCCCAAAACCGGCCACCCGATGGAACGGCAGCTAGATTTCTACGGTGGCCTGCGCTGGCGATTCGAGGAACACATCCCCCCTGCCCGCCGCAAGATCGACCGGATCGCCCTGTTCAAATCGAAACCCGGCCTGCGCCTGAAAGACGACAACACCTTCAACGACCAAGAGTACAACACCTACTCTTGCGAATGGCACCACAACCTGACCGCCGCAATCTGCTCTTTCCGCACCGCAAAGGCGCTGAAACGCAACCCCGGCTCAACCTTCGAGATCGACAGCTACCGGTGGCACAATTCAACCCCCTTCGACTGGCACTCAGGCCAGCTACTGGATCTCGGCCTGATGGAATCCGGACAATGGTTCTAACATAAGGAGCGCCTTCGGCGCGCTTAGGATCTCGTCGTCGGCCTCCGGCCATCCTCCTCGGGATTGGCGCCCAGCACATAGCGCAGCACGCCCCTTCATCTTGCCGAAAATACTCTGGGGTGAATTGGCCTTCGGCCAAGAGGGGCAAAGCCCCTCCCTTCCGAGGACGCAGTCCGAGATATCCTGCGCGCCCGGAACGGGCGCTCCGCCTTACAGATGTTCCGGTTGCGGCATGCCCAGCACATGGAACCCGCCATCCACCCGGACGATTTCTCCAGTGGTGCAGGCGCCAGCATCCGAGGCGAGGTAAACCGCTGTGCCGCCCACCGCGTCCAACGTCGCGTTTGACCGTAAGGGCGCGTTCTGATCGGTGTGTTTGAATGTCTTGCGTGCGCCGCCGATTGCCGCTCCGGCCAGGGTTTTCATCGGGCCAGGGGAAATCGCGTTCACCCGGATACCGTCCGGCCCCAGATCATTCGCCAGATAGCGTGTCGCCGATTCCAGCGCCGCCTTGGCCACGCCCATCACGTTATAGTTCGGTGTCACCCGGTTCGATCCGCCATAGGTCAGCGTCAGGATCGTGCCGCCGTTGTCTTTCATCATCGGATAGGCCCGTCGCGCGACCTCGATCAGCGAGTAGCAGGAGATATCCAGCGACTGTTTGAAATTCTCGCGCGAAGTGTTCACGAAACGCCCGGTCAGTTCGTTCTTGTCCGAATAGGCGATGGCGTGGACCACGAAATCCAGCGTGTCCCAGCGGGACTTCAGCCCATCAAAGGCCGCATCCAGTGACGCGTCGTCGGTCACGTCCACATCCACCATGAAATCCGATCCGACCGACGCAGCCAGCGGCTCGAGCCGTTTGCCGAAGGCCTCGCCCTGATAGGTAAAGGCCAGCTCGGCCCCTGCTTCGGCCATGGCCTTGGCAATCCCCCAGGCGATCGAGCGTTCGTTCGCCACGCCCATGATCAGGCCGCGTTTTCCGGTAAGTGCTGACATGTCAAATCCTCTTGCCTTTCCGGTGACTAGGCCGTTTTAGCGCCGAGCGTCAAGGCCGCGTTGCGTTTCCAGGGGGCGATGATCACCGCGCGTCACAAGGATTTCCAAGGCAAAAGCGCGCCAGTGCAGGTGGGACAAACGACAACAGGCCGCCTGATGCGGCGGCCTGTGATTAGGTAGCTCTGGAATCGGCGGTTAGCCGCGATATTTCGACATCAGCATCGAACCGTTGGTGCCGCCAAAGCCGAAGCTGTTGGTCATCACTGTGTCCAGCCCGGCGTTTTCCACCAGAGAGGTCGCGATCTCGCCCGCGTTAATGGCAGGGTCCAGCGTTTCCACGTTGATCGAGGGCGCGATAAAGTCGTTGTCCAGCATCAGCAGGCAATAAACCGCCTCTTGGGCGCCGGTGGCGCCTTGGCTGTGGCCGGTCATGGACTTGGTCGAGCTGATCAGCGGGGTCTGACCTTCGCCGAACACACGGCGGACGGCTTCGACTTCGCCGACATCGCCCACCGGGGTCGAGGTCCCGTGCGCGTTGATGTAGCCGACCTTGCGGTCCTCAGCCAGCGATTGCAGCGCCAGACGCATCGCGCGCTCGCCGCCCTCGCCCGAGGGGGCAACCATATCGTGCCCGTCGGACGTGGCCGCATAGCCCGTGACCTCGGCGTAGATTTTCGCGCCGCGCGCTAGGGCGTGCTCCAGATCCTCGAGCACGACAATGCCGCCGCCGCCGCCGATGACAAACCCGTCGCGATTGGCGTCAAACGCGCGCGAGGCCTTTTCTGGGGTATCGTTGTATTTCGAGGACATCGCGCCCATCGCGTCAAACAGGCACGACAAGGTCCAGTCCAGTTCCTCGCCGCCGCCGGCGAACATGACGTCCTGTTTGCCCATCATGATCTGCTCGGCTGCGTTGCCGATGCAATGCAGGCTGGTCGAGCAGGCCGAGGTGATCGAATAGTTGATGCCCTTGATTTTGAACGCTGTCGCCAGGTTGGCCGAAATCGTCGAGGACATGCATTTAGGCACAGCGAACGGCCCGATGCGTTTCGTCGCGCCGGTTTTCAGCACGGTCTGATGCGCCGCCAGAATGGCACTGGTGGACGGCCCACCGGACCCCGCCACCAACCCGGTGCGCGTGTTCACGATGTCGGATTCTTCCAGGCCGGAATCGGCAATCGCCTGCTCCATCGCGATATAGGCATAGGCCGCGCCCGGCCCCATGAACCGCAGGGTGCGCTTGTCGACGTGGTCCTTGATGTCCAGCTTGATGTCGCCTGCGATCTGGCTGCGGAACCCGTGTTCCTTCATCGCCTCGTTGGCGGTGATGCCGGATTTCCCGGTCTTCAGCGAGGCCAGAACCTCTTCGGCATTGTTCCCGATGGACGACACGACGCCCAGCCCGGTGACCACTACTCGGCGCATACGAGCACTCCCTTGTTTGCTACTGTCTTACTAGGGGTTGAGGCGGGGACGTGCAAGGTGGGTTGAGGTGGTCAGGAGGGCAACATTCCCCTGCAAAATGAAATGGCGCAGATGCTGCACTGGACGGCGCGGCCCGTTGAACGCCGGTTTGCATTTTGCCTGCCTGGCAGAAAATGCCTCCCGGATCGGATCAGGAGCGCAATAAAGGGGCAAGTGGTGGTATCAGCCGCGCGGTGTGATCGGTTCTTTTTGCCGCGCCCCCAAAATCACCAGAACGGTCAGGGCACACACACAAAGGTCAGTAACAGCACGTCGAATTGCCCCCGACGGGTGAAAACACGATGCTAAGGACCATGATCGCAGCACGCCATGGCCGCCATATCAGCGGGACCGCTTGTCATTTCCAAATCAATCGTCTTATCTGTTATTGGATGGTCCTACACTCACTGTTTATCCTAAGCGTTTCGGTTCGATTTCATGAGCATACCAACAATGGCGGCGGGGTTTGCAGCGGCATTTGCAGAGTTTGCCGCAAACCGTGGGGCTGATCGCGGGGCTTTGCTGTTGGCCAGCAACCTGACAGAAGCCGACCTAAGCGACCAGGACAACCGCATCCCCATTCCAGCCTATCACGCCATGATCGCGGCCGGGATCATGCAAACGGGTGATACGGCGCTTTTGCTGCGGCATACGTTCGAATCCGATCTAGAGACGATCTCGGTTGTGGGGCAAATCGTTCATACGTCCAAATCGCTGGCGCATTCCATCGACCAGCTGAACCGCTATGTGCGGCTGATGGCGGATGCCTCGTTGCCCAAGGGCACCGACCGCTATGAGCTGCTGCACACGTCCGACGGGCTATGGATTGTTGATCATCTGATCCTGCCCGATGCCGATTACCTGGGCACCGAGGCGTCCTTTGCGCGTTTCATCAGCGAATTTCGCAGCTCTTTCCCTGATGTTCCCTTTGCGCTGGATCTTGAGGTGACTTTTCCGCCGCCGCCCCACGTCGCTGATTACCCTGATCTGTTCCGTATTCCCGTGCAATTTGGCGGGGCGCGCAATGCTCTGCGGCTTGATCCGGTTTGGGTGTCGGATGGCTCTGATTTCGCGCCAGGGCATGCCTATGCGTTTGGGGTTTTCACCCGTCATGCAGATGCATTGCTGAAAGCCCTGGAAAGCGACACGACCACGCGCGGCATGGTCGAGGCGCAGATATTACCGCGCCTGCACGAGGGCAGCATTTCAATGGACCGCGTGGCAAAGGATGTCGGTATGAGCCGCCAAACCTTGTATCGGCGGCTTAGGGACGAGGGCCTGACCTTTGGCGACGTCCATGATGACCTGAGAAAGCGCATGGCCCTGGATTACCTGAGCGCCCAGAAGGTCAGCGTGAATGAAACCGCCTATCTGTTGGGGTTTTCAGAAGCCTCGTCTTTTGTGCGGGCGTTCAAACGGTGGACCGGCCACAGCCCAACGGCCTATCTGAGCCAGGTCAGTTAGGCCCCATTCTGTTACGAAGTGTCAACACAGTGATACCAGCGGTCATGCCCTGAGAATGGCGTTGCGCCTATCTCCTTTCTTATCAAATGGACGAGAAAGGTCAGAACATGAAAACGATCACACTTATTACTTTTGCAGGCGTCGGCCTTTTGGCAGCATGTGCTGACAGCGGCGCGAACTATACGCCGATCCTGGATGGCGCCCCTTCGGCGGGATTCCAGAACGACCTGGCCGCATGTCAAACCTTGGCGCGCAACCAGTTCAACCGCGAGGCCCTGGGGGCGGCGGCCATGGGGGCTGGTGCCGGGGCGTTGCTGGGTGAGGTTGATAGCAGTGATGCCCTTGGCGGTGCGATTGCTGGTGCTCTGGCCGGGGGTGTCGCAGGGGCGGTTGACGTCAATGAACGCCGCGAGGCGATCGTCATCGAATGTTTGCGGGGCCGTGGACACGCGGTCGTTGGATAATCGCATAAAAGGCATCAGATCATGAATGATTTCACACATTATCGCTTGCACCGCTTTGACGCGCTTCATCAGCTTTTGACGGGGTGCAACCCCCGATCGGGCCGCCGGGGGGCAGGATTACATGACCTTGGCGGCCGCCCCACCAACAAGAGAAAACCGCCCCCCGATGTATCAGGTGAGCACGGTTTTCCCATGTCTATGTTCGGACGGTTTCACAATTGACCGGGCCCAGATCACCAAAGGAACCCTAAGATGACCGCTATCATCGCCGCCAAAATCTATGCTGCCTGCGCCGCGTTGCCGATCACGATGCAGATCGCGCTGGCCTTTGGGGCGCCCTTGGGTCGCTTTGCCAACGGAGGGCTGCACCCCGGTGTTCTGCCCCCCGTGTGGCGCGGCCTGGCCGTGATGCAGGGGGCGCTGCTGATCGCGATGACAGCCAGCGTCCTGGCGAAGGCCACGGTCATTTCAGTTCAGGTCCCGTCCGGGGCCTTTGGAATTGCACTTGGGTTGACCGTGCTGACACTGATTGCCAACGCACTCAGCCCATCCCGCCCTGAACGTCTGCTGTGGGGTCCGGTGACGGCCGTTATGGTCATTGCTGTCCTGCGCGTGGCGTTCGAATGAAAACAAAGGAACACGCCATGAAAACCGTCTTTGTTGCAGGCGCGACAGGATATCTGGGCCACTACCTGTGCGAAGAATACCAAAGGCGCGGGTGGTATGTGACCGCCCTTGTCAGGAATGTCTCGCGCGCGAAGTCCCTGTGTGCGGATCAATTGATCGAGGCCTTGGCCACCGACCCCGACACCCTGGCAGGGATCATGTCTGGGGCTGATCTGGTCATTTCGGCGCTTGGCATCACACGACAAGCGGACGGGATCGGTTATTGGGACGTGGATTATCAAGCCAACCTGAATCTGCTGAAAGAGGCCGAAAAGGCGCAGGTTTCCCGGTTCGCTTATGTTCATGTCCTGAATGCGGACCAAATGCCCGATGTCCCCCTGATCGAGGCCAAATCGGCCTTTGTTGACGCGCTTTTGGACAGCCCGATCCCGGCAACAGTCATTGCGCCTTCGGGGTATTTTTCCGACATGGACGATTTTTTGACAATGGCACGATCCGGGCGGGTTTGGCTGTTTGGGGATGGCTCAAATCAGATCAATCCGATCCATGGGGCCGACCTGGCCGTGGCGGCGGCTGATGCGATCGAACAAGAGAGGGAATGGATCGACGTCGGCGGGCCAGAGACCTTTCGCTTGCGCGAGCTGGCAGAGCTGGCCTTTGACTGTCACCAGACACGCAGCCGTATAACATATTTGCCGGATGCCCTGCGCCGGGCCGCACTGTGTCTGCTGCCGTGGGTGACGCCTCGGAAAATTCACGGGCCTGCGCAGTTCTTCTTGTCGGCGATTGCGCTGGACATGGTCGGCGCCCCCCACGGCACCCATCACCTCAGAGATCATTTCAAAAGCCGCGCTGCGATGCCCCCACGACCAGAAACCGGGAGAAAGCCATGACTTTGCGATCCATTGGGGGCCTTGCCGCGTTCATCTGTGCGGGGACCTATGTCTTTGGTTTCATTTTCCTTGCGACGCAGCTGATCCAGTTGGGCTATGGGACCAATGCCATTGATGCTGTGGCCGTGGTAGAGTTTATCCGCACCAATCAGGGCCTCATGATCACCTGGAACACGGGAATCTACATTGTGAATGGGTTGGCTTTGGTGGTTCTGGTCGCCTCTGTGAACGCCCGGCTAAGGGCAGAGCGATCAGACTGGGCCTCAGTGGCATTGGGGTTTGGGTGGGTGTGGTCAACCTTGGTTCTGGGCGCGGGGATGGTCGCAAATACCGCCGTCGAGCGGGCCGCCATATTGGCCGCGACCGACCCACAGCAGGCCGCATTGATTTGGGACATGCTGCACGCGGTTGAACTGGGCCTGGGCGGCGGCAATGAAATCGTCGGGAGTGTTTGGATCGCCTGCGTCAGCTTGGCCGCATGGCGCGGGGCATCGTTGGGCAAGATCACCAATGGATTGGGTATTGTGACCGGAATCGGGGGGTGCTGCACCCTTGTGCCCGCATGGGGCGACGCGGCGGGTGCGGTCTTTGGCCTGGGGGCGATTGCATGGTTTCTATCTGTTGGGATCAACCTGCTGTGGCGCAGCCCATCTGACGGAACACACGACCGCGTTACAGGAACGAGAAACGCATTTTGAGGCTTTCAAGAACGCCAAAGTGGAAAGTCATCCGAACCGGGGACGTCTGCGCGGCTGAAGCAGGATGTCGTACTGCGTGTTTCATTGCGGGTTAAAGGGCTTAGCCACTGTTGAAGCCGCTCGTTATATACCGAAAAAAGGGGCCCCGCAGGCCAGCCCTTTGCAGTAAATGATGCATAACCCCGGTGAGTTCGTTCTTGCCGGGATTTTTGTTTTTGCTTCCCGAGGATTGGTCCCATTGAATAGGCCCTAGCTATCCTAGACACCTTCTTGGTTCACGTTGCGCTGTC
>JARGPB010000023.1 GCA_029212905.1 Thalassovita sp.
CCTTTGGTGCAGTAAATGCTACCAAAGGAGCGGCATCAAACCGCGATAGGTCCATATCACCAGACAGACGGCGTTTCCCAGCCTCGAGGAATCCCTTTGATCAGCTGTAATACAGGCTCTCAGTGATGCCCACGCGGCGGCATAGCACCGAAAGGGTTTCCTCGCCGCTAAGGCCCGCTAAAACAATGCGGACCTTCACTTCAGACGAATAGGTTTGTCGCATCTTGCGACGGATGGTTTTGACCAGCTTGTCGGCCGAAGCTTTGCTGCTTCCGGATTTCTTGTTCATCTTCACTCCTTGACGGTTACGATGAACCAGAAATCCTCCGTTAGCTAAGCCCCAATTCTGTCCCACGAGTGCTGACGTCAGACAGCTTGGGCTTGGCGGTATTTTCAGAGATCGATGCGGTCTGGGAGTCCAGATTTGCGATCTCGACCTCCAAACCGCCAACTTTGGAGACGGTGTCCGATGGGAACGAATGTATCCTCGTTCTGCATCAGCGCTCACCGCTTTGTTGCTGTTTGGGCGTTGCCATGGTCAGGGCGCGGATGACTGACTGAAGTTTGCAGCCGTGTTCTAGGATCTGGTTTTCCGTAGCATGTTCTGGTCCAAAATGAATTTTTTGATTGACCTAGAGCGGGAGATCCCGATCTGCACACAAACCCGGCGGTTAACTCTACCTGGCTTGGAAATCTGTCAGGTCTAAGCCTAAGCGCGCACCATACGGAAGTATGGAGACATGCCGCCCTTCGAAGGCTTGACCCGAGCCGATATTGCGAACATCATTGCCTATATAAGAGAGTGGCAAAAAGAAAACGGGATCAACTGAACAGTGCTTTTGGACAGTCGCAAATGGATTGGGCTTTTGCTCATCTCGGTTGGCGTGTTTGTCGTCTGTCTGCTTCTCTCAGGCAGCGCCGCAGAAGCACATGGAAAACACCAACCGTCCATCAAGACAGTTGAAGCCCAGTTTCAGGCCGAGCATGTTGCATCTGGTCATAAAGGCCATTGCCATGGCAGTGCTTTTTGCAACGGCCCCGCGACTATTCAGCAATCATTGCTTGATCCTGTCCTGATGGAGCGTCGCGAACGCTATGGGGTGCCACATGAAATAACGGGCATGCCGATTTCTTTCAGCTTTGATCCACCGCCTCCTCGTGTCCTGATCTGATCCGTATCCATGCACGCTGAATGGCGTGAAGACACATTTCAGACAGGAAAAATCAATGAAAACTGAAAATCTGTTCAAGGGCGCTGTGATTGCGTCCGTTCTGGCCGTGGCAAGCCAATCCGTTTTTGCACATGGGGGCGCGACCGGCGTCGTCAAAGAGCGCATGGAGGGTATGGGGGTCATGAAAGAGTCCATGAAGGTGCTGACCCCAATGATGCGGGGGCAGGTCGATTATGACGCTGATGTCGTGCGTGAACGTGCGGGCGACATAAGTCGACATGCTGGAGAGGCGTTGACCAAATTATTTCCTGAAGGAAGCACGGCAAAGCCCTCGGAAGCGAAACCCGAGATCTGGCAGGACTGGGAAGGCTTCTCGGCATTGGCTGAACAGCTTCGTGTGGCGGCGGATGGGCTGGCGGCGGCCTCTGAAAACGGGTTGATGGGGGCAGGTGATGTGCCCGGATCGGGAAGGATGATGGGCGGCCAAGGTGGCGCCATAATGGGCAATGGCATGATGGGGACCCAAAACGGCACCATGATGGGGGCTGGTTCCGGCATTGGAATGATGGACCTGTCTCAGATGCCCGCAGACAGAGCCTTTGCGATGATGGGCCAGGTCTGTTCTGCCTGTCACACCCGTTTCAGGATCGAGAAATAGGCCGGGTCGATGCACATGCTGTATCGCCTTGTACTGGCTGGGGTGGTAACCGCCTCGGCCAGTTTGGTTGGGTTAATGCTCTGGCCTATTGGCCAACCTCTCACACCTATGTCACTGGAAGGGAATGTTGAACGTGGTGCTTATCTGGCCCGCGCTTCTGGTTGCATTGCCTGTCACACCGATTTCGCGAACGGAGGCGCCCCGCTGGCCGGGGGGCTTGCATTGAAGACGCCTTTTGGCACGCTTTACGCGCCTAATTTGACCACGGATCCAGTTCATGGGATTGGAAGCTGGAATCAAGCACAGTTTGCACGGGCGGTTCGCGAAGGTGTGTCGCCTGATGGTCACGCTTATTACCCTGCCTTCACCTATCCGTTTTATGTAAACTTCTCAGATCAAGAGATCGCGGATCTGTGGGCTGCTTTCCAGACCGTGCCCCCGGTGGCGCAACCTTCGCGCCCATCCGGGATGAGCTTTCCTTTCAATCAACGTTGGGGGCTAAAGCTATGGCGCGCGGTCTTTCTGAAACCACCCAGGACAGCGCCGGTCGCGGGCAAAGGTGAGGTTTGGAACCGGGGTCGCGAGCTGGTTGAGGGCGCCACACACTGCGCGGCCTGTCATACCGGGCGCAATATTGCGGGCGCACGCAACACTGAAACAGAGCGCTTCCAGGGAAGTGACGCCTTGCCCGGAGGCGAGAAAGCGCCGGCAATCGATCATGTTACTCTGCGCAAAAAAGGATGGGATGTGGCCAGTGTCGCCTATGCCCTGCGCACCGGCATCATGCCGGATGGCGATGTTTTCGGCGGCTCAATGGGCGAGGTCGTGCGGTATGGAACCAGCTTTTTGACCGAAGCGGACCAAACCGCCATCGCAACATATCTGATGGATGAACACGAAGATGGATAAGCAAATGGCAACAAAACAAGAGAGCCCGATGACGGTAGGCCCCGTGATCGACAGACGCATGTTCCTGGCAGGTGCAACAGCATTCGCCATGGCGTCAGGGCCTGCTCGGGCTGACAGCACGCCCCAGTTGGTCGCGCGTCCGGGCAAGGCACGGTTGCTGTCCACTGATTATCCCGAAACACCCATCTGGGGGTACAACGGCGGTGTGCCGGGGCCTGAGCTTCGCTTGAAACAGGGCGAACGCCTTGTGCAGCGACTGGTGAATAACCTGCCGCAAGCGAGCTCGGTGCATTGGCATGGGGTGCGGGTTCCGAATGCCATGGATGGGGTCCCCGGCATGACGCAGGACGCCGTTCCTCCGGGTGGGCAGTTCACCTATGATTTCACGCCACCTGATGCTGGCACCTTTTGGTACCACTCGCACAACCAGTCCACCGAGCAGATTGCGCGGGGGCTTTATGGGCTGTTGATCGTGGAGGAGATCGACCCTCCTGAGGTGGATCATGATATTTCGGTTGTGCTGGATGACTGGCGGCTAAGCGAAACCGGCGCCATCACTGAAGATTTTGACCGGATGCACGACTGGACGCATGCAGGCCGGATCGGGAACTTTACAAAGGCGGCTTTGTTGCCTCAGGTCTCCAGGCTGCGTCGCAATGAGCGGCTGCGCTTAAGGCTCGTCAATGTTGCTGTGGATCGCATAATGGTGATCGGATTGCACGGAATGGCCGGGGCCATTGTTGCCCTTGACGGGATGCCATTGCGGGTACCAGAACGAACCGATCATGTGATCCTGGGACCTGCACAGCGGGCGGATTTCATCGTGGATGTGACCGCAGAGGAAGGTGAGCAGGCCCTTCTTGCGATCCATGAACGTGACGAGGCCTTTGTGCTGTCTCACTTCGATGTGGGGGCCAGCGGACAGTCTGTCTCGCGCGGGCCAATTGCGCCTTTGCCACCCAATCCGCTTGCGCCTCTTGCTACGACGCAGGGGGCCCAAATGGCCCGCCTGGTCATGGAGGGGGGCGCAATGGGGGGGCTGCGACAGGGCATCTGGAAAGGGGAGGTTCTGTCCGTCAGAGATCTTGTCGCCGAAGGCCAAATATGGACCTTTAATGGCGTGGCGGGGTTGCCTGAGACACCTTTGATCGAGGTGCCCGTTGGTGAAATCGTCGAGGTGCCGATGCAGAACGATACGGCCTTCCCGCACGCAATGCACCTGCACGGCCACCATTTTCAGGAACGGCTGGCGGATGGCTCGCTTGGGCCGCTCCGTGACACAATCCTGATGGATCGCGGCGAAACGCGCAGCATCGTTTTTCGGGCAGACAATCCAGGCGACTGGCTGTTGCATTGCCACATGCTGTCACATCAGAAAGCTGGCATGAAAACGTGGATCAGGGTCACGACATGAGGACCGGCTTGACCATTGTCATGACATGCGCTGGCGGTTTCCGGCAAAAGCAGAGCACGATGATACCGCCAGTGCACACATATATAGGAAAAGATATGATCAACACCAAATCCGATCGCCGCAGGTTTCTTGCTGGCCTGGGTACCTTGGGTATCAGCCTGACGACACCCGCTTTCGCCAAAGCGAAACCCTTGATCCAGGTTATGAAGGATCCCGATTGCGGATGTTGCGGAAGCTGGATTGCAATCATGAGGCGCCAAGGCTTTGAGTTGCAGGTCAAGCACGACTCTTGGGCGTCGTTGTCGCGCTACAAAGAAGCAAACGGCATCCCCAACGAGATGGTTTCCTGCCACACGGGGCTGATTGACGGCTATTTCATTGAAGGGCATGTGCCTGCCGCTGACATTCACCGCCTTCTGAACGACCGTCCAGACGCCGTTGGCCTGTCGGTGCCTGGAATGCCCTTTGGGTCCCCTGGCATGGGGCCCGAGAACGAAAGGGATGCCTATTCGGTCTTCCTGATCAAAAAGGACGGAGGAACCGACGTGTTCAATCACTACAAAGCCGCATGATCTTAGCGCTTTTGTGGATGGGGGCGGCGGTTCAGGGGCGCTCTAGCCGTTGAACCGCTTTGCCGACCGCCGCGTGCAAAAGCACCGTAAAGACCGCCAGAACGATCAGCGCCGCGAACATCAGGTCGGTTTTGGCACGTCCATTCGCCAGCAACATCAGATAGCCCAGCCCCTTGGAGGCGCCGACCCACTCTCCGATGATGGCGCCGATGGGGGCATAGACGGCGGCCAGCTTCAGGCCGCTTGCCAGGCCGGGTAGGGCGGCAGGAATACGGATGTGCCACATGATCCGCGCCGGGCTGGCCCCCATGACCTTGGCCAGGCCCATCCAGTCGCGATTGGTGCGCATCAGCGCATCGAAAAAGGACGACGTGACCGGGAAATAGATGATGATCAAGGCCATGACGATCTTCGAACCCAACCCGTACCCAAACCAGAGCGTCAGGATCGGTGCCAGCGCGAAAACCGGGATGGCCTGGCTGAATACCAGCATGGGACGGACCAAAGTCCGCGCCCATTGTGACGCGGCCAGCCCGATCGCGGATACCCCGCCCAGACAGGCGCCCAACATCAGCCCGATCAGGACCTCGGCGATCGTGATTGCCGCATGATCGGCAATAAGAGCGCGGCTGCTCCAGATGGTTTGGGCCACCAGCACCGGGCCGGGCAGGATAAAGCGCGGCAGGTCCGTGGCCCACACGACCACCTGCCAGATCAGCACCCCCACCAGCGCTGACGCCAGCGCCGCGCGCCAGCCGTTCATGGGGCAATACCAAAGCCGGACCAGGCGGCGTCAAAGAAGTCGCGTTCAAGTGCGGTGGCGCGGCAGAACAGGTCTTGGACCCGCGCGCGTTCAGGGTCGGTCAGGTCCGACCAGCACTGATCCAGTTGTTCCCGCAAATAGGCGACAACGCCGCTGAAACCCTCGCCGCTGTGTAGGGTGATCCACTCGCCCAACCAGAACGGAAGCGCCTCTGCCTGGTCTTCGAACGGGGTGGCCCAGTCCAGATAAATCCATTCTGCGACCACCAGAACGGCAATCATGCATTCGTATCGCCCCGAGAGTCTGGCCTCGTGCATCAGGTCCTGAAAGGCCCGTGTTTGCGGGGCGGCAGGGGCATCGGCGCGGATGTTCAGAGCGTCGAAACTGCGCAGGAAATATGTGTTCTCGGGGCCGCTGATGACCGCAAGAAATTGCGCCGCAGGAACCGAGTCCGCCAGGCTGGGCGCATGGGCAATCGCTGACGCCAGCAGGCGGACAAACCCATCCACAAACAGGTAATCCTGTTGCAGATAGCCGCCCATGCGTTCCTTGGAAAGGGTTCCATCCGCCAGCGCGCGGGTAAATGCGTGATCCGTGGCGGCGGCCCAGTCTTGGGCGCAAAGCGATTGCAGGTGTTGGGTCGCGCTCATGGGGCGTCTCCTCTTAGCAGGGTCAAAAGGCGGGCCTGTGCGGCCAGCAGGTCGGGGTCGTTTACGGGGCGCGGTACAGTGCCCGAGGGCGGGGGGATGTCGCGCAAACCATCCTCGCTGAGGATGACGATCTTTTGCCCCAGTCGGGCGGCCTCGGCGGGGTCATGCGTTACCAAAAGCACCGTGCGCCCTTGTAGCAGCCGGGCTGTCAGCTCTTGCATCTGTGCACGCGTACGGGCGTCCAACGCCGAAAATGGCTCGTCCAGCAAGACGATGGGGCGGTTTTCCATCAGCGTGCGGGCCAGAGCCACGCGTTGGCGCTGTCCTCCCGATAATTCAGCGGGTTTGCGGGTGCCCATGCCCGCCAGCCCAACCTGTTCCAGAACCGCAGAGGCGCGGGCATGGTCAGGGGCCTCTGCGCGCAGACGCCCGCCTAAGGTCACGTTCCCAAGGACCGACAGCCAAGGCATCAGCAGGTCGTCTTGCGCCATTAGGGCGATGCGTCCGGTCAGAGGCGCGCCATCGTCCGCGCCCAAGGTTCCGGTGAACGCAACGCCGGTCTCCAAGCCCGAAAACAGCTTTAGGATTGTGGATTTGCCCACCCCGCTGGGGCCCAACAGGCAGGTCCAGCCGCCCGCAGGGACGTCCAGCGCCAATTGCGCAAAAATAGGGGTGCCGTCGGCTGCGGCACACCCGTTGAGGAAGAGCGAGGGGGCAGCGATCATGGCTCCAGTCCCATGTCCCAGAAACCGACCTCAAGCCGGGTGGCGGTGGTGAACCTGTGGCTCAGGGCCTGCCAGCGTGGGGTTTGTGCGGGATTGTCGCCCATGCGCCGGGCCACGGCGCTGTCGATCAACGCGCCCACCTGATGACAGACCTGCTGATAATCCTTGCCGCCATAGGTCGCGATCCATTCGGCATAAGGGGTGTCCCCGCCAGCCGCCAATAGACGCGCGCCGATTTCGCCATACCCCATCACACAAGGCGCAAGCGCCGCCAGGAGATCCAGAAAGTCCCCCGAATGCCCGGCATCCAGCACATAGCGCGTATAGGCCAGATTGGCGGCGCGCTCTTCGGTTTCAAACAGTTGTGCCTCGGTGATTCCTGCGGCCGCGCAGATCCCCACATGCAGGGACATTTCCTCGTTCATAAGGGCGTTTACGGTGGCCGCACAGTGGCGCATTTCTTCGATCGTATCGGCCTTGGTGACGCCCAGGGCCCAGGCGCGGCTGAAGTGGATCAGGAACAGGTAGTCCTGTTTCAGATAGTGCAGGAAAGCCTCAGACGGCAGGGTCCCGTCCCGAAGACCCCGCACAAAGGCATGGTCTGTGTAGGCGGGCCAATGCGGGCCCGCCTCCTTCCGCAACAGCGGGAATGTCTTGCCGTAGCTCATTGTGCCCCCAGGTCGATCGCCAGATCGGCAACCGGACGGGTGGTTTCAATCAGACCCGCCGCAGCAAGGAAGCTTTCGAAGCGGCTGTAGCGGCCAGCATCCAGCGCCTCGGGGCGGAGCGCGAAACGCGGCAGGGTGTCGGCCCAGGCCATCTCGTTCAGCTGATCTTGCAGCTCGGTCGAAGAGCCCGAGAACACTTCCCAGCTTTGTTGAGGATGGTTGACGATATATTGCGTTGCCAGCTCGGTAGCCCGCAGGAAACGCCGGATTTTGTCCGTGTCCATCTTGTCCTTGTTGGCGACATAGATCAGCTCGTCATAGGTGGGCACGCCTTCTTCTTCGATGTAGAAACATTTGCCTTCGACACCTTCGATTTTCATCTGGTTCAGCTCAAAGTTCCGGTACGCACCCAGGACCGCGTCCACCTGACCCGACATCAGAGAGGGCGACAGCGACCAGTTCACATTCACCAGTTCGATATCCGACATGGTCAGCCCATGTTTGGTCAGGATGGCGGTCAGAAGGGCCTCTTCGACGCCCGCAACCGAATAGCCGACCTTGCCGCCTTTTAGGTCCGCGATGGTTTTGATGGGGCCGTTTTCCAGGACCAAAAGACAGCTTAGCGGGGTGGAAACCAGCGTGCCCACCCGGACCAGCGGCAGGCCTTCGGCGACTTGAAGATGCAGCTGCGGCTGATAGGAAATTGCCAGCTCGGCCTGACCGGCGGCAACCAGTTTCGGTGGATCCGAAGGATCAGCCGGGGCGATGATTTCGACCTCAAGCCCTTGATCGGCAAAGAACCCTTTTTCCTGGGCGACGATGATCGGGCCATGGTCGGGATTGATGAACCAGTCCAGAAGGACCGTCATTTTATCCGCAGCCAGGGCCGGTTGTGCCGCCAGCAAAAGTGCGGCCAAGAGAAGTTTTTTCATGTTTGGGATCTCCGTGTTGGGTGAGGGGGTTAGGTTTCGCCCAAAGCGACGAGGGCAATTTCGCCGCTCCAGTATTCGCGTAGGCGCTCAGCGGCCTGCCAGGCGCGCAGTCCCGAACGGCAGGCCAGAACGACGCGCAGGTTTGCGGGCGGGGTCGGGCTGGACGGGGTGAAATCCGGCACGGTCAGGCGTGTAGCTCTGGGTAGGGTCGGGCCGGGCTCTGTCGGGGCGCGCAGGTCGATCACGTGATCCACGGCAACGATTTGGCTGGACGCGATAAAGGCAGGGCCAGCCTCGGGCGCGGCGACACCATCAAAGCGAAACCCGCCAAAGCGCAGCGCAGCAGCATCATAGGTGATCAACTGCCCCAGCGGTGAAGGCGTGGCGCGGGTCAGCACGGCAATGGCCATCTGCGCCTGTAGCGCGCCAATCACCCCCACCGAGGGCCCCAACACCCCGTCGGCATCACAACTGCCCAACCTGTCGGGCAGGTCGGGGAACACGGCGCGCAGCCCGGGCGCATCGCCGCAGAAACCGCCGCAATAGCCCTCGGTGCCGACCACCGAGGCCGCGATCAGTGGCAGGCTCAGAGCTGTGCAAGTGTCGCTGGCCACATAGCTTGCGGCGAAACTGTCGGCGCAATCCAGCACCAGATTCATTTCGGCGCACAGGCCGGTGGCATTGGCCGGGTCAAAGCGTTCCTGGATCGGCTCTAGCTGGCATTCGGGGTTCAACTGGGCCATGTGATATTGGGCGGCCAGAACCTTGGGGGTGTTCAGGTCCGAATGGCGAAACAGGGTCTGCCGATGCAGATTCGATATGGACACATGATCCGCGTCCACCAGTCGGATATGGCCCACGCCTGCTCCCACCAGGTATTGCAGCACCGGTGCGGCCAGCCCGCCAGCACCGATGACCAGCACCTTCGCAGCCCGTAGCTTGGCGTGACCCGAGGCGCCCAAACTGGGCACAGCGATCTGTCGGGCATACCTGTCCGTCATTGCGTCGCCCTAAGCCAAGCACGGACGCGGGCTTCGGGGGTGTCGTGCAACGTGATGTCCGTGACCGCAGCGACCACATCCGCCCCCGCCGCAAAGGCCCCAGCGGCGCGTTCAATCGACATGCCTCCGATGGCAATCAAGGGAGTGTCGCCGATCAGTGCCTTCCATTTTGTAAGTTTTTCAATGCCTTGTTCGTGCCACTTCATCTTTTTCAGGATTGTCGGATACACCGGACCCAAGGCGATATAGTCCGGGCCGAGCGCCAGAGCGCGGGCCAGTTCTGCCTTGTCATGTGTGGAAACGCCCAGCTTCAGCCCGGCGGCGCGGATGGCTGTCAAATCGGCGGTGTCCAGATCCTCTTGACCCAGATGCAGCCAATCACAGCCCAGCTCGATCGCCAGTTCCCAATGGTCATTGACCACCAGAATGGCCCCGTGTTGGCGGCACAGATCGCGGGCTTCGGTCAGTTGAGCGCGCAGCACATCCTGAGGCTGATCCTTGATCCGCAGTTGCACCAGTTTCACGCCCAAAGGCAGCATTCGCCGGAGCCATGAAACATCATCGAAGATCGGATAGAACGCAGGCAGGCTCATGACAGCACCGCCTGTCCCAGAACGGGGGTCGAGGGGGCGGCCATGTCGCGCGGAGACATCGGATCGGCAGCATAGGCCATGGCGCCTGCCTCGACCGCGCGGGCAAAGGCTTGGGCCATGACAACAGGATCGCCTGCTTGTGCAACGGCGGTGTTCAGCAAGACGGAATCAAAGCCCAGCTCCATCGCGTGGGCGGCCTGACTGGGCAGGCCCAGCCCCGCGTCCACCACCAGCGGCGTATCGGGGAAATGCGCGCGCAGGCTGCGCAGCCCGTAGATGTTGTTCAACCCCAGCCCAGTGCCAATGGGCGCACCCCAAGGCATCAGAACCTCGCATCCGGCCTCTTGCAGGCGGTCGCACAGCACCAGATCCTCGGTGCAATAGGGAAAGACCTGAAACCCGTCCTCGGACAGGATGCGGGCGGCCTCGACCAGACCAAAGGGGTCGGGTTGCAGAGTGTCGGCATGACCGATCACTTCGAGCTTGATCCAGGGGGTATCGAACAGTTCGCGGGCCATATGGGCCGTGGTGACGGCCTCGCGGACCGAATGGCAGCCCGCCGTGTTGGGCAGCAGCGCGACGTTCAATTCGCGTATCAGGTCCCAGAAATCCTGCCCTGCCTGTTCGCCACCAGATTCGCGCCGCACCGAAACCGTTGCAATCCCGGCGCCCGACTGACGAAAGGCTTGCGCCAGAATGGCGGGCGAGGGGTATTGCGCTGTGCCCAGCATCATCCGGGATGTAATCTGAGTTCCATAGAATGTCGGCATCTCAGCCTCCTTGTCTGGGGGCGACAATCTCGATCCGGTCGCCGGGGTGGATGGTATGGGTGGCACGGGCGGTGGCCGGTACGAACTGTTCGTTCACCGCTGTGGCGACCTTGGCGTTGGCATGTCCGGCTTGCTCCAGCGCGTCGGCCAATGTGGTTCCGGTAAATTCCGTGGGGGTGCCGTTAATTGTGATCGTCATGCCAAAGCTCCGGTTTTGTGCCTGTGTCCAAATAATCGCCCATCATCTGCGCCATGGCGGGGGCCAGCAGATATCCGTGCCGGAACAGACCGTTGACGTACAAACGGTCGCCGATCCGGCCGATCCGAGGCAGGTTGTCAGGGAAAGCCGGGCGCGCATCGACGCCGATTTCCAGCAACTCGGACTCGCCAAAGGCTGGGTGCAGCGCATAGGCCGCGTTCAGCAGTTCCATGATGGATCGCACCGCCGCCCGGTCGCGCTGGCCGCTTTCGATCTGGGTGGCTCCCAGCATGAAAACCCCGTCGCCGCGCGGCACGATATACAACGGAAACCGAGGGTGCAGCAGCCGCACGGGGCGATCGAGCTGGACATCGGGGGCCCGCAGAATGACCATCTCGCCTTTGACGCCGCGCAAGTCTTTCAGCATGTCGCGCGCGGCCAAGCCACGGCAATCAATCAGCTGGCCCGTCGGGGAGGTATCGGTCGCGAAGGTGACGCCGCTCTTTTCCAGCCGGTCGCGTAGGGAAATCAGGGTATGGCGCGGGTTCAGGTGAGATTCGCCCTGCATATGCAGCGCGCGGGCGAACCTCTCGCCCAGTTGCGGCTCGAGCTTGATCAATGCCGTGCGATCCAAGGTGGTGTGGTTCTGCGTGCGTCGGGCAAAGCGGTCCAGCTCTTGCCTGTCGCGCCCCAAGGCCACAGCGACCGAGCCGCGGTACTGGACCTCGGCTCCCTGCGCCTGCCACCAGCGCGCAGCGTCGCGGCCCAGACGGACCACAGGTTCCTCGGCGGTTGCGCCTTCGCATTCGGGGGCCAGCATTCCACCGGCCCACCACGAACAGCCATGTGCGTCGGGGGCGCCTGCCGGGTCAATCACGCAGACGTCATAGCCACGCCCGGACAGTTCTGCCGCGACGCACAGACCAGCCACGCCGCTGCCCAGGATGGTGACGGGGCCGCTCATGACCACACCGCGTGGAAATGATGAACCGGGCCGTGCCCGTGGCCGATTTCCAACCCGTCGGCAGCCCGGATCGCGCTGTGCAGCCAGCCGTGTGCCTGATCCACGGCCTGCGGCAAATTCAGCCCTCTGGCCAGGCCCGCAGCAATGGCCGAGGACATGCTGCATCCAGTCCCATGGGTGTTGATCGTGTCAATCCGCGGGGCGCGCAGGGGCAGGGTGTCCTGGGCCGAGATCAACCAATCGGTACAGATGTCGCCTGCGCCATGTCCGCCTTTCATCAAAACCGCCTGGGGCCCCATTTTCAAAAGCTGCTGGCCTTGTTCCCACAGTTCTGTATCGGTTTGTGCAGGGTGGGTGTTCAGCAGGCGGGCGGCCTCGGGGATATTGGGGGTCAGGATTTGAGCGCGGGGGATCAGATGGTCCTGCAACGCCTGAACCGAGGCATCGGGCAATAGTGCAGCGCCGGATTTCGCCACCATCACCGGGTCCAGCACGATAGGGCCGTCAAATTCAAAAAGCGCCTGTGCCACAGCCGCCACCAGCTCGGGCGAGCCCAACATGCCGATCTTGATCGCATGGACGTCAATGTCCGATAAAACGGCTTCGATCTGGGCCGTGACGATTTTCACCGGGATCGGATGCACGGCCGTCACCGAGGTGGTGTTTTGCGCGGTCACGGCGGTGATCACGCTGCATCCATAGACACCCAGCGCCGAGAATGACTTCAGATCGGCCTGAATGCCCGCGCCGCCGCCGCTGTCGGATCCTGCAATGGTAAGCGCTGTTGCAGCCATGGTTCTCTTCCGTTTTTTGGGGTCGGAACGGAAGAGAAAACAGGTGTACGCACAGCAATCGCGTTCGGCTCTGTTTCCTCCGCCGGTCCTAACCGGTTCAGGTTCAATGGGTTTGCGCAAGCATCTCAGCCCCTAGGGGCACCCCAACAGATTAGGCATTGTTTAGATGGGATCTGCTTTCGCGTCAAACATATGCGCCTTGCGCAGATCGAAAGTCACAGAGATCGTCGCGCCTGAGAGGAGTATGACCTGTCACTGTGCGTGGATATTGATCAACTGGCAGCCCAGCATGGCATTGACGATTGTGTCGCTGTCCAGAGATTCAAGGCAATGGACCGTTACCAGCGCCTTTCGTCGATGCGAGTGAGTTGATATCGCTCGCCACTTAAGTGGTCCAAAGGTCACCCCCTGTCCGAGCTGTATTTGGATCATCAGGCCGAATATGATGGCGGGATTCCCGGCACGTATGAACGCCGCGCAAATGGGTGTAGTCCGAAATTTCAGGGTGGGCAGGCTTAGGCCCGGCGCGTTTCAGCCACAGGGGACGATCGGGGGCGCCGCAGAAAATCGCGCAGTCGCGACGGATCAATCGGTTTGTAAATAAGCGGCAGGCTGGCGCGCGCACAATTTTGCACCAGTTCAGCCGAGCGGTTGGCCGAGATTATGCACGCCGGGATATCGCCCTTGCGCGCGCGCAATCGGCGCACCGCATCCAGCCCGTCTTCGCCATTGTCCAGTTGGTAATCTGCTACGATGATATCCGGGCTCAGGTCGATTTCGTCCAGCAGATCCAGTGCTTCCTGGCAGCTCTTGCAGGTCAGAACGTCGACGCTCCATTGTTCCATGGTGATGGTCAGCGCGTTGCGCAGCTCGTCGTCATTTTCGATCAATAGCACGACCAGGTTGCTGAAATCATTTTGCAAGGCGCGTGTGTGGAAAACCGGGTTTAACGTGGGCAGCGGCTGTGTTTTGGCGCGGGGGAGCTCGACCGAGAAAACCGTGCCGCGTCCCACCTCGGAATTCAGATGCAACGGATGCTGGAGCAGGGCGCAGGCGCGCTCTACGATGGCCAGGCCCAGCCCCATGCCGTCTGCGGCGCTGGCGGTCGCGTTCAGGCGCTGGAACTCTCCGAAAATGGTGTCTTGTTCGTCTTCGGCGATGCCGGGGCCGGTGTCCCAGACCTCGACCCGGACTTTGTTGGGCAGATTGCGCACGCCCACCAGCACCTTGCCCGAAGTCGTATAGCGCACCGCATTCGAAATCAGGTTTTGCAGGATGCGTTGCAGATAGGTGGCATCGCTGGCGACGCGGACACTGGTGGGTACCAGACGGAAATCCAGCCCTTTCGTGCGGCCTTGCGGTCCCAGTTCGTCCCCCAATTGATGCAGCATCATGCCCAGATCAACCGTCGAGATATGCGTGTTGGCGAGCCCTGAATCCAGTTTTGAGATGTCCAGCAGCGCACCTAGGATGTTCTCGACACTTTGCAGGGCGCTGCTGGCCTTGGTCAGCAGTGTATGAGGCTCGGTTTCCTGGATGTCCTGCTCTAACGAGGCGAGATACAGTTTGGCCGCTGACAAGGGTTGCAACAGATCGTGGCTGGCGGCCGCCACAAAGCGCGACTTCGAGGCATTGGCACGCTCGGCCTCGGACAGGGCATCCTCCAGTTCGAGAGTGCGCTCAAAGACGCGGTGCTCTAGCGTTTCCTTGGTTTCGGTCATCGCGCGGATCGCCATCCGCTCGGATGTGATGTCAGTAAAGCTGATCACAAAACCGTTGTCGGGCATTTCCTGCATGAACACGGCCAGGGTCAGGTCCAGCCCTCGCTGCATTTCAAAGGACATCGGGGTCCGGTCGATTTTGCCGTCTGACCAATCAATCACCTGGTCCAGCGTTACCCCATGCGAGAACGTATAGTCCCCGCGGAAATGGTTGCACATTGTGCTGAAATTGCTGCCAAGATGGAACCGTTTTACCTGGACCGACAGCAATTCGCTGACCCGGTGGTTCCAGCCCACCAGACGGCCGAAACTGTCAAAGATGCACACACCTTGTTTCAGGTGTTCAAGCGTGGCGCGGATCAGGCGCGCCTGATCGTCAATCAGGCGTTCGCGTTCTTGACGCTCCAGCCGGACAATATCTGTTACGTCGGTTTGCAGGATAACGGTGCCGCCGGATTGCGTCCGGTGTTCCGAGACCTGAATCCAGCGCTTACCCGTCAGACGGACGTTAAAGATGACGCTGTTGTCCTTGTGCCGTTCCATACGGCGGGCTTCCCATTGCTCGGGCGTTTCCGAGGGGGGCAGGGACAGAAACCGGCTGCGGCTGACGGTCCGCACATAGTCGCGAAACAATAGCCCCGGTTTCAGCGCATCGCGGATGTCGCCCATGTACATGCCAAAGCGGCTGTTGCACATGACCATGGTTTCCTCGGCGTTGAACAGCGCAAAGCCCTCTTGGACAGTTTCGATCGCATTGGCCAGGTCGGCACGGGCGGCCTCGGTCTCTTGATTGGCGATGGCCAGTTTGGCGTTGGATTCGTTCAGCAGATCCAGCGCACGTTCCAGATCACGGGTTCGGGCGCGGACTTCTTCTTCCAGCATGACAGCACGCTGGAACTGAGCATAGGCCACGCCGGAACTGTCCGTGTCCTGCTCGACCCGCCGCATCAACGTCGAGACGATTTTCAACAGTTTTTCGTTTTGCCGTTCCAGGCTGTCACGGTCGTTGATCAGGCCATTCAGCACCGGTTTACCTGCCTTTCGGGGGATAGATCGCCATCCCGGTCAAAGTCTGGTTCACATGGCGCGCATTGATCTGCTCGCCATAGGTGGACAGGCCCATCACGTTATACTTTGCCAGCACATCCGATAGTTTTCCGGCCAGCTGGGTCTGTTCTGCTTCCATCCGGCGGAACACACAATCAAAGGCAAGGATGGCATCGGGCTGGCCTTTGGCGGTCAGCTTGGCCATCTGCCCCTCAAGGTGCGCAACCATGTCAGAGGATTCCGCCAGTGTCAGAACAACGCCCTCGTCTATGGCCGAGAAGAACACCAGATCTCCGTTCGGTTCCATACGCTGGATCGAGCGCACGTGATGTTGTCCGCCGATCCGCACGACCACCGGATGCGCAGCAAAAGTAAAGCTGGTCAGCTGTGCCGGGTCTTTGCCCAGCAGCCGGGCATATTCAAAGGCAGCAGGTTCCGCGTTGATTTCATGCACGATACGGCGTGCGGGATCGGCGCCGGTCACAACCATGCGCTGGTCTGTCGGGAGCAGATGGTCGGTATTAAAGACCTCGATTTCACAGTCGGTTCGGATCTGGACGACCAGGGCGGCGTTCTGTCGGGCCACGCCGTCGCACAGCACATAGGTCTCCTCGAACCTGTCACCGTCCCCGGCGCTACCGCCAAACAGAGGGACAGGGCCCACGCCCATAGACAGATGCGCGGTCAGTTCGTCCTCGTGCATTGTCAGCCCGTCCACCAGCAGCATGGCGCATTCTGACATCCAGTCCGGCGTTTCGCGGGCCATGTCGTTGCGTCCACGGATCAATTCGCTGATCAGGTCCTGATGATCATAGTTGTCCAGATCCTCGATCGGTAAAACCCGTGTGCAGAAATGCGAGCGGGGCAGGCCGACGGCGACGATCTGATTTTCGGTATAGCCTTCGCTGCACAATTCGCCGGCCGTGGTACAGCCAACAACGCGGGCCGGGGCAAAATACGCCCGCGCGTCGTCGGCAATCGTTGCGATATCAGCCGACGGGGATACGAACAGGATGACCAGATCCAGGTCCTGTGGTTTTAGGGCCTGCGCGAGCTCTTGAATGGCCCGAGGTGCCCGCGCATCAGCAAATGCCGAGCGAACGATATCGGATACACCAAGAAGCGGCCTCGCAAGGTCGCTGGAATAGTCCATCAGGTTCTCCTCCCGCAATCACCTGACGATGGTACGCGCCTCAGGGGCGGTCTTGCAACACGTTGGTGAAGCTCGTCTCTTTGGCGATCAACACCGCCTGTGTCCGGCTTTGCACGCCCAGCTTGCGCATGATGGCGGTGACGTGGGCCTTTACGGTGGTTTCCGCAATGGACAGGTCATAGGCGATTTGCTTGTTCAGCTTACCTTCGCAGATCAGTTGCAGAATGCGGGCCTGTTGATTGGTCAAAGAGGCCAGCCGTTCCAACGTATCCGTCTGGTTGGGCGCGGTTTCGCGGTCCAGTAGCATATAGCCGGGCGGAATAAAGATCCCACCGCTGCGCAGGACTTCGAAAGCGGCCTGGAACACCTCGCGTTGGCTGTGTTTGGGGACAAATCCGTTCGCGCCAGCATGGATCACGCCGCTGATCACCCGGTTGTCGGCCATCGAGGACACGACAACGATCGGTGCCGACAGGATGTTGCGAATGCGGACCAGCCCATCCAACCCGTTGACGTCGGGCAGGTTCAGGTCCAGCACCACCACATCTGGCGTACCTCCGCCCGAGATGTGAGCAATGGCCTGTTCCAGCGTTGCGGCCGTGTCGATCTGGTTGATTCCCACGCTCGAGCGCAATGTCATCGACAATGCGTCGCAAAACAGGGGGTGGTCGTCCACAATCAGGGCCGAGCCAAAAGTCCGTGCCTCTGAGATGCGTCTGTTATCCATACGTGTCATGCGCCTTGTCGCCCTTCTGTTGGAAAAAGGCTAGCAAACCGACACCCCTGATCCTAGATACCTAAAAGTCGTATAGCAGAAACGCGCACCCCTTTCAGGATGCGCGTTCCAAATTTTCAGAAAAGTGAAAGACTTAGTTCGAGGCCAGCTGACGCGGGACCTTGAAAGTCCAGACGGTGCCGCCCTGGTTCAAGTAGTTAACCTTCTTGGCCACTTCGCCGCCCCACAAGGGCACAGCGCCGCCCCAGCCGGACACGATCGAGACGTACTGCTCGCCGTCCATTTCCCAGGTGACAGGCTGGCCAACAATGCCCGAGCCGGTCTGGAAGGACCAAAGTTTTTCACCAGTTTCGTCGTCCAGGGCAATAAAGTCGCCCTCGGGGGTGCCAAAGAACACCAGGCCGCCAGCAGTGGTCATCACGCCACCCCACAGTGGGGCATCGTTTTTGAATTCCCACTTCCATTCGCCGGTGTCGGGGTCGATGGCTTTCAGCGAACCGATGTGATCTTCGTAGTTCGGCTTGATGGTAAAGCCAGCACCCAGATAGGCGGCGCCTTTCTTGTAGGTGATCGGCTCGTTCCAGATGTCCATGCCCCATTCGTTTGACGGTACATAGAAGTTGCCGGTGTTCTGGCTATAGGCCATCGGCATCCAGTTTTTACCACCCAGGAAGGACGGCGATGCAAAGATCACTTCGCCTTTCTTGCCATCGGCGGACCCAGCGGGGTTACCGGGGCGGTTGCCTTCGACAAAGATCGGGCGGCCGGTGTCGTCGATACCCGAGGCCCAGGAGATGTCCTTGACGAAGGGGCTGGCCGATACGAATTTGCCGTCTTCACGGTTCAACACGTAGAAGTAGCCGTTCCGGTCAGCTGTGGCGAAACGCTTGTTGCCCGAACGGTCGGTGTAGGCAACGACTTCGTTCACGCCGTCATAGTCCCAACCTTCGCGCGGTGTGGTCTGGAAATGCCACTTGATTTCGCCAGTGGCGGGGTCGATTCCAACACGGCTGGCAGCGTACAGGTTGTCACCTTTGTTGCCTTCGACCGGGGTGCCGGCGTTGCGCAGGTGGCTGTTCCACGGGGCAGGGTTACCCGCACCAAAGACCAGCGTATCGGTGTCCGCGTCATAGGAACCGCCCAGCCAGGTCGCGCCGCCGCCGGTTTTCCACATGTCGCCCGGCCAGGTCGCGTTCAGCGTGCCGGTCATGGTGGATTCTTCGCCGTTCAGCGTCCCCATGTGGCCTTCGATCATCGGACGGGTCCAGACCAGATCGCCGTTTTCGGCGTCATAGGCGTAAACCATGCCAACGATCCCGAATTCACCACCCGAGTTGCCGACGATAACTTTGCCGTCAACGATCAGCGGAGCTGCGGTGTAGGAATAGCCAGCCTTGTAGTCAGCGATCTTTTTGCGCCAGGTGACTTTGCCGGTTTTCAGGTCCAGCGCAACGATACGCGCGTCCAGCGTACCAAAGTAGATGTTGTCGCCATAGATAGCGCCACCACGGTTGATCACGTCACAGCACGGCAGGATGCCTTCGGGCAGACGTGCGTCGTACTGCCAGATTTCCTTGCCGGTCTTGACGTCGATGGCGTACAGGCGCGAATACGACCCTGTCACATACATGATGCCATCATAGATCAGCGGCTGAGTTTCCTGACCGCGCTGCTTTTCTCCGCCCAGGCTGAACGCCCATGTCGGCAGCAGGTTTTCCACGTTGTCTTTGTTGATGGTGTCCAGCGGGCTGTAGCGCTGTAGATGACGCCCCATCCCGTTCGTGACCACTTGTTTGGTCATGGTCTGGTCGTTGTTCAGATCTTCTTCGGTGACGCCAGCATGGGCAGTAGTAGCTGCCAGAATGCTTGCGGCGACCGCCATAATAAACCGGTTCATCGGCTTCCTCCCTTGGGGTATTCGATTTTAGCCAGAGGTCCCCCCGCACAGGACAGATCTGCGGCTGTGCTTATTATCAAAAGCCTGAGCCGTCAGCGAAATTGCACAAAGGTCGTACGACCAATGACTCCGGCTTTGCGCTATGCTGTATGGGGCGCAAAATCCGCGCCCAAAGGAGGAAAAGATGCCCCGCTTGCCCCTTAAATCCCTGTTATGCGCAGGTCTGTTCAGCCTTGGCTTCGCCAGCGCATCTCAGGCCGATCCCCTGGTCGGGGAAAAGGATATTTATCTTTTGGAACAGTCTGGTGAGAGGCAAAGCTTAGGTAAAATTAACTTTGTACCTGACGGGCAAAAGAGCCGCTATACCCTGATCTGGAATGACGAAAAATTCGCGGATCATTTCTTTTCTATGAGGCCATTCAAATGCTTGGAAGGGAGCGAAAAATATTGGTGCCAAGTGCCCTATCCCTACGTAAATCAGCACCACGTTCAATCGGGCGACCTGACCGACCTGGAATATGACTTGCTGTTCTTATGGAAGGGGGCAACCGACTATGGGATCAACATGTGGAACGGCGTGTATTATCGGTTGGAAATCTCGGGCGAGCAGATCGTTGGCACGCTGTATGAGATGGATATGGATGTGCTCTCGGCGCCGCCAAGCCAGGGTGAAATGCGCCCGGTTGGACCGGATGATCTGCACGAAGCAGACGCGGCCAGCCACTGGCTGCCGCGTCTGGTAATCGAGTAGATGGTGCTTTAATCCGAGATCGCCGCAGCGTCACGGGTGGTGATCGATTTCAGGTAGGCCAGGATGAATTCCTGAACCGTGTGGTCCTTGATGCCGACATGGCGCATTTTCGTGCCGGGCATGAAGCCCTGGTTGTCTTCCATCCAGGCGCGCAAGGCTGCTTCGGTCCACACGATGCCCGACGCCTCTAATGCGATCGAATAGTCATAGTCGGGATAGCTACCGGCAGCGCGGCCCAGAACGTTTTCCAGCGGCGGGCCATAGCTTTCGTGCTCTGAATCTGTGGCGTGACAGCGGCGGCATTCGGCACCAAACAGCTGCTCTCCGGCGTCGATCTTGACGCTTTCAAAGGTGGCATCACTGGCCAGAACGGGCAGGGGCGACAGGCTAAGCGCCAGGAATAGAGCGGGAAGTGCGTTTTTCATCGGGTCCTCCAGGGGTGGATGAGTTGGATGACGCGACTTTGCCCTGTTCAATTGGGGATTTTCTTGATAAAGATCAATAAAAGCAATTAGTTATATGAGACTTTAGTCGTAAAATAGGGCCTGAAGCGGCCCTATTTTTATGTCTCAGGCCCTATGAAATATGCAGGGCTTGCACGGCATCACGGGCATCCGTGTCCCCGGCGCGCGCGGCGCGCTCCAGCCAGAAACGAGCCTGCCCTGAGTCTTGCGGTACGCCGGTGCCAGACAGCAGTGCCATGCCATAGTGCAGCATTCCCACTGCATATCCCTGCAACGCGGCGCGCTTTACCCAATAGGCGGCCTGCGCCGGATCGGGCGCCACGCCCAGTCCGTTTTCATAGGCATGTGCCATCAGGATCATCGAGGGCGCATTGCCGGATTGCGCGCATTCCATCAATGCGTCGAAAGCATCGCCATGCAGGCCGCCCTTTTGGGTTTCATACACGACCCAGCACCGAAACCCCGCCATCTCTGGGCGGCGGGCCAGCTCTGAGGGTAGGTCGGCAATGCCGCCTTCGTCTGGATTCACCGTGCCCAGATCGTCCGCCAGGACAGGCGCAGCCACGGTCAAAGCCGCCGCAAGTGTTAACCATTTCATGCTAGGCTTCCTTTTGCGTCAGAACAGAGGGGCGTATTTCCAGTTGTCCGCGTCGGGTGTGACTTCGTCCAGGTCATATCCGGCTCCTTGCAGACGTTTGGCGATGCGCAGGCCTTCTTTGGCGGCTTGGTCGACATACTGACGGCCCAAGGCGTCATCCTGGGCCACGCCGTGTCCGCGCATCAGGTCCAGCCCATAGTTGAACTTGCCCACGGGATCGCCTGCGTCAGCGGCGCGGCGGTCCCAGTCAGCGGCTGAATCCGGGTTGTAGTCAGCGCCCAACCCGTTGTTGTCCAGCTGGCTCATCCAGGTCATCGCGCCGGTATAGCCCGCAGCGGCGCAGGCTTCGAATAGACGGCGGGCCAGCTCGTGGCGGCCGGATTTGGTGATGTAGTAGCCGGTGGCGCAGGTGGTCATATCCAACTGGCCTTCGTCGACGTTGCGCATGATCCGACCAAAGCCGGTGTCCTGCGGATTCAGGGTGCCGCCGGGATCATCCTCTTGCGCCAGGGCAGGCGCGGCCAGAACAAGGGCTGCAATCAGTACGGTACATTTCATATCTGGTCCTCCTGATCCCAGTGTAGCCTGTTCTGGGCGATTGGCCGACCGTCCCGTGGTCGTAAGACTTTGGTCGTAAAGTCAGCCCTTGCGGCGCAACAGGCCGCGCGCCGGGTCATATCCCCACAGCGCCAGCGCCATCAGGACCACCCCCGCCAGACATGTCCACCCCAGAGCGGGCAGGTTCAACTGAGCGTAGAGCGCAAAGCGGATCATCTCGACCGCGTGGGTAAACGGATTGACCGCGCAGATGTCATGCAGAATTTCCGAGCTTTCCGCCATTTTCCACAGCGGGTACAGCGCGGAGGACAGGAAAAACATCGGGAAGATGACAAAGTTCATAACGCCGGCGAAATTCTCGAGCTGAGAAATGGTTGACGACAGCGCCAGTCCCAGCGCCCCCAGCATCATCCCCGCGATCAGCAGAGCAGGCAGCACAGTGACATATCCAACGGCGGGAAACGTGATGCCATACAACGCGGCCAATCCAAGGAATGTATAAACTTGAAAGGCTGAAATCACGGTCGAGGCGATCAGGCGGCACAGCAACAGCCACCAGCGGGGCAAAGGGCTGGTCAGCAACAACCGCATGGATCCCATCTCGCGGTCGTAAACCAGCGACAGGCTGCTTTGCATTCCGTTGAACAGAACGATCATCCCGCAAAGGCCCGGCACGATGTAAATGTCGTAGGTGATGTAGGTTTCATAGGGCGGTGTGATCGACAGGCCCAACGCGGCGCGAAATCCGGCGGCAAAAACGATCAGCCAGACAAGCGGACGTACCAAAGCGGCGATAAAACGGCCACGTTGGCGGACAAAGCGCAGAGCCTCGCGTTGGACAATGGCGCGTAGGGCTGTCAGGTAGGCGGTCATACCTGCGCCCCTGTCAACGCCAGGAAATACTCAGCCAAAGGTTGCTTGGCGCGCATGGGGCCCGCATGCCCATGTGCCAGAATTCGCCCCTGATGCAGCACGACCAGGCGGTCCGTATCGCGAACCTCGTCACTGAGATGCGTGGCCCAGAGCACGGTCAGTCCCGCGTCACGGGCCAGAGAATGGACGTGATCGGTGATCGACCGACGCGCGGCGGCATCCAGGCCCACGGTGGCCTCGTCCAGCAGCAGCACGTCGGGTTCATGGATCAGACAGCGCGCGATTTCTGTGCGGCGACGGTGCCCGCCATTCAGATCTCGGGCGGTTTCATGGGCGCGCTCGGCCATGTCCAGGCGTTCCAGCGCGGCCATGATTCGATTGCGGGCCTCGCGCCCGGATAACCCGTGCAACGCCGCGAAATAGGATAGGTTCCGGTAAACCGACAGGTCCAGATCCAGCGTGGTCTGCTGAAAGACCACGCCGATTTTCGCCAATGCTTTGCGTGGGTCGCGGGCGATGTCATGCCCGGCCACGGTGATCCGCCCCTCGGGCGTGGTGAACAGCCGCGTCAGCAGGGACATCAGCGTGGATTTTCCGGCACCGTTGGGTCCCAAAAGCGCGCAGAACTCCCCGGGTGCAACGTCAAAGCTCACCCCGTCCAGAGCCTGTTTCTGGCCATAGGCAAAGCGCAGGTTCTGGACGGAAAGGCCGTTCACTTGATGGTAATCTCCAGCCGCTGGGTTTCGCCGGTCGAGCCTGGCACCTTCAGATAATATTGCCCGGGTTTGATTGCGATGAACCCGATTTCCATTTCGCCTGCTTCGTCAAACTCTACGGAATCCAACCCCAGAGGCCTGATTTCCAGACCTTCGACGACGATTTCGTCGATCCAGATGGCGTGAAAGAACTCGGGCCCGATCAATGCCAGTTCCTGGCTGCCGTCACCCTGAATTTCGAACTCGTAATAGGTGCCGGATTGCAGCTCCCATGGGGCCGAGGCCAGAGGCTCTCCGGCGCTTAGGATCACGGGCGGCAGGTCCTGTTTGTTTTTGGACGACAGCAGCCCGGCCATGCCGAATTTGGGTTGGTCGTCATCGTCAGCCCAGGCGGTCAACGGCAGGGCCACGGCCAGCGCGGCCATAATCAGAAACGATTTCATAGGGGGCTCCTTTAGGGGCGTAGCGCCGCGCCCCAAGGGAAACGGCCTACTTTGATGGTTTTGATGGGTTTGCGTTTGGCGACATCGATCACCGTTACGTCCCCGGACACGCCATTGGTGGTGAACAGCAGTGATTTGTCCGCGTTGAATGCCATGTGCCACACGCGGCGACCGACCAGGATGTAATCCTCGACCTCATAGGTGTTGGCATTGATCACTGCGACATGGTTCGACGGTCCAAGGGCCACAAACGCGATGGATTCATCCTCGGTGAACTCAAAGCCTACGGGCTGTACACGATCCGGGTGCACCCCCTTGACCTTGAAGGGGATTTTTACTTTTTCGGCCTGAGTTTCCACGTCAAACACGCTGACAGTCCCGCCGATTTCCGCGCTCACCCACAGCTCGGATCCACCAGCGGTGAATTCGGCGTGCCGGGGGCGGGCATCGACCAGAGTATTGGCGAACAGCTCTCGGGTTTCGGTGTCGATCCAATGCGCCATATTGGTGGTTTCCGAGGTCGTGATCGCGATCTTCCCATCGGGCGAAACGGCCATGCCCTCGGGTTCGATTCCGACGTCGATCTGAGCGATAACTGTACGGGTTTCGGTGTCCACAACTGTGGTGATCGCGTCGTCCTCGTTGGCGATATAGAGGTGCCGGTCATTGGGGTGCAGCACGAATTGTTCAGGGTCCTCGCCCGAGGGCAGGTTATAGAGGATCTTACCGGTGTCGGGGTCCATGACCTGAACGGTGTCGCTGTCCGAGGCGCAGATATAGATGCGGCTGAAATCATGCGAAAACGTGATCCCGCGGGGGCGTTCCCCGGTGGGGATGGTGCGCGTGACCTCAAAACTTTGGGCGTCTATCACGCTGACAGTGTTGTCTTTTTCATTGGTGACCCAGATTTCCTCGGCGGTTGCCAGACCAGGCAGCGCCAAAAGGACCGGCAGCAGAAAAGTTCTCATTTGAAGGCCTCGCATTTGCTTTCGGGCAGGTCCAGCCCGAGCGTGTCCAGTTCAGAGTGTTGATGCAGAAATCCGGGCAGGGGGGCCTGAGCCACCATTGCGTCCCCGCTGACCAAGGGGATCGGCTGACGCAGTTGCCCGTTCCAGGGCCGGAAAGACAGCGGACGCCCTTTGAAAGCTGCCAGTTGGAAATCCTTGGATAGCAGATATGTGCGGAGTGTCGCCGGATCCGCGCTGTTGGTGCGGGTCGCCGCTTCGCTGAGCGCCCGGATGGCGGCCCAGGCGGCGTAATCTTCGGGGAGCATCGCGCGGCCGGTTTGGTCATGGAACCGGTTTTGCACCTGCACGGCGCCCCATTGCTCGACCACCCGATCCCACGCCACAGGGACCAGCGCGACCGAGCCCGCAACTGGACGCGGCAACCATGTGTTATAGGGGATATAGCGGCCAAAATCGCCCAGCTCATCCGCAACCAGCAGTAAGTCGTATTTACCGAGTTCTTGCGTGAACAAGGGCACTTCTTGGGCTGCGTTGCGCCGCATGTCGGCATCAAAGGCCCAGGTTTTTCGTGCGCCGATTTTCAGGCCGAATTTGGTGGCGCTGCGGTCCAACGCAGCGGCAAAAGCCTGATCCGAGGGGTGCTCTCCGGCGATCAGCGCCAGTTTCGACCAGCGTTTCGACAGGGCAAACTGCATCAGCGCATCGGCGCGCATGGTTTGGCTGGGCAGGGTATGTAACACGTTCGCGCGGCACCCCGTATCGCGTAGATCGGCGGACGCGTCCGTTGCGTTGAACAGGATCGCGTTTGCCGCAGACGGCAGGTCGGCCACGGCTTGCATTTGATCGCCGGGCATATCCAGGATCAGCAACGAGGTATCCGCCAATACCTTTTTTGCAGCCTCCAGTACGTCGTCTTCGGGGGGGACGCTGACCACGTCCAGCGCATAGGTATGGCCCAGAAAACGCCCGGTCGTGCGGCTTTCCTCTAACGCAAGCAGCGCGCCCGCATGGCCGAGGTCCTTGGGGATAGGGGTCAGATTCGACAAGACGGGGGGGCGGATCTGTTCATGGCGCAGGTACACGACACGCAAAGCGATGTCGCCCGCAGCCGACAGTGCGGAACTCGCCAGCAATGTGGCGGCGCAAAAAAGCAGTTTCAGCATGTGACCTCCCTAGTATTGAGCAGGTTAGGGCGGTCGGTCGGGGTCCGGCCATTAGACCAAAGTCGGGATTTCCGCAGCACCTAAACCAAGGTCGAATATCCCCACCTGTCGGAAGCGGTTTATGTGCCGTTAAATCCACAGAACGGGAGACTTGAAACATGACCAAAACAACACTTACCGCTCTGGCGTTCATTGCCACGGCTGGAATGGCCTTTGCCCATGGTGACGTCGCCCCGCAGCCAGTCGATACCGATGTTTTGCCCGAGGTGGGCGAGGAATGGCTGACCGAAAACCCATACCGGAGTGTCAGCCCCGAAGTTTGGCAGGCTGCGGTCGATATCGGCGATAGCGGGTATAACCAGAACTGTGCGCGTTGCCACGGTCTGGGCGTCGTGTCGGGCGGTCTGGCCCCCGATCTGCGCTATCTGGAGGCCGAAGAGTTCGGGGACGAATGGTATGTCGAACGGTTCCAGACCGGCTATACGCAGAACGGAATCACCAAAATGCCTGCCTTTGGCGAGCTGCTGGGCCAGAAAGCGGCCTGGGCGATCCGTACCTATATCGAAACCCGCCCGGATGATGGCGAGCTGGACGAGTTCAGCAACCGTCTGAAGGAAATCCGCGATGAGCTGATGGCCATGTCCGGTGGACAAGAGGGCGACCGTGACGCGCTGCTGGCAGAACTGACGTCGATCGCAGAACAAGTAGAAACCGGTTCGGGCGCCCCGCTGGCAGACAGCGTGGCCTACCGTGCAGCACATCTGATTGCCGGGGACACCCCGAATTATCAAGCCGCTGCCGAAGCCCTGACCATTGGACTTTCCGCAGCCCACTAGCGGAAAGGCAGGGGCACATGGCAAAACCGTCTCTCTCCCTCGGACTCTTCCTGAGTCTCTCCCTCCTAGCCGGAACGCAAGCTTCGGCGAGATGTGAAGGCTATGTGCCCCAGCCCAAACCACAGAACGCCGCCCGCACGATTGTGGGCGCAGATTTGGATACGATCCAGCAGCGCGGCTATATCACCTTTGCTGCTTACGAAGATTTCCCCCCTTGGTCCTTTGAGGACGCGGGCCAGCCGCGCGGCGTTGACATCGACATCGCCAGGCTGATCGCGGCCGATCTGGGGGTCGAGGCACGGTTCAAACTGGTTACGGCCAGCGAAACCCTGGACGCCGATCTGCGCAATTGGATCTGGAAGGGGCCTCTTGTGGGTGGCCGCGTCGCCAATGTGTTCCTGCACGCCCCATATGACAGTGATTTTGCCTGCCGGATCGAACAGGTGACATTCACCGGACAATATCATGTCGAGGAAGTCTCGATCGCGTATCGCAAGGATGCTTATCCCGAGGAAAAGCCGGTCGCGGCCTACTTTAGGTTTGATAAGGTTGCGGTGGAAAATGACTCGATCGCTGATTTTTACTTGTCGTCCTTTCCTGGCGGACAGCTGGCGGCGAATGTGAACCGGTACGCCTCGGCGGCCCAGGCCATGGCCGGGATGGCCCGTGGCGAAACGAAAGCAGCAATGGGGCCTCGGTCTCAGCTGGAATTTGGCCTAACCGATGACATGGGCATTCATTCCCCGCCCATGCCCGGTTTCGCCAAAAGCAAATGGACGCTCGGAGTAGCCGTTCATTTCTCTTACAAACCATTGGGTTACGCAGTGGATGATGCCATTTTGGCAGGCATCCAGGATGGTCGCATCGAACGGATTTTCCGCGACTATGGTTTGACTTTTTCCCCACCGGAGCTGCGCTAACTAAGCCTTTAGTCCAATAGCGCTGCTCCTTTATTTTTTGCCTACTTTTAGTAGGACGAACAGGAGTACAGCAATGGAACTGAAGGACACTCGTGAAATCGCCGCCCCGCGCGCTGCCGTCTGGGACGCGCTTTTGTCGGCGGATGTGCTGAAGGAATGCGTGCCCGGTTGTCAGGAAATGACCGGCTCTTCGGAAGAAGGGTTCGAGGCGACCGTGGTGCAAAAAGTCGGCCCGGTGAAAGCGACGTTCAAAGGCGCGGTGGCTCTGTCCGATATTGTCGAAGGCGAAAGCCTGACACTCAGCGGCGAGGGCAAAGGCGGCGCGGCCGGCTTTGCCAAGGGAGACGCCAAGGTGTCCCTGTCGGACAATGGCGCAGGCACTTTGCTGACCTATGAGGTCGAAGCAAAAGTCGGCGGCAAGCTGGCGCAAATGGGAAGCCGCATCATCGACAGCTTTGCCAAGAAGATGGCCGATCAGTTCTTTGAGCGGTTTCAAAACACTGTTGAGGAGGAGGCTGCCCCACAAGAGACAGCAGCGCCCGCAGCAGACATACCCGCAGAACAATCCGGCAAATCCGAAAAGAAAGGCTTGCTTAAACGGATGTTCTCGCGCTGAACTAGAATTGAAATAAGGGAGGACGAAGGAATGAAAATTACGATGACCGTTAACGGGACATCCCGTTCGGGCGAGGCAGAGGGGCGCACGCTTCTTGTCAATTTCCTGCGGGATACGCTGGGATTGACGGGAACCCACGTGGGCTGTGACACCAGCCAATGCGGTGCTTGTGTTGTGCATGTGAACGGCACTGCCGTGAAATCCTGCACCATGCTGGCCGCCGAAGCGGATGGCGCAGAGATCGCAACCGTCGAAGGTCAAGCAGCCCCTGATGGCACGCTAAATGCAATCCAGCAGGCGTTCCAAGAGTATCATGGGCTTCAGTGCGGGTTCTGTACCCCCGGCATGGTGATGTCGGCTGCGGCTCTGCTCAAGGAAAACCCGAAACCAACCGAGGCCGAGGTTCGCCATTACCTTGAAGGCAACATTTGCCGCTGCACCGGGTACCACAACATCGTGAAGGCGATCATGGCCGCGTCCGGACAGGACGTTGGTGCGATTGCGGCTGAATAATAAGTTCTTAAGGGAGGAACGAACATGCCCAAAGATGGAGGCATTGGCGATAGCACGAAGCGTCGCGAAGACGTACGCTTCCTGACCGGCGTTGGGAATTACACCGACGACATCAACATTAACGGTCAGACATACGCCTATTTCCTGCGGTCCGAAGTGGCCCATGGGAAAATCAACAAAATCGACACCTCGGCCGCCGAAGACATGGACGGCGTGGTGAAAATCTTTACTGCTGCTGATTTCGAAACGGCTGGCGGCATTCCATGCGGCTGGCAGGTTACCGACCGGTTTGGCGAGCCCATGCAGGAACCCAAACACCCGATTCTGGCCGAAGGCAAAGTCCGCCACGTCGGCGATCCGATTGCCGTGGTCGTTGCCGAGACGCTGGAACAGGCGCGCGACGCGGCCGAAGCCATCGACCTGGACATCGACGAATTGGAACCGGTTCTGGACATGAAGGCCGCGATCGCCGAGGGCTCTACCAAGGTGCACGACGATCTGACCTCGAACCTTTGCTACGACTGGGGCTTTGTCGAGGAAAACCGCGAGGCAGTGGACGAGGCGATCAAGAGCGCACATCACGTCACCACGCTGGAATTGGTGAACAACCGCCTGATCCCCAACCCGATGGAGCCGCGCGTGGCCGTGGGGGATTATTCCCGCGCCAACGATGAATATACGCTCTATACGACCAGCCAGAACCCGCATGTGATCCGGCTACTGATGGGCGCCTTCGTGCTGTCCATCCCCGAGCACAAACTGCGTGTTGTCGCCCCCGATGTCGGTGGCGGATTTGGGTCCAAGATCTATCACTATGCCGAAGAAGCCTTTGTTACCTACGCGTCCAAGGTGCTCAATCGTGCGGTGAAATGGACCTGCTCGCGCTCTGAGGCGTTCATCTCGGATGCTCATGGTCGTGACCACGTGACCAAGATCGAACTGGCGCTGGACGAAAACCACATGTTCACCGCAGTGCGTACCGACACTTACGCCAACATGGGCGCGTATCTGTCGACTTTTGCGCCTTCGATTCCAACATGGCTGCATGGCACGCTGATGGCCGGTAACTACACCACGCCGCTGATCTATGTGAACGTGAAGGCCGTGTTTACCAACACGGTGCCGGTGGATGCCTATCGCGGTGCTGGCCGCCCCGAGGCGACCTATCAGTTGGAACGCGTCGTGGACAAAGCCGCCCGCGAACTGGGCGTTGACCCGGCCGAGCTGCGCCGCAAGAACTTCATCAAGCCCGAACAGTTCCCTTATGACACGCCCGTGGCGGTGACTTATGACACCGGCAATTACCACGCGACGCTGGACAAGGGGCTTGAGATGTCCAACTACGCGGGCTTTGAGGCGCGCGCGGCGGAATCCAAGGCTCGCGGCAAACTCCGCGGGTATGGTCTTGCCCATTTCATCGAGGCGTGTGGCATCGCGCCATCGAACCTTGTTGGTCAACTGGGCGCTCGGGCCGGTCTGTATGAATCCGCAACTGTGCGGGTGAATGCTACGGGTTCGATTTCGGTCTTTACCGGGTCGCACAGTCACGGGCAGGGGCACGAAACAACCTTTGCTCAGGTGATGTCGGAAATGATTGGCATTGATGTCAGTCAGATCGATATTGTTCATGGCGATACCTCGAAAACGCCAATGGGTATGGGGACTTATGGGTCTCGATCCATCGCGGTTGGCGGGTCGGCCATGGTGCGCGCAACCGAGAAGATCATCAACAAAGCCAAGAAGATCGCCAGCCACCTGCTGGAAGCTTCGGAAGCAGATATCGAGCTCAAAGACGGCCAGTTCAGCGTTGCAGGCACGGATAAATCTGTCGCCTGGGGGGATGTGACCCTGGCCGCCTATGTGCCGCACAACTATCCGCTGGAAAGCCTGGAACCGGGACTGGAAGAGACGGCATTCTACGATCCGTCGAACTTTACCTACCCGTCGGGCGCCTATATCTGCGAGGTCGAAGTTGATCCCGACACTGGCAAGGTCGAGGTTCTGTCCTTTACCGCAGCGGATGATTTCGGCAATGTGATCAACCCAATGATCGTGGCCGGTCAGGTGCACGGTGGCGTCGCCCAGGGTATCGGGCAGGCTTTGCTGGAAAATACCGTTTACGATGAAAACGGCCAGCTGCTGACCGGATCCTATATGGACTATGCGATGCCGCGCGCTTCGGATCTGCCGTTCTATGACGTGGATCACTCTTGCGTAACGCCCTGTACGCACAACCCGCTGGGTGTGAAGGGCTGTGGCGAAGCAGGGGCGATTGGTAGCCCACCTGCCGTTGTCAACGCGGTGATCGATGCGCTGCAACGCGGCGGATATAATGTCGATCATATCGACATGCCCGTCAGCCCGTCCCGCGTTTGGGCGGCGATGCAGCAAGGCTAAACCTGGACAGGAAAGGAAACAGGAAATGTACAATTTCGAGTTCGTAAAACCGTCCAGTGTGGACGAGGCCGTTGCGGCCCTGCGCGAAGAAGACGCGCAGGCCTTGGGTGGTGGGCAAACCCTTCTGCCGACAATGAAGCAGCGCCTGGCGATGCCTACCAAATTGGTCAGCCTCAGCGGGATCGCTGAGATGGCCGGGGTGTCGTCGTCCGGGGGCGTTGTGACCGTGGGTGGCTCTGCGACCCATGCCAGCGTTGCTGCTCTGGCGGGGGATTACCCTGCGTTGGCCGCGCTGGCTGGTGGTATCGGTGACCCAGCGGTTCGTAACCGCGGAACTGCTGGTGGCAGCACCGCCAACAACGACCCGGCGGCCTGCTATCCGGCGGCGGTTCTGGCTTCTGGGGCGACAGTTGTCACCAACGCGCGTGAAATCGCTGCGGATGACTTCTTTGATGGGATGTTTGCCACGGTGCTGGAAGAGGGAGAGATCATTACAGCGATCCGCTTCCCGATCCCGCAGGCCGCAAACTACCAGAAGTTCGAACAGCCCGCCTCGCGCTTTGCGATGGTTGGTGTTTTTGTCGCTAAATACGCGGATGGTGTTCGCGTGGCCGTCACCGGAGCCGGTCAAGATGGTGTGTTCCGCTGGACAGAAGCAGAAGCAGCACTGGGCGGCAACTTCTCGCCCGACGCGGTCGCGAACCTCTCGGTGTCAGGGGACGATATGATCACGGATCTCCACGGTTCGGGCGACTATCGCGCACATCTGGTTCAGGTCATGACCAAACGGGCTGTCGCTGCCTGCATGTAACCCAAACGAAATCTACGGGGGGCGTTCTGAATTTCAGGGCGCCCTTTGTTTTGCGAGGGCAGGATATTGAGTATTTATTGCAAGATGAAAATAAAGGTCCGCGCCCTGATTTCATCTTGCTGAAAATACTCATACTGCGCTCAGCGGTCGGCGAGCGCGACGATTTTGGGTCAGAGCTGTAGAGTGCGGCCGTCTTCACCAAGCAGATGCACGCGCAAAACGGAGGGAAGTCTGGTTTTCGCGGCGCGGATCTCTGTCTTGGTCATCAGCGCAAATGCGGTCGAGCTTGCATCCGCCAGTGCGGCGCTGTCGGCGACCGCGCTGATAGTGGACCAATGCGGTGCCGTTCGGTTCACGGGATTCAGAATATGGCTGTTGCCGCGCAGCAGAGTTGCCTGCGGGCTGGTGGTCGCGATGGCGCGGTCGGTCAGAGTTTGACTTGCAAACAGCCCGTGTTGCGGGTCGGAAATCCCAAGGTTCCAGGGGCCTCCGATTGTTGCGAATTCCCCGATGTTGACCAGCACATGCGTTAGGCCAAGGCTCTTGAGCCGGGTCGCGACACGGTCACTGACAAACCCTTGGGCGATGCCATTCAGGCTGAGTTTTTGCCCTGTGCCCACGTGGACGCGATCCTGGGCTATCTGGACACGACCCCAGCCGATCAGATCGCGGGCAGGGGCCGTATCTGTACCTTGGGCCAGTGCCTGCCAGAGCGGCTGGATCGTTGGATCGAAGGCGCCGCCAGTTGCGTGATGCACGGTGTTTGCGATGCGCAGGACAGCAACGAAGTCGGGGTCAGGGTTGCTCAGGGTCCCATGGCGGTTCAGTTCTGAAAGTGCCGAGTCGGGATTGTACAGGCTGAACAGAGCCTCGCCCTTGGTGATTTCTTGCTGAACGGCGGCGATTGCCTGCTTGGCCAGAGGGGCGGGCGCGTGGAACGTGAGCTGTGCCTCGGCCCCCATAGCACGGCCAGTCCAACGGAGCGGGTCGGACCGGGCGGGCAGCGCCAGCGCGGCGGCGGAGATAGCGAGCAGGCGACGGCGGGTAATCATTCGGCAGCCCTTTGTTTGTCGGCCTTGCGCGCGGCCAGGATCAGTGGCACGCAGCGGCTTGTGTCATCATGGATGGAAACACAGTCAAGGCATTGAAAACACTCAGAGTACTGTATGTCTCCGGCAGGTGTGATCGCGTTGTAATTGCATTTTACCTTACACAGTTGACAGGGGGAGCCGCAGGCCTCGCGCCGCGCAATCCAGTCGCGCCCGCGTAGCAGCCCACCGATGGCCATGATTGCGCCCAAGGGGCACACATATCGGCAGAACCCTTTGAACAACATCGTGGCGGCCAGCAGCCAGAAGGCGGCGTAGGCGACATAGTACCACTCGCGGATAAAGAAGGTGGTGATGGCCGTTTTGAAGGGTTCGATCTCGGCGGCTTTGTCGATGTGATCTGGGGCAAAGACAACGACGCCGATGAGGCCAGCCAACAGCACATATTTCAGTTTCTTTAGATGGGTGTCCCAGCGTTCGGAGGGGTCGATTTCAGGCAGTCGCAGGATCCGGCCCAGATGATGGGCGAACTCTTGCATCGCGCCAAAGGGGCATAACCAGCCGCAAAATAACCCGCGCCCCCACAGAACGAACCCCAAAATCACGATGGCCCAGATCAACAAGGAAAACGGATCATACAACAAGAAGGCAAAGCTGCCGCCCTCGGTTGCGGCGCGTAGGCTGCCCAGAACGGTTACGATGGACAGCTGGCCTTGGCCCCACCAGCCGACGAATCCGATCACGAAACCCAATGTTGCCAATCGGAGTGGGGTCAGAAGTTTGCGTTGCGCCAATGCGCTTTGACGGAGCAACAATGCGGCGACCAGCCCGATGAGGAACACCCCCAAGACCCACATGTCATTCGCGCGATTGCGTAGCGCGTCCAGCCAGGGTGGGGCAGGGCGGACCACTTCGTCCCGTTTGAAAAAACGCGGTGCCGGGGTGATCGCAACGGGGATCGTGACAGACCCAGCGTCGGGTTGGAAAATCCCGTGTTGGCGGATGGCACTGACATGCAGATCCCAAGGTTGCGACGGATCGAACCCGAGCCGCCGATCAGTCCGCAGGATTAGGGCGGTTCCGTCTGGGACTTCGTTGCGCAGTTCGATCAACAGGTCTGAATCGCGCAGGGCAACAGGGAACCCGCCCTGTTCGGCGTTCAGCCAGTTGGGGGCGGTGTTGCGTACGAAATCCGGGCCAACCAGCCCGTGACGTGCAGATTCGATCAAGAGGATGGGTTCGTCATTGGTCGAGATCGACAAGAAGTTCTCAAGCTCTTGCATCCCCGAGTCTGTCAGCACAGCACGGGCGATGGATTTCGGCCCGATGTCGATAACCCAGATATCCAGATAGGCGGCGCTGGGGTCATCCTTGGCCTCGGGGTCGTCGTCTTCCCACAGGGTGCCGGCGAATTTGGCGTCCAACTCGGCGTTCGTGACGACGTGATGTGTGGCGATACCTTGCTCTACCAGATCGGCCCAGCCGAGGGGTTCGTCGATGGCAGGGTCGGGGTAGGCAGGGGGACCGACGGACAGGCCCTGCATTTTTTCGCGGGCAACGGACAGGGCGGCTCCCATAATCGATTCATGTGCGATGCGGACGCTGGCCGTGGCTTTGGTCACGCCGTCCAGATAGACTAACGAGGAACCGCCACCGCCCGCGCCGTATGGCGTGCCCACCACGATGGAAGACGCGATTGACAGGCCGCGATATTGTTCGACAAATTTGTGGAAAGGCGCATTCCCCAGGCCCGAGACAAAGATCGGTTCGTTGTGGTCGATCAGGCGGACGTCGATGAACTTGCCTTCCAAATCCAGCACGACCAGCATGTTGATCGGCGCGCCAGAGAACCCCGGAAGTGGCGCAAGCGGTTCTGTTTCAAAGACAAATCCGGCCTCGGCCCCGCCAGAGTTCAGCAGGCTGTAGACACCTTTGTCATTCAAAGGTTCGCCCAGGGAATACGGCGGCATGACCATTTCCGCCAATGTATCGCGCGGCAAAAGCTCGGCCATGCCAGGGCGGGCCCCCAGAATGACAGCCAGAAAAACAACAATCGACAGGAATAATTCGCGCATGAACAGAACATTAGAAATTCTGGATTTTTGCGCATATGCGACATTGGTATTGGCCCGCGCCTGGGGCCTCAACTTACGACCATTGTATCATTTCGGCCCAGAACCAGCGCGATTAACCTGATCAGACTATATACCCCGCCAGTGGAGGAGAAACTGATGGCTTGGACTGCACCTAAAATCAAAGAAGTGAACTGCGGCATGGAAATCAACATGTACGCACCCTCGCAGGACGAAGGTGGCCGCGGCCACGAGCCCGACCTGTTCTAATTACTCTTTCGGAAGCGGGGCCTGCTATGAAGTTTCTTGTATTGGGTGCCGCCGCCGGAGGTGGTCTGCCGCAATGGAATTGTGGCTGTGACAATTGCAATGATGCCCGGGCCGGACGGATTTCGGCCTCTGGGCAATCTTCGTTGGCTGTGTCGGTGGATGGTCATTCTTGGGCGATCTTGAATGCGTCCCCTGATATTCGTCAGCAAATGCAGGCCAGTCCACGGATGCATCCGCGTGCCCTGCGGGATACGCCCGTGGGCTCGGTCCTGTTGACCAATGGTGACATCGATCACATTGCCGGGTTGCTGTCGCTGCGTGAACAGACGCCGTTTCAGATGTTCGCAACCGGCGAAATTCACAAGGTTCTGGCCGATAACCGCATTTTCGATGCTGTGAACCGCGAGGTGGTACCGCGTGTGACAGTCGCTCTTGATCAACCGTTTGAGCTGTTGCCGGGCTTGACTGCGAAACTGTTTGCGGTGCCGGGCAAAGTGCCCCTGTTCATGGAAGGCACCGAAGTTCAAACCGATCTGGAAGGTGAGCAGACGGTCGGCGTGCGTTTGTCTGATGGGGCCAAAACCGCCTATTACATCCCCGGCTGCGCCACCGTTACAGACAAATTGCTGGACCAAATTGCGGATGCGGACCAGCTGTTTTTTGATGGCACGCTTTGGGATGACAATGAAATGATCCGCACCGGCACCGGGGTAAAAACCGGGCGCCGAATGGGGCATATCCCGATCAGCGGGCCGGATGGATCGATCGTGCGGCTGTCGGGGCTGAAGGCCGCTAAGACCTTCATCCATATTAATAATACCAACCCAATCTGGCAACCGGACAGCCTTGAACGGGCCTTTGTCACCGGGAACGGCTGGCAGATCGCTGCGGATGGTCAGGAGACAGAGATATGAGCCGCGAGAGCCTTGAGGCCCGCCTGCGCGCAATCGGCGCAGAGCGTTACCACGACAAACACCCGTTCCATCATCGCCTGCATGGCGGCGAATGCACCCCCGAAGAGGTGCGCGCCTGGGTCATCAACCGGTGGGCCTATCAGGCGGCAATCCCGATGAAGGACGCGGCATTCATGTCGCGCGTCTATGATCCTGCGGTGCGGCGCGAATGGCGCTCGCGGATCGAGGATCACGATGGCAACATCACCGAGGGCGGCGGCATCCGGCGCTGGCTGAAACTGGCCGAGGCCGTGGGGCTGGACCCGGATTACGTGGCCTCGGGCAGGGGCGTTCTGCCCGCCACCCAATTCGCCGTGGACGCCTATATCCGCTATGTCCGGGATATGCCGCTGTTGCAGGCGGTGGCGTCCTCGCTAACCGAACTCTTCGCGCCGAAGATCCATCAACGCCGGATCGAGGGGCTGCTGGAGCACTATGACTTTGCCAACACGGAGTCTCTGTCCTATTTCCGCAAACGTCTGACCGAGGCGCCAAAGGACGTGGCCTATGGTTTGGACTGGGTGCTGATCCATGCCGATACGCCGGAAAAAGAGGACATGGCTTGCGAGGCTTTGATCTTTAAAACCAACGTGTTGTGGGCACAGCTGGACGCGCTTTGGGGCGCATATGTCGAACCAGGACGCATCCCACCTGGCGCATGGACCCCAGGGGAAGGCATGGCATGAGCCTAGAGATTGCCCCGCATGAACGCCCCTATCTGCCGCGTGGCGTACGCTTGGCACAGGATCGCGTTCGGGCGCAAACTGTATTGCTGGCGCCCGAGAAAGCCGTGGCGCTGGATATGATTGGCGAGGCGATCCTGACCCGTGTGAACGGGGTCGATAGTCTGGATGAAATCGTGACCGATTTGGCCACCACCTTTGATGCGCCGCGCGATCAGATCGCTGCGGATGTGCAGCGGTTTTTGCAAGGGCTGCGTGCCCGAGTTTTCCTGAGGGTGCACCCATGAGCACACCGCCCCCCATCGCCATGCTGGCCGAGCTGACACATCGGTGTCCGTTGGCATGTCCCTATTGTTCGAACCCGGTGGATCTGCTGAAAAAGGACGCCGAGCTGGACACAGAGACCTGGGCCCGCGCCTTCGGTCAGGCGGCGGATATGGGGGTGTTGCAGTTACATCTGTCTGGCGGAGAACCCGCCTCGCGGGCGGATATTGTCGAGCTGACCCAGGCCGCGCATGATGCAGGGCTGTACACCAATCTGATCACCAGCGGGATTGGCCTGACACCGCGCCGTCTGGACGCGCTCGAGGCTGCGGGACTGGACCATGTGCAGCTGTCCATGCAGGGCACAACGGCGGATCTGGCTGATTGGATCGGGGGCTACAAGGGCGGCTTTGACCGCAAGCTGAAGGTCGCACAGGAGCTGAAGATCCGCGGTATTCCTCTGACGTTGAATGCGGTCATGCATCGCCACAACCTGGATGATCTGGACCGGACGATACAAATGGCTGTTGATCTGGGGGCCCGCCGGATGGAAGTCGCGTGCGTACAATTCCACGGCTGGGCCACGCAGAACCGGGGGATGTTGCTGCCAACCCGTGAACAGGCCGAAGCCACGAAACAAAAGGTCGCCGAGGCGGCCGAACGTCTAAAAGGGATCATGGCTTTTGATTTCGTCCCGCCGGATTATTACGCCGACTATCCAAAGGCTTGCATGGGCGGATGGGGCAGTGCGGGGCTGAACATTGCGCCGGACGGCAGCGTGTTGCCTTGCCATTCGGCGCAGATGATTCCGCATCTGACCTTTGACAAAATATCGGACAAACCTCTGGCCGAGATCTGGTACAACAGCCCTGCGTTCAATGCCTATCGCGGTGACGACTGGATGCCTGATACTTGCAAATCCTGTGACCGCAAAGAGATCGACTTGGGTGGTTGCCGTTGTCAGGCGCTGATGATCGCCGGGGATGCCGCGAAGATGGATCCGGTGTGCAGCAAGTCGCCTGATCATGGCCGCATCCAAGAGATGCTGGATCAGGCCATGAGCGGCGAGCAGACCGCGTTTACCTATCGCCGGATTGGGGGGGCGGGGTCCTGACCGCACTGACGGGCAGCGCAAACACATAGCCCGCCCCATAGACCGTTCGGATCACATTTGGGGACTTGGTCGAGTCCCGCAGTTTCTTGCGCAGGCGGCTGATCCGCGCTCCAATCGCCGAAATGAATCAATGGGGATGTCGCGGATGCGGGGCTTTCGGTGGGATTCATCCGCGAGCGTCGCAGAACGGCGCGGATACGTGCCACCAGTTCGCGTGGCTCGAAGGGTTTGACGATATAGTCGTCGGCACCGACCTCCAGCCCGACAACGCGGTCGGTAATATTGCCCCGGCCTGTCACGATGACCCGCGGAATGGTGTATGGAAGCATCTGGTCGCGCACCACCGACAGGCCGTCCCCGTCGGGCAGGCTGAGATCAATCAGGCACAGATCCGGCAACATGCGCCGCACTGCGCGTTCGAATTCGGACAGGCGCCTGAATGAGACCACGTCAATGCCTTGCTGGGTCAGGGTCCGCACGATAAGCCGCGAAATATCGGGATCATCCTCAAGCAGATAGACAATGGTTTTCGCGGGCGTTGAAGTAGTCAATTCTGGATCTCTTTCGCTCTGAGATGCTGCAAGAGATCAGCATCGGAAAAGGGTTTGCGCAAGAAGGGGATGGCGGCCAGTTCGGGCTGGGTGGGGCTTTGGATATTTTGCCCGCTCATCAGGACCATCTGTAGCTGTGGGAATTGCTTTTGGACCTGGCTTGCCAGTCCAAATCCGTTCATGGAACCGGGCATATCCACATCCGAAAGGACAACACCGACGCCTTGGAGTTGTCGCAGCAAAATCAGGGCTTCGTCCGCGTCGCCCGCTTCGACGACCGGAAACCCAAGGGCCGCAATCTTGCGGCGCAAGGTGCGGCGAACGTCCAGGTCATCCTCGACCAACAAGACCAATTCCCCCGAAGGCGCCTCGGGCACCTGGGGGGCGGCGGTTACCTGCGCGGGCAGGTCAGATAGCTCGGAATACCCGCTGACATCAGGCAACAGGATGGTAAAGCACGTGCCCTTGCCGGGGACGCTGTCCACGCAGATCGCCCCATTCGATTGCCGCACGAAACCATAGACCATCGACAGGCCCAATCCCGGCCCGGATCCCGCCACCTTGGAGGTAAAGAATGGCTCGAATATTTTTTCGGACAGTGTTTGGGACATGCCGCAGCCGTCATCCGAAAACTTGATCCGAATGTACCGGCCCGCCCGAATGCGGAACAGCTCGGCCTCTTCCGGCGCAAGTCTGTGGGGCGCGCATTCAGTGCCAGATTCAGGATCGCCATTTCCAGCTGCGAGCGATCCACCATCGCCAGAGGCAAATCCGGTTGCTGATACAGCTCGACGTTCAAGGATGCCGGCACCGAGCTTATGACCAGGGCGCTGATTTCGTCGATCGCATTGCCAATACGCGTCGGAACGGGGTCGAACTGTTCGCGCCGGGCCAGTGTCAGCAATCTCTTGGTCAAAGCCGAGCCGCGCCGGGCCGCTGAAATCGCGGGTGTCAGGAATTCTTCGACCAACATCCCGTCGTTCAGCTGCTCCGAGAAAGGGACAAGATTGCCCAGGATGATTGTTAGTAGGTTGTTGAAATCATGCGATATACCACTGGCCATGCGGCCCAAGGCGTCCATTTCTGGGACCTCATCAGGGCGGCCATGGTCGACTTGCGGCGGCTCACGTCGATTGACACCAGATAGAAGGCGTTCACTTCGCCATGTTTGGGTTTGTCCGGGCGCAAGAGGGTGCGCACGTCCTTCAGGCGCCCCCCTGGCAGCTCTAACCGCATCTCAAAGTCAACCAGGCTTCCGCGTCGGGCCTGTTCGAAAAACTGCGCGGATTCCTCCAATGTTTTGGCATAGAGAACATCGCGCACATTCAACCCGATCACTTGGGGCGGGGTCTTTTTGTAGGCCCGCGCGAACCGCTTGTTTGCAACGAGAATATTCATGTCCTGATCCAGATGCGCGATCCCGGCGGGAACCTCGTCGGCGATCAGGGTCAGGCGTTCTTCGCTCGGGCGCAGCTCTTGTGTGCGGGTTTGGACCATGCCTTCCAGCAGCTCTTGCTGGCGTTCTTTTTCGGTGATGTCCGTATAGGTTGACACAAAGCCGCCATTGGGCAGCGGCGTTCCCACGACCTCGACGGTGCGGCCATCGGCGCGGATACGTTTGAACCGATGCTTGACGAATTTGCGCGCAATTTCCACCCGTTCACCGACCTGTTGATCTGCGTCCCCAGGCCCGTAATCCCCCGCGCGGGCATTGAACATGATGGACGACGCAAAATCCGCCCCCTGGAACGCCATGTCCTCGGGGTAGCCATAGACCTCCAGGAATTTGCGGTTCCAGACGACCAGTTTCAGGTTCTGATCGAAGATCGTGATGCCCTGATCCAGATGGGCCAGGCGCTCCAGGATATGCTGAGCGTCTTCTTTTGGATTTCAAATCCTCAGACACGGCTGCGGCTCCAAGGTTTTAGTGTGTGGCCTCAGAATTGATCACTCCGGCCAAAGAACCAAGCCTAAACCAAGGCGCGTCACAATTGGATACAATTTCCGCGAAATTCGGCAAGAAACGCATGTGTATTCCCATCCCCACTACGCCGGTTAAAGGGGAGCCCCGGCGCGAATTGCAGGGAGGATACATGTCTCACATCAGTATTTACGACTCCGGGCTGGAGCCAAGCGAGGCAAACTATGTCGCGCTCTCGCCTTTGTCCTTTGCCGAACGGACCGCCGCGATCTATCCAGAGCATCTGGCCGTTGTGTATGGTGACGTGCGCCGGACCTGGGGCGAAACCTATCAACGGATGCGCCGCCTAGGCAGCGCATTGGAGCAGCGGGGGCTGGGCAAAGATGACACCGTGTCCATCATCGCCGCCAATATCCCCGAGATGTTCGAGGCCCATTTCGGCGTGCCCATGTGTGGCGCGGTCCTGAACACCGTCAACACCCGCCTGGACGCCGAGGCCATCGCCTTTATTCTGTCTCATGCCGAGGCCAAAGCCGTTCTTGTGGATCCAGAATTCGCCGAAGTGGTTGACCGCGCTGTGAAAATCTCGGTTCATCGGGATATTCTGGTCGTGGATATCGAGGATGACAGCTTTGACGGTGGCCGACGTGTTGGCAGCGTCACCTACGAAGATTTGCTGGCCGAAGGCGACCCCGACTATGACTATGCGCTTCCGAATAGCGAGTGGGATGCAATCAGCCTGAACTATACCTCGGGTACTACGGGCGATCCCAAGGGTGTTGTGTATCATCACCGCGGGGCGCACCTGAACGCGATGTCCAATATCGTGACATGGGGCATGCAGCATCACTCGCGTTATCTGTGGACGCTGCCGATGTTCCACTGCAATGGCTGGTGCTTTCCTTGGACGATTGCCGCGAACGCCGGTGTTTGCGTCTGTCTGCGCGCCGAGCCGATTTACCAATTGATCCGCGACGAGAAAGTCACCCATTTCTGTGGCGCGCCCATTGTTCTGAACATGCTGGCCAACGCCCCGGACGAGCTGGATGAGAAACAGCACGTCTTTGACGAGTACCTAAGTGTCTAAAACCGGCACAACCTCGGAGGAGAACCCTATGAAATTGTTGAAAACCCTGGCCGCAAGCGCCTCGGCTCTGGCCATGCTGGCCTCGGCTGCTGCCGCAGAAATCAGCGACGGCAAAGTGAAAATTGGCCTGATGACCGACATGTCCGGCACCTATTCGGACCTTGCTGGTAATGGTGCGGTTGTCGCGGCCCAAATGGCCATTGACGAGTTCGGCGGCACCGTTGCCGGCGCTCCGATCGAGCTGGTCAGCGCAGACCACCAGAACAAAGCCGACATCGCCGCCAACAAAGCGCGCGAATGGGGTGACACGCAGGGCGTCGATGCCTTTGCAGAGCTGGCGACAACCTCGGTTGCGCTGGGTGTGTTTGAAGTGGCGAAGCAACAGAACAAAATCGCGCTGGTGTCCGGCGCGGCCTCGTCGCTGTTGACCGGCAAGGCCTGCACTGGACCTATAACACCCGCGCGCTGGCGGTTGGCACAGGTTCGGCCGTTGTGCGTGAGGGCGGCGACAGCTGGTATTTCCTGACTGCTGACTGCTGACTGCTGACTATGCCTTTGGCGAGGCATTGCAGCGCGACGTGTCCAAAGTTGTCGAAGCCGAAGCCGAAGCCGAAGCCGAAGGCGGCAAGGTCGTGGGCGCGGCCAAGCACCCGTTCCCGGCCTCGGATTTCTCGTCCTTCATCCTGCAAGCTCAGGCTTCGGGCGCAAAAATCATCGGTCTGGCCAATGCGGGCGGCGACACGATCAACGCGATCAAAGCCGCCAATGAATTCGGTGTTGTGGCCGCAGGGCAGAAAATCGCCGGTTTGCTGGTGTTCCTGACGGACGTGCATGCGCTGGGTCTGGAAGCAGCCAAGGGCCTGCAGATGACTGTGTCCTTCTACTGGGATCTGAACGACGAAACCCGTGCCTGGTCGCAAAAATACTATGAGCTGACCGGGAAAATGCCAACGGGCGTTCAGGCGGGTACCTATTCGTCCGTGCGTCACTACCTGAAGGCAATCGAGGCGACAGGGTCGGATGATACCGATACGGTTCTGGCCAAAATGCGCGAAATGCCCGTGAACGACATGTTCGCCCAGAACGGCGTTCTGCGTTCGGACGGCCGTATGGTCCACGACATGTATCTCGCCGAGGTGAAAGACCCGAGTTCCTCCTCCAAGCCTTGGGACTACCTCAACATCGTCCGCACCATCCCCGGTGAAGAGGCCTTCGGACCGCTGTCCGAAAGCGCTTGCCCGACGAAGTAAGGCGAGACGCCCGCCAGATGCAGTGATGCGCGTCTGGCGGGCACCCCCTGATATCCCCTCTTTCTAGGAATACTGACCATGCTGACAGATCTGCTGGGTTTTCCGCCCCAAGTGCTATTCGGCCAGCTGTTGCTCTGCTTGATCAACGGCGCCTTCTATGCGGTTCTTTCGTTGGGGCTGGCCGTGATTTTCGGCCTGCTGAATATCGTGAATTTCGCCCATGGCGCGCTGTATATGCTGGGTGCCTTTGCCACTGTTGGCCTGACCAAATGGCTGGGCATTGGGTACTGGGGCGCGCTGATTTTCGCGCCCATCATTGTGGGCGTTTTTGGCATCCTTCTTGAACGTCTCTTGCTGCGGCGCCTGGCCGGGGTGGATCACCTCTATGGCCTGCTGCTGACTTTTGGTCTGGCGCTGGTGATCGAGGGCACATTCGTGAAGCTGTTCGGCTCGTCCGGCGTGCCCTATTCCGCCCCCAAAGAGCTGATGGGCGGCGTCAATCTGGGCTTCATGTTCCTGCCCTGGTATCGCGGCTGGGTCGTGGTGGCCTCTTTGATTGTGTGTATCGGAACCTGGTTCCTGTTCGAGAAAACCAAGATCGGCGCCTACCTGCGTGCAGGCACGGAAAATCTCCGGTTGCTACAGGCCTTTGGCGTGAATGTGCCGCTGCTGACGACGCTGGCCTATGGCTATGGCGTGGCGCTGGCAGCCTTTGCCGGGGTGTTGGCTGTACCGATCACTCAGGTGAACCCGCTGATGGGGTCGAACCTGATCATCGTGGTTTTCGCGGTCGTTGTGATCGGCGGCATGGGGTCCATCATGGGCGCTGTGATCACCGGCCTGTCCATGGGTGTCATCGAGGGCCTGACCAAGGTCTTTTGGCCCGAGGCCTCGTCCACTGTCATCTTCGTTGTCATGGCGATCGTTCTGGTCCTGCGTCCCGCTGGCCTGTTCGGCAAAACCGCATAAGGAGCCGCGCTCATGAATACCAAAATTGGCTATCTCATTGCCATCGCTCTGCTGCTTGCGGCTCCGTTGGTGATCAATCCTGTCTTTTTGATGAAACTGCTGTGCTTTGCCCTGTTTGCCAGCGCGTTCAACCTGATCCTTGGCTATGGCGGGCTATTGTCCTTTGGCCATGCCGCGTTCTTTGGCGGGGCGGCCTATGTTACGGGACATGCGCTCAAGGTCTGGGGTCTGCCGACTGAGCTGGGCATTCTGGTGGGCGCATTGTCGGCCGGCGTGTTGGGGCTGCTGATCGGGATGATCGCGATCCGCCGTCAGGGGATCTACTTTGCGATGATCACGCTGGCGAGGGCCCAGATGGTGTATTTCCTGTTCATTAGATCGGATTTCACCGGCGGTGAAAACGGCCTGCAAGGCGTGCCGCGTGGCACTGCGCTTGGCATGGTCGATTTGAACAATAACATGAACATGTACTACTTTGTTCTGGTGATCTTTGTGCTGGCCTATTTCCTGATTTCGCGGACTGTGAATTCGCCCTTTGGGCAGGTGCTGTCAGCCATCCGGGACAACGAGGACCGGGCAACATCGCTGGGGTATGACGTGGACAAATACTAGCTTCTGGCCTTTGTTCTGTCAGCCACGTTGGCCGGTTTGGCTGGGTCCACCAAAACGGTCGTGTTCCAGCTGGCATCGCTGACCGACGCGCATTGGCACATGTCTGGTGAGGTCGTCCTGATGACCCTGCTGGGTGGTCTTGGCACCATCGTTGGCCCGTCGGTCGGCGCAGGGATCATCATCGCGTTGCAGAACTATCTGGCCTCTGGCCCGCTGGGCGCGTGGGTGCCGGTCGTTCTGGGCGTGATCTTTGTCGCCTGTGTGCTGGCCTTCCGCCGTGGTGTGGTCGGAGAACTGCGCGAGCTACTGAAAAAGTCCTTCTGATCTTGTGGGCGGCTCGGACGTCGGGCCGCCCCTTGTGCTGACTAACCCAAAGAGAAAAATATGAAAATTCTGGTCCCCCTAAAACGTGTGATCGACTACAACGTCAAGGTTCGTGTTAAAGCGGACGGTGGCGGTGTCG